>NZ_JBKBKZ010000073.1:0-511 GCF_046296635.1 Algoriphagus sp. | reverse complement strand
ATATGTCGCTATTTTGGGCGAAAATAATTCTTACATCCATACGGCCAATTCGGGATTAATCTATGAAGTAAGTCCCAATTTCAGGCTAGATACTGCCTTTAATTTAGGGCTTAATGCCATATCGCCCAGCACCTTGTTTTTTGGTTTCTCCTTCAGACTCTAATAAAATTCTAATTTTTTTCTAAAAGGTCTCTAACGGCTCCCAATCGGGAGCTGTTTTAGTTTTGTAGCGCCAATAAAAAACAGACTTATATAGATTCCGATCCCGGTTGTAAAACAAGTAGATACCTAATCTGATTTTGCACCATGCTTTTTGCAGGTGCAAAAGACAAGGGTGTTTGCACAAGCAGAAAGAAAAATGACATTATTAGATTTCGCCACACGCCTTTCTTTAGCCCTTATACTCGGGATTGCCATTGGACTAGAAAGACAATGGCGGCAAAAAAGTGCCGGACTTCGTACCAACACACTTGTTGCCCTTGGCTCTGCCGCATTTACGCTTATCTCTATA
>NZ_JBKBKZ010000072.1:0-532 GCF_046296635.1 Algoriphagus sp. | reverse complement strand
ATAAATTATTTACGGGCATAGTTCAATGGCAGAATAGCGGTCTCCAAAACCGTTGATGGGAGTTCGAATCTCTCTGCCCGTGCAAATAGAGTAAAACCATGAACGTTAAAAATTTTGTCATAGAATCGATAGATGAGATGAAAAACAAGGTCACTTGGCCTTCGTACTCATTTCTACAAAACAGTGCTGTTTTGGTACTGGTAGCCTCATTGATCTTCGCCCTGGTAATCGGTGTGATAGATTTAGGCTTCGACTTATTCTAATCGCATAAAATTTACTGATGGCTGAACATAAGTGGTACGTACTACGGGTGGTAGCAGGGCAAGAGAAAAAGGCCAAGTCTTACTTGGATAATGAAATTGTCCGGAATAAACTCGAGGATTACATTCCCGAGGTATTAATTCCTTCCGAGAAAGTTTACGAAATGCGCAATGGCAAAAAAAGAGTCAGAGAGAAGAATTTCTTCCCTGGCTATGTTTTGGTTCATGCGGATTTGACTCATGGTGAAGCCAATCACGTAATTACAAGCATA
>NZ_JBKBKZ010000071.1:0-538 GCF_046296635.1 Algoriphagus sp. | reverse complement strand
ACAGGAAGGTAATATTCCTGTCTGACCTTCTTTATTTATTTCCCTATATGATGTAGCGTGGAAGTAATTAAATAAAAAAGGTTTGGGCTGATAGCGTACAACATAATAGTTGATACTAAGACAAAATATATGAAATCAAGCATGATCCCGTACGTACGGGATCACACACTGGGATGATTATCCACCTTGCGAAGATTCCATGTGACCGATAAAATCAAATTATAAACACATGAAAATTCTAGTAATTGAAGATGAACAAAAGCTAGCTTCCTATTTAGAAAAAGGCTTACAACAGGCAGGCTATGCCGTATCGGCTTGCTTTAACGGAGCAAAAGGATTGGAAACTGCGGCATCCGAAACTTTTGATTTGATTTTGCTGGACTTAATGCTTCCGGGCACAGACGGATTTGATGTATTAAAAAATTTGCGTTCGTTTGGCATTCATACACCTGTAATTATCATCAGTGCCCTGTCTGCCACCGAGCAAGTAGTAAAAGGGTTGGATTTAGGTGCAGTAGATTATATCAAAAAACCCTTT
>NZ_JBKBKZ010000070.1:0-540 GCF_046296635.1 Algoriphagus sp. | reverse complement strand
GCTTCACTCTTATGGTTATACATAGTCGAACACAACACGCCAGACAAATGGGATATTATTGGAGCGAGTGTTTGTATAGCGGGAGCATTGATAATTTTACTTATGCCACGTTAACAATATGCAGACATTAACTATAAGCAGAAAAGAAAGCCGAACCGCTAACAGCGGTTTTAAGAAATTGGCGGTTCAGTGGTTAAATGAAGTTCAGTTTTCCAATCAAACTTTCGTGTAGGTTGACAGTTTTGTGCTCCGAAATCGCCAACTTCTTAAACCCGCAAAACGTTGCAGGCAAGCATAGAAAGAAAACATCAAAACGAACCAACCAATAAAAAACAACGTTAGGCTGATAAATAATCGGAACTCAAAATGGAACTCAAACAAGAAATAGTACAAATTGTGAATAAGTTACCCAACGAAGTTTTGGGTGAACTTCTGCAATACCTTCGCCAAGTGGAAAAAACCACAACGGAAAAAATGCGACTTTCAACCACCTTAAACACAATTTTGACAGAAGACCGAGAACTACTTGAAAAATTGGCG
>NZ_JBKBKZ010000069.1:0-546 GCF_046296635.1 Algoriphagus sp. | reverse complement strand
GTTGACCTATCAAGCGTAAAGTACTTTGACCCATCTGATTATAGTTCAGGTAATCCACTTAATTACGCTGTTAAAAAAGGAGATATACTCATAGCCATGTCTGGTGCTACCACTGGTAAAATTGGCTATTACAATTTTAATGAAAATGCTTATTTAAATCAACGTGTAGGCAAATTCATACCTAACAAAGAGATACTTAATAATCGCTTTTTATACCATTTTCTACTAACTAAATCTGATTTTTTGTATGTTCTTGCTGGAGGCGGAGCACAGCCTAATTTAAGTTCAAATAATTTAAAGGAAAAACTAGAAATACCTATTCCGTGTCCAGATAATCCAAGGAAATCACTCGATATCCAAAATAAAATTGTTTATATACTTGACAGATTTGCGGAGCTTACAGCGGAGCTTACAGCGGAGCTTACAGTTCGTAAAAAGCAGTATACCTTTTATCGTGAACAGTTATTTAGTTTTATTGAAGTGGAAACTGAGAGGGAGCCACTAGGCGTAATTGGAGAGTTTCAAAGAGGGAAAAGATTTGTAAGA
>NZ_JBKBKZ010000068.1:0-553 GCF_046296635.1 Algoriphagus sp. | reverse complement strand
AAAAATACCTGATATATCCCATAGGAATAGTAGGTCTATTTATAAAAATATTAAAGGGGTTTTTAGACAGTCTGACGTTTTGGCGCTTGGCGAAGAAGCGGATTTCGAAGCACAAAACTGTCAACCTGCACAAAAGTTTGATTGAAAAACTGAACCTCATTTAACCACTGAACCGCCAATTTCTTATAGGTGCTGTTGGGTGCTGGTGTTCTTGTCCACCGTGTCTGTAAACCATTGTTCCTGTTTAGTTTTATCGTCATTTTCTGTGTAGGGTTTGTTTGTGCGATTGGGTATTTTTTATTTTCTGAAGGAAGGGAGATTTTTTTTAATTCAATTTTATCTGCGGTGGAAAGGTGGAAGCTCTTTTGCAAGCTTTGGTCTGTGCTTGGGCTTGTGCGGCTTGCAAATGTGCTTACACCTGTGGGCTGGCTCATACATAATGTTTAAATGGTAATACTTCTGATTTAATGTCTTTTCCTG
This sequence comes from Algoriphagus sp., assembly GCF_046296635.1. Lineage (GTDB taxonomy): Bacteria > Bacteroidota > Bacteroidia > Cytophagales > Cyclobacteriaceae > Algoriphagus. The sequence goes on along the minus strand of NZ_JBKBKZ010000068.1, from coordinate 73 downwards.
CTGTCAAAACTTCACCAATAGAATCTGCAAAACGAAGTGTTACAGGAGAACCATCAGCGTAAATACAGGCATT
>NZ_JBKBKZ010000067.1:477-556 GCF_046296635.1 Algoriphagus sp. | reverse complement strand
CCTACTGCAACTGCCTACTCACCCTTCACCATTCACAACTTCCAAACTGGATTGCCCCTTCAGGGCTGGATTTCACAGT
>NZ_JBKBKZ010000067.1:0-378 GCF_046296635.1 Algoriphagus sp. | reverse complement strand
TAAAAGAAAGTAGCTAGACACAAGACATGAGAATACTGACTTCTAGCTGCTGCGACTAACTACTCACTCTTCACCACTTACAACTTCCATACCTCCATACCTCCCAACCTCCTAACTTCCAAACTTCTCTCAAAACTGCCTACTGCAACTGCCTACTCACCCTTCACCCTTCACAACTTCCAAACTGGATCGCCCCTTCAGGGCTGGATTTCACAGTAAAAGAAAGTAGCTAGACACAAGACATGAGAATACTGACTTCTAGCTGCTGCGACTAACTACTCACTCTTCACCACTCACAACCTCCCAGCTTCCTATCCTCCAAACTTCTCTCAAACCTGCATACTGAGACTGCCTACTCACTACTCACGCATCACCACT
>NZ_JBKBKZ010000066.1:0-569 GCF_046296635.1 Algoriphagus sp. | reverse complement strand
GAGCAGCTATGAAGAAAAGGAAAGAAGGCTCTATCTTAAGTTGCCAGCAGAATTTTACAGGCTTTGTGAAGAAGAAGGGCTTCGCCTCTATGTTCCTTTTCTCCTGCATCTGCAAGGCAAAAACGAGATAGCACTTTTTACGATACTTAGTAGCAGGTCGGAGAACCAGATGCTTGTGAACAGACTAAAAATAGAAACTCTTGTGAGGTTGGTCGGATTAAATACGGACACACCTTTATGGAAAAAGGTTCAATCTTTAACTCTTGCTTTTCAAAGCCTCAAAGAAATAGGTTTTATTAAGGATTTTGCCAAGGACGGAGATGTTTTTGAAATACATCGTTATGACAAAAACACGCTCAGGCTCAAGGCTCTTGAACTCAAAAGGCTGTATGACCAGAGGTTTGAAGAGATAAAGGCAAAAGCAAGAGAGAATATGAAAAAATCAAGACAGAAAAAGAAAGAAAACCGACACCATTAGGAACCTGATTTTCCTTTCTGAGGTTGCGTCCCATATCTCTGCCCCCAAAGCCTCAAATAGAATCCAGACAGGCAAAGGCAAGAAAAGCAAA
>NZ_JBKBKZ010000065.1:0-581 GCF_046296635.1 Algoriphagus sp. | reverse complement strand
AAGCGTTTCTTCCAAATGGAACTGCCGTGGAGGCGGTACAGCGGCCTACTTTAGCCAATATTCAAAAACATGATGGTACTTGGGATAGATTTAATTTATCCGGATTTGAAGATCGCTTCCAGTTCACCAGTATGTTGGCAGGAGCCTTGATCTATGATACCCGTGACTTGGAGCCAGACCCAAGCAAAGGAGTTTTTTTACAATACTCTCATGAATATTCTGCACCTTGGTTGGGTTCTGACTTTAACTTCAACAAATTTATGGTGCAAGGCCAGTTCATCCATACCTTCCATCGCTGGAAAAATGATAGAAATAGGTTGACTTTTGCAGGTTTAGCAGCATTTGGACATATCTTGGGCCCAAATATCAACTTTATTGAAATGTGGGATTTATCTTCCCAAGCAGAGGCGGGTGGAATTTTAGTATTAGGTGGAGGTCGATCACTAAGAGGTTATAGGGAAGCTCGTTTCTTGGCACCGACAGTTGGTCTAGTGAATTTGGAAATGCGCGCACGTCTACACGATTTTAATGCGTTTAATCAGCATTTTGCATTAGGCATCACTCCGTTCTATGACTTTGGT
>NZ_JBKBKZ010000064.1:0-603 GCF_046296635.1 Algoriphagus sp. | reverse complement strand
AGTACCAGTCTTTGTCTATGCGGGCATAGAAAATCAACTCTACTTCATCTCCTACGCTTACTTCCTTTTTGGAAACATCTGTGCTCCATTTGGCTGGTTGGAGGATTTGCCCCTGTGCCGAAAAACCAAGGCTTAGCAGGAGAACTAGCGCAATACGTTGTATCATGTAAATCTGTAGATTGGCTAAATGCCAAAAATAGTTATTCTATAAATAAAATTGCAGGTTAATTGACATTTGATCCGGAAAGCAACTGTCAACACCTCAGTACCAACGAATAAGCCGAGAGAGGGTTGGTAAAATTCTTGACTTGGTCTTTTGGCCAACATATAGAGAGAAAAAATTCCCTCAGCTCTTGCTTTAGCCTTCAGACTTTTTCAGCTACTTTTGTCTCTACATTTTATTCTGCGCACGTGGCGAAATTGGTAGACGCACTGTCTTCAGGCGGCAGCGCCCTCGGGTGTGGAAGTTCGAATCTTCTCGTGCGCACCACCAAAAGAGACCCTCATTCGGGTCTTTTTGTTTTTAAAGGTAGCAATCTAACTTTTTATTTCAATCATCCAAATGTGCCATACGCATGCCTAAATTGTGGATTTGAATTCCAA
>NZ_JBKBKZ010000063.1:241-607 GCF_046296635.1 Algoriphagus sp. | reverse complement strand
CCACTTTCTAAAAATGCTTTTGATATCCCCGTTTCAGAAAAGGTCGATCTTATGCTAGATGCCAATGCTGCTGCTATGGCAGAAGGAGCTAGTTTCGTGAGCAATAACCTTTACATGGTCAATGAGCAAAAGTATTTTGCCAGTACTGAAGGTTCTTATATCAATCAAGATATTCATAGGATTTGGCCTACATTCACCGTGACTGCGGTAGACCCCACTGCGGGTAAATTCAAGACGCGTCAAGGTCTGAGCGCTCCGATGGGAATGGGCTTTGAATACTTGGATGGCCGAAAAGAAGATAAAATTGAAGGCCCAGGAGGCTTGATTCATTACAAAAACTCCTATGACCTGAAAGAAGATATTATT
>NZ_JBKBKZ010000063.1:0-231 GCF_046296635.1 Algoriphagus sp. | reverse complement strand
TCCAAATCACCTTGGTTTGACCATTCATGAGTCCGTAGGTCATCCATTGGAACTGGACAGAGTACTAGGATATGAGGCCAATTATGCAGGGACAAGCTTTGCCACGCTAGATAAGTGGGAAAGTAAGAATTTCAAGTACGGTAGCGATATCGTCAATATTTTCGCTGATAAAACCCAAGATAAAACCCTTGGAGCAGTTGGGTATGATGATGAAGGAGTGAAAACCAAGCA
>NZ_JBKBKZ010000062.1:0-607 GCF_046296635.1 Algoriphagus sp. | reverse complement strand
TTTACAGAGTTAAGTATATGTGACTCTGGCGGATGGCGTATTTCTTTTAGCGGGGTTGATTCTATACAGATTAAAGTGAATAACTTAGTTCTAAAAACCTATTATCCAGAATCTCCTGGAAAGAATATATACAATGTGGACGATAGGGATAGTTGGTTATTGGTAGTCAATAGAAAACATTACCAAAAGTTTGCCTTTGAGATCACAGAAGAGGATTTGAAATAAGGACTATCACCAAAATGAAACCAGAAACAAATCAGTTAGTGAGATTGGCTGTAAAGTGAGTATCTGGGAGTAAACTTTTCCAAAGTTCGAAACTTTGGAAAAGTTCTCCTACTTGACTCAACTGATACCAATGCGAACCTTATCAGACCTGGATTTACGGATAATGTAAGTTTATTCTGTAAGTCTGGGGCACTATGGCCAGGTGTGGGACAGTGCAGGGCTTTAGAAACAGGTTGCTTCAAAACAATGGAAACCATCAGCAGCAGGCTGTGAATAATCTTTTTGAGGCTTATTTCTATAATTAAGATCTAGAAGGCTATGAGAAACTTCAAGTTAATTCCAATTTATTTATTAGTTTGGGTAAGTTGCAGCCCCGAATTTT
>NZ_JBKBKZ010000061.1:313-611 GCF_046296635.1 Algoriphagus sp. | reverse complement strand
CACGAACGGTGATGGAGCGAACGAAAAGCTTACTGAATAAAAACGGCCAACAGAGTAACTGGAGGCGGATTTTAGGCCCATAAGTTTGGAAGTAATTGAGGATGAGGCTTTGAATTTTTTTTCAAAAAATCTTCCAAAAAGTTTGCTCTAAGGATTTAAATTTCTTTATCTTTGCATCCGCTTTCGGAAGGAGAGTGATAGAAAAAAGATAGAGTAGGGTTTTTTTGATCTAAGAGTTTAAAGAAGCTTTTAGTGAAAAGACTACGATCACTCGAGCTGTTAAGTCATGTAAAATGCT
>NZ_JBKBKZ010000061.1:0-303 GCF_046296635.1 Algoriphagus sp. | reverse complement strand
AGGAGAGTGGGAATAATAAAAAGGTTTTGAGATAACAGACCACAAGCTTACTAGAAAGTAGTAAGGAAAGAGTTCTTTGAATGAATGTAACCAGCATAGTGAATTGCGTATTATAGAAAGATATCAGCGATGATATTTGAAGAGTACCTTTAAAGGGGCCAGAGAACACTTAAAATTTATATACAATGGAGAGTTTGATCCTGGCTCAGGATGAACGCTAGCGGCAGGCCTAATACATGCAAGTTGAACGGGATTCTTGACTTCGGTTGAGATGAGAGTGGCGCACGGGTGCGTAACGCGTAT
>NZ_JBKBKZ010000060.1:0-670 GCF_046296635.1 Algoriphagus sp. | reverse complement strand
CTCATCTTTATTGAAAATTGAAATGTCTTAATCCTTACTGAGTTGATACATCTATTCTCCCTTATTTCGTCTCAACAAAAGAATCGGCAAGGAAAAAAATCTCGACCGAGCTGAAAACACAATTCCTTTCTTAAAAAAATAGGAGAAGAAATCAATGACACTAAATTAATCAAAAGAGCTTCAAATATTTACCAAAATTGAGGCCAAAAATTCTCATGTAGGATTTAGTCATGATTTTCCTATTCTACTTATCAATCCAGGTCTATTTTAACTATTGTGGAAGTTTGATTACTGGAATTTTCTGGCCATTTGCCAACCCTGAGGATCCATTGTCATGAGAAAAAAAAAGTCCGATCTAAGATCGGACTTTGGTGATCCCGCTGGGATTCGAACCCAGGACCCATACATTAAAAGTGTATTGCTCTACCAGCTGAGCTACGGAATCTTATCTTTCAGCGCCTATATTTCTGCTGGTATATTGGCGAAATATGTTTCCCTTTTCTCAAAATCTGCAAGGACTTTTTCGATTTGGGAGTGCAAAGGTAGAAAGTAAAATTTTAAATCCAAAACCAGAATAAAAAAATTATCTTCCATTTTGACATTACGATACTAAAAGCAATAGATGAAACTTTTTGTTTGCCAATCTTGGATAATTTTTTGAAACACCAAG
>NZ_JBKBKZ010000059.1:0-677 GCF_046296635.1 Algoriphagus sp. | reverse complement strand
ATGAAAATACAATTTTGAAAGCAATTCACAGCTGAAGAAGAACTTGCTAAGATTTATGCAGACCTGCGAATCATTCATGAAAATACAATTTTGAAAGCAATTCACAGCATCCACATTACCACCCAGCTGATCACCCAGCCTGCGAATCATTCATGAAAATACAATTTTGAAAGCAATTCACAGCGTATCGTCCCTTTCAGTACCATCTTCGTCCCCTGCGAATCATTCATGAAAATACAATTTTGAAAGCAATTCACAGCAAAATATCGAAGTTATCGGTCTGAATAACACCTGCGAATCATTCATGAAAATACAATTTTGAAAGCAATTCACAGCGACTACAATGATGGCTATTACATAATAACGCCTGCGAATCATTCATGAAAATACAATTTTGAAAGCAATTCACAGCCTTATCGTTTTGTTTTTTTCTTATGATTACCTGCGAATCATTCATGAAAATACAATTTTGAAAGCAATTCACAGCTATGCCTTTGGCAACGGCAGCTACAATGGCCCTGCGAATCATTCATGAAAATACAATTTTGAAAGCAATTCACAGCTTCCCTGAGCAGTTGAATGTAAAACTTCCGCCTGCGAATCATTCATGAAAATACAATTTTGAAAGCAATTCACAGCAATACGTGAAGCAATTGCAAAAAAAAGAGGCCTGCGAA
>NZ_JBKBKZ010000058.1:0-856 GCF_046296635.1 Algoriphagus sp. | reverse complement strand
GGTGTCTTTTTTGTTTTTCGCCAGCACCAAAATATTTACCGCTATGGTAGTGCCATAGAACAGGTTCGGCGCTAATGAAATCACCGTTTCGACATAGTTGTTGTCTACCAGGTATTGGCGAATTTTTTGCTCAGCCCCGCCACGGTAAAAAATACCCGGGAAGCACACTATCGCCGCCCGGCCTTTGCCGGATAAGTAACTAAGCGCATGCAGCACAAAAGCAAAGTCAGCCTTGGACTTAGGAGCTAACACACCCGCAGGCGCAAAGCGCTCATCGTTAATTAGCGTAGGGTCGTCACTGCCTTTCCACTTCACCGAATAGGGCGGGTTAGACACAATGGCATCAAAGGGTTTGTCATCCAGAAAGTGCGGTTCTTCCAGAGTGTTACCCAGCTGCATATTAAACTTGTCGTAATTGATGTTATGCAAAAACATATTCATCCGCGCCAGGTTGTAGGTGGTGTGGTTAATCTCCTGGCCGAAGAAGCCTTCTTCAATAATATGGTTATCGAAATGTTTTTTCGCTTGCAGCAACAACGAGCCAGAACCCGCTGCCGGGTCATAGATTTTATTGACGCTGGTTTGCTTGTGCATAGCCAGCTGGGCAATCAGCTTAGAGACATGCTGAGGTGTAAAAAACTCGCCCCCCGATTTACCGGCATTGGCGGCATAGTTAGAAATTAAAAACTCGTAGGCATCGCCAAACAGGTCAATCTGGCTGTTTTGAAAATCACCAAAACTCAAGCCTGCCACACCCTTGAGCACAGCGGCAAGGCGGCTATTTTTATCTTTGACGGTATTCCCAAGGCGGTTGCTGGTGGTATCAAAGTCAGCAAAGAGACCTTTGATGTCCTGT
>NZ_JBKBKZ010000057.1:0-1018 GCF_046296635.1 Algoriphagus sp. | reverse complement strand
GCTAAATTGAAAATAGCACCAAACCCCAATCCTTTGTCTTCCGAAACCGGACATCAGACATCGGACATCCCACATCGGACATCGGACATCAGAAATCAGACACCGGACATCCTACATCCGAAATCCCAAATCCGAAATCCCAAATCGAACTTCCACCTCTTCTATCTACTATTCGAGAACCTCGATTCCCGAACTCAATATGCCAACCAATTAAAAGAACAAGGAATCCTCTCTGTATTTCATTACCAGTCGCTTCACGCATCCGCCTTCGCCCAAACCCATTTTCCGGAGCAAAGTAAAAAAACACTCCCTATCTCTGACCGATTTTCTGACTGCTTACTTCGGCTGCCCATGTTTTATGAATTGCCAGAATTGATTAGAGATGTAAGTAGTGAGTAGTTAGTCGTAAGTGGTAAAAGGTAAATCGGAAACGGTCCTTCATAATTTAGCATCCTCCTACCATGACAACCCTTCCAACACTTGTGGTGAGCAGCTTGCCCGCCGTGGCGGGAAGTCGAAGGGTCAGCCACGCTTCGCAGTCCTACTTGATAAGCTTGTCCGCCTCAGGAGGATTGATCATTGAAAATTGATAATTGAGCATTGAAAATTGATAATTGTCACAAGTACCAAGACATCCCAACCTTCATACTTCCAAGCCACTTGATAAACTTGTCCGCCTCAGGAGAGTTCTGTTTTTGTCACTCTGAGCAGCTTTCGTGCTGCGGCGGAGTGTCGAAAGGTCAGTGTTCAGTCACGCTTCGCAGGTCCACTTGAAAATTGATAATTGAGCATTGATAATTGTTCATTGAAATCCTATCCTCCAACCTTGACAACTTGACTACCATGACAACAATTTTCAAGAAGCAAGATTTGGAAACCTAAAGCCCAAGTGGTACCAGTCTGTAACCATGACAACAATGACGGTTGGTGAGCCTGTCGAACCACAACCCTTCCAACACTTGTGGTGAGCAGCTTGCCCGCCGCGGTGGGTAGTCGACCCATCGGACACCCGACAACA
>NZ_JBKBKZ010000056.1:0-1114 GCF_046296635.1 Algoriphagus sp. | reverse complement strand
GCTTCTGAATTCTCCATTGAAATAGGCAAGAGATACCAAACTTTCCAATTACCACGCCGCAACTCCCCCTTATATTTCAATTTTCTAAAGGAATCCAAAAGCTTGTCAAAGGGGGTAAGTGCCTGCCCGGTCCGCCGCGGCGGATCGGGGGGATTTAGTTCCGACTGACAATGCGCAGCTTACAACCACGAAAACCCGACAACCATTTACAATTATCAACGCTTGTCTTCCTCAGAGGATTGGTCATCGGTTATCGCACACTAAACAAATAACCAATTACCAAATTCAACCTTTAAATCTCCCATTTCCATTGCGCTGGCATCAACCTAATTTTCCAAACCAACATCCTGCGCCAGCGCTGGTTCCTTCTCACTCTTTTAACCCCGGGTTGCGTCGTGCCTCCGGTTGGTGAGCCTGTCGAACCATACCCGGGGCTACGCCACGCCTGTGCGCCTGTGGCGTAGCGCACAAGTATTCATAGTTTGACCCTTTCAGGGTCATTTCTTTGCAATAAGTTCCATTGAATTGCTATGTTCTATTTTTCTACAGAACAAGATCCCTCTCCTCAAGTGCCTGTCCCGCAGAATTGCGGGAAGAGAGCCTGTCCCGAGGTTTTAATCCCGAAATTTAAATCTCGATGTTTTTCCTATCGGGAGTTTAAGATTCGGGAAGCGTAGCGAATCGGGAGTGGGGGTGAGGTAGACAACCTCCAAACCTCCAAACCTCCAAACCTCCCAACCTCCAAACTTCCCAACTCCCCAACTCCCCAACATTCAAACATTCAAACCACCTCAGCCCCTTCTCCCCCTTTAGGGGGTCGGGGGGTACAACAATGACAACAATTACAACAATGACAACCCTTCCAACAATTCAACAATTAAACCGAACGATTACTATATTTAAGCCCTAACTAACCATCCTCATCCCTTGCTCGGCGCAGCCCTACTTGTCCTTTTCCTATTCTTCGCTTCACAGCCCATCCTTGGCAATCTGCAAAAGGAGCACAAATGGATTAAAGCAGGCCTGCTTAACCAAATGTTTTGGTATCATATGTTTTTTGGATTGGTCTATTGGACTTATACCCAGTTTTTTCGGTCAGATTCTGTGAGTTATT
>NZ_JBKBKZ010000055.1:0-1494 GCF_046296635.1 Algoriphagus sp. | reverse complement strand
CGGAGTCTACTTTTGCCAGTCCTCCGAATACCAAAGTGAAGACCAAGGTGGTGAAAAGAGGCTGGATGATTGCCCAAGATACGCCAAGGATAGACTGTGCGTATCGGGCTTTTATGCCACGAAGGGTGAGGAAATAGAGGAGATCCTTGTATCGCCAGATTTCCTGGAAGTCGACCATTTTCCAACCGGAAGAGGCCTCTATTACTTTGTAGTGGGGAGTTTTGATTTGGGAAGGGTTGGAAGGGTTGTATTTGTTTTCGAGTTGTAATGGTTGTCAGCTTCGCGTTGTCGGGTTGTCATTGTTGGTGGATGACCGATGCTGGATGACCGATTTTAGAGGAGAGAATGTTGTAATGGTTGTCGTTGTTGTCGGGTTGTCGTTGTTGTCGGATGACCGATGTTGGTCGTTAGTTGTTAAGGGTTAAAATTCCGCCATAGCTTGGGTCGTACCAGGAGCGGGAATCGAATCTGCTACTTCGTAATAAGAGCTGGAGTTGAATTGACAAGATGCTTCTCAGACGTGATCCTGTCAGGGATCGAACCTATTTCAAGGTTATAATTAAGGGTTACTAGTTAAGTGTTGAATCATTCTCCATTTGATCTATCCTCTCGTGCCATTTTCTCTTGAAGAACTTGTCCGTAGTGCTCAATTTCTTTCAAGACTTGTGGAAATATCTTCTTAAAGCCCATTTCAATGTTTTTTATTTGACGCTTTTTTTCTTCGAGGCTGAACATTAGTTGTCGTTTTTGTCATGGTTGTGGTTCGACTCTGCTCACTAACCGTAATGGCTGGAGGATACTAAACTTTGAGCAAGTGTCTCCGGTTTACCTCTTACTACTTACGTCTTACCTTGGAAGGGTTGTAATGGTTGTCCGCTTCGCGTTGTAATGGTTGGAGGCTGGTAAACTTTGGGCTGCTGTCTCCGGTTTACTTCTTACTACTTACGTCTTACTTTTGAAGGGTTGTAATGGTTGTCGTTGTTGTAATGGTTGGAGGAAGGTAAACTTTGGGCAGTTGTCTCCGGTTTACCTCTTACTACTTACGTCTTACCTTGGAAGGGTTGTAATTGTTGTAATGGTTGTCCGCTTCGCGTTGTAATGGTTGGAGGCTGGTAAACTTTGGGCTTTAGGTTTCCAATTCTTGCTTCTTGCTTCTTGTGTCTCGCTTCTGGGGACTGGTTGTGGTTCGGCAGGCTCACCAACCGTCGTTGTTGTCGGGTTGTCAGGTTGGAAGGGTTGTGGTTCGGCAGGCTCACCAACCATCATTGTTGTCGTTGTTGTAATGGTTGTTCGCTTCGCGTTGTAATGGTTGGAGGCTGGTAAACTTTGGGCCTTAGGTTTCCAATTCTTGCTTCTTGCTTCTTGTGTCTTGCTTCTGGGGACTGGTTGTGGTTCGGCAGGCTCAGCAACCGTCGTTGTTGTAATGGTTGGAGGGTGGTAAACTTTGGGCTGTTGTCTTCGGTCTTACGAACTGCAAACTGCGACTGAATACTG
>NZ_JBKBKZ010000054.1:0-2257 GCF_046296635.1 Algoriphagus sp. | reverse complement strand
ATCATGTATTTTATGCTTTTTGTGATCGTGGCCTTTATGGACTGGCAGAAAACCAATCGCATCCGAAAGCGCGGTGAAATCTTCAATCGAGTCGTCGAAGAAGAGCGACGCAACCGGGAATTAGCCGAAGCCGGCAACCTTTGAGGTTTTAATCTTTACAGACCTTTAAGAATAATTTTACTATCCTGCCGCTTTGAATAGAACCTCGAAGGTTTCATGATTCTTTTTTCTCGTTCCTCCCGGGATCCTATCGTAAGTCCAATTCGACCCCAAATTCCCAAATCATTCCACCGCACCTCCCCCTTGGACCACAATTTTTATTGGGACGAGTCAGCTTATTAAAGGGGGTAGGGGCCTGCCCGGTCCGCCGCGGCGGATCGGGGGGATTTGGTTTTAATCTTCAATACATTTTCCTAACCTCCTAACCTCCTATTTCCATTGCGCTGGCAACAGCATCCTTTCCAAATTAACAAACTGCGCCATCGCTGGTTAAAAACGCCACCATTCTCACCCAGCTTTAAAAAGCTGGGCTATTAAAGACCCTCCTTCAGCAACAACGACAACAACGATAACCCTTCCTTCCTAGTCCCATGCGAAGCTCACAACCACTACAACCATGACAACCCGACAACCATGACAACAACGACAACAACGACAACCCGACAACAACGACAACAACGACAACCCGACAACAACGACAACAATGACAACCTTCTAAACCTCCAAACCTCCAACCTCCCAAACTTCTGTGCTGAGCGACGGTTGGTGAGCTCGGCTACTGAGCTAGTCGAAGTATGTCTAACCAAGTCGAAGCATCTCAACTCCTGTGCTGAGCAGATTGCCCGCCGCAACGGGGAGTCGAAGCACTTGTGCTGAGCGTAGTCGAAGCATCCAATCACATCATCAGACATAAAAAAAGATCCATCTTATCGGACAGGCTTTAGTTCTTTAACTTGGTAACGTTTAAATCTCAATTTTCATTTTAGGAACTCAAGCTGGAGCTAATATCAACCCATTAACATCTTTCAAATTTTCCGGAGTAAGACCAACTAATGAGCTGGTAATGACCAAATGATCTTTGAGATCTCTAGGTAGATCGAATAGGGTTTTATCGTCATCAATTATGACAAAGACCTTCGGTTTTACATGGGCCGAAAACCATTGCTGGATTTCATCTTTTCGTTTACCATGCGTTTTAGAAGAAGGAAGTCGATCAAGATTTTTAACATGTAATCCACGCTTTGCAAATATTTCTTTCCATTCCTGAATAGTAAATCGATCTCTGTGACTGGTGCTCAGAATTATTTTTGAGCCAGGGAAAAGAATGCTTTTTAGCCCTTGGACGGCCTTTTCTGAAAACATAGGGAATCCATCCTCCATTAATTCTGGAGTTTTCCAACTAGCAGCAGGAACCATCACACCGTCTATATCTAAGAAAATCAACATTTTACAAAATTCATTTAAATTATTCGATTCTTTCAAGAAGTACTTCGAGACTTATATCATTGTATTTCGTGTCCTGTTCGTTTAATAGCTTCACTTTGGCAGGGGTATCCCAATCATCATTAGTTAGGACTACGTCTGACCAATAAAATGTCTTTTTTGCTTGTGATCTTAGACCCGGAACTCGATCAAGGTCGTAGTTTGCCAACAAAGAAGCGACATATCTATGATGTCCATCAATTATAACACCATCATCAATCTGTATACTACTAAATTTAAGATTGAGAATCATTTTCTTATAAATCCGCTCAATTATTGGTACACTCAAGTGTTCGTGAGTTGAGATAAGTTCGATACTCTCGCTTTTTAGTAGTGATTCATTTCGTTCCTGAAAACTCATCAGTTTAACATTAGCAAAATCAAGATAGTTTCTTGTTTTGAATTTGTAATTAATTGATAAAGAATTTCTGCAAGGCTATTCATTAAGATGAATGAATCCGGAACATCAAAACTCTGCGGTTTTGAATTTCCAGACTCAGATAAAAGGACTTTTCTTAAATCACAGAATAGTGAACTCACGCACCTCGAATCTGATAGCTATCGGGACAATGTTAAGGTCCTATGAAAAGATATGCAATTCGACCTTCTTTTCCATTGCGCTGGCGTCAACCCTATTTTTCCAATCAACATCCCGCGCCATCGCTGGGAAAATGCTTAACCTTCATAACCCAGGGTTGCACCCTGGGCTACGCCACGGCGCACAAGTATTCACAGTTGGACCCTCCCGAAATCGCTGCGCTCATCGGGACTGCCG
>NZ_JBKBKZ010000053.1:0-2741 GCF_046296635.1 Algoriphagus sp. | reverse complement strand
TATGCGGGAAAACCGCACGTACGGATTGAAGAGGGGGTACGTCAGGGATTCTCTTCCCTGACGACTCTACTCTACTGCCATCCGTGAGCTTTATTTAAATTGAAATTATTGACTACAAATCAATACCTCCTCGTAGCCACGATTATCCCCGTGGACCAATTGAGCTTAGTAATAGTTAAGAAAGGAAAAGCTTCCAGACTTTCTATAAACTTTTCCGCTTTTTCGGCATGTCCTTCTGGCCAATTCGGTTGGGGCAACATATCATCCACGATGTACAATCCACCGATTGAAAGCATTTCCAGCACTTCATCGAGCATTAAGTATTTGCCATGCCAAGTATCGGCGAAGATAAAATCAAAGCGAGCCTCACGGTTACCTTCTACCCATTTTTCCCCATCGATCAATTCTAGTTTCAGGCGTGGATCAGTGCCTAAAAATTGCTGGGCAATGGACAAAACCGAATCATCAAAGTCAATCGAGGTAAGGTTTGAAGTTTGGTCCATGCCATCCAGAATCCAAGCAGTAGAAAGGCCAGTGCCTGTTCCCAATTCCAAGAAATTTCCACCAGGCTTTGTGCCTGCCATTGTCCGTAGGAAAGAACAAGCCGAAAGATCAGATGCCATTGTAAATCCATTTTCCAAGGTGGCCTTTTGGATGTCGAGATAGGTTTGTGGAAAAGGTTTGTAGGTTTCGTTCATGAGTTGGATCGCTCCTTCAGAGCTCTGGTTTTCACTGGTATTCAATTACCCCAAATTTCATTTGGGGCTGTTACAGATCGCCCCTTCAGGGCTGCATCCTCCAAGCCTCCCACATCACAAAACTGCCTACTGCAACTGCCTACTCACCCTTCACCATTCACAACTTCCAAACTGGATTGCCCCTTCAGGGCTGGATTTCACAATAAAAAAGAAAGTAGCTAGACACAAGACACAAGACACAAGAATACTGACTTCTAGCTGCTGCGACTAACTACTCACTCTTCACCACTTACAACTTCCATACCCCCATACCTCCCAACTTCCCAACCTCCTAACTTCCAAACTTCTCTCAAAACTGCCTACTGCAACTGCCTACTGCAACTGCCTACTCACCACTCACAACCTCCAAACTTCCCAGCTTCCTATCCTCCAAACTTCTCTCAAACCTGCATACTGAGACTGCCTACTCACTACTCACGCATCACCACTCACAACCTCCAAACTTCCCAACCTCCTAACTTCCCGACTTCTTCACCCAAAGCAAAGCTTCCTCCACTCCACGAATTTCAGCGAGTCCTTTGAGTCGACCAATGGCTGAATAACCCGGATTGGTCTTTTTATGCAAATCATCTAGCATCTGATGGCCGTGGTCTGGTCGCATCGGAAGGCTTTTGCCACGCTTCTCCTGCACTTTCAGAATCTCATCGATTACTTCCACCATGGGCACATTTCCTTCGAGGTGATTGTCTTCGTAGAAGTTTCCCGCTGCATCTCTTTTGGTGCTTCGCAAATGGATGAAGTGGATTCGATCACCAAACTCACGGACCATAGCGGGAAGGTCATTATCCGCTCTGACACCGTATGAACCGGTACAAAACGTCAGTCCATTGTGATGACTTGGTGTTTCGGAAAGAATCCTTCGAGCGTCCGAAGCCGTGCTGACCACTCTTGGAAGTCCGTAAAGCGAAAACGGAGGATCATCCGGGTGGATGCAAAGATAAACCCCAACTTCTTCGGCTACCGGAGTGACCGAGTCCAAGAAAAGGCGAAGATGTTCTCCCAGTTTTTTGGCATCGATTCCTTCATAGGTTTTCAGCATGGCGCGGAATTCATCCAGCGTGTAGCCGATCTCCGAACCAGGCAATCCCTTGAGAATATTTTCTTTGATCAGTTGTTTTTGGTCATGAGATAAGCCGTCGTAGTAGGATTTAACTTCGGACATTTCTTCTTCAGAATATTCTGTTGCTGCCTCTGGTCTATTGAGAATAAATAAGTCAAAGGCCTGAACAGCCTTCTTTTCATAAAAAAGTGCCTTTGCTCCATTCGGTAACTCAAATTCCAGGTTGGTACGCGTCCAGTCCAGGATCGGCATGAAGTTATAGCAAACTGTGAAAACTCCCTCAGCAGCAAGGTTTCGAAGGGTTTCTTTATAGTTTTCGATGATTTGCTCGAAGTCACCCGTTCTGGTTTTGATCACCTCATGGACTGGAACAGATTCGACCACGGACCAAGTCAGTCCGGCCTCTTCGATCATGTTTTTACGAATCTTGATTTCTTCACGGCTCCAAACTTCACCGTTTGGAATGTGATGCAGCGCATTGACTATGCCTGTGGCACCTGATTGAAGAATATCTCTTAGGCTTACCGGGTCTTTTGGGCCATACCAGCGCATGGTTTGTTCCATTTTATAGCTCATGGAAGGGGGGGATTTGGGTTTTTAGTATTTGGATATATAAAATTCTGCCATTAGACGAAGTAACTCTTGCATACGGGTTGGAAGACTGGAGACCAAAGAAACCCAAAATCAAGGGTTTCTAAGGATTCTCAATATGTTATATTTATTAATGTGATTATCCTCAATCCTGCCAGTAGCCAAATTTTATAAAGTTGCACCTCGACTTCCCGCCACGGCGGGCAAGCTGATCGGTGTCCGTGGGCTTTGTTTTTAGGGGAGGGGGGGTATTTTGGGCGCCGCCCCCGATTACAACCCCCCCAATAATAAAAGGAAAAAAGGTGGGCGCGCGGAGCCGCGGGCCATTTTTT
>NZ_JBKBKZ010000052.1:0-4098 GCF_046296635.1 Algoriphagus sp. | reverse complement strand
CCACACGTGTAGAAAATGTCAAAAATTGGTCTCAGGAAAACATCGGACAAACCACACTTTCTAAGAGATTGAAAACCCTAAAGTGGGATGCAAATAAAAACCCAAAAATGGCTCAAATTTGACACCCCACCTGCCAGGTTTTCGAAACCTGGCAGGTCTGGGTTCAATTCAAACCTTATCTTCTCCACCTCATTCTCTCCGGCGGCGGGGTATTGGGTGATGAACTGACTGAGTGTTGGGCTTTCCATCAAGTGAAGCTGCCGGAGTTCTCCGCCTAAGGCCACTAACTTCCAAAATATATCTGCATCACTTGGAAAGGGCACTCTTGGGAAGTCGATCTTCAAAAACTCTTTGTACGTCTCCCGATAGGTAGGCGAATGCAGCACGGCATAGATGTAATCCAACAAATCTATCGGCGCAAAGCTCCCCTCTCCTTCAGGAGAGGGGTCGGGGGTGAGGTGTTTCTCAGGTACAAAAGTCAACCCCAAACCCTTCGCAATCTGATCCACGATCTCCAAATTCAGATTGGGCGTGCGGGTTTCGGCCGAACCCAAACTTAACTGACCGGAAGATTCGGCATAGAGATAGAGTGGGAAAATTGAAGAAATTCCTTTATAACTGAAATGAAATCGATTGTCAATTATGTTTGAGGTAATTTGAACATTGCACCAATAATCATCAGTTGATTGTCTACCAACCACAAATCCTAAATTTTTACCTAGCAAAATATGCTTCATTATTTTTTCTCTAGCTCTTTCAATGATTTTTACATCATAGTAAACATATTTGTCATCAAATGGCCTATATGAAATCCTTTTAATTAGTTCTTTATCAGGTATAATATTATAATGTGATTGAACATTTTTTATCAAATCATCCAGATCTTCATTTATCAAAATGGAATCTTTTGAAGTTACTATTCCCACATTATTTTGAAGAAAAAAGTCACTGATTTGAAAGCCTTGATCGTATTTTTCCAGAAGTTCAAAGTTTTTAGATATAAAAAAATAATTAGGCTTTCTAACAGGAATCTCCTTATATTTTATACTATTGATTGTGTTTTGAGTCAAAAATTCATACTTTAAGTCACGTAGGCCAAATAAATCAAAATGGAATATTTTACCTAATTCATTTTCTTTTTTCCTTCCTGTTTTAATAAAGAAATTGATAGAAACACCTTGTTGAATATCAAATACATTTATATCAGGACTTCCATCCGGTGAAGTTTCTTTTTTCTTACTATTCCCATGCAAATCAATGGTATAGATTTTATCAAAAGTCTTTAACAAGTTCCACCGCATACCCCGAAAAGTAGGATTGTCCAAAAATCCATGCGGATTGATATAAGCTAAAATCCCGCTTCCATTTTTCTCTATAAAATGCTGTCCGTAGCGGATAAACTTGACATAATCATCATTGATCCATTTCGGATTCCGTTCATTGAGTTTTTCTTTTCCTCCTGGTTCTTTTTTGTAATCCTCCATCAAATCCATAATCCATTTTCCTTTGTTGGAGCTTTCACCCGAATAAGGCGGATTTCCAGCCACAATCATCACAGGAGCATCGCGTTTGATCTGATTGGCTTCTGAGGCTTCTGCCGATAGCCAGTTGGCGAAGAGGGTTCCGGTATCCTTGTGGTATTCCTCCAAGGAATTAGTCAGGTAGATGCGGAATCTTTGACCTCCCCTAGCCCCTCCTGAAGGAGGGGTATAGCCGGTTGATTTGAGCAGTAAGTCTAATTTCAAGTGCGCCATGGCATAGGATGCCATCAGGAGTTCGAAGCCGTTGATGCGGGGAAGGAGGTGATTTTCCACATAGCTGTTCCAGCCTCCTTGCTGCCCTTTCATCTTGTCGTAGATCTGCGAGATCGCCTCGGCTACAAAGGTGCCTGTGCCAGTGGCCGGATCGAGGAACTGCACCCGATGCACTTCCTGTTCGACTTCCCGCATTCCTCCCGCAAATCGCTTGTCATGCGTGGGAATGGGGATTTTGATCTTGGTCTTAGAGGTATCTGCCAAGCCCATTGGCAAGCCAAACTCGGTGATCAGAATCTCATCCACGGCCCGGATGATAAAGTTCACCACGGGATGCGGCGTGTACCAGACCCCGCGCTGCTTGCGAAGCTTGGGATCGTATTGGGTCAGGAAGTCCTCGTAAAAGTGGATGATGGGATCTGCCCCCTCCCGACCTCCCCCTTCTGGGGAGGAGGACTCTGAAAACTTATTATAATTTTTTAGGATCGCCTGCACATCCGCCGCACGAAAGATGTCCGCCAGTGCATCCACGATCCAGGTAATCCGGGCATCGAGGTCATAGCCGGCGATGTATTGGAAGAGCTTTCGCAGGAAAGGATTGGACTTGGGGATCAGTTCGGCCGCTTCCTGTCGGCTAAAGGTATCCAAGGACGTATCATATAATCGCGCCGCAAACATCCCGTAAGCAATGGTCTGCGCATAGACATCGGAAAATTGCTTGGGTGTAATGTCGTGAATGAGGATTTCCTTGAAGGCGGACATTTGCTCCTGCAAAGTGGAATTGTCATGGTTGATCTCGTCGCTTTCGAGGGCAGCTTGGATCACGTTGGCGAGGAGTCGGGCTTTGCCAGCCATCATCTCAGCGAGCTTTTTGGAGCTTTTGATCGTCTGCCCGATGTGCGTGGTGAATTCCTTGATGAGGAGTTCGAAGGCCGGGAAGTTATGCGGAAGCGGAAGGATTTTACCTTGGTCGATGACGCCGATGCGGACGGAGGTGGCAAGTTCTCCATTGCGGAAATAGACAAACTCCAGGTAATCGGTAAAGATCAGATTGTCCAGCGAACCTTTGTATCGGTCAAATTGCTCTTTGTTGCCGTTCTTTTTCAGTCCATGCAAATCCGAATCTCCAATGTCTTTGGCCTCGATGTAGCCGACGGGAATTTCTTTTTTATTCGTCAGAATGTAGTCCGGCGCACCGCAGGCTTGGCGTTTGGGTTCGTTGGTGGCGCTGATTCCAGGGGCAAGGGATTCGAGGAGGTTTTGTAAATCGCCGCGAAAGGTATGTTCGGTGGCATTGCCGAGACGGAATCGGGAATTGAGCGCTGAAAGGTAATCGGCTGTGGTCATGAAAAAAGGGTGGTAAAATTCAAAATATCAAGTGAGTGAAGACCTGACTGCCGTCAGGCAGGCACTCACTTGGGCGATGAAATGATGGTTTGAAGTGAGTGAGACACTCAATCGGCGATATTGAACTGGTTTTAAAGGTTTCTTCACCACAGTTCACTGAGGAGAGAGAGTTATTTCTAAATTTTAGCATTAATTGAACCTCAAACCTGAAAGAAGAATCAGCCATTTTTGAGTTCAATAAGAAAAGCTAACCCTTTTTTTATTAACCGATCTCCCTAATTTCTCTGTGTACTCTGTGGTAAACTTAAAATGTCAAGTGAGTGGCGACCTGACTGCCGTCAGGCAGGCACTCACTTCGGCGGAAGCATTTAAATAACTAATCTCCCCAATTTCTCTGTGAACTCAGTGTACTCTGTGGTAAATTTTAAATTATCGAAACGTATTTAGTCTCATTCCCTAAAGATATTAGTTTGCCTGAAAACGAAAAGCAATTTTTTGAAGACGGTCGGAAATTGTCGGAGGATATTCTATCCTACCTCGCGCAATTGACGCAATGATTGCTTTCGGGCATAAAAAGTAGACGGTTGATATTGATCTCTTGACCGCAGCGAATGCATTTACCAAAGTCGGCTGTTCCTAATTTGGCTAGCCAGTTATTCAGACCTTTGAGTTTGGATTCGTTCTTTTTGATTTGAGCTTCATTGATCGAGCGATTGTTGATGAAGTCCATCCTGGAAATCCGACCAATGGCACTATCCAAAGCTTCCGGCGCTGAATGCTCCCTCAAGGTGATCAACTCGACTTCGATTTCTGAGATTTTTGTGAGGATTTTTGTTTTGATCTCTTGTTCAAGTGCGCTATCCATAGATCCTTTGTTTGGTTCAAATATGGATTAGCGAAAGTGATTTTTCAAAGAAAAATCTGATTATCCGCTTCTTTGCCAGTAGATCAAAATGGCCTCGACTTCGCTCGGCCACCGGATTTCAGGTTATTAAAG
>NZ_JBKBKZ010000051.1:0-6414 GCF_046296635.1 Algoriphagus sp. | reverse complement strand
AACAACCAGAATCCGGAGGCCGAGCGAAGTCGAGGCCATTTTGATTTACTGGCAAAGAAGCGGATATACAGAAAAAATAATTTTTAATTAAACTAAAACTTAGCGAGATCCGTGAAAGACTTAACTTTGAAAAACCGAAGCTTATGATAAAATCATCGTTCTTGGCACTCCTTTTAATATTGTTCAGTATAAATTCTTTTGGTCAAATTCCGGGCATAGAGCCTCAAGGACCACCCGACAATTCCATTTTCCCACAATTTGACTATGTAACCATCGATGGGGATTCGATTAGCTCTAAGGATCTTGCAGACAAAATTGTCATTATCAATATTTGGTTTGTCGGTTGTACAGGCTGCAAGCAAGAAGAGCCTTATTTGAGAAAAGTAACCCAGAAATATCAAGACGACGATGACATTGTTTTCTTGGGATTTTGCATGACAAAGCCAGACAGAATCAGGCGATACCTTGAAAAGAACGGAGAAATCGGTTATCAAAACATCTCTTTGAGCAGAGATGAAGTGGAGAAAAAATATAGTATTCGCATGTCCCCAACCCATTTTTTGATTAAGAATGGCGTCCTTGTCGCAAAACTCACAGGCCCAATAACTCCAGAACTCAAAACCCTTGATTGGTTTGAGGAGCAAATACGGAAATTGAAAAATTGAATGCTTTTGTTTGAGTATTAAGTCAGCACCTGAATTCTTGAAGATTTTAGCTTACCCGAAAACGAAGAGCAATAATGTTGGCAAGGAAAGTAATATTGCAAATTTTGACTTTCTCTAAATCAAAAACCCAAGAAATTTACCCTTTCCTGGAACTTCTTTTTGTTTCAAAATTTCCCCAATTCGAGTGTTTTTGCTGGGAAAGACTCAGATGCCTCAAATTCAAAATGTCATCATTTTATATTTTTTCGAACTAAAATTTTTTGATTCATCTAAACAACAATAAAAAATTTGGATTCATGAATTCATTTTCCTTTAGGCCCAGAAATTGATTGTTTTGTTTAATATCTTGAACAAAGGGCTATACAAAAAAAGTCAAGTCATAGATCCAGGCCCACTATAAGTGAGTCATTAAACTATTTATGCATTCCAATGTTACATTTAGTGAATTCTTCCTTTTTGAGTTTCTATTGTAAAATAAATCCCCTTTGAGAAGGGATTGAGAAATCACACTAGAATGAAATGGTAGTACAAATTTCAATACCGCTGAGTTAAAACTAAATTACCGTGCAGGAAGAACAAATTATAGCAGGATTGCAAGCTCGAGACCGAAAGACAACTGAATATCTCTATGAAAGATACTCGGCGCCGCTTTATGCGGTAATATGCAAAACGATCTCAGACCAGCGGCTTGCCGAAGAAGTTTTTCACCGTTCTTTCCTAAAAATTACCAAAGAAATTGAATGCTACAATTGCCCTAAAGGTCACCTGTACACTTGGATGGCATGGATTTGCCGAAGTTGCGCTCGGAAGAGGGTATAGATACAATCCACACTTACATTTAGATTATTTTGAGAATTGATTTTAGATTAGTTCGACCCCTTATCAGGGGTCAGAAATTGAATCGATTATTGAAAATAATGACCACGATGTAGTCAAAACTTTCAATACTTGTGTGCTGTGGTAAAAAATTTCAAATTTAGAACTTTACGGTATGTTCCTCTTTGGAAACATTACCTGCTCAGGATATCTTTTAAGTTCCTCCATCACAACATCGAATAATTTCTTTTTCACCTTGCCTGAACTCTTCGGTTCAACCAGGTAACGTACCACCACTTCTATCCAAGTGTTGGCATGGGCCTTTAAAATAACAGATGGATATTCATTTACATCCAATTCATCAACGGGAGTGTCAGCCAAGATTTTTTTAAACCGCCCTACTCGTCTTACCATCGCTTCGCCAATTTCTTTTTCGACAATGCGCTTAATTGTTGCCTCCGTGAATTTGAAATCACTTTCATAGGATATGTACAAACTGAATTCATTCCATATAAACGGAAACAGTGGCCATGAATAATTATAGACATACTCACTGAATACTTTAGAGTTTGCAAACCTAATGATGCGACCACTTGGATGGTCACCGGACAAATAATCGCCATTAAATTCCCAAAGTGTTGTGTCAATGTAGCTCACGTTAATCACGTCGCCATACACATTACCTATTCTGATGCGGTCCCCAACTTCAAAAGGCTTGCGGATAAGAATGTATAGCCATCCAAAAAAACTGGTAATAGGATTTTGCAAGGCAAAGCCAAGGATAAGCGATAGAATTCCAAACGAAACCATTGCAGCATACCAATTGGCAAACAGCAGCGAAAGAATAATGGACAGTATAAGCAGCGCGGCAAGTAAGTCGACAATTCGATTGAAATTAAATACAGTTGTCTTATTTTCTATTTTGCGGTTCAGTATTTTCTTTAATATCCTATTGGTTACCAGAACCAAAGAAATGAGCATAACCGCAAGCACAATTTTTTGCGCAAGTGGAATGTAATTACTGGAAATGGGTAATTGTTTCCATCCCAAAAGGAAATAAAGAGCTCCAAATCCTAGAAAAATAAAGGCGGTTATCCCCAGCAAAGGCTCTTCTTCTTTTACTGTATCAGCGCTTTGGTTTTGTCCAGTTCCTAAGGTTTCACTCAATGCCCGTTGAACTTTCTCATCCTTTTTGATGACTTCTAATTCTTTATCTTCTATTGGGTCTGATGGTTCCAAATGCTAAGAAATTTAATGTTGACAGATAAATGGCGAATGTTTTCGCTTTAGGATACGTATGGTAATGCACCTATTAAGCATGTATTATGCTGGATTAGGTTTTTTTTGAAATAAAATTTTGGAAGGACGATATGAATTTCGAATTCCGGAAACAGTTCGACCCTTTAGGGTCGTTGGAATGGTCCCGTCATTTTGTTATCCACGGGTTTCACCTGCCTACCGGCAAAGGCAGGCCCGCGGTTATTGAGAAGTTTGACCCCTTATCAGGGGTCAGGAATTGAATTATCGATTATTGGAAATAATGACCACGAGGTGATTAAAAGTTGAATTTTTAAAAAATCAGTGTAAAGAAATAACGATCCTGAAAGGATCGAACCTCTCAATAGCCCTAGGTGAAACCTGGGGAAATAGGGAATAACGTAAGAGTACGACAACCCCGAAGGGTGTTGAACTTTTTGGAAATGGAATTAAAAATTCCAAAGGATATGAGGGTGTAATTGCAAATTCCACCCAGCGTCCACGGAACCTCAAAGCAGCAAGATATTAGACTGCTCCGAGGTGGGGATAGAGTCTTAAGATTCCTTTTTCTTGATTTTTCCTTTTAAGTCAGGATATTGATGAAATATTTTATTTACCAAATCGTAAGTTTCTTTTCCTTGCTGGTTTGTAAATGCATATGTTTTTCCTTCATAAATTAAGAGGGCATCATCTTCGTTAGACCACCTGGTAGAGTCGTAAATTTTTACGTTTCTAATTTCTTCTAATTCAAATTCTTGTTTTGAATGGCATACTTTGTTAACCCAAATCCATGCCTTTCTGCCAGTTAAATTCATCAAGTCTTCCGGACTTATACCGAAATATACACTCTCACTTATCACAAAATGCATACTGTCTCGTTTGTTTAATTTGACTTTACTTTTCCCATTAATGGTAACGTCAAATTTTGAATAATCTCGACCGCTCTCTCTACTCGCTTGTCTTTGTTCTACTGCCTTTTCCCTCAGCTTGACTTGATAGTCTGCTGTATCAGGTATGTACAAGCTACGTATCTCAATCTTCACCTTTTCAAGAGCGGCATCGATGACTTCACTATCAATCTCCTGAATCAAATGCTGTTTGATAAGTTCTTTCGTCTGATCTTGGAAATCATCCGATGTAATTCTTTTGACAAGTTCTTCGATCTTGGTTTTCTGATGGTTTTTTTTGAGGAATTCTGCCGCAAATCCATGAAGTGCGTCGTGACTAAAGCTTTCCTTTGAAAATAAGGAGACAAATTCTTCACCGTCTTTTGAATCTTTTTCAAACTTAATTCTCCCGATAAGCATCGCGTTTTCTTGTTCATTCAAGGGCCCATCGTAGAATACTTGGATTTCTGGACCAATCAAAATACCAAAAGGCAACTTGAATTGGCGCATATAGGTTGAAAGTTGGATTTGATTCTGTGCCGACAATGGAACTTTTGGCCTTTTAATCTCTACTACAAACAGTTTTTGGCCCGTCGAATTTGATTTGATCAGAAAGTCAGGTTTTAGGCTTTTTTTGGTGGACCCAAGTTGAAAACTTGGTCGGATTTCAAAATCTCCTGAATACTCCTCCCAGCCCAATATGCCCAATGCCCTGTCAACCAAGCCTTCAAATTCTATTTCGGAGATATCACCAACTATCTTCTCAGAGAGGCGATAGCAGAGTTTATTCCATTTTTCCATGTTCATAATAGGGATGATTTAAAGCTAAATATCTAATCTTTCTTTTTACTCAATGATTGCTTTAGATGGCTGATTATACAATGAATATCTTCCGATTCAGGCGGAATTGCAAATCCTACCCAGCGTCCAACGTATCTCAAAGATGAAAGTAAATAGACTATTGCGAGGTGGGGGGGGAAGAGTATCTTAAAATATCAGATAGTCTTCATTCTCATTTTCTTCCGGAGCGTCCATCAAAAAATCCATTGGTAATGAAGGGTTTTCGCAAACACTACATTTCTTAAAGTTGAGTTGTTCTAGTAGACTTCCTTCAAAACTTAAATCAGGATTATATAATACTCGATAATATTCAAGCAAAAGTTTTTTTGTAGGCTTTTTATAACGTTCATCATACATTTTTAAAAAGTTTTTTAATTCAATATCAGTCCAACCAGTATCATTATTGTAAATTTCTTTTTCTGAATTGGCTAGAAAAGTTAATTTTTGAAATCTTCTAATTATAGATTGTTTATCTGGATTTGAAACAAAAAAATAACCTGCTTGACCAATTATTTTATCTATTTCCTTTTCAAGTTCCTCAAGATTTAAATTTTCTACTTCTTTTATTCCAGAATTTTGAACTTCAATTTCATCCATTTTTCTTTGAACATTCCAATCAATATCAAGCTTCTTAAGGAAACTATTTGGATCTGTTTGAAATAGCTCCAAATTACTTTGAAACCAGGCCCTAAATTTTTTCACTTGTTCTTCAACTAGATCTTCTCCTCCTTTTTCAAAAGCTCTTTCCTTAATTTCAAATGGAACAACAAAATTTCTAAATGAGGAATTTAATTTATCACAATTTTTATCTAAATGAAAAGATGGCGGTTGCTTACTTTCAAACACGTAAGTCAGAGTATCCTTACTAATAACTGGCTTATAATATTCAATTAAAAATTTCTCTGGTTCCTTTAATAAGGCTTGCATAAGTAAAAGATACTTTTCTTCATTCCTACTAAGAAAATATATTGGTTTTTTGTAAACTGTCCCTGATATTTCACCGATTTGGGAAATATCTATCTTTCTTAGTATTTTTCTATAATTTGATTTTGTAATGTAAGGCATATTATAATATTAAATTGTGAAAAGCTATTTATCCAAACTATAATCTTATTTAATTTCAATGGTTCTTGAATTTATTAAGGATAAATCATATGGAATAAATTTTATTTGAAACCCTCCATTCATCACCATTATAGAAAATAAAATCATTAATTTCTTGGGCAAAATATTTTTTATTGACTCTAAATTCTCCATCAAGATTTAACCATTGATTTATAATAACAATTCTTTTCTTCGGCTTCAGATTTAACTTATTTTTATTCAATTGAGGTTGCCAAAAATTAATAATAACATTCTCTAAGGCTTCAAGTAATGACCTTGAAGGCTTATTTTTCCTTTCAATAACACCTACCCAAAATTCTTTACCGGATTTCACGCCCCAATTCTTATGATAAGGATCGTTTATTCTTTTGTATACTGTACTAGTTGTAATCCCACAGTAATAATATATTAAACCATTAATTTTCTTTTTTCCGGTAATAAGGTAAAGGACATTTTTATGTTTGTTCTGATTTAAGTTATCATAATTATAAGGACCTTGCCAATTTATCACATATGCTCTCATCCCTCACCTCCTTTCATAAAACCCACCCCATCAATCTCCCCCATCACCCTATCCGTTTCCGTCAATGCCTTGATGATTCGCTGATAATGCATGATGTCTTCGAAGTCGAGGACTCGGCCTTTGCGATCTTTGAGCCATTTTTGGGCGGGTTGGTAGCCACCGATGTAGAAGTTCCAGGCAATTTCTGGGACGGTGTCGAAGTATTGTTCGGAGTTGATGTAGACGCGGCCAAGGTTGAGACCTGCCAGGTGGGGTGTAAAATATTTAAATAAAATATATATATTCTTCACCCCATTTTTTTATATTCCCTTGTCTAAATTAT
>NZ_JBKBKZ010000050.1:0-7472 GCF_046296635.1 Algoriphagus sp. | reverse complement strand
CAACAACGACAACAACTACAACCAAGACAACCCGACAACAACGACAACAACGACAACCCGACAACAACGATAACAACGACAACCCGACAACAACGACAACAACGACAACAACGACAACCCGACAACCAAGACAACCCGACAACCCTGCAACAACGACAACAACGATAACCAAGACAACCCGACAACAACGACAACAATGACAACCCATCATTCCCTCACAACTCGACAACAACTACAACCCTTCCAACACCTCCCGATATATCACCTCTAATTCCCCTACCATCCGCTTCATCGAAAACTTTTCAATCACCCGCTCACGCGCCGCTAGTGCCATTTTCTTATGAAGTTCCCGATCCTCCAAAAGCTGAATGCAATAGCTTTCCAAAGCTTCCCAATTTTCCACTTCAGTAAGAAAACCCTGAACACCATGCTGTATCACTTCCCCAATCCCTCCAGCGCGGGTTGCCACCACCGGCACCTCACAGGACATCGCCTCCAACATGGCGATCGGTAATCCCTCAAACTCAGAGCTGCTAAGATAAATATCCATCCTACTGAGATAGGGAATGACATGCTTTTGTACCCCAACCAAGTGGAAGTTTTGCGCTTTTCCTGATTCATTGATTTGCTTTTCGATTCTCCCTCTCCAATCCCCGTCTCCCACCAATAAAAAATGAACTTCCGGCTGCTTTTCCAAAATCCTCAAAGCTACCTCCACCCAAAGCCATAGCCGCTTCTGCGAACGAAACACCGCCACCTTCCCAATCACCGCCACCCCCTCAGGAATATTCAAGGCCACTGTCATGCTGAGCGCCTGCCTGTCCGGTAGGCAGGAAGTCGAAGCATCCGACATTCCTCTTCCATCTTCTGTCGCCTGTGCTGAGCGTAGTCGAAGCATCTGTCTTCTGTCTTCTGTCTCCTTCCTAAACTCCTCCGTATTCACCCCATTCTGCACCACTTTGATTTTAAGTCTTCCTCCACGTTGATAAGGATCAAAAAAGGAATTGAGCTGCATCGAAAGTGCCACTTCATTGGATACTGCTACAGCCACATCCTGCTGTTTGAATGTAATTCGATTGCCCCAATAGGAAACTTTGTTGTATCGCTCCCATGTATTGTGCTCAGTGTACACGATGGGTATTGGAAATTTTCCGCCTACAAATCTTGCCAATATTCCCGCCCATGGGAGATGGGCATGGATGATATCAAATCCGTTCTCTTTGATGAATTTCCGGACTTTTTGAACCTGTAAAAAAAGACCCAGGTTACTTGAAGGAATCAGGTGAACAGTGATTCCGGCAGCTTCCAGCTCATCAATTATATTGTTTTTTTGAAAGTAAAAGTATAGGCAATGAAACTCAAACTTACGCTGATCATGGATCAGGGCAGTTTCCGGAATCAATTTTTCCGCACCCCCACGACCTAGGCTTTTGATCAGGTGAAGTACTTTGATGCGTTTTTCGGACAAGTTAATTTTATTAGAGTTCGGTGATAATGTTTTTGCTCGAAGTAGCCGCTCCAAATTTTTGAAACGATGCTTTTTTACCCAGTATCCTTAATTTTCGAGGTGGGTATAGGTGCTAAATCCATCGCGGACTTCTCTAAATCTCAAGAGCCACCTTTGAATTTTTAATCTGATTTCCCAGCTTTTCCATATGCAGGCTGACCATCCCATACTTGGATTTCAAGTGACTGAAATGGCTTACAATCTGTTTCAATTCCAGAATCGATACTTCCGGCGAATTGCCAAAGTTATGTGGATGCCACCAAAGATGGTACACCTCTTTATTTTTAGCGGCATATTCCATTTCATCTAAGATTCTTAGAAGCCTTACTTTGTTGAAAAGAGGGTTTCCATTCGTGTAGGGCCGGAGAATTCTAGAAGCAGGTAAAATCAACGGTTCATTGTCATATTCCCTGACTTCTTCAAGGGAAAAGGTTGATTTCCCACCAACCTGAAAAAAGCAATCTGCGGATCGAAACAACTTTTTCTCGAAGCTTTCATGTTGAGTTTCCTGCCAAAACCAGTTTTTGGGATTACCTCTCACAAATTCATACCCCTCTTCCAGGCAGATTCCAAGGTAGAGTTCGTTGATATGATTTCTTGGAAAAACCAAGGATTTCAGTCTAACGCCAAATTTATCCTCTGCAATTTTCTGTGTGGCTTTCAGGTCCTGCCGGAATTGTTCCGGACTTTGCCCCCGCATCAAGGTGTAATAATGTGCGTAGGTGTGGGAGCCAAGTTCTTGAAACGGTGTTGACAAAATCTCCCGAATTAATTCCGGCGCAAAATGAACTTCAGGATGGATTCCATGAGTTTTAGCCCATTCATAAGCCGAAAGGTTTTTGTTGCGATAGGAGGGTTGAAATGCAGGAGAATAGGATTTCCATTCCTCCTCATTTTCGGCAAATAGCATTCCTACCGTTGCCCAGGTTACCGAGATTTCGTTTTGACCAAAAAGATCAAGCATTTTCGGTATGACGGCTCTGGTATTTGAAAAGTAATCAGGCTTATATCGTGTTCCCACCTTGTCGAAAATTCCCCAAAGAAGTTCAAAGTCAAGACTGATGGTAAATATTCCTGATTGCATTATTGGAGTAAAATAAATAGCACTAAAGAAGAGAATAAAGAAACCTCTCGAAGTATAACAATTCCTTGGTCTAGGTGCAAATTCCAAGTTCCTCGTCCCGATAGCTACCGGGATGCAATCTCGAGGTTCTGTTATAGGATTTTTTAATCCGAGAACTCAACCTTTGAGGTTTTGCTCCTCGCAGACCTACAATCCGGATTTTTTCCCCAAGCCCTGTAATAGAGAACCTCGAAGGTTTCATGTTCATCGCCTGCGATCTCGCTAGGACCTTCCCAGCTTCCAAACATCCCAGCTTCCAAACATCCCAGCCTCCCAAAATTCCCTGCTTCCCATCCTTATCCATTCAATTTGACTTTCCTTTCCATTGCGCTGGCATCAACTCTTTTTTCCAAACAACATCCTGCGCCAGCGCTTTGTAAAAACGCAACTTCCTTACCCAGCTTTAAAAAGCTGGGCTATTACAGGACGTGCCTTCAGCACTGTTTTCTAGGCGTGGATTTATTGCTAAGTCTTCAGCTTTTTCTCACCAATTGGACCAGAAAGCTCAATTTGCCCACTATACAAGCTCCCTCTCCTCAAGGAGAGGGTTGGGGTGAGGTAGAACAGAGCCTGTCCCAATATTTTGATACGGAAAGCTTGCGAATCGGGAGCGCAGCGAATCGGGAGTTGGGGTGAGGTAAAAATCCCTTTCCATTGCGCTGGCATCAACTCTTTTTTCCCAACAAACCTCCTGCGCCAGCGCTGAGAAAATGTTTATCATCCTAACCCAGCTTTAAAAAGCTGGGCTATTAAAGGACGCACCTTCAGCACTGCTCGGCTCCTCGATCCCGATGGCTATCGGGATGCAATGTCGAGGTCCTTCCATAGGATTTGCAATCCGACAACTCACCCAACTCCTCAATCCCGATCATAATAAAGAACCCTCTCGTCTAATTTTTCAATCCGACTTCCCTTTTCCATTGCGCTGGAATTAACTCCTTTTTCCCAACAAACATCCCGCGCCAGCGCTGGGTAAAAACTCAACCTTACTAACCCAGCTTTGAAAAGCTGGGCTATTACAGGGCATGCCTTCAGCACTTTTTCTGAAAGGTTAACACTTAAATAATTTCTAACGAAAACTAAAAAATCAAAAATACCCACACTACACGGCGTGAGAAAGGCCCTGCTGGATTTACGGTTTTTAGATTTGCGGAAAACCGTTAAACAAATCGAGCATAAAAAAAACATACTTTTCGGTGTAGTAAATTAATCATGCGAGATTCCACCTGCCTGCCGGCAGGCAGGTGTGGCCTTTAAAAAACAAATTATAAACACATGAAACAGGTTAGCTCCCGAGTGGGCGAGGGAGATCCACCTGTTTTTAGGTTTGAAGCAGATCTAAAAATCCAATCGACCATAAATAAATGATGAAACAGAAAACATCAGCGATTGGAAGTAAATACAGGGGCCGAAAGGTTTTTGCCTGCCCGCCGGGGCGGGGTTACTTTTTGCCTCACAAAAAGTGACGAAGGAAAAAATTTTCAATGATGTTAAATTCTGACCATAAGACAGGATTATGCGAATTGCCATTCCACTACATATTTCCATTGCGCTGGCTTCAACTCTTTTTTCCCAACAAACCTCCTGCGCCAGCGCTGTCTCCCGTGTACGTTATTTTCCCCGGGTTGCCACCCTGGGCTACGCCACGGCGCACAAGTATTCACAGTTGGACCCTCCCGAAATCGCTGCGCTCATCGGGACTGCCGCTTAAGAGTCCTTTTTTATTGCTATGATATCAGCTTTTACCCACCAAGTGGATCAGAAAGCTCAATTTGCCCACTGCACAAGCTCCCTCTCCTGAAGGAGAGAGCCTGTCCCGAGCAGCGTAGCGAATCGGGAGCGGGGGGTGAGGTAGAATTGAGCCTCCCGAGTAGCGAATTAGATACAGAGAATGAGGTAGCCTCCCAACTTCCTTACCTCCAACCTCCCACCACAACCACGACAACCATTACAACCCTTCCCGTCACGACAACATCGACAACAATGACAACCATGACAACCTCCCAACTTCCTTACTTCCAACCTCCCACCACAACCACGACAACCACGACAACCACGACAACCATGACAACCATTACAACCCTTCCCACCACGACAACCACGACAACCTCCCAACCTCCCAACTTCCTTACTTCCAACCTCCCACGACAACCATGACAACCTCCCAACCTCCCAACTTCCTTACTTCCAACCTCCCACCACAACCACGACAACCATTACAACCCTTCCCGCCACGACAACCACGACAACAATGACAACAATGACAACAATGACAACCCTTCCTAACCTCCCAACATTTCTCCATTTCGTATATCCAATTAAACAATAATCATCTATTTTTGTATATCATACTATACAACTATGGATCATCTCTTTGAACTCTACCGAAAACTCTGGCGCCGAATCTCCCTGGATTTTCAGCGAAGCTTGATTTCCGAAATTAATTGGGAAAACCGTCTAATCGGAATTACAGGAGCTAGAGGTGTTGGTAAAACGACTTTGGTTCTTCAATATTTAAAGAATCAATTTGATGTCGCAGACAATTCAGTACTTTATGCCTCGGTAGATCACATTTGGTTCTCATCGCACACGCTCTTGGAATTAGCTGATCAGTTTTCCAAATCAGGAGGAAAATTTTTGGTATTGGATGAAGTACACAAATATGCAGGCTGGTCCCGGGAGTTGAAAAACATCTATGACTTTTATCCGGAGTTGCAGGTGGTTTTCACCGGATCTTCTCTGTTGGAAATCCTCAATTCCGGTGGAGATTTAAGTAGGAGAGCGTTGATGTACCATCTCAGTGGAATGTCATTCAGAGAATATGTCAATTTTGAAAGTGGAAATAAACTTTCTGCTTTTTCACTTGAAGATGTTCTGAGTCAGCATGAACAGATAGCAAGTGAGCTAGTCGGTAAATTCAGACCATTCCAATTTTTTGGAAATTATTTGAAGCATGGATATTACCCTTTTTCAAAAGAATTTGGAGAACTCTATGACCAGCAATTAAGGGCCATTGTCAATTTGATTTTGGAGGTGGAATTACCCCAGCTGAGAAAATTTGATATTGGATATGTACCTAAGATCAAGCAACTGCTTTCTATTATTGCTGATTCGGTGCCCTTCATTCCAAATGTCACCAAGATCAGCCAAAAAATCGGGATCAACCGGACTACCTTGCTTTCCTACTTTCACTACCTCGATGAGAGTAAATTGACATCAAGCCTTTATCAGTCAAATGAAGGTATTTCTTTACTTCAAAAGCCCGAAAAACTTTACCTGGAAAACACCAATTTGGCCTTTGCACTAGGCAGAAATGTAGATATCGGGAATCTCAGAGAAACCTTTTTCTTAAATCAGGTTTCCTCCAAGCACTTGGTTACTTTACCTGAAAAGGGAGATTTTTTAATTGACAGAAAATGGAATATTGAAGTAGGCGGAATAGGCAAGGATCTACCTAAGAAAGAGCAGGAGTTTCATTTTGTCGCTGCGGACGGAATTGAAACAGGCCTAGGATCAAAGATTCCCTTGTGGTTATTTGGGTTTTTGTATTAGGAAGAGGGGAGCAGCCTGTATCAACCTATTTCTTCTATTGCGCTGGCATCAACTCCTTTTTCCTAACAAACCTTCTGCGCCAGCGCTGGATAAAAAATGCAACCATCCTATCCCAGCTTTAAAAAGCTGGGCTATTAAAGGAGGTGCCTTCAGCACTTTTTCTGAAAGGTTAACACTTAAGTAGTTTCTGACGAAGCAAAAAAATATCAATGATGTTAAATTCTGACCATAAGACAGGATTATGCGAATTGCCATTCCACTACATATTTCCATTGCGCTGGCTTCAACTCTTTTTTCCCAACAAACCTCCTGCGCCAGCGCTGTCTCCCGTGTACGTTATTTTCCACGGGTTGCCACCCGGGGTTATTGAAAAGTTTGACCCTCCCGAAATCGCTGCGCTCATCGGGACTGCCGCTTCAGGGTCTTTTTATAGAAGTATTTTTTTAAATCGATCGGACTCATAGATTCAATTTACCCTTCCGCAAGCTCTTTCTCCTCAAGGAGAGAGCCTGGCCCGAGTATCAGGAGCGGGGGGTGAGGTAGAATAGAGACTGTCCCACGGTGAGTATCAGATGCAGAAAATGATGTAGCCTCCCAACTTCCTTACTTCCAACCTCCCACCACAACCATGACAACCATTACAACCCTTCCCGCCACCACAACCTGACAACCACGACAACCATTACAACCCTTCCCGCCACAACCACGACAACCTGACAACCATTACAACCCTTCCCGTCACGACAACCATGACAACCTCCCAACCTCCCAACTTCCTTACTTCCAACCTCCCACCACAACCCTGACAACCATGACAACCATTACAACCCTTCCCACCACGACAACAACGACAACCATGACAACAATGACAACCCTTCCTAACCTCCCAACTTCCTTACTTCCAACCTCCCACCACAACCCTGACAACCATGACAACCATGACAACCCTTCCTAACCTCTCAATTCCTCCTCGGCATCCATATCCCTATTCTCACAATACTTCTGCGCCGAGGTCAATGGCCTTTTTTCTTTTTTACCTAGGGTTCCGCTAACGCTGCACCCTAGGCTACCCACCTTGCGTACCTACGGCACGCTTCAGCTTAAAACTTATCTTTATTCTGGGTCTTCTGAAAATTCCATCTGAATACCTAATTCCCAAATCATTCTTCCGTAAGCTCCCTCAACTCAAGGAGAGAGCCTGTCCCGAGTATCGGGAGCGGGGGGTGAGGTAGAATAGAGACTGTCCCACGGTGAGTATCAGATGCAGAAAATGATGTAGCCTCCCAACTT
>NZ_JBKBKZ010000049.1:0-9447 GCF_046296635.1 Algoriphagus sp. | reverse complement strand
TCCCCTAAACAACCAGAATCCGGAGGCCGAGCGAAGTCGAGGCCATTTTGATTTACTGGCAAAGAAGCGGATATACAAATTTAGTAATCACCCATTTCAAAATATCTAGTTAAATCTGGGCAAGATTGAGGTTTTATAGGGTGATGCAAGCAGACTTGAAATTAACATTTTCCGCTCTGTAGAAAAAAGGAGTTGAAATAATTGATCATAAAAAAAGGGAGGCAAAAGCCTCCCTCTTATGTATTGTCACTACCAGGATTAGAATCCGGGATTTTGCTTAAGTATATCAGGTCCAACCAAATCAATTTGATTTTGAGGGATTGGAACCCACTTATATCTGTCTATGTACTTAGATCCACCAAGGGCAGATGTTAATTTTACACCATCATAAGCAAAGTAGAAGTCCAATTCAGCCTGTGCAGTGCCCCAACGCTGAAGGTCATAGAATCTATGTCCTTCCATTCCCAATTCAAGCAATCTTTCATGACGAACAGCGAGTCGTGCTGCATCAGCACTTGCAAATGGAGCACTATAAATGCTTATCACATAATTAGCTGCCATTGCACCACCGGTTCTCATCAATTTAGAATTGACTGCTCTATTTCTTACAAGGTTGATATATTCACGAGCTTTCTCCAATCCACCTGTTTCGATTTCTGCCTCAGCAGCCAACAAAAGCACATCAGCAAATCGAATGATCATGAAATTAATACCAGTGTAACCAGGAGTCCATGAAGAATTGTCTTGGAAAGTACCTTGCTCAGCTCTTTGATAGACATACTTCTTAGGAGAATATGGACCACCATTTGGTTGGTTTCGAATCCAAGCTTGACCTGGATGATCCATCCAATCCAAGTAAGGAATACCTCTCCTGCCTACCGTATGATCCAAACGTGGGTCTAAATTGCCAGCATCTGGAGTGAAAGCGGAACCTGAAGCAACTCCCATATCACTTTTCACTTCGTTTGCAGGAGAGTTGTAAGATTTGTCTAATAAAGGCAAACCATTCGCATTAGTCCTAAATGCATTTACGAAAGTAAAGCTTGGCTGGAAGAAACCGCAGCAGTTACCTGGGCCTGCAGGGCCGGTATTGTATGGGAAGTTCAAATCAAACTCAGGGTTAGCATTATTCACAGAACCTGTTCCTGCAGCTGCCTGATATGCCCAGACTGACTCCTGATGATTTTCTTTTGCTCCACGGAATACATCATCATAAAATGGAACTAGCCCATACTTCAGATTATTGGAGGTTCTTCCATTTTCGATCACATCAGTAAACAGCGTTTTAGCTTCGGCAAACTTCTTCTGATACATATAAACCTTCGCCAAATAAGCTTTTGCAGCCCACTGATTTACTCGACCTACTTGAGCTTGAGTTGCAGGAAGGTCTTTAACAGCATCCTGAAGGTCCTTTTCGATAAATGGCCAAAGTGACTTATCATTTTTAACTTCTTCCAAACCACTTCCATAATCTACTGTCTCGTCTATGTAAGGTGTTTTGTCGTAATCACGGGCCAATTCAAAGTAGAAATGAGCTCTAAGGAATTTAGCCTGCGAAGTCAATCTAATCTTGTCATTGGCAGTTACATCAGGCCCAGCTTTAGACAACAGTCTTAGCACATTGTTAGCTCTGGCAATACCTTCGTACGCAACATTGTATTTAGATCCCATCTCACCACTTTCAGAGTCATTTTCAAATCGCTGAATTGGATTTATTGTTGTGAAATCACCCGGGTCAGTACCTTTATTAGCCTCTCCCCCTCTAATACTCCCCCAAACCCAGTTGGAAGGAGATCCTAATCTGTTACCACGACCATTTACTT
The DNA here is from genome assembly GCF_046296635.1 of Algoriphagus sp. GTDB lineage: Bacteria > Bacteroidota > Bacteroidia > Cytophagales > Cyclobacteriaceae > Algoriphagus. The sequence goes on along the minus strand of NZ_JBKBKZ010000049.1, from coordinate 7,624 downwards.
GGGAATATGCTGCAATCAAAGATGCATCAATCCCCGCCAAAGAACGAAGTTGGTTTTCTGACAACTGTCCAACTGGCGGTACGTCCAAGAACTCATCGCTACAGCTCACTGCTACCATCATCGCTGTGGATGCTAGTAGGGCTCCGATTTTTAATTTAAAGTTGTTCATTTGTTTTTAATCTATTATAGTTTCTATAACACGATTCATTTTAAGATGTTTGAGTTAGAAGCTCAGGTTTAAACCAAAAGTCCAACTGCGCGTAACTGGGTAGTTACCTACGTCTATACCGAAGGTCAAATCAGCATCACCACCAACCGCAGGGTCCAATCCACTGTAGCCAGTAATTGTAGCCAAGTTGTTAACAGAAGCAAAAACTCTTGCTCTTTCCATTTTCAACTTGCTAAGTACACTTGCAGGTGCTGAGTAGCCAAGTGTCAAGTTCTGAAATCTCAAATAGGAGCCATCTTCAATGTAGAAAGAATTGGCGACGTTTGAGTTAGAGAAGTTTGATACTCTTTCCACTACCGGTATCGTGGCATCCAAATTCTCAGGAGTCCAAGCATTTTTCAATCTGTTAGAAATGGCAGCTCCTTCAAATGTCTGGAAGAAGTCAGTAAACCACTTAGACTGATTCCATATTTCATTTCCAATAGAAGTGTACAAATAGGCAGATAAATCAAATCCTTTGTATCCAATGGTAAAGTTCATACCACCGGTAAAATCCGGAACTGGGTTACCCAAGAAAACCCGATCAGCAGGGGTGATTACACCATCACCATCTACATCTTCAAATTTAAAGCGACCTGGAGCCTTTCCTACTTGCTCCGCATGAGAATTTACATCCTCCTGATTTCTGAATAAACCAAGCACATTGTATCCAAAGAAAGAAGAAAGAGGTTGGCCTACTGCATTTCGGATTGGTTGGATACCTCTATAACTAGGGTTAACTGAGGTAATAAAGTCCAATCCCGGTGCAAGGTAAACAATCTCATTTTTCAATGTAGACCCAGTCACTGTCAATTCATACGTCAAGTCAGTGGTTAGGTTCCCTCTGGTACTTACCAAAATATCCAAGCCTCTATTTAGCATTTCACCTATGTTAACAGCAGGTGCTGCAGCATTTGATCCAGCAGTCAAAGGAATTGGAACTGTAAACAACAGGTCTTTAGTATCCTTTCTCCACCAGTCAAAGATCACATCCAAACGACCATTGAAGAAGGTACCGTCAAAACCGATATTTTGAGTTACGGCAGTTTCCCACTGTGCATTCGGGTTACCAATTCTTGATCTTCTGAAACCTATCTGAGCATTTGAGTTAGATCCCGTGATATCATAAGAAGAAGCTCCGATGTTACCTGCAAATAGCGAGAATTGATTGTTAGGATCTACGTTATTGGAGTTACCCATTTCACCATATCCACCTCGAATTTTCAAATCATCTATCCAAGTAGCACTTTGCATAAATGGCTCAGAAGAAAGTCTCCAAGCTGCGGAGAATGCTGGAAATACCCCATATCTTGCATTTGCACCGAATCTTGAAGAACCGTCACGTCTCAACACTGCACTTACAATATATTTATCATTATAAGTATATCTTATTTGTCCAAAATATGAAGAAAAGTTCACTCCCTTAAACTGGCCTGAGTTGACCTGTCTTGTACTTACCGGTAAGTTTGAAATAGTGATGAAGTCCGGATCTTCCGAGAAAGGATTTTGACCTACAGCGTTGATGTTTCTACCTGCTCCTGAATTTAAAGCTTCTTGACCTACTAACACATTGAAATCATGCTTGTCAATTTTCTTCTTGTAAGCAAGTGTGTTGGTGAAAGTCCATCCAAATGAGAATCCTCCTCCTTCACCGTATCCAAAAGCAGAGTTATTTTCAGAGTTCTCATACTGCAATCGGGTAAAGTTCCAGAAATAGTTGTTGTTGTACTGACCACCCGTAGACGTTCTGAAAGTCAAGTTGTCAATGATATCCCATTCTGCATAAATATTACCAAAGGCTGAGGCATTGAATCCTCTGTTATTTAGTTGACCTTCTCTGTTTGCGATTGGGCTTCTTGGATTATTGAAACCTCGGGCTGCAGTTCCTGCGTAGCCACCAAATTCGTCTCTAACGGGAATTATAGATGGCATACGGAAGGCCTGAAGAATATCATTTTCGTCATCAGAAATTCCACGTCCACCTGCACCACCTGTCTGACCCAATACCTGACGATAAGTTCCTTGGAAGTTTTGTCCAATTCTGATTCGCTTGGTTACATCAAACTCAGAATTGGCTCTCAAGGAGTATCTTTTGAATGAGTTACCGATCATAATACCCTCTTGATCTTGTACTCCAAAGCCAATGAAGTATCTCGATGACTCTGACCCCCCATTGAAGCCTAGTGAATGGCGCTGTAGAATGGCTGGTCTAGTTAATTCAGCATACCAATCTGTACCTTCTCCCGTGGCCGCTCTAGTGAGCTGCCTTACAGTTCCTCTAGAAGGATCGATATTGTACCATTCTCTCTGCTGCTCAATCTGTGCTGCTGAAAGTGGACCTGGCTGACCGGATAATGTGTTAAATGCTCCAGTAGTTGGGTTTCTGGTAATCACGCTCAAATAGTAAGGCATTACTGGAGTAGCTCCGGTACCAAATTGAGGATGTCCATAATTTGGAGCTCTGTTTAGTATTTGTGCGGTATTTCTCTCTGCAATCCAAGTGTAATCTGCATAGTCCTGAGGATTCATCATATCTATACCAACTCCTGGATCTGTGACACCAAACATACCGTTATAATCCACTCTCAACTTTTTGTTTCTTGCTCCACGCTTAGTAGTGTAAACGATTACACCGTTTGCAGCACGAGCACCATAGATAGAAGCAGCAGCAGCATCTTTCAACACTGTAACTGATTCGATGTCATCAGGATTTAGGAAGTCAGTTGAACCCGTTGGCAATCCATCCACAATGTACAATGGTTCGTTACCACCGAAGGCACCGAAACCACGAACACGGATGATTGATGAGGTACCTGGCTGACCATTTGTAATCACCGTCACACCCGAAACACGACCTTGTAGCGTCTGCTCAACGTTACCTGTAGGTATTATTGTCAAGTCTTTCGGATTGACTGTGGAGATCGCTCCGGTTGTTTCTCTTCTCGAATCGATAGAGTAACCGGTCACGACTAGTTCAGTAAGTGTTCTTTCATCCGGAGCCATTTTAATGTCAACGACACTTCGGGTACCTACTACCTGCTCGATTGCAGTGTAACCAATGAAAGAAAATACCAGGGTTGCCTGGTTATTTGGGACATTAAGGGAAAATTTTCCGTCAATATCCGTGGCTGTGCCGGTAGTAGTACCCTTCACAAGGACCGAAACCCCCGGGAGGCCTAATCCAAACTCATCTAGAACCGTACCCGTCACAGTCTTCTGCGCAAAGGCAGCACCGGCGGATAGGACTAAGAGCGTGAGGCACACGCTTAGAAATTTGTAAACTTTTTTCATAAACATAGATAGATTGGGTAACAAGATTAATCTCAAAAACTTATTTGTTAATTGATTATGCAATCGTTTGCGATTATTCTCAAAATTTTAACGATGAGAACACCTGATTATCAAGATTTCATCGCGATTTACCGTGGTCAAAAAGACCTGCTAAAGAAAAACCAGTAGGTTTGAGTGCATCTTCTGATGCTGTTTGAGAGTAGGATAATTTTAAGTAAAATAGATCATAGGCTTGAATTTTGGGTTTAATTGTTAATTCTTAACCCTCAATGTTAAATAATCTAAAACAATTTTCAAACACCTCAGTCCAAATTAAAAATTGATTTTTTCCAACTCTATGATAAAAAGCCGTATTCAAATCAGTGCAAAGTCGTGTAAAACGTAGTGAAAAATACATTTATTCAAAATAAAAGTTGCTTCATTGAGAATTCTTTAAAAAAACGAAACATTTTTAAAAATTCAGAAAAAAACGAAAATCAGTTTAACGATAATTCAGAGAAAAATTCTTTACTCTCCCGGAGCTCCTCAAAGAGCGGATCTTGGTAAGCTTTCTCGGATAACTGCCGATTTGCCTCTATTGCCTTCTTCAAGTGTATTAATGCAATCTCATTTTGACCACTGGCGGCCGCTATCATTGCTAGGCCATAAAACCCATATCCAAACATTCTTCCCTGAACCACGGACTCCTCAAATGCTATCGTAGCATTTACATAATCCTGAATCATATAATAGGCAAGTCCTTTATTAAAATAATCTCTTGGATCTGAAAATTTGTAGTCAAATCGAAGGGTTGCCAGCTTATAATCTCCTCTTACTATATCCAAAGCCCCTCTCAATGCTTCATTCCTTTGTTGAAAATCAGGATTTTGGCTGAGGGATGAAGCCTCAGAAAGCTTCAAATATGCCTCCCAATGGTCACCTTGTAGCGCTAGAACCTGACCTTGATTGTGAAAAGTATAAGGATTGGGATCTATCCGCTGAGCTTGGGTTAAAAGTCTGAGGGCCTCTTCCCACAGAATTTCTTTGGACTGCTGATCGAGTGTTCGTTGTGCCTGACGGATTCGCACCACCGCCATATTGTTATAGGGTAAAGCTGATCGAAAAAATTCTGTCATTTTAGAATAAATCACAGCCTTTTCTTCCAAACTCTGACTAGCTTCCGCAGCTAGGGCCCATTCTTCAAGTGTTAATCCATTTGTGCCATCTGTTTTCGAAAGTGCCTCTCTGAGCTTCATGGATTGCTGCATATCCAAACCTGTTCTTGGTTTGGCTTGGATTTCAATTTTAGCTACACGCAGCTTTGGATAGAGGTCTTGGGCAACTTGTGAGAAACCAGGCACTTTTTTCAGGCGCTCGTTTTGATCAAGGTAACTCTCCTGATTCATCAGAATTGTATAAAGCTCCTCTTTACGGTTTGTTGATATTCCTTTATAATCACCCAAAAGCAATCGAAGATCAAACCAATCGTTGCGACGAGAATCAATTTTTACCTTAGAATTTGGAAAAGCAACTATTCTTGTACCAAGTAATGTCTTTACAGATTCCGCACGGTTCATGCCCAAAGCACCATTTTTTCCTTCACCAGCTTCAGGGGATTGGATTCCAGTAATTTTTATTTCTTGTATATCTGGATTGGATGTAAGGAAGCTGTCTATTTCCTGAATAGCTTTCAGATTTTCTGCATTTGACTTATAGGTAAAAGATCCTAGGTCAAATTGCAAGGAAAAATCTTGAACCCGAACAATCTCCCTGTCATCAACACCTGAGGTAATAAACAGTCCAATTAGGGGAATCGGTTCGTCTGGATAGACCGCTCCTAATTTGACCATCAGTTGTGGTGTCATTACCCCTTTTGCAAGCACTTTCTTTTCAAAAGGCTCTTGACCTTCTCTTTTCCCTTGGTAAAAAGACAGCTCCAAGGTGCCCGCAGACATCCATGGCTCGTATTTTAGGGAGATTTTTTTTTCGTATGAATAATTTGAAACGTTCTTTTTTAATTCAACTGCCTCAAGATCCAGCTGACTTTTTTCACCTTTGAAAGAAATAAAGACTTTAGGGTTTTTGGGTGAAAGTACAGATTCTATGGGAATTGTGCCTTTTACTGAAAACCGAATGGAATCGCCTTCCAGCCTAAGTTTTTTGGGTATTAATTGAGCATCCTTCAGGAATTTATTTTCAGGCATTATTATTGGACCGCCAAATAAAAAATGAGGGGTAATTAAAACCACCCCTATCAGAGTTTTAAACAAACTTATAGTAAGTTGATTTAAAGAATTTAATATCATTTTGTAGTATTTTTAGCAATCTAATTCACCACAATCCATGGAAAAACTAAAATTATTCTTCGAAGAGCGTGCTTTTGGTGTTTGTTCACGCCTCGGAGAAAAACTGAATTTCCCTATTGACAGCATCCGGTTGTTCTTTATCTATTCCTCTTTCGTGACCATGGGGTCTCCAATCATCCTTTACGTAAGTATGGCAATGATGATGAAAATCCGCAAATATTTCCGAAAAATGAATAATCCTGTACTTTTTGATTAAACCCGAAATATTCATTAGAAAATCTACTGCGGATTCTAATGCATAATCCGGGTTAAAGCTGACTGAAGAGACGCTTTCTCAAAATCAGAGAATTCCAAAATATTAATCGAACAGGGCCTGAGGTGGAAATTTCCATTTCAGGCTTTTTTATTGTTTTTTCCAATAGTCCAATTCTATTCCAGAAATCTCGATAGCCTCTGAAGATCGCAAGAGCAAATTCTTTCTCCCCTTTCACCAAATAACCAAGAGCGGCTGCCAATTCAAAGCCACTTTTAGCCAGAATTATTCCAAAAAAATTAAAACCACTAACATTTTTATAAATCATGCTTAGACTGTTTCGGATATTAAGATAAAGTTTCCTTGGACTGGAACGATCCAAAGTCGCTCCACCTTGATGAAAAACTGTCACCGAACCTAAGTACCCGATTTTACGCCCTGACACACGCAATCTCCAACACAGATCGATCTCTTCCATGTGCGCAAAAAAATGTGCATCAAATCCCCCTTGATCAAAAAAATCACTCGCTCTGATGGCCAAACAAGCACCCGAAGCCCAGTCTACCTGAACTTCATCATCATATTGTCCATGATCCGATTCCAATGTATTCCAAATCCTTCCCCGGCAATAGGGATAGCCTAAACCATCCAAAAAACCTCCACCGGCACCTGCATAGTCAAAAGTTGTGCGGTCCTGCCAGGAAAGAATTTTGGGTTGAAGAGCAGCGTAATCCGGATTTTTTTCAAACCAATTAATCAAACTTGAATCCCATCTCTGAGTGACTTCAACATCAGAATTAAGTAAAATAAAAAATTCGTAATGACCTCTTATTTGTTCCAATCCCCAGTTGTACCCACCCGCGTAACCAAAGTTTGATTTTAAAGTGATTAAGCGGACATCGGGAAAGGTTTCTTTCAAAAATTCAACTGAATCATCCGTGCTTGCATTGTCAATGATCCAAATCTCGAACTCACTGTGACTGATCACAGAGGGTAAGAAAGTAGGCAAAACTTGCCTACCGTTGAAATTTAAAATGACAATTGCCGCCTCCTTCATCCGAACATACTTCCCAAGTCCATACCCGGGATATTTGGGATCATACCTTCAGTAGCAGTTTTCATTTCAGCTTTGATCTTAAAATCTATGGCCTCCATCGCTTTGTTGGTAGCCGCCACAATCAAGTCGCTGAGCATTTCTTTGTCGCTGGCATTGACCAAGGACTCGTCCATTTCGATTTTCATGACCTTTCGATCACCATTGACCAAGACTTTGACCATCCCGGCACCTGCTTCACCTTCCGCAGTCAAGTGAACCAGTCGAGCCTGAGTTTCTTTTATTTTCGCCTGGGCCTCTTTCACTTTACCCATCATTCCCATTATATCAAACATAGCTATTGCGTTTTTTAATTATTTATGTTGAAAACTTTAATTATGATCCAAAATTTTATATCTCTTCATAACTATAAAACCTAGTTTTAAAAGCTATATAAATTTTTGTGTGTATCCGCTTCTTTGCCAGTAAATCAAAATGACCTCGACTTCGCTCGGCCTCCGGATTCTGATTGTTTAGGGGAGGGGAGGAATATG
>NZ_JBKBKZ010000048.1:0-13110 GCF_046296635.1 Algoriphagus sp. | reverse complement strand
AGGAATATGCGGCTGCGCCGCATATTCCTCCCCTCCCATAAAAAAAACTACCGGACACCGAGCGAAGTCGAGGTGAAACTTAACAAAATATGGCTACTGGCAGAATTGCGAATACACATAATATTTTTTCAAGTAACTTGAACTCAAACCCACCACTTAATGAAAAAAATATTCTTCTTCCTCGTGGCTATGCCTTTTGATATCAACGGACTCCCGCTAATTGTAGAAGGGCTAATGAATTCTGGATTTTCTGAAGACGAAATCCGTGCGGTAATGGGAGAAAATGTGAAACGATTTTTTCTGGAAAATTTAAATTAAAAAATGGAAAAAGACATTCATTTAACTGATACCCATTTCGGGAAATTACAGGAATATCTGAGGGAATTTGTTTATGGAGGAATTGACGGTGCGGTTACCACCTTTGCTGTTGTCGCAGGTGGATTTGGTGCCAATCTGGATGCCGGAATCCTGATTATCTTAGGCTTCGCAAATTTGCTTGCTGATGGTTTTTCGATGTCTGTAGGAGCCTATCTTTCCGCCAAAAGTGAAAAAGACAATTTTGATAAGCATGAGAAAATCGAGTACTGGGAAATCGAAAATCTCCCAGAGGTCGAACGAGGAGAAATCGTTGATATCTATAAGGAGAAGGGATTTAAAGGCGAATTGTTGGACAAAATTGTCGACCATATCTGTTCCGACAAGGATCTCTGGGTAGCAGAAATGATGAAGGACGAACTCGGAATGATGCGTGACAGTAAAAGTCCTTTCAAAATCGGATTAGCCACTTTAATCTCTTTTATTTTGGTCGGATTTATCCCTTTGATGGTTTATCTCTATGATTTCTTTTTCCCAACCAATCTCAATATTTTCCTTTGGACAAGCATACTGACTGGACTTGCCTTTATGATCGTAGGCTTTCTGAAAGGAATTGTCAACCAGACCTCAGCGTTTAGAAGTGTTTCTGAAACCTTGGCTTTGGGGCTTTTGGCTGCGGTAGTAGCATACTATGTCGGAGATGTGTTGAAGAGCTTTTTTATATAATTTGGAAGTACATCATTCGTTTATGACTAGAATTTCGCATAAATCGAAGGGGGGAAGACGGGAGACCGCAGACCGAAGTGGCAGGAATTTGATCCTTTTTGCCAATTTTTAGACTAAAGAATATATTATTGGTAAATAAGGGATCTAATAGAAAAACAAGAATGCAAACAATCGATGACGTACTAATCCGAATGGACCAAATCGTGGCTGAGTGCGCAACCCAACAATGCCGCATCGGGTATTTTGCGATTTTGTATCGGCAGGTAACGCGAAGAGTCCGAGATGGAATTTTGGCTGGTGAATTCGAAGACAACCCCCGAATGGAAGTGCTGGATGTACTTTTCGCGAAGCGATTTGTGGATGCTTATGATATCTGGAAAAACGGTTCTAAACCTACTGAAAGTTGGAGACTTGCTTTTGAAGCAAGTAAATCCTCCGGAAACCTAGTCCTGCAGCATCTGTTTCTAGGCATCAATGCACACATCAATCTTGACTTGGGAATCGCCGCTTCAGAAACTATGGTTGGAAAAGACTTGATTGGAATTCAAGGGGATTTTAATAAAATCAATGCAGTATTGGCCGAATTGGTAGATGGGGTAAAAGCAAATATCAGTAAGGTATCGCCGATTTTTGGTTGGCTGATACCCCTGGCTAAAGGCAGAGATGAGATGCTGCTCAACTTCTCCATCCAAATCGCCCGAGATGGGGCTTGGAAGTATGCGAGTGAATATCATGCCGATCCGGACAAGGATTTTCAGATTAAAGACCGCGATACCAATATTTCGAGGCTTGCTCAAAAGCTGATTAATCCAGGGAAATTATTGGCATTCCTAGTGAGAATCGTTGCTTTTGCAGAATGGAAATCTGTGGAAAAAACTATGAATCAATTAGATGCTGTAGTGGAAAAGGTGTAATTATCAGTCAAATAAACCCAAATAACTTATGTCTTTTTCACAGGAGCGTTTTTTCATCAGGGAAGGTCAAGAGGGAGAGTTTGGGGAAATAGGCAAACTTTTGGAGTCAGTTTATTCCGGACTGAAAGGCTTCCCACAACCGGATGATTTGCCTGAATATTATGATACACTGCGCCAAATCGGGAGGTTTACAGAGAAGCCTAAGACATCACTTTTGATCGCTTTGAATTCCCAAAGCGAAGTAATAGGAGCAGTAGTGTACTTTGGGGACATGAGTCACTATGGTTCCAAAGGCATTGCTACGCAAGAATCCAATGCCGCTGGGATTCGATTTTTGGCTGTAGCTTCAAAAGCGAGAGGAGAAGGGATTGGAAAGGCACTCACTGATGCCTGCATCCAAAAGGCTAAAGCATCCGGCCTCACTCAGGTGATTCTGCATACTACCCATACCATGATGACGGCTTGGAAAATGTACGAGAAAATGGGATTTCAGCGCTCGGAGGAATTGGACTTTGATCAGGGAGACCTGACAGTTCATGGCTTCAGGCTGTTTTTATAAATCATTTTTTAACCGCTAAGTGCACCAAAGAATGCAAAGGTTTTTACCGCAAACCTGTCTGGCCGGTAGGCAATGTGAAAAGAGGAGGAGTTTTTGGATTTTGACCTTGTCTTGAACCTCAATCACCCAATTCAATTTGTCCTTTTTGAAGGTCACAAAGGGAAAGCTGAAGACTTCTTTGGGAATTCAATAGGTGCTGAAGGCCTGCCTTTGCCGATCAAAAAAGCACGATCTGCTTCATTTAACCTTTCATAAATGGGAACGGGTGCCCATGGCAAGAGGTGTTTGGATGCCATTCCTGGAGCTGTTTCAGAAATGATTTTAGGTACTTGGATATTTGCCATCATGTATCCTAAACTAAGGAACAACATCCTCAAAATGGGTGATTTAGTTCAAATTAAATCCTATGGTTGTAATTGTTGCAGTAGTCATGGGGGGAATAATCTGGGGATTGGCCGGGATGATATTGTTTGTGCCCATTTTTGCAATTGTTAAAATTATATCCCTTCACCATTCCGGACTGAAGCCTATCGGGTTTTTATTGGGAGAGGATGATAAAGAAGCGTTCGAGAAAAATGAAACTAACCCGCAAGCAAACTTGACCACCGTGCCCTAACATTGGGTCTAAATTAATCACCGCAAATCAAAAATTTCAACTGCTGGAAAAGGAGCGTTCAATCAAAAAATTTTATTTCCACAATTTTTTTAATACCTTCTGTCGTTCATTTTTCGACCGATGCAAACCATTTTTATCAAAAACGGAGAAGTCAAAAAAAAGCCAGTTGCCTTGCTGGAATTTTCTTTTGATCATCAGTTGATCGAAATGGTAAGAGAAATTCCGAATGCTAAATGGCAGCCCGAATTGAAAGCCTGGGCAATACCATATTCGGAAACACTAATCAATGAACTACTCCCGATTTTCAAAGGAAAAGCCTGGCTGGACTATACTGCTTTCAAAAAAGTAAAACTTAAACCGGAATTTGTACCCCTACCTGATCTATCAGGAGAAATGAGTGTGGAAATCAATAAATTTTCTGACTGGATGCGAAACCTCAGGTACTCTGAATCTACCATAAAAAATTACAGTCAGGGAATCGGATTGTTTTTTCGATTTATGCAGAATAAAAATCCTGAATTAATCACCAACGAGGACTTGGAACTTTTCAATAAAGATTATATCATTAATAGAAAATACTCCGCCTCGTTCCAGTCCGGGGTGATCAATGCGGTCAAGCTCTTTTTTTCAAACCAACTAAAGCGCAAACTGGAACCCGAGCTAATCAAACGACCGAAGCAACCGAAGATTCTGCCTCATGTACTTAGCAAAGAAGAAGTGAAATTGATCCTCCAAGCCCACCAAAACATCAAGCATCGAGCCATGCTTAGCTTGATCTATGCCTGTGGCCTCCGAAGAGGGGAACTTCTGAATCTAAAAATCACCGATATTGACTCTAAACGTCAGATGCTACACGTCCATCAAGGCAAAGGAGCCAAGGATAGAGTGGTGCCTATTAATGGGAAAATTCTAGAGATCCTTCGCGAATACTATCGATACGAAAAGCCAAGCGAGTATTTATTTGAAGGACAGGTATTGGGGCAACCCTATTCGGAAAAGAGTTTAGAAAATGTAATGAATCAAGCGGTAAAGAAAGCAGGACTGAACAAAAAACCAACCTTACATTGGCTTCGACACTCCTATGCCACCCACCTGCATGAAGCGGGCACGGATTTGCGGCTTATCCAGGAGCTACTGGGCCATAGCAGTAGTAAAACAACTGAGATTTACACGTATGTTTCGACCAAATCCTTACAAAATGTAAAGTCTCCATTCGATGATTTATAAAGAAATAAACCGCCATAAATTTCGATACTTATGGCGGTAATCGATCCAATAGAGACCAATTACCGCCAAAAAATGGCGGGAATAAATAAGTTAGGGCACATGCTAAAAAACCCACCGCACAAATAGGCACATTTGGTTTTTGCCGACCCTCAAGCCAAACGCAAAAAACCAAAAGAGCCTATTTTTTTGCCCACGCTCGGACGGACTAGCAAGGAAACGAACGAAAAGTATATTGAAAAATGAGATAGACAGGATTTTAAATTTATCTTTGCGGACAGATTTCAAAATGACATGAACAGAATTAAAGAAGTGTTGGAAGAGAAAGGAATCAAACAAACTTGGTTGGCTGAACAACTTGGTAAAAGTTACAACATGGTCAATGGCTATGTGCAAAACAGACAGCAGCCAAGACTTGAAGTGCTTTTTGAAATCGCCCAAATATTAGGAGTTAAACCTCAAGACTTAATTAAAGACAAGAAATGACAAGCACAGCACAAAGAGCAGAATTGCAAGCTAAAATATGGAGAATAGCCAACGATGTACGTGGCTCAGTGGATGGGTGGGACTTTAAACAGTTTGTCTTAGGTACGCTGTTCTATCGCTTCATTAGTGAAAACTTCACCAATTACATTGAAGGTGGTGATGAAAGTGTAAACTATAGAAACTACCCTGATAAAGATATTACACCCGAAATAAAAGACGATGCGATAAAAACTAAAGGGTACTTCATTTATCCAAGTCAACTTTTTGTGAATGTTGCCAAAACAGCCAATACCAACCCTAATTTGAATACGGACTTAAAAGCCATTTTTGACGCTATAGAAAGTTCCGCTAACGGCTATCCTTCTGAACCAGACATTAAAGGATTGTTTGCCGACTTTGACACAACAAGTACACGACTAGGAAATACCGTTGAAAGCAAAAACTTGCGTTTAGCTGCCGTTTTGAAAGGTGTAGAAGAACTGAATTTTGGTCATTTTGAAGACAATCAAATTGACCTTTTTGGTGATGCTTATGAGTTTTTGATTTCCAATTATGCAGCCAACGCAGGCAAATCAGGAGGTGAGTTTTTTACACCGCAACACGTTTCAAAACTCATTGCACAATTGGCAATGCACAAGCAAGACAAGGTAAACAAGATTTACGACCCTGCGGCAGGTTCAGGTTCTTTGTTGTTACAAGCAAAAAAGCATTTCGACAATCATATTATTGAAGAAGGTTTTTATGGGCAGGAAGTGAACCACACGACTTATAACCTTGCTCGTATGAATATGTTTTTGCACAACATCAATTACGACAAGTTTAATATTGCCCTTGGCAATACACTTATTGACCCACATTATGGAGATGAAAAACCTTTTGATGCCATCGTTTCTAATCCTCCTTATTCTATAAAATGGATTGGTGACGATGACCCAACGCTGATTAATGATGACCGTTTTGCACCTGCTGGTGTTTTGGCTCCAAAATCAAAAGCAGATTTTGCCTTTGTGCTTCATGCTTTAAGTTTTCTATCCAGTAAAGGCAGAGCAGCAATTGTTTGTTTCCCTGGTATCTTTTACCGTGGCGGTGCTGAACAGAAAATCAGGAAGTATTTAGTAGAAAATAATTTTGTTGAAACTATTATCTCTCTTGCTCCAAACTTATTCTATGGAACTCCAATAGCAGTTTCAATACTTGTGTTATCGAAGCATAAGACTGAAAACAAAACTCAGTTTATTGATGCAAGCGGAGAAGATTTCTTCAGAAAAGTAACTAATAACAATGAACTTACTGAAGACCATATCAAAACGATTATGGAGATGTTCGACAACAAAAAAGACGTTGAGCATGTCGCAAAAACAATTGACAATTCTTTCATAGCAGAAAACGATTATAATCTTTCTGTTAGCTCCTATGTAGAATCAAAGGATACTCGGGACAAATTCGATATAGATGAGCTAAACGAAGAAGTTTCCAAAACTGTTGCTAAGATAGATTCACTTAGGGCTGATATTGATTCAATAATAAAAGAGATTGAGGCATGAGCTATTTAAATAAATTATTAGATGGCATTCATGTTGAATGGGGTGTTTTAGGTGATTTTGCTGATTACGAACAACCAACTAAATACCTCGTAAAGTCAAATAATTATAATGATAAATACACTATTCCAGTATTGACTGCTGGTAAAACATTTATCCTTGGTTATACTGATGAAAAAGAAGGCATTTATAAAGCCTCACAAAATCCAGTAATAATTTTTGATGATTTTACGACTGCCAACAAATGGGTAGATTTTGATTTTAAAGCAAAATCATCCGCAATGAAGATGATAACTTCAAAAGATGAATCGAAAGCATTATTAAAATATATTTATTATTGGCTAAATACTTTACCAAGTGGATTGGTTAATGGTGACCATAAAAGACAATGGATAAGCAATTACTCAAATAAGCAAATCCCAATCCCTCCGCTTGAAATCCAAAAAGAGATTGTTCGTATTCTAGATAAATTTACGGAGCTTACAGCGGAGCTTACAGCGGAGCTTACAGCGGAGCTTACAGCTCGTAAAAAACAATACATCTTTTACAGAGAACAGTTTTTTGAATTTGCCGAGGTAGAAATTCAGAGAGAACCATTAGGCGTAATTGGAGAATTTCAAAGAGGCAAACGATTTGTAAAAGATGATATGCTTTCAGAAGGTGTACCCTGCATCCATTATGGAGAGATGTACACTTTTTATGGCACTTGGGCAAACAAAAGCAAATCATTTCTGAGTGAGGAATTGGTGGAAAGAAAAAATCTACGAATTGCTGAAAATAGTGATGTCGTTATTGTGGCTGCTGGTGAAACCATTGAGGACATTGGATTAGGTACGGCTTGGTTAGGTGATGAGGGCGTTGTAATTCACGATGCTTGCTTTTCTTTCAGAAGCCCATTAAACTCAAAATATGTAGCATACTTTACACGTACTAAACAATTTCACGACCAAATAAAAAAACATATTTCATCGGGAAAAATATCCGCCATTAATGCCAGAGGTTTGGAAAAGGTTCTAATCCCAGTTCCTTCACCAGAAGAACAGGAACGTATTGTTACCATACTTGACAAATTTGACATCCTCACCACTTCAATCAGCGAAGGTCTGCCGAAAGAGATTGAGTTAAGGAAAAAGCAATACGAGTACTATCGTGATTTATTACTAACCTTTCCTAAGAATAATTTAGAATCATAACATGGGACAGTCGTTAATACAAATATCTGAAAAACTTAGAGAGGCTGATAAAAAAGTACAGCTAATCTATGCTTTTAATGGCTCAGGTAAAACTCGTTTATCACGAGAATTTAAGCAGTTGATAGCCCCAAAAGAAATTGAAGCAGAACAAGAAGAAGATTCAGGGATTAAAATACTTTACTATAATGCTTTTACAGAAGACTTATTCTTTTGGGATAATGATTTGGAGGCTGACTCTGATAGAAAGCTAAAAATACAACCCAACAGTTTTACAAATTGGGTACTCAGAGAACAAGGTCAAGACAGAAATATTGTTGAGAATTTTCAGCTATTAACTAATGACAAATTAACCCCGCAATTCAATGAAGAATTTACAGAGGTTCGATTTTCATTTGAACGAGGTAATGAGGGTGATACTGAATTTGTGAAAATTTCTAAAGGAGAAGAAAGCTGTTTTATTTGGAGTGTCTTTTTCAGTTTAATGGAACAAGTTGTAAGTGTTTTAAACATTGCGGAAAAAGAAAATCGTGAAACCGACCAATATGATAAGCTAGAATATATTTTTATTGATGACCCTGTTAGCTCCTTAGATGACACCCATTTAATTGAATTAGCTGTGAATATTTCAGAGTTAATAAAGTCAAGCACTTCGGACTTGAAATTCATAATCACAACGCACAATCCACTTTTTTACAATGTGCTTTTCAATGAATTTAATAGAGTTAGAAGGACTAAGAAATGGATTTTAGAAAAGCTGAATGATGGAACTTTTTCAGTTAATGAATTAGAAAATGATTCCCCTTTTTCTTATCACTTATTTCTATTGGCAGAATTGGAGAAGGCAATACAGCCAACAGGTGAGATAAAAAAGTTTCATTTTAATTTTCTACGCAACATACTAGAAAAGACTTCCACATTTCTTGGATACAATAAATGGGAAGAACTTTTGCCTCAAGAGTCAAGAGAAGCATATTACAGAAGAATAATAAACCTATCAAGTCATTCAAAACATCATGGTGATGAAATTGCAATTGTTGAAGAAAATGACAAAAGGGTATTAGGCTTTCTCGTTAATGAAATAAAAAGAATGTACGGCTTCAAGCCAACTATTAACACAAGCACAACCGAAGAGAATGTCACAGTATAAAACCATAGCAGAATCTAACAACTTCATCGTGTTGGATAAATTCACCAAGCATTTTGAGGTGAATGAAGCACCTGCTGTTTATCAAACAGAGGCAGCACTGGAAAAGGAATTTATTCAAGACCTAGTCAACCAAGGTTATGAAAATCCAACAATCTTAACTACGCAAGAAGCGATGTTGGCGAATGTAAGAATGCAAATACAATCGCTTAACAATATGGAATTTTCGGATGGAGAATGGTCTCGTTTTGTGAAAGAATATTTGGACAAGCCAAGCGATAACCTTGTTGAGAAAACAAGAAAAATCCACGACAACTATATCTATGATTTCGTTTTTGATGATGGTCATATTCAAAACATCTACTTATTAGACAAAAAGAATATCACCCGAAATAAAGTACAGGTAATTTCGCAATTTGAACAGAAGGGCTCTCATGCTAATCGCTATGATGTCACCATTTTAGTAAATGGTTTGCCATTGGTTCAGGTTGAATTAAAAAAACGAGGAGTTGCTATCCGTGAAGCGTTTAACCAAGTTCACAGATATTCAAAAGAAAGCTATAACAGTAATAACTCCCTCTTTAGATACGTACAGGTTTTTGTTATATCCAATGGTACTGATACCCGTTACTTTGCTAACACTATAAAGCGTGATAAGAATAGCTTTGATTTTACCATGAATTGGGCAAAAGCTGACAATACGCTGATTAAAGACCTGAAAGATTTTACGACAACATTTTTTGAGAAAAGAGTATTGTTAAATGTGTTACTAACCTATTCGGTTTTTGATACAAGCGATACACTTTTAATTATGCGACCTTATCAAATTGCAGCCACCGAAAGAATGTTGTGGAAAATTGAAAGTTCCTACCAAGCCAAAAATTGGTCGAAACCCGACAGTGGCGGCTACATTTGGCACACAACAGGTTCGGGTAAAACGCTTACCAGTTTTAAAGCGGCACGTTTAGCAACGCAATTGGATTTTATAGACAAAGTATTTTTTGTAGTTGACCGTAAAGACTTGGACTTTCAGACCATGAAAGAATATCAGCGGTTTTCTCCCGACAGTGTGAATGGTTCTGATAGTACAGCAGGTTTAAAGCGGAATATTGAAAAGGACGACAACAAGATAATTGTAACTACAATACAAAAACTAAACAACCTCATGAAGACTGAGGGTGATTTAGCTATTTATCAAAAGCAAGTTGTTTTCATCTTTGACGAATGCCACCGTTCTCAGTTTGGTGAAGCACAAAAGAACCTAAATAAGAAGTTTAAAAAGTTCTATCAGTTTGGATTTACAGGAACACCAATATTCGTTCAAAATGCTTTAGGTGCTGAAACTACGGCAAGTGTTTTCGGTCGTGAATTGCACTCATACGTAATTACGGATGCCATTCGAGATGAAAAAGTACTGAAATTCAAGGTTGATTACAATGATGTTCGACCTCAGTTTAAGAAAATAGAAACCGAACAAGACGAGAAAAAGTTAAGTGCAGCAGAAAACAGAAAAGCATTGCTGCACCCTGCTCGTATTAGTGAAATATCTCAATATATTTTACAGAATTTCAGAATAAAAACCCACAGAAATCAAGGAAGCAACAAGGGCTTTAATGCCATGTTTGCCGTAAGCAGTGTTGATGCAGCCAAATGTTATTATGAAGAATTAAACAGCCTTCAAAAAAACAGCGACAAGCCTTTAAAAATTGCAACAATCTTTTCTTTTGCAGCAAACGAAGAACAGAGTGCAATTGGTGAAATAGTTGACGAAACTTTTGAGCCTTCTGCAATGGATGTTACAGCCAAAGAATTTTTAACCAAAGCTATCAATGATTACAACGCCATGTTCAGAACAAGTTATAGCGTTGACAGTAATGAGTTTCAAAATTATTACCGTGACCTTGCCAAACGTGTAAAGAACAAAGAGATTGACTTAATTATTGTAGTCGGAATGTTCTTAACTGGTTTTGATGCTCCAACACTCAACACATTATTTGTTGACAAGAATTTGCGTTATCACGGCTTAATTCAAGCCTTTTCAAGAACAAACAGAATTTATGATGCAACAAAGACTTTTGGAAACATTGTAACATTCCGTGATTTAGAAAAAGCAACCATTGATGCAATTACGCTTTTCGGAGACAGCAATACCAAAAATGTGGTTCTTGAAAAGAGCTACAAAGAATATTTGGAAGGCTTTACGGACATTGTTACAGGTGAAGCACGTAGAGGTTATGTTGAAGTAGTAAAAGAGTTAAATGAGAAATTCCCTAACCCTGACGAAATCATAAAAGAGAAAGACAAAAAGGAATTTGCAAAACTATTCGGAGAATATTTAAGAGTAGAAAACATACTCCAGAACTACGATGAGTTTAATCATCTCAAAGCACTTCAAGCAATTGACATCAATAATCCAGAAGCAGTTGAAGAATTTAAAAAAGCACATTTTGTAACAGATGAGGACGTTGCAGCAATGCAAAATATCGAATTGCTCAAAGAAAGGACAGTTCAAGATTACCGTTCAACTTACAATGATATTCGTGACTGGTTAAGACGTGAGAAAAGCGGTAAAGAATCAGAAGAATCTACAATTGACTGGGACGATGTTGTATTTGAAGTTGACTTGCTGAAATCGCAAGAAATTAACCTTGACTACATTCTTGAATTGATTTTTGAGCATAACAAGAAAACCAAAGACAAAGACACTTTAATTACTGAAATACGCAGAGTAATCCGTGCAAGTGTTGGAAATAGAGCAAAAGAAAGTTTGGTAGTTGACTTTATCAATGAGACCGACCTTGACACACTTCAAGACAAAGCGAATGTGATAGATTCATTTTTTGTGTTTGCTCAAAACAAACAGAAAGCGGAAGCACTGGAATTAATCACAGAAGAAAATCTAAATGAAGAAGCAGCGAAGCGTTACATAACAAATTCCTTGAAGCGAGAATATGCAAGTGAAAACGGAACTGAACTGAATGCACTTTTACCAAAAATGAGTCCTTTAAATCCTCAATATTTGACAAAAAAACAAAGTGTATTTCAAAAGTTAGTTTCGTTTGTAGAGAAGTTTAAAGGAGTTGGAGGACAATTATAAATAATGACAAAGGAAGAAAAATGAGTAGCCAGCCCAACAGCCACACACATTGCCAAGCCGCACAAGCCAACGCACAGACCAAAGCTTGGCAAAGAGTGTGTCTGTCCCAACGCTCGACAAAACCGACAGAAAACCGAGCAGACGAAGAAGAAGCACGATGCCCTAACATGCGTTTGGCGTCATGCGGGGTTCAGTGGTTAAATTCAAGTTCAGTTTTTCAATTGGAGTTTTGTGGTAGGTTGACAGTTTTGTCCTCCTAAATCCCGCACGAACGCCAAGCGCAGAACCGTTAGCAGCAAGGCTATCGGACGACTGCGAGCACATTGACGGAGTAACAAAAAGACGTTGAATGACTGTCCCCGTGTTCAACTTTTCGGCAGACTTTGGCGTAGTATTTTAGAGTTGTTCTTTTTATTTTGGCTTGGTGTCGGGGGGACAGTAATTCAGCGTCTAAAAGGACTTTGTTAACGGACTGACAATTATCCGACAGCATTACAACTAACGATTAATTTTTTTTTGAAAAATAGATGAGTAATAACAGACAAGTAATTCTTTACATCGCAATGAGTTTAGACGGCTACATCGCCAAACCAAATGACGACTTGAGTTTTCTTTCAATAGTAGAGAAAGAAGGAGAAGATTACGGTTACTCAGACTTTGTTTCAACCGTTGACACCGTAATACTCGGACGAAAAACTTATGATTGGGTAATGAAACAAGTTGGTGAATTTCCGCACGCTGACAAAAACGCTTACATCATCACCAGGACTGCAAAACCAACAATCGGCAAAACGGTTTTTTACACAGGCGACTTGACCGACTTAGTGATAAAATTAAAAAGCGAGAACGGAAAAAACATTTTCTGTGACGGTGGAGCAGAGATAGTAAACGAACTTTTAAAAAATGACTTGTTGGACGAGATAATAATTTCGGTAATTCCAATATTGGTTGGTAACGGGACAAGACTTTTTAAAGACGGCAGACCTGAACAAAAACTAAAACTTGTAAATGTAAAAACATTTGACACCGGACTAACTCAACTTCATTACAAACGTGCGGACAACTAACAACAAAACAGACGAAGAACAGGAAGCCCAGCTGCTAACAGCGGTTTTGCAAAAGCGGGGGTGCAGTGCTTCGGTTGACAGTTTTTTCGTATAATTGAAGTGTGGTTTTCAAATGAACGGTAGTGCGTAAAAGCCCCGCCTTCGCAAAGCCGCAAACCGTCAGACTGTCTAAAAACCCCTTTAATATTTTTATAAATAGACCTACTATTCCTATGGGATATATCAGGT
>NZ_JBKBKZ010000047.1:0-14379 GCF_046296635.1 Algoriphagus sp. | reverse complement strand
ATGCGGGAAAACCGCACGTACGGATTGAAGAGGGGGTACGTCAGGGATTCTCTTCCCTGACGACTCTACTCTACTGACATCTGTGAGCTAAAAAAAAGTTTCTCACAGATTACTCAGATTAGCACAGATTTAATTTTCAAAAGCATCTGAGTACAAAAAATAAGTTCTCACAGATTACTCAGATTAGTGCGAATTTTAATTTTAAACACAAATTCCAACTTCCATCTTCCAAGCCTCCAGACTTCCCAACCTCCTAACTCCTCAATTCGGTGACATAAAAATCCGTTGCTGGTTATTGAAATTCAGTAAGCTGAGCACTTCTCCAAAAGCCTCTGCAGCTTTGATTTGCTGATCTTCTACTTTTTTACCTAAAAGCCTGCAAAGTAAAAGGCCATAAATTCCATTGATACAAATCTGAATTTCATTTCCTGGGTTTTCGCCATCAGCGGCAAGGATTGCATCCAGTATAAAAGGCTTGGCCTTATTGTAAGTTTCAAAGTAGGTTTTGTCCGTTTTGAGCAGATTCCAGTGGAGGTTTGCTAGATTTTCGACAAGGTCAAAGAGTTCTTTCAGATGACCTTTTTCCATGATTTTCTGACTTTTCATTCGCTCCAAAAGTCCCTCAAACCAGGCTGTAATTTTAGCTTTTTCTTCCTCAGAAACAGGATAGTGAGAAATCACATATTGCTTGATCTCTTCCATGTTTCCCTGATAGGATCGGATCAAATCCTCCATTTGGTACATGTAGATCAGGTATTCTCCGATGTTTTGGGACTTTTTCTTTTCAGCGATGGATTGCATGGGATTTGTTTTTTGCGAGGTAAAGGTAGAAAACAATGGAAATACAGTAGAAAAACTGTTGAAATATCATGGAAATACAATTGAAATATACCTCGCTGCGCTCGGTGAAATAGGCTCTACTACGCTTTTCGAAATACAATGGAAATAGGCTATGCTTTGCGAAATACTGTAGAAATACTGTTGAAATATACCTCGCTGCGCTCGGCGAAATAGGCTACGCGAAAAAGCAAACCTAAATCCATCTAGGTCTCCTTATTTCGCTGCAGGCGTATTTCCCTTTGCGAAGCAAAAAGTATTTCCATTATATTTCCCTTAAAATTATTTTGCCGCAGGCGTATTTCTTTTGGGAAGTAAAAAGTATTTCCACCGTATTTCGCTTATAGCCTATCTCATATTCCCTTTTTCTAACAAATCATTCCAACAAAGTGTATTTCAAGTAAACACTGGAATGGATAAGCTAATCATCCTTCTTTTTTCCTACTTTTGCGGCACGAAGAGCTATGAAAAACATTAGAAATTTCTGTATCATCGCCCATATCGATCATGGGAAGAGTACATTGGCAGATAGGTTATTGCAAACTACCGATACAGTTGCAGACCGGGATATGCAAGAACAGTTGTTGGATAATATGGATTTGGAACGTGAGCGAGGCATCACGATCAAATCTCATGCGATACAGATGAAATACACCTTTGAGGGAGAAGAGTACACCCTCAACCTGATCGACACTCCCGGACACGTTGATTTTTCCTATGAGGTTTCCAGGTCAATTGCAGCCTGCGAAGGCGCATTACTGATCGTGGATGCCTCCCAGGGCGTGGAGGCTCAGACGATTTCAAACCTATATCTGGCACTGAATCATGACCTGGAAATTATCCCGGTTTTGAACAAGATTGATTTGCCAGGTGCAGATCCGGAAGTAGTCGCTGATGAAGTAATTGACTTGTTGGGTTGCAAGCGTGAGGATATAATTTTGGCATCCGGTAAGGCTGGATTAGGAATAGAGGATATCCTCAAAGCTGTGGTTACAAAAATCCCAGCACCAAAAGGAGATCCCGAAGCTCCACTTCAGGCGATGATATTTGACTCTGTTTATAATTCGTTTCGTGGAGTTGAAGTCATTTTCCGGATTTTCAACGGCACAATAAACAAAGGTGATAAGATCAAATTTGTCAATACGGGCAGAGAATACGAAGCAGACGAAATTGGAATTTTGGGTCTCAACCAGATCCCCCAGAAAACCATGGCGGCAGGCAATGTCGGGTATCTTATCTCCGGTGTTAAAGTAGCTAAAGAAATCAAAGTAGGGGATACAATAACGCATGTGAAGCGCCCTTGTGATGCTGCAATTCATGGTTTTGAAAATGTAAAGCCAATGGTTTTTGCGGGAATTTATCCTGTAGAGACCACTGATTATGAAGAGCTTCGCTACTCGATGGAGAAGCTTCAGCTGAATGATGCATCGTTGGTATGGGAACCCGAAACTTCCATGGCATTGGGTTTTGGATTCCGATGTGGATTCCTGGGAATGCTGCACATGGAGATCATTCAGGAGCGGTTGGAGCGGGAATTTGACATGACAGTGATCACCACTGTGCCTTCGGTTCAGTTCAAAGCGCTGATGACCGATGACACCATTCAATTAATCAACGCACCATCGGACATGCCGGATCCTACCCGGATGAAGCACATCGAGGAGCCCTATGTCAAGGCATCCATCATTACTTCTGCAGAATATGTTGGCGCGGTAATCACACTTTGCATGGATAAGCGGGGTCAGATCAAAAACCAGGTCTATCTTACCGCTGAGCGAGTGGAACTGACATTTGATATGCCGCTGGCAGAAATCGTGTTTGACTTTTTTGACAAACTGAAGACTATTTCCAGAGGCTATGCTTCTCTGGATTATGAATTGATTGGATATCAGGTATCACAGATGGTTCGATTGGATGTGATGCTCAATGGTGAGCCCGTAGATGCGCTTTCTGCGATTGTGCATCGGGATAAAGCTTATGATTGGGGAAGAAGACTTTGCGAAAAGCTAAAAGAACTGGTACCACGTCAGATGTTTGAAATCGCGATTCAGGCAGCTATTGGACAAAAGATCATTGCCAGAGAAACTGTAAAAGCGATGCGTAAAAACGTATTGGCAAAGTGCTACGGTGGTGATATTTCGCGTAAGCGTAAACTTTTGGAAAAGCAGAAAAAGGGTAAGAAGCGAATGAGACAAGTCGGCAATGTCGAGATCCCTCAGGAGGCGTTTATGGCGGTGTTGAAGTTGGACTAAGAGATTTACGATTTAAGATATACGATTTACGAACTCGTCGAGAACTTCAATCATTTTTTTCATTTTCAATCCTTTTTGGTGGGAAAAGAAGGAGTGGTTGAAGTTTGGTTTTTAAGTTGACCAGTAGAAATGTTAGCTTTGAATGGTTGAGAATTTCGAATAGAAACTATTAATTGACTGGAGCATGGATAAATTTCAAATGCAGCGGAGAACTAAGAAGTTTGCAATCGATGTTTGGAAATTGTGCCAGAAAATTCCTCATACCAGAGAATTTAATAGTGTAGTTGGCCAGCTTATCCGTTCCTCTACCTCAGTTGCAGCAAATTATCGAGCGGCATGTAGGGCAAAATCAACTGCAGACTTCATTAATAAATTGAAAATCGTTGAGGAAGAAGCAGATGAGAGTCAGTTTTTTCTGGAGTTCATTTTGGAAGTTCAAAGTGATGAAAGCTTAATTCCTGAATTCACGAGATTAATCAAAGAAGCTGACGAAATCCTAGCAATTGTGGTTTCCAGCATCAAAACATCCAAAGGCATCTGAACTTTCTAAAGCGCCGTAATTCATAATTCATAAATCGTAAATTTCCCTAAAGCCTAGATTACAATATATTAAACAAAAAGACGGATGGAATTTCGGCAATTGTCGTAGCAAGCCTGAAAACTTCTAGAGGCATTCGGTGATAATTTAAGGCCGTAAATCGTAAATCGTAATTCGTAAATACCAAGAGATGATATTAATTGATGGTAAACAAACCGCCCAAGAAATCAAGTCAGAAATCGCTATCCGTGTTGCGGAAATAAAAGCTGAAGGAGGGAAGTCTCCTCATTTGGCTGCGGTTTTGGTTGGAAGCGATGGGGCGAGCCAAACCTATGTTGGAGCAAAAGTTAAAGCCTGTGAAGAAGTGGGTTTCAAATCCACGCTTGTAAGATTAGAAGCCGACGTAACTGAAGAAGAACTCCTCAAAGTAGTAGAAGATATCAACAACAATCCGGATATCGATGGGTTGATCGTTCAACTTCCGCTGCCCAAGCACATCTCCGTAGACAAAGTCACCAACAAAATCAAACCTGAAAAGGACGTCGACGGATTCACTCCCGCCAACGTGGGTCGGATGACTTTGAACTGGCCTGCCTACGTTGCAGCGACACCTTACGGAATAGTAGAATTGCTCAAGCGATATAAGATCGAAACAGCTGGAAAACACTGCGTTGTTATCGGTAGAAGTCATATCGTTGGTAGCCCAATGAGTATTCTCATGGCAAGAAATGGCTATCCTGGAAATGCCACAGTAACTTTGACGCACAGCAAAACACAAAATCTTCCTGAAATCTGCCGCAGCGCAGATATTTTGATTGTAGCGATTGGAAAGCCTGAGTTTGTAACCGCAGATATGGTAAAGCCCGGTGCTGTGGTGATCGACGTGGGCATTCACAGAATTGAAGATGCCAGCAAGAAGTCAGGATTCCGCCTTATCGGAGATGTGAAGTTTGACGAAGTGTCTGAAAAAGCTTCCGCGATTACACCAGTTCCAGGTGGAGTAGGGCCGATGACTATTGCAGCATTGCTTTATAATACGCTTCAATCTGCAGAAAAGAAGGTTTTTGGATAAAACTTAAAAAAAGTAAAGAAATCCCTGAAACTCGTTTGTTTCAATTGGCTTGGATTTCTACTTTTGCAGACCCTAACCGCGCACGTGGTGAAATTGGTAGACACGCCACTTTGAGGGGGTGGTGCCTTCGGGTGTGGAAGTTCGAATCTTCTCGTGCGCACAAAGCCTGACCTAATCGGTCGGGCTTTTTTTATTGGTGGGCTTTTTGCAATCTGAATTTTCCTTACTTTTCGGCAAATAACTCAAACATGAAATCGAGCATTACTCTGAGCGACACACAGAGGAATGATTATAATCGATGCGAGATTCCATATGACCGCTTAAAAACAATTATAATCATATGAAAATGCTCTTCCGTTTCCTATTGCTTTCTTTTTTTCTGATTTTGGCTATGCCATCATTTGCTCAGACTCCTCATTTTCCAATCGTAAAAGGATACGGTGGCATTTATGAAATTGCTGATGCCACCGAGCGACCTGATCCGACACTTGAATACAAGATTTTGGTGGATTTGACTTCTCCTGCCGAAGACAATAAGCAAATTTCCCGCTGGGTGGACAATGTAGCCCGGATGATCAATCTTCATGGTTTGGCTGGAGTTCCAAAGGAAAAAATAAAGGTAAAAGTAGTCATTCATGGGGGTGCAATTTTCACTCTTTTGAATGATGAGAATTACCAAAAGCGATTTGAAGTTGAAAATCCAAATCTTAAAGTTTTTGAAGCACTCAAGGAAGCAGGTGCTGATATTTATGTATGTGGACAATCCCTCATTGCTAGGAATTTGAAGACTTCCGACCTTTGGCCTGGAGTTACAATTGCACATTCTGCTTTAACCACAATCACCACTTATGTGCCTCAAGGGTATGTATTATTAAGATTTTGACCAGCTTGGAATAATTGTTGAATGTGTAAAGAATTATCTTCAATTGGAAGAAGCCCTATAATTCAATGATTTCAACAGGAAAAAAAGTAGCCACAGGTTTTTTTCTGGCCACGTTTATCTTGGTCAGTGTCGCAGGCTTGACTTATTTTACCCTCAATCAGTTGGAGGATTCTGTTCGACAGCTGGCACAGCCCAATCAAAAATTGGAATTACTGAATAATCTTCAGTCTGAGATTTTTAGAATCACCAGGATCGGAGGAGATAGTATGAGTGTAGATGGTAGGGTGAATGATGCAACCATTGCCAACCTACAGACTGAGCTTGACAAACTGGAGAATTTGGCCGCGGATACTTTGGAGAGGCAAAGTGTTCAGACTATTCGAAATAATCTTGCTATTCTTATTAATGGCTTCGTTGATTTGTATGAGGTTAAAAAGAACCTTGCTACTCGAAATTTTTCTCAGGAAGCACTCAATACGGTGGAAATTGGAATTCGAAGACGCGCACAAAACTTGGAAAACCGTCCCCTTCGTGAACTAAATCCCAAAAAATTTATATACAACGAATTACAGCAGCAGGCTAATATTCGGCAAGAACAAAAAACCGGGGTAATTGTCAGGGATGAGGATCAATTGATCAACTATTTGAGACGATTGCGGGATCAAAATTCTCAGCCTTCTGCAAATTCACAGAATCAGAATCTCGATAGCGTCCTTTATTCTCTGCGTGGAGTAATTACTAAGATTTATCAGGAGGAAAGTTTCCAACGACAGAAGTTGGCGCTTTTGGAAACTTCACTTTCACAAAAACAAAATGAGATAGGCATCACCATTCAAACCCTACTTGGAGACCTGCAATCAAAGGCAATCTTAGCTTCAAACGAACAAAGCCAACAAGCTTCGGGACTGGTGTTTGACGTTACTTACTTCCTGATTATAGTAGTCATTATCGCTGTAGTCGGGACTGCCTTCCTTGTGTACTCTATCCTCAAAGAAATCAACCTCAATAAAACCTATCAGGAAGACCTTGAAATTTCACGGAAAAAGTCTGATCAACTCGCCAAATCGAAGCAGGAGTTTTTGGCAAATATGAGTCATGAAATCAGAAATCCCCTCCATGTCATTCAAGGTTATCGAGCCATTTTGGAAAAGTCCAAATTGGAAACAAATCAGCAGACGCACCTGAAAATGATCGGTTTTGCCTCAGATACTTTGATGGAAATTGTCAATGATATCCTTGATTTCTCCAAACTGGAGGCGGGTAAGTTGAAATTGGAAAATGAGCCATTTGATCCGATGAGGTTATTCGGAGCGATTCAAAGTTTTTTTGAGCTCACAGCTAAAGAAAAAAAGCTCGAATTTTTGTGGCATTTGGATCTTCCTGAAGATCAATGGCTTGTTGGTGACGAATTACGAATCAAACAGGTAATGAATAACCTTTTGAGTAACGCTTTCAAATTCACTCAGGAGGGAAAAGTAGCTGTGGTTGTGAAGTGGGCTGATGGTCAACTTAATATCTCGATCAGTGATTCAGGGATTGGAATGAACCCTGAAGAATTAATAAAGGTATTCCAAGAATTTGATCAGGCAGACACATCAATTTCCAGAAAATTTGGGGGAACAGGACTTGGCCTGGCAATCGTGCAACGATTGATTGAATTAATGAATGGTAACCTTACTGCCGAAAGTACCCCTGGATTGGGCACTTCCATGAGCATGGTGATTCCCATGCAATTGTGTCCTGCTCAGATTGTTGAGGAACAGCCAGAATCGGAGAAATCTATTGATTTAGCAGGTCTGCGTATTCTAGTGATAGATGATGATCGTGTTGGATTGAAATATTTGGAAACTGTTCTAACTTATTTCGGGGCGGAAGTGACTTCATATCCCGGAGGTAAATTTTTCAGGGATGAGTTTGAACCGGTAGCTCTTGACCTAGCAATGATCGATATTCAAATGCCTGAGTTTTCGGGCTTCGATGTTGCCAAGTCAATTAGAAATTTTCCTGACTTTAGGAAACTCCCTCTCCTTGCTATGACTGCGAATGTATTTGTGGAGGAAAAGGAAAAGCTTCTGAATGAAGGCTTTGATGAATTGATCCTAAAACCATTTCAGGAGGAAAAACTAATTTCGGTTTTAGGAAATTTTTTTCCAGATCGTGTCGAATCAAAAATTAATAAAATTGAGCATTCAGGACCTACAAATGAACTATTCAGCCTTTCGGATTTGGATAGATTTTGCATGGGAGATCAGGAGTTGCTTGCTGATATAGTGAGAGACTTGATTCGGGATACAGAATCAGATCTTCAGAAAATCATCCGTGCCAGGTTAAATGATCGATGGTCGGAAATATTGGAGGTTTGCCATCAATTAGGCAGCAGGTTGGGACAGATAAAGTGTAAAGCAGCTCCAATTGCCCGAAAAATCGAGAATAATCTAAAATTAAACAACCAACATGGAATGCAGGAAATGCTTAACCAGTTGGATGGTGAGACTAAACAAACCTTGGCTGCACTCAAAGATAAAGTCGCAGAATTAGCCTGATTTATTCAAGACCGTATTTTTCAATTTTGCTGTACAAGGTTTTCCGGTCCATATTTAGTATTCGAGCGGTTTTGGATTTATTAAATCGAGTGTCGTGAAGAACTTTTTGGATAAGATCTTTCTCCTGTTCTTTCCATTGCGACTTGTAGTCTACAGATGCATTTACATTTGAGTTACTTGCTACCTTAACTTGTGAGGAGGTTGAAGTAAGATCAGCCTTCTCTGCTATCGATGGGGTCTCATATAATTCCAGAGGTAGTGCCTCCCTTTCGATTTTATTATCTGATGAAAGTAGAACTGCTCGCTTGATGATGTTTCGGAGTTCGCGAAGATTTCCAGGCCAATCATAGTTGTAAAAAATATCCCAGACTTCCGGGCTGAGGCTTGTAATTGATTTATTGAGTCGTTCATTGCTCTCACTTAAAAACTCACCAACGAAAAATTCCAAATCAGCTTTTCTATCGCGAAGTGGTGATGCATGAAGAGTGAATTCATTCAGTCTGTGATACAAATCTTCTCTGAATACACCTTCACCTGATTGTGAAATCAGATTTTCATTTGTTGCGGCAATGATTCTTACATCAATATCAATTTCTTTATTACCTCCGATTTTTCGGATTTTTCGTTCTTGAATTGCACGTAGCAATTGAATCTGAACCTCGTAGCTTAGATTACCTACCTCATCCAAAAAGATAGTACCACTATTTGCAGATTCAAAATGACCGGTTTTGTTGTCTAAAGCACCGGTAAATGCACCTTTGACGTGACCAAAAAGCTCACTTCCTGCCAGCTCTTTTGGTAATGCCCCACAGTCAATTGCCACAAATGGTCCGGATTTTCGATTTGAGAATTCATGAATGCGCTTTGAAATCAATTCTTTTCCCGTCCCGGTTTCTCCTAAAACCAACACACTCAGATCCGTGGGAGCTACCAGTTGGATATGTTTCTCCAGTTTCTGGGCTTCCTGAGATTCACCTATGACGTACGGAGTGGGAGATTTTGATTTGGTGACTATGGAAGATTCCTTGGTATCAACGCTTATTTTGGATTCAGTTTTTTGGGTTAATGACTCTTTGACAGTAGCAAGCAACTCATCGGGATTGATGGGTTTAGTGATGTATTCAAAAGCACCAAGTTTCATCGCCTTGATAGCAATTCTGATATCTGAATAATGCGTAATCAAGATCACCTGCAACTGAGGGAAGTTTGCTTTCGCCCACTGAAGAAGTTCCATTCCGGTGCCATCAGGCAGCCTGAAATCAGCGATGATGAGTTCAAATTTCCCGGAATTTAGGATGGTTTGAGCTTCTTTCACTTTTGTGGTGGTAGTGACTTCAAAAGAATTTTTCTCCAAAAATGTCTTAACAATTCTAGAGTATGTCAAATCGTCTTCAACCAATAGTATATGAGCCATCTTTTTTTCTTTTTTTGACTTAAACAAAAAAAGCACCAGACTGAAGTCCGACGCTTTTAATTGAGGGTAATTCGCAACTTACTCTTTTATTTCCTTGCCTTCGGCATTATAACTTTTCCAAAGCTTCGCTACTGGACCATTTACAAAAACCACCTGATAATACACGGTTTGATCTACTTTTTTCACCTTCCATGCTTCTGCTAATGTTAACCCTAGCAAGGAATCATCGCCTGCAATGGTTTGCTTCACAGGCGTGGGAAGTTGATCAGGTTTAATTTGGACTTTCTCTTCCTGTATCGTCAATCCCATAGAGTTTGAAACTTCAGAAGCAAGGGTAGGGCCAACGAAAGCAGCAAATGCTAACAACATGGCGGATATAAAAATGCTCGATTTCATAGTCTGGAGAAATATGGATTTAATTAGTTAACAGATTGAGAAGAATTATTTCAGAATCCTAGATAATTAACACAATAAATCTACCAAGTTTATGCCAAATCAATTTTTTGTCTAAATCCCCATTCCAAAAGTAAAAATTGAAATTTTTGAGTATAAATTCCACTACTTGGGGAGTTTGGTAGCACTGGATTATTTAAGTTTCAATCAGGCTGTGTAAGGAAAATTGAATTTAATAATATGAATATCAGCAATTGCACCGGCACTAGGGTGAAAGCAAATTAAGATTTATGAAGTCGATATTTTTACAAAATTTCAGATCGGCCTTTTAAATAGCTCCGAAGGAGCCAAACCATTCATGCCTGTCCGCCAAGGTGGAACCCTGTACGAAGTGCAGGGTAGTCATTGAAAATTTCCTTCCTTTGAGCCCTGAAAGGGTGAAATTTCAACGTGTCACCCCTTCAGGGCTCCTTTTTTATTTTATTTACTTTACCCCCGGCTTCACCGAGGGTTATGAATTGTTACGATCCTTCGGATCTTAAGCCACCAAACATTGACCTTTATATCAACTACTTCAATTTGCCTATTGTTGTCATTTCGGACATTCATATTTAATAATATGAATATATTCTATTCTGCCAGTAGGCGAATTTTCTATAGGTAAGGAATGGAAGACCGGAGACCGAAGTATCCAAAATCAATCGTCCTCAGACTTTTTTCTTGTTGATTTTAATCTACTGGCAAAGTTGCGTTCATGCATATTTAATAAAAAAGTAATGACAGTGTTATTGATAAACATCAGATTCAAAACTCACCCTACCTTTTGTCATTTTATAAACTGCAAATTTTCCTAAAGAATTAGAGAAGGGGCGTTATCAATCTCCTTGCAATCTTCAATCTTTAAGCCAAACCGATCTCTTATAAGGGCAATGATTGAAAATGCGAAAGCTTTTTTAAGCTCCGCTATAAATTCTTCAAAGATCAAAAAGAAAAAATCACATATCTTTCATCGGTGGCAGCTTATCCGCCGTGATGAGGGGTTGAGGATTCTTCCAACCATTTGACTTCCATTAGTTTATTTGGGTGCAAATGATTAGGTGACTAGAGGGATACCAAATTTTATTCTTTAGCGAAGAACTTTTAATCGGAGAAAGTTCCTTTGAAAACACTTACCTTTGAACTTCCAAAGAACCTTCGCCTTTCTCCATGAGTGACGCCATCAAACATGAATGCGGAATTGCCATGATTCGGCTCCGTAAGCATCCTCAATATTACATTGATAAGTACGGAACCAATGCTTTTGCTGCTAAGCGCATGTACGTGCTGATGCAAAAACAGATCAATCGAGGGCAGGATGGTGCAGGTGTGGCCAATGTGAAAATTGATACCAAGCCTGGCCAAAGATATATCAGCAGATATCGGTCGATAGAAGCTTCAGCAGTCAATTTTATCTTCGATAAGATCAATGCGAAGTACAAAAAGGCAAAAAAAATCGGAGGCAAAAAAGTCCTTGAAGATGCCGATTGGCTTAAAAAAAATGTAGCATTTACCGGTGAAGTTTGGTTGGGTCACCTTCGCTATGGTACACACGGAGAAAACAGCATCGAGACCTGTCACCCATTTTTGAAACAAAACAACTGGAGAAGCCGAAACCTCGTCATGGCCGGCAACTTCAACATGACCAACAACGAGGAACTTTTTGACAAACTCGTGCAGCTAGGCCAACATCCCAAGGAAAAAACAGATACTGTCACTGTAATGGAAAAAGTAGGACACTTTTTGGATGAGGAGAATCAGCGGATCTTTGACAAATACAAGCACCAGTACAGTAATGAGCAGATCACCCAGTTGATAGAAAATGAATTGGATGTGATTCGTATCCTGAAGCGATCCTGTCGTGATTTTGACGGAGGATATGCCATGGCAGGGATGATCGGCAACGGATCTTCCTTTGTAGTGAGGGATCCATCGGGGATTCGGCCGGCTTTTTACTATGCCGATGATGAAATCGTGGTAGTTGCTTCAGAAAAGCCTGCAATCAAATCTGCTTTTAATATTGATTTCAAGGAAATAAAAGAAATCCAGCCTGGTCATGCGATTGTGATTAATAAGGATGGCTCTTATACTGAATCTCAGATTATGCCTGCCAGAGAGAAAAAATCCTGTTCATTTGAGCGGATTTATTTTTCCAGAGGTACAGATCCGGATATTTATCACGAGCGTAAAAATCTCGGGAAAGCTCTAATCCCTCAGATCCTGAAGGCGATTGATTTTGATTTGAAAAATACTGTTTTCTCTTACATTCCTAATACAGCTGAAACGGCTTTCTTGGGAATGATCGAGGGATTGGAAGATTACCTCAGTGCGAAAAGAAGAGAGGTGTTTTTGGAGGGGAAACCTCATGTAGGTGATCTGGATGATTTGCTCAATTTCCGTCCTCGGGTGGAAAAACTAGTTAGCAAGGACGTAAAACTTCGAACCTTCATCACCAATGACACAGATAGGGATGCCATGGTGGCCAATGTCTATGACACCACCTATGAGGTGATCAAGCCGGGAATCGACACTTTAGTCGTGATCGATGATAGCATAGTCCGTGGTACTACTTTGGAGAAAAGTATCCTAACTACATTGGATAAGTTGAACCCAAAGCGAATTATAATCGTGTCTTCTGCCCCTCAAATCCGCTTTCCGGATTGCTATGGAATTGATATGTCGAGAATGAAGGAGTTCATTGCGTTCCGGGCAGCTATTGAATTATTGAGAGATAGAAAAACGGAGAATCAGTTGGATCGAATTTATGATTCTTGTATAGAAAATCCGCTGGCATCCGAGAATTATGTAAAAGATGTTTATAGCTCTTTTTCAGATGAAGAAATTTCAAATAAAATCGCAGAAATCGTCACCACTGCTGAAATCAATGCTGAAGTGAAAGTGATTTTTCAGACTGTAGATAATCTCCATAAGTGTATTCCAAAACATATTGGTGACTGGTATTTCACCGGAGACTATCCAACAACGGGTGGGACAAGAGTCGTAAATCGGGCTTTCGTGAATTATATGGAAGGAAAGACCGTTCGGGCTTATTAGGAGGATAATGTCCCTTCAAATGCTCGAAAAATATATTAAGTTAAATGGCGCATCGATCAATCTTTGCGCCTTTTTACATTTTTGGAGGCGATGAATGCAGTCAAAAAGTTTAATTTGAGGTAAAATTGATTTTAATCTACAATGGAAATAAACGTACCCTTACTGAAGCAAATATGTGAAATCGCCGGAGCGCCTGGCTTTGAAAAGCGTGTCAGAGATCTGGTGATCGAACTGGTTACTCCCCTCGTCGATGAGGTGAAAACTGACAATATGGGAAGTGTCATCGCTATCAAAAGAGGTATGAGAAACCCGGACGGAAAGTCTGTGATGGTGGCTGCTCACCTGGATGAGATCGGATTTATGGTAACCCACATTGATGATCAGGGATTTTTGAGATTCCATACGCTTGGTGGATTTGACCCTAAAACCTTAACTGCGCAGCGAGTGATTGTACATGGAAAAAAGGACTTGGTGGGCGTGATGGGTAGTAAACCAATCCATGTGATGTCTGTAGAAGAGCGAGCAAAACTCCCTAAAACCACCGATTTTTTCATTGATTTGGGCATGTCTAAAGAAGAGGTCGAAAAGTATATTTCCATCGGTGATCCTGTCACACGTGACCGCGAACTTATCGAAATGGGAGATTGCGTCAATTGTAAATCCATAGACAACCGTGTTGCAGTATTTATCCTAATCGAGACCCTGAAGCAACTGGAAAATCCCGCCTACGACGTGTATGCGACATTTACGGTGCAGGAGGAAGTGGGGATTCGAGGTGCAAATGTGGCCGCTCACAGCATCAACCCTGACTTTGGAATTGCTTTGGATACGACTATCGCCTTTGATGTTCCAGGAGCAGCTGCACATGAAAAAATTACAGAACTTGGCAAAGGAACAGCTATCAAAATCATGGATGCTATGACCATTTGTGATTACCGAATGGTGGAGTTCATGAAGCAAACCGCCGCCAAAGAAGCGATATCTTGGCAACCGGAGATTCTGACAGCTGGAGGTACAGATACGGCAGGTGTGCAACGAATGGGAAAGCAAGGTGCGATTGCTGGGGCAATTTCTATTCCCACTCGGCATCTTCATCAAGTCATCGAAATGGCACATAAAAAAGATATTTTTGACACCATTGCCTTACTCAAGGCTTGCTTGGAGCAAATAGATGGTTACGACTGGAAGCATTGAAAAAGGCTGAAGTTATAAAATCTGAAGTCTAAAAAAGGAGCAGTTCACCTTAATTAATTGATTTAATAGAATATGATTTTCCGCTACTTTACCAGTAGGTCAAAATGGCCTCGACTTCGCTCGGCCACCGGATTTCAAGTTATTATGGGGAGGGGAGGAAAAT
>NZ_JBKBKZ010000046.1:12729-18052 GCF_046296635.1 Algoriphagus sp. | reverse complement strand
ATGCGGGAAAACCGCACGTACGGATTGAAGAGGGGGTACGTCAGGGATTCTCTTCCCTGACGACTCTACTCTACTGTCTTTTTCTATGCTAATCTGCGGGAAATTTTCTCCTGAAGCAGCAAAATAATATTGAAAGTGCAGCTTCTGGAGAAGCAGCACAACCGAAACTCTTCTATTTCAATCTTTGCGCCTTAGCGCCTTAGTGGCAAAAAACTGTGATTTTTCTTTTTAGCACTTTCTTACTGAATCCCCGTTAGCTAATAAGACTAACTACCATGACCATGCAACACTACGAAACCACACTCGTCGAAACTCTCGAAAAACTCAGAAAAGAAGGTTACACCGAGGATTTCAATATTCGATTTGACAGTTTAGTCTGTGAAACAACCTGCCTGCTCCCCTCTCAATTTGAAGTGGATCAAACATTCAGATTCGAGGGTAACACCGACCCCTCAGACTCAGCAATTCTTTATGCCATCTCCTCAATTGACGGAAAACTCAAAGGAGTGGTAGTCAATTCTTACGGAGTTTATTCCGATGATATGACCGACGATTTGATGGAAAAATTCAAATAGGATTTTCTATTTTCGGGGATGAAAATCACCCTTGACTCCCAATTAGGCCTAGTTTTGACTGCTATTCAAGCTGAAGACCAATCGGTTTTATATCAACTGATGGACGAAGTATATCGCTCAGGCTATCGGTATATCTGGGAAGATCAGGGTGACTGGTATGTTAATCTGATTTACAATCGGCATACGCTTCACAAAGAACTCAAGCGATCTACGAGTCACTATTTCTTTGTTGAGTTAGACGAAAAGAAAATCGGAATCCTCAAATATGATTTTCCATTTTCTCCAAGGGAAATAGAAATACCCAATGCAATGAAGCTCCACCGACTTTATCTCCATCCGGAAGTTCATGGCAAAGGAATCGCCAAAATCTTGATGGATCACTGCGAAAATGTCGCGATGGAAAATGGTTTGGAATCCATTTGGTTGGAGGCGATGGAATGTCAGATGCAAGCCCGGAAATTCTATGAAAAAATGGGCTTTCGTGAGATTTTAACCTACACCTTGGATTTTGAACGGATATTTCCTGAGTACAGAAATATTCAGATAATGAAGAAATCCCTTCTTTAATCATATCGGAATGAATGAAAAAAATCGGCTTCTTCTCAATAAACCCTTTTTATGAATAGCATTCTTCAACTCCTGCCATTTTATATTTTTCTTATAGTTTTCGGTGCGTGCCGTGAAAAGGTGCACCAAATTAAAGTTGAACCTGAGCCCTTAGGTTTTACTTCAACTGCTTTAAACTTTTCACAAAATGAGGCTGAATTAGTAGGTGTTTATTTTATGCCTTCATGGAATACCTCATCTGACCCAACTGTAGACCGGGATAGTTTCTGGTCTTGTCTCCAGGATCGAGAAAATTGCTCCAATCTTCAAAATCCAGGAATTTGGGGCCCAAGGGGAAGGATCTACAACAAGCAATATCCTTATGAAGGTCCTTATTTGGATAGAAAGCCAATCAAAGAATTAAAAGGTTTCTATCCGCGGACTGATGCGGAAGTGGCCAAAAAGCAACTTCAATACATGAAGAGTTTTGGCATTGACTTTTTTGCGTACAACTGGTTTTTTGGAAGGCATTATTTTCACCATCTCAATTTTGCCCCCCAATCCAAAATATATTATCCGGAAGGCTGGAAAAATGATCCAAATCAAAGCGGAAGAGTGGCAGTTCCCGGTTTGATCGAATGGGGTGATCAATTGGAAGTGCTTCTTGAAGAAAATGCTAAACTTCCAAGAGAGGAACAAATGAAATTCGCAATCAACTGGTGTGATGATAGTGATGAACGTTGGAGGCTTTGGCTGAAAATAGGTTCACCAGAAGAGCTGGCAAGACAGGCAAATTATGAGGGAGAAAGGCCAACAAAAGAGCTTTACCTGCAAGTTCACCAGAAGATCACCCAACTTTGGATTGATCAGTATTTCAGTCGAGAGGATTATTTGAAAGGAGATGATGGACGGCCTATTGTTTATTTTTATTTTCCACAGGATGCTGAATCCAGAGCGGCATTTTACGGTTTGACAATGAAAAATTTGCTCGACCTATCGCAGGAAACAGCTAAAAAATCTGGACTTCCAGGCATCAAGTTTATCGCTGTCACCGCGGGGCCTATGCAAGAAAACGAGCGGATGTACGGCCTACCCACTGCTTGGAAAGCCAAGAACGCCAAACGTCCTTGGGAAGGTGGGGAATACCAGAAGCGGCAACTTTTACAAGAATATGTGCCTCGTCTCAAATCGATGGGATTCGAAGGGATGACAGGCTATGTCTATCATAATTTCATGGAAAAGGATAATCGCTCCTATGAAGACATGCGGGAAACTTATCGTCGTCATTGGAATAGATGGAGCGCTCAGTTTGGTGCAGATCCAAATTTCGAATATCAGGTGCCTGTGGCAATGGGTTGGGACATGCGACCCGCCGGTGGAACTTGGCCTCAACCATCTGGCTTTCCTTCAGAGCCATACAAAGACCTTGTGCACAGTACCAAATCTACCTTCGCTGCCAAACTCAAAGAAGCACAGCAAGTGTCGAAAAAATATCGTCCTACCAACGGGAACACGATCATGATCTGCTGCTGGAATGAATACCTGGAAGGAAACCATATCGAACCTAGCGAAGGCCATGGGTTCAGTTATTTGGAGGCGATTAAGGAGGTTTTCGGGAAATGAGTTGGACAGTTATTCACCGCAAAGTCACAGTGGGCGCAAAGGATTTTAACCACAGAGAAATTTGGAGAATTTGATTTTTAGAATCATTGATTGAAGGAACTTCAATCGGGACTGACTCTAGAGTCTTTTTTGAGAGCACAGAGAAAAAACTTCGCTTTTTAAAATCCTTCTTTTTGTGGCTTCGAGCCTTAGTGGCAATAACCTATAATTTTACCGCTGAGGCACAGTGGACGCAAAGGATTTAAACCACAGAGAAGTTGTATTTCGACATTCAATCCTGAAAACAAACTCTGAAGTGATTGCCTCAGCAACCCTTTCTTGAGAGTAAAGAGAGATAAAGCTTCGCTTTTGGAGATATTTCACTTTGCGCCTGCCTTCGTGGCAAAAGATTATAAATCATAGAGAACCTCAGCGTCTTCGAGCCATTGCAGCAAAAATCCGTGATCATTCGTGACATCTTCGTGGCTAAAATCTGTGATCATCCGAGACATCTGTGATTGTACACTTTAATTTTTACCGCGGAGGCGCAATGGACGCAAAGGATTTTAACCACAGAGAAGTTGTATTTCGACATTCAATCCTGAAAACAAACTCTGAAGTGATTGCCTCAGCAACCCTTTCTTGAGAGTAAAGAGAGATAAAGCTTCGCTTTTGGAGATATTTCACTTTGCGCCTGCCTTCGTGGCAAAAGATTATAAATCATAGAGAACCTCAGCGTCTTCGAGCCATTGCAGCAAAAATCCGTGATCATCCGTGCCATCTGTGAGCTATTAACACACTATAATTTTCACCGCTGAGGCACAGTGAACGCAAAGGATTTTAATCACAGAGAAACTTAACGCCTTCGAGCCTTCGTGGCCAATATCTGTGTATACCTGTGAGCAATTGACTTTCAAAAAAAAATCCCACCTCTTTCGAAGCGGGATTCTTTGTTTTCAAATGATCCTAGCGATTACTTTTTGATCAGTCGCTTGGTCATTACCATATCTCCAACCTTGAGCTGAACCGTGTACATTCCCGGAGCCAATTCATCCACCTTAATGGTATGGGTGAAGCTTCCTACTTTGTACACTTCATCTTGGATGACCAGTCTTCCAATTGCATCATAAA
Source organism: Algoriphagus sp. (assembly GCF_046296635.1). Classification (GTDB taxonomy): domain Bacteria; phylum Bacteroidota; class Bacteroidia; order Cytophagales; family Cyclobacteriaceae; genus Algoriphagus. The sequence continues at coordinate 14,198 of NZ_JBKBKZ010000046.1, read as the reverse complement.
CTTGGAATGCAACTGTAGCACTTTCATCCAGATCCAACATAATGTTGGTTTCGGTAGAAGCTGGGTTTGGATACATAAAGAACTCACCTAGTTTCAACTCTTTTCTGAGTGTGATCGCTCTGCTGATCGTTTGACCCGCTCTGTCAGTACTCATTACCTGTACTGTGAATGTAGCAGGAACTGAACTTCCTTTCCAGATCAATTGATCTCCATTCAATTCAACTTGCTCATTTTCAGCCAAGCTGTAAGTATGGATATTATCAATTGGATCGATAGTGCTGAGCGTTCCGATCACTTGTCCAGATCGAAGATCCTTAGCCAACTGATCATTGCTGATAGTAACATCCAGAGCCATTGGCTTGTCAAGAACTAGGACATTGATAGCAATCGGCTCTTCAAGTTCGTAGAAGTCGTTTTCTTCCAACTCAGCAGTCAAGGTATACATACCTGGCAGAAGTGAATTGTAAGCTTCCGCAGAAATGTTCATGTTGATTTTCTTACGGTTGAACCACTTCTCGCTTTGCTTCACGATCTCACCTTTGATAAGTTCTACTGGAGTGTTCCATGCCACAGTGATCAATTCCGGATCTTGTTCTGCTCTATATGAAATATTACAGTTTCCAACATACGATCCAGGGCTTCCATTCAACAAGGCGTTGACCGCATTTGCACTCACACAGATGGTCTTGCGCTTGCCATTAGGCGTCACATGACAAACCTGAACTTTGTTCTGTCCTGCTTTTCCACAAGATGCTTCGACGGATACTACTTTAGAGAAGACAGTATTAGCAACACATTGACCTCCAATACTGATTTCTACCATGTATTCTCTTACAAAATCATCTTGGGCAAGGACTGTATAAGAAGCGCTTGTTGCTCCTGAAATAAGAGTGAAGCTTCCTCCTACGTTCCTATAGTACCACTTATAAGTCCCACCGGTGTAAGTTGATGGTTGATAAGTAGCAGTAAGTGTAGTGCTGGAAGGTAAACCCAATGAACTAGCTGCACCATCGAAGATGACCACATTTCCATTAACATTCGGTATTACACTGGAGGTGATAAATACCTCAAATACTGTCAATTCCGCATCTTCTTCGGTGTTTGAACCGATTAGGTTTCCAGAAGTAGGAACAAATTCTGCTGAGATATTATAAGTAGATCCCAGAGGTAAGCTAATCGGGAATGAACCAGAGAACACTCCTCCTACAACCGAAGTTTTACTAACTGTTGCAATCGTGGTGGTACCATTTTTAAAGGTTACTGTTCCACCGAAATCATCCACATCACTTTGAATAGCTGAATTATCAGTATTTACTGTTGCGATAAGAACAACTTCATCTCCTTCACAATCAGCTAATGCATCTTGAACAGTGATTGTGGTAGGGGCTGGAGTAATGTCAGCCAGATCGGTTGCCGTCGCATTGAAGCTGTAGTTGCCTGCATCAGTACCGGAAGTGGCAATGTCAGCA
>NZ_JBKBKZ010000046.1:0-12630 GCF_046296635.1 Algoriphagus sp. | reverse complement strand
ATGCCGGAGATGCCGGACACCGCTACCGTCGCATCGACAGTCGCATCGTACATTTTATCATCAGCCGTGATGCTCACTGTAACCGCTGCCTGGGTAATGTCAGCCAGATCGGTTGCCGTCGCATTGAAGCTGTAGTTGCCTGCATCAGTACCGGAAGTGGCAATGTCAGCAGTCACAGTTTTGCCTGTTCCCACATTCTTGTTGTCAAACTCCCCGTTGCTCGCAGTTGCAGTCACCACGTCGGTCAACAGGATGCCGGAGATGCCGGACACCGCTACCGTCGCATCGACAGTCGCATCGTACATTTTATCATCAGCCGTGATGCTCACCGTAACCGCTGCCTGGGTAATGTCAGCAATTGCTGTTGCTACTGAAGTCAGACTGTAATTACTTGCATCCGCTCCCGATAATGTTGCTCCTAATAGAGTCACTGTCTTTCCATTCGCAACATTCTTATCTGCAAAAGTTGCGGTTCCGCCCGTAAGCTCGACCGCATCAGGTGAAATTACCCCATTCAGCGTTCTGGTCAGTACAGTGGCGGAGGTGTTGCCGTCGTAGATCTTGTTGTCGGCCGTGAAGTTGCCCGTGATGTTTTTTGCATTGACCGTCAAGGTTGCCTGACTACTTGGCACAGCTGTACCACAAGGATCTGAAACAATTACCTGATAAATCCTTCCATTTAAAGCCACTCCCGGCTTGGTAAGAGTAAGGGTGGGAGTAGAAGTACCTGAGAACACCCCACCATCACTGATATCCACAAAGGGATTAGTCCCGATTTTCTCCTGCCACTGGTAACTCAGTCCTGTGCCTTGGGCAGTAACTGAAAACTGGGTGTTATCACCATAGGTAATCGACTTATTAATAGGTTGGACATTTATTTTTGGCCCGGCAACGAGACGTATATCATCAATCCTGAAATCAGTATCACTATATGTATTTCTAAACCTTATCCTGAGATTCGCAGAAGATGGAATTGACCCAGAGGTCATTCGATAGTGCCAAATGACCGTTCCATCACCGGTAGGTAAAGGCGGAAAACTGAGAGGTGAAAAAGTAGTCCCATTATCAATACTGACTTCTACGATTAATAGAGAACCATTTGAATCTTTTTTACTTTTAAATATTCCAAATTGAAGTTGTAAATCATTAAAACCACTAGTATTGATGTTGGCTATACTCAGTGTGGAATTCATTCCGGTTCCTTTCTCCAGATAAACATTTCCCTCGCCTGTTGCCCATGGGTAATCATCGGAACTTGAATTTTCATTTTTTCTTATAGTGGTATTGTTTGATCCAGAAAAAGTCAACCCACTCAACCCACTGGAATAACCAGAGTAATCACCTGCAGCTATTGATGAATTTTTATTTCCCTCAGGTCCTGGGCCAAATGTCTCATCAAAAATCACATTAGCAGGATCTCGGCAAACAAAAGTAAAAGCATCGGACAAGGTCAAGCTTGATGGTCCGGAGATCACCACGTCTACGGTGCCAACTGGATGAGCAGGGGTGGTTATTTGATTTAGCTCCGTTTCATCTTTCCGATTTGCAGAGACAGAGGAAGCAGTTCCAAAAGTCACAGTGTAGCCTCCTCCGCCACTAAAAGATTTCTTTTTTCCAGTGATTTTAACAGTCTGCCCACCTTGCCAAGTGCCTGCTCTTGGCTCCACTTTCTCCTCAGCATCTGTAAACACCGTCACTGCAGTCCTTCCCGAAGTCAAACCAGTGGCGGTCAGAGTAAAAGTAACCCCTAAGTGATTTTCCTTCACAAGAAATTCATCATTAAAGATATTGCCTTCCGCATCAGCCACAGCTACCAAATCGTGGGGGTTGACACAGGTATCAGGCTTAGGATCTTCATCAAAATGAAAACTGACCGTTTCCCCTGGCTGCCAACCGGATCCTGTAATAACCACATACATTCCGGGAGCATAATCATCCTTATCCGTCTCCACAGTCGCCTGCCCTACCACATCCAGACTTACCCCCATGGATAAGCCTACTGTCATGACCAGAAAAAGCGTTCTGGTCCAATTGAGTAAAATTTTGATTCCCATATCCTTAAAGTTTTATTTTCTATAAAAACTAAATCGGAAAATCACTAAATCCTCTAAACATTATCTAACCGCAGTATTTTGCCGAAGATTCAAATTTTAAAAAAAAAAAATTGAATAAAAAAACATAATTTGACTTTTATATCATTTTTTTTGCTTTTCAAATACGTAAATACGCTTTTAAAAAAAACCAGCTCAAGATTTGTAGTCAGAAAATATCCTTAAGTATTTGCTTACTCATAAAAAAGTGCCTTATGTTATCGTAAAAAGTCAATTAATTCAAGTTGGATTGTTCATATTCTGCCAATAAACGAATTGTCTCTTTAAAATCGTTTGGAAGCCCCCTACCTGCCGTCAGGTAGGGAATACTGAAAACCTTCCCGTCCACCACGGCGGATTGGGAACCGAAGGGGCCTGAAATCAGAATTTGAGTTTATTTCCGTTGATTAAATTTATCTACTGGAAGAGATGGGAATAATTATAAAACTCCATTAAGACTTTCCCTATCAATATAAAATACCAAAAAATTTATGTCAAAATTTTACCGACCAAAACACATACTAATTTTAATTCCTGCAAAAGGCCTACTTGCTTCCTTAATTTCCCATCCTGTGGATTAATAGGATTTTAATCAATTGACGCAAGCTGTCAGGAAATAAGAGTCTCCTCTAATTTTTCAAACTACCACTATGAAAATCAGCGAATTACTTGTATTTTTTCTTGCATCATATGGCTGGTCTTTTTTGGGACCAAAATTGGATTTCTTATTCCAGAACTCTTATTGAAAAGCCATGTACATCATCACTTCGAACTCCAAGCTTCAAACCCCTTTTGAACTCCCAAATTCTGTTGATCAGGATTCCTCAAATCAACATTATCGTAGGAGTGACTTCAGTAGAACCCTCCTACCGGAAGATCCATATCAAAATAATCGCACTTTCAATATGAAAAGCTCCGTGCCTAGACCACAAAATTCCTTCAAGGCCGTAGCTGATCAGGAAATTTTGGATCCTAAAAAGCAGGATGTAGAGATTGTGGATCCCAAAAGAGATATTCCTGACAAAGAATTTCCCGAACAAGAAGAGGATGACGAGGATCAGACTCCTGAAAAAATCGTTCCCCAAGAAGATAAGTACTTCCTTATTGACAAAGAAGGTGATATCATTCAGAAACCTTAATTATGCCAACTCCCAAACAAAAACCCGCACAGAAGTAGTCCAAACAACCGGGCATCAATTCCCGAAGAAAAAGTAAAAGGATTTGGTAAGGATGTCCCCCTAGGGCGTGCCGGCGAACCCTCAGAGGTAGCTCCATGCTATGCCTTTCTTGCATCACATTTATCGTGCTATATGACGGGTCAATTTCTACATCCTAATCGTGGAGAAATAATCAATTCTTAAAAGGTACTAAAATTTGCAAGTCAATTACTCGCTCATTTTAAGAGGATTAAACCCAAAAAATGATATATTAATATTGAAAATTTAGAACACTTAGATTTTGACCTTGTGAAGAGTAAGCGTATTTCTATTTGCTAAAAAATGAAAACATAAACTCAAGCAAGAATAACTATCCCACATTAATCGAAGGAATTCATTCCTTCAAAGCTGATGATGCCTCCTTTGACCGGGTACGAAGATGTATGGTTTAATTGATTCAGATTATGGAATATCAACCCTAACTCTTAATTAAACCCACATTTAGGTTTTGGAAAAAAAACTCCAGAAATCCGCGAGGAGGCGCCATTGGCTTATTTTTTTAGTATCAAGACGTTAGTATCAAGTATCAAGTAGAGGCAAGAAGCAAGAGGTAAGACACAAGAATCAAGACACAAGATTCAAGACACATAAAATAGACCACTCAATCCTATACCAGCACTACTCAAACTCCCTCTCCTGAAGGAGAGGGTTGGGGTGAGGTCAGAGACTTTAGTATCAAGAGGCAAGAGGCAAGAGCCAAGAGGCAAGAGCCAGGATTCAAGACACAAGATTCAAGACACAAGATTGGAGACAGTCGCCCAAAGTTTACCAGCCTCCAACCATTACAACCCGACAACAACGATAACAATTACAACGAATCAAGAAGCTAGACAAAAGAAGCAAGACACACTTAATTGAACAGTCTCCGGTCGTGAAATAGGCTCCCTTCGGTCGCAAGATACGCTATGCGAAATATGCTTACTCAAGAAAGTGCAAGACACAACAAACCCACAAGACATAGGAATACTATCTACCTGACTTTATACCTATAGCGACTAACTACTCACCACTCCTAACTTCCTAGCCTCCAAACTTCCCAACTTCCCTCAATTGAAATCTGCATACTGAGACTGCCTACTCACCAATCACAACCTCCCAACTTCAAAACCTCAAACTTCCCAACATCCACACTTCCAACTCTATTTGATTCAAAGTTTTCCCATCCTGTGGATTTTCGCAATTGTCATTCTCCTGCAGCATTAAGAAGAATTTCCCAGTGTATCCGATTTTTTCAATCCAATATTTTGATAAAAAACAATATAGCATTATAATATTTCATTTTTTATTGTTCCTGCATATTCGGACTGAATTTGGATTTCAATTTATTACACCAAATAACCTAATCATGAACAGCCTTCCATCAAACACAGGGTTTCAACCTCCTATCGGGAACAAAACTCCAACCTATCAGGTCACCACGCAAAGCCACTATCGGAGGCGTGATACCCATGTTAAAATTTATCCTAATCATTTGGGTAGGAATACTCAAGCTATCTTTCAAAGCAGCCAAATGGATGATCAGCATCATACCGCGACCTCAAAATCAGGACAGAAGGATTTAACCAAGAAATCCCAAGCTCCCAAGGTATCAGACCCTAATGGGATAAAACCAGATGACAGGGAACATTTACCTGAGGATGATAAAGAAATAGATCCAAATAAGGAGATACCTGAAGAGGACAATTCCTTGGAGGATGAGGATGGTTCAATCATCAAAGAACCTACCCGCGAGGTGGACGATCCTTACCTACCAGGTCATGGAACGGAGGAAAATACGCCATCGACGGAAGAGGAATTTCCAAAATCAGATCCAAAAGAAAATATTGAAACAGATTTTTGAATTGAAAAGAGGGTAAGTAGTTTGAGGTAAGGGAGACCCCTTGAAAAACTTGTCCGCCTCAGGAGGATTGGTCATTGAATTTGAACATTGGAAATTGAATGAGTCTCGTCAAGTAACAAGATTTTAGTATCAAGAGAAAAGGCAAGAAGCATGAGGCAAGAATTTTTTTGGAGATTGAAATCTACGGCTTATCCAGCCCATTTTTTTATCATCGGTTTGTGAAATTGATTCGAAGTCTCCTATTTAAGAATCGAATCACGATCACCAATCTTATGAAGAGAATATTAACCCTAATCTTAGCTTCGGGACTTGCAAATTTTGCCTTTGGGCAAGGCACGCAACTACTCAGGCAACCTACCCTAAGTGAATCCGAAGTCGTCTTTGTCTATGCCAATGACCTTTGGAAAGTGCCCAAATCCGGTGGAAACGCAATCCGACTCACAAGCAATGAAGGCGAAGAAACCCTCCCACATTTTTCCCCTGACGGAAAACACATCGCCTTCACAGGGGAATACGATGGCAATACAGATGTCTATCTAATTCCCTCAACCGGTGGCGAACCTCAACGTCTGACTTGGCATCCAGGTGCAGACTTGGTAACAGGTTGGACACCGGATGGCAATCACATCACATTTACTTCTGGGCGTGAGGGATTTGCTACCCAAGAATCCAAGTTTTTTAAAATCAGCAAAAACGGTGGAATGCCCGAACCTATGCCAATTCCGCGAGCTGTAAACGGAGAAATCTCTACTGATGGAAAGCATATCGCCTATCAGCAAATAGCCTTTTGGGATCCGGAATGGAGAAACCATCGAGGCGGTCAGGCAAAGCCAATTTGGATTGTGGATCTGAAAGATTACAGTCTGAAAATGACTCCTCAAACCGACAATGAACGACATACCGATCCGGTCTGGTTGGGAAACAAGGTTTACTATATCTCAGAGCGGGATTTCCTCGCAAACATTTGGTCCTATGATCTAGCCACCGGACAAGAAAAGCAGGAGACATTCCTCAAAGACTTTGATATCAAAAGCTTGGATGCCAACAGTTCAGAAATCGTCTATGAGCAAGGCGGGTATTTGCATATTCTCAATCCAGCCACTGGCCAAAGTCAAAAGCTAAACATCACCGTCAATGGTGACTTTCACTGGGCGAGAGAACGCTGGGTGGATGTCAAAGGAAATGACCTGAGTAATCCTCAACTTTCTCCGACGGGCCAGCGGGCAATTTTTGAATTTCGCGGTGAGATCATCACCGTCCCAAAAGAAAATGGAGCTGGAAGAAACGTCACCAATACTTCCAAATCGGCCGAAAGAGCACCGGTTTGGTCACCTGACGGTAAGCAAATCGCTTATTTCTCCGATGCCAAAGGAGAATATGAACTGGTAATTGCTAATCAGGATGGTGGTATCCAAAAGAAAATCAATCTCCCCGATCCCAGCTTTTTCTTCAAGCCTGAATGGTCTCCGGATGGCGCTCACATCGCTTTTACAGATACAGACTATCAGATATGGGTGGTCAATGTGGCCTCAGGAAATGCCAAAGTGGTGGAAACTGATCGCTTTGCTCATCCTAATCGCAGCATGAACCCTGTTTGGTCACCTGACGGAAAATGGATCGCTTATGTACGAATCATGGATAATCAACTGAAATCTGTTTTTGTCCTGAATGTAGCCACCAACCAAAAAATCCAGATTGGTGATGCGATGGCAGATGCGATTTCACCGGTTTGGGACGAAAGTGGCAAATACTTGTACTTCCTAGCCAGCACTGATTTTGGCTTGAATACCGGTTGGCTGGACATGAGTAGCTACGATCACCCGATCACGAGAAGCTTGTACTTAGCAGTACTGAATGCAGCAGATTCCTCGCCATTGCTTCCCCAAAGCGATGAAGAAATTGAGGCTAAAAAAGAAGAAAAGAAAGCGGAAACCCCTGTTACAGTGAAAATCGATGCAGCTGGAATTCAAAACAGAATAGTAGCAATTGACATTCCTGCAAGAAACTTCACCGGCCTTGCTTCAGCTCCGGAAGGCTTTGTTTTTTACATGGAAAGCATCCCAAATCAGGGTACAACTCTCCATAAATACGATTTAAAAAAGCGTAAGACAGAAGTCTTTTTCCCTAGTGTCAATCAGGTTGTTATATCCAAGGATCGAAAATCCATGCTTTATCAAAGTGGAAGTACTTGGGGAATCGTGGAAACTTCAGGTTCGGGTAAAAAGTCAGGCGATGGAGCTTTGAAAGCCATAGGTTCGATGAAAGTCAAAGTCAATCCGATGGACGAATGGCAGCAGATCTACCGTGAAGGTTGGAGATTTCAGCGTGATTTCCTTTATGTGGATAATGTTCATGGCGCACCTTGGGACGATATCTACAATTGGTACAAGCCATGGGTTGATCATGTCCGACATAGAAACGATATGAATTACGTCATCGATATCCTCGGTGGTGAAGTGGCCGTTGGTCATAGCTATACCCGAGGTGGAGATTTTCCGGAGATCAAAACTGTCCCAATCGGTTTGCTTGGAGCGGATTATGAGATGGTCAACGGAAACTATCGAATCAAAAAAATCTACAATGGCGAAAGCTGGAATCCAAACTTGAAGGCACCACTTGCTCAGCCTGGCACCACAGCCAAAGTTGGTGATTATGTAGTCGGAGTGAATGGAAAAGCCATTGAGCCAGGTACCAATATTTACACCTACTTTGAAGGAACTGCCAATCAGCCGACAAAAATCCATCTCAATTCAAAAGCTGGATTGGAAGGTTCTCGAGTCATTCAAGTCATTCCCGTAGCCAATGAAGGTCAACTTCGAAACATCGATTGGGTGGAAGGAAATCGCAGAAAAGTGGATGAGCTTTCCGGAGGAAAACTTGCCTACGTCTATATCCCAAACACAGGACAACCAGGCTATACGTCTTTCAATCGCTATTATTTTGCGCAGCAGGATAAGAAGGGCGCTGTCATCGACGAGCGAAACAATGGAGGAGGATCGGCAGCTGACTACATGGTGGACATCATGGCTCGCGATCTTCATGGCTATTTCAATTCCCGGGCAAATGATCACAAACCTTTTACCACACCAATGTCAGGAATTTGGGGACCAAAAGTCATGCTGATCAACGAGCGTGCGGGTTCGGGTGGTGATCTCCTTCCCTACCTTTTCAACAAAATGAAAATCGGTCCGCTGATCGGCACCAAAACTTGGGGAGGATTGGTTGGAACTTGGGATACGCCGGCATTCTTGGATGGCGGACGCATGGTTGCGCCTCGAGGTGGATTCTATGATGTCGATGGAGAATGGGCTGTGGAAGGTGTCGGAATTTCTCCTGATATCGCCGTGGAGCAAACTCCAAAAGACGTGATTGAAGGTCGCGATCCCCAGTTGGAGCGGGCTGTGAAAGAGGCCTTGGACAGAATCGCAACTGAAGGAATTGAGCTAAAACCTGAACCTAAGGCACCGATTCGATACTTTAGACCAAAAGGAAATTGATTTTCAAGACAGATGGTTTTTTTACCAATAGGTTCATTAAGGGAATTAAGTTTCTATCAATATTTTCATGGATGGAGCAATTCTAAAAGTCCTTAAATTCTTAATGGTTAAATAGACAACTTTGGATAAACTTTATGTCTTTTACAACGACAAAAACTTAAACCATTCAGAGCATTAGGGAAATTGAGATTTAGGCAAAAATCTCAGAGATTTCCACATTTCTTAATGCCCTTAATTTCTAAATGGTAAAAAAAAGAGCTTTTAATCTGTCAACTTAAAATCCTTTCGAAATTTTTTCGAAAGGATTTTTTTTGAATTTCAATTTATCGCTACATTCTCCCATGGAAATCAGAATCACCCTCCTTCTGCTTTTTCTCTTCTTCACTTCCTGCGGTATTCAAGACGGCAGGCCTGACGGAGTTTTTATCCGTGTTCAAAACAATTCAGATGTCAATTTTACAGAGGTGATCGTTCAGTCGGGGAATGTTGAAAACGGATTTGGGACGGTCATGGCAAGATCAAACTCTAAGTACAAAAAGTTTGAATATGCCTTCAAATATGCCTCAGTTTGGCTCCTAGCCGAAGGCCACCAATTGAACCATAACGCTTCTGTAAAAGAAGGTGAAATACCTTTGAAAGCCGGATACTATACCTATCGAGTGGGCTTGAATTCAGCTAATCTGACCGATGCCAGTCTGGTTTTTAATTTCGTCAGAGATTGAAAGGAATTCTATTTCTATAGAATAATGATTCAAATCCCCCCTACCCCCTATGCAGAGTTATGATCCGAAAAGCTGAAATCAGGAACAGTAGGAAAAAGGCAAATCAGCGTAATTCCGAAAATCCGATTGGAAAATAGAATCGCAAAAATGGACTGCTTGTTCATAATTTACCTTTGATGAAACAATTGTATGACAATTGAAATGCTGAATTGAAACCATTGAGAAAATCTTTTTAGGCGATGGATTTGGAGGGAAAACTTCGCTCAAACCCTTCCGCCAAGAATTTACCAAAATGTGCTTTAGCAAGTTGATTAGCCCGAATTTCTGTCCAAAACGTCCGGTGGTCACCTTTGAAGATCGGGAGTTGATTAATTAGAGGAATCAGATTAAATAAACTCGGTATTCCGATCAATATATAAAAACCTAATATTCGAGATCCGAATAGCCTTTTTGGGCCACCATTTACTCCATTTTTGAAGTCCAAAAAATGTCCATACTCATGTTGAATAATTGAAAGCCTCGCTTTTTCAGGAATTGCTTTGGAAATAAAAATTCCAATCTCCGGAAGGCAAATCCCGCTTCCTGCCAGGATCCAAGACGTTTGATAGACACGAATTCCCTTTACTCCTTGTATATTCTTTATCTCTTCTACCACTTTTCCGTAGGAATTATTGCTATTATTATATTCCTCATCTCAATGCAAGTAGGGAAAAAAGAAACCGAGTATCACTGTCTATTTCTGAATTCATGTCTGATTTTTTGTATTACCCTACCCAATTAAATTCCCAAAATTTAGACTCAAAATTACTTGAAAGCCCTGATTATTCTTTTCAACTTTAGGCAAATTAAACTTTTAAAATCATGTTAGAAAAACTGTTAAAAATGGCTGATGGCCCCCTGCAAGATGCACTCGCAAGATCGGGAACAAATGCGGGACCGGGTACAGCTAGCGCAATTGAAGAAATCTTTAGTTCGCTGCTGGAAAAGCAAGCAAAATCAGGAAACACCGAAGCGGTGAAGGAGATGTTTTCAGGAAGAGAAACTACTCCCTCCAGTCCCTTAGTCAATAATTTGAAAGGTGATCTTTCCCAAGGCTTAGCGGACAGATTAGGAATCGACTCCAAGCAAGCGATGGCTATGGCTGCAGTGGCTTTGCCTTTGTTGATAAATTTTTTCAATAAAAAGGTAAATGATGCTCCACAAGCGAATGATGACATCATGTCCTCCATTGTCAAAGCCATACAAGGAGAAGGAAACGGTGGGGGATTGGAAAGCATTTTGGGTAGTATACTCGGAGGCGAAGGAAAAAAAGGCGGTGGTATGGATTTGGGAGGCCTGATGGATTTGGGAAAAGGCCTTTTCAAGTAAATCCTAGTGACCAAAGGGATGAACCTTCTAAAATCGAAATTAGGCTTTGCCGCACTTGCATTCTGAGCGCTTTTTGATTCACTTTGAAGCCTTGGAAAATTTCCAGGGCTTTTGCTTTTCTCCCAAATGAAGAAAATACTCCATTCCTTTATCCTGTTGGCTATTATTTCCTGTGGAAAAAAAACCAATCAACTGCCCTTCGAACATTGGCTAACAGACCCTGAGACAAATGTACTTTTTCAAAAACAAAGCAATGATGGCGAGTTCAATGACAGTGAATTGACTATTTCGGTTGATTCCGAAACGAGCTATCAAATCATGGATGGATTTGGATTCACGCTGAGCCAAGGAAGTGCCAAACATCTTTTGGAAATGAGTGCTTCTGCACGGGCTTCACTTCTTCAGGAGCTATTCGGAAAAAGAGAAAATGATATCCGGATTTCATACCTCCGACTGTCTGTTGCTGCTTCGGATCTAAATGAATTCCCTTTTTCATACAACGACCTCGAAGATTCATTGTCCATTGATCCAGCATTGGAAAACTTCAGCCTCAGTCATGATACGGTAGACGTCATTCCGGTTTTGAAGCAAATCATGAAAATAAATCCCAACGTCAAGTTGATGGCCTCACCTTGGTCACCACCTAAATGGATGAAAGATAATCATGACACCCGAGGAGGATCACTTTTGGAGGAATTTGAGGGGATTTATGCTTGCTATTTGGTCAACTACATCAAGGCGATGAAGGAACAGGGATTTGAAATTGACGCACTGACAATTCAAAACGAGCCGCTACATCCTAAAAATAACCCATCACTTTTGATGCTTCCGGATCAGCAGGCACGGTTCATTGGCGTTCACCTTGGACCAGCTTTCGATGAAAACAACATCAAAACCAAAATCCTGATCTACGATCACAATGCCGATCGACCGGATTATCCAATCACCGTTTTGAGTGATTCCCTTGCCAATCCATTCATCGATGGTTCCGCATTTCATTTGTATGGAGGAGAAATTTCCGCTTTGAGTGAAGTCCATCAAGCTTTTCCGGACAAAAACATCTACTTCACAGAGCAGTGGATCGGTGCACCCGGCAATCTTGCAGGTGACATGCCTTGGCACATGAAAAACCTGATCATCGGTGCTACCCGCAATTGGGCAAGAACGGTTTTGGAGTGGAACTTGACTTCCAATCCTGAACTGACACCCTTTACAGATCGTGGAGGGTGCGAAAAATGTCTCGGTGCGGTAACTATAGCTGGTGATTCAGTAACTCGAAATCCTGCCTATTACGTCATTGCTCACGCAAGTAAGTTTGTGGAACCAGGTTCGGTGCGGATTGACAGCAACATCTTTGAGGGTCTCCACAATGTGGCTTTTTTGAGGCCTGACGGCAAAAAAGTACTCATCGCATTAAACGATGCCAAAGGACCAATCAGTTTTCAAATCAAGGACAAGGAAAAAATCCTCTTTGCGGAATTGAATCCCGGTGCGACGGGTACTTGGATTTGGTGATTTTTTCTCACCGCCGAGACGCAAAGGAACGCAAAGTTATTGACCACAGAGGACGGGAGAAAAAAGGAGTAAAGTTTTTGGAGCTTTTTACTTTTATGGTAAGACACCTTTAAATCTGCCGAATTCTGCTTGCAGGCAGGTCTGTGAATTATTCTGTATAATCTGCGGAAATCTGCGGGAAAAATCATTCTCCACAGAGTCGTAGTGAGGGCAGAGAAAAGCTAAAGCATTTTGATTTTTAGCTACAATAAGAATTCTGTGTCCACTTGCCTGCGGCAGGCAGGTCTGTGATTTTTTCTGTGTTTATCTGGTGCGCCACGAGGCGTGTGTGTTATAAATTAACTTAAAAACCTAGGAAGATGAAAGTTCTTTCCAGCCAAA
>NZ_JBKBKZ010000045.1:0-18585 GCF_046296635.1 Algoriphagus sp. | reverse complement strand
AACGGAGAGTTTCGGTTTTACATTCGAATCCGCCACCACCACCGCCTCCAACTTCTTGTGATTTTACTTCCATGCTTCCGAAAGCAAATGACCCTATAAAGGCCAAGCCAAAGATTAATTTTTTCATTTTTCAAGTGCCGTGCGTGAGGACACGAACGGCGGCTTTAAATTTTACTAAAAAGTTTCTGGCCAAAAACGACTTCTTTCTGAAGTTGACACTAATCTAATGTCTTAACTCACGTAATTCAAATTCTAGTTGAAAATATTTTTTAATAATACATGGGCGGCGTTTTTTTTTTTGAATGGTCATTATTCGCAATTGTCTTCTTGCAATCTATAAAAGCTTAGCTTTTCCTCTTTGACCTTAAAAAATGTCTCCTGTGCCCAGATGGACTGAAGTTCATAATCAAGTTCACTCAAGCCTACAATTAATCTTCCTTTGCGATCCTTTGCGTTCTTCGTGGCTAAAAAACAAAAAGCTTTAGCTTTTCTCTGTGATCTTGAAAAATGTCTCCTGTGCCTAGATGGACTGAAGTTCATAATCAAGTTCACTCAAGCCTACAATTAATCTTCCTTTGCGGTCCTTTGCGTTCTTCGTGGCTAAAAAACAAAAAGCTTTAGCTTTTCTCTGTGATCTTGAAAAATGTCTCCTGTGCCTAGATGGACTGAAGTTCATAATCAAGTTCACTCAAGCCTACAATTAATCTTCCTTTGCGATCCTTCGCGAGCTTTGTGGCAAAAACCTCTCAGTGCGCTCCGTGGTAAAAAAATCTTTGCGCTACTTTGCGTCCTCCTTTGTGGTAAAAAAAGGTCGTGCCTTCAGCACTCAAAACTGGATTATTTACTTCTAACCCGGCATTGCATACCGGGCTTTTACGAAACGTGCCGTTGGCACTTACTTGATTCCACGCAAAAAGCTTCAGCTTTTCCTCTCCGTGGCCTGTGGTAAAATTCCTTTGTGAACCTTTGCGGTTAAAAACCTCTCAGTGTTCTCTGCGGTAAAACTTTTTTCGGTAAAAAAGAAATTTATTGATAAAGCTTCCGATCCAAGATATACTCCTCTACCTTATCCGGTAGCAAGTACTTCACCGAGTGCCCTTCCTGAATAGACTTACGGATAAAAGTTGCAGAGATATCCAAAAGTGGGGCTTCGATAGTTTTGATTTTGGGATGTTCAAATCCCTTAGCTTCTCCCGGGCGGGGATAGACAAAAATCTCATAATTGTCCAAGATTGCCTGATGGTTTTTCCACTTCTGGAAGTGGGTCAGATTATCCGAACCCAGAAAAAGACAAAACTGATGCTGTGGAAATTGGTCGCTCAGATAAGTGAGGGTATCGATCGTGTAGCTTGGTTTGGGCATCCGAAACTCTACATCACTTGCTCGAAAGTGGAAATGATCGGCTATGGCCAATTCGACCAATCTAAGTCGGTCAAACTCATGGATCAGGGATTGTTGCTTTTTGAATGGATTCTGAGGACTGACCACAAACCAAACCTCGTCCAAGTCAGTGCGATCGTACAGTACATTGGCGATAATCAGGTGTCCGACGTGGATCGGATTGAAACTTCCGAAATAGAGCCCAATCTTCATTTTATTTTGCTAAAAACTCCGACACCAATTTTACCGCCTCCTCGGAGGATCGATCAAATTCATCGTTGAGAATGCTGGTATCAAACTGAGGTTCAAACATCGATTCGAATTGTGCTTTGTAAAGTCTTCTGGACAATGACTCCTCGGATTCGGTGCCTCGGTCATTAAGTCTAGTTTTCAGTACTTCGAGCGAGGGAACTTTGACAAAAATGGCGAGAGCCTGCGGTCCAAAATACTTTTTGAGAGCCAAGCCACCTTTGACATCTACGTCAAAAATGACTGCTTTTCCATTGTCCCAGATGCGTTGGACTTCTTCCTTAAGTGTTCCGTAAAAATTTCCTTCGTAGACTTCTTCCCATTCCACAAAGGCATCTTGATCTATTTTCTTTTTGAATTCATCAATGCTTAAAAAATAGTAATCTCTGCCGTGCACTTCATGTCTTCCTCTTTTATCCCGGGTACAGGCCGAGATGGAGAATCCAAGGTTTGGGATGTATTGGATCAAGTGTCTGACCAAGGAGGTCTTTCCTGATCCGGAAGGGGCTGAGAAAATTATTGCTTTGCCTTGGTTTTTGCTCATTTGCTTTCCTGAATCATCTGGCGAATCGAGTTTGCCAGTTCCGTGGGTACAGGTTGTTTGGTGCATTTGGTTTTTAGCATTTCACGAATGGCTTGCTCCAGGTGATAATGCTCAAAGCAAGGCTGGCATTTAGCCAACTTTTCCTTCATCTGCTCTTTACCTGTATCGCCCATTTCTCCGTCGAGAATGCTCTCCAGCAATTGAAAACACTTGCTGACATCACCGCATTCGAGCTTTCGCTCTCCGGATGCTTGATCGTTTTTTTCCATGAGTAATCGTTTAATCTTCCTCTTCTACGTCCGTATTATACCCCATAGATTGGGCGTATCCTTTCAATTGTTCTTTCAAAAGATTCCTGGCGCGGTGCAGCCTGGATCTTACCGTCCCGATGGGGATATCGAGAATCTTTGCCATTTCTTCGTAAGTGAAGCCCTCGAGATCTGCCAAAATGATCACTGTTCGGAAATCGACCGCTAATGCATTCAGCGCGTTGGAGATCTCATCTCCGAGCATATCCTTGACCGATTCTGCCCTGAGATCGGAAGTACTTTGGTAGTCAACATCATCCGAGTTGTAGAAAGTTTCAACCTCTTGGTAATCTACCTTCGTAGGCTGCTTACTTTTCTTTCGGTATTCGTTGATAAAGCTGTTTTTCAGAATTCTGAAAAGCCAGGCTTTGGCATTAGTTCCTTGCTCAAATGAGTTGATAAACCGAAAAGCCTTCATGTAGGTATCTTGCACAAGATCCTTGGCATCGTCCTCATCAAAGGTGAGACGAAAAGCAAAATTGTACATAGAGTCTATGTGCGGCATGAACTCCCCATCGAAGATGGCCGTTTTCTCTTCTTGAGAATATTTTCTGCGCTGTACTTCAGACATAAGATTCAAAAGTAATGAATGCCCAATTTATAACCTGAAATTAAACCGAAAGTCGGCCGAATTAATTTATTTTGTTGCATAATTCGCTCCAAGCTCGAAGCAAACCTCCCCGTCAACCATTATTACTATGCTTTTCTTTAGGCTGCTGTCCTATTTGCCACTTTCGGTTTTGTATCTTTTTTCGGACTTGATCTATTTGATCGCCCGATTTGTAATCAGCTACCGCAAAAAGGTCATCGACGAAAACCTGAAATTTGCCTTTCCGGAAAAATCTGAGGTGGAACGGAAGAAAATCCGAAATCAATTCTACAGGAATTTCACGGACGTTTTCTTTGCCGAAACCATCAAAATGCTGACCATTTCTGAAAAAGAAATTCGGCAGCGCTTCCAGGTAATCAATCAGGAAATTGTTGATGCTGAAGTTTTAAAGGGAAAAAGTGCTGTAATGATGGCGGGGCATGTTTTCAATTGGGAAATGGCAATTTTGGGAGTGAGTTTGAATACTAAAGTCACCACCGAAACTGTCTATCTGAAGGTGAACAATCCCTTTTTCAACAAGCTGATGTTCAGAATACGAACTCGGTTTGGCGGACTTATGACTGAGAAACAGGCGTTTCGTAAAAGTATAATTACTCTGCGAAGTCAGCCTAGAATCGTATATTTAGCAGCGGATCAAAGACCTCCGAGTTCGGAAAAACAATATCAGCGTGATTTCCTCAACCGACCGGCTTATTTCTTCGAGGGCGGAGAATTTATGGCTAAAAAGATGGAGCTGCCCGTTTTCTTTGGAACAATGACCAAAGTGAAACGTGGACATTACCGTTTTGAAGTTGCGAATCTTGCCGAGCCACCCTACACTTCACATGAAGCACACAGTATTACGGATGAATTTTGCCGCAGGCTTGAAAAAACCATCAAAAACCAACCGGATTTATATCTCTGGAGTCATAAAAGGTGGAAGGTGTAATTGATTGAAAAATTAGAAAATTGGAACATTGAAAAATTAATTCATTGGGTAAGTCTCAAAATTTAAAGTTGGGAGGTTTGGAAGTTGGAAGTCGGGATGCAAAAATACCATAGCCTGATTTATGTTTTACCTCAACACCATTGATTCCCTCGTAAATCGTAATTCTGAAACTTGTGCTGAGCGTAGTCGAAGCATCGTAAATAAAAATTACTACAAAACACTAGACTTTTAGATCTTACCTCTTGATACTAAAATCTAGCTACTTGATACTGAAAAATGGATTACCTCAAGGAACTGAATCCTCCACAATTACAAGCAGTGCAGCATACCGATGGACCGGTAATGATCATTGCGGGTGCAGGTTCGGGCAAAACCCGGGTACTCACCTACCGCATTGCACACCTGATCTATGCCAAAGGAATTGACCCTTTCAATATCCTTTCCCTGACTTTTACCAATAAAGCCGCTGCAGAAATGAAGCATCGGATTGAGACACTTGTCGGTCTGGAAGCCAGAAATACCTGGATGGGAACATTTCACTCCATTTTTGCAAAAATCCTCCGAGTAGAATCTGGCAAAATCGGCTATCCTTCCAACTTCACGATTTACGATACGGACGACTCCAAATCCCTTATTCGCACGCTGGTAAAGGAGATGCGCATTGATGACAAGGTGTACAAAGCCAATGTGGTACTTTCAAGAATTTCAGGGGCAAAAAATAGATTGATCTCATGGCAGGCCTATCAGGATGATCCCTATGTCAAAGCCGATGATGAAGCTGCGATGAAACCTCGAATGGGTGAACTCTATCAGCGCTATCAGGAGCGACTTTTCAAAGCGGGCGCCATGGATTTTGATGATTTGCTCTTCAACACCAATGTGCTATTCAGAGATCATTTGGACGTACTCAACAAATATCAGCAGCGCTTCAAGTATGTGATGGTGGATGAGTTTCAAGACACGAATATTTCCCAATACCTCATTACTAAAAAGCTCGCCGCCGTCCACCAAAACATCTGCGTGGTAGGTGATGACGCGCAAAGTATCTATGCTTTTCGCGGAGCGGATATCCAAAATATCCTAAACTTCGAAAAAGACTATCCTGATCTTTTTGTGGTCAAGCTGGAGCAAAATTATCGCTCAACAAAAGTCATCGTTGAAGCCGCCAATTCTATCATCGATAAAAACAAAGCTCAACTCAAAAAGCTGGTTTGGACTTCTAACCCAGATGGCGATCTGATCGAATTGATCAAAGCAACTTCGGATGGCGAGGAAGGACGAATCGTTGCAAACACGATTTTCGAGGAAAAAAATAACAAAAAGCTTAACAACAGCGACTTTGCGATTCTCTATCGCACCAACTCCCAGTCCAGATCAATGGAAGAAGCGCTTCGCAAAATGAATCTGACCTACAAAATCGTGGGTGGCCTTTCATTTTACCAGAGAAAAGAAATCAAAGATCTGATGGCCTACATGCGCTTCACTGTGAATCCAGTGGATGAGGAAGCGTTCAAGCGGGTGATTAATTATCCCAAGCGGGGAATTGGGGATACTTCAGTGGAAAAGATTTTGGTAGCCGCCTACGATCATGACATTCCACTATGGGATGTGGTCAAAAATGCACACAGTTTCCTTCCCGGAAGAGCAGGAAGTGCGGTGGATGATTTTGCCACGATGATCAAAGCATTTCAAATCGAAGTGGAGCGAAAAGACGCTTTTGAAGCAGCAAGCAGCATTGCCAAGCAGAGTGGACTTTTGCGCGAGCTCTATGAGGACAAAACTATCGAAGGACTCAACCGCTACGAGAACGTGCAGGAATTGCTCAATGCAATCAAGGAATACGTGGACAATCCGGAGAATGAGGACAAAAGTTTGGGTTCCTTTCTACAGGAAATCGCCTTGTTGACAGACAACGATCAGGACAAGGACAAAACTGACGCCATCACGCTGATGACGATTCACTCCAGTAAAGGATTGGAGTTCAGGCAGGTTTTTGTAGTCGGAATGGAGGAGGATCTTTTCCCATCACAAATGATGATGCAAAGTCGGGAAGATCTGGAAGAAGAGCGACGTCTATTTTATGTGGCAACGACTCGTGCTATGGACAAATTATACCTGACTTATGCCTTGTCACGTTATCGATTTGGGCGATTACTCAACTGCGAACCAAGTAGATTTCTCGAGGAAGTAGACCCAAATATGATCAAAGTGAACAAGCGGATGTCCTCTAGAGATATGCCTGGAGCACTCCGAAAAGAAGGTTTGCCGGGAGCGGGTGGTTTCATCGGAATCAAAAAACAACCTGAATCCCGAGCCCCATCTCAATTGAAAATCCACACGCCATCACCGGATTTCAAGCCTTCCAACACGAACGGCCTCAAGGCTGATCAATTGGTGGAGCATCCGAAATTCGGTTTTGGAAAGGTGCAAAAAATTGAAACAGAAGGCCTTAATAAAAAGGCAACCATTCAATTTGAACATTTTGGAGAGAAAACATTATTGCTTAGCTTTGCCAAGCTCAGAATCATAGACTAATCACTTGCTTCCCTGTCCTTTGGTGATTTTTTGTTACCTTTTGTATGGCAAAAACCGGGAAGCAACATGGAGCACACCGAACCTGAAAAACAAAAACTAATTTTGAAAGAATACGGCAAAAACATTCAACGCCTGGTAGATCATGTCACCGCGATTGAAGACCGTGAAAAGCGCACTCAAAGTGCCTACACCGTCATCGAAATCATCAAACAGCTCAATCCAACCTGGAAACAGGAGAATGATCAGAAGCTTTGGGACGACATCTATATCATGTCCGACTTCAAACTTGACGTGGATGGACCTTTTCCAATGCCTGAAAAAGAATTGCTTGGAAAAAAACCACAGTCAATTGGCTACCCGAAAGGCGAAGTAAAGTTTAAGCACTACGGCAGAAACATCGAAAAATTGATCGAACAGGCTATTGAGATTGAAAATGACGAAGATCAAGAGTCTGCCATCATTTACATTGGTCAGTTAATGCGGTCATTTCATTCGACTTGGAACAGAGATAATTTCGATGATGGAATCATCCTCGATGACATCAAAACGCTCTCTAAAGGCAGACTTCACATTGATCTGGAAAAAGTAAGAGAAAACGCGCTTTTTGAATCTAATACTCGAAGAGATTTCAAAATCCAACACATCGAAGCCGAACCTCAGAAGAAGAAGTTCAACCATCCCAAAAAAACCAGAAGCAACGGCCACAGCAACAACAATAACAAAAAGCGTAGAAATTAATGGCATCATTTCGAGTAACTGGTGGTACCCGTTTGAAAGGAGAAATCACTCCTCAAGGCGCAAAAAACGAAGCACTTCAGATTCTTTGCGCGGTACTTTTAACCCCTGAAAAAATTACAATCAATAAAGTCCCAAATATCCGAGATGCCAATAAACTCATTGAGTTATTGTCGGATATGGGAGTAAAAGTTGAAAAACTCGGACCTGAATCCTATTCCTTTCAAGCTGACAATGTCAACTTGGACTACTTGGAGACGGAAGATTTTCTGGCAAAGGCTTCAGCACTTCGTGGTTCGGTCATGATTCTTGGACCACTCTTAGGCAGATTTGGCAGAGGTAAACTATCTAAACCGGGAGGAGATAAAATCGGTCGTAGAAGAATGGACACGCACTTTTTTGGCTTTCAAAAACTTGGAGCAGAATTCCATTACGACGCAAAAAACGAGATTTTCCACATTGATGGAAAAAATCTGAAAGGCACTTACATGCTTCTCGATGAAGCTTCTGTCACCGGCACGGCTAATATTGTGATGGCGGCAGTCTTTGCCGAAGGCAAAACCACCATCTACAATGCAGCCTGTGAGCCTTACCTTCAGCAGCTTTGCGACATGCTCAATCGTATGGGAGCAAAAATCACCGGGGTTGGCTCCAATTTGCTGACCATTGAGGGGGTAAAAGAGCTTGGCGGAACCGATCACACTATGCTTCCGGATATGATTGAGATTGGTTCATTCATCGGAATGGCAGCCATGACTCAATCTGAAATCACGATTAAAGACTGTCAGATTCATCGCTTGGGAATCATTCCTGAGACGTTTAAGCGAATGGGAATCCATTTGGAATTTCGGGGAGATGATATCTTCGTTCCTGCTCAGAAGCATTACGAGATCGAAACCTTTATAGATGGTTCGATTTTGACCGTAGCGGATCAAATATGGCCTGGATTTACACCGGATCTACTTTCGATCATTTTGGTGACAGCGACTCAGGCAAAAGGGACGGTTTTGGTGCACCAGAAAATGTTTGAATCTCGCTTATTCTTCGTGGATAAGTTGATCGATATGGGTGCGCAGATCATCCTTTGTGATCCTCACCGGGCTACAGTTATCGGACTGGATAGAAAATATCCACTTCGAGGAATCCGAATGACTTCCCCTGATATTAGAGCGGGAGTTGCTTTGTTGATTGCGGCGATGTCAGCTAATGGCGTTTCCGTCATTGACAACATCGAACAAATTGATAGAGGTTATCAAAACATCGATGAGCGTCTCAATGCCTTGGGTGCAAAAATCGAACGAATCGCATAATTCAAAGGGAGTCAAAAGCTCCCTTTTTTTTTAAATTTCAATCTATTTTTGCTTGGTCAACTAGTTGGCCTCTAAGGGTTCATGATTTAGATGACTTGACAAGCCCATTTTTAAAAATTCCTCCGGGTCAGTTATAAGAAATCAAGCATGACCCCGAGCGACACACAGAGGGATGATTATAATGCATGCGAAGATTCCACCTGCCTGCCGGCAGGCAGGTGTGGCCATTAAAAATCAAATTATAAACACATGAAAAATTACCTTTCCTCAAGGAATCCAAAAAACCAAGATTATTTCTTTTTAAAGGCAAGAACTTTCCCAATTATCTAGCTCCTTTTGCCCTTTTCTCCAATTTTTTGGTAACTTCTAGGCCAATAAGCTCAACCCTTTTAACCTATGACCAAGAAAAAACTCCGTAGCCAGGAATGGTACGGCCGGACCGGTAAAGACGGATTTATTTACAGATCCTGGATGAAAAACCAGGGCCTCCCACATCATCTTTTTGAAGGTGACAAACCTGTCATCGGGATTTGCAACACCTGGTCCGAACTCACTCCCTGCAATGCACATTTTCGAGATTTGGCTGATGCACTCAAACGTGGGATTTGGGAAGCTGGTGGATTTCCATTAGAATTTCCAGTAATGTCACTGGGCGAGTGTTCCATTAAGCCTACGGCAATGCTTTTCCGAAACTTAGCTTCCATGGACGTGGAAGAAAGTATTCGCGCCAATCCGATGGATGGCGTAGTATTGATGTGCGGTTGCGACAAAACTACACCATCGCTTGTGATGGGTGCCGCTTCGGTAGATATTCCTGCAATGGTGCTTTCCGGCGGGCCCATGCTTGTGGGGCGATTTAAAGGAAAAAAAATCGGTACTTCCGATATCTGGAGATTTGCAGAAGATTTCAAACTTGGCAAGCTTTCACAGGAAGAATTTATAGAAGCAGAAGCCGCAATGTCCCGCTCCGTAGGTCACTGCGCGCCGATGGGTACGGCCTCCACCATGGCCGCAATGGTTGAAGCTTTGGGTTTATCGCTTCCCGACAACGCTACCATCCCGGCGGCAGATTCCCGAAGGAAAGTCATAGCGCACATGACAGGCATGCGCATCGTGGAAATGGTGAAAGAAGACCTGAAAATGAGTCAGATTCTAACTCGAAAAGCATTCGAAAATGCAATTATGGTCAATGCCGCAGTGGGCGGCTCCACCAACTTTATTTTGCATTTGACAGCCATTGCCAAGCGAATCGGAGTGGATATTGACTTGACAGATTTTGACTTTTTCTCTGCAAAAATCCCATTGATTGCCAATGTGCAGCCATCTGGTGAGCATTGGATAGAGGACCTTTTCTATGCAGGCGGACTTCCTGCTGTCATGCGGGAAATTCAAAAACACCTACATACTGATGCGCTCACTGTCAATGGAAAAACAATTGGCGAGAATATTTCAAAAGCTGAATGTTGGGACAGAAATCTGATCGGAACCTTGGAAAACCCAATAAAACCGGATTCCGGTATCGCAGTCCTCAAAGGAAACCTTTGTCCTAATGGTGCGGTGATAAAACCTTCTGCAGCAACACCAAGCCTTTTGACACATACGGGAAGAGCAGTCGTCTTTGAAAATATCGATGATTACAAGGCAAAAGTGGATGATCCTAATCTCGATATCGATGAAACTTGTGTGATGGTCATGAAAAACGTTGGTCCAAAAGGCTATCCGGGGATGCCTGAGGTGGGAAATATGGGCTTGCCCGTAAAACTTCTGGCAAAAGGCGTGAAGGATATGGTTCGTATATCAGATGGTAGAATGAGTGGTACTGGATTCGGCACAGTTGTGCTTCACATATCTCCCGAATCAGCAATCGGAGGCCCTTTAGCTTTTGTGAAAAACGGGGATATGATTGCTTTGGATGTACCCAATCGAACTTTGAATCTCCTGATCTCAGATGAAGAATTTGAAAATCGAAAGGTTGGCTTTGTACCAACTAGACTTCCTTACGAGCGTGGTTATGTCAATCTGTTTCTGGATAAAGTAAATCAGGCCCACGAGGGAGTGGACTTTGATTTTCTTCAGGGGAGCTCTGGTTCGGAAGTGAAAAGAGATTCACATTAATTTTATATTATCTAGACCTGTCAGGTTTTGAAAACCTGACAGGTCTAAATCCTTAAGCATGGTATGAAATCTCAAAAAGTGGCCATCATCACAGGCGCAGGACAAGGAATTGGACTTGAAATTGCCAGAAAACTGTTGGATACTGGTTCTAATGTGATCTTAAATGATCTGGAAAAGAAGCTAACAGAGGAGGCCGTTGCTTCCCTTTCTCAACAAGGAAAAGGATCAATTATGTGCTGCTCTGGGGACTCTTCTTCAGAGGCAGTAATTGCTGAATTGATTGACTTAGCCATGCATCATTTTGGACATCTTGATCAAGTAGTGGCTAATGCAGGAATCACACTATTTGGGAATTTTTTAGACTATTCTCGCGAAGACTTCTCCGAGGTAATGCGTGTCAACCAGGCAGGAACTTTTTTTCTGACCCAAGCGGCTGCCCGAGTCATGAAAGTTCAAGAAAATGGAGGATCAATTCTATTGACCTCCTCGGTCACTGCCCATCAAAGCCATGAAAACCTAGCTGCTTATGCCATGAGTAAGGCAGCAATTGAAATGTTAGCAAAAAATCTGGTGATAGAACTTGCCCCTTTTGGTATTCGCATCAACTCCATAGCCCCGGGAGCTACAATTACCGAACGGACCACTTCCGACCCGGAATATGTTAATACCTGGTCAAAACTCACCCCAATAGGCAGACCTGCTTTCACCTCCGATATTGCTGAGGCTGCGGCCTTCTTACTTTCTGATGCTGCAAGGCACATCACAGGACAGACATTAATCGTGGACGGAGGCTGGACAGCAATAAGCCCATCACCCTATGCCTGAAAATCACCAAATAGCCAAAGACCTTCATCTTGTTTTGAAATCCCCTCCTCCTTGGGAGTTGAGTGGAGAAGGAATTATTTTGGTTTTTCGATTCAAAAAAGAATGGGTCGAAAGTTTGGCCTTGCTTCCTAAACATCTCAAAGGAAAATTTAAGGGTGGATTGGGTTATGTGATGCTTGTCAACTACGAGAAATCACCTGTAGGTCCTTACCATGAACTTTTGATCATTCCTGGTAAATTCCGAAAAACGAAAAAGCAAGCAATCACCAAAATCTACGTGGATTCTGAAGCCAGCGCTCAAAACGGGAGAAATAACTGGGGAATTCCGAAGGAAAACCTACCTTTTTCTTGGTCAAAGGAGCACGGGAAAGATATAGTCGAAATCAAATCAGGTGATAAAGTGATCTTTTCGACAGAAATCACTTCCGGAGGACTTCCTTTCCCCGTGACTACCTCCATCCTGCCTATCAGTCTTTGTCAAACTTGGAATCGGGTTAAATTTTACACCAAACCTACCGGGTCTGGCTGGGGCAAATTAGCTCGAGTAAAAAAAATGGAAATCGATCCAGCATTCTTTCCTGACATCCGCAACATTAAACCTATTCTTGCGGTCAAAATCAATCCATTCAACATAAAATTCCCAGTGCCGACTTATGGGGATGAGATCATTTGACAACAAACGAATTATCGTCACGGGAGCCGGTTCAGGGATCGGTTTGGAGTTTATCAGGCAGCTTTATCCTCTGACCGAGAAGATTTTGGCAGTCGATATTTCTATTCAAAATTTAGAAAACCTTAAATCGGAATTTCCGAATTTGGAGGGCTTTTTACTTTCTGATTTAAGTGAAAAGGAAGGAAACAGCCTGATTTTGAACTGGATTGAAAGCTCATGGGACGCTGTTGACTATTGCTTTGCAAATGCAGGAAAAGCAGAATACAATGCAGCAAATCTTCAAGATTGGGAAAATATGGATTCTCTTTTTCAGCTTAATGTTTTTAGCCCCATACAACTTGGGATGACAATACGAAACCGCTACCCAAAAACAGAATTTCGACATGTGATTACTTGCTCAGCTATTGCCTTTTGGGCCATTCCCGGCTATAGTATTTATAGTGCCAGTAAGGCCGCATTGATGCAATGGGCCCGAACGATTTGGGCTGAAAAAACAGGTGACTGGATAACTTTAGTCTTCCCGATTGCCACAAATACCAATTTTTTCACTTCCGCAGGAAAGGAAATCCCAAAAGCATTTCCCGTCCAAAATCCTGAATTTGTGGTGAAAAAGATCATTTCTGGTGTCAAAAAAGGCAGAAAGAAAATTTTTCCTTCGCTACTATTTAGGGTGATGCTACATCTAAATAATTTCCTTTTTATCATTCGTCCAATTTCTCAAGCAATTGAATCAAAGAAATTCCGATCTTGGATGAATAAAAAATGCCAATCCAAACAATTTTAAATTTCGATTTACTAATTCCTTCCTATGAAAAACTATCTTTTCTTACTCTCTTTTATCTGGATCATCAGCTCTTGCGAGCAGAAAACGGAAATGCCTGACACCCTTCCTTTAAAAGTTGCCAAAGCCTATGGTTTTGAGAATTTTGACAAAGTAAATTCCATCGCCTACACTTGGAATGTGCAACGAGACTCCGTAAATGTGATTTCCAGAGATTGGAAATGGAACGTTAAAGAAAACACTGTCTATTATTCTGGAGCAGATACCACATTTACTTACAGCCTAGCATCAGACTCTTTACCAAAACAGGATGGGGGATTCATCAATGATAAATATTGGTTGATGATGCCATTCCAATTGGCTTGGGATACGGGATATACTTATGAAACCACTGAAAATGTCCCGGCCCCTATTTCAGGAGCAAATACGACGAAGCTCACGATTCTTTACAACTCCGGAGAACCGAAAGCTCCCGGATTGGGATATACCCCCGGAGATGCTTACGATCTTTACCTCAATGATGATCATATGATCACCGAATGGGTTTTCAGAAGAGGTAATGGTGTAGATGGCCGTCCTATCACTTGGGACAATGTCAAAGACTTTGGGCCGATCAAGTTTGCAACTGATCACTCCAATGATGCAGGGCAGCGGTTTATTTGGTTTTCAAATATCAAAGTTGAATAGTTAACAATTCTTCCGCATCAATTTAAACTATCCCGCTGGTAGCTCTCTAATATGTGAAGGAGGCGGTTCAGAATTCGTGAAAAATTTGCTGAAAGAAAAAATGGTCGAGCTGCCTTTATATCATATTCCATTTGGAAATTCTCTGCTGATGTTCTAAAAAGTAAAGGGCTGATTTCTTAGATCAGCCCTTTAAAATTTTAAGATTTTAGAAAAAGTTAGCTCGTAAATTACAGCTTATTGATTGTGTCTTTGACAGTATCAATAGAGCCACCCAATTTTCTTTGCAATCGTCCTAAAAGCTCATCTTCTTTTCCTTCTTCATATAAAAGATCGTCATCAGTTAGATCAGCATACTTTTGCTTAAGCTTTCCTTTGACTTCGTTCCAAGAACCTTTCATTTGAAGTTTAGTGTCAGTTTTCATTTTTTTTGGGGTTAAAGTGTAACAAAAATTCTTTCAGAGAAATCCAAACTCAATGCCACAAGACAGATTCAGCATTTATACACTTCAGAGGTTTAAAATCAAAAATCTCACTGTGTAGAATCCTTCCAAAGTGGGGCTTAAAAACCCAGTTTTTCGCAAAAAATCCCTGTGGTTTTAATTCCGGCTTCGCAAAGTTTTTTTACTGCCCAGCCTCCACTGATTCCCGACCCGACTACGATCGCGTCGTAAGTCAGTGCTTTGTTTGCGTCAATATTAAAATTGGCCATTACAATAGGTTTTTTAGAGTTTAAATAATAACCATTTTTTGACTGAATGGACCATCAAATATGTTAGAAAAGCACTTTTTTAAAAAAGCTGAGAGCGATAAAAATCAAAATCATCCTTCAAAAGAACCTAAGAATAGACAGGTGTTTGCAACTTATACTACGGTAATTTTTTTTCACATTTAATTTATTAGATATATTTAGCTTTTACGAGAAAAAGAGAATTCATTCTATTTGCCCCATTTGAATCAAAAATTAAATTTCCAATGAGAAACATATTGCTCTTAATTATTTACGCTTCAATTTTTTCTTGCTCCCCTCAAACAGAAAAAGTACAGCTATCTCTTTCAATCCTTGATTCAATTAAAATTCCACTGGATTCATCAATAAACCCAAATCGTACTTCCTTTCAGTATATTGATTCTGACTCAGGAGAATTTTTAGCACTTCAAAATAAATCAGTTCACGCTATTGAAATTTTTGATCTTGAATCAGGCCTTCATGTGAAAAGAATAAAGCTCAATAAAGACGGCCCCAACCGTTCAGGTGAGGTTAATGGATTTCGGATATTTTCAAATGACTCATTATTGGTCGCATCCTATCCTCAAAAACTGATGTTATTCAATTTTGAAGGAATAAAAACCAATGAATTCCCGATTAAAGACACCAAAAACGATGTGAATTATATTTCCTCCACCAGCGAAATCCCTTTTTTATTTGAGGGGAAAAAGGTTTTTGGAGCTCAACCATTTTTTCGAAATTTCTTTGACATGTCTGCTTCAGATCTGGGCAAATTCAGTCATATCTATCAACTGGATATGGAATCTATCAATCCCGAGGCCGAATGGCTACCCATTTCCAATCCCGAGGACACTTGGAAGGAAGGAAAAAAAGTTCCAAAATTCACTTGGACGGACCGAGGAGACAGTATTTTGGTTTCACCATATAATGACCACCGAATTTGGGTAATATCCAAGAAAAGGAAAGAATTACTAGAACTAGTACAAGCAAAGGCACCGGAGGTTAATCAATTTCAAATTATTAAAGGATTGCCCTCCGGAGATCAGGGAATCATAGAAGAACTAGAATCCGACCGATATGAACTTCTGCTTTATGATCATTTCCGCGAGGTATATTATCGATTCTATTTCGTGGGAATTGATGTCAACGACTTCGAAATCGATTATAGGAATCTTTTCTCAAATAGACCTAAAGTTGGATTATTGGTTTTAGACACCAGACTGAAAATCATTGGAAACCATCTTTTTGAAACTCATGCAATCGAACCCTGGAACTACTTTGTGGGCCGCAAAGGTCTTTTTGTCTCCACCAACAATTCCAATCGGGATGATTTCGACGAGAATTTTCTGAGGTATGATATTATCCGCTTTGAGGGGTTGAAATATGAGGATTAAATGGATTCCAACTTTCCTACCAATCCTGATCTTGCTTTCATGCAAACTTAAGAATTAAAAGTATTTAAGCTTCCAAGATTACTCTTGGAGGAATTAATTTGACTGAGTGAATTTATTACCAATGACCGTTTTGATTAAAACTAAACCTAAAAAGTTTACTGCATCGCTTGTTTTTGGAATTCTAGCGTTACTTCTAATTTCTTTTTCAGCAGAAAATGATCCCTTTGAAAAAATCATAGCTGCCTTTGAGCGCTACATTGCTGAGCATCCTGAGGAAAAGGTTTACTTACACTATGATCGCCCCTATTATGCAGCAGGAGAAACCATTTGGTTTAAAGCTTACCTCACTGCTGGACCATATCACTTGTCCTCATCGCTCAGCAATACTATTTATGTAGAGCTAATTAACAACCAAAACCAAATTATTCAGCGACAGATAATCCACTCTTCGGAGGGTTTTGCTTCCGGTATGCTTCACTTGTCGGAGAGTTTAAATTCCGGAAATTATTTGTTGCGAGCCTATACCAATTGGATGCGAAATTCAGGTGAGGAATACTTCTTCCATTCGCAACTGAAAATTTGGAATAGCCTGGAGCTTAATGAATCTCCAATTAGCCAAGATCAATCTGGACAGACTGGAAGGTTTGATCTTCAGTTCTTTCCCGAGGGAGGAAATTTGGTCAATGGAATCATGAGCAAAGTAGCTTTTAAAGCAATTGGGGAAGATGGCTTGGGAAGAGTGGTCAAAGGAAAAATCCTGGAAAGAGGGCGAATCCTGGGAGAATTTGAAAGTAATCCGCTGGGAATGGGTGTTTTCCCGCTTCTGCCTGAAAAAGGAAAAACTTACACCGCTCAAATAGAGGGAAGCGAGCAGGAATTGTTTTTACCCATTGCTCTGAATAAAGGAATTGTCATGTCCGTGACTAATTCTCCCAAGACATCTGATCTTTTGATTAAGATTCAGGCATCGGAAAATGTAGCGTTTCAAACTATCAACCTTTTAGCACAAACCCGAGGGCTGGTATGTGCATCGAGCAAGGCAGACCTTTCGAATCGAGTCATCTTTGTAAGAATTCCAAAGGAAGAATTTCCATCGGGAATAGCACAACTAACCGCAATTGATGAAAATGGGATCCCTTTGGCTGAGCGGCTTGTTTTCATTGATCACAGAGATCAATTGGAAATTACGGTCACCACTGACAAACCAAACTATGCTCCAAGAGAGGCTGTAAGACTCACGATCGAGACAAAAAATAAGGAAAGCAAACCCATGCCGGCAAATTTATCGCTCACCGTATTTGATAGCGAGCAAGTAATATCGGATGTAAATAGACAGACTATCGAGTCAAATCTATTGATCTCATCAGAACTCAAAGGTTACATTGAATCTCCGGGCTACTACTTCAATCCCGCAAATAAGGATAAGGAAATAGCTCTCGATTACCTGATGCTCACCCAAGGCTGGCGAAAGTTTACGATCGTTGATGCTCTTTCCTCAGATCGCAAGAAACAGGTTCATCGAATTGAAAAGGGGCTTACCCTCAAAGGGCAATTGACAGACACAAAAACAAACAAGCCGATCGAAAACGGAACGGTCTCTTATCTTTCACTATTTCCCATTACTGAATCCAGCACAATTTCTACCGGTGAGAATGGGGAGTTTGAGTTTCAGGATTTGTTTTATTTTGATTCTACCAAAGTAACGCTCACAGGAAAACCTAAAAATGGACGAACGCCTGTTTCCCTTTCAACAGTCGGCCGATATCCTTCTCCTCCATTGAAGTATCCCATATTATCCTACTTCTCTTCACCTTCGGATGTGGAAAAGGACTTTATCTCCAAAAATTTGGAAAGGAAAAACATAAACCGAGCATTTGACTTTGAGGAGGACGATGTTATACTCGAGGGAATTGAGATTCAAGGAAAAAAAATTGAAGATCAATACACTGGTCCTCGAATTTATGGTGATGGATCCATTAAGGTAAAGGTGGCCGACAATCCAGTATTGGAAAACCTACAACATCCCCTTGATTTGATAAGAGGAAGAGTGGCAGGCGTTCAGGTTGTGGGCGGAGGAATGGACTGGAAAGTTTTGATCCAAGGAGTTAATTCTATAGGCAGCAGTATCGAACCTTTGATTTTGCTGGATGATGTGGAAATCAAAATTGTGGATTTAAGTTCTATTCCAGTTATGGAAATTGAAAGCTATACTGTGTGGAAAGGTCCTGATGCAGTGGTTTTTGGCTCAAGAGGTGCCAATGGGGCGATAGGATTTTATACAAGACGGGGAATTGTAAAGCCAAGTCCCTTGAACCAAGTGGAGGCTAGTCTAGTGCCAGCCGGTTATCAGTTTGAGCAGGAGTTTTATTCACCAAAATATACAACAGATGAACCACCACAGGCCAAACCTGATAAGCGAATCACGCTGTTCTGGGAACCGCATATCCAAACTGATTCAACAGGAAAAGCTTCCCTCCTATTTTACAATGCTGATGTGGAAACAGTAGTCCAAGGTGAGATAGTAGGGATCAGTAGGAATGGAAGTCCTGGGACTTCTAGATTTAGCTATAAAGTAGGCAAGTAAAAAAATGAAATGGTTTGGAAAAGTGAGTCTTAACTAATTTCAACATGAACTCAAGACACACCAAAACATT
The DNA here is from genome assembly GCF_046296635.1 of Algoriphagus sp. GTDB lineage: Bacteria > Bacteroidota > Bacteroidia > Cytophagales > Cyclobacteriaceae > Algoriphagus. The sequence continues at coordinate 130 of NZ_JBKBKZ010000045.1, read as the reverse complement.
TAATTGAAAGCACATTTCAAAAGGAAACATGTATTAACCTATAGTTGATAAATGGCTATTTGCGTTTCATAATGTATTTTAAGCTTTGTGAATAAAAGATTAAAATATTTTGCAAAAATAGTTGCTTTTT
>NZ_JBKBKZ010000044.1:0-21900 GCF_046296635.1 Algoriphagus sp. | reverse complement strand
TATGCGGGAAAACCGCACGTACGGATTGAAGAGGGGGTACGTCAGGGATTCTCTTCCCTGACGACTCTACTCTACTGTATCCGTGGCTATGAAATATTAAGTTTGCCACGAATACACTAATTAACACGAATGATCCATTAGTGGTTTTCGACAAACTGATGTGGCGGTATTATAAAATATGGAGAGAAATTGAAGGGAAGCTGAATCAACATATTTTGATCTAACTGCATGCAATTATCTTTAGGAATACATAAATCAACATCTCCAATTTAGTGATCTACAAATCAGGAATTACCAAGCCTGCATTATTAATGAAAAAATGAACCTTGACCTTATAAATTTAAAAAGCCTTGGAAAACGGGTTTCCTACCCTAAAAACTTTCAATTGGTCCGAATGGAGGAGCAATGCGAGGTTTTCTGGATCCTTGAAAAAGGAATCGCAAGGTATATATATCAGGAAGGAGAACGTGAACTCACTGGCTGGTTTGATATGGAAGGGGATATCGTGGGTTCGGTGTATAGCTTGCTGGGATTTGGAGGTGCAAGAGAGAAAATACAGTTGGTTGAAGACTCTGATCTGATCGAAATTCAACTTTCAGATCTTCTACAAGATGATGTGTTTTATCAGTCTTTTAAAATGAATGTGCTAAGCCATTATTTTATTGAAATGGAAAGTCGCCTTAAGTTCTTTCAGGCACTCGATGGAAAAGGTCGGTATTTGCATATTTTGGAAAACAAGCCTCAGTTGCTTCAGCGGGTTCCCTTGAACCTGATTGCCAGCTTCTTGGGCTTGACCCCGGAGTCGCTCAGCCGCATTCGGAATTCGATTTCTTAACTAATATCAAGTTCTTTCTTACCAAATGATAAGGTATAGATTCAGTAATTCGATGGAATTTTGTCCCAAACAAATATCCGTCTTATGTACTCACCAAATAGAATCTTACCGTTAATTTTACTTTGCTTCATCCTATTTACATCACCATTGTCACTTTTTGCCCAGGAAAAAGGAAAAACCATCGTCCTTATTCATGGTCTTTTTCAAAACAGCTTTAGCTGGCAAAATTGGAAGAATTACTTTGAGGACAAAGGCTACACCGTTTATGCACCTTCTTTTCCTTACCACGATGGGAACCCTCAGATTTTGCAGAAGGAAATTGATCAGGAATTGGTGAACCTTGACTTTGCACAGGCCTTAAATTATATGGTTGCTTTTGTAGACAGCCTTGCTGAGAAACCCATTATTATCGGACATTCCATTGGAGGTTTAATCACGCAGAAGCTAGTTGAAATGGAAAAAGCAAGTATGGGCATCACCCTGGCCAGTGCCAACCCAAGAGGAGTTTCTGTACTGAATTGGAAATATATTCGTTCCAATTTTCGGATGGTCAATCCTTTACGCTCCCGCAAGAAAGTTTGCCAACCACCTCTGCGTTGGTTTAAATACACCTTTTTCAATACGCTATCTGACTCGGCAGCAAGGGCGGAGCATCAAAACTATTTTATACCTGAAAGCAGGATCATTGCCAAAACAAGTACCCAGAAAGGCATGGAAATCAATTTTCAAAAAGCCCATATGCCTATGCTTTTTATTGCAGGGGAAAAGGATAATGACCTGCCTCCTCAATTGATCCAGAAAAATTTCGAAGCCTATCAACATAAAGGATCGATCAGGCAATACCATACTTTTCCTGGAAGATCTCATTACATCGCCAGTGAACCTGGCTGGGAGGAGGTGGCTGGTTTTGTGGAAGAGTGGATTTCAAATCACAAAAGGGAAATAAAATTTAGTAATTCAAATTAAGGAGGAAGTTACTAAAATGGTTAAGTTAAATTTTAAAATAAATCCTTCTATAATACAGGAATCACAGCTGAAATACAGCTGTGATTCCTCCTTAAATAGGTTTTTTTAAAGTTAACTCCATCTTACACCACTAGCCCACTCCTCAAAAAGTTGCAAGTTAGCAGGCAGATGAATCAAGGTTTTTTCTCTTAAATCTGTAGCCTCTAAATGGTTTGGGTGCTCCTGCGCAAAACGATAAATATTGGATATTTCTTTGGCCGTTTCTTGACCAAAACTCGGGCTTAACTGCGCTTCAAAGTCATCAGGGCTTAGGGGAATGTAGCTGATTTTCTTTTTTGCCAACTTGGAAATGACTGCTGCCATTTCTTCCCCATTGATCAATTGCAGGCCTCCTACAAAAAACTTTTCACCGGCCAGCTCAGGTTTTTGGAGGGCCACTCTTACAAATTTTGCCAAGTCTTGATGGCTGAGCCATTCCACCTTGTTTTCTGCCGCAATCGGATAGGGCAAAATCCCTTTCTCCCTTACCACAGGCAATAAAAATGGTGCTGACAGATTATCCATATAAATGGTGGGGCGCAAAGAAATGTATGGAAGTTGCTTTTCATCAAAGAAACGTTCCAATTTCAATTTAATATCAAAAGCAGCCATCCCAACCTCTTGGTGAAACACCGGCAGGTTCGTGTTGAAAACAAAATGCGAGACAGAGGAGCTTTCCCAAGCTTTGACGATATGTTCAGCATAAGCCAAAAGCTTTTGTTCATCGAAGATCAATGGAAAAGAAAGATATACCTTCTCAACCCCTTCAAAAGCCTTCTTGAGGCTGTCTAAGTCCTCAAAAGACCCGGTAACACATTCTATTCCTTGCGCTTTTAAAGGATTGGCATCTTCACCTTCCGGAACAAGTGCCCTTACCTTATGACCGGTCTTCAACAGTTCTTTTGCCACTGCTCCACCCTGAAAGCCTGTAGCACCCGTTACTAAAATCATATTTTTCATTTTTTTATTTATTTGATTTGACAAGACAAACCTATACCTTTACTTACTAAACTTCAAGTACCTACTTATTGGTAGGGTGTCTACTAAATGGTTAGAAATATAGATTATCAGGTAAATAAAATTTTAAAATGAAGGAAAATAATTTTGACGAAAAGACCTGTCCTGTAAAAAAGGCCTTAGAAGTGATCGGCGGAAAATGGAAATTAAGAATTATCGACAAGCTAAGCCAAGGCACCATACGCTACGGGGAACTTAAAAAAAGTATTCCTGACATCAGTGAAAAAATGCTGATTCAGGAGTTAAAAAGTCTTGTAGCACTGGAAATGATCAAAAAGAAAGCTTACCCTGAAATTCCCCCACGCGTAGAGTACAGCCTTAGCCCCAAAGGAGGGGAGATTATTCCTATCTTGGACTTGATGAAGCAGTTTGGAACCAAGCTTTAATAAAGTCATCCCAAATTATTACCTATTCAAATTCCTTTAATAAAAGTTCCAACGCATCTTCATCTGTAAAAATATCAGGTGGAATACCCATAGTGGCATTTTCTTCAGTTATTCCAACATATTCATAATACACAGTACTTGTGCCACAAGTCAGTTTTGAATGGGGCAATAGGAAGTTAGTCACATCAATAAAACCAGAATAGGGTTGCCCAATCGCTTGGCCTACGATTTTGCCAATGCTGTTGTACTTGGCAGCAGCAATGATAGTAGCAGCAGAGGAATAAGTATATGGACTTGTCAAAAAATACAGTTCACCGGAAAACCTGTTTTTTTGAGATTTTGGGCGAATGGGTTGGGTCATTTTTTGGTTTACTTTCGCTCCCTGCATATCGTATTGATACTTCTGTTGCAGCGTATAAGGGTTTTCAGAGAGGTAGGAGAGTAGCATTTCTCCAAAGAGGAAATTCCCACCGCCATTGTCCCTCAAATCGATGATCAGCTTATCGATTTTTTTGTCTGATAACTCTTTAAAGGTACTTTTGAGAAAACTATTGAACTCACTTTTCTTTATTCCAGCCATGTCAGAGAAAGTAATAAGCCCTACTTTATCATCCATGATTTGAAAGTGATATTTTGGTATTGCATTGAAATTGCTAAGGCTAAGCCATTCGTCTCGTTTAATTAACTTAGGTGAGAGCTTGACAATCTGCTTATCAATTAAAACTTCCATTTCTAGAACATCACCCAATAACCTGTACAAATAAAATGGAAAACTGCGTTCGATTCTTGACAAACGATGTTCAACCGTTTCACCCCCAGCCAGTTCTAATGCATTTTTTAGTATCAATGAAAAATCAATCGAGTTGATGCTGATGATTTCAGCACCTTTCAAGTCTGCATCCGATCGCATTGATTTTGAAATGAAGGCCTTCTTTTCTTTGATCTTTAATTCAAAAGGAAGAAACAGGGCATCTTCAAGGACTTCACTGTTTTGGATATAGGTATGACCATCCTGAAACTTATTGGCATATTTGGCCATCATCTGAGTAAATTCATCCATTGGCAGAATCTCAGGCAATACAGAAATCAATGAATCGCTATAAGCTTCGAAGTTGGAAAAATGCTTGTCCGGTTGTGGATGTTTGGATTGGATGGTTTTGTTAAAAAACCGTATATCTTCTGAAGCCTGGGTTTTAGTAATAGTACCCTGAGCGAAACTGCTTCCGCTGGAGGTTATACCAATGCAAAGTATTGTAATTAAAAATCTCATCTTCTTTCTAATTTAGCATTAGGGAAATCACATATATTTTTTTGAACTTTCAATCAGTTTTTCGACTAGCAGTTGGCTCATCTTTTCTACTCAAAGTCCACATACATGTGTTTAAAGTTGATAATCAATGTATTGAACTGTGTCAGCACGTCCTGCCCCAAATTGCCGTCAAAATATTTGTTGAATTCATATTCCTCAAGTGTAACAGGAATTTTGGCCAGCTTTGTACTCTTGGTTCCAATATTTATTGGAAAGTTTTTTAGCATATATTCTTCAACAGTTGCCTGACCACCCGCACCACCCCTTTCATTTGTTTCCAATTCGCCTATTTTCTCGATTTTGTCTTTATGGTCGTTGTAATACTTGAAGGAAAGTTCAGAGTTTTTTGCACCGGTGTCCAAAGTAAAAAGCAAAGTGTCATTTTCTGATACGGCTTGAACGACCGGATTAAGTCCTTCAAAAAACATATTTTTTAATTTGCTTTCTTTTTGGGTAGTTGGAATGGAAATGCTCCCATCTTTATGCAAATGAACTTCTGCAAGTTGATGGATAACTGGAAACCCTATAATTCCGTGAATCTGATAGTTAATTTCAGGAAATGTGAGTTGCTCATCCGGCATCACTAAAAACACTACATTTTCAAAAAGAATGTCACCAACATACAAACTGTCGGCCACTGCCAATTTTGATTGAACATTTATCTGCGTGGAAGAACCCACATCTACATGTTGCTCAATCATGGTAAGGTTCATTTTCTTAGCTTGACTTTCTACAATGGTGGATAGATTCGCCCCGGTATCAAAAATAAAATTTTCCGAAACGCCATTTGATTTAACTGGTGTCATTAAATGGTTGAAATCGTTTCTGAAAGAGGCTATCTTTACAAAATCATGTTTGTGCATAATTTGCCGGTTTATATCTGAAACCGCTCCAAACAGATTTTTAACATTGTTGTAATTGATTATATCCGTACTGTCCAAGACGTTTGAGTAGTCTTCAAGTATAGTTGTATAAATGTCTGCTGCTTCCTTATACTCATAATGATACAAGTGATTGGCAGCTTTCAAGTCCAATAGTCTTGTGATGGTGGTGTAGGTCAGTTCATTTTGGTACTTTGCCAACAAAGCATTGATATGTACATTCGATTCCATTCTTTCACCAAATGCTTTTGCCACAAATGCCTTGTAATACAAAAGCCGCCTTTCTGTAAGTTTGCCTTCATTGTTTTCTAAAAGCTCACTTAGTTTGAAGTAGCTCTTTTGCTCTAATAATTGATTAAGCTGATTGTCTATGTTTGGGTCATTTGGCTGGTTGGCGCAACTAGCTAAAACTATTGTGAAACTTAGGATGAATAATTGTTTTAATTGGATCATTTTCAGTCGCTTTATTTTGTAAATCAACTTTTGATGTCTTTGCATCTATTGCTGGCTATTACTATTTTAGTTTCTTTATTTGTTGCCATTACATCGTTACCTGTCATAATGAGTTTAAATAATTTTTGACATCAGTGATAAACTTGGCTCGCTCCGAAATGGAGGGGTTATGCCCTGAATTTTCGTACATCAACAAGGTGGTAACTTGTGAAGATAAGTTGGCAAATTCTTCTGTTGATTTTACAGAAATAGACCTATCAAATTTACCTTGAATAAATATCCCGTTTTTGGATATATTATCAATCATATTGTCTTTGTTAAACTTGTACACTTTATCACTTAATAGTAAATCAGAATTAAACGGTTGACCGATCAAATTGTACATTAGCCTTTGGCGGTGAATGGTTTCGCGAAGAAATACGCTTCTATTTCTGAAATTTATTGGAATGGGTTCCGGATCAAACGGTGATAAAAGCTCATCTGCATATTTTTCATATTTTTCCCAAATTTCTAGGCGCTTAAATGATGGGTCATAAGGATTTTGATTCATCCATTCCAATTCTTGAATCCATCTTGTTTCACCCTGACTGACCCGTATATTGGCTTGTTCAATCATGGATTCTCTCAACCCTGCATAGTCTCGAAATCCATTGGTGTTCAATCCAGACTCAATGATCCATCCAGCATATTTATTTTGATTAGATGGTTCTGTTATAAAATCACAAACGATTAAACCTCCCCAACTTTGTCCCCAAAACACGATTTTTTTATTTGGAAGAAGAAAAGACAAAAAATCTACCACAGTTTCTAAAGATTGGCGATAATGTGATACTTCAAAATCGGCAATTTTAGGGAAATTATCATTTATGGAGAACCCTGCGAAGGGTTGATCCCAGTAGGCCATAAGAAATTCATTTTCGAAAGCGTCAGCCCAGTCAGATTGTTGAAATTCTTGAATGGATGAGGCACCAGGCCCACCATGAACTTTAATTATAATGATAGCTGAATTAGGATTGCCTGCTACTACAATAGGCATTGCGCTTTGCTCAAACTTGACCCAATGCAATTCTTCAATATGATTGGGTGAGAGGGAATAGTCTTCTCTAGCACAGGACATAAGTACTGCAAAAGTTATGGTAGTGAGAATTCTAAAAGCCTTCATATTTTAAAATATTAGGTTTAAAGATATAGGGAAATAAAAGTTAAATAGTGGAGTTCTTTTTGCGCCTCCAAAATCACTTCCAGTAGTCTTTTCAGTGCTAAAATAGGCAACCGCTTCAGGTGCAATACGGACTTTTAAAAATTGATGTTTAATTGGAATGGAATACCCCATCGCAAAGCCTTGTAGGTGTATGGAAATAAACTGGTTTCGGTCTGAAATATTGACCTTTTCAAAATTTCCATTTTGGTTTTCAAAAGCAAACGACTGGAAACTTGTATGTGAATATCCAAGTCCCAAATTCAGCGGCTCAAAACTGATGTTCGTTTTTTGGTTATAAAATCTAAAGCCGACCAAGCTATTTAAAGCAACATGATTGTGCTGCTTATCCATTTCAAGTAATCCTAAGCTGCTACGAATGAATAGCCTTCGGTTATTGAATAGTTTCTTGTTCAATTCTTTTTGATTGAACCCAAGTTCGTAACCAGCTCTTAGAGAGACACCTTTTTTGGTTGGCAGATATTCAAGAAAAGCTCCATTAGAAGTCTGCCCTTGCGCATTGATTGAAAATAAAGCCAATAAAACGGTCAAAAATGCAGTCGCTATGTGTTTCATTGTCTAACTGTTTTTATCTTTTCTTTATTCACTTCATTTACTTTTCCCAAACTTAGGCACATAGGTTATACCCGTTTCTATCGCAATAGAAGCTTCAAAAAGGAAGTGCCTATTGGGATAATTGTAATTGATAGATCCTCTCAAAAAATAAAGGAGAGGCAAATTTGTTTTCCGCCTAAAATCATAGCCAAGACCTACCGCAAGATTGGGCATGGCAGATATTTGGGATGCTTTTCCTTTACTAACTATTTCTCCTTGCTCATTGACATCATAATCATCAAAACGATAAAACCGATGCAAGTAACCCAACCCTAAATGACTTTCAAGGGTGATCCCAAAATTGGAAGTGTAACGCAAGCCAATCCTTGGATTCAGGGATAATGCAGTAAAATTTTGTTTAAGAAAATAATTGGTAAAAATAACAGAGCCAATCACTTGATAATTTTTTGTAGTTGCCAAGTAATTTTCCAAGCCAATAAAATAACCGGGATTACGAATCATATCTCCAAAATAGCCCACAGAAAAGCCAAAACGCTCGTCAGGTGGCGTTCCGTTTGTGGTTGCTTCTTGTGCAATTGCATTTGTATAAAATGCCGTTGCGATGATAAAATAAATTATATTTTTCATTGTTCAGTTCCGTATTTATAAAGTGCGTATAAAATCAAATCGAGATTGGCATTACTGGTATTCGAAAAAACAACAACCCCAACTCCTGTTTCTAAGCTGTAAAACATGGAAGTAGAAGTGCCCTGTTCGCCACCTCCATGGCCAAACAAAATGGTACCTTTTACATCATAAAAATAAAAGCCAAGTCCCAGATCAAATCTTAGGCCCCCTCGGGTAATGGGGAAAGGCCGAAATTTAATTTCATCTATCGTGTTGGCTGTAACTACTTGGTTTCCGTTAAAAGTCCCATTATTGATCAACATTCGAACAAACTTTGACATATCCGAAGGGGTAGATCTAATTCCGCCATTTGGGTAGTCAGGAAACGTATAGTGTGGAGCTGATGGCGTAATAGTAGGACTATAAGGTGTTGCCAATTCATTGAGCGGTGTATTATTCAATCGCCATTCGGTTGATTGCATTCCCAGAGGAATAAAGATGTTTTCCTTGCAGTATTCATCAAATGGTTGATTCGCAACTTTTTCAACCACATAGCCCAATAAGGCATAACCCATATTCGAATAGTTGCCTTTTTCGCCTGGGGGATCATTATAGAAAGTTCTAGTGGAATAAAACTTTCCATTGGAGTCAAAAAAGTCCTTCAGAAATACATCTAAGGGTACAGCACAATCCTGGTTCCAGCAATAGAAATCAAAAGTTCCATAATGAGCATCAGAAATGCTGCTTGAGTGGTTGAGCAACATCCTTGTTGTGATTGGTTTATTGGGAAAATTTGGATTCCTGACCGCAAAAGTTAGGTAAGTGTTGATATCAGTATCTAAATCTAAAGCGTTTTCTTCTGCTAGTTTCATGGCTGCAATGGCCGTAACCGACTTGGAAATGCTGGCAATCAAAAATCTGGTATCAATAGTTGCCAAAAGATTGTCTGTTGCTTTTCCGATAGCATCGGCCCATACTAACTCATCCCCTTTTACCACTGCAAAAGAGACTGAATTTAAGCTTTGGATGTTTTTTTCAGCTTCAATAATCTTTAATACACTGTCCTGAGTGGATACATCGACCACAATTTCCTGCTTTTCACAAGCAGAAATAAACACGATGAGCGCCAAACTTATTAAATACTTATTCATCAAAGCATTTTTTAAAGGATAATGGATTAATTGTTTCCTTGAATTCATCATTAAAAACCTTCTCAACGAAGCTCCTCAATAGCCCTTTCAATGATTTCATCCTTCGTCAAGTCTGTAAAATCTAAGGATGCTATAATATCCGGTGGCACACCTGATTCTGCATAATTATTTTCATTCAGATCTAAAAGTTGACTGATGCTGAATCGGTAAATCCAGCCGTTGGGTAATTGCCCGCCATTGGGTAGGCCGCCCCCTCCTCCAGTAGTATCACCTATTAATTTGATATTCGAGAAGGCTTTAGTGGCTGATGCAAACATGGTGGTAGCACTGTAAGACCCACGGTCTATCAGCACCATCACGGGTTTTTTGTAGGTAACTCCCTTATGTGCCCCAATAAAAAAATTTGCTTTTGGTCCGAAGGAATTCCTTTCGGGTCCATTTCGAGTAATAAAATAGCCAACCAAGGTTCGCTCACTTGCAAATCTTTCCAAAATCAAGGCAATATTATCAACATTTCCTCCGCCATTTTCCCTTAAGTCAAGTATCAAGCCATCAGTATCAGCATAACGCTCTAAAATATGATCCAAGGATGCAGCATCTACCCGAGAAGTAAAGCTTTCATACCAGATATACCCGATGCGACCATTGTCGATAAAATCATGAGAAAAGGCTCCTGTTATACGAGAATTTGGAACATAAAATTCCTTTACAAGTCTGCGGCTGTAATTAGGCGGATTTCTCAAGGCCACATCATAGCGCGAAATATTAAAAGGAGAAAACAAGTTACTATGGTCATCCCTCAACTCGTTAAGCATACTGCCCAAAACATCAAAGAGCGCCTCCTCGCTCATTCCTTCAAAAATTTGTGCTCTATAATCTACTCTAATTTGATCCCAGTCAATTTGTTTGAGCTCAAAATAGCTATACTTTTTATCTACTTCATTCCATAGATAATCAAATACTTCAAAAGGATCTGAACTTGCTCGATCCGGTTCAAACAACATTTTCTCACAGGAAAAAAGTAAGATCGATAGACTGGCTATTAAGAATATTCGTTTCATCTGTATATAATTTGTTTTTTAGCGGTCAGATGGAATGCCCGGTTTGCTATATTCATCTTCTGTTGAGTGTTTTGAGTTAAACATGGGCATTTCATAATTTATTTTTTACTTGAGTTAACAATCAATGTGTAGCGAATGCTATGACTGGCCATTTGGAAGTTTTCGAATTTACCTGGCGCATGAGCAGCATCCCATACATAGCTGAATTTCATACCATTGCCGCTGGGTCTAATCACTGAATATTCTAAGCGAGAGCCCAATCTCCAGCCATTAAGAGACCAACTGTGACTAGCAAAAAAATATTCAGTAAGTTTTGAATCACTGCCATTTATTTCGGAATCTAAGACGTAAGAATACCCTGGTCTCCAATTGAAATTAAGTAGGCCGGCATTTAATTGAAATGAAAGTTTTCTTTTAGCAGGGTTTAGCGTTCGTTTTAAAAACCAAAAACCAAATTCTTTGGATTGGGTTCTAGAAATATCCTTTTCTACTTTGCCGGCTAGCATTAAATTGGCCAATGCCTCAAATCCACCTGTGGCATTTTGTAAACTGGTGTTAATTCTGGTATTAAAATCAGATATAAAAGTACCGCCTACCTTGAAGGTATAATCTCGAAAACTCCAATTATCAATTTTCCTTAAATAAGAATTGTAAATCTGACTATTTATAAAAACGGCACTATGGCCTGTTTGAAAATACTCACTGTTTGGTGCCTTAGATTGTGTAAATGCCAGATTGAGATTAGCCTCAAAACCATTTTCCCATTTTGCTCCTTCCCAATACCATCCTAAACCCAGGTGCAATCCCGGACCTTGATAATACAAAGGTGAGGTAGCAAAATCACGAAAACCACTTTGAACGAAACCCACTGATGGAGTGAATTGCCGGGTGATTCCAGCTTTAGATTTTTCCTCTTCCACCTCAATTGGTTCATTTACCTGTGCCTTAAGCACAGAGGTGGAAATCAGTATTAAAAATATTGTTTTGTACATAATTATTTCAGTTTTTCTTCAATTGAATGATTTATCTAGATAAAAGTATCTGCCCCTCACTGTAGCTCCTCAATAGCCCTTTCCAAAATTTCGTCTCTTTCAATATTATTCCAGTCAAATGAAACTGGAATACGAGGTGGTACACCGTTTTCTGCATAGTTGCTTCCACTCAAATCCAATAGTTGATTAAATCCATATTGGCAAGTGATGAATTGGTGGAATACATCTAAATAGGTTTTTTATAAAAGTCTTTTAATGAGTTCGTGTATTCAAAATAATCCAACTCATGTCTTTTTTGAAATTTATTTGGGGGTTTAGTGCCTAGAGGCACAAGCATCAAATATCCATTTTCATTGATTTTCAATAAGCTGTCGTAAGGCAACTCTCGCTGGTCAAATTTGTAATCGAAATAATACAGATAATGCGGGATGAAATTCATATACTTTTTTCTAGTCTTGTCATCTACTTCTCCTTTGCTATCCACTAATTGGAAGTTCTCTTTTTGGATAATAGCTCTTTGAAATTCAACGGCATTGAGGGGTGTTCCATTCATCGTGGGTACTACATTGAATTGTGCATCTAGCATCAACCATTTACTGAATTGTTCCGACCAAACTTCTGTCAAAACGTGCCCGGCACCCAGTAGTGTAACTTCTACATCTTTGGTTTTTAAACCCAATGTTCTAGCTTTGAAGCCATTGACTGCCAATACACTACGGAGTACAATGCCATACTCCACGCATCGAAACTTCTTTCCTTTTTCTGCTTCTTCCAAAATGGTTAAAGTATTGGATTCGGAAGGCTCGTTAGAACCGCTGTGCTTCCAACGGCTATTTGTCCAACTGAGTAATGCGAGTATCTGTTCAAACTCTGTATTGCCTGTTTTTGCAATGCTATCTAAGCCATAATTAGTTTTAAGTGTGAGTAGTTCTGGCGAATTTTCTTTGGTTTGATAGATGAATTGATATTGCTCGTTATGGCTGTTTGTATCAAACTTAAGTGTCTCTATATTTTTTGAAGGCATCAAATTAAGTGCACTACAAGCTCCCAGAAGAATGCCAAGCATCAAACAGAGCCAATAATGTATTTTTAAATTTCTGATATTCGATGAGTTTTTCATGTGTAAAGAAGTTTTATGAAAAGTATTAATCTGTGATAATTTGCAACAACTCTCTTACAAAAAGCTCACGACTTTCTGTGATCCCGTCTGTATTGAATAGTAACACTAGTGCCGAGTTTTTATCTTTATTGATAAACAGTTCTGAATTATAGCCTCCGGTGCCTCCGCTATGGTAAAGAAATGTCTCTCCGGGTAGTCCCTTGTTTTCATAGAAGAACCAACCAAGGCCATTGCGTACAACGAAAAATTCATAATCTGTGGGCTTATTAAAGGTCAACACCTGAGTTCTTTCTATGTAATCCTGCAAAGGATGCCCATCAGGGTTAAGACATAATTCTGCAAACCGCAGTAAATCGGCTGAAGTCCCTTTCAAAACACCTGCACCGTTGATTGCATTGAGCGTTTTCCAATAATCACTTTCTTTACCATTACTGCCATAGCCCTTTGTCCAGCGATTGGGATCGGTTTTTTCAAAATAGGGGGAGGTATCGAATAGCATCATGGGTTCAAGAATTTCATGCTCTAAAACTTCCCGATAATCTTTGCCATATTTTCTCTCCAAGATTACCCCAAGCGTGCCAAAGGCAGTGTTGGAATACAGAAACTCTGTAAAGGGTAAAAAAGCTAACCTTGCATTTTTAAGGGCAGAAAATAGCTTGTTGTTGTCGTACTCTCGCCAGCCTCTCGCAGTATTGGTATAAAAGCTCAATCCTATATTATTAGGCATATACGGTAGCCCGCTTGTATGGGTCAGTAAGTGTTTGAAAGTGAGTTCTACGCCATCTCTATTTAAGGTGGGCAGATCGGCAGGTAGATAAGCTTTGATGGGCGTATCTATGGTTTTGCCTTCGTCTTCCAACATTTTTACAATGGCAATGGCTGTATATACTTTATTAATGGAGCCAATTTCAAAGTAGGTGTTTTGATTGGGCACAATTCCACTTCCCTTAGCGGTTTCGCCATATCCGTAAAAAGAGACTTGTCCTTCTTTAAAAATCCCGATAGATACACCCACCGTATTCAAACCCGATTTGTGGGCTTTAAATGCTTTATCGACAGCAATATCTTTGGTAGATAATTGCGGATTATTTGAAAGCTCATTGGGTGCGAGTAACTCTTTATCGCAAGCTGCCAATAGTAAGAGCATTAAAAAGAAATATGTTTTTTTCATTATATTAGAAGTTTGATTTTATACCTATTGAAAATATGGGGACATAACCTTGAAGCCATTTTTTTTCATAACTTTCATTCAGCCGAAGCATTCGCAATTCAAGGAATGCACCCATTTTAAATAAATCCCTTTGTACAAAATCACCTTGTAAAGAAAGGTGCATACCTGGACTAAAATTATGCAGTAGATTGCCCCTGTTTTCCCAATTTCCTTCTGAATTGTATTCAAATACATCATATTTTAAGGCAGTAAGAACATAATTGGCTTGTATGCCTGTAGCTATACTAAACCGCTTTAAAAAGTGAACTGCATACTCTCCACCCAGTCCAAAAACCAGCCGATTGTCTGTTTGTGGTGTACTGATTAAACCAAAAGAACCAAGTACAGAAATACTTTGTACCTTCTGCTGGAGTAAGGTTCTATTGTATCGGATATTCAAACCCGGACTCAACAATAAGGGGTGGTTCAGTACCGTATTGTCAAAACTTATGCTCACTTGATGTTTTAGTCGATGACTGTTTTCCTGACAAATACTCAATTTTGGCAGTAAGAGCAGCAGGAGTAGAAAAAAAATGAAGCCTTTAACTTTCATATTGTAATCTGATTAATTAAATGATGAGTGGATTCGGTTGAATTACATGGACAAAAGTAGAGGCATCATAGGATTTGAATGTTCGGTTAGATAGAGACGAACAAGTTTTGAGAAAATAATTTCTGTTTTTCTGCATTACTAGGCAAAACCGATAGACATAAAAAAATCTCAGAAGCGAAAGGGGTTATTGGGATAGGGAGTTTGCTTTACGAAATTCGGATGGAGTATGGCCTGTAAATTTTTTGAAGGCAGTATTGAAAGCAGTTTTAGAGTTGAAGCCTGCTTCAAGCGCAATACCGACCATACTGAGGTGGTTGAATTTTTTGTCAAGTAATAACCTTTTACTTTCTTCCACTCTAAAGCGGTTGACATAATCATAAAAATTATCGTTAAGCCCTTTATTGAGCAAGTAGGATAACTGATGAGTACCTGTCTGGAACGATTCGGCCAGTTTGGGCAAGCTCAATTCGTTGTCTAAGTAGGGTTTTTCTTTAATCATCAATTCATTAAGACGCTCTTTTTCAGTTTCTTGTGCTAAGGATAAAATCAATGTAGTTGGTTCAGGCTCAGCCTGTTTTATTTCTATTAATTGAATTACTTCAAGTGTTTCTTTTTCGGTGAAAGGGTAAATTTCTTTTTGGTTTAAAGCATAATAGGCTAAGTAATAAATAGCAAAAAGGTATAGAACAGAATTAAAATTAGTTAGCGTGGGTAATAATACTTGCATAACCCATAGCAGTACCATAAAAATGAGTCCATATATAAGCCTTTGTAGCCAAGTCAAATCAATATCTTCCGTATTGGAAGCAAATAATTGAATATTTTTTTGGTGTGTACGGATGGTTTTAAGACACAGTATTACGTAGCTAATAAGCTGAGCAAATAAAAGAAATGTAACAGTTACTGAAATATAATCGCCCCAAAACTGAGGCGAAATAATGATAAGGTTGTTGGGTAGAATTGCAGATACACCGATTAAAATTAGGCTATATAAAATGATTGGTAGTAAGTGCAAAAGTGCTTTTAATTTGAGTTTTTGCTTGGGGAGAGTAAAAGAATAGACACTCAAATAAAAAGTAGGAGCTATCAGAAATAAAGGGATACTTAATATGTCTTCCACCACATCATTTTCATTAATCAGTCCAATAATTTGTAAGGACTCTTCAAGAAAAATGATGGATAACCAAAACAAAAATAGGAAGAGCCAATTATTGGCCTTTTGATTTTCTTGTTTTGGTTTACTTAATAACAGAAATACAGTTAGAACTAGTCCGCCAGTTGATAATAGATGTGTTAAAATATAGACAGGATTCATTTGAGCATATATTTGAAGTAGTAGCCTTTTGACTAGCGGCACCCAAAACCTTTAAAGGTCAGCTGTTTTAAGTCCCAAATCGTTTTCGGTGAGACTGAATTTATCGATTTGCTTTTTGATCTGCTTACCTAATTCCAACTTTTTTTTTGATCCAAGAATAAGTATCCTTCCGGATTGATTTAGGGAATTCTTTTTCCCAGCATGTTCCAAATGATCGCTGCCAGTTTTCTTGCAGTGCGCTTATGGGGGAGACTCTTCCTTTTTGGAAACTTATCCGCTGAAAGAGGTCTCTCAAAAGCGTGGATTCTTTCAGGTTCCCAATTGTATTGGTTGCGTTTCGAAGAGCAATTTTGAGGCAGTTGCTTCCTTTGGGCAGTTTGCTGGATAGGAATTTCCACCGCTGACTTTGTTGTTTGGTGCCAACCGGAGCTAGGAAGCAAAGTGCTTGGCGGTTTTGAACTTTTTGATTTCTTCAGGCCAGACTTCAATGGAGGTTACTTCTTGTTCCATAAAAAAAGAGCGTTAAATCGACTCTCAGGGTATGTGCTTATGGCAGGAAAATATTCTGAATGGGGCTGCCGATGGATCGGCACCGCCACTGAGGTCATTGCAAGCATCCCAACCAGATTGATGCTCGCGCCTTCCGATAAATCTGGAGCGAAAGTTCTAAAATCGACCTTGCAGAAAGTGATTGAATTTAGCAAAAAAGGGTTGAGGTACCTTTACCACGTTAGCATACATATCCAACATTTTTAGAGTAGGGGGAATGTTGCCTGGCAGTAAGCAAATTGCGGATGACACCATTTTGAAGTTCAGTTCCTTGGGATTTGGCCGCAATTTGTAAGTTCTGCGGCGTTCAGTTGGTTTTTTGTCATTTTTATATTCGGTCATGTTTTACCAGCCTTTGGCAACTGAACCTCGTTCCGCCGGCAACACCTTTTCTTTTATATTCTTTTTGAAAAGTCAAATTCTAAATTCACATCTACCCTTAAAACTCTTTCAACATACCTCCTACCTTCCACTCCCGTAACCCTTAGGTCTCATTTTGGGGAATTTATTTCTGCCTTTCGTAAAATTCATTCAGCAGATGACCTTTTCAAAAGTGGTTTCTCTTTCATTTTGGCTCGATTAATCCATTTGGATAGGCAGGATTTCCTTCAGAAAACCTATCTTAAATGCTACAATGACCCAATGCCCTATGAAAACCTTTCCAATCTTTCTCTTTTTGATAGCCACTTCTCTGGCCTTTGCCCAAACTCCACTGACTTTTGAAGAACCCGTCAAGCAGCGGGTTTTTGTGTTGACAGACATCACCAATGAGCCGGACGATCAGCAGTCTATGGTTCGATTTCTGGTTTATGCCAATGAATATGACATCGAAGGAATCGTCGCGACGACTTCCACACATTTGAGAAATCAAGTGAGGAAGGATAAGATCGAGGAGCTGATTCAGAATTATGGAAAGGTAAAAGGCAACTTGGATAAGCACACCAAAGGTTTTCCAAGTGCAGAACAGCTTCTGAGTGTGACTTCCGAGCATTTGCCACTTTTCAGCATGGATGGAGTAGGGGAGGATAAAGATTCTCCGGGTTCGGAGCTGCTTATTCAAGCCGTAGACAAAGCGGATGACCGACCGCTTTGGGTTTCTGTTTGGGGTGGCGCAAATTGCCTTGCTCAAGCGCTTTGGAAAGTGAAAAATACCCGATCGGAAGAAGAAGTGAAGGAATTTGTAGATAAACTCAGAGTTTATACCATCTCAGATCAGGACTTTGCAGGACCTTGGATTCGACACAATTTTCCCGGAATATTTTATATCGTGGACGCAAGTGCTGGGGATAACTGGAGAGAATACTACAAAGCCACTTGGACTGGAATCGGTGGAGATCGCTGGTATAAAAATGGCCCGATGTATCACTTTGAGTTGGTGGACAATCCTTGGCTGATGGCTAACATCCGGGATAATCATGGCCCTCTCGGCGCTAATTATATTCCGCTCGAATACATCATGGAAGGCGATACGCCATCATTTATCGGTTTGATTCAAAATGGCTTGGCTTGGTACAAAACTCCTGCTTGGGGAGGCTGGGCAGGCAGATACGAGCTTTGGAAATCCTATGGTGAAGTGGATAAAATCTGGACTTCGTCAATTGATTCTCAGGATGAAGTGACCTTGCCTGATGGAAGGAAAGAAGCTTCCAACCAAGCGACGATTTGGAGGTTCAGAGATGCTTTCCAATATGACTTCGCAGCAAGAATGGACTGGAATGTGGCTGATGCTTTTGAAAAAGCGAATCATAATCCAATTGCCGTGCTGAACGGAAACGAAGGGAAAGCTTGGGCAAGTGCAAAAGTCAAAGAAGGAGAAGAGGTAGTTCTTTCAGCAAAAGGAAGTAAAGATCCGGATGGAGATCAGATTCAGTTGAAGTGGTGGGTGTATCGAGAAGCTGGGAATTTTACCGGGGACTTGGAGCTTTTCAACCCTTATGGAGAAGAAATCAAATTCGCTATGCCAAAGTTGGGAAATGGTCAATCACTTCATGTGATTTTGGAAGTTCGGGATTCTGGGAAGCCTGCTTTGACGAGTTATAGAAGGGTAGTGTTGACGAATTAGGATTGAGGAGTTTGAGCTTTTTTCATTTGAATTTTTGTAATTGTAGCTGTCTTATTATGGGCTCCAGTGTCTGGTTTTGATTAAAAGTTAGCGTATTCTTTTTCTTCGTTCTTTTGGCTTGACCCAAAAGAACCAAAAAGTCAAGATTTGCCAAAGCTCCAACCCTGCCTGCCGGCAGGCAGGCGCACGAGGCCGAACGCTGGCTCGCTGGCAAATCCTCCCACCGCGCCTATCCCATCAATGTTTTGTATAGCAAAATAAAATTCAAACCTAGATTCACATTTTGTTGGCATTTGGCTTACTAATCCCCGTCGTTTCCATTTTGTATGCCTGTCTATCTCAGGCAGGCCTAATTTCAATCACCTTCAAGCTTTCCGTAGGATCTTTTCCATTTTACGTCCTTTAGCCAATTCATCGACCAATTTGTCCAGATACCTGACTTTTTGCGTCAGCTGGTTTTCAATCTCCTCGATCCGATAGCCACAGATCATTCCGGTGATGAGATTCGCATTTGGGTTGAGTTGTGCTTTCTGAAAAAACTCTTCAAAAGTTACTTTCTCAAGGATAAGCTTTTCCAACTCAATTTCATCAAAACCAGTCAGCCATTCAATCACTTGATGCAATTCTTCTTTAGTCCTGCCCTTTTTCTCGACTTTGGCAAGATAGTGTGGGCAAACCGAAGCGAACGTCATTTTCGCCATTCGATCGTCATGTTCCGGAGTGGCTTTCATAGTGATTCTGTTTGGGTTGATTTTAAAACCTAAATCACGATAAATTTCGAATTATTTACCCAAACCCCGGCAATCAAGCTTCTTTCAATTAGGCGATAGAAATCGATAAAACAGGGAAATCATGCTCTTGAACCAAGTTTTCCGTCAAACTTGGACTGAATAATTTGACTAGTCCGGGTTTATCGGATTTTGCGAGCACGAGGAGATCGGGTGTATAATTTTCCGAATAAAAAAGAATGCCGCGTTCCATATTATGGGCGTTGATCAGAACCCGATTTACCTTCACTGAATGATCTGTAAATTTTGCAAACTTTCGATCGGTTTCTTCATTCTCAAAAAAATTGTAAGGAGTATTGATGAAAATTAAGTCTATCTCTGCTCCCATTAAATTTGCAAAATCTTTTACCCTAGCGTACACAGGCTCCTGATCAGCTTCAAGTGTGGTCAGAAAGGCGATTTTTTTAATTTCCGATTTTTCGGAGGGTTTTTGGACAACCAAAATTGGTGTCTTTACATTTCGGAGGACCTTCAATGCATTGGATCCAAGTAAGAAACCTCGTGATATGCCCATTCCTCTTGATCCCATGATGGCTAAATCTGCTTTTGAGTTTTGGACATGAGAGAATACGTTTTCAGGTCCAAAACTGTAAATAAGAGAAGCAACTGCCTTGACACCGGAGATTTCTAAGGCCCGCACCATTTCCGACAGCTTCGCTTTGGCACTTGCAATTTCCTTCTTGGTCTCGGGATAAAATTGTTCTCTTTCCTGCGGGAGTTTGACCCAGTTTACGGGGGTCTCCAGAATGTGCATAATCTCTATCTGCCCATTAATCTTAGAAGCGATCAACTTGGCATAGGAAGCGGCATTTCCTGCCACCTCTGAAAAATCGGTAAGGAGTAAAATCTTCGATCCTGTGTTCATAGTCTAGGCCATTTGGTTAACCTAAGGTAAGAAAATGAATTCTCCCAAAACTTGCTGAAAATTGGGCTTTCGGATGATAAATATCAGTAAATCAAGGTGGATGGAGTTTCGTTGAACTCCTTAAAATCAAGCATGACCCCGTTGGTGTCATACAGAGGAATGCCCCGATGGCTATCGGGGCTGTCATGCGAAGATTCCATATGGCCTTTAAAAATCAAATTATAATCATATGAATCCAACTACTTACGTTCCGATTTTTCATTTTGAAGTAGTTGATCCTTAGTTAAAATCTTCTCCGCTCTGGTCCTCAGATCTTCCAGATCATCCTTTTCTTGGATAGTTTGCAATCCTTTTCTGAAAACCATCTCTGCGTGTCGAATTACAGCTTTTTTATTTTTATCTCCCTTTACAAAGCCTTTGATTGAGATCAAGGCTTCCATCATTCGGATAATGACTGCCGGGCTGCCTCCTGAAAACTGGCGAATCTGATTGAAGGAGGTGTCTAATGCGCCTTCAAAGTCCAGGATATTTGCAATGATTCTGAGTTTTTCCTCGGAATCGTAACGGTATTTGGAAGGAAATTTCGCCTGTGCCAAATAGACTAATGTCCCAGTCAAATTATCAATACAGGCAATGGCCGTGAAGGGGTCATTGACTCCGGGAGAAAGTGCACGAGCGGCTATTTCGACCATTTGATGAATGGAAAATTCAAGGTCCTGCTGCGAAGTTTTAATTTCGCCGATTACAAATTGGCTGACGATTTTTTCAATTTTTTTATCGTCCAATATTTCATTTGAATAAATCAATCCCATTTCTATCCCCTTAACCAAAAAATCACCCGGTCTGTAGTTCAATTCAAATAACACATCAAATTCAGAGATTACCTCCATTAAAATGTCTCCGTCCAGGTATTGTAAATAACCACTCTTAGGGGAATTGATCTTGGTTTGATGACGGTATTCAGAAATTGTCTTTTCGGAATCAACGCTGGTGTTTGCCTCTTTTTCATCCCCTAACTGTTCAGGAAATAGTGTTTCGACCTGTTTGGAAATAAAATTTGAAATGTCTGAGATCACTTTATCTGCCTGAATGCTGATTGCGATTTGGTGAATAAAAACGATCAGCAAGATGATATTGATAATTGCTGAAAAAATGGCCAAGAGAATCGAAATGGAAGGAATGAAGGTGTAATCTTCACTTCCTTTGATTGCGATCAGGACAATCAAACAATAGAGATAGGTAGAAATATATGAGCCAAGTACGACCTGATTGAGCCGAACGTACATGAATTTTTTGATGAGCCTAGGCCCGAATTGCGAGGAGGCAAGAGTCAATGCGACTAGGGTTACGGAGAAAACTGTTCCAGCCACACCTATCATTGCCCCCGAAATGGTAGAAAGGATCGTTCGGGCAGAATCAGGGCTATTAACGATAAAAAACTTCAGCCAACCTTCCTGGGAAATGCTAATTGAGTTATCCAGATAAACCGAACCAATAGCCAAAAGCACTGAAGAAATCAGGATAGCGACCGGTAAAAACCAGAAAGTCGCCAATAGTTCTCTCCATAAAAAGAGTAGTTTTTTCATCTGTTTATAATTGTTTTTTATCGGTCAGATGGAATCTTCGCCACTGCCTTCCGATCGGCAGGTACATCATAATCATCCCTCTGTGTGTCGCTTTGGGTCAATGCTGTCTGCCTCAGGCAGGCTCGATTTCATCTTGAAAAGATAGAACTTATCTTAGTTCATTTATAAATTTTTAGTCAAAAACTCAAAAAGTTATCCTGATTTTAGCGTTAATGAATTTTCTAAAAAATTAAACATGTTTATCTGCCCTCTTACCAGTATCTCCTTTTAAGAAAAATGACCTCGACTTCGCTCGGCCACCGAATCTTGAATAATTACAAGGAGGGGAGGGTAATGAGGCGGCCGCCCCCCGTTGCACCCCCACCCGCCAAAACAAAACAAC
>NZ_JBKBKZ010000043.1:0-25033 GCF_046296635.1 Algoriphagus sp. | reverse complement strand
GCCGCATATTCCTCCCCTCCCTTTAATAACCTGAAATCCGGTGGCCGAGCGAAGCCGAGGCCATTTTGATCTACTGGTAATAAAGCGGATATACATATTTATTAATAGTAAGATTCTTATTTCCAGGATTAATAATATGGATATTAAGAAATTAATTAACTGATATCAAGATATTGGGTTCGGTTGGCTTTCCAACTATTTCGCGAAGCGTATTTCAATTGTATTTTACGAAGTGTATCTCAATTTAAACCCCCGAATACGCACTGAATCCACCATCTAAGGGAATGATCGTACCCGTGACAAAAGCAGAGGCATCGCTGCAAAGCCATTGTAAAGTACCGAGTAAGTCCTCTGGTTTTCCAAAACGATTCATCGGAGTGTGGGTTTTGATTTGATTCCCACGCTGTGTCAAGCTGCCGTCAGATTCGGTAAGAAGAGTGCGATTTTGCTCAGTTAGGAAAAAACCAGGTGCGATTGCATTCACTCGAAATTCAGGCCCGTGCTTTTGTGCCAGCTCGACAGAAAGCCATTTGGTGAGGTTGTCGATGGCAGCTTTTGCGGAGGCATAGCCCATCACTCGAGTCATTGGTCTAGTCGCCGCCATGGAACTGATATTGAGAATGTTTCCTTTGTTCTGCTTCAGCATTAATGGAAGTAAAACTTTGATTGGAAGTACAGTGCCGAGATAATTCAGATCGATCACTTTCCTTAAGGATGCGGTATCCAAATCGAGAAAATTTTGGTCTGGTCGGATCACTGCACCAGGCATATTTCCGCCAGCTGAGTTGATCAGGACATCGATATGTCCATGCTGTGATTCGATGATTTTTGCAGCTTTTTCAAGTGATTCTTCATCGGTCACATCAGCGAAATAGCCGAAAGCTTTCCCTCCCGATGCATTGATTTCGTTAACCAATTGGTTTACTTTTTCCGGTGTTCTTCCGATAATTAAGACCTCGGCACCTTGATCAGCGAGATGTTTTGACATGGTTGTTCCTAGCACTCCGGTTGCTCCTGAATAAGCAATTTTCTTTCCTTCCAGGGAAAAAAGATTAGTTAGCGACATTAAAGTTTATAGTTAGTTGGAGAGAAATCGAAGTAATTTTTTGCGTTTTGATAACAAATGTCCGTGATGAGTTTTCCAAGCCATTTTTCATCCCAAGGAAGCTCACCGTTTTCGACGTCTTTTCCGAAAAGATTGCAAAGGATTCGGCGGAAGTATTCATGTCGTGGAAAGGAAAGGAAACTTCTTGAATCGGTCAACATACCGATAAAGCAACTTACCAAACCCATATTGGAAAGCGTGTTGATTTGCTTTTCCATTCCGTCCTTTTGGTCGAGATACCACCAACCGGATCCGAATTGAATTTTTCCTTTAATCGAGCCATCATTAAAATTGCCAATCATTGTAGCAAGGACTTCGTTATCTCTTGGATTGAGGTTATAAAGCACTGTTTTGGTCAATTGATCAGAGGAGTCAAGGTGATTAAGGAAGGCTCCAATTGCACTTGCCTGATCGTAATCACCAATGGAATCGAATCCGGTATCAGGACCAAGGGTGGAAAGCATTCTCGTATTGGTATTACGGAGCGCACCCAAGTGAAACTGCTGCACCCAACCTTTGGCGTGGTACATTTTGCAGAGTTTCTGAAGGGTTTTGAATTTGAAATGCTCGATTTCTTCCTTGGTGAGTGGATTTCCACGAAGGGCTTTTACTAAAATGGAATCCGAAGAAAGATGCTCATCTTTGGAGAAAACCAGATTCTCCAGTCCATGGTCAGATAGTCGACATCCTCTGCTATGGAAATAATCTACGCGATTGGATAAAGCCTCAATCAATTTGTCAAAGGAAGTGATCTCAAAACCTACGACACAGCCTAATTTTTTGAGGTATGCTCGATAGGTTTCTGGATTTTCTATTGCAAAGGATTTATCCGGTCGAAATGCAGGATAAAGTTTAACCGGCCTATCAGCTGAGTGATAACTGATATGATCTGCTAAATCATCGCATGGATCATCAGTGGAACAGACCACCTCAACTTTCATTTTTTCCAATAATCCTTGTGCTCGAAAATTCGGATTTTGAAGCATTTCGGAGGTTTGGTGATATATCTCCATCGCATTATCCCCATGAAGTAATTCATCAATTCCAAAATACCTTCTCAATTCCATGTGTGACCAATGATATAGCGGGTTTCTCATGGTATAAGGAACAGTCTCCGACCATTTTTGGAATTTCTCCTGATCCGAAGCTTCTCCCGTGATGAAATGTTCATTGATTCCAAGTGTTCGCATTGCTCGCCATTTGTAGTGATCGCCAGCCAGCCAGATTTTAGAGATATTTTCAAACTGCCTATTACCTGTTAGTTCGGAAGGTGGGAGGTGATTATGATAATCGATTATGGGGAGATTTTTAGCGTAGTCGTGATAGAGTATTTTGGCATGTTCAGACTGAAGTAAAAAATCCTCAGTCAAAAACGAATTTTGGGTTTGAGTTGAGATCATATTGCAGGTCAGGAGGGGCTTTAAAGAATATGTATTACTAAGCTAAATTTACCCTGAAATAGTCCCTGAGAGGTATTAAAATACGGAATCGTTTGCGATATTATTTAAGTGGATAAATTTCCTTATTTTAGGACAGTTGAATTTATTCGACAGAGTAATTAGCACTATTAACCCAAAACCCTATGAGTACCGGAGTCAATTTGAAAGCACTAGCAGCTGAGTTGAAGCTTTCTCCTTCTACCGTTTCGCGAGCCTTGAATGATAGCTACGAGATCAGCGAGGCGACAAAAAAGAAGGTTGTATTCATGGCTGAAAAGCTTAATTATCAGCCAAATCCATTTGCTAGAAGCTTGCGGGAAAACAAGAGTAAGACCATCGCTGTGGTGATGCCGGAGCGCATGAGTAGTTTTTTCGCCAAGGTAATTGACGGCATAGAAGAAGTAACCCAAGAACATGGGTATCATTTATTGGTGTATAGCACTCACGAGGATGTGGAGCGTGAAAAGAAAATAGTTAATCTCCTGATGAACGGTCGGGCAGATGCGATAGTAATGTCAGTATCCAGTCAGACGAGTGATATTTCACATTTGACAAGGCTGCATGAGAGAGGTTTTCCACTGATATTTTTTGATCGGATATGTTCGGAGATTCCTACCACCAAATTCATCACCAATGATTATGAGAGTTCCTATGAGGGGACTAAGCATTTGATTCAGCAAGGTTGCAGAAAGATCGCATTTCTGATGCTTTCCAAGGAATTGTCCATTACTAAAGAACGATACAGAGGATACCAAGATGCTTTGAAGGCTGCGGGTCTTTCTCCTACACCTTCTCTGCAGGTGACCTGCGCACATGAGGAGGAAAAAAACATTGAGGCAATCCGAACCATGCTGCTCTCCGAAGATCGACCTGATGGATTGGTTTCTTCAGTGGAAAAGCTTGCTTTGGCTACCTATCATGCGGTCAAGAGAACGGATATCAAGATCCCTGAGGATCTCAAAATCATCAGCTTCTTTTCAAATTTGAGTATTGCAGGTTTGTTGACTCCTTCACTGACTACTATCACGCAACCTGCCTTCACGATCGGAGAGGAATGTGCCAAGCTATTGATCAAGAAGCTCACCAAGCCTCGACAGCCTGATCTTCCTAATCAGTTGATCAGCATTCCATCAAAAATCACCATTCGATCTTCGACGATTGCGGTCTAGAGATTAGTTTAAAAATTTGTTTGGTTTCTTAAAAACGAAAAACAGCCCCGAACTTCGGAGCTGTTTTTTTTTAGACCTGGCAGGTTTCAAAAACCTGCCAGGTCTTTACTACTTCAAATTAATAACCAGTATTTTGTGGGAAAGCAGTTATACCATCTTCCGCTCTATCAATTTGATTTTGAGGAATCGGTCTTAAGACATGGAAGGGCTGAATATTTGGTGCAGCTTGAGCATTATGAAGTTTCACACGCTCTACTAATACACCCCAACGCTTCAAATCCAACCATCTGAACTGCTCTCCAGTCAATTCTCTTGCTCTCTCTTCCATAAGGAAATCCATGGTCATTTGAGCAGGAGTGATTTCCATTGCAGCTTGCTTTCCTGGGAATGCAGCTCTACGTCTCACCATATTTATTGCCTCAGTGGCCTCAGCTACTTTTCCCTGCTTTAATAATGATTCGGCTAAAAGAAGGTAAGTCTCACCCAAACGCATAGCAGGGTAACTACGTCCACCTTCAAACTGCGTCAAATCAGCTCTTCCTGGGTCCAGATGTTTTTTCAGACCAGGAAATAATCTTTCGTCATATCGGCTTGGTACTAGGACCTGATACTTTTTCTTTGCTCTTTCTGCCAAAGGCATTTCAAAACCAGGGATATAAATTGCTGTATCTCCCAATGCGAAAGTCACTGTAGGTTTAGAAAGATCAAAGGAGGTATTAAAGGTGCCTGGTCTATTAGAGAAATAGACATCAATAAAGGATTCTTTGTACCGGCTGTCGTTAACTCTGTCGGCAAAAACAGTGTTCAGCGCATAAGGAGTCAATCGATATCTTTTGAAAGGACGACCATTCTGCGTATCTCTTCTCATACCTGCCTGAACGTCATATTCCATTAGGAAAAACACGTGAGAATTGTTTCCTCCTCCATTGGTCAAGGGATCCCGAGTGTACTGAATTGACCAAATTAATTCGTCATTTCGCTCATTTCCAAACTGATGGACTTCGCTGTAGGAGGACAGAAGCCTGAAGCCGTAGTCATTGATAACACTTTTAAGAAGAGGCTCCGCACTCGCAAAATCCGTAGGCTTGGCAGCTTCAGAAGTAGCTCGAGTAATGAATACTTTCGCTAAAAGGTTCTGAGCTGTAGGTCTTGTCACTCTTCCAAACTGGTTGGATGCTTTGACAGCCTCAAGATCAGGAATTGCAGCCTGAAGATCCGCAACGATTGCATCATAGATTGCCGCAACAGGTGCTCGAGTTACTTTCTTATTTGGCACTTTATTTTCTGAAAGCTGTAAATCTACAGGGCCAAAGAGTTGAACCAATAGAAAATAGTGGTGCGCTCGGATAAATTTCACTTCTGCTAATCGTTGCTTTTTGATGGCCTCGCTCACTCCAGTTACATTAGCGGATCGGTCTATCACTGCATTAGCTGTGTTGATGCCACTGTAAAGTTCATCCCATAATTCACGAACATGACCATTTTGAGAATCAAACTGATTAGTATAGGTGTTCATGAATTTCCATGAACCATCCGCCCCATTGGTATAAATGTCAGTACCGAATTCAGTGAAATTATTACCTCTTTCAGTTCCGTACCATGATCTGAGTGAGGTGTAGGCTGCATTTACTCCGTCTTGGAATCCACTTGCTGTATTTAGGTAATCATTCCCGATTTGAGAGATTACATCTTCCTGTAAGGCATCTTGACATGAAAACGCGAATGAAAGCGTTAATGCCAGTGCACTTGATTTGATCCAGGATTTGATTTGATATGAATTAAATATGTTTTTCATAGTTCAATTTGCTTGGAGATTAAAACTTCACGTTGACGCCGAATGTAAACTGGACAACCGGAGGGGTTACATTAGCTGTTATCGCTCCTGCTTCTACACCTTGCTCACCATCCATAAATGTTTCAGGGTCAACTCCCTTGTGAACTCTTCGATATTCAGAGAAGATGAATGGGTTCTGAATACTGCTGAACACTCTCAGGCTGCTAAATCCAGTCTTTTTCAAAGTCAAATCATTGAAGGTATATCCAAAGTTGATGTTTCTGACCTTTACAAAGCTTCCATCAAACAGGTTCATTGAGGAATTGTATTTAGGGAATTCCTGATTTTCGTTTGGTCTAGGATAGGCATTGGTAGGATTGGTAGGAGTCCAGTAGTCCACAGCCAAGTTGTTGTATCGACCAAATAGGTTATTATTGGAGGTGTGGAAAAGGGATCTAATCATCGATCCTTGTCTTGTGAAAACAAAGAAGGAAAAGTCAAATCCTTTGAAAGCAAATCTATTGGTAAGACCCATGGAGAAATCCGGAACGGCTGAACCTAGGAACTGACGGTCAAGCGCGTTGATTCTTCCGTCACCATTGAAGTCCTCAACTTTAATTTCCCCAGGCTTATCACCAAAAGATGCAGCCAAGTCCTTCTCAGAAGTCTGCCAAATTCCAATTTTTCTCAAATCAAAGAATATTGTCAAAGGCTTACCAATAAATCTACCTGCTGCGATATCATCACCATTTGGTAGAGAAATAATTTGCTCTCTGTTTCTTGTGAAAATGAGATCGGTGGACCAAGTGAAGTCACCTTTTTCAATATTTAAGGTAGAAAGAGAAAGCTCTATTCCTTTATTTTGAGTCTCACCGATGTTTGTTATAAATCCTCCAAAACCGGTAGAGTTAGGAAGAGGCTGAGGGGCGAGGAGGTCAGAAGTATTGGTGACATAATATTCTAAGCTACCCATGACACGTCCTTTAAAGAAGGAAAAGTCTAAACCTGTATTGAAGGTTGTGGATGTTTCCCATCTCAAATCCGGATTTCCGATAGTATTTGGTCTAAATCCAAAAGCCGCTGTATTACCCCATGCATAGGATGTTCTTCCCAACAAAGCCTGAGTTTGATACGGGTTGATTGCCTGGTTTCCTATAGATCCGTAGCTCACTCTGAATTTCATTAAATCCACTTTGTTTGAATTTTTCAGGAAGGACTCCTGATGCATGTTCCAGCCAAAAGCAACAGATGGGAAATAACCGAACTTGTTGTTTTCACCGAATCGAGAACTACCATCTGCCCTCATAGTAGCTGTCAAAAGGTATTTTCCCTTGTAATCGTAGTTTAATCTACCCATATAGGATAGAAGAGACCATTCAATTAGGTTGGTATTGGCACCGGTAATCTGGGCGGCATCACCTAGTCGATGATAAAGTTGCGAAGGAGCAGGAATACCCAATACACTGATATTTGTTTCTTCCCTTCTGTCCTGTTGGAAGGATTGAAGTGCTGTGATATTGAAGTTGTGAACAGAATTGACTGTCTTATTGTAAGTCACAATGTTTTCCAAAGTGTAATTAAATTCAAAACGCTCAAAAATACTTCCTGTAGGAGGTCCCCCTCTTCTTGCATTGGTTTGGGATCCGGTAAAGCGACCGGATCTCCTGACGGACAGATCAGGACCAAAAACCACCCGATAATTCAAACCTTTGGCAATATCCCAGCTACCATAAAAGCTGGTAAACCCACGGTATCTTCTGGTTTCATCCAATATGGCACCGGGTACAATCTCTGCAAACGGATTGGTTCTTAAACCATCGGTAGTTGGTAAGAAGATCAAATTACCATCATCGTCATAAGGCTTTCCAAGTGGGTTTTCAGCTAAGGCACCACCCAATGGATTGAAATTTTCACCATTTCTATCGCTACGAGTGAATAGGGTAGATGTTCCTATTTTAATCTTGCTCGTGATAGCGTGATCCAAGTTTATACGGAAAGTATAGCGCGTAAAGTCCTGATTGTAAATGATACCCACGTCTTTGAAGTAGTTTGCAGATACGAAGAAGGTGGTTTTATCACTTCCTCCACTGACTCCAATCTGGTGGCTTTGAATATTTCCATCTCGCAATAATCCAGCTGGATAGTCGGTGCTTCTTCCTAAGGCGATACTTTCTAATTCGATAGGCTCAAAGATTTTAGCATCAGCGTCAGCTGTAGCAGGACCCTCTGGATATCTTCCAGTGGCTCTTCTGGATTCTCTTTTATACTCAGCAAAGCCTGGCCCGTCAAATACCTCAATTCTTCCTAACTCTTTATTGGAGCCATAATAGGAATCAAATGAAACGACGGTCTTGCCGACACTACCTCTTTTGGTTGTGATCAAAACAACACCATTCGAACCTCTTGATCCATAGATTGCTGTGGCAGATGCATCCTTTAACACTTCCATGGATGTAATATCCTGAGGGTTGATATCATCCAATCCACCTACAGTAGGAATACCATCGACTACGTAAAGCGGTTCATTGGAGGCGTTGAACGAACGACGACCACGAATACGAACCTGAGGTGCAGAACCAGGCTTAGAACCTGCCTGCGTCACGTCAACACCAGCGGCACGTCCTTGAAGTGCTTGTCGGGCATCAGTGATCGGAAGTTCCTGGATTTCTTTAGTTCCTACAGAAGATATCGCTCCGGTTAGCTGACTCTTCTTGACCGTACCATAACCTACGACAATGACTTCCTCTAAGTCTGAAAGGTCCGGTCTTAGGCTTACGTTTATCTGACCTCTGTTTCCAATAGTTTCCTCTATTGGATTGTATCCGATAAATGAGAATACCAGCACGCCGTTAGCTGGGCCCGAGATGGAATATTTTCCATCTAAATCTGTTGTGGTGCCTGTGGTAGTACCTTTAAGGAGAATGGTCACACCCGGAAGGGCGGATCCTGTTTCATCCGAAACGGTCCCGGTCACTTGGACATTCTGTGCTTGTGTGTAACCTACACTGAGCATCAGCATCAACACCACCGATAGAAGGGTGTAAAATTTTGTACGCATAAGTAAAGGGGTTATTGTTATAAGATAGAATTGGTTTCAAACATAAATTGCGCTTATGATAGTGATAAGCGGAAAAATTCATCGAATTCTTCAGGTAAAAGGTAGACAGAAGGATAGGTATGATCAAACTATTAAAACCCGTAATTACGGAATCGATTGCGAGCGAATTTCGGAATATTCGGGAGGTTCTAGAATATTATGTGGATGATAAGTTTCTCATCCATTCACTGAATAAAAGATCCTATTCAAGTGATTTATATTTCAGATTCTTCAAAAAAAACATGAAAATTAAAATAATTAATTAGTTTAAACAAGTCGATTTCATTTTGGATTACTGATAAGAATTCACCTTTTTTTTCTGAATTTTGTTTTATGTTAGGAGTAAATAGAGCCATTTCCCCAACAGCTACTTGTTTACCCGTAGATTAAAAAATATTTTTCTGGCAAGAATGAAAAAATTTGCAGGAATTAGTCCCGCGGTATACCTTTTTTTTTCGACACTATTCTTTTTCGAAATCGATTCCTTTAGTCAATCAGATCAGTTTTTTATTAGGTCTATTGCTATTCAAGAGGGATTGCCAACCAAGACAGTTTATGATTTGGCAGTAAGTTCCAAAGGCCATTTGTATCTCGGGACCAACTCAGGAATATTTAGATATAATGGGAAGACCTTTAGGAAAATCCAGTCTGATGCCTCTATAGATACCAACTTTGATAACATAATCGAAGATGAATCCGGAAAAATTTGGTGTAAAAACTTGGCTAATCAGGTTTTCTTCATAAAAAACGATACCCTAAGACTTGTTCCTGCATTGCAAGAAAGTCTTTCGAAAACTGGAAATCTCCGTCAGTTTGCCATTCATAGGCAAAAACTCTATTTGGCTTCAGGGAATTCATTTTTTTCATTTGATCCAGAATCAGATCAAACTGTTTTTATAGAGAGTTCAGATGCATCTCTTGGGTTGTTTCTTTCAGTATTTGAGGATAAGGATAGCTCACTCTATTATTTTAAAAGAGGAAAAGTCAAGGATATAGAACGGGGAGGTATTGCTCCTGCTGATCCCAGTTGGCTTTTTAGCGAAGGGGCAATTTTGAGTAATGAGCTATTTGCATTGGATCGAACCTTAAATGGAAAGATTTATTCCCTGTCAAATCAAAAACAGATCGAAACGCCTGCAATACCAGCGAATACAAACCTCTATTTTC
Organism: Algoriphagus sp.; assembly: GCF_046296635.1. Taxonomy (GTDB): domain Bacteria; phylum Bacteroidota; class Bacteroidia; order Cytophagales; family Cyclobacteriaceae; genus Algoriphagus. Next base: position 15,282 of record NZ_JBKBKZ010000043.1, on the reverse strand, counting down.
CACGCGTTGCCGGAGAGGAGTTATGGATTTGTAGTAGCAGTGGACTATTTAGATATTCCAAAGAAACTAAGCAAGTGGATCAAGTCATTCTGAATGGTGTGAGGGCCTCAGATGTGGTGGAAGACTTCTCTGGGAATATCTGGATTAGCACGCTGGACCATGGATTGAAGATGATCGCTTCCGAAAATATCAGCTTCACTGATGCCAACGAAAACAATTTTCCAAACACAAAATTTCTAAGCTTATTTAAAGATGAGATACTTGGCGTTTTCGCAGGTACTAACTCAGGGAAGGTACTTTGGATGGATACCAATGGGTCGCTAGTCAGGGAATTTGACTCAAAAAATAACAGTGAAGTGTTGTTTGTATTTCCGGACGTAAAGAACTCCAGAGTATTTTACTCCCAAGGTTATTTTGATTTGGAGGGAAAAAATCACCCAAACTACTTTGGTAGAGGAATTACACTGGATGATAGCAATAATTATCTGATAGCAAATAATTTCTTGCATGGTTTATTTTCCCAAAGCTTAAAGGATACTGCTTCTATTTCATTTGGAGGGAGGTTCAATGTTGTACCTTTTTCACAGCACAACTTCCCCTTGCTAAGAATTAGTGAACGAGCGGGGCGTGCAGTTCATTTTTCCAAGTTTCATCAGCTCTACTATTTCGCAACCGTGGACGGACTGATGATCTACGATCAGGAAGGTGAACATTCTCAGCTTCTTTCCAAGGACGGAAATCCGATTTTGGTGAATTCGATGCGGGAAGATTCTCAAGGCAATCTCTGGATCGGAACTCAGCAGAATGGTCTTTTGAAAGTAAATGGAAGGGAATTGGTCGAGCAGTATAGAAGTGAAAGTGGTTTGGAATCTAATTTAGTCCGGAAAGTTCTCGTAAGAGATAATTTGATTTGGATGATCACAGATGTTGGAATTTTTACGTTAGACTCCAAAACTGGGAAAGCAAGTCGAAATCAGGTTTCGGATTATTTTCGGACGATTTTGGTCTATGACCTTATCCAAAATGGGAATGAAATCTGGTTTGGAACTTCCCAAGGAATATTGAAGTATGCTCCTGACAAAGAATTAAACATTCCTTCACCAATCTTAGAATTAGAAAAAACCACAGCTAATGGAGAGCTTTGGCAGGGAAAATTGCAATTCCCACACCAAGTTAGGAATCTTGTTTTTGATTTTGAAGTCATCCATCTCAGTGGAATGGGAGGGCAGGAACTTGAATATATCTTGTCTGGAAATGGTGGTAAAAACGATTGGATTTCAGTTCAATCTCCCGATTTTCAAATCAGTTTTCCGGCTCTATCCCCTGGAAATTACTCCCTCAAAGTAAGAGCAAATGTCAATCAATCTATTTCAGAAGTTATAGAGATTCCGTTCAAGGTTGATGGTCCTTTTTGGCTTTCTTGGTGGTTTTTTATTTTAACCATCCTATTTTTTGGGGTGTTGGTATTTGTTTACTTGGAAAAGTATAAAAGAAGACTCCGGCGTCGTCAAGTCTTCCGGGAAAAGTTGCTCAGTTCCCAACTGACAGCACTGCAAAGCCAAATGAATCCACATTTTCTTTTCAATGTCCTAAATGCAGTCCAAGGCTATATTTATTCCAATCAAAAAGCCTCTGCAGCTGATTATCTTGGGAAATTTTCTCAGTTGCTTCGCAAAACGCTCGATCAATCTGACCGTCAGTTTTTGACTTTGGAAGAAGAGCTGTCGCTGATTCGCCTGTATGTTGAATTGGAGCTTGTTCGATTTGAGGATGGTTTTGAATTTTTACTGGATTTGGAGGATAACATTGATATTCGGGAGATCAAAATTCCTTCGTTGATCATTCAGCCTTTTGTAGAAAATGCGATCAAACATGGATTACTTCATCAAAACGGGGCTAAATGCTTGAGTATAAAAATTGCAACTAAACCTAACCACGATTCCTTGCTCATAGTCATTGAGGACAATGGAATCGGTCGAGAAGCTTCCAAGGAAATCAATTCAAAACGAATCGGCCATCAATCCTTTGCCATCAAATCCATTGATTCGCGCATGGAGTTACTCCGGGAGCTTTTTGGGAAGGAGATCACCTATTCGATCCTAGATTTAATTGATCAAAGCGGGAAGCCTTCCGGCACTCTTGTATCACTCACCCTGCCCAATCTACATGAATAAGCCCATTACCGCCCTGATCGTCGATGACGAACCCATAGCCAGATTGTCACTAAGAGGCATTTTGGAAGAGTTTTTTCCAAATGTTTTAGTTATTGGCGAAGCTAAAAACCTCCCGGATGGGATTAAATTGATTCACAAATACCAGCCTGATGTGGTGTTTATGGATATCGAAATGCCGGGATTTTCAGGATTGGAAGTTTTGGATTTTTTTCCGGAGGGAAAACTTCCCAGTAAGCTTGTTTTCGTGACTGCTTACCAGGAATATGCGCTACGGGCTTTTGAGCTTTCAGCCTTTGATTACTTGCTCAAACCAGTCCAAAAAGAGGGGATTGCCCGTGCTTTGGAAAAACTTACTCCTACGGAAAAAGTGCAGTTGGAAATACTCAAGCAGAACCCATCCGATAAAATCACCAAAATCATCCTCCAAACAGGAGAAGGGATGCAGGTGATTGAATTAAAATCGATTATCTACCTCAAAGCAGATGGATCATACACGCATTTTTATTTCACAGGTGGAAAGAAAATCACCATTTCCAAGCGGCTATCCGAGTTTGAAAAGTTATTGACCCTTGGGAGATTTATGCGAATTCACCGAAGTCATTTGATCAATCTGGATCAAATTCAGAAGATCTCCAAGGAAAATGGGGGAGAGGTGATCATGTCTGATGGGGAATGTCTTTCGCTGTCTACTGAGAAAAAAGCGGTGCTATTGGAAGCGATGGGAATGGAGCGGCTGTGATTTATGATTTAAATTGATTTAAACCTGCCAGGTTTTTAGAAACCTGGCAGGTCTAAAAAAATCCGCTCCGTAAATCCGAAGCGGATAAATCTGAAAAGTCCAAAATCACCAAAAAATGGAAAGTCTTAATCTTTGATTAGTTCTACTTTTGCGCCAGCGGACAGAAGAATGTTCTGAATGGTTAAAGCCTCTTTCTCAGGAGCATTATCTCTCAATTTGTAAGGGGTATTACTGATCAGCTTAAGAATCTCCTCATCCGAACTTTCGGCATCGATATCATTGAATTTAATCCCTAACCCTAAGATGGTTTTAACTTCCTTCACAATTTTCAGCTTGTCGGACCCGATGCCAGTTAAAATCACATCATAACTTTCAACAATTACCTCTTTCCCAACTGCGGTTTCTTTGTTCTTTCCATCTTCATTGAAAGTAATACTGTATTTTTGGGAATAGACAGTTTGACCATCTTTGATAAAGTCCAAGCTAAAAATATAGGTTTGACCATCTGTGTCGCCTGTGAAGCCAAATTCTGGACTATGTACTTCAATATCTTTTCCGTTTTTGCCTTTTGATTTGACCGGAGCTAACTTGATCGGGTTGATTTGGGGATTACTTCCATTTTCATTTTTATCAAAAACTGCGAGTAGCGTATAACTGGAAAAAGTTCCATTATTTTCCACTTCGGCTTCTACTCGATAAACTTCTCCTTTTGCTCTGTAGCGCTTGACCACCCGACATCTTCTGGGGACAGCTTCAAAATCGGCCTTAATTCTTTTATTTCCATTCACAGGGATTAATTCTGCGTAAAAGACTTCCTCTTGTTCAAGCAATAAGTCTTGGTTTGTTCCGGTCTCCTGCACACAGGAAAAAAGTAGGAATAAGAGAAGGATGAGGTTCAATCCTTTAAGTAGTGTTCTTGTCATATGATATAAGTTTTGTTACAAGGACGAAAGTAGCAGTGCGTTCTTACTGACTCAGATCCTTTTCATGAAAAAGGCAGATGACTTCACGAAAGGGAGAAAAATCTTCATGAGATCTTTGAAGAGAGCTTGCTTCCTAGTGAAAAACACCTAAAAAAAACACCTGCCATCGAATCGAAAGCAGGTGTCTGATATTAAGAAAACCAATTTTTGTTTACGTATTTAGATTTTTGAAGGCTCCCAGCCTTTTTCATACTCACGAGTCCAAAGTGCTTTTGCCTTTTCGGAGTTTTGGATATGGCCGTTTTTAGGATCGCAGGCTAAAGTCTCGCCAGTTCGGCTGCTGATATTTGCCAAATGACAAAGGAGTGTGGAAACCGCACCATCCTCGATGTTGGAGTTTTGTTTTTCTTTTCCACGGACAGCATTGAAGAAATTGACCACATGTGTGGTGCTCATGTCACCTCCGCCACCAAGTTGGGTTCCGCCTTCACTGCCACCGCCCATGTTTTCCTTCACGAGTTTCCCGCTTCGGTCAAACTGCTTGTATCCGCCTCGATCCACATACACAGAACCTTCCGTTCCGTAGATAATCGTTCCTCGATCGGACCCATAGGTTTTATAGCTGTTTCGGCTTTTTCCATCCCATTGGATGATCTTATTGTCACCAAATTTGAAGGTTGCATCCATGGTGTCATACATGGTCCAGCCATCTTCCGGATAGTGCATTTTACCAGCCACTACCATCACCTCACTTGGATAATCCACTTGAAGTGCCCAACGAGCGACATCAAGTTCATGGGTAGCATTGTTTCCGGTTTCGGCAGTACCATAATCCCAACCGTACCAGTGCCAGTTGTAATCCCATGTATCGTGCATGTAAGGCTTACGCGGAGCAGGGCCTTGGAAAAGCTCCCAATCCAAACCTGCAGGAGCGGCCTGAGCTTTAGGATTTGGAACAGCACCTCGGTTGTTGCTGTAGAAAGCTTTTGCCATAAATGCTTTTCCGATGGCGCCGTTGTGAATTGCAGCGATGATTTCTCGACTCTCAGGAGCAGATCGCTGCTGATTACCCATCTGTACCACCTTGTTGTATTTCTTTTGCAAGGCAATAAGCAATTCACCTTCACGAGGATTGTGTGAGCAAGGCTTTTCCACATAGACATGTTTGCCTCGCTCCAATGCCAACCAAGTTCCGGGTGCGTGCCAATGATCCGGCGTAGCATTGATCAGGACATCCACTTCTTTATCATCGAGGACTTTCATGATGTTTTGCTCCTGCTTGGGAGCATAAGTAATGTGTTTCTGGAAGTTTTTGGCTGCTTTTGGCATCTGAGATTGCATCGCATCACAGATGTAGAGCAAGTTTACATTGCTGGAAGCCAGGCCTATTGGCTCATAAAATGCGCCCAATCTTCTACCCAATCCCACGATGGCTACATTCAGGCGATCATTAGCTCCGATGATTCTGTTGTAGGATTTAGCCGAACAGCCAATTGCTCCCAAAGCTGAGATACCCAAAGTAGCAGCTGCGCTTTTCTTTATAAATTCTCTTCTGTTTTGCTTACTCATTTGTCGATGGGATTATTTTTGATTATCAGCTTCTTTGCCAGAATAGCAAAACGGTTCTTGGAAATGGGACAACTCTAACTTTTCAGACCATCTTCGGTCGCCTGTACTGAGCTTAGTCGAAGTATCCGTCTCCGGTCTTCCAGCCCCACTAACCTATGGAATATTTGTCTACTGGTAGAATAGCGCTTATCTATAAAATTAATTAAGTGTCTTGATTTTGATGTTTTTGAAACTCACTTCATCGCCGTGGTCTTGAAGTAGAATATGACCCTCGGCAGCTTCTCCGAAATTTTCCCAGATCTTGTATTTGCTTCCAGCGACTAAGTCTTTGTATTCCTGAGAGCCTCTTACATATTCCAGGACTTTGACTCCATTTAGATAATGTTCAACTCTGTTGTCAGGATGAACAACCACTCTACCTTTATTCCATTCGCCGATTGGCTTCATGAATCTAGGCTGCTTATCTGCTTTGATCAAGTCATAAAGTGAAGCCAAGGTCCGATTTCCGGCAATTCCCATTTTTGCATCAGGATGCTTTTCGTCATCCAAAATCTGGTATTCCAAGCCGATTGCGGAGCCTTTATTACCTTCAGATAGGGTCACAAAATACTTCAAACCACTATTTGCTCCTTCTGTCAACTTAAATTCAAAAACTAAATCAAAAGCCGAGAACATTTCTTTGGTCACGATGTCACCTGCATTCTGTGATTCGCTTCCGTCAGTTTTGGCAATAGTTAGAATACCGTCTTTCACAGACCAACCAGATTCAGGAAACCCCTCTCGTCTTGCACTTTTCCATCCGTCACTGTTTTGACCATTGAAAAGTAATCTCCATCCACTGGCGATCTCATAATCTGTTAAGGAATTCAGTCTGTTGTTGACCACTGGTAAGTCAGAGGTGAAAGGCTGTGGCACTAGATTTTCGGTTTGAACTTTTACATTCTTGAAGTAGGATTTTCTTCCTGCCATTGTAGAATCACGGATGCTATGCACCTGAAGGCCAATGAAACCGGTTTTGTCCATATCATCAACCACATAGGCAACTTCCTGTCCATTGATCCAGGTTTTGAGCTCATCACCAATTGCTTCAATACGGTAATGGTTGTATTCCCCCATTTTGAAGGCCGACTTTGCAGCAGGATTTAATTCCAAAGGATAAAGCCAACCTCTACGTGCTTCGTCGTAGATTCCGCCGGACCAGGCTCTTTCTGTTGGATCTGCTTCAATTTGGTAACCGAACACAAGGCCTTTCCCATCTCTTGCTGCGGGGTCAAACTGACCACGGGCCATCACTCCTGAATTACTTGTGATATCTTCTATTTTGAGGTCAAGTTCCAAAATGAAATCGCCATAGGTGGCTTCCGTGATCAAAAATGTATTGGGCGAACCCGCAACAGATGTTCCGATGATTTCATCACCTACGACCTCGAAGGGCGCTGTACCGGCTACGACTTTCCAACCGCTGAGGTCTTTGCCATTGAATAATTCTGTCCAATTGTCTTCAGTCCTATTCTCTTGCGAGCAACTGAACATGGCTAAACCAGCGAGGGCGAAAAGGCTTTTTCTTAGGGTGTTTTGCATGAATTTTTTGTTTTGGGTTAGGCTAAAATTCCAGATAAAAGCCAGCAGGGGCAACAAATCTGAATTCCAATTTACGGAATCGATTGCGAGTTATTCTTACTAAAAGAGGATTAATGGTCTTTTGGAGCTTTTTAATCGGAAAACTCCCAAAGGTCTTTCTTACTTTTGTGCATGCTTGATTTTAACCAAAAAGGAAAAGTTTTTATCACATGTAAGGATCGCTCGGTCAGTTATCTAGAGAAGGAAGTTCGAGAATTGGGTTTTGTGCCGACTTCTGTTATTCGAACAGGCATTGAATTGCAGGCAAGTTTGGAAGACTGCATGGATCTAAACTTACACTTGCGAACTGCCTCTCATGTGCTCTTTGAGCTTAAATCTTTTTACCTCCAAAATGCAGATGACATCTATCGGAAGTTCAAAGCCATTCCTTGGGAAGAGTATTTGGATGTGGATGGATACTTTTCTGTGAACTCGGTAGCTGAAAATGAATCGATCACGACTCCCTTGATTGTGAATGTCAAAGTCAAAGATGCCATAGTAGATCGGTTTCGTGACTTGAAAGGGAGAAGACCGGATTCAGGCTCTGATTTTTCAGGTTTGGTGATTCAGGTGTATTGGAAAGAAACCCAAGCACAAGTCTATTTGAATACTTCGGGTGAAACCTTAGCCAAGCATGGCTATCGCAAAATTCCAGGAAAGGCTCCGATGATGGAAGCACTTGCGGCAGCGACGATTTATGCCACAGAATGGAACACCCGGGTTCCTTTTATCAATCCCATGTGTGGTTCCGGGACTTTGGCTATAGAAGCGGCGCTCATGGCCACTAAACGTTATCCGGGATTATTCCGCGAACATTATGCTTTCCAGCATATTTTGGGATATCAGGAGGAAGCTTTTTTGGCCAAAAAGAAAAAGCTCGAAAGCAAAATCGTGGAGGCAACAGAAGTCAAAATTATCGCTTCGGACATTTCCTTGCAGGCAATTTCCTTCGCCATGGAAAATGCTGCTTTTGCAGGTGTGGATCACCTGATCGAATTCCAAACCTGTGATTTTGCAGAGACGGAAATCCCTGAAAAGCCGCGAGGTGTGATCATGTTCAATCCGGAATACGGAGAGCGATTGGGAGAGAATGAGGAATTGGAAATCACCTATAAGCGGATGGGAGACTTCATGAAGCAGAAGTGTGCTGGTTATCGGGGCTATATTTTTACAGGAAATCTGGAGCTGGCCAAAAAAGTTGGACTCAAGGCAAGCCGTAGAATTGAATTTTGGAACGGAACGATAGATTGTCGATTGTTGAAGTATGAGTTGTTTGAGGGTACTCGGGAACCGAGGGAGGGAAAGTAGGCAGTGGCAGTGGTCAGTTGGCAGTAGTTTGGCAGTAAGTATTCTTTGTGAAAGTACCGTATGGAGTAAGTCAGCTTTGGATACACGTTGAAGGAAGGACGGTCAATGGGATAGCTTTTCAAAAACTCTTAAAATCGAGATTTAATTGGTACTTCTATAGATCCTTTTTCCGACACGTTTAATATGTTCTAAAAGGGAATCATTTTGGATTTGGTGAAGGATTGCGACGTCAAAAAAGTAAGGCTGATAACTGTCATCCAAATCATTCCAGAAGGAGAGTTGGTCTGTTAGTTTGAGGCCCTTTCCCACCAAGACCAAATCCACATCACTACCGGGCCGATAGTTTCCTTTAGCCCGGGATCCATATAAAATCACTTCTTCAATTGCAGGATTTTTTCGTGCAAAGCTCCTGATTTCTTCCAATTGCTCATCTTTTAATCCCATTTCGGATGCGGAGATTTCTTGTAGGGTGAATGGCGTCATTGAGTTTCTTCCAGCTTTGTGATCAGTTGCTTAAATAGCGAATAATACTGATTAATAACATCTTCCTCAATTGATTCTGCAGTGTCTTGATTATAGGTGTGGGCTGTCAGATTTCTGCTTTTAACCATATCCATCCAGGTATCTCCATTGGAAATCAAACCAACTTGAAAAGATTGTCGAAGGGTATCCTTTGAGCCAATCAAATCTGTGTATCCCTTTTCAATCAAATAATCTTTCAAAGTAGTCCAAGCCAATTCATATGTAAACTCAAAAGCTTTGATCAGACCCTGCCGTTCCAACTCATTCAAATCAGGAGTGTTAACAGCCTTTTCCAATTGATTGAATGCTTTTTTGAAATTCTGAAACCGTTGCTTCCAGCGGACATCCTTGTTTTCCATGCATTTAATTTAAGCACATCTAATTGAATGAAAAAATATTGGGTAGTCATAGGTAATATGTATAAAACCCATGTCTTCCTAATAAGCAAATTTTATTAAGTTTCACCAAGACTTGGTTTCATAGGTTCACCAACTAGAGCTCGGTGTCCGTTAGTTTTGTTCTTTTACTTCCCTGAATAACTAGTAATCCGGTTGGTGAGCAGCCTGCAGTGGTAGGAAAACAAGGCCATTTTGATCTACTGGCGAAGAAGTGGATAATCAAATTAATAATCAGTTTTGATTATAAAAACGAATACAAATTCTTGATTTATGAACATTCAATATTTTTCAAATTTCTCAGAAATGAGCAAAGCGGGATTTGAGATTGTAAGGTCTGAAATCGAAGCGAAACCTAATTTATTATTTTGTGTGGCTAGTGGAGGATCTCCTTCAGGGTTTTATGCTGAGATGGTCGAGCATCAAAAATCCAATTCAGAGTTCTGTTCCCAACTGAAGGCTATAAAACTGGATGAATGGGGTGGATTGGAAAAAGGATCCGAATTTACTTCAGAGTTTGATGTTCAGACCAAGTTTATAAAGCCACTTGGAATTTCGGACGAGCGCTATTTGACTTTTGATGCGTTTACGGAAGATCCTAAAGCCGAATGTGAACGAATGAAATCTATTCTCGAAGTGGAATCGATTGACATCTGTATCCTAGGGATAGGAGTCAATGGGCATATCGCACTGAATGAACCTGCTGAGTTCTTGCAACCAAATTTCCACATCGCCACCTTGGCAGAATCCACACTTAATAATGGGATGATAAAAACGGTGAAACAACCACCAACTTTTGGAATGACCATGGGAGTAGGGGAGATTCTTCGATCCAAGAAAATAATCTTGTTTATCGCTGGATCTGGCAAAAAAGAAGCATTTCAAAAACTATTAAAAGGGGAAATCTCAACTCAATTTCCGGCCTCTTTGCTGTGGTTACATTCCAATGTGGATGTCTTGGTGGATCAATCGGCCGTATAAAACCAAAGTTTAAAGGGTTTTTGGCAGTATTTCAAAAAATTATTTCTTTGAAATAGAACCAGATAAGGGAAACATCTAAAAATATTCGAAGCAGATATTGCAGGGAAAGTCCAAATACCTACCTTTGCATCACTTCAAACGAGAAGGACAAAAAAACGGAGTGGTAGTTCAGCTGATTAGAATGTCCCGATTTCTCGGGAAGGTCGCTAGTTCGAAGTTCAACTTTCGAAAAGAATAAATAAAACGGAGTGGTAGTTCAGCTGGTTAGAATGTCCCGATTTCTCGGGAAGGTCGCTAGTTCGAAGTTCAACTTTCGAAAAGAATAAATAAAACGGAGTGGTAGTTCAGCTGGTTAGAATGTCCCGATTTCTCGGGAAGGTCACTAGTTCGAAGTTCAACTTTCGAAAAGAATAAATAAAACGGAGTGGTAGTTCAGCTGGTTAGAATGCCTGCCTGTCACGCAGGAGGTCGCGGGTTCGAGTCCCGTCCATTCCGCATAAAGCCTTAGAGAAATCTAAGGTTTTTTTGCTTTAAAGAAGTTCTGGACGTTTTCGGCTGGTTAGATTTTCACTTTTAATCACCATAATTTTAATTTCTAGGCTTAGTATGGATTCTTTCATCATCCAGCACCAACGATGTTGCGAATTGGTTTGAAAGTCAATTCATTAGAAGTTCATAAAGCCATTTTTTTGACAGTTTTCAATCATTTTTGAATTAATTCCAAAGGCCCCAATCTCCAATTCCTTATCGCACTTTTATTGCCCATTGAGAGATATCCTTATCTTTGCCATTCCCAAAAATCAACAAAATGGTATTAGAATTCGAGAAACCCATTGCTGATTTAGAGCAAAAACTTCAGGAGATGAAAGACCTGGCAAAAGGTCGAAACATAGACCTCACCAGTGATATCAAATCCTTGGAAGAAAAGATTCTTGCTTTGAAAAAAGAGACTTTTGAAAATCTCACTCGTTGGCAGCGCGTACAACTTTCCAGACATGCTGATAGACCTTATGCGTTGGATTACATCTACGAAATCACCAACGATTTCATTGAGCTTCACGGAGACAGAAGCGTAAAAGATGACAAGGCGATGGTTGGTGGTTTAGGAGATATTGACGGTCGCACCGTTATGTTCATCGGTCAGCAAAAAGGTAGAAATACAAAGCAGCGACAAGAGCGAAATTTTGGGATGGCAAATCCAGAAGGATATCGTAAGGCACTTCGATTGATGAAAATGGCGGAGAAATTCGGAAAACCAATCGTGACTTTGATCGATACTCCGGGAGCTTTTCCAGGTTTGGAGGCTGAAGAGCGTGGTCAAGGTGAGGCAATTGCAAGGAATCTGAGAGAGATGTTCATGCTAAAGGTTCCTGTAATCTGTATTATTATCGGAGAAGGTGCATCTGGTGGAGCATTGGGGATTGCGATTGGAGACCGAGTTTTTATGTTGGAAAATACCTGGTATTCAGTAATCTCTCCTGAGTCTTGTTCTTCTATTCTTTGGAGATCTTGGGATTACAAAGAGCAGGCAGCTGAGGCATTAAAGCTTACCGCAAAAGATATGAAGGGCAATGGTCTGATCGATGATATTATCCCTGAACCTCTTGGAGGAGCACATAAAGATTTGAAGTGGATGGGCAAAACAATCAAGGATGCCATCCTTCATTCATTAAAAGAATTAGACAAGCAAAAGCCTGAAAAGCGAATCGAATCTCGCATTGACAAGTTTTGTGCAATGGGAGTTGTCGTTGAATGATGAATTAAAATTATATGCTTCGACTGCTGTCACACTGAGCAGCTTGTCCGCCGTGGCGGAAAGTCGAAGTGTCAGAACAAGAATAAAAGATTGCGGAAACGCGTGAACCTTGAATAAACCAAAAAGCAATCTTATACCCTATAAGGTTGCTTTTAGTTTTTTACCCAAAACAAACCCAAATGGAATTATACAGCGTCAATACCGGATTTTTCAAATTGGATGGAGGGGCCATGTTTGGTGTGGTGCCGAAGAGCCTTTGGTCACGGACAAATCCCGCTGACGAAAATAACCTCTGTACTTGGGCCATGCGAAGTCTTTTGGTAGTAGATGGTGATCGAATTGTGCTGATTGACAATGGAATAGGAGACAAGCAGGATGCCAAATTTCTCTCTCATTATTACCTTCATGGAGAAGATTCGCTCAAAGGAAATCTCCATCGGCTTGGAGTAAATTTTCATCAAATCACAGACAATTTCCTGACCCACTTACATTTTGACCATTGTGGAGGTGGAGTGAGTTATGGTTCACATGGTCAATATGAGATGACTTTCCCAAGAGCAACATACTGGTCAAATGCCGAGCATTGGAAATGGGCAACCATTCCAAATCCAAGGGAAAAAGCCTCATTTCTTACAGAAAACATTCTTCCGATGCAGGAATTGGGACAATTACAGTTTTTAAACCTGAGTCAAGAAAGTCTTTTTCCAGGTTTTGACTTTATCACTGCTGATGGTCATACCGATAAGCAGATGCTACCTAAGATTCAATACAAAGGGAAAACAATTGTTTTTGTTGCGGATTTATTACCGTCAGTTGGTCATATACCTTTGGCCTATGTGATGGGGTATGATACGAGGCCTTTGCTTACTATGAGTGAGAAACAAGCATTTTTGGAAGAGGCTGCTAGAGAAGAATACATTCTATTCCTCGAACATGATCCCGTAAATGAATGCTGCACGGTGAAGATGACTGATAAGGGAGTTCGTTTGGATCAAACCTTCAGAGTCGATGAAATCTAAGGTTAAAGTCGGAATCGCGTTATCCGGGGGAGGAATACGGGGGATTTCTCATCTGGGGGTATTGAAGGCTTTAGGCGAGATTGGGATTGTTCCGGCGAAAGTCTCCGGAACTTCGGCAGGAGCAATTGTCGGAGCAATGTTTTGTCAAGGATACCAACCCGAAGAGATTCTCAAAATCATCGTGGAAACGAATTATTTCAAGTTTATGCGTCCAGCGATCTCTTGGAATGGAATTCTGAAAATGGGAAGTATTGGAGAGCTGTATAAGGTTTACCTTCCGCATGATGATTTTGCACAGCTGAAGATTCCTCTGGCAGTGGCGGCAACAGATATTCAAAGAGGAAAGGTTGTTTACTTTGACGAGGGCGAATTGATTAAGCCAATCATGGCCTCCAGCAGCATCCCCGGGATGTTTGAACCTATTGTAATAGATAATAAATACCTAGTGGATGGGGGAGTGTTGAACAACCTGCCTGTAGAACCCTTGGAAGGAATTTGTGACTTTGTCATAGGAGTCAATTGCAATCATTTGCCGGAAGAAAGCAACATCAGCAATATGAAAAAGCTGATCGAGCGGGCAGTGATTATGTCTATGAATTACAATGTCTACAGCAGAAAGTCAAAATGTGATTTCTTCATTGAGGCGCCTGGATTAGGGAAATATGGCGTGTTTGATATCAAAAAAGGTTCTGAACTTTTTCAGGCTGGCTATGATCAAACCATGAAAGTAATTGAAGAAAATCCCGCTATTTTAGAATTAGCAAATCCCATCACCAAAAAGATAACAGTATGATGAAGGTTCTTTCCAGATTCGTTTTTTGGATTTCCGGTTGGACTCTTAATAATCAATGGCCTGAAGGCTTGAAGAAAGCAGTTTTAATTGCTGTCCCTCACACCTCCAATTGGGATATCCTTTACGCACGAGCTGCTTTTTTCCTGATGGATATTCCCGTTCGGTTTACCATCAAAAAAGAAGCGATGGTAGGTCCTTTGGGTTGGTTGTTGAGTGGATTAGGTGCGATTGCTATTGACCGAAAGCGAGTGCCGGGAGGGCGAAAACAAACCTACACCGAGGCGATGGTCGGCATGCTGAATGCCCGTGAAGAATTGGTGATTATGGTCACGCCGGAAGGAACGCGGAATGCGGTAAAGAAATGGAAAACAGGATTTTATCATATTGCACTTGATGCAAATGTTCCAGTAGTAGTTGGGTATTTAGATTATAAAAAGAAGGAAGCAGGAATCGGACCATGCATCTATCCTAATGGAGATATTGATGGTCAAATTGAAGAATTAAAAGCCTTCGGAAGGACGGTGACTGGGAGACATCCGGAGAAAGGAATTATTTGATTTACGAGTTTTGATTTACGATTTACGAGCTAAAATCCTGTATTTGATTTTCAATTAAAGGAAAAGGAATTAAAACAAGGTGCCCCTTTTTCATTTATATCGTACTTTCAAATCTTCTACTGTATATAAATCTTCCTCCTCCTTTAAAAATTCATAGGGTTTTCCTTCTTCAACCAATTTTTGGATTCCAAGATTTAAGGTTTGCTCCTCAAGTTTATTAAGTATAAAGTCCGCAAAGTCTTTCACCTCTTGAATTTTTTCCAAAGGGAGTTTATCAAGAATGACCATTGTATTATTAATCGCTTCTTCTTTTGTCATGACTTCATTGGATTAATTCAAATTCAATCTAAAAAAAATCAGCCTTTTTTAAAATCCATACTCAGTGAATTTATGCAATAACGGATACCTCCCTGATCTTTTGGACCGTCTGGGAAACGATGTCCTAAGTGCCCGCCGCATTTACCGCATACAATTTCTTCTCGGATCATGAAATGGCTATAATCCATATTCACCTCAATGGCTTCAGGACGGACTGGTTCGGTGAAACTTGGCCAACCGCAACCGCTGTCATATTTTTTTGAGGAATGAAAAATCTCATTTCCACATCCTTTACATTCATAAATGCCTGTATCCTTGTTGAGATAGTATTGACCCGTGAACGCTCGCTCAGTGCCTTTCTCCCTAAGTACATGATAGGCTTGGGGATCCAAAATTTCTTCCCACTCGGATTCAGACTTCTTAATTTCGAAGTTTTTTAGTTCTTTCTTTTTCATCCTAAATTTTTCTAGAAAACCCATTTTTCAGCTTTAAAGTTTAGAATCCTAATTTGCACGGGAAACCCAATGTGTCTATCCGCAATTCTGCCAGTAGCCAAATTTTATTAAGTTTCACCTCGACTTCGCTCGGTGTCCGTTAGTTTTGCTTTT
>NZ_JBKBKZ010000042.1:0-25907 GCF_046296635.1 Algoriphagus sp. | reverse complement strand
CAAAACAGGAAAAGTATTTTAAAGAAAACCTACTGGTATGCGATGGATTCGATCAGTGATGTCGGAATGAAGCCGCAGGTTGAAGAAGGAATTGATGAAATTTTGTGGTTATCAGAAGCTGACTCTAAAACGGCGCTCATTAATTCTTATCCTTCAATGCGGTATCTTTTTAAGCAATACCTGAAGAATCACATCAAAATTTAAATCGGGAAGGGTAGGAATTCGCTGACGTCACCACCATAGCGATGAACCTCGCGGATTACTGTCGAACTAATGGCAGCATATTGTGGAGAAGTGATCAAAAATACGGTTTCTAAGTCTGAATTGAGATACCGGTTCATTTGACTGATCGTATTTTCGTATTCGAAATCAGTCGTATTTCGAAGACCTCTTACTAAAAATTGGGCATTGTAGGTTTTCGCCAAAGTTGAAGTCAATTCATTATAAACAATTACCTGGACTCGATCATTGCCTGAATAGACTCCTTTAATTTTTGACACCATCAAGTCTATGTCAAAATACCGATTTTGTTTGGTTGAGTTGTAGCCAATTCCTATGATCACCTCATCAAAAAGGTTAAGACTTCGCAACACGATATCGTGGTGTCCCATCGTAAATGGATCGAATGATCCTGGAAAAACAGCTATTTTCTTCATCTTCTAGTCATACTGCCAATAAGCCTCTAATACATTTTCTGATTTGAGATGCTTAAAGCCATGTGAATAATTCTGGTTGGCATGTGGATTCACTAATCTGAAATTTTGAAAATATTCATTACCCCAAGTTTGAGATATACCACTCTCTTCGGTTGCTCCAAAAATGCTGACCTTGACATGATTTCGAACGAACTTTAATTGATTCATGGCGATCAAAACATATTTGAGAATATCTTCTTTGGATGAAATTTCAAAAACATTAAATAGACTAAGATCCTGGTCGGTGTATGCGGCAATATAAATATGAGATTTGAAGTAATTCACCAGGATTTCCTGTCCAATGAGATTGAATCGTTCTTTGAATAAATAAGAAAGAAAGGAACAGCTTCCATGGTGGAGGGTAATCTCGGAGAATCTTGCGTCCAGATTTTTTTTAAGCTTGGAAGGGATGAAGCTCACTACCTGTATATTGTTGCTGTCTAAAGGAGAATAGAAATACTTGGCCTCAACAGGTAATTCCTGAGCAAATCCTAAATATTCGTGCTCTTTTCCGGGCTGAAAAAGCACTCCTGGAACTAAGCTGAATGCTATTTGGTGAAAGTAAATTTTTGCGGGTACATCCTGTCGCAAAAGTGGGTCTGAAGAAAAAAGCCCATCCAAATCCGCTAGTTGAAATTCAATGTAGTGGTGAATGGCAATATTCGCCTGATTCTGATCTTTTGCAAAAATAAATAGCGAGGTAGGATAAATAAAAAGTGATAGGCTCGCTGTGTTAATCACATCAAACCTATCACTTCTATACACCTTAAGGTTATTTTCCAAAATCCAAAGGGATTATTTCCAGTTACCTTCGGTGGATGCGTCAGTTCTAGAACCTACTCTTAATGCTTTTTCCTTGTTATTCGCTCTTCTTGCAGGATTGACAGGAGCCGGATCTCTGATTTCAAATACGTTTACCAGATAACCACCTGTCTTCTCTACTTTATCTGCGAAAAACTCAAATTGCTTCCCACCGGTTCCTGGTACTACAGGCAACAAATTGATGTTGAAATCAGGATATTTTCTTGAGTTGAAAAGTGAATCCATCACCCCTACAGATCCTAATGTATCCAATGTAATAGTGATTTGTTCAGCACCATAGTCCAATAGTTTGGTTGTTTCGGTGCGCTGTACCATCCAGATAGTACCACCTTCGATAAACATTCTCAAAGAATCCCAAGAGCTTGCGTATTTACCATTTGAAGCCTGATAGGCTATTTGTGCCTCACGTAGCATGGTGAGCTTTTCAATGGCTGCGGCTTCCAATAATGCAATTCTTTTTCTTTCCTCAACTACGTCATCCACACCTTTCCAAAGAAGGTATCCTAGAAACACAGCAACAGCGAAGAATACTACTGATAGAATTTTTGCGAGATTCATTTTGAAATAAATTTAGAAATCTGGTTAAGGTTGAGGTTTTTTACAAGATGCTATTTTATGGAAATATTTTCAAAATTAAAATAACCATTCCACAATCCCAGCTCCGAAAGGGATTTAATTCCCCAAAAGACTTTATGAAGGGATGTATTTGGTATGTTTTTTATTTCTGATATAGTTTTCCAGGATATCTCAAGGAGAATTTGATTTACAGGTGAAAGTTCGGGGTCTTTTCCCAATTCTACATTGCCGTTTATCCTTTTTACTTCAAAAAAATGTTCCATGGCATGAAGGGGAGGATTTAAATACTCATGGACGAATAGATACCGACCCACTTCTACCTCCAAATTGGTTTCTTCCAGAAACTCCCGCTTTAAATTATCCTTTGCGGTGCTGCCAAAATTCATCCCACCACCGGGAACAGACCAAAGGGTTCGGCCATTTCCCATTTGGTGCTTGACCATCAAAAGCTTGTCGTTCTCAATAAGAACCCCATTCACCCGTGTGCGGAGTTGGTTTCCAAATTTTGCTTCGATTTCTTTGCTGATTTCGTCTTTTGACATCTACATTCGTCTCTATGGGTAAAGATAATCAGGCAGAATTTAAGCCATCAGTACTACTTGGTAAATATTTTCCCTTTTCACCAACTTTTGGACAGGCTGAGTTTTTTAAGCGAATGGATCATTTTCTGCTAAAAAAAGCGGAAGAAAAACCCGTTTTCGTACTTAAAGGCTATGCCGGCACAGGAAAAACTTCTCTTACATCAGCTCTGGTCAAAGTTTTACCTAAGCTGGATATGCGCTCCTTACTTCTCGCTCCAACGGGGAGAGCAGCTAAAGTAATGAGTAATTACTCGGGAAGAGGTGCCTACACGATTCATAAAATAATCTATAAACCTAAAGGTGATCCCGGCACGATGGGCGGTGGGTTTATTCTTCAAAAGAACTACTACAAAGACACGGTTTTCATCGTGGATGAATCCTCCATGTTGGCAGATGATGGGGGAATGTCAGGAAATTTGCTTTGGGATCTGATTCAATATGTTTTCTCCGGCAAGGATAATCGACTTTTGCTGATAGGTGATACAGCACAACTGCCTCCTGTGGGCAGTGAATATAGTCCGGCCCTCGATGCAGGATATTTGCTCAGGCAGTATCGATTGGAAGCTGATCAGATTGAGCTCGCCGAGGTCATGCGACAGCGCCTGGAATCTGGGATTCTATTCAATGCCACTGCACTTCGAGATCAGTTATTGCAACAGGAACCCAAAGTAAAAATCCAGACGAGGACCTTTCAGGATATTTTCAAAATGACTTCCGAAAGACTGGAAGATGGCCTTCGATACGCTTATGGAAAATATGGTACAGAGAATACCACCATCGTCACCCGATCAAATAAGGCGGCTGTTCAATTCAACTTATATATCAGAAGTGTGATTCATTTCTTTGAGGAGGAAATTAACGCCGGCGACCTACTCATGATTGTGAAAAACAACTACACCTACATGGCAGAATCTGAGAAGGTGAACTTCCTGGCCAATGGAGATATGGTAGAGGTTATGAAGATCCGAAACTTCGAAGAAATGTACGGACTCAGGTTTGCTACTTTGGAGCTTAGATTGCTGGATTACCCAGAAGAGCCTTTTTTCGAGGCAAAAGTCATCTTGGACACACTCTATTCCCCTAGTCCTTCTTTGACCAGAGATCAGTACCGAAGCCTCTATGAGCAAGTTTCGCAGGATTATGCAGATGTGGCAAATAAGACTGAACGAATGGAATTGATTCGGAAAGATCCCTATTTAAATGCCCTGCAGATTAAATTCGCCTATGCCTTGACTTGTCACAAGGCCCAAGGGGGACAGTGGCAGGCTGTTTTTGTCGATCAAGGGTATCTCAAAGATGAGCAGGTAGATCGGGACTTTGTCAGATGGCTCTACACCGCGATTACTCGGGCTACAGAGGAACTTTATTTGGTGAATTTTTCTCCAAATTTCTTCGTGAAAGCACAGGATTCAGCTGGTGATTAACCTAACCCTTTTCGCCTTCACAATAATTAACACCAATGAACTTTAAGATTGGCACGTTCTTTTCAATTTTGGAATCAAAATCTACCTGACTGTGTTATTTTGATACTTAAGGAAAAATCGAAATCTTTGAATGTTATTTCAGTTAGGCTTTAAAAAACCAAAATTATTATAAAATGAAAAAATTAGGACTTCTATTCTCAATGTTTGCTTTTGCATTAGTGTTTCATGCAAATGCTCAGGAGCAAGCTGCTGGTGCGGTGATCACTTTCAAGGAGAATTCCATTGATTTTGGTGATATCGTACAGGGCGCAAAAGTGGAGCACACCTTCACTTTAACTAACTCTGGAACTGCTCCCTTGGTCATTTCTAATGTCGCTGCAACTTGTGGTTGCACCGTGCCAAGCTGGCCTAAAGAGCCTGTCGCTCCAGGAAAATCAGCTGAAATCAAAGTTTCTTTCAATTCTACCGGTAAAATGGGCAAGCAAAACTCTGTTGTAAGAATTTATTCTAATGCCTCTGAGCCAATCGAGAAAGTTTCGTTAATATCAAACGTGCTCCCAAAGACAAATTGATTTAATCAGTTTGGAAAAATTTAAAGCCTGTACTCTTCGGAGACAGGCTTTTTTACGTTAGCTCAAAAAATAATCCATGATTCATGGACTGTTGTGTATTCAGTCGCAAATCTGAAGCTGACTGATTATTACTTGGTTTTTTATTAGGAAAAACAAATTTCAAACAAAATTGATAAAACGAACCTCTAAAGATTTTTTTGGGTTTCTCATTTCAGTCAATATAAACTATGGCAAGAACAGCAGAACGTAAAGTCACCATGGGCCAGGTCTTTAAGACCATCATTTGGCCAAGAAGGAAACACTTATTTTTAGGACTATTTCTTATTATAATCAGTCGGCTTGCCAGTTTGGTTCTGCCTGGTGCGAGTAAATACCTCATCGATGACGTCATTCCGAGCAATGATCCAAGCAAGCTCAAATGGCTGATAGTAGTAGTGGTGGTAGCTATCGTCATTCAATCCGTTACCTCTTACAGCCTCACCCAAATACTCAGCGTGGAAGCTCAGCATTTGATAGCCAAGCTTCGTTCTCAGGTTCAAAAGCACATCATCAAACTTCCTATTCGATACTTCGACAATGCCAAAACCGGTGAATTGGTTTCTCGAATCATGACCGATGTAGAAGGTGTAAGAAATCTCGTCGGAACAGGCTTCGCCCAAATGATCGGAGGAGTATTGACAGCGGTCATTTCCTTGTTTTTGTTGATTAATATCAGCCCGATGATGACTTTATATGTTCTTCTTCCGGTGGTGGTTTTTGGTTTAGTCTCGCTTAAAGCTTTTGGGAAAATCCGTCCAATTTTCAGAGAAAGAGGCAAAATCAACGCCCAAGTAACCGGGAGACTTACTGAGACATTGGGCGGGATTCGTGTAATCAAAGGCTTCAATGCAGAAGCGCAGGAGATTAAGACATTTGAAAGAGGAGTAGAAGAGCTGTTTTTGAATGTAAAAGCAAGTCTCACTGCCACTAGTTTGGTGACCTCTGCAGGTGCACTTTTGCTTGGATTGGCTTCAGCAGGAATCATGGGAATCGGAGGATACATGATCATGGAAGGGGAGATGACCTTTGGCGATTTTCTTGCTTTCACTTTGTATTTGGGATTTATGATCGCTCCAATCGTCCAGATGTCCAATATCGGGAGTCAACTGACGGAAGCTTTTGCAGGATTGGACCGAACAGAAGAGATCATGAATACACCGCTTGAAGCGGACGACCGAAAGCGAACCAAGGTCTTGGATACTATTATGGGTGATGTAGAGTTTCAGGATGTTTCTTTTGCCTACGAATCGGGAAAAGAGGTCGTGAAATCAATTAATTTCAAAGCTCCCGCGGGTTCGGTGACTGCCTTGGTGGGTACTTCAGGTTCCGGGAAAACCACTATAGCGGGTTTGGCAGCTACTTTTTTGAATCCGGACTCCGGGAAAATTCTTCTCGATGGATATGACCTTCAGACAGTGACTTTAGAATCTTTCCGATCCAAATTGGGAGTGGTACTTCAGGATGATTTTTTGTTTGAGGGTACTATACGGGAGAATATTCTCTTTCCAAGGCCAGAAGCGTCTGAAGAAGAACTTCAGAAATCGGTCAAAGCCGCACATGTGCAGGAATTTTCGGATAGATTTGAATTGGGACTTGATACGCTGATTGGAGAGCGGGGAGTGAAGCTTTCCGGTGGTCAAAGGCAAAGAATTGCTATTGCAAGGGCAATATTGGCTGATCCTAGGATATTGATTCTCGACGAAGCAACTTCCAATTTGGATACTGAATCTGAAACATTGATTCAGGCCAGTTTGAAAGAGCTGATGAAAGGCAGGACTACTTTTGTGATTGCACACAGATTGAGCACCATTCGCCAAGCAGATCAGATCTTAGTCATTGAGCAAGGTAATATTGTAGAGCGAGGAAAACATGAAGAACTTATTGAACTTCAAAAAAGATATTATCAACTCTACACCTACCAGGCAAGGATATAATTTTGCTTTAGGTTATTATTGCAACAGAAAAAAACATGTCAAATTCAAGAAGAGCTTTTCTCAAAACCAGTTCGGTATCACTTCTTAGTTTGGCTATTCCTGAGTCTCTCGCTGATTTTTTTTCATCCAAAGAAAAGCTGAGAATTGGATTGATCTCCGATCTTCACGTCGATGTGATTCATGACGGTAAGGAAAGATTACAGTTATTTCTGGATCAAATGAAGCTGGAAAAACCAGATGCGTTGATCCAAATGGGCGATTTTGCAATACCCAAACCGGAGAATTTCCAAGTGATTGAAAATTTTAACTCTGCACATGCTCACACTTTTCATGTATTGGGGAATCATGATATGGATGAAGGATTTTCAAAAGCATCTGCTGCGAAAGCCTATGGAATGCCTGCATTCTATTATTCCAAGGACTTAGGTGACATCAAATTAATTGTATTGGATGGCAATGATTCCGGAGGTCCTACAAAACAGGGTGTCTATGATTCCTACATTGGGCCAAATCAACAAGTTTGGCTTATCGAAGAGTTCGAGAATACTGCTAAGCCTGTGGTGATTGTTTCCCATCAGCCAATAGCCGGTATTTATCCCATTGTCAATTCTTTGGAAATTCAGTCAATCCTAAGCCGCTTTTCATCCAAAATCTTACTGGCGATAAATGGTCATGCCCATGTCGATCAGCACATTATAGTCGGGGGTGTCAACTATGTTCATATCAATTCGGCTTCGTACTATTGGGTAGGAGAAAAGCTAGCTCATGAAAGTCTTACCCCTGAAATTCACCAAACTTACCCCTCCCTTCAGTTTACTTGTCCCTATATGAATCCACTTTTTTCTTTACTCATGATAGATCCCAAATCCAGAACTATTTCAATTCAGGGTAGAAAAACTGAGTGGATTGGGCCTTCTCCGATTGAGCTCGGCTACTCTATTTTGACTGAAAGTGATCAGAAATGCTATGTTCAGCCAAGAATAAGCAAAAGAAAAATCTGATTTTTGTGAAGTTTTGGCATGTTCTCATTTACTCGAAAAATAAGAAGAACATAAGTAAACTTATTTTAACCTTTCACAGGAAATTATGACTTTGATCATATAATTGATTCAAGATTGATAATTTTTTCCCATATTAAAAGATTAATGTTTGAGGCTGCATGAATCTTATCATTATTGGAGCTAATAAATTTGGAATTTACCTCGCCGAAAACTTCGAGCAATTCCGCCTTCGTCACACACTCTTAGGGTTTGTTGACGATAACCCTAAGTTGAAAGGGAAAGAATTTGCTGGTTTGCCTGTATTGGGCACAGTCGAACATCTTTTTGAGCTAAAGAAAATTGCCGTGGTACTCGCAGTTCAAGATCCCAACGAAAAAATCGATATTGTCAGACGCCTACTTTATCATCCTTCTATTGATTTTCCTAATTTATTTTCAATCAACACCTGGGTTTCTAAAGACAGTATTTTCGGAAAAGGCAATCTCATCTTAGGTGGGAGTTTGATTAATTTCGGGACCATGATTGGGAATTTTAATTCTATTAATCATAATTGTTCTATTGGGCATGAGTCAATTATCCAAAATTATTGCAATCTGGAGGAGTCTGTGAATTTTGGAGGATACAGTATATTAGAAGACGAAGGAGTGGTAGGTAAGGAGGCCGTTATCGCCCAAGGAGTGAGGATAGGTCGTGAGGTAAAAATTGCCCCAAAAGCTCAAATTGGGGAAGATATTTCCTCAAAGAGTAAATGATACATCTATCCGTCTTTCCTTAGCAAGGAAATGAAACGAAAAATTCAGAGCCTTTTCCCAGCTTACTGTTGAACCAGAGTTCTCCATTTAATTTTTTGGTTAATTCCTGGACAATATTCAAACCTAATCCGGTCCCCTTGATATTCCCTACATTTTTTGCTCTATGAAAGGAAGTAAAAATATGGTCTTGATCTTCTTTAGGAATCCCTAAGCCATAATCTTTGATTCTTACTTCAAAGTATGACCCTTGAAATGATAGGTGTACTTCAGGATCTCTTGCCTTTTCGGAATATTTGAGTGAATTAAATATTAAATTTCGAAGAATGTGAATGAGTAGGCTTGGGTCAGTTTCAATCGTCTTGTCAGTTTCTGGACCAAAATACCCGACTGTTCTTCGGTCAAGATTTTCTTGATTGATAGAGTCCACCAGATCGCTTACAAACCTTGATATGAGGATTTTTTTTGACAACACCTTCATTTCTTGGTGGATGCTTTTCTCCAAGAGTAGCACATCACTCGTTATATCAGTGAGTCTGTTGGTTTGATTAATGATTTTGTTGACATGATTGATGATTCTGTCTTTGATTTCAGGCTCAAACTCTTTTTGTAAAAGCATCTCAATCAAGAATGCACTACTCTGAATGGTGGCAAGTGGGGTTCTGAACTCGTGGGAAGCCATAGACACAAATCTTGATTTGAGCTGGTTTAGGCCCTTTTCTTGGTAGGCTGCGTCTTTGAATTTTTTTAGTGAGGTCTCTCTGTCTGTCACGTCCCGACCGATTGCAAATATTGCCTGAATCACTTCAGGGGATTTGAAGAGTGGTTTGAATATAAATTCAATCAAAAATTTCCGTTTTGTAATTGGGGAAATGACCGGGATCACCATTTTGTGACCAGACTTCATCAGGGGTAATGATGGGAAATTACCCATTACGTCATTGATTTTTTTTCCAATTGCATCTTTGATGGAAATTTCCAGGAGCTTTTCCGCAGAAGAAGAAAGATATTCCACTTTCATTTCGGGACTAGTTAACAGGAGAATGTCCTCAGATTGATCAATGAACATCCGAAGAATATCGCCTTCCGATAGTCCTGAAGGAAGCAAGTTATGAGATGTATCTTGGTTAGAATTAGTCAAAGTTTTAAATTACTCTTGGAAATTTTATGATAATTAGAGAGAAATTCTGAAAACCTAAAATTAATAGTATGTCTATCTTATGATTTTGGAATTTTGGATAAAAGTATAGAAGGATTGACCCAGTGCAAAATTTTCCGGACTCATTACGTTTACAATTTGCTACAGCATACTTATTTTCTTAAGATTTAGATGATTATCGAGAGTGAATGAGAGCTAATGTTTTATAAATTTAAAAATGAAAAAAATCCTTATCGTAGAAGACGAGCAAGAGTTAGCTAATAATATCTGTGAAATACTGGCTAACTTAAACTATAAAGTTGCTGCTGTAGTGGATAATGCAGTGAGTGCCCTTGAATTTCTTGAAGCCAATTCAGTGGACTTGGTTTTGATGGATATCCTTATTCACGGTGACTTGGATGGAATAGATTTGGCATACAAAATCCGGGATAGCTATGATCTTCCGATTGTCTTTAGCACAGCTTATTCAGGAACTGAATATCTAGAACGCATTTCATCGGATATTCATGAAGGTTACTTACTCAAACCTTTCACGCTTGACAGCCTGAAAACAGCTGTTTTCTTTGGGTTGAAACATCATGAAGAAAAATTAGCAAAAGGAAAGAAGGAAAAAGGATCTCTGAAAATAATGGATAAGGGATATTTGGTACCTGTGCCCTACAGTGAAATCACCTATTTAAAAGCTGACGGACTTTACACCAAAGTGTACACTAAAGCCAAGTCTTATTTAATCCGCGATATTCTTAAAAGTTTTGAAGAAAAATTACCTTCCAAGCAATTTTTGAGAGTTCACAAGTCCTTTTTGGTAAATATTTCCTTCATTAATTCCTTTAATGCAAAAAAAGTAAATCTTGGAGAAACAAGTATTCCGATCAGAAGAGGACTGTACAAGGAACTTTTGGAAAAGCTAAATCTCTGAAAAATTAAACAAAGTAGTGGCATGATTTAGGTTTGCCAAGTGCATATAATCGAGAATAAAATTAGCTCAAGTAGTATCTATGAAAAAATTTAAAGTTTTGATGATTGAGGATAATCCGGGGGATGTTCTTCTCACTACAGAGGCACTTGAAGAGAGCAAGTATGTAGTCGATATTGATGTTGCTACCAATGGTAAGGATGGAGTGGATTTTTTGTTTCAAAACGGGAATTACAAGAATGCTACCCGGCCTGACTTAGTATTGCTTGATATTAATTTACCACTCAAAACTGGACATCAAGTCCTACAGGAAATCAAGTCAAATCCTCAAACCCGTGATATTCCAGTCATCATGCTGACCACATCTTCTACTCAGGATGATATTTTGACCAGCTATCAGGAGCAAGCAAGTTGTTACATTGTCAAACCTTCAGAAGCTGATCAATACCGGGAATTTATCCAAGTTTTTGATCGATTCTGTGGCACATTCGATCAGTAATTTCCAAAATTCGTTTTAAGGAGATCTCATTCAAATTTGACTTCTTTTTTGGATTCTTTTCCTTTGGTGCTAAGAGTGAGTAAGACGATAGTGATAAGAATGAATAGGGTGCCTAACCAATCCATTGGCCCAAAGTAAATCCCCAACCAAACCACTGCCACCCCTGCTGCAGCAAGCGGTTCGACGCTGCAAAGCAAACTTGCCGTCGTAGCACCAATGATGTTCACTGCCTTTAAGAAAAAGTAAAAAGCTAAAACACTTCCAAACAGGATGATATAGGCGAAAGCGAGGCCCGCTCTAAGATCCCAGACACCCTGCATTTCCCAAGGGTTAGAAAATGGTGCGAACGCAATTCCACCTAGCAGCATTCCCCAACCGGTAATAGTGGCGGGAGAGTAAGTTCGAAGCAAGCCCACAGGCTGAATGGTATAAAATGCCAAAGCAATTGCAGAGAGAAATCCCCACAGTAAAGCGGCCTCAGAAATCACGAGTGTATCAAAAGAACCGTGTGTCACAAGAAGGAAGGTGCCAACCAAAGCCAAAGCAAGTGAAGCATATTCAGCGAGAATGGGCCACCTTCTATTTTTAATCGCATAAAATGCAACCACCAGTAAAGGCCCGGTGTATTGCAAAACAGTGGCCGTGGCGGCATTTGAGAGCGAAATGCTGTAGAAATAAGTGAATTGGACAGCGACCATTCCAAAAATGCTGAACAGGAGAAGTCTAAGAGCATCCACTGGTTTCCTCCATATCCTGAACGTATCAGAATTCTTTTCACTGAGGGAAAAAATCACCAGAATAAGTCCTGCAATCAACATCCTCCAGCACACTAACCAACCTGGATTGAATCCTTTTTGCTCAAAGAGATATTGGGCACAAGTCCCTGATATTCCCCAAAAAATCGCCGAGCCAATAGCCATAATCAAGCCTGGAACTTTTTGGTATTTGGTAGGAGTGGACATGTGATTTTTTTGGCTCAATCAATTTGCGAAGATATCTGCTATTTTTAGATTTCAGTTTTGTAGAGGAACTAACATTTTTCAAAGAGTTCAATAGAACGAAAAATCCAGAAAATATGACTTTGAGCTTTAGAAAAGCCGTTCAGTTGGACTCCTTTGAACTTTGGAATATTATTGAGCCAATTGTCCGAGAGGGGAGTACTTATGTTTTTTCACCGGATTCATCTAAAGAAAAAATGATGGATTATTGGCTCGCTCAGGATAAAGCAACCTATGTTACCGAATCTGACGGGGAAATTGTGGGGACTTTTTTTCTAAAAGCAAATCAACCCGACAGAGGATCCCATATTGTCAACGCGGGATACATGGTTTCTCCAAAAGCTAGTGGAAAAGGGATTGGGAAAGCCATGGCAGAATTTTCATTTGCCGAAGCTAAAAGATTGGGCTTTCAGGCTATGCAATTCAATTATGTGGTGAAAAATAACACTGTAGCAGTCAACCTTTGGCTGAAACTAGGATTTGAAATTGTGGGGGAAGTTCCTGATGCTTTTCTCCATCCAATTCTTGGTCCAACCAATATTTTGGTAATGTATCGAAAGCTTTGAAATGAGAAGCAAGAAACTAGACACAAGAAGCTAGACTTTAGAAATAAGAGACATGCAACAAGAATCAAAAAAACAATGTTCAAATTGATTCACAGCACAAAAAACCGATGATTTTGATCATCGCCAAAAGGAATTGATCATTGAATTTGATCATTGAATTTGCTGCTCTGAGCAATCAGAAGTATTTTCACACGCTTTAAATTTTCAAACACTTTATGCTCTCAAACCTCAAATCAATTTGGATTGGTATGGCCTTGACTTTTTCGGCTATCTCAGTCCAAGGACAAACCAAGCTTCAGCTTTCAGATTTCAAAAATAATGGTGGAAGCTGGTCGGAAGTTGCCAAAGTCTGGGCTAATCCTCTTCAGTCCGAGCAAATTCTTTTTTCCGAAGGAAAAGGAAACATTATTCTCAATGCTCCAACCAATAAGAAGCCGGGAACCGATATTGTGTCCAGTGAAAAATTTGGAGATGCGGAAGTTACCCTTGTCTACATGATGGCTCCCGGGTCCAACTCAGGGATTTACCTGCAGGGGCAATATGAAATCCAACTGCTCGACAGCTGGTCAAGAGTAGCTGTCAAAGCTGGAGACAATGGAGGTATCTACGAACGTTGGGATGATACTAAGCCTGATGGACAAAAAGGTTACCAAGGATATGCTCCACGCCAAAATGCAAGTAAAGCTCCCGGTATTTGGCAAACGCTGAAAGTGCATTTCAAGGCGCCTCGATTTTCAGCTTCAGGGGATAAAATCCAAAATGCCCGAATCGTCTCCGCTACACTTAATGGTGTAACTATTCACGAAGACGTGGAGCTTTTCGGTCCTACTCGGGGCGCTTTAGCTGGGGGTGAGGTAGCAGAGGGCCCTATTCGAATCCAGGGTGACCATGGACCAATTGCGATCAAGTCTCTGGAAGTAAAGCCATTTGATACTCCCGCTCCGGAATTTAAGAACATTTCATTTCAGGTTTTTCCTGGTTCTTACACCGAATTACCTGCTGAAAATACTTTAAAAGCGTCATCTGTCGGTAAAATCGGGTCTTTTGACGAGTTTGTTGCCGGACTGACTACATCTTCACTGAGTAAGTTTGAAGGAACAATCTCAGTGAAAAAGGCAGGAAACTATACCTTCAGAATGGCTGTGCCAAACAATGGACTTGGCGCGATTCAACTTGAAAATACCTCTGAACCAATTCAGTTACGACAGGGGGTAACAACAGTTGAGAAATCACTTCAGCCGGGTGAAGTTCCTTTTGTGATTTGGGTTTCCAAACCAACGGATTGGACTGCACAGGGATTTTACCTAACAGCTTATGCTGATGCAATGTGGCAGCAAACGTATAGCAATCCTGTGGGAATGAGCTCTTGGTCAGCAGATGCGATCTTGGTAGATACTCGTGAAACGCCGGTGTTAAGATCGTTTATCGATCTTCCTAACCGAACAAGAATCTCTCATGGTATCTCAGTTTCATCGCAATCAGGCACTCATTATTCTTATGATTTGAATTCAAATCAGCTTTTGCGGGTTTGGAGAGGAATATTTTTGGATGCTACACCGATGTGGAATGATCGTGGAAATGGCGTTTCAAGACCGTTTGGCTCTATTACAGAATTGAGCTTAGCTTCTGGATTGCTACTTAATTTAAATAATAGTTCAGTAAATGATGAATGGCAAGCTAAAGGCTATCGAATTCTGGGTGACGGGTCAGTTTCATTTTCTTCCCAATCAAAAAATGGTCTGGAGCTGAAGGATCAAATACAGGTAATGCCCGATGGAAAAGGTGTCGATCGTAAAATCGAACTTTCAGGAAGTTCTGCTCCACTGAAAATCAGAGTGGTGCCTGGTAAAGTGCTGACTAAGATTTCAAAGAATTTATTTTGGATTGAGGATGCAGGGCTTTATCTGAAAGTCTCAAGCTCAGACCAAAAACCTGAGGTGGGTGCTGATGGAATTTTTCTACCCATCACGACAGCCTTAAGTTATAGTTTATTGTTTTAATCCTGAAAAAAGAAAAGATATGTTTCGATTGAATATAAATTTGAAATCATTGACTCTTGGTGCATTAGCACTGGGAATGAGCCTTTCTTTAGTCGCTCAGGAGTCACCAAAAGAAGAGGATTTTTTCAAAATTCTCAAAGTTCCCGCTCCCGAAGGGACTTTACTTGAAGTGGGTGGACTTACCATGCTTCCCAATGGTAGTTTGGGAGTTTCAACCCGTCGAGGTGATGTTTTTATCGTGGATAATCCCACATCCCAGAAACCCTATTTTAGAAAGTTTGCCTCCGGTCTCCATGAAATCCTAGGTCTGGCCTATCACCAAGGCTCCCTTTACATGGTACAGCGGGGTGAATTGACGCAATTGGCGGATCTCAATTCGGATGGAAAAGCAGATTGGTATGAGACCATCGCCAGTTGGCCGCTTTCTGCGCATTACCATGAATACAGCTTCGGACCCAAAATCATGGCTGATGGAAGCTTTATCGTGACGACCAACGTCGCTTTTGGAGATCAGGAATGGTGGAGAGGCGAAAGCCGAGTTCCTTTTAGAGGCTGGACTTTAAGAATTCTGCCTGATGGAAAAATTGAACCTTATGCAACGGGAATGCGATCTCCAGCTGGTCCTGGCATTTTGCACGGGGAGGTGTTTTATACCGAAAACCAAGGGGATTACATGGGTTCCGGTGGACTTTGGCATTTGGAAAAAGGTGATTTCTCCGGTCATCCTGCCGGTCTTCGTTGGTCTGAACTCGAGAATTCTCCAGTCAAAATGACAACTGCTCAGTTTGACGCCGTAGTCGATCCCATGAAAAATAAGGATGCCAATGACCGATTTATTAAGCCTGAAAATGACGTTAATGCTTCTTTTATCACATTGGCAGAAGCTGAAAAATTGCTTCCTTCAATCAAACTTCCAGCGGTATGGTTGCCTCATGGAATCCACGGAATTTCCAATTCTGAGCCAATCATGATACCCGAAAACTATTGGGGGCCTTTTGGAGGACAGATTTTGGTGGGTGATCAAGGTCAGAGCAAGATCATGCGGATCATGCTGGAGAAAGTCAATGGCGTCTATCAAGGCGCATCGATTGATTTTAGAAGTGGTTTCCAATCTGGTGTTTTGAGAATGGTTTTCGCAGGAGATCAGTCGCTTTTTGTTGGAGAAACCAACAGGGGTTGGGGTTCGGCCGGTGAGGCGAATGAAGGCCTGCAGCGCTTGGTTTGGAATCGTGAAGCTCCTTTCGAAATGAGAACGGTGAAAGCAAGACCAGACGGATTCGAAATCGAATTTACCAAGCCGATCGACAAGAAATCAGCTGAAGATTTAACCTCTTACATGATTTCCAGTTTTACTTATAAGTATTTCCCGGTTTACGGAAGTCCTCCTGTTCGATCGATGGAACATGAGATTTTGGGTGTGGAGGTTTCTGAAGATGGCAGGAAAGTCCGGGTAGCGATTAAAAATCCCCAGCAATATCATGTCCACAGAATCAGCCTTCCGGGAATCCGCGACGCGGTGAATTCTCACGAGTTGGTACACATGGATGCGTACTACACGCTGAACGAGATCCCTTCTGGAGACAAAATGGTAATCAAACCAAAACCTTCCGTGGCTGCCACATCTCCGGCTGCAAAGCCGAAGGCCGGAAGTCCAAAACCAGCTGAAGCCGCAAGAATGGTGGAAAATGCAATTCCGACAGAAGCCGAAATCAAAGGTCTTTTGGCTAAAAATACCTGTACTGCCTGTCACCAAAAGGAGAAGAAGCAAGTAGGACCTGCCTACGTAGATGTCGCAAAAAGGAACTACACACCAGAAAAGATGGTAGAGTTGATATACAATCCAAAACCGGAAAACTGGCCTGACTATGCCACTCCGATGCCACCTATGCCTCAGGTACCTAGAGAAGAGGCACTGAAAATTGCAAGGTGGATTAATTCGTTGAAATAACAAAAAGGGAAACCGGAGCGATGAGCTCCGGTTTTTTTGGGATTGGATAAAAGCCTTGGGAACTTTTCCGACAACAAACGCTTACAATCGACTACAAACGATTAACTACCGACTTGCAGTGATTGTGGGTCCTATATTTTTTTCAAAAAAAGTACATGGAACAGCTCATTTTGTACATTCCGGCCCCAAAATCAGGAAGATTTAAAGTATTTATTCCTTATGCACTTAAATCTGAGCGTGAGGAATTCAAAAAGCTGAATACCAGTTATTACCATCCTTCCCAAAAACTATGGAGCATGGTCAATACTCCGGAAAATATCCGGCGGGTACAGGAACTCTTTGGTGAAAAGTTGAAGATGGATCAAAGAGAGCCGATTCAACTTCCGCAACCCACATTTACTTTGGCTGATAAAAGTTTGGAGGCAATGGACCAACTCCGGCAAAAACTTACGCTGAAGGCCTACAGTCCTTCAACAATAAGCAACTATGCCACCGCTTTTGCCAAGTTTCTCCGATTTTTTGAACAGCGGGAACTCACCACCATTACCAAAGAGGAGATAGAGGGGTTTGTCTATCACCAAATCAGTAAATATAAAATCTCAGAATCTGCTCAAAACAGTTTGATAAATGCCGTGAAAGCTTATTATGAACACGTATTGGGCAGGCCAAGAGAATATTATGATATCCAGCGGCCAAAAGCATCCCAAGCGCTGCCAAATGTTCTTAGCAAGGAGGAAATCGCCGGAATTATACAGGCTACTTCCAATCTCAAGCACCGGACGATACTACTCACCATCTATAGTGCGGGTCTCCGGATCAGTGAGGCTATTCGCCTTCGGGTTCGGGATATTCATTCTGATGAAGGATACCTATTCATCAAAGGATCAAAAAACAAAAAGGATCGAAAAACGGTGCTATCACCAATACTTCTTCAAGAGCTTCGAGCATATTATAAAGCCTTTAAACCATCCTATTGGCTATTTGAAGGGCAGGAGGGAGGGCAGTATTCTACTAAAAGTATTCAGAATATTTTTAGAGCTGCTGTGGCTAAAAGTGGTGCAAATCCTTGGTCGACGGTTCATACACTCCGTCACAGTTTTGCGACTCACTTATTGCAAAACGGCACCAACCTTCGGATAATCCAAGTTCTTCTTGGCCACGCAAGCAGTAAGACGACAGAGATCTACAGCCATGTGCTGGCGGTATCCAATAAAAATGTGGTGTCACCCCTTGATCAAATCACCGAATTGCTTAATTTGAGACCAGAAACAGCCGGAAAATCCACTCCTCACAAAACGGATATACACGACACTGGAGAGGGGAGTTAGATTTATACGGATGTTATAGCCAATGGTAGGACGACCGTAACATCTAATAAAATATGGGACTGACCGACATAAAAAAAGAACTTAAAAAACTGGACAAGGACAAACTAATTGACCTTGTTGCCGACTTGTATAAGAAGAACAAATCAGTAAAAGAGTTTTTCGACTTTTATGTAAATCCAGACGAGAGACAACTTTTTGAAAAATATAGGGACAAAGTATTTGAAGCGTTTTACCCTAAACGTGGTTACAACTATAAACTTAAAGACGGCAAACAAGCAATTAGTGACTTTAAAAAACTTGGGACATCGACAGAATTACTAGCTGACTTGATGCTATTCTACGTTGAGACAGGGGTAAAATTTACAAATGACTTCGGAGACATCAATGAAACTTTTTATAAAAGCTTAGCGACAACTTTTGTTGATAGCTTGACTTTGATGAGAAATGAAAACCTTCTCGACAAATTTGAAGACCGAGTTGGAAAAGTTGTTGACGACACGAGCGGAATTGGTTGGGGTTTTCACGACTATTTAGTACAAGTTTGGATTGACTTTTATCCAACAGAAGACGATGAAGATTATGAAGACGACAACAACGAAACAGAAGAAAACGGAAAAATAATAAAACTGGGCGGACAATGACGACTGAAAGAACCACTGGCTATAACAGGCGTTTGGCAAAAAAGCGGGTTCAGTGGTTAAATGAAGCTTTGTGCTTCGTATCAAGTTCAGTGCTGGCAGACAGTGAAGTGCTTCGAAATCCGCTTCTTCGCTAAGCGCCAAAACGTTGTGCTTCATTATGACAGACCGCTAACCAATAATAAAATTCTTCAGAAAAATGAACTTAAGACAAATTACATCAACCATATTTCTAATGGTCTTGACAATTACAACGGTAAGTGCACAATTCACCTTCGGCAACTATGCTTTGCAAAATGTCAATATTATTGATGTAAACTCAAATGATGTACTTTATGATTATACCATCTTAATCAATAATGATAAAATCTCAGACATCTTACCTTCCATAAATTATATAGCTAATGATACCGTTCAATCCATAAGATTGAAAGGGAAATTTGTAGTCCCAGGTTTAATTGATGCTCACGTACATTTTGCAACAAACCCAACAGAAGAAAGAAGTGATAATGCAGAAAAAGTGCTTAAAGAAATGCTATTAACAGGTATCACTTCGGTCAGAGATATGGCTGGAGATGCAAGAGCCTTATCTAGTTTATCAAGAAATGCATTAGTGGGTGATATAGTGGCGCCAAATATTTACTATTCCTCTTTAATGGCGGGTTCAAAGTTTTTTTCTGACCCAAGAACCATTGCAACAGTTCAAGGAGGAGTTAGCGGAAAAATGCCCTATATGAAAGCAATTGATGATAATTCTAATATGGTATTGGATGTAGCTGAAGCTAAAGGCACAGGTGCTTCTGGTATAAAAATGTATGCTAATTTATCGAATAATGAAGTTATAAAAATTGTTGAAGAAGCTAAAAGACAAAATATTGTTGTTTGGTCTCACGCAGCATTACAAATCTCTAAACCATCTGAAATAATATCTTCAGGAGTAACTTCTATTTCTCATTCAGAACTGCTTATTTATGAGAAATTTCAAAGAAGAGAGGATGTTCCTGCAAATTGGAAAGGAGCTAATGCAATAAATATGACAGCCGAATTTTGGGAAGAAGAATACGATAAACTTGGTTTGGATAAAATCTTTGAGCTAATGAAACAATACGATGTTGTACTCGATGCGACACTTTCCGTTTATGAGCATAATAAAAATTTGGAGAATACTCACTGGAGATATGAAATGGAAAAAAGAATAACTAGAGATGCAAATAAAGCAGGCGTAAAAGTGGCAGCAGGTAGCGACTCGAACCAAGAAACGTTTGTGCAATATGAGATGAAACTATTAGTAAATGAAGCAGATTTTACACCTTTTGAAGCCCTTGTCTCTGCTACTAAAAATTCGGCTCAAGCCGCTGGAATTCTTAAAAATGAAGGAACAATAGAAGTTGGCAAAAAAGCGAATTTACTCTTTCTAAATTCTAATCCAATAGAAAACATTGAACATATTGATGACATCTTTTTAGTAGTTAAAAACGGAAAATTGTACAATAAAAAATAACGAAAGCACAACAGCGTGTATAAGAAATAGCTGGTTTAGTGCTAAATCAAAGGTCAGTGCTTTTAATAAAAGTCAGTGCCAAACTGAAAGTGAAGTGCTTTTTATTCCGCTACTTCTCATACACGCAAAACGTTACCTGCTATGATAACAGAAAGTATCGATAAAAATTAAAATTACTAAATCAGACTAATGAAAAGAACAGCATACTTTCGTTTAATGATTACGATGATAGTCTTATTCTTTGCAAGTAATGTTAATTTGTTTGCTCAAGATAGAGAGACGGTAAAACAAAAAAGCGAGGCACATTATGGATTGAAAGTAGGCATCAACTTTGCCGAACTTTGGGGTAAGGATGCATTGCCAGAAAGTGACCGTAAAGTGGGTTATTCTTTTGGCGTTTATTCTTCTTATAAAATCTCAAAAGAGTGGAAAATTCAACCTGAAGTGATATGGTCGCTTCAAGGAGAAAAATCTAAAGAGAGTGGACGCTATAAGATTTCTTACCTCAATATACCCATTATGTTTAAGTGGAAAAGCAAGAAATTTTACACAGAATTAGGTCCACAGTTAGGCATACTCACTGTCAACACTGCCAAATCGGTTCCTGATGATTTGAGAATTGAAAACTTTGAAACATTCGATTTCTCTTTGAATGCGGGACTTGGGTATGAAGTTTTTGAAGATTGGAGTATTGGAGTGAGATACATACAAGGTATAACCAATATTGTAAGTGGGCGTGATTTAAGGAATAGTGTCATATACATAGGTATTGCATATAGAATTTTTTAGAAATGAACCTAATAAGCAAATTTTTACTTTTTTTCGTTTTTACTTACTTAGTCTCATCTGCTCTAGTCGCTCAGAATAGCAATAAGGAGTGGCAAGTTGGCTATTTTGCCCCATATCTGTCAAATATGGGTGGCACGGTAGGCTATGCTTTTGATTTGAAAGAATTAGGAGATAACTCCACAGAACAAAGAAAAAGCAAACAACGCCTGCAAATCTTAACACAATTGGGCTATTTTGCTCAAACCAATGTATCTCATAACTTCTTGCTGAACCCCGAATTGGTTTACAGATGGAATAAATCAGATAAACGCTTTTTTCTTACTTCTTCTGTTGGATTGGGGTATTTACTTGCGTTTCAAAGACAAGACGGTACATTAAACTTGGGGACAGGAAAAATAATTTACAGATATGACGATTTACACTATTTCTTACCTTCTCTAAATATAGGCTTGGGAGTTGACCCAAAAAAACACTTAGGTTTTTATTTTAAAGCTACTTATGGCAGAAAGTTGAGTATTCAAAATGCAAACGCTGCGTTTGTGGGGATTTCAACAGGCCTAATAGTAACGTTTAATTCAAAGAAATAATAAATGACAAGGAAAGAATTCATAGAAAAGAGCTTGATAATGGGAATTGGTCTTCCGTTTTTAAGCAGCACGTTGTTGCAATCTTGTAGTAAAGACGATTCCATATTTCCAAAATTTCATACTGATTTTTCAGGGAAAGTAATTATTGTAGGTGCAGGTGCAGCAGGATTAGCAGCAGGATATCTACTTAAACGATATGGGGTTGATTTTGAAATAATTGAAGCTGCTCCCGTTTATGGTGGTCGACTAAAAAAGTCATCCAATTTTGCAGACTTTCCCATAGATCTAGGTGCAGAATGGATTCACACAAATCCCAAAATATTGGCAGATATCATCAACAATCCTAGCTCAAATGCCAATATTGATATTATTGTTTACAATCCACAAACCATAAAATCTTGGAAAAACGGCAAGTTAAAATCACATAATTACATTAGTAGTTTTTACAGTGAATGGAAGTTTAAGAATTCCACTTGGTTTGACTTTTTTGAGCAGTTTATCGTGCCAGAGATTGCTGACAAAATTATTCTAAACAAGCCTATCACAGAAATCAATTATCAAGGTAATAAAGTTATTTTATCATCAGATAGCAATGAAACTTATGAAGCAGACAAAGTACTTATTACATCACCAATTAAAACGCTTCAAAATGAACAAATTACCTTTCAACCTTCATTACCTACTGATAAAAAAGAAGCAATCGATAAAATATTTATGGGAGATGGTATTAAAATCTTTATAGAGTTTAAAGAAAAATTCTACCCAGACATTTTGGCTTTTGGTAATATTTTCCAAGCTCTTAATGAAGAGGAAAAATTTGTGTATGATGCTGCCTTTAGAAAAGATTCCAGCAAGCACATCTTAGGACTTTTCGCTATCAACGACAAAGCTAATGCC
Source organism: Algoriphagus sp. (assembly GCF_046296635.1). GTDB lineage: Bacteria > Bacteroidota > Bacteroidia > Cytophagales > Cyclobacteriaceae > Algoriphagus. The sequence continues at coordinate 3,688 of NZ_JBKBKZ010000042.1, read as the reverse complement.
TACACGCAATTAAACTCTGAGCAAGAGATTATAGCCAAATTTATTGCTGAGTTAGATGAAATGTTTGACGGAAAGGCAACAGCTAATTATATGAAACACACTATTCAAAATTGGTCGAAAGAACCATACATACAAGGAGCGTACTCATATTCCTTTGACGGCAACCAAAACAACATTGTAGCGACAATAAATGAACCCTTATTAAATAAAGTCTATTTTGCAGGTGAAGCACTATCAATTAAAAATCAAGCAATGGTACACGGAGCTTGCGAATCGGCATATAGTATGATAGCAACAATGATGAAAAATGAATAAAAGCACAGCATATAACACGGGTTTGGCAAAAGTGGCGGTTCAGTGCTCCGCAGACACATTTGTGGTTAATCAAAGTTTGGTTCTCCGCATCAACATTTGTGGTGAAAATCGCCACCTTCGTCAAGCCCGAAACCGTTAGCTGTAAGGATAAGAAACCCCAAGATGACTGAAAACTGAATAGTGAACATATGAATGATAACAATACCAAAGTTGCGAAAGAAATTGTAAAGCAGTTAAAAGCGAAAAAATTGATTGCTGATGAAGAAATCAATTTGGAAAGTAAAATTGCTAATGGAACTATCAGAGAAATTGATTGGAAAATAATTATTGAGAATCAAATAATAAACCTAGAAAAAAAGACTAAGGGTGAAACTGAGTAGTTTACATATCAAAGCCTTCAGAGGTGCGACTAAACCTCTTACCTTGAATTTTAGCCAAGACAAGAATATCACGTTAATCTATGCTGAAAACGGGAATGGTAAATCCTCAATTGCAGATGCTTTGGTCTGTTTATGTACTGATAGTGCTGGATCTTTGGATGACAAATCGAATAAAGACTATTCATTTCTAAAATCTTTAGGTGCAAGTAACTCTGATTTATTGATTGAACTTGAGACAGATACCCAAACATTTAAGGCTACACTTTCAGCAAACTCAAATAAAATAATAAAGAATCCATCTGATGGTTTACCCAAAGTAAAAGCACTAAGAAGAGCTCAAATCACCTCTTTTATTGAAGATACACCATCGGCACGGTATAAGGTACTTTCGTCATTCATTGATGTTTCAAATATTCAAAAATCAGAAGGGGAATTAAAGAGGTTAATTACAGCACTAGACAACGAACTTGGACAAAACCGCAAAAGTCTTTCTGATGCAAAGAGTACACTGACTGATATTTGGAATAAGGAAGAAAATCCACTCGGCAATTTGAAAGATTGGGTTCAGTTAGAAATTTCAAAGGACAATTCAAAACTTGCTGTAGAACTTCAAGAAAACAATTCTGTTTTACAAAAATGGAATTCATTGCAAGCTGTTGTTTCAAGCATTAAAACGGAAACCGCAAAATATGCAATAGCAAAAAATAACCTCTTAGAAGCGGAAAAGAAACTTAAAGAATATCAGCTTAAGAACCCTAATTCAGAGACTGATTTACTATCTGTTCTAAATGAAACTAAAAAGTTCCTTACAGCAAAAATCGAAGTTGACAAATGTCCAGTGTGTGAAAAGGATAATGACAAGCAGAAACTTCTTGAAAATGTTGATGGAAGAATAGCAAAAATGCAGGAGTTAAATCAACTGATACAAGCTATAAACTTATCCAAAGTTGAAAAGGATAAATTATACAACAGATTGCAGGGGCAGATTGAACCTTTCAATACTCAATTGATAGGTTTTAAAAACTTAGCCGTTAAATTGCCTGATTTTGAATTCACCAATAAATTAAGTGAAATATTAGAAACAAACACCACTAAAGAAAACTACATATTATTCAATGAAGTTTCTTTAAAACTCACGACAGAAGTAGAAAAATTATCGAAGCATAATCAAACGGTTAATAAGTCGGTTGGACTTCATAATTCAATAAAGTCGAATTATGAAAGCATAATTAGAAGCACAAAAAAATGTAGTGAGTTAGATAAATTATTAAAGCAAGCAAAAGCCACTTTAGACATATTAGAAGATACGCGGAAAAAATTTATTGACAGCGAATTAGTATCCATTTCTGATGAAGTAGAAACAATGTATCAGGAAATTCATCCGAATGAAGGTTTAGGGAACGTGAAGCTTTTCTTAAATCATACTTTTCAAAGTTCTCTTAATCTTTCCGCCAATTTCCATACGGAATCAAATATTACCCCACAATCTGTTTATAGTGAATCCCACTTAGATACCTTAGGGCTATGTATTTTTATTGCACTTGCAAAGAAGGAGAGTAATAAAGATGTTATATTAATACTTGATGACGTTGTAATGTCAGTAGATGAAAGGCATTTAGACAGAATTATTTCTCTTATCCATAATCAAGCTAAAAATTTTGCTCACGTATTTATTTCTACACATTATCGACCGTGGCGGGAAAGATATCGAAATAACAGAGCACCAAATCTCAATATTCAATTTTTGGAATTGCGAGGATGGTCGATGGAAAGAGGTATAACAGTTGCAAAGCCACAGCTCGTTTTGGAAGAAATAAAGTATTATTTAAGTTCACCAGAGTACTTTCACCGTGAAAATCTTTCAGGAGCTACTGGCAGGTTTTTAGAAGCTATTCTTGATTTTTTGACATTTAACTTTCAAAGTCGCTTGAAAAGAAAACCTGGCAATGACTACACATTGAGTGAACTGTTAGATTGTTTATCAAAAGACCTACTCAAAGTGTTAAGAGTGCAAAAAATGGCTGATTTAGGAGATGGAAAGTTCTGTAATAATACCGTTGTTGATGAGGTATATTTAAAACCGGTAATAGATGAAATTAAAAACCTGAAAGCTGTTAGGAATCAGGTTGGTGCTCACTTTACTTTTGACGGTGCTTTAGTAAGTGATAGTGACATTGAGGATTTTGCTAAATCAACCATTAAACTAGCCGATTTGTTGATTTGCCCTATAAATGGAACTTTGCCAGACAGGAATAAGACAGGGTCGAATTGGGAAACAAAGAGTGGTGCAATTAGACTCTTTCCTTTAATTGAACCATAAATGACAAATTATTACCAATACATGGAACGAATCCCTACAGCTAACAGGCGTTTGGCAAAAAAGCGGGTTCAGTGCTTAAATGAAGCTTTGTGCTTCGTATCAAGTTCAGTGCTGGCAGACAGTTTAGTGCTTCGAAATCCGCTTCTTCGCCAAGCGCCAAAACGTTATGCGGCAGCTTAAAAGACGACACCAATCAACATTGACGACAAGAAAATGAAATCAGAAAATAAACTCGCAGGACTTGGACTTTTGACAGCAATTTCGGCTTCACTTTGTTGCATTACGCCTGTTTTGGCTTTGTTGGCAGGGACGAGTGGACTTGCTTCGACTTTTTCGTGGTTCGACCCTTTAAGACCGTATTTAATTGGACTGACAGTTTTGGTGCTTGGTTTTGCTTGGTATCAAAAACTGAAACCACAAAAACAAATTGACTGCAACTGCGACACGACCGTGAAAACACCATTTATACAAACGAAAAAATTTTTAGGAATTGTGACAGTTTTTGTAGGACTTATGCTTGCGTTCCCAATGTATGCAAATGTTTTCTTTCCAAAAACAGAGAATAAAACAATCGTAACAGATCAATCAAAAATCCAGAAAGCAGAATTTATGATTGACGGAATGACTTGTTCGGGTTGCGAAGAACACGTTAATCACGAAGTAAATAAATTGA
>NZ_JBKBKZ010000041.1:0-40128 GCF_046296635.1 Algoriphagus sp. | reverse complement strand
GCCCGAAGCTAAAAAGCTTCACTGAAGCTTTTCTTAACGCTTCGTCCTCCTTATTGTATTGGATGTAGCTTTTTGAGTTATGACTTGAAAGTCATTACGCCTGGACTCGCACTGTCTTAATCCTTATTGTATTGGATGTAGCTTTTTGAGAATCATAATCCCGAATGATTATAATAAACAGTGCTGCGTCTTAATCCTTATTGTATTGGATGTAGCTTTTTGAGGGTGTTGCACCTGATCTCACAAAAGTACAGATTCCTTGTCTTAATCCTTATTGTATTGGATGTAGCTTTTTGAGCGTGCTAAGACAGTAAGTACCAACGATCTTGGTGCTGTCTTAATCCTTATTGTATTGGATGTAGCTTTTTGAGAGAAGGTTTATAAACGCTTTGGATTATTTATTAGATAGTCTTAATCCTTATTGTATTGGATGTAGCTTTTTGAGGAACTGTCCAAAAGAAAATGGACATTTAAAAAATTGTCTTAATCCTTATTGTATTGGATGTAGCTTTTTGAGTGCTTTAACTTAACTTATTATTATCATGGCAAAGTCTTAATCCTTATTGTATTGGATGTAGCTTTTTGAGAGAAAAGACCAACCGTTTTAAGTATATTAATAACCTGGTCTTAATCCTTATTGTATTGGATGTAGCTTTTTGAGTAACTGGAAAGCAAGTGTTGGCCAATGCTCAAGCTGTCTTAATCCTTATTGTATTGGATGTAGCTTTTTGAGAAGTTTTGAAAGCATTAAACGGAACTGACTACAAAAGTCTTAATCCTTATTGTATTGGATGTAGCTTTTTGAGGTCTTCATATTGCTACGGATCACCAAGAAGCTGAATGTCTTAAACCTTATTGTATTGGATGTAGCTTTTTGAGAGGGAAGCCTTGGCAACAGACACTATTTTATTCTCAGTCTTAATCCTTATTGTATTGGATGTAGCTTTTTGAGCCGGTGATAGAAATGGACAACGGGGGATTAATGGTCACGTCTTAATCCTTATTGTATTGGATGTAGCTTTTTGAGAAAACGAAACCATAAGAATAGTTAAGCTGGATGTCGTTGTCTTAATCCTTATTGTATTGGATGTAGCTTTTTGAGTTAATGATAAATCACTTAAAACAGAAGTGAGAGTAGTCTTAATCCTTATTGTATTGGATGTAGCTTTTTGAGAATTCGGAATTGTGGCTGCAAACGTACAGTCACTAAAGTCTTAATCCTTATTGTATTGGATGTAGCTTTTTGAGGGCTTTACGTTCCTTGAAGGCGATGAGTTCGTCATTGTCTTAATCCTTATTGTATTGGATGTAGCTTTTTGAGACGGCGAAATCCTGTTTTATACTTCAGTCACAACATGTCTTAATCCTTATTGTATTGGATGTAGCTTTTTGAGCCGATATACGATTATCAGTCTATTGCAGAACCTCCAGTCTTAATCCTTATTGTATTGGATGTAGCTTTTTGAGCCTGGAAAGGCCAAACTCGTCGCGTGACACACGCAATGTCTTAATCCTTATTGTATTGGATGTAGCTTTTTGACGTTTTGTTTACGACTGATAGCCTCCCCTGCAAGCTGGCTCCTCGCTAAAAAAGTCCCCCCGGACTTTTTCTTAACGCTCGGCCCTCCTTATTGTATTGGATGTAGCTTTTTGAGGATAGCAAAAGGTAATCCGCACTCTTTTGAAACACTTGTCTTAATCCTTATTGTATTGGATGTAGCTTTTTGAGGATATCATGAAGAAATCAACGCATACGTAGAAATGTCTTAATCCTTATTGTATTGGATGTAGCTTTTTGAGTCTGGCTATTACTGGCTATACTCGAATGGTTACTGGGTCTTAATCCTTATTGTATTGGATGTAGCTTTTTGAGGAGATCGGTTATGCCGTATTGGATGTTAGCGGTCGGTCTTAATCCTTATTGTATTGGATGTAGCTTTTTAACATTAGGTATTCATTTAATAGCCTCCCCTGCAGCCTGGCCCGAAGCTAAAAAGCTTCACTGAAGCTTTTCTTAACGCTTCGTCCTCCTTATTGTATTGGATGTAGCTTTTTGAGTTAAAACATTCGCTGCGTTAGCTGACAAGACAACAAAGTCTTAATCCTTATTGTATTGGATGTAGCTTTTTAAAATTAGGTATTCAACTTATAGCCTCCCCTGCAGCCTGGCCCGAAGCTAAAAAGCTTCACTGAAGCTTTTCTTAACGCTTCGTCCTCCTTATTGTATTGGATGTAGCTTTTTGAGTTGAGAGGTTACGACCTAAAGGTGATTACTCCAGGTGTCTTAATCCTTATTGTATTGGATGTAGCTTTTTGAGAATGGGAGAGATCCTTCCAGGTGCTGATTTGAAAGTCTTAATCCTTATTGTATTGGATGTAGCTTTTTGAGGATAGTTTCATCTCTTCTGCTGCTGTCAAGTCCACCAAGTCTTAATCCTTATTGTATTGGATGTAGCTTTTTGAGGTTTCAACTCTAAGCCAGCAACCTTTAAGGTGAAAGTCTTAATCCTTATTGTATTGGATGTAGCTTTTTGAGGGCGGATTAATGATTACAAGAGAAGAGGGTGATAGGTCTTAATCCTTATTGTATTGGATGTAGCTTTTTGAGGAGGTCTATGTAAGGTCACTGTAGAAATACAGGATGTCTTAATCCTTATTGTATTGGATGTAGCTTTTTGAGCTCTTGGTGAGAAAACTTGGGAAGTTATCTTCTCTGGGTCTTAATCCTTATTGTATTGGATGTAGCTTTTTGAGTTACTTTCCTTGAAGGCGATGAATTTGTTATCTTAAAGTCTTAATCCTTATTGTATTGGATGTAGCTTTTTGAGCCCCGATTGAAAATCTTATCAATCCTGTCTCCGCTAGTCTTAATCCTTATTGTATTGGATGTAGCTTTTTGAGAAACCTAAAAGACACAGAGATCGCCGAATTAGGCGTCTTAATCCTTATTGTATTGGATGTAGCTTTTTGAGAGCAGCAGTTAATTTCAGAGATCAAAAGCTTAAAAGTCTTAATCCTTATTGTATTGGATGTAGCTTTTTGAGGGAAGATAAAATTCATAAATTATCTATCCCTATGGTCTTAATCCTTATTGTATTGGATGTAGCTTTTTGAGACATGCAAAAAGTGTTGATGGATACTCTTATATAAGTCTTAATCCTTATTGTATTGGATGTAGCTTTTTGAGTGGAAACGGTGTTATCTGTTTACCTCTTCGTGCGCTGTCTTAATCCTTATTGTATTGGATGTAGCTTTTTGAGAGCGCAAAAAACAAAAACAAAAAACAAACAAGACGTCTTAATCCTTATTGTATTGGATGTAGCTTTTTGAGCATTTATTAAAATGATGTCAAAACAAGAAAAGGTTTTGTCTTAATCCTTATTGTATTGGATGTAGCTTTTTGAGTAAATCAACCAAGAAGGCTTCCGGTGTTAGAACTGAGTCTTAATCCTTATTGTATTGGATGTAGCTTTTTAAAATTAGGTATTCAACTTATAGCCTCCCCTGCAGCCTGGCCCGAAGCTAAAAAGCTTCACTGAAGCTTTTCTTAACGCTTCGTCCTCCTTATTGTATTGGATGTAGCTTTTTGAGCCTGCAAATTATTCAATGAATGTGGTCAACAGGGATGTCTTAATCCTTATTGTATTGGATGTAGCTTTTTGAGGCAAAATTCAGTAGCTCAAAGTAACTTGAATGACTATGTCTTAATCCTTATTGTATTGGATGTAGCTTTTTGAGACAAAAACAAAAACAAACAAGATCATGGAAAAAGTCTTAATCCTTATTGTATTGGATGTAGCTTTTTGAGAACCAAGATTATTCTCTAGGCACTTAGAGAAAAGTCTTAATCCTTATTGTATTGGATAGGCGGTCCCGATGACCGCAGGGAGATTAGGATAGCTTTTTGATATTTTGTTTACGACATATAGCCTCCCCTGCAAGCTGGCCCGAAGCTAAAAAGCTTTACTAAAGCTTTTCTTAACGCTTCGTCCTCCTTATTGTATTGGATGTAGCTTTTTGAGTCAAGTTCCTGCTGAGCATATCAATCAGAGTGGTAAGTCTTAATCCTTATTGTATTGGATGTAGCTTTTTGAGTTCGATGAATGTGGTTAACAGAGATCTTGCGCCTAGTCTTAATCCTTATTGTATTGGATGTAGCTTTTTGAGTAGTAATCGACCACAGCAACCGTCCTGCTAATTACAGTCTTAATCCTTATTGTATTGGATGTAGCTTTTTGAGCAGGCTGTATTTCACTAATCGCAATGTTTGCGATGTCTTAATCCTTATTGTATTGGATGTAGCTTTTTGAGCGAAGATTTTGCAACGTTGCCTGCATTGGCAACCTTGTCTTAATCCTTATTGTATTGGATGTAGCTTTTTGAGTTGATGAATTGGGAGGATATCCTATCATCGAAATGGGTCTTAATCCTTATTGTATTGGATGTAGCTTTTTGAGCAATGCTTATGCGTACGAAGAATGGAAACGGTGTTGTCTTAATCCTTATTGTATTGGATGTAGCTTTTTGAGGTTGCATTCGTAAATTCAAGCGCGATTACTTATGAGTCTTAATCCTTATTGTATTGGATGTAGCTTTTTGAGTCCAATCAAACTGAAATATTATGAAATTAGTACACAGTCTTAATCCTTATTGTATTGGATGTAGCTTTTTGAGTCAATGATTACTTGTATCAATGAATATACTTGGAGTAGTCTTAATCCTTATTGTATTGGATGTAGCTTTTTGAGCCTTGGTGATGTAATTCTCTTGTTTTCAATAGCTTGTAGCCTATTTTTTCTCTGATTTTAGCTTTTTTTACTAAAATAAATCTTTCCTTGCCGACCGTCATTCTTAAATGTAAGCTAAGTTTTTTGATTTCGAAAATACCATTTTCTCTAATTCTTATTGGCTCGCAAATAGTTTTACCATGCGCCAAGCCCATTCTTCTTTTCCTTTGACCGGCCCAAAAACTGCCACCCCTTCCAGCGAATCATCCACATGCAACTGATGCTCCTGAATGAGGCCCGGAGGTACAAATGTGCCTGACACAAAACCAAAAGCTTGACCTTGGTTTTTTCTCAATTTTCCCTTTACGATTTTCTTGAGGTGATCCATGGTCCGTTCTGCATCTACTGCTTTCTGTAGGCTTTCGATTTTATAAAATCCGTCTCCCGATCCTTTTCCTTTCAGGGAGTAAATTTCCCCGACTTCTGGCAGTGGGTCGAATTTGCCAAAGCCTTTCTTTTTAGCTGCCGTCACGAAATTGACGATGCTTTTTTCCGGGTTGACATAGTCCACTAAAACCAGCAATACCTGACTGGATTTGTCGGCGGTAGCTGACCCCAAAAGTTGTTCAGCCGGACCTAGATAGGACAGGTACTGATCCTTAAGTGGGATTTCTCTAGCCGAGGTAAACCAAGTAGATTCGAGCATTTCGCGATGGGAGCTTCGAAGTCCCCAGCTTTGCTGTTCTCGTAGTCGGACCAGCTGTATCAATTCCGATTTGGCCCAGTCAAATTTTTCCGTTTGAATCAGATGAGCGATCAATCTTTCCTTGATATTGGACAGAAACTCCGGCTTGACTCTGCAGCTGAGGGCCTTGCAGAGACAAGATAGATAGCGTTGTGGGTCTTGCTGATAGTATTCAGCAAAAACCTGCCAAACCCAAAATTCCCCTTGCTTTCTTCGGGCAAAAGGTAAAAAGGCTTGCATGCCTTCCTCCCGGTCTCCGATCTCCAGTAGGAGTTTGGCTTTGAAATACGGCACGTAAAGCATGCCTCTGTGAGGTTCTAAATTTGGTTCCACTACCTCCTGGAGATAAGTCTCCACTTTTTCCTTTGATGCTTTTTCGCGAATGAGCGCTTTGGAATAGCCGATATGAAGTCGCTCGGCCAGAGAGATGATTTTCTGGCCTTCGTACTCCTGTTTTTCGAAATCATCCTCATCCAAGGTGTCGAAAAGTCCCAAAAACTCCAGGTGGGTACTCAGGGAACCATGATCCCAAAAAGCTGGGGGAAGTTTGATAAATTCCTGCATGAGGAGTTTATAGACCAATAATTTTTGGGGGACGACCCGCTGCCTGAAAATTTCCATGCGACTCAGTAATACCTGTTTGTCCGGATTTTTGGATTTGTTTAGATGCCTTAGCAGGTAGTACATTGCCCAGGCCATTTGCTCAGGTTTGGTTTCCTGATCTGTGGCATGGAGGTCAAAGGCTTCCTCAAATCGACCTTCCTGGATCAGTTGCTTGGCGGAGATGTAATTGGCGGAGAGTACCTGCTTGAAATAGGCCATCCGCTCATAGATGAGGGTTTCATCCTCCGGCATTTGCAGGGATTCAAATTCGGTATAAAAAAGCCTTGCCTGCTCGGATTGCCCCGCTTGTACATGTTTTTTGATCATGTAGTAGAGGGACCAGGCATGACTTCTTTTGAGCCAGATATCAGTGGGATTGGTTTCCAGATCAGTCCTTGACATTCGGGCGGCATCTTCGTATCGGTTTTGGTTACGGAGGTTTTTGACTTCGGCTGTGCTCATGGGCTATAGAAAAACAGTGTTGGGAGGATCGATGATCTGTTCGATGTTGACATTTTTGCCAATCAGCTTCATGCTCCGGGCATCGGAGATATTGAGCGGGACTAGGATGATGCTGTCGCTATTCTCATATACCTCGTTGATTTCGGCGAGGGTTTCCCGGATTTGATCAAATTTTTTATGATCAGAGTGTACCAGAAAGACTGATTTTTGGATTCTGATGCAGCCATTTTTTATCAGGTATTTGGCTACGAGTCCCCTTACTTTGTTGTGTTGGATGTCATACAGGATCAGGTAGTTCATAGTGGTGCTTTTGACGGGTTTATCCCGGAGTATCCCCAGGATTTTTTTAATTCGTTCGGGCAGAGGCGCCAATTGATCCTTTTCAGACAGCTCGGAGGAGGATTCCTCATCAAGGGGTCTGAAAAGTCCAGCAGCCTGAATTTTAGCGATTTGTTCTTTGAGGTTGAATTCCTTGGGTTTAGGTTTGGCCATGTGCTCAGGAATAGGGAGTCAGTTCACTCTGAAGGTATTCGACGAGTTGTTTTCCCAACTCCTTATTGGAACCCGACTTGGTGGTGGCTACCACATTGGCACCCCGCCGTCCGAAAAAGATGTTGAGTTCAGTCCAAAGCTTACCTGAGGTGACTTTGCACTGTCGTCCGTAAGAAATCGGCCTGACACTGGTCAGTTCGAGCTGGATTCCCTCCAGGAGACTTCTGACTTGATCCATGATCTGCTCGAGTTCCTCGGGCTGTGCGTAATCTTTCTGTCTGGGCTGGTGGACCCGCATTCCCATTTTCTCCTTGATGCGCTTGATCACTTCATCGGGTAGTTCCTGTAGTGAGCTTTCTGGGCTGGGACTTAAAACGGGCGCTGCTGCTGTGGCTTCTTTCAATGCTGTTCGTAGTTCGTCCAGCGCAAAGAGGTCCTCCTTTCTCAGGTAGGACTCTGGATTGATGGGTTCTGCTTCGGGATTGAAGTAGGCTCCCGGATCATAGCTGACAAAGCAGCATCGGCTGACGTCATGTGTTTTGATGTCCAGTGCCTCGCGGAAGTTATAGCGTTGGCGAAAAGAGAGGCCGAAAGCCTTGTAGAATCCTGCGTAATAAGCCGCATCAGAAATGGGAGCAGAGAGTTTGAAGAGGACCTTGAGCCCATCTCCACCCGGAGAAGCAAAGATAAGTTCTACCTGGGGATCAGACTTCAGCCGGGTCCGTAGCTCCTCGAGATCAAATTCGAAATCCGAGAGATGGTCCAGATCCATAATGAAGCGCTCGGCATGGAGAAAGTTTTCCTTCCTTCGGACTTTGGGGTGAAAATCGGCACAGACCACGTAGGGCAGCGTAGTTTTGAGTTTTCTGTATTGGCCCGTGTCTAAGGCGCGGATGGCTTGGAGTCTTCGCTGCAGCGTAGCCACTTCTCCAGCGGGGTTGAGGAGGGCTTTGTGGAATTTTGCCAAGGTGATATCCAATAGCTGATCCCCTGCCTGTGTTACATTTTTTCCCAACCGTATCATATTGAAGCAGTTTTGGTGAAAAATTGCCCCAAGGCCTGCATCTGCAGATCGATGTGACTTTGGCGGCTGACGGTGCGGTTACCCAAGGGGATGATTTCTCCCAGGTAGTCGTTGACGGATTGGATCAGGATTCGCTTAGCAAGAGGACCTAGCAGTATTCCTTCATTGATCGTGGATTTTTCAAAAGCCTCTGCAGGAATGGCCTCCTGAGTGGTTAGTTGGATCACTACATAGTCCATCCAAGCCCTGTATTTTTCGATCATATCGTAGACCAAAGCAGGACGGTTGAAATCATCCCGGTGAAAAATCCCCACATAAGGATCCACCCCGGCTTTGATCAAAGCCCCTTCCACTTTGCTGTAAAGCATTCCGTAAGCGTAGTTGAGCAGACTGTTGAACGGGTCTTTGGCAGGCAATCTGTCCCTGATTTCAAAATTAAACCGCTCGGGCATTATCGAAGAGATGGCCTGAAAGTAGCGTTTGGACGCGGCGCCTTCCCAGCCCCGGAGGGTCGGGCTGATATCCGAGAGGTGTTCTGCTTCGAGGCTTTTGACTTTTTCCTTATAGTCTTCGATGCTGTTGATAGCGGATTTGATCAGGTTGTGTGCTGGTAGCACATCTTTTGGAGGCTGTATCGCCATCAAGAGTGCCACTTGGGAATCCAGCTTTTCATAGATCATTTCTTTGACCCAGGGGATCACAGCCGGGGAGTAGAGAAAGTTGAGCTGTGCCCGGCGGATATTGGAGATGCTGCCGTATTTGACCGACCACACCCTTCCTTCCGGATTGCCGGTGTCCGAGACAAAAAGCACATCTACCTGATGGTGAATGGCCAAAATGATGGCGTCACTGGTGATGCGTGCGGCTTTGGAAATGGAGATGCTTTTGACAATGTCGGGGGGAAAGGATTGTTTGCCTTCCTCAGTTTGAATGACAAAGAGGCCGTTTTCCCGGATCAAGGTGGCGCCGTAGGAGTTGATGACGAGGTGCATGGCTGTTTTATTAAGGTTGAAATCTTATCAAACCTGTCAGGTTTAACCTTATTTTTTCGCAATCTGAGGCAGTTAAAAAACCTGACAGGTTTATTTTTGGAAAATTTTAATGAAGCCGTTATCAACCCCCAATCCACCATTCGGAAACGAGAAAGAGCTTGTCCCTAGACCGTGTAATTCCCGTGTACCACCATCGGGTCAGTTCTGGTGGATCCATGACGTACATGCCTTTGTTAAGGAAGAAATAGACCTTTTCCCATTCTCCACCCTGACTTTTGTGGCAGGTGACGGCATATCCAAAGTTGGCCCTCAGGCTATTGAGAATGGGGTCCTTTTGCATGGCGGAATAGTACAGTTCAGACTTGGGTTTGAGTTTTTTTTCTCTCATTCGCTGACTGAAGTCGATCATCAGTAAGCGCTGCTGCTCGGCATTGAGGTTGCTCTGTCCGTTGTGAAGCGGATCGAGACAGAGGAGGATTTCGTGGGGCTTTTCGGTCAGCCGGGCTTTGACTGTAACGTGGAGAAAGCCGATTCCCTTCACAGACAAGGAGGAGCCCACCTGAAGCACTTCTACAAAGTCACCGTTTGTCAGTGGCACGAGGTAGTTGTTTTGAGTCACCATGAGGAGATCTCCTATCTGAAGAGAGGAGTGAGGGTTCCCGTAGAGTTTTTTGCGAACCTGAAGGTTGATCTGATGGCAGTTTTGGTTGCTAAGGCTGATGGCAATGATGTCGCCGGTTCCGTTTTGCGTGATTTCTTCGATGTACCGTTCCTTCATTAGGTCAAAAGGGAGGACAGCAATCGTATGGCTATTTCGGGCGGGGAGTTTGACCCATTTGGTTTTGTAGTTGACACTGGTCATTTTGCGAACCTGGGTAGCTAGCTTGAGCACCTCGGAGTCCTGCTTTTGGCGAAGGATTTGCGTCATTTCAAAAGAGAAAACTTTTTTGCCGAGTTTTCTGAAAAAGTCCACGGACAATGCAGGACTGTCTGAAGATCCCACGGGTGGCAGCTGGCAGGGATCCCCTGAAAAAATGACCTTGTTGTTGCCTACCAAGGACATAAAGTCTGTGAGTAAGTGGCCTGAACCAAAGGAAGCAAAAGATGAATCGTCGTTTCGCTCATCTCCGATCATGGAGGCTTCGTCTACGATATAGACTTTCTGATCATCCTCGTCCGGCTTCCGGATTTCAAAGAGGAGTCTCATTTGCCCATAGTCTGCCACCTCTGTTTTTTCTTTAGCAGGATCGGCATCTCCATCGATTTCTTTGAAGTGATAGAGCTCCGAGTGCATGGTTTTGGCAGTAAAACCTGATTTAGCGATAAGTACCGAGGCGGCACGGCCGGTAGGTGCCAAGAGTGAAAAGGTGATTTTTTTATCGTTGAGGTAGGTAGCGAGCTGTTGGAGGAGTGTAGTCTTCCCGGTGCCTGCATATCCTTTGAGGATAAAAAAGGCCTGATCGGGGAGTTCGAGGAATTCAATCAGTTGGTCAAAGGCCTGCTGCTGCTGTTCGTTGAGGATAAGGGGATTGCTCATGGCCAATAGTGTCTAAAGCGGACAAATTCGAATTTGGAGATCTTGGTGCCGTCGGGTAGTTCTTGGGTGGTACGGTGGGTGGTAGAGGCTAGGCAGGAGATGCCGGCTTTTTGCAGTTTTCTGATCAATGCCACACAGAAGGTGAGTTCACCCATGATGTGGACATGTTTTGGTCTTTTTTCCCGGACTTTGTAGAAATATTCATCTACCAATTTGTCCAGTGCGACTTCATTGAGATTAGGGTCCACATGGGGGAATGGTAAATCTTCCACTTTTTCGTAGGCCTGCAGGGCCCATTGCATTTGATTTTCTGGCCAAGAAGAGGAGGGGTGGTTGGAGAGGTTGAGGAGCATTGAATTACATAGTTAAAATAAACTCCTTCAATTTTTCTTCTTCAGAAAGAATCTCTGTCCCGACTAATTTTATATCTAAAACTCTAGCTCGATCTTGATGTTCTTGGCTTAGTTTGGAAAAGTCGTTGACTGAGAACAAAAAGTATTTTACAAAAAGGCCAAAGTCTTTTTTCAATGTACTTGCTTTGTATAGCGTGTTGGTGAATAGTTGGCTGAGTTTACCCTCCTCATCATCGGCGACATCTGTCTTACATTCTATCACATATAATGCATTTTCATGGGTGAACATGACATCAAATTCATTTGAAGTTTTTTCACCTCTTGTAACTCGAACTCCTTTGCCTATTTCTTCCTCCTTTTTATTTAAAGTGCTTTTAATAAGCTCATAAGTGTATTCTTCAAACCAATCACCAGTTAGATAATTAGTTTCTTCACGGGTTAGTTTATGTTCATTCTCAGCCTTAAATCCAGCCAAAGTCATAGGATGGAGTACATTAAGTAATTCGTCTGTGATTTCTGTGTTTTTGCTGTCTCTTATTTTGTTCTGACGGAAGAATTCTACCATTTTTTTAATAGGTAGATTCAGTTCTCCTAGAAAAGAAGTCATGACTTTTTCATTATCGGCTTTACTGCGGATTAATTGATTTTTCTGAGAAAAGGCTTTTTGTTGGACAGCTACACCATTTGCTTCCAAATAGTCAATAAGGCTAATTCTAAATAAGATTTCCTTTGTTTTATTCTTTTTCATTGGAAAAATCTGTCTGAAATGACTCTTGCCAATGGGTAAATAGTAAATATCAGATGCGCCAATTTTAGTGAAATAGTTGAAAGCGCCTAAAGACATAATTTTTGTCCCTCCAGTGATGTTGACAAGGTAATGGTCTTCATCCTGACTTTCCAGTTCAATACTGATCGTTTTTTCAAAGTCAACAAGACTATCTTCTTCCACTAAAATGGTTTGGTGAACTTCAATTTGGTCTTCGCAGGCTTTTATAATGTGTCCCACTACTCCCTTCCTTTCCATTTGTTCTGTGGATATGAAAACATATAAATCTGCTTTAGGCTGATCTTTTATAAATAATACATTTGGAATAGCCTGATCACTGATCAAGGAGACAAGTATGATTCTGGACATGCTGGTTTTTATTTTTGATTAAACTTGGTAAGAAGAAGATCGAGTTTTTCATTGATATTATTGCTCATCAATTCCCGACCTGAATAGGTATTGAAATCTTCAATTTCCAGTATTTTTTCGATCCCAAGATTGACTTGTAGATTTTCCAGTTGGGTTCTAGCCTGTGGGTCTTGAGTGATGCCGCCTAAGATGGCAAGATACTTTTTACACTTTAATCCAAAGTTTTTGGTAAGTGAGGCCAGTTTAAACATAGGCCCCGAGATTTTGTCTGTTTTTAGATTTTCTGCCGGATATACCTTGCATTCCATGACATAGAGGTCATTTTGAAAGATAAACATCAGGTCAAATTCATTGTCATGCTCATAGGGACTGGTGCTATCTTTCCGCCTGATGCCCACATTGCAGGCGATTTGAGACTCGTCCAGACCAAATGCCTCCTTAAATACTTTATAACAGTGTAACTCAAACCAGGTACCCATCAAGTAATTTTTATCCGGGTCTTTGTATTCTTGTTTTGAGGCTCTTGCAATCACCGGCACTCTGGAAGGATGACCTTCCAGGAGGAGTTTTTTCATCAAAATTTCCGGTTTGGGTACTCCTTCGTAGTAGTCTAAGCTACTTTCGATTGCAAAACCGTATGACTCCAAATATTCAAAAAGGGATATGGCAATTTCCGGGTTTTTAGGAATCTGCTTTACTTCCGGCAGTAGCTGCTGATAACTGGACGATCCAATTGGTGCATAAAACATGCTGGCATCATATTTTTGGAAGTGCTGATAGACCATCTGAGACATCAGCTTGTTGCCTCCGGTAAGGTTGATTAGGTATTTTTCATTTTCAGAAAACTTCTCTTTTACGAGTTGTAGCTGAATTAGAGAAGCATCGCTAGCATCTATAAGCACCTTTCGACATTTTTTGGGATCCAGTCTGAGAGATTCCATCAGGTTGCGGGTGACGTTTTTTTCTTCCATCTCTTGGGTAGTCACAAAAAGAAAAAAAGAATCAGGCTGCTGAAACTGCTTGATAAAATGCAGGTTTGGAACAGCCTGATCGGATATGATGGAGAGGAGGTGGGGCATGACTGAATGGTTCGAAAAGGAAAATAGCCTTTCTGCATAGGACTTTCAGAAAGGCTAATTGTTGGTTTCAGTGATTAACTGTTTTGGATAATTTTTTTGGTTAGGTCTTCACCTAGCCACTTCACTATTTTTTTATAGTAATGGTTTGCCTCCCAATTTGTATCGCGCCACTTTGTTTTCTCCTTTTCAGGAAGAGCGGCATATATTTCTTTCAACTTTTCAACAAGTGGCTCTATATCTGTTTTTTCTTTTAGTGGGCCGTCCTTGAATTTAACTTGAAATCCTTTCATTACCTTTTCAAGAGATTCGAATCCTCTGGCATTAACCTTTACAGATTCCAGATTTATGGGATTACTGAGTTTTCCTTCTAATCTTTCTTGATCTAACTTCTGATTTTTTAAAGCAGCTTGTTGAGCTTTTTCTTCTTTAAGCCGTATTTGAGTTGCTTTGAGTTTTTGGATTAACTCTACTTTTTTGGACTGTACGGCTTCATTAATTTGATTTTCGGACAAAAGTTTAAAGGATGTCGTTGGATTATTATTAGCCTGATTACTGAGGGAATTTAAATAGGCTGCCTGATTTCTGTGAAATGTTTTCGCCTTCTCAATTTCCTGAATATTTACCTTGCTTTGAATGCTCAATGGCCCTACGACTGAGGAATAATCCAGTAATGCCAATTTTTCTTTTTTGGCTTCCTGAAACTCATTAGAATTTCTCATGTCCATTTTTTGATACTTAAGAAATTCATCGCCCATATCACTTGGATTTGCAATGGTAAATAATTCTATAATCTGGGAAGATTCAGCCCAATTATTCTTGTCCCCTGAAAGTTCATAATTCATATAAGATTCAAATTCTTTCATCAAGCTTTCTTGATCATGAGAATTTATTCCTTCCAATGAAAAATCGATTTTACCATAACCTAAAGGTTTGCCCATTCCGATACTATGGAATAATCCTTTATGACCATGGAAGGTCAGCGCTGAGATCAAGGCTCCAAGTTCTTCTCTTCGGAGATTATGGTAGGCTATTTGGAATTGGAATTTGGCCCCTTTGTCTAAAGGGATAAATTTGGTTGCTACTTTCTCGTTTATTTTTCCATTTATCACAGGAGGGGGATTTACACTTACCCCAATATGCCTGACAGGGTATTTTTTCCAACCCCGAATTACTGCCTTGTTGTCATTGAATGTTAAATAATTGCCCTTTATTTTTCCGGCTTTTAAATCTGGTTGCCTTATGTAATTGGGATAATAACTCGCTTTTGGTCCCCCTAGAACCTCTTTTTTCTCTTCGAGAGTTTTTGCGGCAGATGAAGCAAAGGCATGACTGATGAAAATCCTTCCTTTTAAAGATTCATATTGTTTATCCTCTAATTTCTTGATGTATCCAAACAGGCAATCAGCCAAGTCTGGTTTCTTTGATTCCTCTTTTTGGAGATGCTGGATATTTTCTTTTACAGAGTATGCATAAGTGATCTTGAAAAGCAAGGTTAGGCCTATGTCTTTAACATTTCTGGCTGATGGAATAGCATTCTCATCTTTTAGGCGGAAAAATACTGGTATTGTTTTGCCAATTTTGAGTTCTTCTTTTCTTTCTTTCCAGTCGTCCTTTTGTTGGCCTTTGTCATGGTCATAGTAGGCAAAAAAGAAATTTTTGATTACTTCATGATCATTTCCTTCTTCATCTTTTGGAAATGAGATTTCAGGATTTCCGTAATTGAAAAATATAAATTCATATTGTTTACCCTGGTTTTCTTGTTCTTTTCTAATTCCTGGTTGACCCGAAAAAACAATTGTGCCTTTTTTTCCTTTTCCAGTTTCACCGAAGACATATTTCTCCCTTCCTATACCATCTACAGGTTCATCAGAGTCCTTGTATGAAAAACTATGCCCATCCTTTTTGAATGGGAAAGCTTTATATTTTGCATGCGCTGATTTCTCCTTATCCGATTTAAGATTTTCTTTTTGTTGGTAATACTGAGACATTTTGTTTGGTCCCGAAATTTTGTCAAGTTCTTTGTGGGAAATTCGTCCCGGTCTGCCACAAGGAATTAAGTAATAGTTTTTTCCATCTGATCTTAACCAACCACATTGGACTTCTTTTGAAATTTTACTCTTATCGTAAATATTATTATTGTTAAAATCTCTAACAGAGTACTTAACATCGTTGACTTTATCCTCCATTCTGCCGAAAGACATGATTTCGATGAAGTTTCGAAGCATTCCTTTAATGGACGATCCGGGTACAAAATATTGACCTTGGAATTGATTAAAAGATAAGTCAGAGTTATTCTCATCTTGAATAGAGCCGTTTCTCACATAAATAGGGGAGTGAGCGGTCATCTCGACGTTTAAAACACCTGATTCACCGTAAGCAAATGGTTTGTCATGAGAAATGGCAGAACCCCAGTAGGGAGTGATAACTTTTTCACTCAGAGGTATAAAATTGTAGGGTGAAGTGATTTTTTCCATGTGTCTTAGTTGTTTTTAAATTCAAATCCCTCAAAAGCGATCCATTCAGGCTGAAGTACATCCATTCCCTGACAGTATTCATCTGGCTCTAAGCCCCAGAATTGGACAGCTTTGAATTTCTCTATCCCTTTATTCTTAAGCACTTCGATTGCCTCAAATACGTTTCTTTCTAGCCGGGAAGAGTCCAATTCCTTAAGTTGGACCTGGTGAATGTAATATCTACCATCCATATTTTTGATATTCAAGCAGACTCCGCCGTCTGCGGAAGAATAGAGATATCCTTCGACTATAAAGGGAAGGGGAGTGAACGAGCTTTCAGAAAGGATTTCAGAATTGAAAATAATAGGACTATTCTGATCAGAGTACCATAAGTAACCCGTATAGGTTTTACCGAAATCTATTTCTTGTATTTCAATTTTTTTCATCTTAATCTTTGATTAAAGTCCCTGTAAAAAATCCGTGTCCTTTGGTATTCAGGCCGCCCAATGGCATGAGTCCATTCAATAAATCATTGATCACATTTTGCCATGTTTGGGAGATCAATGGTTCAGTCAATGCGTCAGACGAAACGTAAATTGTTAATTCAATCTGATCATTTTTACCGAAGTAGGCTTTCTCCTGAAACAAAGCTCCTTCGATCGCTCCTCCTGTGAATCTGTCTATTTTCACATGGTTAAAAACCTTGTTATTTTCTCTTTTGAAGGGGATGTAGATATCCTGTATCAGTACAGCTCCTTTTTGACCTTTCTCCTTTTCCTCATTTCCTTTACTGTTTTTCGTGAAGCCGAATAATTTTTCCACAGCGTAATTAGATTCATCTGGTTCTGAACCGGCTTTGATCAGATTTGCAGCCTCATCTCGAAGCTGATCTTCATATGAATTCCATTCAGCTGTTTTTAAAGGATTAAAATCATTTATTTTCTTTTCTAGAGTCTTGAAAATCTCCTCATCGGTTTCAGTGGTTAGATTATTAAAATCAATTTGGGATTCAATTTCTCCTAGGATTTTCTCGAAATCTAATGACGCCTCCGGTTGATAGCCGTCTTTTGGGCTCTCAATGAAATCTTCTATCAATTTGCTATAATGAAATCGGACCCTATGGGCTAATGCCCCTTTAATGGAGGTAGCAGGAATCAAAATAAAATCAGATTCAGAAATACTAGGAATCCCTTTTGACCAAGTAATGACCTTTTCCATCTTAGAAATATGATCTACATCTCCATCGCCGAACCCAGCTCCAAAAAGGAAGAAGTCTCTGGCTTTCATTTGAATCTGGAATTTTTCCCAGCCTGCTAGCTCTTTTTTTGCAGAAGTGCTGATGGAAGTTCCTTTCGGGATTGATGAGTTTAAAGAGCTGGATTTTGACAGGTAATCCTTTAAATCTTCCTCATTTCTTAGATCAAAGGTTCGTTGAGTACTTTTTTCATGAATAACTCTGAATTCCCCATGTCCTTTCCTTGTACCTGATCCTAATCGGAAGTCAGGAGACTCTATTAGGCTAAGTAAAGCTGCCCAAGAGGATTGGTCTTGCTCTGTTCCTTTTAATTCTAACTCGAAAACAAACCGAGTTCCTTTAAAAACTAATTCTTCATCATATTTTGCCCCCTTTTCAGCAGAACCCTTTTTGTTTATTTTGACATGGTCTCTCAGAGGAAGCTTACCAAATGCAGAATAAAAGGAGTCGTTGAAATCAATAACCTGTAATCCTTCAATTACTTTTCCTTCTTTTCCTACCATAAGGCCCGGACTAAGGATTAATCTGCTCCCTGAACCGGAATCCGCCTCCTTTCCTGAATTTCCCTTTGATCCAAAAAGGTCGTTTTCCAGACTTTTTCCAATCGAATGCCTTAATACTCCGGCAAGAGATGTTCCAGGCAAATAAGGAAGTCGATTGGCGTCTTTTGCTACAACATTATCATTGAGTAATCCCAACTTTCCGCTGTTTATTGCAAAAGCTGCACTTGCTTCCAGTGTAATCTGTGCTAAAAATCTATGAGTCAGTGGTTTCATGATTATTTTATTTTAGGCATTTCTGATGCGAGCTTTTGAATGAAGTCCATTACAAACGCTTCTCCTTTAGTATTTTTCAAATCCTTCAACTTATTTTTCAAAACCTCACCGGCCTTTCTCCATTGATTTTCAGATTTTCCTCGATGAATAAAGCCTAACTCATCTCCAAAGGTCATTTTCCAAAAAGCATCAAAATTTGCTGACTGTTTGGCATATCCTCTGATGGTTCCCCACTGACTTTTGTTTGGATCTCTCAAAACACTTTTTGATTCCTTAATGAATTGATCTACCGCTAATTTGACTTGTTGATTAATATCGTCAGCTGACTTTCTGTTTTTAAGGGCGCTGATTAGACTTTCTGATGCAGGTAGGTTTTCAATTAGAGAGTAGGGGGGTTGGTTTTTATACTCAGTTGGTTTAGAAAACGGCTCCTTGAGTTGATCAGAATCAAGCGGTATGAAATCCGGATTTAAAATTACCTGACCATAACCCTCGGATTTGAGAACACCAATTCCATTTTCATAAAAATTATCAGGAATTGCTGTGTTTATTTTAATAATGAAAACAGAACCCTTTTCGATAACGATCCGGTCTGCTTCTTTGGATTGTCTTTTTCCATTCCAGACAGGATATTTTCTGGTTCTTACTTGCGATTTGTCCCAGAGAATAACGTTTTCAATACTTCCAGTAATATCTTCACCAGTTGGTATGCCCGTGAATTGTCCATAGCTGTCTAAAAAGCATAAGTCAGCTTCCGCATAAACAACCAGGTTTGTGTTAATTGGTATGGAAGGTTCTTTTTCGCCTTTTTGCTCTCTGTCAAACTTAATTTCGACCAAGCCATATTCTGCGGATTTGGATCTCCCAATTCGCTTAATTCCCTCCAATTTGGTTTTGATTTGATCTGCATATTTACCTGTTGAATCCTTTATGGAAAAATGCATAATCAATCCTTTTGGAAGGCTGAAATACCCAAACATTTGGCCTTCTTTCGACCTTCTGTTTTCGGAATCAAAAGCAGATTTGAGACGAAAATTCTGTCCAGGTTTGAATAGTTGTTTTTTGGGAAAATTAAAATATCCTCCTCTAGCCTGTTTTGGTTGAATATCTTCAGAAAACCTTTGATTGGGTTTCAGATTCATAGGAAGCAGAATTTGGTCTTCCAATGACTTTCCTTTTGGGAAAAAGTATGCAGCGGGTACTGGAAGAAAAGCATGATTTTCCACTTTGGGATAAGCGTTTCCAAATACTATTTTTCCACTATGAAAGATCTCTAAAGCCTCCTCGGATGGTAGTTTCTCATAATCACCCGCTACAATTCCAAGGAATTTGGAACCAGGAATAAAGTCTAAGGATTTGTGTTGACCCTCTGAGGCTCCAAGTGAAGAAATGATCAGGTCAGATTGTAGGGTACAGGTATATTGATATGTCTTCATGATTGCAAAAATTTAATTTCACATCTTCCTAATCCTCGGTTTCTATTTAATCCCAGATTTTTTATCATGGGTCCAATTTTCACCAAAAGCGTCTCATACTTTCCAGAAAAATCCTGAATGGAACCATATAAAGTCAATGGCACAGTTACCTCCATTTGCCTTAGGCTCTTGTCTTCGGCAGTGCCATTTTCCGAAATTTTTGTTGATGAAATTACCTCATACAAAGATTCTGAAAGGCTTTCTGTAATAATTGAAGTTGAGTCACTTTGATTGAGTAACACGTCCGAGAAAAACAAAGGGGAAGATGACTCTTGGTCATATCCAGCAGAACCAAAGGCATCGAGGATTTTATTCTTATCAAATAACTCTCCTGATAGGAAACTCAATTCCTCAGCTGCATGCCTGAAAAGGCCCTTAATTGTTTTGCCTGGAATATATGGAATGTTGTTTTGGTCTTTTAAAACCAAATTATCCGCTTTGGTGCCACCGGAAAGTCCAGAACCAATATGCCAATAGCCAAAGAATTGAATTGAAAAATTTATCGTTTTCATTTTTTAAGAGTTATAGAGATGAAAGATTGACCACATCATATAAATGAGTATAAATTCTGCCATCCCTGTGATTTGAATATTCACTCTCCAGATTCAATTCGGTAATGATTTTTTCATTGCCTCTTTCTTTCAAGTTTTTTTTGATTCTTTCAAACATGAATTTTGCTTGTCCTGGATCATGTGGAATTACTCCCAACCATTGCCTTAATCCTGATTTTGGGGCAGAGGGCCTGCTTACGGTTTTTATCCATGATCTGAGTTCTTCCATTGTACTGTAATTGGATTGTGGTTCTAAAAAATACGGACCATAGTCAAATCGAATATGTTTGTTATCCAACATTTGATCAATAATTGATGAATAATCCTCGACGTAGCTGGACTGAACTTTCAGGAAGAAAGCTGAGGAAGGAATTTTACCTTCTTTCTTTAATGACTTGGAATGTTTTTTCGCTTCAGATGTAAGAGATTCACTCAAATGAACTCCATAATGAAAAGGATAATTTGGCTTCACAAAAGAAACTCCTGCACAAGCGGTAAGGCCTTTAGATAGGCCGAGATTGAGATCAGAGACTTTTAAATCTGATTCTAAAGAGGAAAAAATAGATTTAGTTTCTATCTCAAACCATTTCAAAAAAGACTGAGTGAATGGAATAGCTGCATCTCCTTTAATAATTACGGTAATGTCGTCACCTCCTAGCAGGATGGGCCTGATAGGTGGTTCATAACCTTCATTTTTGGCCTCACCTCCGAACACATCATCGTAAGCTTTTTTGACTGCTGATTTTGTCGCTAGATCTAATGCCTTTGAAAATTCTCTGATAACCTCTTTGATCTTGGGCCCCTTTACTTTTTCATAAATAGACATGATTTGTGCACCCAATCCATTTCCGTCGGCATGGATAATCGCAATCCAATTGTTGCCCGAGATAAAATTCCCCCACTCAACTGCCAGTTCTGAATTGTCCCGGATAATTGTTCCATTCCTTTTACCGGTTAAAATCTCCATTAATTTGGATTCAGCCTTTTCTGATCTGGAGATCTTTTTACTTTGAGAAAGGTCGATTACTTCATTTTTAAGATATTTAAAGCCAAGGCCACCAGTTCTTCTTGCCGTTTCTCCTATTTTAAAGGGATTATAATCACCTAATATGTAATGGGATTTATTCCTTTGGGATTTTAATGAGTCTTCCAAAGCTTGTAAGGCTTTCCCGTAATCGACATAGTCTTCAGGTTTTACTACAGCTTGGCTAACAGTGATTCCCGGTGCTGCAAGCATAATCGCTTTAGAAAAGCCCGCAACGATCTTTCGGCAGTCTTCACGATTTTCAAACTCATACTTAATGTTTCCTGCTGCACTTAAAATCAGATCTTCCTCCTTAAATGGAATTTTTTCCTTCTCAAAAAAATCTCGAAAAAACCCACTGCTCAAATAATCAACTAAATCACTGGCCCCCACAATCTCCCTTAGCTTATTCGTCTGAAAAATAAAGCTTTGAATGCCCTGTATGCTGGCACCATATAAGTATTTATCCATATATCAATTAGGTTTTTTTGTTACAGTTCCAAATCCAACGCTTGCTCCTTTGCCCAGTCCTATGTCCAAAGGCAAGAAAACGTTGGTTTTAAATTCAATATCGAAGGAAAGCAAGGATTGCCCCTTGTGCTTTACAGGTCTGAAATTGGGAAGACTGGTCAGTTTGACTTCTATAGGTTTGTCCACCGTCCACTGAATTCCCTTCGCAAAGGATAGCAGGTTACCTGTTAAGATTTTTTCCAGGAAGACGATTTTATCAGAGAGGCCTTCCAATTTTTGGTACTCAGGGAAGTTTTTCTCGTTTAGCGCCAGCCAATTGATCAGCTTGTAGGAGAAGATAGTGTCGCGAACATCCACATCAAATTTGTTAATCTTGATATTCTCTACCAAAAGAGATCTTGGGTCATTTCCAATCTTGATTCCTCCTAGATTTCTTGTGAAAAAGTTATGGATTTCATCGACTCCGTCTTGAATGCATACGATTTCAGCTTTTCGCCCTTTGGATTTGTACTGGACAAGAGGATAGGCATAGTGAAATTTATCTTTTTCAAGATGATTATGAAAAATCACGTGCTCCCTGCCTACAATACCGATAATAGCTCCCCTAAAGGCGGGAATTTCATGGGACTTTAATTCTGTATCAAAAGTTACTTTTACTACTCGGACAAGGGGCATAGAACAAAAGGTTGTTTGGGCATTGAAAAAACTCAAAAATCATTGTTCGATAATAATACTAAAAGTTTAAAAAAGATAAGAGTAAAGTATCGATTCTTTTTTCACAAAATTCCCCAAACTGGGTATAACCTACTCATAGGTGTTGATAGATAATAGGTTATCAGATATCAGTGTTATTCCCACTATTTTGCATTGTGGATGACCTCCAAACTATATGCTGTGCTATTGCTGGCAAGGGGATATTTTGATAAACACCCATATTTAAACAGCAAAAACAAAAAAGGGCTATTAAGAAAATATATTTATATAAAAAGTATAAAGGTGTAATGTGTTTTCAAATCCAAAAGCACTTATCCCTCGTTTCACCCACTCCTTTCGTTCCGATTTATTTGCGCCATTTTTCAAATAACAGCTCTTTTCTCTCCACTCAGAGAAAGGGCTTTTACTCCCCACGGCTACCGCTTCACTTCTCTTGGCCTTATCCCAAATCCCGGCAAGGCCGGGACTTGGGAAGGCCGTGTAATGAAGCAATAACCCTTAACTTTATCGAGACAAGCAATTAGCTACTATTGCCCATAATCCCGGTGGGATATAATTTATTTTTTGGTTGATTTGACCTAAAGACTACGGCATAATCAACCCCTTCCAACATCCAATCATTTATTCTGTTTTCAATTGGTCTTGATCGAACAATCGCCGGAAAAAGTTTACATTTAGACATCAACGGAAAAGAAAATTTTCAGAATTACGATATTCAAGTAAAACACTTTATAGTTTTTTCAATTGCTCTTCCTCTGAACTCCTATGGCTCGGGTGATACATTTCGATGATTAGCCTTTTTGGTTCACCATTCACTAACAAATGAAAAAGTTTAATTTTTCTACTTTCATCCTCAAGGATAAATTTTATGTTTCCTCCATAAATCAAACCTAAGTAATGCCGGGTTTTTCCGCAAAGTAAAACATCTGGTTGCAGGACTTGCTCAATTTGTTCCTTAAGAAACTCCTTGTCATTATTTGTTACTATCTCCAAATCTTTCTGAGATGAAGTTTTTGTTCCTCTATATTTTTTAATATTCAGATAGGATGATTCTCTTAATGAATCAACAGGATCATGCTCTTGATTTTTGTCCAAACTATTCAAAATAAGAGCAATCCTAGTTGCCAAAATACTTAATGTGCCTTTTTTCTTTTGATATGCTCCAGGTCCGTTTTCAGCTAATCCTTTCAAAAAGCCTTCTCCAAAAACATGTCCTTTATAGGCTGTTTGATCAAAAGGAACTTCTTTCAGAACGGAGCAAATTTTGATTTTTGCCTTTGAATATGCCACATGGTCAAGTGTCCCGTCCTGGACAAAAAAGGTATTTTCATCTGCGCCAGAATGTTCTCTCCATCTTTTGAAAAGTTCATTTTCTTTTTCTCTAATGTTCATATTCTTTTACTAATTGTTATCAACTAAACTAACTTAAATTCTCAAAAAGTCAATGCCGCAATTCAAAACCATTGCAGAAAACTCCTTGCCGTTAATCAATTGGATTTGGTTTTGTTGTGCGATTTTTTGCGCCAAATCCGAAAACGAATCTGCGGTAGTAATTACCCAAGGGATTTTTGTATAACCGTCGTCGAGACTATCCTGCGAATTCTTATATTCTAAAATTTGCTGGATTCCGGTTTCATTAATGGCTCCCTGCTGAAATTTGGCTTGGGTATAAATAATGAGTTTGAGGCTTTCAAAGACCGCGACGATATCCGCATCTCCTTCCTTGTCTTTGGCGTTTTTAGATGGAATAGTAACTGTATTTGCTCCTGTTTTCTTGAAAAACCCAGCAATTAGCGATTCAAATTTCTGAGGATTCAATTCCTGCTTTATTGATGTCAAAACTAGCTCGTGAGTTTTTTCAAGAAGAATCGCGTGCAGATCAATGGGTTTATTTTCAAGGAAGAACTGGATCGCACGATCAACTTGAACCCAGAGGTCATTGATTGAAGTATTGGTTTGACGGATTTTCATTCTGGCAGTGAGTGCTGCCCCCGCAAATTTATCCCTTGGTATAGAGTGATGGAGAATTTTCACTTTTCTCAAAAAACCTAAATCAAATCTTACGCCTTGATTGGAGTATAGTAAAGTGCCATCTGAATCGACAGGCCTTCCATCCCATGTTGTAAGAAGATCTACCTGTAATTCCTGAATCAAAAAGGGTGAGTCATCAAGGATTTCACAAACGGTGAAGTTTCCTTGGCCGGGAATTAGGACAAAATCTCCTTTTTCAAATTGAAAAAACCTCCAAAGGTTTTGGCGCATTCGCGGGACATACCCCCAGTAATCTTGAAATTGTTGATCAAAGTATGATTTGTTTCCCTGTAAGGCCTGGGAGAGAAATTCCTTGTTGGAAAAATCAGAAAAACCGATGGATAAATATCCCTTATCTAAAAGTGGACGTGACAACTCTGCATGGTGAGAAATTCGATGTAGCCAATAGTTCATAGAAATTTATTTTTCAATTGAAAATGGGTTTGTTTTGAAGTTTACCGACACATAAGCGGCTTTAGTTTTTCAGGAAGATTTCAGAGTTATCTTTCAGCCAGTTCATTTGCTTGGGACTCTTTTTGTGTAAGTATTCATTCCACTTTTGCCAAGGGAAGTACTTACTCGGATGCTTAATGAAAATCAATTCGATGGATTTCCCATCACCATTTTGGATGGTTGCAGTCTTTGCATAGGAGGTTCCGATTCGTTCTTCCCATACCACTCCCTTTGTTGAAAACCCAGTTCCTTTAATTGCCGATCCCAAGGTATTTGCTGCGGTGGTGCCAAGAAATATACAGGTGGAGGGTTTGGCCAAAACAGCCAAATGAAAAAAGGTCTTCCATCCGCTGACAAAATCCGTTTTTAATGGTCTATCCATAGTAGTAGATAGCGTTCGTTGGATTAAATTATGATAGGAAAGCATTGCCCAAAGTTTGGTGCTGTCAAAGGCTTCGTTACCAAAAAGCGCTCGGTAAAGATTGGGGAAGATTTTTGTGCCATAGTATAATCGGTCGATGGCCAACTCTCTGATCACTGCTCTGGTATATTCAGGGTGTTTGTGTTTTTCGATTGAAGCGGGAGAATTATCATGATAATGGCTTTCACCAATAATCATTATTTTCTGATTTGAAGGAAGAGTTGAAAAGATATCTCCAATCCATGGAAGCCATTTTAATCCTTCGATTTGTTTTAAAACTGAGTCGTTCATACTGATTTTTTGAATTGGTTTTATTTGATTTTTGATTCCAAAATATTCTTGGCTTTTTCCTTTACCATCTCCTTCAATCGCTGAGGTTCTTCAACTTTGACTTCATCTCCATGGGAGAGAATCAGCGCAATCAATTCATAATTGATCTTGACCCGAAGGCTGATTTGGAGGACATTTCCATCATTGATTAATATTTCCTGAGTTGGGTGAAGGGGCATGGATTTAATGTATCGGCCTTTGAATTCGGTAAATGTGAGGATGACGGTTTCTACCGATTCCTCGGGATCATTAATGATACCAATGGTTTCCAGAAAGCGAGATTCAAGGTCGGGTGGTTTTGGAAGTTTTGTTTTCCAAGGCAGGATTGCCAATGACTTGATCCGGTCCAGACCGTAGAACCTGAGTTGATTGGTTTCATTCCATGCCATGACATACCATCGATGCTGATACTCTTTGAGCGCAATAGGCCGTATCCTGCGATTCTCAATTTCCCAGAGCCAATACTTTTCATAGTCAATCTGAATCGCTTCCTGATTTTCAATCGCATCCAGAATAGGCTTTAGGTATTCCGTACCTCTTGCCAAGCGTTTTTCAAAAAATACCTTGCCACTCAATATATTTGCCCTTCCAAATGCCTGAATGGTTTCGAAGGACTCCAGGAGTTCCATATGGTCCTCGGAACTTTCTTCATTCTTCAGTTCGTATTTGGCCGATTTGAAGTCGAATTGGATTACCAATCCAAAAAGCTTTTCGATTTCCTTTAAGTCACGATTGAGCGTCCGTTTGGAGATAATAAGATTGAGATCACTGCCAACTGATTTACGATCTAAATGCAGTTCCAATTCATCCCATTCAAAAGGGCCTTTTTTAGCAAGTTTGATGATTTCAAGTTGGCGGTATAGTGAAGTGAGTTTGCTCATAGCTGAAAATTCTGTTTCAAAGAAAGTGCAAGGGTTTGCCAAATGATGGCTGAGGGTAGGAAGTTAAAAAAATATTTTCTGGCGGACAGGTTTTGGCTGAGGCTGCATTGAATTTTGGATTCATGACTGATATGCTTCAATTTTCAATTGCCAGAAAAGCCCTTAAGAAACTCTATCCTTCTTGGCAGCTTTTCATCGATGAGGTAATGGACTTGCTTCAACCTTTTTGGTTGGGAACACAATCCAGAGAAGCCGTGCACTTTATCCACTTGATTGGCTATGGGAAAAGGCAAAAGGCCAGGGAGATATTGACTGATTTATTGGAGTTGCTTGATTGGCAAAGTGAGTCTGTCATTCTGTGGGAAAACTGGGATGTCAATGCTCCTTCTTCATTAGCGCAGGTTCAAGCTTTTCAGGAAGCTTACCCTATTTTTCCTAAAGTGGTGTTGACGGATTTTTTCAATGAGTTCTTCCTTGAATCCGAACTTTGTAGAGATGGACAACAAGTGGAAATATTTCTCAGGGAGCGAAAAAAGCTAGATTTCTCCTACTTTGAAATCAGTCCTTCAGATGCACGGGGGAGTTTGATAATTAGCTTCTTGGATTCTTTTGGTGATTGTGATTTTTTGAGGACCCGGCTCATGTTCCAATTCCTATGGAGCAAGTCCGAAAGCACCATGGATATGATCAGGAAGAGCTATGTGCCAGATGAATTACTGAGAATATCGGAGAAAGACTATTTCCGAAAAGGGGAATTGGTATTTTTCTCCAAAGATGAGCCTATCCATATTCTACTGGCGATCGAACTCCAAAGGGTTACTCAGGCTCTTGAAGAGGAGGGCTCTAAATTGCTTGGCTTACCTGTTAAATTAACTCTCAATGCGATGGATTACTTCCTGTCCTATATTTTTTACAAAAGGCTCAGTAATCTTCAACTCCATCGAGCCGCAATAGATTTCTTTCTTCCTGTATTCAGGCAGTTTCCAAGAATGACCCAAAAAATCAGCTTAAGGCCCGAACGGGTTGTATTGGATTTTAAAGGGGGGTGGAAGTTTACAGTCATTGAATGAAAATTTTTAGAGTAGTTAACCTCATTGACCATTAGGTGTTTTGGAGGCTCACACTTTTTTGGGATGTTGGCGGGAAGTTCTTATCAAGCAATGGAGGATTGTTAAAAGTTTATAGGTTCGACATGCCTCTTTTTCCCAAAGAAATGAAAGATTATTAAATTCAGTTGTGACCAGTCAATTAGTCTGGTAATTGACAAGTTATAGGGCATAATGAAAACGCCAACTTGTATACAATCAACTTTTTAACATTTTGAAAACAGTAACTTTAAAGTTACATTTGTTTATGGAAAAAGTAAGGGAAGTCATAGCTTATCAAGACCATTTTGAGAACTTTCTGAAGAAGCAAACAGTGAAAGTTCAAGACAAAATTTATAAGGTCATTGAGGCGATTGAAACTTTAGAAAGAGTTCCAGAAACTTACCTGAAACCTATCAAAACAAAAAAAGGACTTTATGAAGCCAGGGGTCAGTTGGCATCAAATATATGGAGGGTGTTTTGCTTTTTTGATGAAGGAAAGCTTGTGATTTAGCTCAATGGCTTTCAGAAGAAAACTCAAAAAACACCACCCAAAGAAATAGAAAAGGCAGTCAAACTGATGGATGAGTATTATGCCGAAAAGGAATTGCAAATAGTAAAAAAGAAAAGAAAATGAATACTAAAAGCTGGAAGGAAATCAAGGATGATGTGTACGGAATAAGAGGAACCGAACGCAGGGATGAATTGGAAAGGGATTTTGAGTCATTCAAAATTGGGTTGCTTTTAAAGAAGGCAAGAGAGGACAAGAATCTAACCCAGGAACAATTAGCCGAATTAGTGGATAAAAAAAGAACCTACATATCACGGGTAGAAAACAATGGAAGCAATCTTACTCTTAAAACGCTCTATGAAATTGTGGAAAAAGGATTGGGTGGAAAGGTAAAAATCTCCATTGAAATCTAAAAAAGAAGTAGCCGCTATTACATCACCTTGGATACAGCCTGTTTGCCGAAAGGCTGGCGCCACCGCGTAACTAGGAAAATTAGCGTCTTTTTGAAGTTAGAATTTAGCTGGAAGAGAACGGCTCCGAATGCTTAATTGACGGAAGGCAGGCCCGGTGTTTCCAAGCTGAATCACGCTGACTACTAACTAAACAAGAAAGGGAAGGAAGGAGCAAGGCTGCTTTAATTCCATCCCCTTTTGTCAAATCAGTATGAGCTGCTAAGCCAAATCAGAACTAACCCCAATCTAAAATTTCACTATTGATAGACGTCAGCTAATTCATTGACAGCGAAAAGCAGGTGTCTATACCCGGATTTCTTGGTTTTTAATTCTGCCTCCAATTCATAGGTTCCAAACTCTTGAACAAGTTGGGACAGAATCTCTTGCTCCATGGTAGCATGATCAGCCAAATATTTGGACATTTCAACCAATAGAGCTCGTTCCCTTTTCAATATTTTCGCGGCAAGATCCTGTGCACCCCTCATGAACTTCATGACTTTCTCTTCAATAGGTTCGATATTGTGATAGTGGTTTTCAAAATGATCCGCAGTAGGAGTGATTCGAATCAATTGGCCTGAAAACCCGCTTTCCTTAAAATGTTCCATAGCCAATTCTGTTGCCCTTTCAAAATCTCCAGAGGAACCAATTGAGACCATATCAAACCCGAAAAGTTCCT
Organism: Algoriphagus sp.; assembly: GCF_046296635.1. Classification (GTDB taxonomy): domain Bacteria; phylum Bacteroidota; class Bacteroidia; order Cytophagales; family Cyclobacteriaceae; genus Algoriphagus. Next base: position 11,420 of record NZ_JBKBKZ010000041.1, on the reverse strand, counting down.
TTTCTGCCAAAAATCCGGATAAGAATACAGCGATAGACTGAAGGAGATTCGTCGGATTTCGGATTATTTCAAGATCATGTGTGATAAATCCGGCCTTATCCGATCCTGCTGCGACGGAGCTGATTTTGTCTGGTAAATTTGAGAAAAGGGACATGTGTACAATGGCATGTCCTGACTCATGAACAGCCACCACTGCCTGAAGGTCATCCTTTCGACTTTCCTTCAGGTGCCGTACTTTCTGGGTTAGCGGAAAGGTTTTTTCAAAGCGCAACTCTTCACCCTGTTTGAAGCAGATAGATAGACCATTGCGATAGTTTGCTTCCACCTTGGTGATTGCGCACTCTAATTTGAAATGCTCCAAGAGAATCATTGGAATCAAATCCTCGATGCCATACTTGATGGTGGACTTGAGGGGTCGGACACCTTGAGTAGGTACGACACCTTCTTGAAAGATCCATTCAATTATTTCAGGACCGAAGAGGAGCTTGGCCTGAGTTTTTGCAAAATAATTCGTTGAAATATTCAGGAGTTCAGATGCAATGATGGCTCGGTAGGCATATTCATTCAAAGAAGGATAAATGATGTGATTATTGCCGAGTCTCGAGATTTGCTCAGGTCTGAAGCGCTTTGACAGTGCGCTTTTGATATCCGGCAATTTGATCTCTTTGGTCAATTTGTAAAATTTGTCCGGGGAAATGTCCGGTGATTGATCCTTGGCAAAAGGATAAGCCTCATCCAAATTTCCCACAACAAATATCAAGGTTTGAGAAAAGTCCTGCTCGGAAGGCTTAAGCGTATTTGCAAGACTGTCCATTAGGAGTTTTCTGATCTCCAGGGTGTTCAAGGTTTTGACATGTTTTCGAAGCTCATGGATATTTTCGAAACGGGATTTGTTGATTTCCAGAATGGCTTTTAGTCTTCGTTTGTCAAAAATAAAACGAGCTTCATTCTCGGTCGTTTCCTCAACTTCGTCCGACTCATCATCATCCTCTTCAAAATATCCAAAGTAATTGGAAGCTACCATTCCTTGATGGATGGTCATTCCTTGGCTGACCCAGTAATCAAATTTGTATAAGACCGAGTTGAGGTTTCGTCTTCCGGCGATCATCTGCTCGATATGATCAATTTTCCCATTGTCCAAAAGTTGCCAAATGACACGAAGTTCCTTGTGTGGAATTTCTTCTCCCATGCGAGTGATCGTTCTGCCCAGTTGAAATTCATCCAAGAGGATTACACGAGGCTCCGGTCCTTTGAACTGGTAAGTTTCGGAGAGTATGGCACGGGGATTTCCCATTGGACCATGCCCCAATTCACCCAGGTCAAACTGGAAGAATTGTGCTTCAAACTGGAGATATTTCACAATCTGTCGCACCAAGTCAGATTTGCCCACTCCGGTCATTCCCCAAAGATTGATGATGAGGGGTCGTTTTTGGTTTTCAGGAAAGATGTACCAAGAAGCCATACTGGTAACGACTTGATCGATGACCTCATCCAGACCAAAGAATTGGGATTTGAGATGTTGTTTGAGTAGCTCAAGTTCTTGTTGCTTGAGCTGAATTGCAGAAGAGTCCATAGGAGTAGAAATTATTTGATTTACAAAAGAAAGGGGAGGGTCAGCCAAAATATGTCTTAGTCAAAAAAATCTTTGTTGCAGTTTTCTGCACGTAGCCAAGTAAAATGAAGGACTGTTGCTGGGTTGCGCCAATTCCCCCTTCATAAGGGGGCTAGGGGGATTTTTAAATTTTTCGTCCTAAACAACCTACGCGCAAAATTCCGAACAATCATAAAAAAATAATTAGGCTCAGACATGTTTTGTCTTTGTGGGGCATTTCTTTGTATCATTCTTTCATCAAGGACATTGAGTAGGAGGGACGCGGAAGGAAAATTTGCAGGTTAAGAATCAAATACAATCCGGTGTCAGAGAACTTAATTCTAAAGGTTAGATTTTAGCGGTTGGACCTGCCAAGCTACAAAATGTCATTTTCAAACATGAAAGGCATATTAGCAAAGAATTCCTGAGGATTAAAAAGATATTTGTACTATATAATTTGGGAAAATAATGGAAACTCGTATTTTGCATAACGCCTTTTTTATCGGCTTTTACCTCATGATTTTTTTGGGATTGGGTTTCGAAATCACCATGATTTCCATGCTTGCCCATATGCTATCAGAGCTGAATTTGATTTACCGAAAAATTAAAAATAACTAACCAAACCACTGAAATTTATGAGACAGATTACGCTAGAAGCAAATCATTGCTGGATTGACACAACGGCTGAAAATCTTGCAAAGGATTATGGAAGTTTTGGAATTTATATTTTAGGGATAAAAAATGCGAAGGGAAGAATTCTACCATATTACGTTGGTCAAACTGGAAGTGGAAAAACTTTGAAATCTATCTCAAAACGAGTTCAGAGGCATATTTGTGATGTTAATTCACCCTACACCACCTAAACGATTTTTTCTGATTATTTTCTTCGAAACAAGAGAGGGACATCTTCCGATTTTATTAAAAGAGTAAAGCTGTCCTCTAAACATTATCCAGATACTGCATATACTACTGATATTCACTATTTAAATGATAAAAAGTTTTTTTCTGACCCAATTACCATGATTTCTGGATTACCTCCTGGAGAAAAGAAGGGAGGATTAGATTATTTGCTTAAATTTTCTAAAACCCCTAATTTATTTCGTCAATCCGTAAATTCTCAGAAAGCAATTTTTACTCCTGGAAGTTTGTTTTTTACCCCTATTACGTTTGATGCAAATAGTATTGGTGGCCAAGGAGAAATTACCAAAGAACTTCTTGAGTATCTTGAAACCTTTGTAAAGTTTTCCTTGAAAATTAATACAATTGGGCTTTCTAAAGATTTTGTGGATTTACTTAAATTTCTAAAAGTCTATAGAATTCATCTAAAAATAAAATGTCCGACTATCGATCAGGAATTTCATCCAGTTGGCAACCGTCCTACTAATGTTCCTACAATTTTATTTCCATAAACTTCTAATCCTCCCGAAAACCGGGAGAATTTTTTTATTAGATCTGAAATGAAATGGCAAATCCAAAATGGAAAAATATATTTCCAGAAACTTAGACTCCTCGGATCTATGATCTTTTATGAATCAATTTCCCATTCAATCCTTTATCCATGACAATTTCAGCCTCTTCAGTTAACAGTAAAAATCCAAAGCGGCATTTTATTGCCATAGGTTTTGATGCTTGTGTATTGGTGAGTTATTGGGGTAAGAAACTGAACTACGATACCTTCACTCAAATCAATGATCGTGAGATCTCAGAACGTGAGGTTCCGGTGACGTTTTTCAAGTTTGATCCCACTGATTATATCTACACCAATTACGAGTTGATGAGATTCCTAATCAAAGAGGACCTTTCCATTCCTCATTTGCCAAACGAGGTTATAAATCATCTTAGAGGTCTGGATGGAGAGTTGGTGATTTATGCAGGAGTTGGTGACTCAGAGGGTCCTTACAGCGGGAGGATTTACCGGACTTCTTTTATTCAGCTTGGGTGAACACTGTTGGGGTAGGGAAGTCTAAAAATGAGATGAGGACTTTGCATTTAGAAATAGCCCGCTGCGGGGAAGTGTTTTAGCAAGGGGCCATTCCTGACAGCTATACGGGAGGAGGGATTGACTACGTCGATCCCGTTTTGGGGGGATTGCAAAAGAAAAACTACTCACTTCGTTCGTTTTGGTTTTTTGCTTTTTTTGTTGCTCAAGCTTGCTTGGCAACATAAAAGCAAAAAACCCTTCCGCTTACGCAGAAAGGTTTTTCTTTTGCAGAGGAGGAGGGATTCGAACCCCCGGTACCTCACGGTACAACGGTTTTCAAGACCGCCGCGATCGACCACTCTGCCACTCCTCTAATTTGATTCGAGTTGTTAAAAGACCGCCGTCCCGATGAATATCGGGAAGCACTCTGCCACTCCTCTGTGCTGTGATCTCTCTTTTCGAGATCGCAAAAGTAAGGGGATTCTGTTTTTATCCAATCAACTCACCCACTTTTTCTTTTAAGTGTCTGATTTTTATGGGTTAAATTTTTTTCACAATCTGGATAATTGAAGAGTCTTTTTGATTTGCTGTCTGGGATTTCAGCTTTCTTACTTCAGCTTTCTGACTTAAATCTGCCTACTGCGACTGAAAACTGATCACTCCAACTGGTTTCGACTACGCTCAACCTGACAAACTCCCTACTGCGACTGAAAACTACTATCCACTTACCTCTCACCCTTTACCACTTACAAACCTCCAACTTTCTACGATTCTTTCAGCTTTCTGACTTTAGCTTTCTGACTTATCTGCCAACTGATCACTCCAACCGGTTTCGACTACGCTCAACCTGACAAAAACCACTTACCTCTTACCCTTTACCACTCACAAGCCTCCCACTTCCCAACTTCCAAACCTCCCAACTTCAATCTGCATACTGCATCTTTTCAGCTTTCTGACTTTAGCTTTCTGACTTCAATCTGCCTACTTATCACTCCAACCGGTTTCGACTCTCCACTACGCCACAGGCGCGGCGGACAAACTGCTCTGCCTGACACACATACCCACTTACCTCTTACACTTTACCACTTACAAAACTCCAACTTACCAACTTACCAACCTCCTAACGACAACTGACAACAATGAGAACAATGAGAACCCTTTAATAACCTCCCAATTTCCTAATTTCCCTTCTCCTCCTCAATCCACTCCTTCACCACCTTCTCCAAAATATCCAATGGCAAAGCTCCTCCCCCCAAAACGGTATCGTGGAAGGCCTTTAGATCGAACTTTTCTCCCAATTCTGTCTCGGCAAGTTTTCGCAGTTCTTGGATTTTCAGCATCCCGATTTTATAGCCTGTGGCCTGACCGGGGATCACCATGTAGCGGCGAACCTCCGCTTGGATGGCTCCTGGAGCGATGGAGGAGTTTTCTGAGAAGTATTTGATCGCATCTGCTTCTGTCCATCCTTTGGCGTGAAGGCCTGTGTCAGTCACGAGGCGGATTGCACGCCAGATTTCATTGACCAAGCGCCCAAAGTCATAGTAAGGGTTTTGATAGCCCCCCATTTCTTTGGCCAAGGCTTCAGAATACAAGGCCCAACCTTCTACATAGGCGTTGAAACCCATCTGAGTTCGGAATTTTGGGACGGATTCAAGCTCCTGAGCGATGGAAATCTGCATGTGATGACCAGGACTTCCTTCATGATAAGCGACACCCTCCATGGTGGATTTCGGCATTGCATTCATATCCGAAAGGTGGACATAATAGGTTCCCGGACGGGATCCATCAGGAGTTCCCTGATTATAATGCTGAGGTGCTCCCGGTTGTTCACGGAAGGCTTCAACACGTCTCACCTCCAAATCAGCTTTGGGAAGTATTCCAAAATAATCCGGCAATTTGGACTTGATGGCATCCAAATAGGCCGTGGACTCGTCCAAATAGGCTTGTCTGCCTTCGTCCGTATTTGGGAAGAAGAACTGGGGATCACTGTTGACGAATTTGAAAAACTCCTTGAGATCTCCTTTAAACCCGACCTGATCTTTGATCGCAAGCATTTCCTGCTGAATCCTCTTCACCTCATTCAAACCAATCTGATGGATTTCATCAGCAGTCAAACTGGTAGTAGTAGAGGACTTGAGTTTGTGTGCATAGAGGGCATTTCCCATTTCATGCCGGCTCAACCCGGTCGGTTTTTCTTCAAGATTTGGAAGTTCGGATTCAAGCCAAGTTATCAATTCCTCATAAGCTGGTTTGAATTCGTTGAGCAAAGCTTCTTTTGTACCTGTTCTAAATTCCTCTGCTTTTTCAGCTGTGATTTTCCCGTCTTTTTCAAGTTTCTCGATTTTCCCCAAGGCATCTGTCCAAAGTGCAGCATTGTCTTTTCCAGAGGTAAAAGGTTGGCCTTGAATCAACGCATTGGATTGTTGAATGACATATTCATAGGCAAACTTGGGCGGTCGGACACCAGCCGCTGTCTGAAGTTTAGCACGTTCCAAAAGTTGTTCAATTGCTCTGCCGGATTCTTTGATTCGAGAGATTAGCGCTTCCATGTCCGTTGCTTCATCTACCTTATGGAAATTAATCAGCATTGTTGGAATCATGGTGTGTATTCCGCCCATTTGATTGAAGACATAATTCATTCTGCGGAACTGCACATCCCCTTTTTCCATTTCATATTGGTATTTCCAAAGGTCATAGGATACTTTGGCTTGTGGGCTGAGAAGATTGTAGTCAAATTTCGACTCCATTTCTTTTACACTTTCCTCCATCCAAGCCAAGCGCTTATCTTCTGCAGCTTCGCTCATGTCATCGATTTCTCCGTATCGGTCTTTTCTGCCTTGGGTGGTCAATTGAAGTGGGCTCATCTGTAGTAGCTCTTCATACTCAGTATCAAACCAAGCGTTGATTTCTGAATCTTCGATGATTTTGGGTTCAGGTTTGCTGCATCCAAGCAGAAGGATGAGGAAAAAAAGTAGGTTGCCGAGTATTATTTTTTGTGTCATGAAAGTGGATTTTTTGAATTGAGATATTTTATCTGATTGTCCTCGAGAGCACCAATGCCAAAATTTCAACTAAGATATATACCAATGAGGTTATTTTCAAAAAAGGAAAAACCAAGTATCAGTCTACTCCAATACTACCCTACTTTTCAGAATTTTTTTAACCGCAAAGATTACGCAAAGAAAGAGTAAAAATTCAGTATCAATCTCTTTTCGAACTTTCAAGGCTTTATTCGAATCGATCCTTTTCAAGACCACAAAGTTAAAAAGCTGAAGCTTTTTTAAGCAGCTGAACTCCGATCAAGCTGATGTAACCTTTGTTGATTGGGACTCTTCCAATATTTTTCGACGATTTTCACGTTCTCGCTGTTTTTCTTCGGCCAAATCAAAACTCACATTCACCTCAAAACAAACCAATACGATCAAAGATGTGATCCACAACCAAAGCATCAAAGCGATAAATGTCCCGATAGAACCGTAAAGTTTGTTATAGCTGGCAAAATTGTCCAAGTAAAAAATGAAAGCATAAAATGCCATCGTGATCAATAAGCCGGACAGTTGTGCCCCTACGGAGAAAAAATTCCATTTATCATGCACTGCAGGAGCAAGTCGGAAAATAAATGCTGAGGTAATATAAAAGACGAATAGCAGGATTAGAAACTTGAAAGTATTGAATAGAAAAATCATGAAATTTGTATTAAAAACCTGCAGATCATCCAGTGCATTAATCAACATACCCCCAAGAATCATTACTGTGCTGGCGGTAAAAATGGTCAGCACTAATGCGAAAACGATACTTACGGCTATGATCCGGGATTTTAGAAACCCTCGATTTTCCTTCGTTCGATAAACAGAATTAAAGGAAGCCATCATGGACATGACACCCTGTGTCGAGGCAAAAAGTGCGAAAAAGAAACCGAATGAAAGCAAGCTTTGCCGAGGTTTGGATACAATGTCCATTAGCGTGGAACTAATGTTTTCATACATGCCCTCAGGCATTACCGTTTGTACAAATCCAAAGATATTTTCTGTTGTAACCACCGGAAAAAAGTCCTGGAGGTATGGAACTAGGTTTAGTAAAAAAAGAAGCAATGGGAAAAGGGCAATCGTGTAGCTGAAGGCCATGGAACCTGCCCGTTCAGCGATGTCATCCTTCTTGAGCTGTTGAATAAAAATCCGGATTACATCATAAAGATTTTTGTCAGGGTAGCCAAAATGGATTTTTTTCAAATGCCTTGCTTTCAGCTGAAATCGCAATCTCCATTTGAATAGTTTCTTGTTTACCACAGTATTAAGTTTTACTTAAAAAAAGGGTTTCAATAAATCTAACAAATTCTTTGGTGGTCGGGTTGGTTGATGGCTATCTTTTTTGAGAAAAGCCAAAGTCGTCCATCCTTCCGTGATCAATTCGTTGGATTCATTAAAGACCTGATATTCAAATCTGATCCTTACCCCCGGCAGTTCGGGTATAATCGTTTTGATAGTCAAAAGTTCATCATATTTTCCCGGTTTAAGGTAATGAATGTGACTTTCCAATACGGGCATCATCACCCCGTTTTCTTCCATTTCCCGATAGGAAAAACTCGCCGATCGCATTGCTTCTACCCGCGCCACTTCGAAATACATGGCGTAATTGCCATAATAAACATACCCCATTTGATCAGTTTCTGCATAGCGTACGCGAATCTGAGTTTCGGCGATGAACATATCAGAAGATTTTGGCGGCGTTCAATGCACGCTGATAGCGTCTCGCATTGTCCATGTGATCTGAATAATTGACAGCGAAAGCATGATAACCTGAAAAGTCCTCTTTCGCGCAGAAATAGAGGTAATTATGCTTTTCCGCATTCAAAACCGCATTTAGCGAGTTGACATCCGGTAGGTTAATTGGTCCAGGAGGTAGCCCAGTGTACTTATAGGTGTTGTAAGGACTGTCAATTTCTTTGTGAATATTCAATATGCGCTTTAAGGTAAAATCTCCTGTAGCATACACTAAAGTCGGATCCGCCTGAAGTGCCATGCCGATATCCATTCTGTTGAGATAGACTCCGGCAATTTTTGGGCGTTCGTCTGATTTCTGACTTTCTGCCTGTACGATGGAAGCTAGTGTGCTGACCTGCTTTTGAGAAAGTCCCAAGGCTTGTGCCTTTTGCTTTCGCTCCTCGGTCCAGAAGGTTTGATATTCTTTATACATTCTGTCAAAAAGTGCCTCCGGACTGGTGTTCCACCAAAACTCATAGGTATTTGGCACAAACATGCTCATAATGGTCTCCTCCTCAAAATCAAACTTCCGGATATAAACCGAGTCCTGAATAAGGTGAAGAAATTGATCGGGAGTTACTTCGAGATTCGCCGTGATTTTTTCTGCCAGATCTTCTTTTGTTCGGATATTATTGAACGTGACCTTCACTGGAACTTGAGCGCCTGATTTGAGCATTTTTACCAATTGAAGGTTGGTCATTTTCGGTTCGACTTTATATAAACCAGGCTTCAAGTTATCCTGATAGCCTAATATTTTGCTGACAAATGCAAAACTGATGGCATCATTGATCACTCGTTCATCATACAATTGCTTCGAAACTTGCTTAAAGACACCGTTACTTGGTATTTTGAGCATATATACCCGGTCAGAGTCCACCATGGTATTTGGACTGAAAAATAGTTGGTAGAAATAGAACGTCAGCGAAATAGCTAACACCGAACCGCCGATCAACAGGATCAGGAAGAATTTTCTTTTTTTCTCAGAAATCATAGGTCACAAAAATAAGGAATGGATCTGAGGAAAAATAAAATGATAGAGATATGCTCTCTGCGGTCGCAAGATAGACTCCCTTCGGTCGTGAGATAGGCTACGCGAAATAGGCTACGCGAGATATGCTCCCCGCGGTCGTGAAATAGACTCCCTTTGGTCGTGAGATAGGCATCTCCTTCGTCGATGCTAAATAGGCTCCCTTCGCTCGCAAAATATGCTACACGAAATACGCTTCGCAAGATAAGCTCCCTTCGGTCGCAAAATATACCTCTCCTTCGTCGATGTGAGGGATAGGCATCGTGTCGTCGGTCGCTTGTATTGAGTAGCTTGCCCGCCGCGCCTGTGCACCTGTGGCGTAGTGAAAAGTCGAAGTATTTAGCCAATAACCTGGTGGAAAGTTTGCCAACTGGCAAAATTCCGAACATTCATATTATTTGTAATTTATACACGGAACTTTGGCAGTAGCATTTGAATAGACTTAAAATTATCTGAAAACACCAAATGTTAGGTATCATCGGACATCGGGCACCCGACATCCGGCCCAAAGAGCTAATAAATTTGCTTACTGTCAGAATAGCCCATAATCAGATAATTTATTTTAACTAATTTTGATTTCACTAAATTCTTTGATCATGTGTAGATACTTCATTCCGAGTTTGTTGTTAGCTTTTTTTATTGTTTCCTGCGATCCAGCAAAGTCTCAACAGGAGGTATTTGAAGGGGCAAAGGAGAAAGTTTTATCGGCAAATCGACTTTCTTTCAATCATATTATGCTTTGGGAGGATCCTAATTTGGGTGACATTGATACTATTTCCAAGGGCCTTATCCTTCAGAAAAATTTGGAGGTGGATTTGGGTTTTGATTTTGTTGGAACGAGAGACAATTTCGCATTTACCTACATCGATGGGGTTCTAGCCAGTATTTCCGATAAAGACAGCACAGTCACATATTATCCAGAATCAGAAGTTTCGGCAATGCTTGAATCCAATTCTTTTCTCAGCTTCAGTCCTGTAGGATTATTTAAGAATGGCCCTTGGAGCTATTTGGGGGATACTGCCATCGCTGGAAAAACTTACAAGGAATATCTCTGGATAGAAATGGATACGACCATCACGGACAAAAAAGTGCTGCTAAAAAACCATATTTTCATTAACCCTTCAAACGAAGTAGTGGATCATTACTCCCGCAGATTATTTCATGATGGGAAGAAAAGTCAGTTTATTGAAGTGAAATATTCGGATTATATTTTTGCTGATTTGGGAGAGAAATTGGTCTATGATGTGCCTTCTGGCTATATATCTAAGCAATGGGGTCAAAAAGATCCCGTTGCCTCAGATGTTTTGAAGAAAGGTGAACTAGCTCCAGATTTCGAACTGACTGACGAAAAAGGAGACCGTGTAAAACTATCCGAATTACGAGGGAAGAAAGTGTTGCTGGATTTCTCCATGATCCATTGCGGCTGGTGCAAAATTGCCATAGATCAATTCAACAGACCCGATTACCAGTTTGCGGAAAATATCGTCCCGCTATACCTCAACCCGGTGGACTCAAAAGAAAAAATGGATAAGTACCGAGCCAAAGTGTCAATTCCTTTTCCTGTTCTTGTAAATGCTGAAGAAGTAGGAAAAGCCTATGGCGTTGCTGGCTATCCCACCTTTTATTTGATTGATGAAAATGGAAAAGTAGAGGATGTAGTTGTGGGGTTTAGTGACGAAGAAATCCTGAAATGGAAAAAATAAAGATGGAGATATATGCTACGCGAAATAGGCTTTGCGAAATACAACTCCCTGCGGTCGTGAAATATACCTCTCCTGCGTTGAGGTGAAATAGGCTGCGCGAGATATTACTCTCTACGGTCGAGAGATATACTACGCGAAATATGCTGCACGAGATAGGCCGCGCGAAATAGGCTTCCTTCGATCGTGAGATATAGTTTTTTAAAAAATCTTGAAAAAGATTATGGTCCTCGTTTAATTTGAGGGTAGTTTTCTGTCATCTTCGGTCTTCGGTCTTCCAACCCCCGACCTGTAACCAAAATAAAATTCACCTAACGGTGGAAAATCGGACAATCATATTTTTTAATATGTATATCCGCAATTCTGCCAGTAGCCAAATTTTATTAAGTTTCACCTCGACTTCGCTCGGTGTCCGTTAGTT
>NZ_JBKBKZ010000040.1:0-42064 GCF_046296635.1 Algoriphagus sp. | reverse complement strand
ATTTGGCTGGAAAGAACTTTCATCTTCCTAGGTTTTTAAGTTAATTTATAACACACACGCCTCGTGGCGCACCAGATCTACACAGATTTTTTCTTTATAATTATCAGTGTAAATCTGTGCCCTTATCCTTGTTGATCTGTGGGAACTAAAAAATCCAATCTCTCGATCAGTCTGGATTATAATGTTTGTTTCCCGCAGATGAGCGCTGAAAAGGTCGCGGATGTTCGCTGATTTTTCGCTTGAATGGATCAAGAACACTTTCCTGAACCTAGCAAATCGCAGACATCAACTATTTCAGTTCATTCAAAAATTCTCTTGCCTCCTTAAGCTTAATTTTTCCGGCTTCATGTTCTTTTACTTCCTTCAGCCCGGACTTAATATTTTTTAGAATTTCTTCTTTTGAAGGATCTGGCAAACCATTTTGGAATTTGATTTTCATGTGTTAATAATTTGATTTTTAAAGGCCATACCTGCCTGTCGGCAGGCAGGTGGAATCTTCGCATGCATTCCCCCCCGATAGCTATCGGGGTTATCGGGGCATCCCTCTGTATGACACCAACAGGGTCATGCTCGATTTCATAAGGTTAAGGTATGATTATCAATCTATTTAAAACAATCAAAAATCAGCGCTAATCAGCGAATTTAATCTCCGTAAATCAGCGGGAAAAATTATAAAAAAAAGCCAATCTTCCGATCAGCTTTCTAATTTCTCTATAACAGCGGCCTGAATTGACTCAGGAACCGAACATCGTTTTCCGTAAATAGTCGCAAATCCTTGATCTGATATTTGAGCATCGCTATTCGCTCGATTCCCATTCCAAAGGCAAATCCTGTATATTTTTTCGAGTCAATTCCACAGTTTTCGAGGACATTTGGATCGACCATTCCGCTTCCTCCGATCTCTACCCAGCCGCTTCCTTTGCATACATTGCAGCCTTTTCCACCACAGATCAGGCAGGAAATATCGATCTCTGCACTTGGTTCGGTGAATGGAAAGAAGGAAGGCCGGAATCGCACTTTGGTCTCTTTGCCAAACATCTCCTTGGCAAAATGATAAAGGGTATTTTTCAAATCTGCAAAACCCACATTTTCATCCACATAAAGTCCTTCCACTTGGTGGAAAATACAATGTGCACGAGCTGAGATGGCTTCGTTTCTATAAACTCGTCCCGGAGAAAGCGTCCGAATCGGAGGCTTTTGGTTTTCCATCACCCGCACCTGCACGGATGAAGTGTGCGTACGAAGTGCGATATCGGGATTTTTCTCAATGAAAAAAGTATCCTGCATCTCGCGTGCAGGGTGATTTTCAGGAAAATTAAGTGCCGTAAAGTTATGCCAATCGTCTTCGATCTCAGGCCCTTCGGAAAGGTTGAAACCGATCCGTTCAAAGATCTCGATAATCCGCTGACGGGTTGCAGTAAGCGGATGAATTCCTCCCAAAGGATAATTGGACGGCGGCAAAGTCAGGTCAATGTCTGCAGATTTTGACTTCTTATTAGATGAAGCTACCTTCTCGATCAACTCCTGAAACTTCTCCTCAGCCAACTGCTTTACACTGTTGACCACTTGACCGTAAGTCCGTTTTTCCTCATTGGGAATTTGGCCCATCGCTGCAAAAAGCTCCCCGACGACACTTTTTTTGGAGATAAACTCCATTCGATACGCTTCAAGTTGGTCAGGGGTAGTCGCATCAGCCGCTGCTATTGCTGCTTTGATCGCTTCGATTTTCTCTTGGTACATGACTGCAAATTAATCCAGCCACAAAGCTATCAATTTTGAGCTTTGGGGAGCAAAAGTCACCGGGTAAACTGGAAAATCGATTTTGAAATTTATATCACCCCTTTCGGGGTTTAAATGAATTTACAGCCCATCTATTCTATAATAATTCCAGCCATACTGGCTTTTAAATCCCGTAGGGATGACAGGATTATAGCTTTAAACGTGTCTATTAAGTAGGATAACCCCAACGGGGTGATATCATTTTTATAGAAAATCGTAAATGCGATTTCCCTACATGTAATCTCCAGTCCTTTTCGAATTCCTCAAAAAAATCCGACCCCCATTCAATCCACCTCTGAAATCTGACACGTAAGTGCATCCATATTAGAAAAAACCAAAACAATAAAAACATGAACAAATTATTCAAAATGGCTTTCGCAGCCTTCGTATTCCTTTCAGCTAATGCTGCTTTTGGTCAAATGGAAAAAACAGTAGAAGTGGGTGGTGCGCCAATGTACCCTTCTAAAAACATCGTGGAAAATGCGGTTAATTCTGCAGATCATACTACCCTAGTTGCGGCTGTTCAGGCAGCTGGTTTGGTAGAAACTTTACAGAGCGCAGGTCCATTTACAGTTTTCGCTCCTGAGAATTCTGCTTTCGCAAAACTTCCAGCGGGAACAGTTGAGACACTTTTAAAAGAAGAGAACAAAGCGCAATTGCAAGCAGTATTGACTTACCACGTGGTAGCCGGAAAAATGGGATCCAAAGAAATCGCTGCTGCGATCAAAGCCGGAAACGGCAAAGCAACTTTGACAACTGTACAAGGTGGAACGATCACTGCTTGGATGAAAGGCAATGACCTGTACATCACAGATGCAAACGGAGGACAGTCTAAAGTAACCATTGCCGACGTATGGCAGTCAAACGGCGTGATTCACTCTGTGGATAGCGTAGTGCTTCCTAAGATGTAATTGAAAGACATTGTTATTAAATAAAAATAGCCCAAGTCGATTGATTTGGGCTATTCGCTTTTATATAATTCTAATTTTTGTATTTGATTTACCTTAAGCAATTCATAGTTTAAATTTCACCTTTAGCACTGAAAGAAACTTCCAGGAACTGAAGACTGTCTGAAAGCGAATGAAATAATTCGTGTTTTTCTATAAAGAAATAAGTATCATAACTTTGGTTTGCCCAGGTATTGAAAGTAGTATTTGAATCATATAATATCGGATATCTACTTAAATCCTCTGGTAAAAGTTTTATAAGAGTTTGATCGGGATAATGTCCAATATTAATAATCAAATCGGGAGATTCCTTGAAATATTTTCTGTAATGAATATATGTCTTGTTTTGTAACAATTCTTTTCTTTTAAATGAGAAAGTATCTTCATTATTAAATATTATCAACAGAGTGTCTCCTGAGTAAGCAAAGGAATTTGATCTATCCATAAATGACTTTTCCTTTTGAGAAAATTCACAAGAAAACAAAATTAAAGTTACCAGAGAAAACAAAATAAAATCACTAGTCGTCTTCATTCTAAGCACGTTTTGGTTAATTTATTGTCAAGATCTTGGAGTCTTTTATACTCGGCTATATTTGGATGATTTTTCTATTCCTGAGTTGTACTTAGACCATGCCATTGCAGTGTAAAAAACTGGATCAATAATACCCCTTCGCCAGGCATCTGCAGTGGCGGAATAAAATTCACTAGCGCCTAAGAAAGGATGAATTTCTTTCAATACCGTTGCCATTTTTTCAACAAGAATCCAAACAGTTTTTTTTTAAATTCCAAACCCAGTTGAAGTGATTCAAGCGGGTTTATAAAAAGATCGCAAAGGTTTTCAGTCCAATTCAAAGCCATAATTCTATATTCCGAAAAGATCTATTTCTCAAATGAATCCCTAAGCACCCAATAGGTAACCCCACTAGCTATAGATATTCCAATGAATTGATAAATGACATTTTTACTAGACGAAATAAGACCGATAATCGGTATTAAAAATCCAAATACATAGGTATAACTAACTCCAATAGCCATATATATCAGGGCATATCTGGGTCGTCTATTCCATTCAGGTTTAAAATATTGTACCAAATAATGGATGCAATAATATCCAAGCATCGAGGGACTAAACATAATGAAGATGTAAAATGCACCATAATGGCCTCCAAGGCTTAGTTTATTAAAGGAACTCAAATTGGCCAAAATACTAGTTGTCAAACTGAATACCAATAGACAAAGAATGAATCCGGTCAAAAATTTTAATATATGGAGCATTTTAATTACAGTTTATTGGAATTGGGCTGTTTGAATCCAATGCTTCCTTCACTTTATCCCAATTTGGTCGATTAACTCTAAATTCATTCTTTATTTTAAATGCACACTTTTGCTAAGCAAATTTGATAACGCCTTGTAGAAAACTCAGCCATAAATAATCTTTTTTAGAAAATTGAATCATGGGGGGCAAATGTGCTTGTCATAAAAAAGGGTTTTTTGGTTGGAAAAATTTTAAGAAAATATCCAAACGATTTCTTTAAAAGTCAAGAGAGACCTATACTTCTTAATTAAAAAAAAACCAAATCTTACAATTTGCAATGACCTCTACATCACAGATGCAAACGGAGGACAGTCTAAAGTAACCATTGCCGACGTATGGCAATCAAATGGCGTGATTCACTCTGTGGATAGCGTTATACTTAAAAAAGCCCAAACTGAAATATTTGGGCTTTTTTGTTTTTCAAATGTATTTTTTTATTCGCTTCTAGTTATGGATATTATTGCTTCATATAAAGTAAACTCTTGATTGAATACAAATCTTTTTCCCGAACAAAAATCATCAGGCCTAAGGATGAAGAGCTTCCGATTTGAATCTTGAAGTATTCGGAACCACGCCTCATCATCAAGGGTAGAGGTATAAATCGGTTTCTTCTCCATAATTTGAGATATTGCAATCTTTTCAGTTGACAACTTTGCGCTAGGTTCTATCCATCCATGGCCAATAATAATCAATCGGTTATTTTCGGTTTGCTTATAAAAAGAAAACTGGTCTTGAAGTTTACCCGGAGTTCCTATTCTCCAATTTCTACAATCATCTACGATAATGTAAAATGATTCTTCTTTTTTGGGCGAAAGAAAAAGAAGAATTGCTGAAAGAATGAATATTAATTTCCACATGGCTTTGTCAAATAATTAGCATCTCTAATATCATCTGAATATTGCTGAAATGGAGACTTTATAGGTGGATTAGTTGTTATAGATTTCATTTGATTAAAAGCAAGAGTACCTTCTAAGCCTTGCCAAAATTGATTAACATAAAAATCAGTAGAAACGCCTTTTGGAGAACCATTTAATTTCATAAAGTCGTTAAATTTTTGAAAATCTTCCGGGAAATGATTTTTGTGAACATCCATCAAAGCTGTTCCCATTATGTACAGAAGATTCTCAGCCATATATTTATGATGCAGATCTCCTTGAGTATTGTCTGTTCCATACATTACATTGATGAATTTATCAAAATTGGCTGCGAAATTATTATCTAAAACTGTTTGCCCATTGTTTCTTAATGCTACATTTATTTCGGCATGAACTAATTCATGAATTATTGTTTTGGCAATTAATAAATCCGGTCGATTTAACGTGTTAGAATTTATTGTAATTTCCTGTATACCATTTCGGCTTTGAGTTTGGCCAGTCCTGTCAAGACCTAATGGGCCTAATTTAATTATAGAATTCTGTTGGGAATCTTTGGTTTTTGTGAAATCTGCAATACTGGTTACAAAAGCATTCATTGATAATTTGTTAACAATGCATGAAAGTCTAGGATCGGTGGATATTGAATAATCTATATAAATTCTCAACATTGGCATCGGTACTTCCGGTGGATTATACCCTGAATAAGAGCCAGCACCAGCATATCCTCCACTGCTTGAATATGAATCACCACCGTAACTGTAAGATCCGCCGCCTGAGGTATAAGATTCACTTCCTCCCACGGTGCAAAATTGGCTTAGTGTGCTTTCCAAACTTGTGATAGTCATCACATCTCCCGCTATAGTCACATTAACCCAAACTGTCTCTACAATTTTACACCTAACATCCATATTTTCTTTTCCAATGTAAAATTTACCGTTTGGGGCATTTTTAGTGAATTTTCTAGTATTGGTAATTTGTCCCTTTTCTATTTGAAAGCCAATAAAATAATGCTCATCATAAGTGAATAGGTCTATCCACCCACTCCACTTCTCATCAATCATCTGGTAGTTGATCGCCTTAAAATTTCGCTTGGAAGTCTCCTCGTCAGGATAGTATCTGACAATGAGCGGATCAAACCTGTTTTCAGTACGATGTTTTACAAAAAGAAAATTTTGGATAACCCGTTCTGCAAATTCTTCCTCTACATCCTTCGATTCGGGTGTGGGGATATAAACTTGCTTATTTTCCAAATTTATTTCAAACACCTCCCGTCCATCCGGAAAGTAATAGTGGTGAAACTTATCCCAATCGGGTTCTTTTTCAAAAAATGGGAGGATCAATTCCTGAGACTCTGACCGAAAATTAGATCCCCTTTCTGGGAGTCTCAGCTTGGTTTTGTTTTCTTCAAACCAAGACTTTACTTGAGCAATCTGTGCATTTTCAATGACATCGATTTTGGGTGCTTCTGGTTCTTCGACGCATGAGGTCATAAGGAGATTCATAGTGATCAAAAAGGCTAGAAAACCTAAAAATCCGAATCTACCTAGATTTTTGTACTTGGGGGGGGCAAATGTGTTTCTGATAAAAAAAGGTTTTTGGTTGAATAAAATTTTAAAAAAATATCTTAACGATATTTTAAAAAGTCAAGAGAGGCAACTGCTTTTTTTGCATAAAAAAACCCAAATCTTTCGACTTGGGCCATTTTTAGATTTCTGACTTCATCCTTTTCATTTCCAAAATTACCAGGTCCTTCCTCCGCCCGGTCTCCCCATTTGCCAAGGGCGATCCGGTTGAGCTTCAGGCTGCTTGAAGTTGCCCAAGATATAAGTGAAAGTCACCAAACCATATCGAGTAAGCACATTGGTAAATACGTCAGTTACCGCCACATCGGAGATAGTTCTGCTGATGCTGTTATTTTGATTTAGCAAGTCAAAAATTACGGCTTTCAACTCCGCCTTATTATTTTTCGCAAAGCGAATTCCTCCCTCCATATTCCACAGGAAGAAGTTTTGATTGAATCCCTCAGAAAGACCCGAATACAGGGAATGAGCCACATTATTACCCATGAAGTACTTCCCATTTTTGGATGAAAAATATAAGCGGGCATTTGTCTCCTGCTGGTAAAAGTTATTATCCAGATTCTGCTGAAGCGAAGAGTTCACGATGTTATAAGAACCTGTGGTGCTGATCGAGAAGTCTACGTTTTGGCTGATATTGGAGCTAAGTGTAATGCCCTGACTTAGGGTAAGATTATCGTTCAAGTTACTTTCACCATTGATAATTCCCGGAATTCGGTTGAAGCCTATTCGGGAATTGGTGTTGAATTGAGATTTGATCATTTTGATCGGAGCACCATAAGTCATAAAAAGCGTTGCTCTAAAGTTCCCATCCAAATTAACTGGACTTGTGATTTGACCACCTGGCCGTAGGAGAATCTCTCCATTGATCAGGGTATCCTCTACGGCCAAGAAGGTGCTGTTTCCTATGAAGTTATTTGTGGAAGAAAAATTCGCGAACGTGAATAGTGTACGGGATTTTTCCAGATTCACTTTACTGATGTTGAGGAAGATGTTGTGATTGAAACTCTGGCCTAGCGAAGGATTTCCAACACGCAAGTTCAGCGGATTTTGGTTGTTGACCACATTCTGCAGCTCTGCTACACTTGGTTCACTGGTGTCAGTGCGGTAGCGCATTCTCCAACTGAATCCGGTTTCCCGATTTCGATAGTTGACATTTGCGCTAGGTAGAATATTATTGAATGATCTCACGAAAACCCCCGGAGTAGGAAAAAACGCCTCATTATCCAATCTGGCATTTTGATAGTCCAAGTTTAAGTTGACGTTCCAGCCTTGATTATTGTAGGCATATCCTGAGCGAAGTCGCTGCGTGATGAATTTGTTGTCAAACTCATTGGAAAGTGCTGAATCTAAGGTGAAAAGATTTTCACGATTGAGTACTCTGGTTTTTTGATCTGCACTGGTTTTGTTGTTGGCAATTTGGTAGCCAAATGTTCCGATGGATTTTTCGCCTAGCGGCTCAGTCCAAGTGACGTTCGTCCGGTAGTTAAAGCCATTGTTTAGCGAGTTGGTCACCTGTTCAGCAGTGTCGACCATATTGCGACGGTAATCCTGACTAGCCGCCAAAAGAGTTGAAAACTGATCTCGGTTGTTCCAAGCTGTGAATATATCTGTCGATAGAGTTCTTCCTTTCTTTTCGAATTTGTATCTGTAAGTGATATTATTTGAAATATTGAAAGCTTGGGTTTCTGCATCCGAAATAGATCTCAAGGAAGAGAGTGAGTCACCTGCATTTGTGGTAGTCAAAGCGTCTCGATCACCAAAGGTTCTGTTGGTTTGAAAAGAGATATTTGGGGTAATAATTATGGAGTTTTTCTCGTTGATATCTGCCTCGATTCTGGCATTTGCCCGGTGATTATTATTATCTACGGTATTGATCAGATTTTCCTGATAGAGCTGCCGAAGGTTTTCATTCACCACTGTTTCGCGATTGGTGATTTGACGAAGTGAATTGGTTGTATTGTTGAAAAAATAACTACCCGAGAAATTGACTTTTTGACCCCATTTGTCAGAATAGTTCAAGCCAATCGCATTTGTAGCAACGATACCACCAGTATTTCCTACGAAGAAATTATTATTTCCTCCTCCACCAAAGCGACCGCCACCACCTCCACCACCGGGACCACCGCCACCAAAGCCTCTTTGTCCTCCGCCTCCAGCAGCATTAGCCGTTACTCCGGCTAAGTCTTGACTGGAGAAATTTTGTTGATTGATATTATTGAAAAGTCCCAATACAGAAAGTCGCTTGTCACCCTTGAAGAAGTTTAAACTCCCACCTGCTGCATATCGATCATCTGTTCCATAGCCGCTATAAACCCGTCCGAATGAACCGTTTTTCCGATCTGATCGAAGAATAATATTGATTGTTTTGGTATAGTTGCCGTCATCAAAACCAGTCAAACGGCTTTGATCTGAGCGCTGATCCAAGATCTCCACCCGATCAATTGCGTCAGCGGGCAGGTTTCTCAAAGCGATGCTTGGGTCATTACCAAAAAACTCCCGTCCATCTACCAAAATCCGCTGTACCTGCTCGCCTTGGGCTTGCACTTGCCCGTTTTGCATGGTAATCCCAGGCATTTTTCGAATTAGATCTTCTGCCTGCGCATTGGTTTGGGTTTTAAATGCATTGGCATTGAAAGAGGTAGTATCGCCTCTCTGCTCCCCTACAGGCACTTGACCCTCGATGACCACTTCGCCAAGGACTTTAGTATCCTCCAAAAGAATCAGGTCACCAAGATTAAGTGATTGACGGAATTGGTGAACAATGGATATTGTCTTGTAACCAATAAATGTAATTTCTACTTTAACTGAAGGAATATTCGGGCGGACAATTTCAAATTCTCCGTTTGCACCGGTGACTGTACCCAGCAAAAGTGAATCTGTCACAGTCTTAATCAGGACATTCGCCCCAATCATTGGAATATTAGCAGCTCCATCAATCACTTTTCCGGTGAATTTCCGCTCAGGTAAAATAGATGGGCCATCAGGGCGCTGCCCGTGGGCTATGTTACTGATCAAAAGGCCAAAAACCAGTAAAAAAAACAGGGTAAATCTTTTCATATCGAGGCAAAGTTCAACTCTTTTGACTGAACCAGAAAGCCAAAGGTTTAAGCTCAACTCCCTAAAAAATTAGAACGGATATTAAGCAGGATAAATGGTTGATTTTGCCTTTCAAAAAAATTAATGAATTTAAATCTGCTCCATAATTTCCAAATAAGAAATCCCATAGTGACTGTTGTCGTATACAGCCTTACCTTCCTTGATAATAATCACCTGTGGAGACTCGTGTGGGATTCCAAATTCCTCTTCGATTTGGTTTGACAAAGATCGATTCGCTATCAAGTCCAAAAAGAAAGGGGCGATTTTATCCTCATCAGTCGATTTCCAATTGCGGAGTAGCCTGTCCAAAGACATACTACTCACTGAGCATCGCGTGCTATGTTTAAAAATCAACACAGGTTTGCTCTTACTCAATTGTTTGATTTCTTCGATTTGTGTCGTAGCCGTCAATTTATTCCAATTCATAGACTTGATAGTTTACTTTTGGGGCAATTGTTGTATGAGGGAAATAGTTCCTTTTTGAAAATGAAATTACCAAAATGAAAACTCAGAAAATTACCCATTTTAGTCTTTTTGCACACCTTACCTTAGTTGCATTAGTTTTTTCCGGTGCCTGCAAAAGCTTGGATCCTACTTTAAATCCAGCTTCAGTACCTGTGCCAACAGCATTTTCAAGAGTCAATGTGCCTGTGGAGATTCCGGTAGAAACCCTGGGAAATCTGCTCAATCAGCGAATTCCTCCTGTACTCTTTGAAGAAAAAGGGATGGATCTTGGCAACGGAGTGATCGGGGATTTGAATTTTTCCCGAAATGGACTGACCAAAATTGAGGGATTGGGTAATGAGAAATTCCGGGTAGAACTCCCGATTCGAGTGCGAGGAGAAGTCGGATTAAAACCCGGAGGACTTCGAAATCTTTTCCAATCAAAAATCCCACTTGATGAATCATTTTCTCCGATTTTTCTTATCAATCCCGAAATCAATGAAAACTGGTCAGTAGGGATTTCTGATTTTGAGTTGGTGGATTTGGGAGGAAAAATGTCGTTCAATGTTCTCGGAATGGAACTGGACCTCAGTCAAATGATTACCAGAGAGATTCAGGACTTCGCTTCAAAAAACCTGATCTCCAATCCGGATTTGATCAAATTAAAGCCTTTAGTAGATCAGTTGTGGAATGAGGTCGGAAAACCTGTATTTGTAGAATTTCAGGGAAAGAAAATGGCTTTCTCGATTCAACCCGATTCACTAAAGATATCCGAAAGCTTCACCCCTGAAGGCAATTACCAAATCAACCTGGGTATGAAAGGAAAAGTAAATTCTCATCCCGCTGCTGCAGCACCGAGTAGACCTTTTCCTTTGCCTAAACTTACCCCGAATGACAAGGCTGACAATTCGCTGGATATCCGAATTCCCCTTAGCCTGACCTATGTGGAAATTGACGAATTGCTGCGAGAAAATTTTGCAAATCAAGCGATCCGTGTTAACAAAACCACTGTCTTTAGGCCAAGCAATTTTAAGTCTAGGTCCTATGGAGAAAAGATCGGAATCAGCATGGATTTCCATGCAGAACAAGAAAATGGGAAGGCTATTGACGGCGAATTATTTTTGGTTGGATTACCGGCTTTTGACAGTGAAAATCAAGTTTTAATTTTTGAACAAGTGAATTTTAATCTGAAAAGTAATAGCCCAAAAGCAAAAACTGCAGCCGCACTGAAGAAAGGGAAAATCATTCGACAGCTCAATCAAAAGCTGCGATTCCCACTTGCTGAAGTGATGGAGGGAAGTTTGGGAGGCATCAATGAAAGGCTTGCGCTGGAAACACCGATTGCCGATTTGAAAGTATTGGGACTGGAGATTTATCCAGCTGGATTCTATCCCACATTGACTGGATTGGAGATTCAATTAAAGGCCACGGGGAAAGTGGATGTGAGTTGGAAGTAACTAGCGGATTAAATCTTTGAAGGTTCTAATTCCCTTTTTATCGGCCAATTTGAGCAACTTCAAAAAAAGTTGTGCCGTCAAAAAAGCATCGCCTCCAGCGGTGTGACGATCATCGGGTTCAATCCCATATCGATTGCAAAGTTCGTCCAAGCTGTATGCTCCCATTGCAATTCTACTTCGGTCAGCATTTGGTCCATGCTCCAATCTGATGGCTAAATTCAAAGTATCAATGACTGGATTTGGTAGTTGATTTATCCCAAAGGGTTTTAGCTCTTTATTGATCATCTCCAAGTCAAATCCAATATGATGGCCAATGATGATGGAATTATTCAAATATGGCAGGAGCTTTTTGAGAAATTCCTCCACGGAAATCTGATCAGAAATCCTCACCAAACCATGAATTAGTGAAGCCTTTCCTGTCTTTTTATCGGATTTAGGATACCATTCAACCGCGCTAGGAACTTGGATTTTTAAGTCTGAAATTTTCACTGCTCCAAAAGATAAAATCGAATCCATTGATGGTTCCAAACCTGTCGTCTCTGTATCCAAAACAGTAAATTTCAATTGGTTGATTGATCGAATTCCGGGAATGGTATGCTTATTGACTTCCAAAAAATCGCGCACGAATTCCAGTCTTTCGATTTTGGGTTTCCAAAATTCCCACCAACTCATCTCCGGAAGTAGTCTAATTGAAATCGGATATTAACGATTTCCTGCAGTTCTGAAATCGGCACAAAAGCATTTTTCAACAATTGCCGCTGGAGTTTTCCCAAGGATTTTGGATTGATATACCGTCCGCTGTTCTTGTTTTGCAGGCCTTCCAATGCCCGCATTCGCATCAGAATTTCATAGGCCTTTCCTGCTTGGGAGTAAAGCTCCGAATTGACAGGTTCCAGCTCGGATAATTTTTCAAATCGTCGGAAAGTATTGTTGATCCCCACCACTTGATGACTCAGTACAAGTAACCTCGCAAAGTCTGTCAAGGGCAGCATCGCCCGAAGCTTAATGTCAAACTGGTCCCGATTTTCTCCGGATTTCTCTACGACAAAGTCTTTAAAAAAGCCCAATGGCGGTGGGTTTTTCATCGCATTGAGTGCCAGAAAGTTCAGGAAAACTTGCTTTTTACCAATCTCATGATAAATATGATCGGTAAGCTCTGCCGATAAAGCTTTGCTCCCAGCTACCGATCTGTAATCAAAGAAAATTGAAACCTTCATCAATGCCTCCGGTGAAGGATGAAGAATCCAGTCCGTGAAGTAATTTTTCCAAGTGGAAAGCGGCTGAACCCACTCCGGATTGCTTGCCATGATTTTACCAGGGCAAGGATCAAACCCACAGGCCAAAAGAACCTCCACGACACCTTCCCCCAACTTCAGGAAATACTCAGATGCCCTAGCTTGAAGTTCCTCTGTCACATCTTCGTAGAGTATGGCATTGTCCAGATCGGTTCTTAGCAATTGCTCCTCTCTGCCTTCGCTTCCCATAGAAAGAAAGCAAAAACGGATTCCAGTCATATCCGGATACTCGACTTTGAATTGGTTTTTGACGATTTCCAAAGCTTGTCGGATTATCACATCATTGATCTCTGTCAACACCGAAGCCACAAATTCCATCGAAACTTCATTTTCCAGATAATAACCAAGCATCTGCTCAGCGCGGTCGCGGATTTTTCGCATTTCTGCTACCTCCAGCGTATTCATCAAACCATGAATCAGCACTGCCGGACTATTTCCCATCGAAAGGAAAACGTCATGGTCAGAAATAATCCCACAAACGGGGCTTTGGTCTGTACCATCTTCCGTCAACACCAAATGATGAAGTCGATGACGAATCATGGTGAGATAAAGGTTAGAAAATCCGTCTTGCTTTTTCCGGGTGATCACCGGACTGGTCATGACTTCGGACACCGGATTTTTGGAAGAAATCCCGACTGCCAAAACCCGACTTCTGAGATCCTTATCCGTCAATATCCCAACTGGAAATCTCCCATCATTACAGATCACAATACTGCTGACTTGTGCCTCAGCCATTTGTTTTGCCGCTTTGTGAATTGAAGTTTCAGAAATACAGCTCAAAACTTTCTCCGAAAAATTAACTGCCGATTGATCCGAGAAAATCAGCAGGGAATGATCCCCGGAGTCTTTTTTGAATTCACCTCTTGCTTTTTGGCCTTGAGAAAGATCTTGTCTGACAACAACTTGTCCAGAAGCAAATCCCGCAGCAAAAAATAGTGCCACTCGACTGTTTTCCTCCAGAATCTTTTCAAACACAGAAACTGGAATCGCATAAATCAGGCTGTTTTCGATGACTTTGGAAGTCAACAAATACGGTCGCTTTCCCAACAAGGCCAGTACCCCAAATACATCCCCTTCGTCACAGACCTCACGGATTTGGTCACCTGAAGCTGTATTTTCTACCAGTTGGATCAATCCTTCTTTTAGGATGAAAAAATGAGGTCTAGCCGCCTCACTTTGCCGAAATAAAATTTCATCCTTTTCTAGGTATTGAATCTCCACGCTTTGTGCTACTCGCGTCAAATCCTCCTTTCCCAAAAAGGAAAAAGGTGGGAATCTTTTTAGAAACTCAGCGACACGATTGACAATTACATTACTCATTTTTGATGGTACTATTTTCAGATATGATCTGACAGAATGGCCAGATTAATTTTTGGCCCTTAACTTGAAAGCCCTAGTATTCAAGTTATTGCAAATGAATCGGTTTTTCAGAATATTTCGACCCTTACGGCGATTGATGTGGGCATTGATTGTTGCCTTTATGGTAGGTGTCCATAATTTTTACAAACAGGAAATGGACTCACCGGACTCCATTGTAAATTCCATAGAAATTGACGAAGAAGAGGATTCCGCTCCAAAAGATTAGAAAAGGAATGATAAAACTTCTTGTTTATAGAGTCTAATATCTTGTGTCTTGAATCTTGTATCTATAAATTATTTTCTTCCCTCAATAATCTTCTCCACCACATCCGGATCCAACAGTGTGCTTGTGTCTCCCATGGAATCCAAACTTCCCTCAGCTACTTTCCTTAGAATTCTTCTCATGATTTTGCCAGAGCGAGTTTTTGGCAATCCAGAAACAATCTGAATCTTGTCAGGCTTAGCAATCGGACCGATGATCTGAGAAACCATATCTTTGATTTCATTGATAAGATTATCCTCAGTCCGGTTGGACATATCACAAATAACAAAAGCATAAATACCCTGTCCCTTGATCTCATGTGGATAGGCAACTACAGCAGATTCGATAACCTTTGGATGTTCGTTAATTGCGTTTTCCACTTCCGCAGTTCCCATTCTATGACCGGAAACGTTGATTACATCATCCACTCGACCTAGGATACGGTAGTAACCGTCATGATCCCGCTTCACTCCATCTCCAGTGAAGTACATTCCTTTATAGGTGGAAAAATACGTTTGTTTGCAGCGCTCATGATCCCCATAAGTCGTGCGGATCATCGATGGCCAAGGGAATTTGATGCAAAGGTTTCCTTCCACTGAGTTTCCTTTCAATTCTTTCCCTTCCGGATCTACAATGCAAAGCTGAATTCCCGGCAATGGCAAAGTAGCGTATGCTGGCTTCGTAGGAGTGATTCCAGCCAAAGGAGAAATCAAAATTCCCCCTGTCTCCGTTTGCCACCACGTATCGACGATTGGACATTTCCCTTTACCAATATGCGTATGGTACCAATGCCAGGCTTCTTCGTTAATTGGCTCACCGACTGAACCGAGGACCTTCAATGAACTTAGATCATGTCCCTGAATAGGATCGGTTCCAAAAGCCTGAAGCGCACGAATCGCTGTAGGTGCTGTATAGAAAATATTGACTTTGTGCTTTTCGACTACTTCCCAAAATCGGCTTGGACTAGGATAGGTCGGAACACCCTCAAACATCAAAGTAGTCGCTCCGGCAAGTAAAGGCCCATATACGATGTAAGAATGTCCGGTCACCCAACCAATATCCGCCGTACACCAGTATACATCTCCGGCTGAATATTGAAATACATTGTCAAAGGAATATTGGGTGTAGACCATGTAGCCACCGATAGTGTGTACCACTCCTTTAGGCTTACCAGTCGAACCGGATGTGTATAGAATGAAAAGCATATCCTCGCTGTCCATTTCTTCCGCAACATTCTTATCGGACTGACCTTCCATAATCTCGTGCCACCAAAAATCCCGTCCTTCCTGCATTGTGACTTCCTGACCAGTTCGCTGATAGACGATGACGGTCTCCACCGATGATTTTTCCAAAGCCTCATCGACCACGGATTTCACGCCGATTTTCTTGTTGCCTCGGTAATTTCCGTCGGAGGTCAATATTGCTTTGGCCTCGCAGTCAGTCACTCGATCTGCCAAGGCGGAACTGGAAAATCCTGCAAAAACTACAGAATGAATCGCTCCGATTCTCGCACAGGCAAGCATTGCTATGGCCGCTTCGGGAACCATAGGCATATAAATAATCACTCGATCTCCTTTTTCAATGCCTTTGCTCTTCAACACATTTGCAAACTTGCACATCTCCACAAAAAGCTCCTGATAGGTAATCGTTCGGGTAGGTTCAGTTGGTTCGCTGGGTTCCCATATAATTGCCGGCCGATCACCAATGGTATAAAGATGACGTTCAAAAATATTCTCGGTGATATTCAGCTTTCCATTCACAAACCACTTCACATCCGGCCTATTAAAATCCCATTCCAGAACGCTATCCCAACGCTTTCGCCAATGAAACGAATCTGCAATTCTCGCCCAGAATTCTTCAGGTTGAGCTACACTTTTTTGGTATTCATATAAGTATCCGCTAAGGGTATGTAATCGATCACTCATGATAAAATAAGGTTTTTGGGTACTGAATTATTAATGATTTTGAGCAGATCCGGCTCCTTTGGGAATCCGGATTTCCTGGATTAAATCCTGTACATGTTGAGGTGGTGCCGGGGTGAATTTTGAGACAAAATAGCACATCACAAAATTGATCAGCATGCCTACCGATCCTATTCCTTCTGGAGAAACTCCAAACCACCAATGGTCTAAGTTATTCAATTCAGGGCTGATAAACTTGAAATAAGTGATATAACCTAAGGTGAAAATCAATCCTGAAATCATTCCTACAATAGCGCCTTCCTTATTTATTCTTGTAGAAAATATTCCAAGAATAATTACCGGAAAGAAGGATGCTGCAGCCAATCCAAATGCAAAAGCAACCACTTCGGCTACAAATCCAGGAGGATTCACTCCAAAATATCCGGCAAATATCACTGCACCTGCCGCTGCAATTCGAGCGATTCGAAGTTCCTTTTTCTCCGAAATTCCAGGATTAAAAGTCTTAACCAAATCCCTGGAAACTGAAGTGGAAATTACCAAAAGCAATCCCGCAGCAGTCGATAGCGCAGCTGCCATCGCTCCTGCAGCAACCAGTCCAACTACCCAATTGGGTAGATTAGCAATCTCCGGGCTTGCCAATACCATGATGTCTTTGTCAATGGTCAGTTCATTGGCTGCTGGATCGGCGAGGTATTGAACCTTGCCATCTCCATTTTTATCATCGACTTGGATGAGGTTTGTCTTTTGCCAATTCTGAACCCAAACGGGTAATTCCGAAATGTTCTTTTCGGAGGTGGAATTTATGGCATTGTAGATACCAAAAGCAGCAACGGCCGGAGCTGTCGTGTACAGGATAGCGATGAAAGCCAAGGCATAACCAGCCGAAAGTCGGGCATCTTTGACGCGTGGTACCGTGAAAAAACGAACGATCACATGGGGCAAACCTGCCGTCCCAACCATCAGCGCCAAGGTGATCATCAGCATGTCTGCCATGCCTTTTCTCCCTGAGGTATATTCTGCAAATCCCAAATCTCCAAGCACTCCATCGAGCTTTTCCAAAAGCGGAGTTCCGTCCGCCACGGTACCACCCAGACCTAATTGAGGGACAGGATTGCCTGTCAACTGCATAGAAATGAAGATTGCAGGAACCATATAGGCAAATATCAGCACGCAAAACTGCGCGACTTGTGTGTAAGTAATGCCTTTCATCCCGCCTAAAACAGCATAGAAAAAGACAATACACATCCCGATCACGACACCCCACTCAATGGGAATCTCGAGATATCTGGAAAATACAATTCCTACTCCTCGCATCTGTCCAGCGACGTAAGTGAAGGAAATAAACAGCGCACAAATCACGGCTACCACTCGGGCTTTGTTGGAATAATAGCGATCTCCCACAAAGTCAGGCACGGTGAATTTTCCGAATTTTCGCAGATAGGGTGCCAGCAAAAGCGCCAACAATACATAGCCTCCTGTCCAGCCCATCAGGTAGACAGACCCATCATATCCTGAAAATGAAATCAAGCCTGCCATGGAAATAAATGAGGCAGCTGACATCCAATCCGCTGCTGTCGCCATGCCATTGGCAAGTGGAGAAACTCCCCCCCCAGCTATATAAAATTCATTCGTAGAACCAGCTCGAGAATAGATTGCAATTCCGATATAGACTGTAAATGAAAGTCCGACAAGTATATAGGTCCAAGTAAGAATGTCCATTTCTAAAAAAATTAATCTTCGTTGACGTCAAATTCCTTATCCAACTTGTTCATCCTTGCCACATAGACAAAAATCAAGATGATAAAAACATAAATGGACCCCTGTTGTGCAAACCAAAATCCTAGCGGATATCCTCCTATTTTAAATTGATTTAAAGTTTCCACAAGTATAATCCCGAAGCCAAATGAGACTAGGAACCAAATAGAAAGGAGAACCAATAAGATTCTCAGGTTTTTCTTCCAATAGACAGTCATCCGATTGGGTGTTTCAGGCATGGTGTTTTGGTTTTTGGTAAAAAAGCAACTGAAAAGAGTACCGAAACACCAGATAAAGAATAGGATTTTCGGCGATCTAAATCAAAAATGAAATACTTGAATCTGTCGACAGAATCCAAATGCTTTTCCATGAAAAGCTAAAGATTTTTGAAATAGCAGAGCATAGAATCAATCTTTCAAAAAATCTAAAAGATTCTCAGCTGCCAGAAAAAGTGACAATCACATCAAATACTCCGAGGCAATAGCCAAGCCCGCCGCCAAAAAAGTAACCAAGAGCTTATTCATCTGAAACTTGTGATGCGGGCTGCTTTCGAAGAATATTGTGGTGGAAATATGCAAAAATCCTCCAGTTACCAAACCATAAAGCAAACCAATTCCCTCTTTGGAAAGCAAACCTTGATTGATGAAAAATGCACTGGAAAACATTCCAGCAGGTGAGGCCAAAGCAAAGATTGTAAGCAAAATTACTGTCCACTTTTTACTTAAGGATGCCGAAAGTACAGCCGCCAAAGCAAATGCAGCAGGGCCTTTGTGCATGATGATGCCAAGCAAAACAGTTTTGTCACTATGCGATTGTCCTGAAATCAAAGTCTCCTCTACCATGGCTGATCCGTGCGAAAGAAGCGTTCCTTCCAGAAATGCGTGAATAAACAACCCTAGCATTAGCGTCCAGACACCCTTGGAAGTTCCACTCTCATGCTTATGGATATGACCATGCTCAATTCCACTCGACCAAAATTCCAAAATTTGTTGAAAAAGGAACCCTATCAGGATGTAGAGACCCATTCGGGTGCTGCTGTAACCGCTGTCAAAAAGCTCAGGGATAATATGAAGGATGGTGATCGAGAAAAGGTAAGATCCTGCAAAAACCAGCAAGAGCTTAAAATATTTCTCCCTAAATGAAGGAAAAAGGAAAACTAACAAACCTGCAATCATTGCAGTGGAGAAAAGAAGCAGAAAATTTATTCCCATGAGTAATGTTTCAGCTTTCCCTACTTTGGAAAAATGCTTTGCAGGTGATAACCGCAACAAAGATAAGAAAATTCAATAGTGTTGCATTTGAATAACTTATTTTACCGGAAATGATAAAAATGGCTTTAACTCAGGACTGACATATTGCTTCATTTTTTCTCCTTTTTCATTGTAGATCAGAATCATTTGTAAGTCGGACCGAGTAGAATCCAGCTGGATTGCTTGCCTCCAACCCATCACCAACAAAGCATCGGCTAATGCATCAGCCGTTTTTGCATCCGAACCGATCACAGTTGCACTCAAAAGACCATGAGTAACAGGATAACCAGTGCGTGGATCAATTTGAAAAGCTAATTTCAAGGAGTCGCTGCTATAAAATTCCTCAAAATTACCTGCTGTCGATATTGCCTGATCTTTAAGGGCAACTACTCCTTCAGCTTTGGAACCAAGACTGTCCGCCAAATAAAACAACCCAATTTTCCAGAGTTCACCTTTTTCATTCACCCCTTTGGCGAGATTCTCTCCTCCAATTTTGACAAGGAAATTTTTAATTCCTTTTCCTTCCAAAAATGATCCGATACGATCCAGCGCAAAACCTTTGGCTGATTTTGAAAAATCCACAATGATGTTTGGGTTCGACTTTCGAATAAGAGTATCCGTAACGATTACTTTTTTCACCCCGACCAAAGACAAAAAAATCCTGACGTCTGTGCTGTCCTGAAGTCTAACTCCAGATCGAGAAAAAGACCAGATCTGGTCTACTGAACTATAGGTAGGATCGAGAGCACCGCCTGTAAGGTCATACATCCGATTGGCCTCTTTGAGCATCTCCACCAAGGTCTTGGAAGGGTTCAATAAGGTGTCAATTATATTGAGTCGATTAACTTCCGAGGTCGGTTCATATCCAGAGACACTTAAATTAAATTCCGTCAAAAGAGAATCAACAGCACTCTGGAAATTTCGGTTTTTCTCATCCAGATAAACCACCTGATATTCCGTTCCCATGGTTTTTCCCGAAAAAGAAACTCTCCCTGCTACAGATTTACCTACCAATTTGGACTCTGTCTTACCTTCGCGGGTTCGCCAAGCATAAACTGCTAAAAGCATCGCAAAGAGCACGAGTGAGTAAATAATGTTTTTCCGGGCGTTGGGATTCATTGAGGTAATATTTTGCTGCGAATTTAGGGCAATTTTGTCAGTGTGTCCTTAATAGAAAAGTTCTGCGCTAAGGGTTTTGTTTATATTTGTCTGGATTCAAAAGAAACATGAGAGAAGATTACCTGAAAGGAGACGAGGAACAGCTAAGTCCAAAAGACCGGGAGTTTGAGCGGGCATTACGGCCGCTGAGTTTTGATGATTTTACAGGACAGGCCAAGATCATTGAAAACCTCAAGGTCTTCGTACACGCCGCAAAAATGCGTAAGGAGCCTCTTGATCACGTACTTTTACATGGACCTCCAGGTCTAGGCAAAACCACCCTCAGCAATATCATCGCAAACGAACTTCGGGCAGGGATCAAAATTACCTCAGGTCCTGTCTTGGACAAACCTTCTGATTTGGCTGGATTACTTACAAACCTTGATGAAGGCGATGTCCTATTTATCGATGAAATCCACCGACTCAATCCAATTGTAGAAGAATACCTCTACTCGGCAATGGAAGATTTCAGAATTGACATCATGCTGGATTCCGGTCCAAATGCAAGGTCTGTTCAGATTTCCTTGAGTCCTTTTACGCTGATCGGAGCAACGACACGCTCAGGATTACTGACTTCACCACTTCGTGCTCGATTTGGAATCAATTCCAGATTGGAATACTACGATGCCAAATTGCTGACTGATATCGTCATCCGTTCAGCCGGAATTTTGCAAACGCCGATTGATGAAGTTGCTGCCTATGAACTAGCGCGCAGAAGTCGTGGCACGCCTCGTATTTCCAATATGCTGCTGCGCCGAACAAGAGACTTCGCAGAAGTAAAAGGCAATGGTACAATTACGCTCGAAATAGCTAAAATCGCACTGAATGCATTGGATGTGGATGAAAATGGCTTGGACGAAATGGATAATAGAATCCTGCTAACCATCATTGAGAAATTCAAAGGCGGACCAGTTGGGCTGAGTACGATAGCTACCGCTTGCAGCGAAGAGGCCGAAACGATTGAGGAAGTTTATGAGCCTTTTCTAATTCAGGAAGGCTATTTAAAGCGAACTTCCAGAGGTCGAATGGCGACAGAACTTGCCTATACCCATCTAAAAATCAAGCCTACCGGAGCGAGTGGGACCTTGTTTGATTTGTAATAAAAAAAGCGGCTATTACACCGCTTTTGCTGTTTCCATCTGATTGATAATATCCTCGTAGTCCAAACTATGCCAATTCTCAGTGATCAGCGGACTTGACATTACTTTATCCATAATTGCCTCCTGAAGTTTGCCTTGTGCATACGCCTCCGCATAACTCATATCGGTAAACGTTACCATTGTATAGAGCGGAACCCATTCATTTGGAAATAGTTCATGAAGTTTAGCTTCGATTTTTTTACGAATAAGAAACTTAGGATTGGATACGGAATCGCGCATTTCGATGAAGTTTTCCATTGCCAATTGGCAAATCGCATCAGTATCAGGCTTACGCTTTTTCTGAAATTTTTCAAAAACCAAATCCCAGGCGTTTGTTCCTAGTTTTTCGATCAACCCATTCAAAATGGAGCAATCCTCAAACCCGCAATTCATCCCCTGACCATAAAATGGAACCATAGCATGAGAAGCATCCCCCAATAAAAGTGAATTTCCCTGAACCCAGGGATAGCATTCAACATTCACCAAAGCAGCAGTCGGGTTTTTGAAAAACTCAGTTTTCAAATTCGGCATCACTTGATATGCATCATCGAAATAGGCCCTGAACACCGATTCAAGGTCTTGCTCGTCTTTGATTTTCTCAAAGCAGACCTTTGTTCCTTCGAAAGGAAGAAAAAGCGTGCAGGTGAATGATTTGTCAGGATTAGGTAATGCAATCAGCATAAACTTGCCTCTCGGCCAGATATGTAAGGCATTCGGGTCCATTG
The DNA here is from genome assembly GCF_046296635.1 of Algoriphagus sp. Lineage (GTDB taxonomy): Bacteria > Bacteroidota > Bacteroidia > Cytophagales > Cyclobacteriaceae > Algoriphagus. The sequence continues at coordinate 19,706 of NZ_JBKBKZ010000040.1, read as the reverse complement.
CAAATTCACCTGACACAGTGGCTGGTATCGTCAGCTCTTTATATCCATGGGAAATGTATTCCTGTCGATAGTTAAAGCGAATCTGTTTCTGCATGGACATTCTCAAAGCGGAATAAGCGCCATCCGCACCTATCACCACTCTTGGAGACAATTTCATTTCTCCTGCAGGCGTATCAAAAGTCACTTCATCAGTTCTGAAGTTCACATCAAGACACTTATGCTCAAAGTTGATTTCAGTCCCTAATCGCTCGGCTTCTTCAACCAGTAATTGATTGAAATTGCCTCTAGAAATAGAATAAATCGCCTGATCAGCTTTGCCGTAAGGAACGAAAGTAGTCCCTCCATGCTCATCATGCACTCGTCTTCCGTACATCGGAATCGCAAAAGGCATAACCTTATCCTTCAAGCCTACTTGCTCCAAACTTTTCCACCCTCTATGACTTAAAGCCATATTGATCGATCTGCCAGCTTCGGAATAGGGATTTTTGCGCTTGTCAGGTCGCTTGTCGTACATGGAAACTTCAAGTCCCTGACGTCTGAGATATATGGCCATCAGACTGCCGATCAAGCCGGCACCTAAGATGGTAATTTCGTTTTTCTTCATCGGATATGTTTACCCACGCTTCTTTAAGCGAATTTTTTCAGGGATTGTTCCAAAATCTTTCCAAACCGAAACACTTCCAAGAAACTGTTGTAGAGCGGAGTAGGCGCAAGACGAATCACGTTTGGATTTCTCCAGTCACCTACGACACCATGTTGATACCATTCATCGAAGACCGATTTGCCTCCATGATGAATCAGTAAAGATAGCTGACAACCCCTTTCGGCTGGGTTTTTTGGAGTAATTATTTCCAAAACGCCTGATTCTCCGCTTATTTCCCGAATTAAAAACTCAAGATAACCCGTGAGTTTTTCGCTTTTAGCTCGCAGATTTTCCATTCCTGCTTCCACAAAAATGTCCAAGGAAGCCTGATGAGCAGCTAAGGCCAAGACATTGGAATTCGCCAATTGCCAACCATCGGCACCATACATGGGAACAAAGCCTTTTTCCATCTTAAATCGCTCACCCTCATCATGTCCCCACCAACCTGCAAATCGTGGCAAGTCCGATCTCTCGGCAAATCGCTCATGGACAAAAATCCCCGAGACATTCCCCGGACCGGAATTCAAATATTTATAACTGCACCATGTGGCAAAATCCACATCCCAATCGTGAAGTTCCAAGATGGCATTGCCAGCGGCATGAGCCAAATCAAATCCAGCCAAAGCCCCTACTGAATGAGCCGCTTCAGTGATTGCTTGCATGTCAAAAAGCTGCCCGCTATAATATTGCAAACCAGCCATATTAACCAAAGCAAGCGAATCTCCATGTCGCTGAATCTCACTAATTATATCCTCAGTTCGTAGTGAAAATTCATCTGATCGGGGAAAAAGCTCAATCAGGACATCCTTTGGATCCAGTCCATGAAACTTGATCTGCGTCTCAAGCATGTACTGATCTGAAGGAAAAGCTCCAGCCTCTACAATGATCTTATATCGCTCTTTTGTCGGACGATAAAAAGACACCATCAACAAGTGAAGATTTACCGAAAGGTTATTCATCGCCACGACCTCATGCTCATGTGCGCCGACAATCTTAGCAAGTGCAGGTTTTGACTTTTTGCGAACATGATACCAAGCATCTTCCCCATGGAAATGTCCATCCACAGCCATATCCGCCCAATTGTTCAGTTCTTTTTCAAGGAAATCTTTGACGGATTTGGGTTGGATTCCTAAAGAATTCCCGCAAAAATAAATCGCTTCCTTTCCGTGTACTTTGGGAAAATGAAAACGGGATCGGAAGTGTGAAAGTGAATCATTTGCGTCCAATTCTGCTGCAAAAGACTCGGTAAACTGGTATTGGATTGGGTTCATATTTTAAAATTTTATGGATTTACGCTTTTCTGTCAGTAGGCGAATTTTCCACAGGTTAGGGGCTGGAAGCCTGCCTGCGTTAGGCAGGACCGAAGACGGATGAGTCTGAAAATTAGATATTAACACAAATTCCAATTTTCATTTATACTGGTAAAGAAGCTGATAATCAAATTAAATTTTGAAACGGCACTCGTACCGTATAGAATGACTTGGGATAAAGGAACATTTTGCGGTAGCTTTTGACTGAAAACTGAGACTGAAAACTGAATACTCACCTCTCCATCACTGTTCCACAACTTTTACAAGTCCTCAAGCCCCTATTTGACCAGAAACGATCCATAATTGGAGGAAGCTGGGTCACGATATCGGTAAGCTCGACATATTCTTCATGAAGCTTTTCACCGCAGTTTTCACAGTGCCAAAGGAAGCCGTCTTTCTCTCCTGCTCTTCGGTATCGCTCGATCACGAGGCCGATGGTATTTGCCGGGCGACGGGGTGAGTGAGGAACCTTTGCCGGCAAAAGAAAGATTTCACCCTCTTTGATTTCAATGTCTTTGGGTTTACCGTCCTCGATAATTTTCAAGACAATGTCGCCTTCTAATTGATAAAAAAACTCCTCCCCTTCATCGTAATGAAAATCTTTCCGGCTATTTGGACCTCCGACCACCATGACGATAAAGTCATCATTTTCTTTGAACACCTGCTGATTTCCAACAGGAGGTTTTAGTAAATGGCGGTTTTCATCGATCCACTTTTTGAAATTGAAAGGTTTGGAAACAGACATGTTTGGGTAGGGTTTTTGTATTGAATACTTCCAAATATAGGTATTGAATCTAAAATCAGTTGTTAAATAGTTTCAAGATCATTAGGTCAACTTTATGCATGAGAATTTCAGAAATTCCTTAATGTCTAGAATGGGCTGAAATCTTTGAAGTTCCTCAACCTCTCGTAAATCGTACTTCGTAAATCGTACTTTTGTTTATAAAATTCCCAAGCATCATGACTTACCCCATCGCTGATCTTCATTGTGACTTGCTATCTTTTCTTGCGGCAGTTCCCGGTGCGGATGCATTTTCCAAAGACCAAATTCCTTGTGCTTTTCCATGGCTGCAGGAAGGTGAAGTCAAAATGCAAGTCATGGCGATCTTCACCAATGTGGACCAATCCAGTATGAAAATGGCCGGAATGCAGGCCGAAATTTTCTATGATTTGTTAAGAAAGGAAGAAAAAACAGTGGCGATGTTTGATTCAGATTTCCTGAAAAATCATACTTCCGATGACCGAATCGGAATCATTGCTTCGGTTGAAAACGCAGCAGGTTTTGGACATGAAAAAGCCACTTGGCCAGAGATCTACAAGCAGTTTGACAGGATGCTCGCGACAGTCGGTCAACTCGCATACATTAGTTTAACACACCATACCGAAAACCGCTTTGGTGGAGGAAATTATACGGAGGGAATTGGGCTGAAAGAGGACGGAAAACGACTATTGGACTACATGGTGGGGAAAAAAATTCCAATTGACCTTTCCCATACTTCCGATTTATTGGCAGAAGGAATTTTGAATCATATTGACAGACACAATTTGCACATTCCTATCATTGCCAGCCATTCCAATTTTCGGGCACTTTGGGATAACAAACGGAATCTGACCGACGAATTTGCTCAGGAAGTCATTAAGCGAGGTGGAATAATCGGGGTGAATTTCTTACGGGAATTTCTTGACCAAAACGTTCCTGAACGGCTTTTTGAGCATATTTTGCATGGAAATAAAATGTGTGAGGATGCGATCTGCTTTGGAGCGGATTTCTTCTACACTCAAAATTTCCCCGAAGAAAGCAGACAACCGTTATATTTCCCATTGGCAGAAAATGCAGGAAAGTATCCTTCAATTCTAGAATCTTTGAGCAAAACTCTGAGTGAATCTCATCTCAAAAAACTGGCTTTCGAAAACGTCTTTAACTTTTATCGAAATCTCTGGAGCTGATGTCAAGTCATCATTTTGTCAAAGAGCAGCAAGAACCTGCGGTTTTCATTTTGAATACTGAGGGACAAAGTTTTGAAATGGTTTCACCACTTTTGGAATGGGTACCGACGGTATTGGTTTGGCAGGAGTGCTTGGAAACCGTTTTGAGTTGGGGAATAAAAATCGACGTGATTTTTGCAACAGAAACCTTTCAAAAAGAAAATCTTCATCTGCTGGAGGAACAATATCCGGTCAAATTCCTCACAGCTTCCCTAGAAAATACGCTAGACAAAGGATTGCAATACCTTTTGGCTACCAAGCATCCGGCAGCTCATTTGGTTGGAGTTTCGCATCTGACTTTTATGGATTTGGAAGAAAAGCTGGATTTATTTGACCTGACGATCATGGATGCAGGCTGGAAATACTATCCAGTCAAAAGCGGCAAATTCAAAAAGTGGTTTGCCGAAAGCACAATTCAACTCCTAGGAAAAGAAGGAATGCCCGTAGAAATCTCCAATGAAAATGGTAAACTGATGCTGCCTCTGATTTACTTAACTCAATTGGACGTTCCAGAAGGGATTACTGAGATTGAGGGGAAGGGGATTTTTTGGGTGGGGGAAGAAGTTAATTCTGAAAGCTGACTCAAATCTAAATTTTTATTTTTTTTGAAAAATTATGGCACTCTCTTGACTTTTAAAGAAATCGTTTTGATCTTTTATTCAAATTTTTACTTACCAAAAACTCCTTTTTTATGAACAACAAATTTGCCGCCCCCCCAAATACAAAAATCTAGGTAGATTCAGATCCTTAGGTTTATTAACCTTCTTGATCACGATGAATCTTCTGTTAAACTCCTGTGTGGATGAACCCGAAGCCCCAAAAATCGAGGTCAATGAAAATGCACAGATTGCTCAAGTAAAGTCTTGGTTTGAAGAAAATAAGACCAAGCTCAGACTCCCAGAAAAGGGCTCTAATTTCCGGTCCGTATCTCAGGAACTCATCCTGCCATTTTTTGAAAAAGAACCCGATTGGGATAAGTTTCACCATTATTATTTTCCTGATGGACGGGAGGTGTTTGAAATAAATTTGGAAAATGAGCAAGTTTATATCCCCACATCCGAATCGAAGGAAGCAGAGGAAGAATTTGCAGTACGGGTTATCCAAAATATTCTTTTTGTAAAACATCGTACTGAAAATGGGTTTGATCCGCTCATTGTAAGATACTATCCTGATGAAGAGACATCAAAGCGAGGTTTTAAAGAGATCAACTACCAGATGATTGATGAGAAGTGGAGTGGGTGGATAGACCTATTCACTTATGATGAGCATTATTTTATCGGATTTCAAATTGAAAAGGGACAAATTACCAATACTAGAAAATTCACTAAAAATGCACCAAACGGAAAATTTTACATAGGAAAAGAAAATATGGATGTTAGGTGTAAAATCGTAGAGACAGTTTGGGTTAATGTGACTATAGCGGGAGATGTTATGACTATCACAAGTTTGGATAGCACGCTAAACCAATTTTGCACCGTGGGAGGAAGTGAATCTTATACCTCAGGCGGCGGATCCTACAGTTACGGTGGTGATTCATTTCCAAGTAGTGGAGGATCGTCGGGTTCTACTTCTGGATATTATCCACCGGATGTGCCAATGCCTAAGTTGACTATATTTATTGACTATTCTATTTCTTTCAATTCAAGATTAAATTGTATTGTAGGAAAATTAGCCATGACTTCATTTGTAAACAGCATTGCAGAATTTACCAAAACCAAAGATGTGAATACGAATTCAGTAATAAAACTAGGTCCGCTTAACCCAGGGGTAAATGGGCAAACTAGGGGAACAAATGGAAATTTTGAAATCACAATAAACTCAAATTACAACGAATTAAATAGACCGGACTTATTGATAGCCAAAACAATTCTTCACGAGTTAGTACATGCGGAAATCCTTGCTTCCTTTCATTCCAAAGGGCATACAGTTCTAGATAATAATTTTGCAGCCAACTTTGATAAATTCATTAATGTAATGTATGGAACAAACAATACTCAAGGAGATCTGCATCATAAATATATGGCTGAGAATCTTCTCTCCACTATGGGAGAAGCATTGATGGATCTACACAAAAATTATTTCCCGGAAGATTTTCAAAAGTTGAATAATTTCGTAAAATCACAAGGATATTATCCTAAAGGGGTATCTGCGGATTTCTATATGAATTTATTTTGGGAAGGTCTTGATGGCACATTTGCTTTTAATCAAATGAAATCTATAACAACCTACCCACCTTTGTTGTCTCCTTATCAAAAATTTAGACTTGATTTAGAGTTAGCAAAAACCATGACCAAACCATGTGGAGATTAGCAATAGCACTCTTGTTTTACAATTTATTTTTACCGCCGAAAGACATTATTTTGGTTATTGATGATTGTAAAAAGTGGAATGAAATAAAATTAAATCCTATTGATGGAAGGTATTCCATTTTTAAGGAAATTTCCAAATTCCATCATACCACTCTTAGTCACAATTGGATGAACCCTGAAGATAAATTGGCCACAATCCATTTGACCTATCAAGAAATGTTAAATTACCAACCAATATTCAGCTCCGATCTTAGCTCTGAAGATTGGTATGACTTAATGTCAAAAACTAGGACTAGAAAAATGTTCATTTTAAAACCAAATGATTTTTGCTCTAATAAACGATTTATTTTTGGAGAAAAATTTGAGTTACTTGAAGTTAGAATTTCCTTAGGGGGAGACGAATAGAATTTGTTTCTCTCTAATTGAATAAAAAAAGGAAGGCTTCTCACCTTCCATTTTCTAATAACTCAATAACCAATAACTCTTCTACTCCCTAATCCACCCCACTTTATCCCCAATCGGCTCGCGCTTACCAGCAGGCCAATTGTCTGATGCAGGCTTGGCGACATAAAAAAAGCCCATTAGCATATCCTCTCCTTCCAGTCCGAAGTCTTCTCTGGCTTCTTCCCAGAAAGTTGGACCGCCGGTTCCCCAATAGCAGGCTAATCCATGCGCACAGGCAGTGAGATACATATTTTGAACTGCCATAGCTGTGGCGGCGATTTCTTCCATTACCGGGATGCCCGAATTTTCAGTTCGCTTCATCAGGATCGCGATCACATGAGAGGCTTTCAATGGCATTTCTTTGAATTTCTGAAAAGTCGCTTCGATAAAGTTGGTGCCGTACTTTTCAGCTCTCATTTTGTACATCTCAGCTTGGTAATCAGCGAATTTCTTCAAGCCTCCTCCGGTATAGACGATAAATCTCCAAGGTTGAGTCAACTTATGTGTTGGTGCCCAATTCGCATTTTCGAGCATTTCTTCAATGATCGAATCATCCACCGGATCGTTTTCTTTGAATTGTGCTGCGAATATGGAACGTCGTCCACGGATGATTTTGGTTACTTCTTCAGCGTTAAAATTTGGCATTTGCATAATTATTGGTCTTTATCTTTTGTGATCGATAGTTCAATTTGAGTATTCGAAACTCTTCTGAGTTCTAAAAGGCGGATTCAACCTTTAAAATTCCCTCATTTTCACTATTTAAAAACATCAGGAATCAAAAGCTTATCTTCACCGGCTTCATGCATTTTCTTAAAAGCCTCCGCCCAGCCTTTCCGTGGTTGATTTTCTTGGTTGTCTTCCATGGTCTTCATTTCAACATCCCCTCCAAAAACTTCCGCACATCCTTCGCCAACGCATCAAAGTCTTCCTGACGGTTGTACATCATGTGACCTGCTTCGTAGTAGGTCATTTGAATCCGATCCTGTGGGAAATCATGCCGTGCAAAAGTATATTCCGCATCAAAAAAAGGCGTGATCAAATCATAATAGCCATTGGCCACCATCACCTTGATTTGGGTGTTCCGATGCATCACTTCGCTCAATGAACGAGCAGTACTCACATAGCTCGGTTCGTAGTAAGATCCATCCGGTACAGGCTTCCAGTTCCAACTTCCGCCCATTCCAGATGCAGATGATAGATAAGGACGATCCATTGTGACTTTCAAATCCCTCATCAAATAATCGTTGAAAACAGCAGTGTAAGCAGATTCCGCCATGTAATTACTCGGGTCTCCTAGTACAGGACCTTCAGCTGATTTGTCTGTTTCCAACGCCAAAAATCTTCCATCCAATGTTCCAATGACTTTTCCCTCGTTTCTCAGCAATTCCTTTTTGAATCGATGCATCAAGATCTGATTATCGGAATGTAGGATGTAGTTTTTATCCAAACCTGTGAAATAGGCTAGTTTTTCAGCTATCGCTTCCTTTTCAGCTTGAGTTTGCTTTTCTCCCAGAAAAAGTGACTTCAAATAATCTCCATAAGCAAATTCCCTCGCCTCTTGTGCAAATGCTTCAATGGTTTTCCCTTGTCCGGCTTTGCCATGGTACCAAGCGGTCACGGCCTGAGAAGGCAGATAAGTAAAAAAGGAAGTGAGATTATCCGCCCAACTTGAAGACCCGGCGTAATCTAAAGCCTGAGAAATAAGGATTATTCCATTTAACGCCATATTCTGACCTCCGCCTTCCAGAACTTCAGCAACTTTCGCAGCTCGCGTTGTGCCAAAGCTTTCTCCCGCCAAAAACTTTGGAGCTTGCCATCTGCCATTTTGTGTTACCCAAAGTCGGATAAACTGAGCAATCGAGGCAGCATCTTCATTCAGTCCCCAGAAATCAGACGTTTTTCCTACTCCTTCGATTTGGCTGAAACCTGTACCAATCGGGTCGATAAATACCAAGTCAGTCAGATCCAAAAGTGCCTGATTGTTTTCCACAAAACGATAAGGTGCCGCTCCGTCATCTTCTTTGCCTTCAGAGTCGATCTTGACCACTTTGGGACCAAAGAAACCCATGTGGAGCCAGACACTTGCCGAGCCTGGGCCTCCATTGAAAACAAACATTACTGGTCTTCGGGAAGAATCCACACCATCTCGAACGTAAGCAGTTGACCACATGGCCCCAGTCACTTCGCCTTTGCTATTTTTCAAAAACGTCTCTCCAACAATGGATTTAAAGCTGATTTTTTGCCCATTGAATGTGCCTGAATTAGTCGATGCAAACTTTTGAGGATCACGAGGAATCCATTTAGTTTCAGTTTTTTCTTCTTGGGAAAAGGAGATTCGGGTAGATACCAGAAGTAATAAAAAGGGGAGAAGTAAAAGTTTCTTCATCTTAATCAAAGCTAAAAGGGTGGAGGCATTTCAATTCTAAGTTTAAACAAAATCCAATATCTATTTTCTATTCAGTTCTAAAATTCTGAAATCTTGTGTCTTGAATCTTGTATCTAATATCTAATAATTCAACCCCACTTTCACTCCCCCATACCAGTTCCTAGTCGGAGCAGGCTGATAGAATCGTCCGGCGAAAGCATTCAAGTCATTACCTAAGGAATAGCTCTCATCCAACAGATTATCCACACCCGCGAAAAGCTCGAGATCCCAGTCTCCAAGAGTTTTTCTCCAACCAGCCCGAATATTGACCAAATGGAATGATTCCTGAAAAACCGTATTGGCATCATTTAAAGCCGTCTTTTCAGTAAACTGATGGGTAAAATTCAGGTAAATTCCTGGCCGAGTTCGTATATCCAAGCGACTTACCAAATTGTGCGGAGGAACACCAGTCAAATCATTCCCTGAGAAATCATTGATCTGCTTTCGATAATCGACAAATTTGAAAAACTGCCCGGTGTACGCCGTTCCTACCAAAAAGTCTTTGATAAAACCATCTGCATTTCTCAGCAGCGCATAATCGAGAGAAGCTTCGATTCCTTTTTGATCTGTGGAACCTGCATTTCGGAAAAGCACTACGCCATTTTCATTCGTAAAGGTCGTAATCGTCTCATCCAGTTTCAAGAAGTAGCCAATCAACTCGAAATTGAATTTTTCCTTTCCTAATCGATAGCCTACTTCATAATTGATCCCTTTTTCTGCTTCCAAATCGAGGTTCAAACTTCCTTCATTGGTTCGGACTTCGTCGATGGTTGGAGGCGAAAACCCGCTGCTAACCGAGCCATAAACCGAACTGAACCCATTCATTCTATAATTTAAAGCTACACGAGGAACGACAATCGGATCAAACTTTCGGGATTGAACTCCGGTCCGTCCACCGGCTGCATTGATTTGTCGGTCAATGTCGTAGCCGGAAAAGTTCTCACTCAAACCCAAAGTGAACAATAGCTTTTCCGTGAAATTCACTTCTGCCTGTTGGAAAAGGAAGCCTTGGTAGGCTCTGAGCTTATCTGCGAATCTCACCGTATCGGCCACTCCTGCACGATTCCCAAAGTTTTGTGCGTCTGTTAATCCGTTTTGATATTCTCCACCTGCGATTAATCTCAAGGTTTTTCCTGCAATCTGTCCATCATGGGTGAATTTCGTCCTTAAGCCATATCCAAAACCCAATTCTTTTTTGTAATCCAGGATAAAGGGATTTTCGAAATCATTAGTATTAATATAAAGCGTAGTGTTGTTGCTGGTTTTCTCCGAAAAACGATACAAGTGCCCAAAAGAAAGCAAAACTGACTGTTGAGAAATGGAGCTGTTTTGATTAACTGATCCGGGTCGAGCTTGAGTAGGATCGGCGGCAACTTGATCGGCATTGAGTGCTCCGGGAATTTGATAATCGAGATCTGAGATCAAGAGTTGAGTTCGGATTTCCTGCTTTTCAGAGATTGGGAAAAAGCTTCCCAACTGAAACACCTGACGATCCACAGCCGAATGCGCTCGATAACCATCAGATTTTTGGCTGACGAAAGAGGCTTCTACCCCACCTTCTCCCACTTGCTGGGAAAGACCTAATCTAAAGCGGCTCAATCCAAAATCGCCTCTCAAATATTCTGTTGAAATCCGGTTTCCAGTCAGATCCGGTCGGCTGAAAAAAGAAATTGACCCACCATTTCCAGCACCATAAATACTTCCGGAAGGACCTTTAACCACCTCAGCACTTTTAATATTGGACAAATCCAGTAGGTTCAAAGCAGTGGTACCATCTGGAGAAGTAAAGGGAACTTCATTCCAATACACTTTCACATTCCGCACTCCAAATGGTGATCGCAGCGAACTTCCACGGATCGAAACCCGATAACTCGCCGGTGCTCGCTCTTCAATTCTTACTCCGGCCTTTTGATTAAATGCATTGACCGGAGAGATTTCATTGAAGCGGTTGAAATCCCGTTCCGTAACTACGCTGATGGCTGCGGATTGCTCTAAAAGTGGTCGTTCTGACTCGAAAGCAGTTACAGTAACCCTAGAAAGGTTCATAATGGCTGGAATCAATTGAACTTCAAATTCTCCAGCAGCAAAAGTTTTTTCCAGAGATTCATACCCTTCCAAGGCAAAGGAAATTCTCAAATTATCTCCTGAAAACGCAACCATTCCCGAACTATTGGTGGTTTGGATGTTAGTTCCAGCTTTTGCCCTGACATTTTCGAGAGCTCGCCCGGAAATTTGATCTGTTATTTTGAGTTGAATTTGAGCTTGAGTACTCAAAGAAATTAGGAAAAAAAAGAGGGGGAAGAAATGTTTCATACGGGAAAATTACAAGTAAACTTGCAGACAAAAGCAAAAATGCTGATTAATGGTTTTGAAAGAGGATCAGCTAGCACTTTTTTGCCTCGGAATCCAACCCAATCCCCTACTGCGCTGTGAAATTTATCCATTTGAACAAACTTGCGTGGCCTCTTTTGGCACTTTGCCTTAGTTGCTGTCAGGAAAAAGCTGCTCCACCTGAGCCAATTTTACCCATTCCTGATCAGAAGCAAGTTGCATGGCAGGAATTGGAATATTACGGTTTTGTTCATTTTAATATAAGCACCTTTTCCGACCGTAAGTGGGGATTTGGCGATGAAAAATCGGAGCAGTTTAATCCGAAAGGGTTGGATAACAGACGATGGGCAAGGATTGCCTTCGAGAGCAATGAAGGTTTTTAAATTTTCTCCGGGAAAAGCTACTAACCTGAAAAGTAGGTTATTGGATGGTTTCATCCCCCTTGACTCGGACATTTTCCAAGGGAAATCCTGTGATCTGATATGTGATTTTGACTTGGATCAGGGCTTGAATACTCAGAGAAATTAAGAAAAAGAAGACTAGGAAGGAATGTTTCATATGACAAATTTTAAGCATATCTTTTTAGGAATGCTTAATGAAATAAGTCCTACGCATTTGGAATAGGAGCTGGAAACCCCTAAAAATACATCCAACACAATTTGATTTTTTGCCCAAACAGATGTAAGCAGAAAAACATGGATGGATCAATTAAGAACTTTTCTGAACCAGCACATCAGAAAATAAAATGGATCAATCATAAAGATCAAAAGGCTCACACTCCCAATTCGATCATCAGGATTACTTTTCAAACAAAGGGAAATGGGAATCCTTAAAGGTGACGGTACTTGTGAAAAGTCAAAATAACTACTTAACACCTGGTGTTTAACATCTTGAATAGACAAACCGTCTTCCCTAGTTGGAAAGGGTAATTCTTTTACAAAAATCAAGTAAAGCACTAATCCAATTGACCAAATCTCTGACTTAACAGTATAATCAGAAAATCCATTGACTTCAGGAGCCAAGAATTCTGGAGTGGTAACTAATTTTTGATTTTCTTGGCAACCAATGAAATCGAAATCTATAATTTTGAAATTGTATCCTCTATAATCTTCAAAAATCAGAATGTTACCTGGTTTTACATCTCTATGAAGGATATTTTTACTATGAAGAAAACGGAAACCCTCAAGCAACTGAATTATAATGGGCTTTAAGCGACCTATGGGAATTCCATTCGTGACAATTTCGCTCGTTTTTACCGAGTCAACAAATTCCAAAATTTCTAGTAGATCAAAATTGTGGACAGTTCGATCCAGACGATGGATCGCATGGTGAGTAAGGATACTTGGATGTTGCTTTAAATTTGATACCCTCAAAAAGTTAGCAAGGTATGAGTCAATTAATTCACCTTCTATAATTGTAAACTTGAGAATTACAGGGATTTCGCCTTGTTCTTTGGACTTTGCAGCAATGATTAGCTTACTGTCCGATTGATAGATTGGCTTCTGATTCTCAAGTTCCAAACCATAGTTATGGAAAAGAAAAACCTTATCGATCATTTCTAAAATTTTATAGGGAGGGTTTGAAAGGAAAACACTGGCTTGCCATTTACTTTTCCTGGTTTCCAAGAAGGTGAATTTTCCAAGATGGACTTTAATGCTCTCTCCGCCCCTATTGAAATCGGGGTTGAGATGTTAACTTCAGTTACAGTTCCATTTTCATCAATCACAAAATCAACATAAACTTTTTCTTCGATTGAATCAAATGTGCCTTTAGGGCTTTTTTGAATTTCTTGAAGAAGAAAGGTTATAAACTGTTCATAGCCCCCTTTAAATTCAGGGGCCTCATCCAACTCATTCAATAGGTAAATTTTTACTTCTTCTTTGTAGGTTGATATTGGTCTAGTACAGGAAAATACTAGTAGAAAAAACATTGGGATCATTCCAAAAAAAACGGTTCGTACTTGTTTAATCTTTTTCATAACCCGCTAAATAGGATATTACATCATTGACTTCGTCTGTTTTGAAACAGAAATAATAAATAGTATCTTTTTTATAAAATAAAAAAGCAGGCTGTCCGAAGCAATCTTGGGTAATTGGTCGATGTATCATTTCAGGATAAATAGCTACAAACGGATAACTTAAAAATTCTTCTCCATAATTAAGCCTAAGTTCTCTTTGGCTAGTTACTCCGATCATAGATAGTTTAGTATTGAGTTGATGCCCCATGTATTTTTCTATAAGTAGATTTATACAACTATTGCACCCTACTTGAGGAACGAGAAGCTCTAAGCTATCCCAACTTGATCGATCCTTCTGAAAAGCTTTTTGGAGAGTAATGATAGTATAACTGGGCTCCTTTTTGTCTTTTGATCCACAGGATAAAATAACAAAAAGTAAACATAATATAGTAATTTTAAAATTCGATCTCAAATAGCTCAAAAGTACATTTATTCTCATCTTTTGTTTGTCTTTGAATGATAATCCCGTCTTTTACTATTCTAATAAAATCTATCCAATATTGATTTTGATCAATATCAATAACCCCTATTTCATTAAAATTTCTATCAAACACCATGATCATTCTATTTGGATAATCATTATTTCCCATTTCACCAAAAAGCCCAGATTTTTCCCAACTTTCAATAGTCTTGGAAGGATAGGAACTCGTCATTATTCTATAATAAAGGTTTCGATAATGGTCGTATAAAAGTATATTATTCTTGGGATTTGAATAAATATGTGGATAAAACACAAAAGGATCTCTGTTTAAATCAGGCAGAGATTGGAAGACATTACTATAATAATTAGAGAAAAGTGAGGGGGATTGTAATAAATTTAATTTGAAATCATAAACCATTAGTCTATCTTCAATTGGAAATGATTGTAATATTACCGAATCATTGTAGTTAACAGTGTAAGATGGTGCTTCCAACTGCAAGCCCCAAAAACCGGAATCAAAGTATCGATCGGTATATCCAAGTCGATACTCAACGGATTTAGTTTTTAAATTTAATTCTATAGTTAATGTTTGATTCTGATAATTAGATTCAAATGGCTCTCTTTCAGGAATAGAAGGAATGATTAATTTATCCCCTAAATCAATCACAGGCGCAAAACTCCATATAAAAGGAAGTGCCGTAGAATGTGTGGCAGGCCCATTAGAGTTGTCTTTTCGTAATCTAAAACGATCTTTCACTTTCCCTGAGCTATCAACTAAATTTAGTTCATACTTATATCTGTTTAATACAAATATGCTATCAAGGTTTCTAACGTGAAAACCATCTAAATGCCCAATTCCATTTGGACCATCCAAATAAAGGGGAGTTTTAAAAGATTTCTGTCTATCTGTAATATGGCTAAAATATATAAATTTTGGATCTGATCGAATGTGGTCGTGAAAAACAAGATATTCTTCACCTATAAGATCAATTGTTTGTACAAAAAACCAGTCAGGTGATGTTTGATCATCAAGAGGAATTTCGATTAAACGCTTTGAGATTAATTCTATTTTACGAAAACTCTGAGATTGAGAACAACTAATTAACAATCCGAAAAACCAATAAATCATTAAATTTCTCAAAAAGTCAAATTTCGATATCATTTTATTTTTAGATAGTTGAAATTTTGCATGAAAGAAAAATTGTTGCCTTTTATAACCCTATAACTTTATAAAGTTGTTTGTTATCTTTTTCTTGGTTTGCAAAATAATTACACTCTGCTAATTTATAAGGTAATACCTATTTTTTTGTAAAAACCGAATTACTACATCAAAAATAGGCAAAGTTGATGTAGTAATTCGATGAAAATGATACCCTATTGGGCAACCTTAATCCTTATTGTTGTGGGGTTACTATAACGGTCGGCAAACATGTTCCTCCAAATGCAGTGCAATAGTAGTAAGTTTTTCCATTTGTTTGAATTGATATAAAAGTCCTATAAGCAAAAGAAGCACTTACCGAAAAGAGGAACGCAAAACCGACAAGAATAAATTTCTTCATAATTATTAAAATTTAGATGGTGACCCGCTTTTTCTATTCATAGGTAAGGTGGGATCAGAGGGCCTTATCTATGAGATTGAGGATTCTCATTTCTAAAACTAAAACCGCCCCCCCCATATTTCCAAATTATTTTTGAATTTTTTTTCCGTAGCCAAATTATTGATTTTCAAATTCAAACGATTCTATTAAACCTTAAATGCATCTTTTCTTGAAAGAATCAAAAAAATGTATTAAAATATAATTCAAACACTGGGTTGGTAACATTCCCGAGAAAGACCCCATAACTAATCCAGTATCGGGTTACACTGACAAATAAATGGATCAGCCATCCTAAATGCATAAATAATTAGTTTAGTTTTATGAAAAAGTTTCTTTGGCTGCTTTTAGCCCTTGGATTAAGTTTTTGTTCAGAAAAAGCCGCTCCACCTGAGCCAATTCTACCCGTTCCTGATCAGAAGCAAATTGGCTGGCAGAAATTGGAATTTTACGGTTTTGTCCATTTCAACATGAATACTTTCTCAGATAGAGAATGGGGATTTGGCGATGAGAAACCGGAGCAGTTCAATCCAACAGCACTCGACGCAAAGCAGTGGGCTCGGGTGGCGAAAGAGGCAGGAATGAAAGGCTTGATCATCACGGCCAAGCACCACGATGGATTCGTGCTTTGGCCATCGGCTTACACGGAGCATTCTGTGAAAAATAGTCTATGGCGAGATGGAAAAGGCGATTTGATTCAAGAGTTTGTAGATGCTTGTCGGGCAGAAGGACTCAAAGTAGGAATGTATTATTCCCCTTGGGATCGAAATCATCCCGACTATGGCAAACCTGAATACGTCACCTACATGCGGAATCAATTGACGGAATTGCTGTCTAATTATGGAGAAATATTCGAAATCTGGTTTGATGGTGCAAATGGCGGAACAGGCTGGTACGGTGGCGCAAATGAGGATCGAAAAGTCGACAAATTCAGCTATTACGATTGGCCGACGACGATTGAACTCGTACGAAAACTTCAACCCGGAGCCATGCTTTTCAGCGATGCAGGTCCTGACGTCCGCTGGGTGGGCAATGAACATGGGTTTGCCTATGAAACCACTTGGTCTAACCTGATGCGGGATTCGGTATATGCAGGAATGCCGGAGTTTTCAGAAAAATGGGCAACAGGGCAAGAAAACGGCACTCATTGGGTTCCGGCAGAATCAGATGTGAGCATTCGACCGGGTTGGTATTATCATTCCTATGAAGACCATAAAGTGAAAACTTTGCCGGAGCTGATGGAAATCTATTACAAAAGCATCGGTCAAAACAGTTCTCTGCTGATCAATTTCCCGGTGGATACCCGAGGATTGATTCATGAAAAAGACGAAGAGGCCATTTTGAAGATGGCAGCTAAGATCAAAGAAGATTTCGCTGTGAATTTGGCGAAAGATGCTTCCTTTAAATCTTCTTCTGATCGGGGAAAGGGCTATGAAGTTAACAACTTGATTGATGGAGATTTTGATACCTATTGGGCAACTCCTGATGGAGAAATTCAGGCTTCGGTCGAATTGGATTTTGGGAAAAACGTCTCCTTCAATCGGCTTTTGCTTCAGGAATTTGTCAATCTGGGTCAGCGAGTAAAAGCTTTTTCTCTGGAAAAAGATGTCAATGGTAGCTGGGAGAAAATCGCAAAAGGGACAACCATCGGTTACAAACGAATCCTAAGATTTCCCGACACAGAAGCTCAAAAAATTCGAATCAACTTCCTTGATGGAAAAGGAATCCCGGTGATTTCTGAAATCGGGGTTTACTCCGCTCCTCCTTTACTTTTTCCCCCAAAAATCTCCCGAACTCCATCCGGAAAAGTCAGTATCACCGCTGCGGAAGAAAGTCAGCAGATCTATTTCTCATTGGATGGAAATGCTCCAAAAATCGGCGAAAATGTCTATTCCGAAGATTTTGAAGTACTGGAAGCGACGACTGTCCAAGCGATTGCAGTGGATTCCAAAAGCGGAAAAAGCTCAGAAGTTGCCCAAGTGGATTTTGATTTGGCAAAAGGAAACTGGAAACCAATTTCCAATGATCCAAATGCGGTGAGAGCCATCGATGAAAGGGCTCAAACTTTTTGGACATCTCCAAACAATGAGATCGTCTTGGATTTAGGAATCGAAGTTGATTTAACCGGATTTACCTATTTGCCGATGCAGGCTAGATATCCAAGTGGGTTCATTGCTCAATATGCGTTTGAAGTCAGCACAGAAGGGAAAACTTGGAAGGAAGTTTCGAAGGGTGAATTTTCAAATATTCATAACAGTCCAATAGAACAGATCATCAGATTTAACCCAACTCAGGCAAAGTACATCAAACTAAAAGCACTCAAAACTGTAGATGGGAATCTTGCCACATTTGGTGAATTGGGGGTAATCACCAGATAATCTGGACCAAGTAGATTTATCCTTGGCACTTTAAACCAAGGGAAATTTCGCCTCTGCCTTTAGAAATGCTTACTTTACGAAAAATCTAAGTAAGTAATACTAACAGCCAAAAAAGCCTTTGGCTTTTTACAATCATTTTAAAGCAGAATCCCTTTCCAAAACCTAAATACTATGGCCCCCTTTACAGCATCAAAAAAAGAACATTTTAAAACCGATTTATCTGCAGGCTTAGTAGTTTTCCTTATTGCTTTGCCCTTGTGTCTCGGTATTTCTTTGGCATCAGGTGCTCCACTTTTTGCTGGAATTATTTCAGGGATTATAGGTGGGATTGTGGTAGGCTTCCTTAGTGGTTCCAGTATCAATGTCAGTGGTCCGGCGGCTTCGGTTGCATTAGTGATTTTGACAGCTATCCAGACACTTGGGAATTTTCAGGCGGTTCTGGTAGCAATTGTAATTGCCGGTGTATTCCAAATCATACTAGGATATTTAAAAGCAGGTACGATCGCTTACTTTTTCCCAAATGCAATGATCAAAGGGATTTTGGCATCGATTGGTTTGGTTTTGATTCTAAAACAAATTCCTCATGCCTTGGGAATCGATGAGGTTTTTGAAGGGGTGGAGAGTTTCTGGCAAAATGACGGTAGAAATACGTTCTCAGAAATCTATTATGTGCTTCAAAATATCGGTTGGGGACCAACCATCATCACTTTGGTTTCCTTAGCGATTATCTTGGCATGGGATCGTCCTGAACTCAAAAAATACGGCTTTTTCAAATTTTTTCCATCAGCTTTGGCAGCTGTAATTGTTGCCATCGGATTAAATGAACTTTACCATGTAGCTGTCCCTAATTTGGCATTAAAGCCTACACAATTGGTTCAACTTCCGTCAGCATCTTCATTTGGTGAGTTCTTTGGATTTTTCAGTTTCCCGGATTTTAGTCAGGTGAATTTTCAAATTATCGGAATTGCGCTTTCAATTACATTCATCGCTAGTTTGGAATCGCTTCTGAGTACTGAAGCTGGAGACAAACTTGATCCATATCGTAGAAAAACCTCGACCAATACCGAGCTAAAAGCTCAAGGAATTGGAAATATCATCGCAGGATTGATCGGTGGGTTGCCTATCACTGCCGTGATTGTAAGAACCTCAGCAAATGTAAATGCTGGTGGTCGAACCAAAGTTGCCACTATTACTCATGGTACTATCATGTTGATTTGTGTTGCTTTAATACCGGGAGTTCTGAATAAGATTCCATTAGCCTCTCTAGCCGCAGTGCTCTTTGTAGTTGGCTATAAACTGACCAGTGTGCCTGTTTACAAGGCTGTGTATGCACAGGGAAAAAAGCAATTTCTTCCCTTTATCATTACCATTTTGATCGTGATGTTCTCAGATTTGATCACGGGTATTTTGGTCGGTGGGGTTGTTGCCATTTTCTTCATTCTTCGAGACAATTATAAGAATGCCTACATGCATGATAAAATTGTAAAGGAAGGAACAGAAAAATCCATCGTACACCTTTCTGAAGAAGTAACCTTCTTGAACAAAGCCGATATCATGCTTTACTTGGATCACCTCCCGGAAGGACACCACGTAGTTGTTGATGCCAGCAAATCAAAATTTATTCATCCTGATATCATCGATATCTTAATAGATTTCAAAAAAACAGCCGAATATAAAAATATCACACTAGAACTGATAGATGTTGAGAATCGGGATAAATCCAATGCGTTTTGGATTGGATAATTTTTAAATCTGATTATCCGCAATGACACCAGTGGCCGAATTTAATTTTGATTACACCTCGACTTCGCTCGGTGCCCGTTGGTTTCGTTTTGAGAGGAGGGGAG
>NZ_JBKBKZ010000039.1:15434-46032 GCF_046296635.1 Algoriphagus sp. | reverse complement strand
AACGAAACCAACGGGAACCGAGCGAAGTCGAGGTGTAATTAAAATTAATTCGGCTACTGGTATCAAAGCAGATAATCAGAAAAAAGAAAATGAATTTTTTGTATCTCAAAATTAAAGGTCATCATGAAAGCAATCTGGAATAATCAAGTCATCGCTGAAAGTGATCAAACTGTGATCATCGAAGGAAACCACTATTTCCCACCTGATTCCATCAAAAAAGAGTTTTTTAAATCCTCCGATACCCATACCACTTGCCCATGGAAAGGTATTGCCTCTTACTATTCTCTAGAAGTAGATGGCCAACTGAACAGAGATGCGGCATGGTATTATCCCGACACAAAACCAAAGGCTTCTGGCATTAAGGGATATATTGCATTCTGGAAAGGTGTCAAAGTCGAAAAATAAGACTTGACCAAAAACCCAAAGCATTGAATCAAATCCAGAACAAATCCAACTCTTCAATTTTGCTTCGGCTTACTACCGTTGTTTTATTGATTTTTTTGATTGGGGTGTTTTTTTTCAGTGCTAACTTAAACTCTCGTCTTGGTGCATTGACTGCGTGGGTTCTCACCTTTTTTGGAAAATATTACCTCTTTTTGGGGTTAGGATCGGTTCTTTTGATGGGTATGATTGGACTTTCTCCTCTGGGAAAAATAAAACTTGGAGAAGAAAAACCTGAGTTCGGCTGGCTTTCTTGGATAGCCATGTTGTACAGCACGGGAATGGGTGGGGGATTAATTTTAAGGGCAGTACAAGAACCCGTTTTTTACTTTCAAAATCCACCTCGGGAAATTGATTTCGATCCAAAAACCTTTTCACTGGAATACACATTTTTCCACTGGGGATTCACACCCTGGGCATTCTATGGTCTGATGGCCTTAATTGTCGCGTATAATCTATACATCAAAAATGGCTCAGCGCTAAGTTCCTCTGCCCTCTTGGGTAAATATAATCATCCTTGGTTGGCCGGATTCCTGGATTTACTGACTGTATTGTGTACATTATTTGGAGTCGTGGCAGGAGTTGGGTTGGGAAGCAGACAACTGATGGAAGCGATCGCTTATTGGACTGGAATGAGTTTTTCTTCCAACGCTGTGATTTTTCCTATTCTTCTGGTTTCCGCAATTGCGATGCTTTCTGCTCATTTTGGAGTGCGACGGGGAATCCGTTTACTGTCTAATCTGAATATTCTTGGAGCCAGTCTACTGCTGCTTTTTGCCTGGATCGTTGGCAATACTTGGGGTTCGGTTTCCTTTTTCTTTTCAGGCTTGGGAGCGTATCTGGTAGACTTTCTACCGATGAGTATCAACTATGGCGAATCCAAAGTTGGTGACCTTTTTCTAAAAGACTGGACTTATTTCTACTGGGCTTTTTGGCTTTCTTGGGCTCCTTTTACCGGAGTTTTTATAGCCAGAATTTCCAAGGGACGAACTATCCGAGAACTGATACTAGCCACTTTATTTATACCTGCATTGGGCACCTTTCTTTGGTTTTCTGTTTTTGGATTGAACGGCATTGAACTGATCGAATCAGGCACCGTCGAATCAGGGTCCTTTGCGTCGATTTACAGTTCGCTGTTCAACTATTTCTCCCTTTTACCTTTTCCAATTATGACTAACATACTGGTAACACTGTTAGTGGCTACTTTTTTGATCACATCGATCGATTCGGCTATTTTCGTATTGAGCATTTTCTCAGACGAGGGAAAATCAGAACCTAGTCCGAGAATCAGAATTTTCTGGGGAGTAAGCATTTTTCTTTTTACTGCAATTTTGGTCTGGTTGGGAAAAGAAGGACTACTTGAGGCTGTAAGCAATTTGTTAATTCTTTTCGCTCTGCCTTTTAGTTTCGTTTTCCTATTTCTAATCTTCCAATTTCTGCGAAAGATCACAAAAACCACATCCGGATGAACCACCAAGAACAGGTAAAAACACAATTTCTAGAAACCCGAAATCATACCGAAGCGATCTGTGCCCCTTTGGAGGTGGAAGATTATATTCCTCAGCCTAGCATCGATGTCTCTCCTCCAAAATGGCATTTGGGCCACACCACCTGGTTCTTTGAACAGTTTGTACTTGTACCATATGCCAGTGATTATCGGATTTTTCACGAAGATTTTGCCTTCCTATTCAACAGTTATTACAATCACGCTGGGGAAAGAGTGCTTCGCCCCAATCGCGGCTTGATGAGTCGTCCTCCGGTGCGCGAGGTCATGAAGTATCGGGCCTATGTAACCGAGAAGCTTTCGCAAATGATCGATCAACAAGAGATGACGGCGGAGATTCTGGATACCATTGTACTGGGGATCAACCACGAACAGCAGCATCAGGAACTGCTGGTGTATGATTTAAAATACA
Organism: Algoriphagus sp.; assembly: GCF_046296635.1. Classification (GTDB taxonomy): domain Bacteria; phylum Bacteroidota; class Bacteroidia; order Cytophagales; family Cyclobacteriaceae; genus Algoriphagus. The sequence continues at coordinate 43,675 of NZ_JBKBKZ010000039.1, read as the reverse complement.
TTTTGGGAAATCAACCGACATTTCCGGTTTATAGAGAAGACTTTCAAACTGAGTCTTGTAAACGGGGTGACTTTTTGAAGTTTGATGAAGGAATCCATGAAATCGGTTTTTCCGGTGATGGCTTCTGTTATGATAATGAATTGAGCAGACATCGGGTTTTTCTGGAAAAGTTTGAAGTATCTGATCAACTCGTAACCAATGGAGAATACCTGGAATTCATCGAAGCGGGGGGCTATGAAAACTTTGACTTTTGGCTGGATGAGGGATTACAATTCATCAAAAAAGAAGGAATCAAAGCTCCACTTTATTGGTATCAAAAGAATGGTGATTGGTGGAATTATACCCTCAGCGGGTTTGAAAAAGTCGATTCAACGCTCCCTGCCCAGCATATAAGCTTCTATGAAGCGATGGCTTTTGCGGAGTGGAAAGGATGCCGATTGCCCACCGAGTTTGAATGGGAAGTCGCCGCTGCAAGTTTGGGCTGGGGACAGCTTTGGGAGTGGACCAACAGCGCCTATTTGCCTTACCCGGGATTCAAAAAAGTGCCCGGAGCCTTGGGCGAATACAACGGTAAATTTATGGTTGGTCTGCATGTCCTTCGTGGATGCTCAGTGGCCACGCCTGAGAATCATTCCCGACCGACCTACCGTAATTTTTTCCACCCTTCCTCACGATGGATATTTTCAGGAATACGATTAGCCCGATGAACGAAAGCACAAAATTATTTAAAGAAGAAGTTCTGAATGGTCTTCGAAATAACCCCAAAACATTGTCATCCAAATACTTTTACGACGATGAGGGTTCACGGATTTTTCAGGAAATTATGGACATGCCGGAGTACTATCTTCCAGCAGCAGAATCTGAAATTATACAAACTCATTCAGAAGCAATCGCCAAGCGAATCAACCGATCTCAGCTTGATATCATCGAACTCGGAGCTGGTGATGGCAGGAAGATGGTTCACTTTGTTCAGGTCTTGAGTCAGCATATTCCTGATCTCAGTTATTTTCCACTGGACATTTCCTCGGGGATTTTGAAAGCCAATGAAAAGCTCATCCGACAGGAAGTTCCTTCTGTGAATTTCTCCGGATACGCAGGTGATTATTTTAAAACGCTTCACCGATTACGACAGAGAACTAATCCCAGATTGATTGTTTTTGCTGGAAGTAATATTGGAAATTTCAGAGGGGAAAGGGCTGTTGATTTTCTCAAATTCATCAAGAATGAAATGAAGGCTGGAGATTTTTTTATCCTCGGGGTAGACCTCAAGAAAAATCCAAAGAAGATTCTTCCTGCATACAATGACGCTCAAGGAATCACCAAGCGATTTAACCTGAATCTTTTGACTCGAATCAACAGGGAATTAGAAGGGAATTTTGAGTTAAAGTCATTTGATCATTATGCAACGTATCATCCCATTACCGGAGCAGCGGAAAGCTTCCTGATCAGTCTCAAAGCTCAAAAGGTCACAATCGGAAATGAGTTGATTGAGTTTAAAAAAGATGAGGTGATCCAAACGGAGATTTCCCAAAAGTATGATCGAGCACTCCTCGATGAGCTTGCAAAGTCAGCAGGAATAAGCTTGGATTCATGGTATACGGATTCTGAAGGATTGTTCGCTTGGGTTCTTTTTGGGGTGTGAGGAGGTTTGGAGAATGTAGTGCCCTCCTAATTTACCTCACCCTAGCTCCCGATTCGCTACGCTGCTCGGGACAGGCCCTCTTCCCGCAATTCCTCGGGACTGGCTCACATGGAGAGGGAGCTTGTTTCGTGGTCAAATTGACCTTGGAAATCTGATTGATTTTTAGTCCTATTGACTGTCAAATCCAAATTTCAGCTTAAATTCCTATTCTTTAAATTTCATTTGCCGCCTCCAACCTTCGTTTTGAAATGAATAAACGCTCCCTCAGTCTATATACTCTTTTGGCAGTCCTGTTTTTGTTCGGTTGCAATCAAAATCCAAAAAATCAAGAAACAGATTCTCCAACAGGGTTTATTCTTCAGGATTCTGATCTTCCTGATTTTGAAAAGGATATCGACCACTCAGGTCTCCTGACTGCCCTAGGCGACCGCCACGATGAATCCATCCGTACCGGAGAGCACATTTACAACAACATCTGTTTCAATTGTCACGGCAATTCCGATCAGGAAGGTTCCATCCCAAATGCGTTGAAATTCTGGGAAGGCACATTCAAAGTTGGAAATGATCCTTTTTCAATGTACCAAACCCTTACCAGAGGCTATGGCTCTATGCCTCCACAAATAAATCTGACTCCAGTGGAGAAATATGACATTATCAATTACCTGAGAGAAACATTTATCCAGGAGAAAAACCCGAGCCAATTCTTTGAAGTCGATTCCTCCTATTTGGCCAATTTACCAGCCGGTACGACGACAGGACCTTTGCCCAAAGAATTTAAGCCTTGGGCTCAAATGGACTACGGCAACTTTTTGATCAATACCTATGAATTGGTGGGGCTGAATCCTTCTCCAAGAGAGCGATCATCGGGCCCTTCTCCCCTTCCGGATGAGAATCTGGTCAATGCCAACTTTGCCTACAAAGGAATTGCGGTAAGGGTAGATCAAGGAGCAGGAGGAGTAGCCGCTGGTAAAGCCTGGATGATGTTTGACCACGATCTCATGCGAGTAGCCGGGGCATGGACTGGAGAAGGCTTCATTGATTGGGAAGCCATCTTGTTCAATGGAAAACACAATATTTCTCCCAGAACGACAGGAGACCTCCATTTTTCAAATCCGGTAGGGCCTGAATGGGCAAATCCGGCCACTGGAACATTTGATGACCCTCGCTTCATAGCTAGGGACAAAAGAAGGTTTGGGCCACTGCCTCGGGAATGGGTACATTACAAAGGACTTTATCAATACAAGGATCGGGTTATCATTTCCTACACCGTTGGCACTGCCAAAATTCTGGAAACATTTGGACTGGAAAAGTTTGAAAACCAATCTGTTTTTACCCGAACACTCAATATTTCTCCTTCCGAAAAGCCCCTGAAAATGCGGGTGGCTCCAAGCGCCACTTCAGTTGCGCTTGTGGGCGAAGGTGCGGTTTTAAACGAACAAGCTGGATTTTTTGTAGTGGAAGTTTCTTCTTCCAAACCCACAAAAATCAAATTATTGATGGGCAAATCCGGCATGAAAGGCCTCGGACAGTATGCCAAAACCTCCAGTCCTCCTGAAGATTTGCATCTTTTGATCAAGGGCGGACCGGCCAGATATCCTCAAAAATTAACCTCCGAGATACAACAGGGAACACAAGAAGGTCCATTTCAAGTGGATATTATGAATCCACCTTTCGACAGTCCCTGGAAAAATCAATTCCGATTGAGCGGACTTGATTTTTTTAAAGACACCAATAAAGGAGTGATTTGCTCTACGGATGGAGATGTTTGGCTGGTGGAAGGATTCACGAAAAACTCAGGGAAACTCACCTGGCAGCGAATCGCTTCAGGCATGTTTCAACCCTTGGGAATCAAAATTGTCAATGAGGAAATCTTTGTCACTTGTCGGGATCAGTTAGTGAAGCTGCATGACTTAAATGGAGACATGGAAACAGATTTCTACGAAAGCTTCAACAATGATCATCAAGTGACGGATCACTTTCACGAGTTTGCTATGGGGCTACAAACCGATACCGAAGGGAATTTTTACTATGCCAAAAGTGCACGACATGCTCGTGAGGCCCTAGTACCTCAGCATGGAACCTTGATTAAAGTGAGCAAGGATGGCCAGAAAACAGAAATCGTAGCCACCGGTTTCCGAGCTGCCAACGGAGTCTGTCTCAATCCAGACGGCACCTTTATCGTAACCGATCAGGAAGGACATTGGAACCCCATGAATCGAGTCAATTGGGTGAAAAAAGGAGGATTTTACGGAAACATGTTTGGGTATAATCCACCTGCAGACAGTACCGAAGCCGGAATGGAGCAACCCTTGGTTTGGATAGACCGAGAACGAGATCAATCTCCATCCGAACTCCTTTGGGTGGACAGTAAAAAGTGGGGAGCACTCAACGGAAAACTCTTGAATTTATCCTATGGCTACGGAAAAGTCTTCGTGGTTCCTTTTGAAAAAATTGGGGGTCAAGTACAAGGTGGAATTTTTGAATTACCGGTTCCAAGATTTTCCACCGGTGTGATGCGTGGCCGCTTTAATCCTGGAGATGGACAACTCTACCTCTGTGGCTTGTCTGCATGGGGATCCACTCAACCTCAATTGGGAGGACTATATCGAATCAGAAAAGTAGACAAGCCCATGGTTATTCCTGTGGGAATCAAGGCCACTACCCAAGGCATTGAGCTAAACTTCACTGACGAATTGGATGAAAGAAGTGTCGGAGATACTGCCCATTACACAGTGAAGACTTGGGACCTTTTGAGGTCGCGAAAGTATGGCTCAAAACACTACAATGAACAAACAATGACAGTCTCCAAAGCAGCATTGGGAAAGGACAAAAAATCCATCAAACTGACTATCCCTGACATCAAACCTACATGGGGAATGGAGATTCAGTACCGAATTAAGGATGGATATGGAAAAGATGTCTCCGGATTGGTTCAGAATACGATTCATCAGTTGGGTGAAAGTTCAGGATGGTAAACTTCTGCTGTGCTGCTTCTTCTGCTATGCTGCTTCTGGAGAAGCAGCATAACCAAAATATTTTCTGTTCCTCTGTTCCTCGGAATTTGCAATTCCGAGGTCTTGTTGTAGGATTTTCAATCCGCTAAACAGCAGGGAATTCCCTGTGCTGCTTCCGGAGAAGCAGCACAACCAAAATTTTTACTGATTCAATCAATAGGAATGTGGCTTTAGCCCATTCCCAAATAGAGCCCCAAATTATCCCAGGCTTTAGCCAAACAAATGATTTAAATTTTAGCAAGCCCTAGCAGCTCTTATAAAAATTCTGTTACCCAAGTTTTCACTCGATTTAGTAGGTTTTTTAACCATTTAGGAATTTAGGGCCTTAAGTTTTCGGAATTCCATCGTCAGTATATTCAAAAAAACTTGTCGAGAGTTTTGGGATTTATTGTGGCGAAAGCCCAAATAACCAATCGATCTATTTCTCCCTCCAGCTAAAGCAGGAGGGAATTTATGGTTCCAATTCATCAATAGGAATGCGGCTTTAGCCCATTCCAAAATTCCGTTCCTCGGAATCCGCGATAGCTATCGGGAGCAATTCCGAGGTCATGTTGTAGGATTTTTAATCCGCTAAAGCAGGAGGGAATTCCCCCTGCTGCTTTCGGAGAAGCAGCACAACCAAATATCTACTCGAACCCTAGCAACTCTTATAAAAATGCTTCTGCGTAAGCCTAGCTTCGATTTCTTTGGCAGCCTTAGTAATGGACAATCCTCCCAGATTGGTACATCTCAAGGTGTTTGGGATACTTTTCCCTACCTCATACATGGTTTCTATTACCTGATCGAGCGGAATTAAATGGTCATAATCTGCTAAGGCCATATTAGCGCAGGAAAGCGCATTCGAAGCCGCCATCACATTCCTATTCAAGCAAGGCGCCTCCACTCGATTTCCGATGGGATCGCAGATCATTCCCAAGGAACTCTGCAAAGCCATAGAAGCAGCTGAAATACTTTGATTCAAATTGCCTCCAGCCAGATGGACGATTGCCGCGGCTGCCATAGTTGCACCCGAACCGCATTCTGCCTGACAGCCTCCCACTTCCGCTGCGAAAGTGGAATGTGCCGCAATGAAAACACCAATCAAACCTGCAATCATTAAAGCCTTGACAGTCTCTTCATCCGAAAGACCCAAAGAATCAGACACACCGAGCACAGCGCCGGACATAGCGCCGCATGAACCTGCTGTCGGTGCTGCGACGATCACACCCATGGAACTTTTCACTTCCATGATGGCGGAAACATACATGATTACCCTGTTCAGAACATCTCCAACCACCAACTTCTTCTCCTCCATCATGGACTTGAATTTTACAGACTGAGGACCCAAGATTCTATCCTCGAATTTTGTCCCTTTCAAACCGGTTTCTACTGCATTTTTGAGGATAATTCGGATGTCGTTCATTTTGGAAAGCACTTCTTCCTCAGAAATATCACCCCGCATACTTTCATATCTCACCGCCAATTCCCAAAGACTTAAATTCTTGTCCTCGTTGTAAGCAAACAATTCGTCACAGGTAATAAATGGAACAACGGTGTTTTTTCGAGTAAGAACCGGTAAAACAGGCTTGATTTGCTTGATTTGGGTGACTCCTTGGATTTCTTTTAGTTCCTCAAGGATAGCTTGATCCAGAAAAGCCTGACTTTTTAACGAAACAAAAGTCTTGTCCTTGGCATGGATTTCAATTTCATTTCCTAATTCAGTTTGTTCGAGATAATGACCCACTTTTTGCAAATCTGTGGAATAAATCAGAGTGACGAAAGTGTCTCCTGCGAGAGAAACTTTAGCTCCATCAATTTCAATTACTTCGATCATTCCGCCTCCGGTTGAAATGGCTATGACCTGATGCGTTTCCCAAGGATTCTTCAGAGTGATTTGATAGGTATTTGGATGCTCCGCTTGAATGTCTTTTATGTTGATTTTTATTTGAATCCCTGCGGCACCAATATGCATTTCGGAATCGACCAGTCTTTCGTCATAGGCTTCCCAACCCAAAAACCCCCCAAACAATCCCATATCAGACCCTTGCTCTTTATGAGTCGTCGCCAAAGAACCATTGGGATCAAAGTCAATTTCGATTTCGGAAATCCTTCCATCCATCAAGTCATGGCATATTCTTCCGATTCTCAAAGAAGCCGCACAGTGTGAACTGGAAGGTCCTCTCATGACCGGTCCGACTACGTCATTGAATATGCTTGGATAATTCATGGATCAATTCATTTAAAGCCTAAGATTAAATTTAGGAGGAATTTGGACTAAGGCAAGAGAGTTTTATGCCAAATGCTAATCTTTCCAATTTTCACCTTGGCAAATCATTCACTTTCGGCAACTGTCTGAAAATGTGACTAAAAGACAGATTGAACGCTTAATTTTTTATACAACCCAAGACGCTTTAGTCTGAATAGGTATCGTTTTCTTAAATGAAATCGAGCCTGTCTGCTACAGGCAGGCATGACTCAAAGCGACACACAGAGGGACGTTTATTATCCATGCGAAGATTCTCCCGAAGAAAAATCGGGACAGGCTATGTGGCCTTTGAATATCAATTTATAAACACATTAAACAGCATATAATTTTAGTGAAAGTACATACCGGTAAAAGTGCAAGAATGATTTATATTTAATCAAATCCTTTGCAACGCTTTCCTTTGAAACACGGATTCAAGACCCTCTATTCTTGAGTTTAATTAATCAAGCCCCCTAACCGACAAAAAATGAAAAAATCATTCTCGCTCGTTTTGTTTTTACTGACATTCTCAATTGGTGAATTGTACTCCCAGACAGAACTCACTTTAGCGGACATTTATAAAGACGGGACTTATCGGCAAAATCGATTTGGCCCAATCCGTTGGATGAAAGATGGTCTTGGTTACTCAAGTATAGAAAAGAGTAACACTTTGGAAGGTGATGACATCGTCCGATACGATGCTGTAAAAGGAACGAGATCGCTGCTTATTTCTTCAGATGAGTTGACCCCAGTCGGAGCAAACAAGCCGCTTTCGGTTTCGGACTATCACTGGTCCGAAGACAATACCAAACTGCTCATTTTTACCAATACCAGAAAAGTTTGGCGCTATCATACCCGGGGAGATTATTGGGTTTTGGATTTGAAAAGCAAAAAGCTCAGTCAGTTGGGCAAAGGAATTCCAGCCACCACGCTGATGTTTGCCAAGTTTTCCCCGGATGCTTCAAGAGTCGCCTATGTGAGTGAAAACAACATTTTTGTAGAATCCCTTTCCTCGGGAAAAATCACACAAATCACTTCTGATGGCGACAAAGACATCATCAATGGGACCTTTGATTGGGTGTATGAAGAGGAGTTGAATTGCAGAGATGGATTCAGATGGAGCCCTGACGGGAAAAACATCGCGTACTGGCAGTCAGACACCAAGGGCGTGGGCACTTTTTACCTGATCAATAACCTTGATTCCATCTATTCTAAACCTATCCCATTGCCTTATCCAAAAGTTGGTGATACGCTTTCTGCAGTAAAAATCGGCGTAGTTTCCAGTGAAGGTGGGCAAACAAAATGGTTTGATTTTCCGGGTGATCCCAGAAACAACTACTTGGCTAGAATGGAATTTATCCCCAATTCTCAGGAAGTGATGGTGCAGCAACTCAACCGGGCTCAATACCAAAATAACGTTTGGGTAGCTGATATAGAAAATCTGGCCATGTCAAAAATACTGGTAGAAGAAGATGCTGCCTTCCTCGATGTTCACGACAATATCCGATGGCTGGAAGGAGAGAAATCTTTCACTTGGAGCAGCGAACGGGACGGTTGGATGCATCTCTACAAAGTTTCTCGGGATGGCAAAAAAGTAGAATTGGTAACCGAAGGTGAATTCGACGTTGAGCGCATCAGCCACATTGATCCGGCAAATGGATATGTCTATTACATCGCTTCCCCTGACAACTTTACCCAACGCTACCTCTATCGGAGCTCGCTCAGCAAAAAAGGAAAAGCCGAACGGATCACTCCCGTGGCACTTTCCGGACAAAATGCCTATCAAATTTCGAATGATTCCAAATTTGCTATCCACACGTTTCAAAATACTACCACTCCACCTGTCTATTCGCTGATCAGTCTGCCCGCTCATGAAAAGGTTCGGGTTTTGGAAGAAAACCTGGAATTAAAATCAAAGTATGCGGCATTGGGTCTAAATCCGAAGGAGTTTTTCAAAGTGAATATTGGAGAAGTAGAATTGGATGGATGGATGATCAAACCCAAGGATTTTGACCCGAATAAAAAATATCCACTGATAGCTTACGTCTATGGAGAACCTGCGGGCTCTACCGTTCAAGATTCCTGGATGGATGGAGACTTATGGCATCATTACATAGCCAGATTAGGGTATGTCGTCATCAGCATTGATAACCGCGGCACCAAAACACCAAGAGGAAGAGAATGGAGAAAATCCATCTATGGTCAGATCGGGATTTTAGCCTCTTTTGATCAAAAAGCGGCAGTGGAGGAAGTTCTGAAAACCTATAATTTCATAGACCCTTCCCGAGTGGGTTCTTGGGGTTGGAGTGGTGGTGGTCAGATGACGTTGAATTTGATGTTCCGCTTTCCTGAGCTTTACAAAGCAGGTTTGGCATTGGCGTTTGTCTCCGATCAAAGATTGTACGACGCCACCTATCAGGAGCGGTATATGGGGCTTTTGGATGATAATCTCAAAGGATATATCGATGGCTCTCCCATCACCTATGCGGAGAATTTACAGGGAGAACTCATGATCATCCATGGCACGGCCGATGACAATGTTCACTACCAAAGTTTTGAGATGCTAGTGGATAAGCTGATCAAACACAATAAACAATTTTCGATGATGTCCTATCCGATGCGTTCGCACAGCATCAACGAGCGGGAAAACACTTCGCTACACTTACGAGAAACTATGACAAACTTTTGGTTGAGAAGTCTGCCGGCGGGAGGAAGATAATGCTGGATTAAACCGAAATTCGAGTATAGTCAATTTAAAATTATGAATTTAGAATGTAGGGTTGAGGATGGAAAGAAGCCAACTCCCCCTTTTCCAAAGGGGGCCAGGGGGATTTAAATTCCTTGACATGTTCTAATTTCCGCAGCGCATGACCTCAGACTTTTAACCAAAAAAAGACTTTTCAAAAAGATTACCCCTAACTAAAAGATAAACTTGATATGAACATTTTTCCGAAGGGAACTTACCTAGAAAGAAGGAACCAACTGAAGAAGAAAATGGGCTCTGGAGTCTTGCTTTTCTTGGGAAATGAGGAAAGCAGCAGCAACTTCAAAGACAATTGGTATCCTTTCAGGCAGGACAGTTCGTTCCTTTATTTTTTTGGATTGAATATGCCCGGACTTGCGGCAATTATCGATATCGATCAGGATTTGGAAATCATCTTTGGCGATAATCTAACCACCGAGGAATTGATTTGGCAAGGTGCCCATCCGCCACTTTCCGAATTGGCAAAGGCTGTTGGAATCGAAACTACCCAGGCCAAAAGCGAGCTATCGAAGTTTTTGAAAAAAACGTCTAACCGAAAAATCCATTTCCTCCCTCCATTTCGACCTGAAAACACCCAGAAACTTGCTGAATGGCTACATATTCCCATTCAGGAAATTCCTTCCAGAGCCTCAGTCGATTTCATCAAAGCGGTGGTTTCACTCCGATCCATCAAGTCTGAAGAAGAAATCAAGGAAATCGAAAAAGCGGTGAACATCAGCGTGAGCATGCATAAAAAGGCGATGCAGGAAGCCAAATCCGGAATGAAGGAATACGAACTCCTGGGATTGGTAAATGGTGAAGCATTGGCCCAAGGAGGACATTTATCTTTCGCTCCAATTATCACTATTGAAGGTCAAATCCTCCACAATCACAACTATTCCAATACCCTGACAAAAGGGAAAATGCTTTTGGGGGATTTTGGAGCGGAATCAGCTATGCGTTATGCAGGGGACATTACCCGGACTTTTCCGGTAGGCCCTGAATTTTCTCCGGAACAAAAAGAAATCTATCAAATCGTTCTCAGTGCCTACCATGCTGCAGTTGCTGCGCTTAAGCCAGGAATCCGATTTAAAGACATTCATCTATTAGCCTGCAAAAAACTAGCAGAAGGCTTAAAGGAACTGGGCCTCATGAAGGGAAATCTGGATGATGCGGTCAATCAGGGTGCCCATGCTTTGTTTTTCCAATGCGGCTTGGGCCACATGATGGGCTTGGATGTCCACGACATGGAAGACCTCGGTGAGGAATATGTGGGCTACTCTGATGAATTTAAAAAGAACAAGCAGTTTGGTCTCAAATCACTCCGATTGGGAAAAGAACTGGAGAAAGGATTCGTGGTCACGATTGAGCCCGGCATTTATTTTATTCCGCAACTGATCGATCAATGGCAAGCAGAAAACCTCCACAGCAAATACATCAACTACGATAAACTAGCCGAATACAGAAAATTCGGTGGGATAAGAGTTGAAGATGCCTATGTGATTACCGAATCAGACTCGAGACTTCTCGGAGATCCACTGGAAATAGAAATCAGAGATGTGGAACAAATAAGAGGAAGAAAAACCTAGCCGATTCAACTGCTGAATTCAATTTTCTTAACTTCAAATATTCCCTTAACCAGAAAGCTATGAATATTAGAAAATTAATCCCTGCTTTAATTTTCATTTGGTTCTCGATAGGTCTCGTTTCAACCCATGCACAAAATGTGCAGAAGCGTCCAAACATCATTTTTATGTTGAGCGATGACCATGCCTACCAAGCCATCAGCGCCTATGGACATGGACTCAACGAAACGCCAAACATCGACCGCTTAGCAAAGGAGGGGGCGATTTTCACCCGAGCCACAGTCACCAATTCCATTTGCGCACCGAGCCGAGCGGTGGTTTTAACCGGAAAACACAGCTTTGTCAATGGCAAAGTGGACAATATCCAACCCTTTGATTGGGAACAGGACAATTTTGCCAAGCTGCTTCAACAAGCAGGATATTCCACAGCCATGATCGGAAAAATCCACCTCGACGGACTCCCCCAAGGCTTCGATCATTCCATGGTTTTGCCAGGTCAGGGACATTACTACAACCCGGATTTTATTGTTGATGGCGAAATGAAACGATTCGAGGGGTATGTCACCGATATCACCACAGAATATGCTCTGAAATGGCTGGACGAGGGAAGAGACAAAGACAAGCCTTTTATGCTGATTTACAATCAAAAAGCGCCGCACAGAAACTGGCAGCCGGCGCCAAAATACCTGACCCTCTATGATGACATCACCTTCACCCCGCCGAGCACATTTTTTGATGATTATTCCACTCGTGGCAGAGCCGCAAGAGAGCAGGAAATGGAAATTGACGGACACGCGGATTGGGGAATTGATTTCAAACTGAAGGAAGATCCAGACGGAAAACCTACCCTGATGCTTGATTATTTGAAACGCTTCAATGAGCAACAATTAAAGGATTGGGATGCGGCATACGAACCGAAAAATCAGGCTTTTTTAAAGGCCAATCTGAAAGGAAAGGAATTGGCGCTATGGAAGTATAACACTTACATCAAAGATTACCTCCGAACCATCAAATCAGTGGATGATGGGGTTGGCGAATTGTTGGATTATCTCGAAGCCGAGGGATTGGCCCAAAATACCATCATCATCTACACCTCAGATCAGGGGTTTTACCTGGGAGAACATGGCTGGTTTGACAAGCGCTTCATGTACGAGCAGTCCTTTCGCACGCCACTTTTGATCAGGTATCCGAAGGAAATTAATCCGGGAACCAGCATCGACAAACTCGTACAAAACCTGGATTATGCCCCAACAATTTTAGACTATGCAGGGGTCAAAGTACCAGATGCGATGCAAGGGGAATCTTTCAGAAGTTTGGCTAATGGCAGTTCGGATCAATGGAGGGATGCTGTGTACTACACCTATTACGAATATCCAGCGGTACACATGGTAAAACGGCATTACGGAATCAGTACCGCTCGCTATAAACTGATGCACTTTTATTACGACAACGATGAATGGGAAATGTATGATCTTGAAACAGATCCTGACGAAATCAAAAATATTTACAATGATCCCACCTATGCCGGCATCCGGGGAGAAATGCATGACAAACTGAAGAAACTCCGTGCTTCCTATGGGGATTCGGATGAGATGGATCAAAAATTCATTGACTTGTTTAATGCCTACATGGAAAAAAGCAGGTCTTCGAAATAAAATTAATTGTTTTGACTGGGTTGTTTCGATTTGTAAATCCTTCAACTAATTGAGGGGGAATTTGTCTTATTTCTACTTAATGAATAGGAATGTGGCTTTAGCCCATTCCGAAAAGAAATCACCACCACATCTGTGGCTTTAGCCCAAATAAAAATTGAATATTTGGCTAAAGCCTAGTGATCTTTTGAATAGGACATTTCCACCAGCTGAAGCAGGTGGGAATTTATAGGGTTTCCAATTCCTCAAATGGAATGTGGTTTTTTTTAACCATTTAGAGATTTAAGGACAATAAGTTTTTAAGATATAGTCATTTTGCAATCACAAACTTCTGCCTTGCAACCCTTAATTCCCTTCATGCTCTTAATGGTTGAAGAAATAAACCCAATCAACCTGCCTTTCCAAAATTCATCTTCTGTTGAATTTTTGATCGAATTATGGCCTAATCCCGATCCCTGATTTTTTTTAGCAATTCGCTCAATTCAACCACTTTCTCAGGGTAGCTCAAAAAGAGATTTTCCTGCTCCTCAGGATCTGAATCGATTCGATAAAGTTGCCCGGTGGGCCCTCCGCTTTGGGGTGTGATATGGGCGGGGTCTGTGAATCCACCCGAACCCAATCCTTCTATGTATTTCCATCCTTCGCTTCGAATTGCATACAGGTTTCCGGAAGAGTGATGAACCATCGAATTGCGGTGAGGTTTTTCCAAGTCGCCCCGAAGTACATGTAAAAAACTCTCGCTGTCCGACCCCTGATTTTCTGGTAACTGTGTTCCTGTAAGTTCAGCCAGAGTGGCAAAAACATCAGTCAAACTCAGCAAATGATGATATTGAACATTCCCTTTGATTGACCCAGGCCAGGATATGATCAGGGGAATTCGATGACCTCCATCCCATACGTCGCCCTTTTGGCCTCGGGTTCCTGAGTTTGAATCGTGATTATATAAATTGATTTCTTCCTCAGGCCAGTAGGCACCGTTATCACTTGCAAATATCAGGAGGGTGTTTTCATCGATTTTGTTTTTGATTAAAGTTGCTTTGATCTGTGCGACTATATCGTCTATTTCCAAGACAAAATCTCCATAAAGCCCAACCTCAGATTTCCCTTTAAACTTTTCCGTAGGTATCCAGGGAGTATGCGGACCAGTCAAAGGCAGATATAAGAAAAAAGGCTGCTGGAAATTACCTTCTGCCTGACGTTCTATGAAGTCAATCCCTTCACTCACAATCGTAGACTGACAGGATTCTACACGGAAGGATTTGGACATTTCTCCCTGCCTCCACCAGACGCCCTTTTCCCAATACACAGCAAGGCTGTCTGTATGCTTTTTATCCCAAGCATATTGGGTGTTTTCCTTTTTGACTGGATAAATCGATGTAGTCAAAACTACCTCCGGATCAATTACCTGATGGTTTCTAAGAAAAACATAGGGTGGTATATCCAAAGATGCTGGATGAATAAAGGAATAATCAAAACCTATGCTGTTTGGGCCACTTTTGACAGGCTTTGTATAGTCCACATTTGAGTAGCCTGTAGTCCGATCAAGGCTTGCGGGTAATCCATCTTTTGTTTGCCATTCCAGCCCCAAATGCCATTTACCAATGATCGCAGTGGAATAGCCGGACTTTTTGAGAATGGAAGGGAGAGTTTCCCTTTCTAAATCAATCACCGCCTGATCAAATCCACCTATTCCATAGGCAGCCGATTTGGTTCTGAAGCCATATTTACCTGTGAGCAAACCATACCTGGAAGGAGTACAGACAGACGCACTTGAATGCGCATTGGTGAAAGACATTCCTTCCCGCACCAATTTATCTAAGTTGGGAGTTTGGATACGGGAATTGGAATTCAGTCCACTGACATCCCCATACCCCATGTCATCAGCAAATATGATGATAATATTAGGAGCCTTCGAAGGAGTTACATTCTGGCCAAAGGTGGGCTGGATCGAGCAAAGTATTGCGAAGATAAATCCTAAAACCCTTGAACATCTATCCATAGAATAACTGTGCTATTTTGTGATATTAACCCCTTTACTTGGGCAAAACAAAATTTTCATTTTCTTTTTGAACCTCAAGGAAACAGGAGAAAATGAGCCAAATCAAGTCTTTACAAAGCAGAGATTTTGAAATTTAGTTTATCGATCAGATCCGAAAAAAAAAATCCACCATTATTAAAGGAAATTTTCAAATAGGCCAAAAAGATAATTGTACTCAAGTTTAAAAGTCTATTATTTCACTTTTGAAAGAAAGTTAATTTTAAAAATAAATATTAATCCTTGTGCACATACGCAACTTTGCCAATATTTTAAAATCAAGAAGAAAAAAGTCTGAGGACGATTGATTTTGGATACTTCGGTCTTCGGTCTTCCGACCTCTTAACCAAAGAAAATTCGCTTACTGGCAGGATTCCGTATATTCATATTAATCATTTTTCTTTTTATTCTTTTTCGGCCTTCTATCGGTTTTATTATTGAAATAAACACCATCTGTTTCCATATCTGATATGGTTCGTCTTAAATTTTTCTGAATTCTATTTTTAGTCTGTTCAGAAATGTCTTCCTCAGTAAATAATGAACTTAACATATTGAACAAGGCCGCTCTAGTAAATCCGGAAGCTTTTTCAAATTTATAGGGCTTTTCCTCCATTCGGCTGAATTCCTTCACGGAAGTGGATATAAAAATCACAAATGAAACAACCACCAATATCGTCAATATAATTATATCTAAATTTTCCATCTTATCTTTTCATATTAAAAATGATTATAAAACCTAAAATGGTTGGGCACCATAGACCTATAAAAATCGCTTTAAGTGGTTCCTTAGCTATTATAAAGTAATATTCTGATATCCCTATTAGAACAATTACTAATACCATTAATACTATCTCAGATTTTTTAAACTTCTTCATGAACTAAATCAATTATTGACACATTGAAATCTATTTAATATGCTATAAAATAGCATAGTGCAAAGGAGTATGGTTTTGAATTTGGCTTATATTAAATACCAATTTGTCACAATTAAACAACTGCTCAAGTGGCAGAAAGTTTTTTTTTAAAATGAATTAAAAGTTCGTTACTAAATAGGGACTTAGTTTTATGTATGAAAAATTTACACTGGTTTAGTCAATTCGCAGAAGTCCTTTTGCAAATCCACACTCAATTTCCTAGCTTTTTAGACTTAAAATTCAAACCATGAAGAAACTCACCCTGTTTACCACCCTTTTTCTAGTATTTGCTACGCTTTCTTTTTCCCAAGAAAGACCCCTGAAAATCATGATGATCGGAGCTCATCCGGACGATTGCGATATCAAATCAGGCGGAACGGCTGCGTTATTTGTCGCTATGGGGCATCAGGTAAAATTCCTTTCAATTACCAATGGAGATGCAGGCCACATGGAAATGGGCGGTGGAATGCTCGCCAAGCGACGGTATGAGGAGACACAGGAAGTAGCAAAAAGACTAGGCATCAGCTATGATGTCCTCGACAATCACGACGGAGAATTGCTGCCTACTCTGGAAATCAGACTCGATGTCATCCGCAAAATCCGGGAATGGGATGCCGACGTGGTGATCTCTCATCGCACCAATGATTACCACCCTGACCATCGTTACACTGGAGTTTTAGTGCAGGATGCGGCATTTATGGTTGGGGTTCCGAATATTGCACCGGATGTAGCGCCTCTGAAGAAAAACCCCGTCTTCCTTTATTATCAGGATAATTTTAAAAAGCCTAATCCATTCAAACCGGACATTGCAATAGATATCAGTGCTGTCATTGACAAAAAAATAGACGTGTTGGACGCTCACGTTTCACAGTTTTACGAGTGGCTTCCATGGATCGCCAATGATCCTGATGTGATTCCTGAAGGAAAAGAAGAACGCAAAGCTTGGCTCAAGGCAAAGCGCATTTCAGCTCCAATTCCTACCGTCATGAAGGTGTTGGAAGAATGGTATGGGAAAGAAAAAGCAGCGCAGGTGAAGTTTGCAGAGGCTTTTGAAATTTGCGAATACGGCACTCAGCCGAATAAGGAAGAAATTTTGCGTTTGTTTCCGATGCTGGTCAATGGGCAATGATCAATTCTCAATGACCAATTTTCAATGGTCAATTATCAATTTTCTGGGAAGTAGGGCCCCCTTTATCATTGGAACTTGATTTTGAACATTGATGATTTCTAAAATGAATTTTCAATGGTCAATGGACAATTCTCAATGACCAATTTTCAATGCTTATGGTCTTTAATTGAACATTGAGTTTGAACATTGAAGATGTCTTGTCTCGGTAGTCTTCAATACAAATAGATTGGATTGGTGAATATCCAGTTAACCCAACTTTCATTTAGCCAAAGATCTGCCTCGATCCGATAGTTTCCTCTTTGATTATCTGTTGAAAAAACAAACTCATAGGAGGCTTCCTCTGTCTCTTTGAAGACTTTGCCGTCCCGTATCAGTCGATATTTCGCAGGAAAAGGAGATAAAACAGATAGCATACTTACATGCTGCGCAGGAATGGAGTCTCCCAGAATGCCGGTGAGTTCTTGAGCTTGATTAAGTGCGAAAAACTCAAACCCTTTTGCCTTGGCCAATCCTTCGAAGGCAATAAAAGAGCGGCCCTTTTTTATACTTTCCTTAATTTCCTCCGAGGTAAAACCCTCCGAAAAGACATGGTTATTTACAAAGTTGAAGGAATGAAAATACGTATCCAACTCCCACTTGAAGGCCCAACCATTTTCGTCAGGCTCATTTAAAAGGAGCTTTTCCAAGAATCCCGGTTCTCTTATGCTGATTGTTTTGGCATTGGGACCCACCCACTCCACTTGTCCGTTTTCCAGAAAGCGCGCTCTGATGTTTAAGTTATTATGCGCATCCACAGCGCCAATTCCCACTATTTTGCGATGCTGATTGAGTCCATCCCAATTTGCCAATATCGTCTCCTGCTTATCATACAACTCCCGATAACCCCAATCTTTGTACGAATTCCCAATCACCAGATGATTGAGCAAAAAAGGTAAAATACTAGCCTCATCCAGAAGATCGGTATGGATATTATAGATTTCCATAGCCTGATAATCCGGATTTCCCCAATCATGATCTTGTTCGCAATGAACATAGGTCACCAAACCTCCCTGTCCAACTACTTCGTGAATCAGAGAATCTCGGGGTTTTTCCCAATCCAACACCCCACTTTTAAACGGATTAACCATAATCCCACCTCCCTCGCCACTACTTTCCGTACCGGCTTCGAACAGTATGCCATCAAAAACACCATGAAATGAGCGGGGAAACGTGTCTAGCTTGCTATGGGCGTGATCGGAAAAAAATATAAAATTCAATCCCGCTTTCTTAGCTCCGGTTAAAATTTCATTCAGGCTGCCCCGGCTATCATGCGACCAATAGGAATGTGCATGCATCACACCGATGTATTCCGGAATCGGAATCATCGAAATCGGCTTCTTATACCTGGCCCATAAATCTTTGCGAGCTTTCTCTTTTTGCGGATAGACCACCCACTTATTATAAAACCCCGGACCTAGATAAAATCCGATTCCTATCAAAAGGCCTACAAAAATGATTAACAAAACTACCTTGCCAATGCGTTTAAACATGGTGCTTGATGACTTTCTTGATTATGTAGCTTTCAAATTAGCGATTATTCCCATTTTCACCGCTCACCTATTCTAATAAGCAAGAGAGCACATTCAGAGATACTTTGTCAAGGTGGAGGGGTTTATGTATTTAAAAGCAATAGTCAATGGTCAATGATCAATTATCAATTTTCAGGGAATGGAAGATCCCCTTGATCATTGGAACTTGAGTTTGAACATTGAAGATTTCGGAAAGGAATTTTCAATGGACAATGATCAAACTCAATGATCAATTTTCAATGGTCAATGGACAATTCTCAAGGATGAATCATTTACCATGTTGCGATTTGTCCATCCATCCAAACTGATCGCTCGGTGAGAAAAGTCTTTAGATTTTGAATGGTTTGATCATAATTTACTCCGATTCCTTGGTCCCACTTTGCGTAGTTTCGCTCGACTGCACCATTTTTCCTTAGATAAGCCTCAGCATCATCCACCACTTTTTGGAGAGAAGTTGGGCTGAGTTCTCCTTGGCGAAGTGCCTGCCATCGGTTCTTAACGGCTTTTTTGAAAAGAGGGTCTTCCAGTAGTCTATCCCACCAAAAAGGCACCATCCAAAAGTCCTTATTTGCATAATCATTGAAGTTAGCCACCCAATCTGTCATGGGAATTCTTCTACCCTCGTCAAACCCAATATTCATATCCCAAATTGGTCCCATTGCGAGTTTTCCGTCTCTATCCTTTTGCAAAAAGGTGCTGATACGGTAGGCATCCACATTGCGACAGAGTTCAGATAGTAAGAAGTAATCGACAAAAGAATTTAGGTCAATGAAATTTGTGTAGGTTCGGTTTGTACTGGCAAAATCATCAGTGATCAAAGCCTTTTCAAACTGATCAATATACCCAGCGATATAATCTTTTTGGGCAGGAGTTATATTTTCAGCTTTCGGATACTCATAGGTAAAATATGTCTCCAAATACAGCTGTGGATGGTATGGAGCCTGATAAGCAGGGAAGGTCAAGGGCTTTTGGAAAATATCAAAATTGCTTCTAAAACTATTGAATGCCGTATAGCGGGCATCCTCCTCCCAATTGTTCATGAAATAGGAAAGCGGCTTATTATCGTGTTCGGGACCTGCATCCGACTTGTCAATTTTCAAAATATATCCTCCGGATAGATTGGTTGAACTGGAATTGAGGGATTTTATGTCAATTCGGTTGGAATCCCGTTTGAGCTTTTCACAGAAATAATACACGCCAAGATATTCCCCATTCACTTCGATTTCCACAAACTGCCCTCTACTGGCATATTTCCCGATTTTTCGAGAAAGCTCATAGCCCACATGATTATAGATTAGGCTTTTGTCCCAAATGTATTTTTCGTTCAGGTTGACCACATGCCCAATCAGCCTCCAGTCTTCTTCCATAGGCATCCCGAAAAAGGCAACGTCCATACTAGCTCCGGAATCATCGACTGTTTCGAAATTGAAGCCTTTTTTATCCGAAAGTCGAAAGGAGGTCTTTCCTCTGTATTCTATGTCAATACCTTGCTTTTGAATCAGTTTCTTTTTCTGATAAATCTTCATTTTAGCCAATACACCCGGTTCGTAGGGAATCTCCCTCCCTTCTGTATCAATGACCAAATAGGGGATTTCACTTTCCTTGGTATCGATGGCAAAAACTTGCCCATCGTCTCCTTTGGAAATAAGAAGCTCGGTAGGCTCTTGGCAGGAAACAAAAAGCAACAAGAAAAATAGGCTCACTAACCAGCCATTTCTATGAACGAAATTTGAAAAGAGAATCATTTGAATCGGGATTTTACATAAAGTCGAATATGATCCCGTATATACGGAACAACTCGGAGGAATGATTATTCAATATGCGAATTTCTCCCTTTAGCTGATTATCGTACAAAAAAGTATGTTTTAACTAAAAAAGGGCTATCGGAAATTCCGAAAACCCTTTTTTAGTTATGATTGCTTTTTACCAAGGTTTGTTAGTACCCTGAGTAATCCAGGTTTTTGACCATTGATTATTAGCCCCTCGACCTCCTTCGTAAGGAGTTATTTCCAGACGTCCGATTGCTTTGGTAACCTCTTTATTATTGAAATTGATTTCATTACCACCATAGATAAATCGAACTGGCAAGACAGGTTCTGGAGATGCTGGACCGGGCTTTAATTCCGGAAAACCAGTTCGTCGGAAATCAAACCAAGCTTCGGAAGCATTCGTCCAGCTGGCAACCCATTTTTGCTCAATGACCTGCTTGATCGTGTTATTAAATTTGACTTTTGGCTGAGCGATAAACTCACCAAATCTGTTTTCTACGCCCCAGGTTTTGAGTGAAGCCCGAATTCCATTTTGATAATGGCTTTCCGCATTTCCTACCGAATAACCTTTCAAGGCAGCCTCTGCCAAGATAAAATATACCTCCGAAGCAGAAATTATCCTGGCTTTGAGCAGGGCATGTTTGGCCTGACGATATACATCTGCTAATTGTGAGGCATGCTGATTTTCCAGCGTCTGACCCGGAGTCGGATTTCGATTATGCTCTGATGGTGCTACTAGTCCGGGAGGTAAGCCCACGAAAGTGCGAGTATCCAATTTAAATCCTAAAATATCAGGATTGTAATGACGGGTAAACTTATTTCCTGCTGCAATCTGAGCCACATATTGATCATCTGTAAGCGAAACTGTTCCTTGCTGAATTACGCCATTTCTTCGGATAAAAGGATCCGTCGCAGTACTAAGTGTTTTATCCTCTACCCATTGGCAGTGAACTTCCCTAAACCAAACCCGGACTCTTGGGTCTTGATTTTCCAACATCGGATTGAGAAGGGTAGTACTAGGCTTTAGTCGACGGAAATTAGAACCAGCATCAAATGATGCGGCAGTTGGCCAAGAATCTGCAGCAGAAGCTCCGATGAAATCCATCACTACGTCCTCACTGGCATCAGTGATATATACCCCTGAATTCGCCACCTGCTCAATACCGGATTTGGCTAGCGCTGGGATTTTTTCGGAAACGCGCATTGAGTATCGCAAAAGCAAGGAATTGGTAAATTTATGCCACCTCGTTACGTTCCCCCCGAAATACACATCATACTGGGCAATCACTGAAGCGTTGTTTGCTGAAGCAAAAATCACAGAGGCTGCTTTGAGATCCTCAATGATCCCTCTATAGATCACTTCCTGACTATCATACTCCGGAAACTGAAATTCAAGTCCCGGCTGACCGCCCTGAAGTGCTTTAGTATAAGGTGCATCACCCCAGAGATCTGTAATCATTCCAAAAATCAAGGACTTCATCGTCAATCCCACTGCTTTGTGGAATGGTGAATTAGTTTCCTCTGCCCGCTGAATCATAAACTGATTGGTTCTCAATAGTCCGTACCATCCACTCCAGTCTTGCAGTCCCCATTCGTAGTGGTTGTGGCCACCATTCCAACCGTCCTTCTGAGTATGTTGGACTACCCCACCCAAATCCTGATATCCAAGATTGATGAGGTTTTGTCCCACACCCACCAGTACTGTCGGCATGAGCATATTCACATTGGCGTTGGACGGAGAAACCCCATTTGGGTTAGTATTAATTTCATCCAGATCTTTGCATCCTCCTACGACGAGAGAAAAAACCAAGATCAAGGTTCCTAATTTTATATTTAAATTGTTCATGACTTGTGATTTTTCAGGTGAGGTTAAAAGTTTGCGCTGAACTTGAATCCAAAAGGCATGGTCCAAGGATTGACATTTTGTAGCTCAATACCCTGCCGGAAAAGATTGGCCGAGTCTCCTTGCTTGGATCCAGTGACTTGAAAGGCACGTTCAGGATCAATACCAATGTCTGCCTTTGTCCAAAGGATTAGGTTACGGGTATACACCGAAACATGCGCTCCTTGAAATCCTTTGAGATTTGGAAGTTGGTAACCGATGGAGAATTCACGCATTTTCAAAAATGAGGCATCAAAGGTGATCTGCTCATTGTAGCTCCATGGGTAGCCCGAAGAAGCCGGATAAATTCGAGTGCCCGGACCTCCCAGATGCTCCACGTATTCCCCTTGTGCATTGAGGATGACTCCCGGCACAAATACCCCATCATACCCAGGCGCTCCCATATTCACCGGCATTCCTCCTGTAGCTTGGGTGTAGCCGCCCACTCTTGGGAAATTGCCATTTTGAGGAATAATATATTTTCCCGGATTAGACTTTAGCAGCTTGATCAATTCTTCCTGAGAATATAATCCTCCTGGTATCAATTGCCTCATCTGACGGGCAGATTTCCAGTCAGACTCTCCGTAGCGGTAGGTATACGACATAAAATCTCCACCTAGTCTTAAATCAAAACTCATATCGAGAGTAAATCGCTTGTAGCTCAATTTCGATTGAGCTCCAATAATTACGTCAGGGTTGAAATTCCCAACTTTTCGTCGATCTTCGCGACCATTTTTAGGAATCCATGAGCCATTAGCATTCAAAATTGGCCAACCATAATAAGGTGAATTTTTATCCTCCACTGTGGCAAATCCTCTACTGTAGAGGTCACCGATTTGGCCACCGATAAATGTGGATGCTCCTCCATTGTTATCCTCCCAAAGGGTAATGAAGTCCATGCCATCCGCCAGCGCATCGAGGGTAGTTCGAATTCGGGTAAAGTTGGCATTGACATCCCAAGTAAGTCCATTATTGCGCTTAATTGGAGTTACTCCGATCTGAATTTCCCAGCCTTTGGAAGAGATGAGACCAGCATTGACCTGCTTTTGGCCAAATCCGGAGGAAGCTGGAGTTGGCACACTGAGGATTTGGTTTTCGTTTTTCTGGTAAAAATAGGTGCCCTCAAATCTTACCCGATTATCCCAGAGATTGAAGTCTAATCCCAATTCTTGAGAAGTGTTAATCTCCGGCTTCAGGTTGGGATTAAGGAGTGTCCCAGGGTAATTGGTTGTAATCAATGTCCCCCAATTGGAAGTGCCTAATACCGGGTCCAAAGCGTAAGGATTGGTATCATTACCTGCTTGCGCAAAACCAGCTCTAAACTTCAGTAAAGAGATGGATTCGGGTAAATTAAAGGTATAATTCGCAAGCCAGCTGAGTGAAACAGAAGGGTAAAAGTATGATCGATTATTAGCTGGAAGGGTACTGGACCAGTCATTTCTACCCGAAATATCCAAGTACAATTGATCCATATAACCTAAAGAAGCAACTCCAAAAACAGAGTAAATTGCCTTTTCTGAATTAAAATTATTATACAAAAGTCCTGTATTTGGAATATTGCTTATTCGATAAAGACCAGGAACTATCAAACCGGCATTTCGTGCGCTGCCCATATAATTATCCCGATAATTTTGCCGCATGACGTTACCACCACCATTTAAAGTAAGATTGAAGTTGGTGTAGGACTTCGTGTAGGTGGTCAAAAATTCGATGTTACTTTCTGTTCGTCCAATATCTTGTAGATGATATGCGCCTCTACGTTCACGGGTGTAGGACCAAGGAATTTTAGTCTCGCGATTTTCAGTGTAAGTGTCCAAGGTCATTCTCACGTAGGATGATAGGGCATCTGTCCACTTGTAATCCATTTTCACATTCCCAAAAACCCTATCTCTTACAAATCCATTGTTGATTCCATAAGCAATAAAATATGGGTTATCATGATTAACTGATACAGTTTTTTGCTGAATTCCTTCTTGACCCTCCAACCAATAATCTTTGAGATCATTGATATTGACATGGGACCAATTATATACTGCTTCCAATGGGTTGGCACCTCTGTTGGTGGTAGCAGCACGGTTGTTGGATTGAGATCGGGAGAGATTTATATCCGCACTTAAGGTGAGTTTTGGGTTGAATTGGTAGGAATTGGATAATGTTAAGTTATTTCGATTCAAATCCGTGTTAGGGATCATTCCATCATGGATCATGTTAGTGAATCCTAGGCGGTAAGTTGCTTTGTCAGTGGATCCTGACACACTAACCGAATTGGTAGAGGTAACCCCAGTTTCCAGAAAGTTTCGCATGTTGTCCGGATAAGATCTAAGCTCTGTTGGAATTTTTTTGCCGTCTGATCCCACAGGACTATTCCATTGCACAGCCGTGATTCCCTGATCAAGTGGCAATCCTGCCCAATAAGCCGAGCGCTCATCCAAAAGATCTGTGCGGTTGCCATTTGCATATTGATAATGGAAGTCCAAAAATCGATATGGCTTCTCAAAGACATTACTGGTAGTCACATTTACTCGGAGAGACTCTCCTTTTTTCCCTTTTTTGGTCGTGATCAAAATCACCCCATTACCAGCCCGTGAACCATAAAGAGCTGCGGCACTGGGACCTTTGAGCACGGTGATATCTTCAATATCTTCAGGACTAAGGTCGGAGATGGGATTGCCATAATCCACCTCGTTTCGATCTCCCATATTGCGGACATTATTCATTGAATTGGTGACCGGCACCCCATCGATCACGAAAAGCGGCTGATTGTCGCTACTGAGTGATGTAGCTCCACGGATTATAATACTGGTAGAGGATCCAACTCCACTCATTTGGTTGATCGAAACCCCAGCCACTCGCCCGGCAAGAGCATTGATGGGGTTTTCCTGAGCCACAGTCCGAAGATCCTCACCTTTTACCTCACCGACGGAATAACCAAGAGATCGTTTTTCACGCTCGATACCCAAGGCGGTCACCACCACTTCACTCATCGCTTGGATGTTTTCTACCATAGTCATATTGAGAGTGGATTGACCTGAGATGGCAATTTCCACAGACTCATATCCGATGTAGGAGAAAACCAATGTCGGCTGAGCACTTCGCAAAGTCAGCGTGTAATTTCCATCGATATCAGTCACAGTACCATTGGAGGTTCCTTTTTCCAATACCGTCACGCCTGGCAAAGGCAAGCCATCTGCTTTTGCGGTAATTTTTCCTCTAATCGTAGCTTGAGTTTGAAAAAAATCCTCATCGAATTCTGAGGAACCATTAGGCTTAGCCTCTGCCAAAAAAGGCATAAGCATTGCAAAACCCAGCATCAATCCCAGAGTAATCCTCCCGGTGAATTTGAGTTTGAGTAGGTAAATGATTTGTTGCATAAAGTGTTGGGAAGAGTTAGTTAAGAATTCTGTTTGCTTTTAGGTTTATTTTCCTTGCGCTCTGAAGCAGAGCTGTCTTCAAAAAATCGATCAAACACCTTTCTGAAGGCTACCTCGAAGGATTCAATCTGTTGGGGGTCATCTAAACCCTCCAAAAACATATCAAATTCAACTCGAGAAATCTCACCCGATTGAAGTTTTTTGATCAATACCGATGCATCTGGTCTAGTCATACCGATTTCATTCATGTGTTTAAAATTGATTTTTTAAGGTCACATGGAATGCCCAAAATAATCGTTCCCCTGGGTGATCCCGTAAGTACGGGATCATGGGCATTTCATGTGGGATACTCATTCACTTACAAAAAGGACTATCCGAATTCTCATTTTTCATATGATTATAATTTTTTTTCAAAGGCCATATGGAATCTCGCTTCATGGATAATCATTCCAGTGTGTGTCGGATACGACATGCTCGATTTCATGTGTTTATAATTGATTTTTATTGGTCACATGGAATGCCCCGAATAATCATTCCCCCGTGTGATCCCGTACGTACGGGTTCATGGGGCATTTCGAATAGTCTATTTGAAGTTTTTCTTAGTATACTGTTCAAAGAATTCACAACCCGATTTCCCATCATGAAGAATTTTAATTCCCGCCTGAGTTTTTATTGGCTTTTTATCTTTGGTTTACTCAGCTTTTGCAATCAAAAAAATACAGAACTCCCTGACCTTAAGTCCACTGTTGACGACATAGTGACACGACTTTATGAGGAAATCCCAGCGGATAGTCTCAACCTACTCACAGAGGATTTTTTGCTTGGATATCTTAGTGAAAAGGAAAAATCGGTGATGAGTACTCAATATTGGATCTTGGAAGTCAACCAACCCGTGAGGATCTCATTGATGCGGCATGTGGACCAGAAAACCCTTCCTTTTTGGCTTCCAAATTCAGGTTTTGAAAAGACCGATCTACTGGTGAAAAATGAGCTATCCACTTACGAGGTGTGGCAAAAGGAAGAAAAATCCGGAAAAATCAATTTGGGAATAAACGGATTGGATAAGCATCGACCGGTATATTTTATCAGCCTTTCTCTTTTGGACAAAAACAAAAAGCTCGAAATCAACCCGATCTTTCCTGCCCAACAGCATTTTGAAACTTTTGAACCGGGTGCCTTTACTTATCACGACTGGGATGGGCTCAAAATCACGGAAGTCCCTGAGTCACTCCTTGGAGATGTCCTTTTGACTACAATTCGGGGCCGCGCTCGTGAAGCCCACTTGGTGGATGCTTTTCGCAGCACAAATTTTCCATCATCTTCAACTCCAGACTTGACAGTGCTTCATTGGGATTCAGATCCCAAAACCTCCATTTCAGTCAACTGGCGAACAGGTCCAACAATCACTGACGGTCATGTGAAGTATTGGGTTAAAGGAAGTACAGACACGCTCACCAAAGCCTCGACATGGCTGGAAATCGAAGACAGGCTTCTCCAAAATGACCGATTTACACTAAGACACACCGCAAGATTGACAGGACTTCAGCCTGGTACTTCCTATGAATATTTTATTGGAACTGGGACTGAGGAGGGGAAGGTATTTTCCTTTGAAACTGAGCCTGAGATAGCGAATAATTTTTCCTTTATTTGGTTTGGAGATATGCACAATGACCCCAAAACAGGTCAATTGGCGCAAGATGCTACCGAACGATTTCCTGAAACCAAATTTTACATTTCCTCAGGTGACCTAGTGAATACTGGCCTTCATCGGGATGATTGGGACAAACTGTTTTCCTATACGGGCGAAAGTTTTGCCCGGCGACCATTTATGCCGGTACCTGGAAATCACGATTCTCAAGACGGACTGGGAGCATGGATGCTTCAATCTCTGTTTGACCTACCCACCAATGGTCCGGGAGAAGAATATGCCGAGCGCAGCTATTTTTTCCGATATGGTGATGCACTTTTCCTGATGATGGATGGCACACTTTCCATTCCTGATCAAGCGGACTGGTTAGAGAAAACGCTGTCTGAAAATCCAGCCAAATGGAAGTTTTTGACTGTTCATTTTCCTGCATACAATTCCGTGGAGCCTTATCCTGAGATTCAGGATTCCTGGATCCCCATTTTGGAAAAGTATGAAGCCGACCTGTATTTCAGTGGGCATTTTCATTACTATATGCGGTCAAAGCCCCTGAAGGAATTTAAGAAGGGGTCGTTATCCAATTTGATTTTTGTTCACTCGGCATCAGCACATGGCAAAGGCTTCGAAAGCGACAAGCAAGACAGTACGTTTACGGTCCTATCCTACCCAAATGATTATTTGTACCAAAAAATAGATATCAAAGGCAATAAATTGACCTTGAGTTCCTACCTGGCTGACGGCAAACTTTTGGATCAATTCACCATCAAAAAATAAGGATGTTTTCCGCAGAAAATTTCCTCGTTTATCATTCAGGCAGTCTAGCGCATTCAGATTGCGGGAAAGCGGGTTTCAAAGCGATAGTTATCACGATGGATTTGACCCAAGCCTAAATTTCTAAATTTGAATACACGGAATTATGCCAGTAGCCAAATATTCTTTAACTACACCTCGACTTCGTTCGGTGTCCACTGGTTTTGTTTTTAGGAGGGGAGGGAAATTAGGGGGGGGGCCCCCCCAGTCAAAACCCCCCCCCCAAAAAAAAACAACCCCCCCCCCGCCCCAAGCAG
>NZ_JBKBKZ010000039.1:0-15424 GCF_046296635.1 Algoriphagus sp. | reverse complement strand
AAACACCCCCTCCCCTGCGTTGGGGTCCCCTTTTTTTTTTTTTTTGGTGGTTAGAAAATTGCGGATCCGCCTCTTTTTCCTCCCCTCCTAAAAACAATCCCTAAACCCGGTGGCCGAGCGAAGTCGAGGCCATTTTTCACTTACTGGCAAAGAAGCGGATAATAAAAAATCTTAAAACCGCGTCTGCATACCCGGCATCCCTTCATGCAAGGCCGAAGAAATGGCTCCAAGCAGGATAAGAAGTGCCAGAATAAGGAAAAATAATTTCAAAATTCCCGCATTTTGTATTCCTCCGATTTGGAGCTGTGCGGAGCTTTTGGAAGCCAAAAACCAAATCACTGCAAAATTGACTACATACAAAAACTGCTCGGGTCGATAGATGCTTAAAAAGGAACCTGTGATCAAAAAGGAATAGGCTAAATATGCCAAAAACAAGGTGAAACAGGTGGCTTGCAGGACAGAAAAGGCACTTTCTAGGGAACCTGCCTGAAGTTCCTTTCCCTTTTTCCAGGCAAAACCCACCAAGCCCAACCAGATTACAAAAGCAATCGCAGGAATCGCTTTTGCCCAAAAGTCCATTTGACTTGGAGCGACTTTTTCCAGCATCGGACTCAGATCTTTCTCCATAAAACTCTGCTGCCAAACCACAAAAGGAATCAAAACCAGTAAACCAAAAAGTGGCCATGAACTTTTGTTATCAGATTCTTGCGTTTCTTCCCAATTCGTAGAAAGTGCACCGTAAGCCATTCCTATGCCTCCAAAAAAGCCCAAAGAGTATTCCATCACATTCCAAAAATTGAATGATGATCCCGAAAGCTGTCCAAGTGTTTGGAGGAAATTTCCAAAGCCAAATCCAAATCCTGCACCCAAACCGGAAAACAAGGCCACCCGAAGTGCGTTTTGGTGTCCATTTCGATATAGATAATAAGCCAAAGCAATGCCGGCACCAGCACAGATCCCCCAAGCTTCCGACCTTGGCGGAGTCATTTTCCATCCCAACTGCTCTATGAAAAAGAAATAAAAGATAATTGCTCCTACTGTCAACTCGAGCGCTACTTGATGCCACGGAACTTTCTTTTGCGAAGAATCAGTCAATCCCAAGCCAAACAATCCTCCACCCAAAAAACCGTACAGTCCGCCGACTACAAACAAACTCAAAAGACCGTAGGAGGCATTCATGAAATCTGGGGATTTACCATAACCCACCAATATTCCATAACTCATCATTCCTCCCATTCCCCAACCCAAAGCACCAAAAAAAGCAGCCTTCAGCCCAGACCCGCCCCACTCCTTTCGCTTGGCTACAAGTACCAGCATCAGGCAACCTACTGCTCCGGCCCAAGCGGCACCCTGTTCGTGACCGAATTGTCCGCGGATGGCCCATGTTGTGCCCAAAGTCAAGGCGGTGAGAAGTATCGGGAGGAAATTTGGATGTCGCATGGTTTTTTACAGTCTACCATCGAGATGACAAAAAGGACTACTTTGTCACAAATTCAGAGCGGGGTTTTTCTCTAAACTTTTTCCTGTATTCCAAAGGAGTGCAGCCCATTATCTGTCGAAATTGCCTCCCTAAATTTTTGGAATCAGAAAGCCCCATTTCCAAGGCAATTTCAAAAACTGACAACTCACTGTTGATTAACTTATGAGCAAGTTTTTCAATCCGAAGTTTAAAAATGTACTTGTAAATAGGCAGCCCAGTCACCTCGACAAATCTCTTTTCGAGTGACCGTCTTGACATAGGCACCTCCTTCACGATCTGATCAACTAGGAGATTTTGATCGATATTTTTATGAATAAAATCCAGAGCATTGGTAATATTTTCATCTCCTGAAGCGAAAATATCTGTCGAAGACCTGGTAATTACCTTGAGCGGGGGCACCAAAATGTCACGGTAGAATTTCACTCGGCCGGTGATCATCAAGTCCATTGCACGCGCAGTGTCATATCCAGCCCGCTCCACATCTAATTCAATACTGGAAAGTGGTGGATCTGACAGTTGGCAAAGCATTACGTCATTGTCCACGCCAAGTATCGATACTTCCTGAGGCACTCGGATTTTATTTTGCTTGCAAGCCTCTGTAATATGTACTCCTTGGTTATCATCACAAGCCATCAAAGCAATTGGTTTGGGAAGACATTTGAGCCATTTACTAAGGGTTTTACTTTTGTAATACCAGATATCTGTAGAGCGGGCTTTTTTATGTTCAAAATAGTGGACCTGATAGCCCGCACGGTTGATTTCAGACTCAAATCCCTCAGCTCTTTCCCTTGACCACACAATATTGTTGAAGCCATAAAAGGCAAAGTTTGAATATCCTTTGTTGAGGAAATATTTTGCCCCTAACCTTCCTGTCTCCCTGTATTGTCCAGTGATATTAGGAATGTATCGAAATCGTTCCTTGAAGTCCTGAGCAATTACGGGAAAAGGTGACTGATAAATTTCGGTTTCCATTTCGTTGTAAAGCTGTCCGATAATTCCATCAGCTCTCCAATCTTTGGCCCATTCCAAAATCCCCTTTGTACCTAAAGTCTCCCGGTAGTACAATGGCATCCTGCAGAAACTCCAATGTCCATTCTCAGCAGAATATCTGCTAATTCCCTGCAAAAGCCCTTTGCTATACTCCTCAGCAAAATCCAACAATAAAATGATTTTATACATGGCCTAGTTCTTGGAAAAAACAGCTTTAAGCGATTTAACCCTAGCATTGGCTACTAAAGGCTTCGCCCAAATTCCCACCGACAAAATATATACCAGCGGCAAGAAAAGAAAAAACATAGCCGTTTTTAGCCCTACAATATCTGCCAATCCACCAATGATTAGTGGAACAATCGCTCCTCCAACTATTCCTGAACATAATATTCCCGACAAAGTCCCATGACCAAATTTCACAGAATTGAGCGCAAGAGATATCAAAATGGACCACATTACTGAAAGGAAAAAACCGCACAAAGCAAAGGCGACAAGCACTCCAAAACCATCTCCCAAAAGTCCATAAGACAGGGCCAGCATTGCCCCGATGGAGAATATCAACAAGACTTGCTTACTATCCATCAGCTTAAGTAACAGTAAACCCAACAAGCAACCCACCGTCAACAACCCCCAAAAATAGGAAATCACTTGCGCCCCGGTGGTAGCCGGATCGACTCCGTGATAATCCTGCAAAAACTGACTCACCCAATTGGCAATTCCCTGCTCTGTCCCGACATAACAGAAGATCCCTATGAAGAAAAGCCAAACGGTAGGCTGCTTCACTAGGAGAGACAAATCCCTGTTCAAATCCACTTTTTCGTCAGATTTGAGTTCCACCTGAGGGAATTTTACCCTGCTGATTACGAACAGCATCATTAAAGCAATACCTGCAAAAAGGTAATAAACAGACACCCAAGGCAAGGATTCAGGTACCCATTTTTCCAAAATTATGAAAAGGAAAAAATCATTTCCGGTAAATAAATTACCGACCAGATAGCTGTATAGTAATGGACTCAAAAAGGAAGCAGCACCAAAGGCCAACTGACCCAACACCGAATTAAACGCAAAATGCTCCTCTCCTCCTGCCACGCGAAGAAGTGGATTGATGACCACCTGAAGCATCGCCATGCCTACCCCTATAATAAAGAGAGAAACTAAAGCAAACTGAAACTCAGGATTAAGTGCGAAGGTCATAGCGCCTATCACCGCCATGAGAAAAGCCCACAAAAGAACTCGCTTCTCTCGGTACTTTTCTACCAGAAGTCCTGAGGGTAAGGACATCACTCCATAGGCGACAAAAAAGGAAAACGGTAAAAACCCAGCCAAGCCCATGCTTAGTGAAAACCCTGAAATCAAATCCGGAATGATTGGTCCAAGGATGTTGGACATCAGTGAAATCATAAAAAAGATCAGGAAAATGAGCAAAAGAATGGGAGTACGCTGCTTCATGGAATTCTGGGTTGGAGTTGTCGTCCGGTCAATATACAAATCCCAAATAGTAAAAAAATCCTGTTTTATGTTTGGAAAGAAGTTTTTAGCATTGAATTAAAATAGCGGCATATAGAATAGCCTGATTTGAAAATAATGAGGTAATATTCAAATAAAACAATTCATTCATACTTGAAAATCCATGATTCACACCCAAAATAGCCTAATTCTTACTGGGCTCTTGTTGACACTGAGCTTTTCCTGTTCGGCTCCAAAGTCAGAAAATCAAATGTCTACCGTACCTGAAATCACCTTGGAAGAGGATGTCCGAGGTATGATTTTCGACTCGCATCCCGGCTTTGCGCAGGCACATGCTTCAACAATTGAAGCTCTGGGAAATGGAAACTACCTCGTAGCATGGTTTGGAGGATCCTTTGAGAAGCATGATGACGTCGGTATCTGGATGGCCAAAGGAGACGAAAGCAATTGGACTGAACCCCAAGTCGTGGCTAAAGTCCGAAATGACCCACACTGGAATCCTGTCCTCCATCGCACCGAAGAAGGCAAAATCTACCTCTTTTTCAAAGTGGGAAAAGAAATCGATCACTGGGAGACCTGGATCCAATCATCGGATGACAACGGCACAACTTGGACCACTCCGACCGAACTCGTACCCGGTGACAAAGGCGGTCGAGGACCCGTTCGAAATCACTTGACCACATTATCAGACGGCACTTGGCTAGCACCTGCCTCCCATGAATTGAACAAAGTCTGGAATGCTTTTGTAGACCGCAGCACAGATCAGGGAAAAACTTGGGAACGAACTCAATATTTTGCAATAAATCGAGAAATTATTCCGGGAGAAGGCATCATTCAACCAACGGCTTGGGAATCTGGCCAGGGACAAGTACATCTTTTGCTCCGCAGCTCGGCAGGGAAAATTGCAAGAGTCGATTCCAGAGACGGAGGTAAAATTTGGTCGCCGGTGTATCTCACTGACCTCCCCAATAACAATAGCGCAATAGAAGTCGCCCATCTTGGCGGAGAGAAAATCGCACTCTTATACAACCCTGTGGAAGGAAATTGGGGTGACAGAAACATTATTGAACTGGCAGTCTCTTTGGACAATGGCAAAAATTGGCCAATTCGGCATACCGTGGAAGAGACTCCGGATCCGGATGGAGAGTTTTCCTATCCTTCCATGATCTTGGATGGGGATCACTTGGTATTCACCTACACTTGGAATAGAAAAAAGGTGGCATTTGGAAAAGTAAAAATCAAAGGGTTAAGCTAAAGCACAAGTAAAATGAAGAAATCACTGATTTTCAGTTTAGTAATCGCGATTTGTTTCTGTATAAAACCTGAGAACAGCACAGCCCAAACCTATGCAGAGAAGCTTGGCTACCCAGCAGGCAAAAAGGTGGTCATCTTTCACGTAGATGACGCCGGAATGTCTTATGAATCGAATCAAGGCACCATGCAATCTCTCCAATACGGCATAGCAACATCCTGTAGCATCATGATGCCTTGCCCTTGGGCGGCTAATTTTATCCATCAGGCCAAAGACCACCCGGATTGGGATTTGGGACTTCACTTAGTTCTCACTTCAGAGTGGAAAACCTACCGATGGGAACCTTTGGCGGGCAAAAGCCTTGTGCCGGGATTACATGATCCGGATGGAGCTTTTTGGCATACCGTAGAGCAAGTGGTCGCACATGCCACCCCAGAGGAGGTTTATATCGAACTCAAAGCCCAAATCGACCGCGCAATTGGATTGGGACTGAAACCTACCCATCTCGACTCGCA
Source organism: Algoriphagus sp. (assembly GCF_046296635.1). GTDB lineage: Bacteria > Bacteroidota > Bacteroidia > Cytophagales > Cyclobacteriaceae > Algoriphagus. The sequence goes on along the minus strand of NZ_JBKBKZ010000039.1, from coordinate 9,720 downwards.
CATGGGGACGCTGTTTGCCCATGATAAATTCATGGAGAAATACATTCAAGTAGGAGTCGAATACGGCATACCAGTTATGTTTCCAGGAGGTAACAATGTGCTTTTGGAAGAAAGTCTCTCCCTTCCGATTATCAAAAAACTAAAAGCCGAAGGAAAATACACCGAAGGAATGGCGCTTCCCAAACCGGAAATTCTGCTGAAAAGCAATGCTATTGGCGAACTAATCTGGAAAAGTGGACTTCCGGTTTTGGATGACCTTCACAGTACAAGTGGAGACTGGAAACCTGAAAATCCCTCCCCTACACATGAAGAGCTAGGCAAATATAAGGTCGAGCAATTTAAGCGGATAATGAATAAAATGCAGCCGGGACTGGCCATGGTCATCATTCATAGCATAGAATATTCTGACTTTTTCAAGCGGTTTTCAGGTTCTGGAGACTCAAGGTATGGAGATCTTTTGGCGATGACTGATCCTGAGTTGAAAGCCTTTCTTGAGCAAGAGGGAATCATTCTGACGACTTGGAGAGAAGTAATGGAAAGAAGAAAGAAGCTAATCCAATAATGAAAAAAATATTTAAGACATCCATGGGTAACTGGATAGGTAGATTGGTAATGTGGCTTTGGGCAGGCCCGGTGCTTGCCCAGACCACTATCCTTCCAGCAGATGTGAATCAGGCCATTTTCGCTCCCCAAGCTCTACATGTTCATGGAAGCAGTCTAGTTAATTTACCAAACGGAGATCTTTTGGCCGTCTGGTTCCAAGGCTCAGGAGAGCGAACCGCCGACGATGTGCTGCTCATGGGTTCGCGGAAAACCAGGAACTCCAGCACTTGGTCCCAGCCATTTCTTATGGCTGATACACCTGGTATTCCCGATTGCAATCCTGTTCTTTTTCTCAATCAAAAAAATGAACTCTTCCTTGTCTGGATCGCTGTGCTGGGCAACCGCTGGGAGCAATCCGTACTGCGAGTTCGAAGGAGTACCGACTTCGAAAAACCCGGAGTCCCAACTTGGTACTGGCAGGATAATATTTTGATGAACCCAGGGGAGGAATTTGTAGATGAAGCAAAAGCACGATTTAAAGAACTGCCCGATTCAAATCTAGGCTGGGCAGAATATGCTCCCTCTTATGAAAAGATGATTTTGGAAGCCGTCACAGACTCCAGAAAGCGAAGCATTGGCTGGATGACCAGAATAAAACCTTTGATTTCCAAAGACAGAATCATTCTTCCCCTCTATTCTGATGGATTCAATTTTTCAATGATGGCGATCTCCGAGGATCAGGGCGAAACCTGGTCTCCCAGCAAACCTCTGGTCGGAAAAGGTCCAATTCAACCCGCCTTGGCTCGAAGAAAAAACGGAGAAATCGTCGCTATGCTACGTGATTCGGGTGATGGACCCACCATGATTCAAGAGAGTATTTCCCATGACAACGGTCTTTCGTGGTCAGCTGCTCAAAAGACCCAACTCCCAAATACGGCGAGCGTGGAACTTTTATCGCTCCAGGACGGACGATGGTGGATGGTGGGAAATGATATTCATGACGGACGCTATCGCTTGGCACTTTGGATATCCGCAGATGAGGGAAAATCCTGGTCCTCACCACACTATTTGGTAGCCGATCCTGAGAAAAAGGGAGGTTTTTCTTATCCCAGCTTGATTCAGGATGCAGGCGGGAAAGTTCACTTGAGCTATTCCAGTCATTTTCCTGCCGGAAAGACCATCCAATACATTCAGTTAGATCCTAAAAAAATCCGGTAGCTATGTTCACAAGATCCTTCACAAAGCTCTTTTTGATCACCTTTTTCCTTCCAATTCTTCTTTTCGCCCAAATCCCACAAGTGCATCAAGACAGGGTTTTCCTACAGGATTATGCAATCAAATATCCGGGAAAAATTGATGTCAATGAGCGATTCAGTCTGGCTGCTGATCGAAATGGCACTGTCCAAATCCTAGAAAAAGGGAAAATCTTCCGTCCAACCGCGGGAAAATTTCAACAGGACGGAATGCTGGTTGCCGATCAGACCTACTTGCCCATGATGGACAAAAATATTCTTGCGATTCTGTCATATCAGGATCAATTGGTCTATTTGGATGATAAAGCAGTGCTAAGCAATGCATGGGCGGGAGATCTTTACCTGAGTCATAGTGTAAAAAACCCATCCGGATTTGCAGGTGGAAAAGACCTTGACTTTTTGGTAGCAGGAGATGGCCAAATCCAATACTTGAAAAAGGGAATCACGCCAGTTACCTTGCCTATTTCTAACAAGATTCTGGATTTGATTTTTGATGAAAAAAGTGATCGGTTTCTTCTTCTTCATGCCGATGGAATCCTTGCTTTTTCAACCAAATCGTCAACCCTTACCCCACTTTTTCAGGGAAATGGGCTGAGTGCTTTTGATTTGGACCCCGCTAAAGATCTCGCTGTGGTGGGTACCCAAAATGGTTTTTTCACCCTAAATCTCAGCAACAATCAAGCAAGCCAATTAAACACCAAACTTCCTTGGACTGAGATCCTCAGCGTGGCTGTGGAAGCTGAGAAATACTGGTTTGGAACCAGCAAAGGAGCTTTTTCCGTGAATACTAGCGGAGAAATCTCCTATTACTATGGGGATCGATGGCTTACCGGTGAGCAAGTCAAAGACATCGAAATTTCCAAAAATCAAGTCCATCTATTGACCGAAAATGGACTTTCTATGGTGGTATTTGAAAAAATGACTCTGGCACAGAAAGCTGAAATCCTCGAAGCTCAAGTGCGAAAAATGCATATCCGTCACGGATTTAACGCTTCTCTCCAACTCAGCGAAAAGGGGAATATCAGTTCAGGTCGACTCAAGGACTCTGACAACGACGGGCTTTGGACAGCAATGTATCTGGCAGGCCAAGCATTCCGATATGCCGTCACCCAATCTCCCGAAGCCCTTGCCAACTGCAAAGAATCACTTTTGGCGATGGAGAGACTCTACACTATCAATCCTGTCGAGGGTTTCCCATCCCGGTCTTTTGAGCGGAGTGGATATATTGAACAACTCTCGGATCCCGACCGATGGCAGCATGCCACTGATCCTGAGTGGGACTGGAAGGCCACCACGAGTAGCGACGAGGCGATTGGGCATGTATTTGTGTTCAGTGTTTTGGCCGAGATCGTGGATGATCCTTGGATCAAAGCCAAGTCTATCGAACTCCTCGATGCACTAATGAGCCACATTATCAGAAACGACATGTATCTGATCGACTATGATGGCAAACCTACCCTTTGGGGTAAGTGGCACCCGGATTATGTCAATGGATTTCCGATCCAAGTAGGTGACCGAAAGCTAAACTCCTCCAACATCACCTCCATGCTACAGACGGCTTATCACTTTACTAAGAAGGAGATTTATAAAGAAAAGGCCTATGAACTGATGGAAAAACATGGCTATTTGGAAAACCTGATGCGACCAATGGCAATTATCGGTCAGTCAGGCGATGGTAGCGATGACTGGAGCAAATTGCTTTCTGAGTCATGGAATCACTCAGATGACGAAATGTATTTCTTGGGATATTGGGGTCTGTATCGGTATGCATTTACACCGGAGCTCAAGGCTCAATTCAAAAAATCCATCTTGGATCACTGGGAAGCAGAAAGACCGGAAAAAGAAGCACTTTGGAATATCTTCACTGCCTTGGTTCAGCCCGAAAATTTCGATCTAAAGGAATCTATCTGGTTTTTGGAAAAACACCCCATTGACCTCATCAGCTGGCAAACCCAGAATAGCCATAGAAAAGACATCACCAACTTCCCGGATAATTTCAGACGTCAGTCCACCGAGACTGTTCTTTCTCCATCAGAAACACGGATAATGCGACACAACGCCAATCGGTTTACACTTGACGGTGGCAGTCAAGGAAACGCTGTCTACAGTGCAGGAGATATTTGGTTGCTTCCTTATTGGATGGGGAAATACCTTCAGGTCATTAGGTAGTTCATTTTTTTGGGTAAAAAAGAAATATGTAAATACGCTACTTAGCCAGTAGATCAAAATGGCCTCGACTTCGCTCGGCCACCGGATTTGATGTTCTTAAAGGGAGGGGAGGAATATGCGGCTGCGCCGCATATTCCTCCCCTCCCACAAAAACAAAAACTAACGGACACCGAGCGAAGTCGAGGTGAAACTTAATAAAAGTCACCTACTGGCTAAATAGCATATATCTATTTTCCATCAATAGGAATGTGGCTTTAGCCCATTCCTCCAAGAATTATAATCACTATCTGGCTTTAGCCAAATCCCAACTGGATTAATGCCAGCATCCTGTTTTCGTCAAGCATCGAACAAACTCTATCAAATATCTTCCTTTCTTTTTTCTCCAAAATTATCATTCAAGAAATGATAAATTTCTTCTATTGTTTCTCTGTTAAATCGTGAATTAACGTGATGCCACCTCCCACTTTGAAGCTCAAGGTTAATTGTTTGGGTTCTTCCAATCCATAGATGATTGATTTCTTGCATTTTCCAGCTTTTAAGTTCCGCCTCTAGGTTAATTTCCTTTTTGCTAGTGGGATACCGTATCACCAAGTTTTTTCCTTCAAGTCGGATATCTGAACTTCTCCGTGTAAATAAGGCAAGCGCGGAAAAAACAAGGATTAAAATAATTGCAGCTATGATAAGGGTCTCCATAAACTCTTGATTTTTGGAAAATGATAATACAAGGCAGATACCAGAACAGAAAATTGGCTCAAAATTTAACCTTCAAACTAGTCCTCATACAATACGATTACTGTAATTCCCTTTTTGGCTAAGAACTGGACTAGATAGTCTAGCATTTTGAAATCTTCAAGACATAAATCGCATATCGATCACATTGATGGAATTTAGTCTGACTGAGCTATGATTTCGTAGCATATCATACCTAACCTGAGGCTCATTTCCCCTTCATGAGAACAATTTCAGAAATATCGCAAAACTAATTTTTCTATTAGGACAATTTTAATGAGGGTGTTTAGATTTATGAATGTCCGCAATGACACCACTTGGCAAATTGAAGTAGTAGATATGGAGGTCATTGTTTGGCAGCCTAAGATCCAAAGGATCGTAACAATTCATAACCCCCGGTGTAGCCGGGGGTAAAGTCAATAAAACAGAAAAGTAGCCCTGAAAGGGTGACACGTTAAAGTTTCACCCTTTCAGGGCTTAAAGGAAGGAAATTTTCAATGGCTCCCCTGCACTTCGTACAGGGTTCCACCTTGGCGGACAGGCATGAATGGTTTGGCTCCTTCGGAGCTACCAAAGAAGGCGATTTGAAAATTTGTAAAAATATCGACTTCATAAATCTTATTCTGCTTACTCCTTAGCGCTAGTGCAAATGCGGATATTCATTTTAGAATTAATTTAATTGAAGTCGAATTAAATATTTTTCAGCAATTAATTTTCTTTTTAGTTTTTATCAATTAAGTTCAAACGATGAGGCTAAATGGCAAATACTTACTGTTGTTTTTCGGGATTTTCGCTCTTTTTTTGGGCACTCAATTTCAAATCAAGGCTCAGAATGAGTCCTTCTATTATAAATTAATCCATCCCGATACGAAAGCTGAATCCTTTCTCTTTGGCACTTATCACAATTATCCTGAGGGTTGGTTTGAGGTCCCAGATATGATAAAGGATGATCTAGCCAAATCAAGCGCCTTGATTACTGAAATCGGAAATATTAGGTCGTCAGATTTTGGTAAGAAAATAAATAAGGCCGTTCGGTATCGACCGGGTAAAACTGTGCTTGACAAGCTGACAAAGTATGATCGGGAGGCTTTCCAAAAATACATTGATGAAAAGATTAGAGGGTCAACTAATGATCAAAGAGATGTTTTGAATTACAAGCCCTACTTTATGTTTACCAGATTATTTGGGCTGAGATTTTCGGATCAAGTGATGAGTATGGAAAGTGAATTAAAAGCGATTACCGATGCCAAAAATATCCCAATTCAGGACCTCGAGCCAGATCATCGGAGACTACTCAAGTACTATAAAAAATATGCTCGAAAAAGTAAGGCGAAAAACATCGGATTGACCGCAGAGATTCGAATGCTGATGACTTCAAAAATGTTTGCTGATTACTTACAGAATGACATTGCAGCAATGAGAAAAGCTGCCGGAGGAGCAAGCCAATATGCCAAAGAAAGAAATCATTATTGGGTGCCGCAATTAGTAAAAAAACTCCGCGAACCTAGTTTTGTAGCAGTTGGGGCAGGGCATCTAATAGGTCAACAGGCTGTTCAGGAATTATTAAAGGGTGAAGGATTTATCGTTGAACCCATTATTTTGAGCTTGCCATTACCACAAGCTCTTATTGACTATTTATCGGAGCAAAATCCCCAATAATTAAAGCCTATTTAAGTTTCAAATTTGATGCTTACATTTTTTTACGATCTTCAAGTCAGATTTACTAAAATAAACTGTAAGTCCTTTGGTAGAAAGCCTAACTGGCATCATTCCAAATGATTTCGATAAAGACTAAAAATTTTATATGCGATACATTTACCTCATTCTATTCTCCTCCCTCCTAGCCTGCAACTCTAAACCGAACACAGAAGATCAGGCAGAAATCAAAAAAGACAGCGTCTTCACCACTCCTCTAGGCAAAACCTATGAAATCCCTCAACCTTCGGAAAGGATTTTCGCCCAGTATGAAGAGGCCAAAGCAGCCTATGAGGCCAATCCTGAAGATGTTGAAGCTTTGATCTGGTATGGCAGACGCACCGCCTATTTAGGTCAATACAATCAAGCCATTGACATTTTTTCTGAAGGCATAAAGAAATTCCCGAACGAACCTCGCTTCTATCGGCACCGTGGTCACCGCTATATCAGTATTCGGAAATATGATCAGGCGATTGCCGACTTGGAGCGAGCTTCCGAATTGATCGAAGGCACTACGGACGAGATCGAACCCGATGGCATGCCCAACGCTCAAAATATTCCCGTCAGCTCGCTGCATGGCAATATTTGGTATCACCTCGGATTAGCGTATTATCTCAATCATCAGTATGAAAATGCCTATACCGCATATTTGCGCTGTCGCGAAAGTGGCAATCACTATGATAACATCGTCTCCAGCACGCATTGGCTGTATATGATTCAGCAGCGCATGGGAAACCCGGCAAAAGCCGATTCGCTATTGGCTCCAATCCATGCTGACTCCACGGTAATCGAAAATCAGAGTTATGCCGATCTCTGCCAACTCTACAAAGGTTGGATTCCGGTGGATTCAGTGATGCCGAGTGGAGAAGGAAGCCCGTCCAATGACGCCGTTCGCTATGGGGTTGCCAATTGGTATCTTTACAATGGTGATACCACAAGAGCCAAGCAATTGATGGATGAATTGGTTAGTACGAAGGCCTTTTCCTCATTCGGATATTTGGCTGCGGAGAGTGATTTGATCAGATATTTTAAATAATTTGTATTTCCGCAATTCTGCCATTAGGCGATTTTTCAATTGGTCAATGATGGCTGGAATTTCCCTATGAATTTGACTTGGGGGCCAATTCAGTTTCTTCGGTGGATTGAAGAACGAGGTTACTTTCAATTCGAGATCGGAAAAAATCCAACTTAACAATGCCTTTTGCCAAATCTAATTCAATTGGAAATGCACTAACCAAATCACCTTTTTTGATGGTATTGAAATATTTAACTTCCCCTTCTGAAAGGGCGGTCTTGATTGATAAATTTCCATTGAGATAAAAATCTGTCAATAGCAGGGTAATTCCAGCATTAGATCGATGAACAACTTTCCCTTGCACCAAATCGCCTGATTCAATTTTTCCCTTAATTTCTTGAACCGAAGACCTAAAGGGCATGCTTGGTATTTCAGCACAGACTTTTTCTTCCTCTTTGTGAATTGAAAGGTTAAATTTCACCCAAAACCCAAGTTTTTCTTCCAGCCATTCCTCGGGGTTCTTATGCCAAGGATTGCTATTAACCAACACAAGTGCTCCTGTTTCACGGTGTTTTAGAAAAAAAGTCTTTCCTATTTTAGTAATAGTACCAACCAAAAATTCTTTTTTAACACTCATTTGAATCATTTTGAGCCTATGTAAGTTAGTCATTCTGATCAAACCCGCCGCTACCCAAGGATCCTCCTCCCGAAAATTGGGTTTCAAAACAAATGAAACAGTATCCCCAACAGACGCGAGGTATCTTTTTAAAATCAATCCTTCTTCAAAATCCACCAAAAAGTTTTCCTCAGATTGAAAAAAGAAATAAGTAGAGCCATCTGCAACAGAAATGAAACCGTAATGCTTTTCAAAATTATACGATACCACTTCTCCAAAAAGCCTTTCAGATTGATTCAATTCCATTTTTTAAACAATTCAAATTTCAACTTATCGCATGAGGTAAAATAATAAAAAGTACCCATTATTCAGGCCTACCTTTGGAATAAAGCTCCTTCATCACCTTGATTTTCTCCCGATCCTCAAGCAGTGACTGATCGGAAAACATCATGATCCCGGTGGCCGGAAATTTTGACCCTTGAATCATCACTTCACGAAACTCTTCAGGGCTGACAATCCCGGGATTATTATGAGATTGGACGATAGGCCAGATTTGTGGTTTGTCTGTTTTTTCTAATTCCAATGTCTTTCCAAGCCAAGCCATATATTCTCCAACCCAGCTTGTCGGTCTTCCTTTCATATGATGAAAAAGCATAGGAGCCATGACATCAGCACGCTCGGCCAAGGCGACAGGGTCCAAACCCATAGTCTTGTACAAGGCAGAATCATAATCACTGGGATACCAAGCACAATGAAAGACCCCTAATTTCGCCGAAGGCTGCTGAGATTTGAGGATTTTACCCATGTCCGACACCCATCCATTCAGTACATCCACTCTCCATTTTCTCCATTCCGGATCGACATTCTCCAAAATCCAAGTGGCTCGCTCCGGAATAGTAGCACCGGGAATCTCCGTATCGATACTTGTCGCAAAAGCTTGAGTACAACGATCGCAAAAACAAGTCTCTGGCAAAATTGGCTCAGTAGTCTCAAACTGCGCATGCCAATGCACATAATCCAGAAAAACCCCATCCACTTCATAAGTGCTGAGTATTTCCCTCAATTCTTCAGCCCGAGATTCCTTGAATCCTTGATGAGTTGGGCAGATTCCCATAAACCAATCTGCAGGAGGTGATTTTTCTCCCTTTTCATCGATTGGCCAGGCATCGGGATGATCAGTCAAATATTCCTTCCCGTTCAGGGTCGCAAACTCGACAAAGATCTTCACCCCTTGCTTTCTGGAAGTCTCATAAAACTCCCGATTGAGCGATCCACTTCGCACAAAAACCGCATTCATTCCTAAGGAATCAAAGGAATAACCAGCTTTCAGCAAAGTTCCTGGATTGCCATAGACGCCTTTGATAAATTGGTCGGCAGATTCTTGATTAGGAGAAGGTTTACATGAAAAAAAACAAAGAATCAAAAGACAAAGGAGGGCACTTCGCATGGTTGAAATATTTTGAGAACGCTAATAAGCAAAAGAAAACAATCCGAAAGCAAAATACTAAACTCTCCCTTTAATGACCTCAGATCCGGTGGCCGAGCGTTCGCCTCCCAGAGGACAGGAGGTCGAGGCCAATTTGATCTACTAGTTTTAAAGCAGATAAACATGTTTAATTTTTTTGATTATCCGCAATGACACCAGTGGCCGAATTTAATTTTGATTACACCTCGACTTCGCTCGGTGCCCGTTGGTTTCG
>NZ_JBKBKZ010000038.1:0-46733 GCF_046296635.1 Algoriphagus sp. | reverse complement strand
GTCTTCGCGGTAGAAAAAAAACAAAGGTTAGCCGGTAAAAAGCTTTAGCTTTTTTTCTCTGTGAACTTGAAAAAGGCTAGAAAATGCTTGAAAGCTTTGCGGTTCTGCATAAGATCAAAATTCATCAACCCCTTTCTCAGTGATCTTGGTGGTAAAAATCTTTGCGTCACTTGGCGGTTAAAAAACAGATCGTGCCTTCAGAACTCAAATAATAATACCCTATTTTCCCCGGCATTGCATACCGGGCTTTTACGGTTCCTGCCTTCAGCACTTTCAACCCCTTCCTAAGAGACCTTGGTGGTAAAAAACTTTGCGTCACTTTGCGGTCTTCGCGGTAGAAAAAAAACAAAGGTTAGCCGGTAAAAAGCTTTAGCTTTTTTTCTCTGTGAACTTGAAAAAGGCCAGAGAATAATTGAAAGCTTTGCGGTTCTGCATAAGATCAAAACTCATCAACCCCTTTCTCAGTGACCTTAGTGGTAAAAAACTTTGCGTTCCTTGGCGGTCTTCGCGGTTAAAAAAACAGATCGTGCCTTCAGCACTCAAATTGGAATACCCTATTTTCCCCGGCATTGCATACCGGGCTTTTACGGTTCGTGCCTTCAGCACTTTCAACCCCTTCCTAAGAGACCTTGGTGGTAAAAATCTTTGCGTCACTTGGCGGTCTTCGCGGTTAAAAAAGAAAACCTTCGAGCTTGGAAAAAACCTCAAAGGTTAGCCTCGAAAAAGCTTTAGCTTTTCTCTGTGAACTTGAAAAAGGACAGAGAATAATTGAAAGCATAGCGGTCCTTTTTAAGATAAAAACCCTTTAACCACTTTCTCAGTGACCTTTGCGATCAAAAAAAATCAGCGGTTGTGAAAAGTCAATCGTTTACTTTTCCAATAATCCTAACGTTCCACCGACCCAGTCCCTATCCTTGTTGAATTTCACACCGATCATTTCTCCTCGGCTTAGCCTGACGAGATTTCCTACGATGGTAGGACTTTCGTCTTTCTCCGGCCAAAGACAAAGCACTCGCACCTCGACTTTCACTTTGCCATCCGGAGACTGGACTACTGGTGCATAGTGGACTTTTTTCTGCAAAATGAAAAGATCCTTTTCCGTGACGGCCTCCACATCTTCTTTTTTTACATGGAAAATAACTCCAGCTCCAGAAAACGAAAAAAGAGGTTTCAGGACATAGTTTTCCAAGTCTTCAGGAATCGACACCAAGTCACTTACAAGTTTGGTTTCGATGAAATAGGGCCCTTGCAAGTAAGGCAAAATGAATTTTGATATGCGGGTGTACCAATTAGGATGACCGGCCCATTCCACATCCAATTCTTCTTCGAAGCTGAAGTCCATCTTCAGGTCCTTTCTGAGGTTGAGTTCATCAAAAATCACCCGATTATATATCCTCCTAATCCGATTTTTTTTACCTGAAGAATTGGTATAATACAGCTGCTTTCCTTCTTTGATTACTTCCGTGACGCAAACAATAGGAATCCCCAAATCTTGTTTTGCGTAGTGAAAATCAATTTTAGTGTTTTGCTTTTCAGGTTCGATCTCCAGCAATACAACTTCCTGATTTGTAAATTCACCCAAAACCACGGACCTCAATAACTCAAGATAAACTGATTCATCGACACCTTCGGGATAGGGCGAAAGTTCACTTAGAAATGGATAATACTTTAGAATTTTCCGGTAAAGATTAAATTGAAAATTGAAAATGGAGGGGAATCCCTGCACTTCAATCAACTTTGGAGTAATCATTCCATTCTCTTCACAAATCCCGAAATCAATGGCTAAAAACTGTGTATGGGCATCTTCGGAAGGAACTGCCTTATTCAGTTCAATGGACCGTTGAGTCAGGGCTTTGAAGTCAGGCCGTTTGATAAAATCAATTACCTGAAGGCTTGCCTCAATAATCTGCCTGCTTAGACTTTTTGGAATAAAAAATGGAGTTTCAGCAATTCGAAAAGTGGGCTTGTAATCAAAATCTGAAGCTATATCTTCCAAAAATGCCTGATACTTCTCATTGGTAAAAGCCGCATTAAATCGAGTTCTGAAGGATTCTATCATGAAAAACTAAGTAAAGGAAGGTGCATTAGCCAATTTAAGTTTGCCAATAGCCTGTCTGATAAAATTAGGAATCAAGGTCTCATTGGTCTTATAAATCTTATTTTCATCCACGAGATCTTCGAGCATGGTTCGAAACTTTGCTTTTCCTTTGAGTTCAATGATTTTTTCACGAACCATAGGCTTTTTCAAATGCTCTAAAAAGCTCACCGCGTCTGCTTCTGGATGGAACTGTGTCCCCACGATTTCTTCAGAAAAACGGACCGCCATAATTGCCCGCTCATATTCCACATGGTTACGAATTTTTTCCAGCGCAATAATTTTTGCCCCTAAAGATTTGAACTTTCTTTTATCTGGCTGGAGCACTTGATAATCCCTACTATCTACAGCCCAAAATGGGTTTGCAAGGTTCATAAACAATGGATCCTGCATACCTTCAGGGGTTTTATGAATTGTCATCACTCCAAAAGAAGTAGATTTTCGCTTGGTGATTTGTGCCAAACCAAAATATTTACAAGCCATTTGGAATGAATGGCATATCAGCAAAAGATATTTTTTCTGGGAATGATTCATATTCCAAATCATAATCTGATCTAGAAATTCATTGTACAACATATCCCAATTGCCATCTCCTTCGCAGGGATTACCAGGTCCACCTGTCGAGATGAAAAGATCAAAATTTTGAATATCAGGAATCTCTGCCTTCCCTCTAACATCAAATTCTCGGTAACTGATAACCTCTGAAAACCTTGAAAGAATATCATGTATGCAACGCATTCCCTGATTGGGTTCGCCATCATACATATCCAAAATTGCCAGATTTAATTTTTTCTTTCCCACGATACTAATTACTAATCATTGACACAAAGGTAGTCAATCGCTCAAATCCCCTCTGTAAACTTTTCGGTAACAAAGTCCACTACTGCCTCAAGACTGCCGGTTTTTTCAAAAACAGCAAGTTGCTGATCCGCCCCTGTGCCTCTTTCCAATATTTTGTGTACGTAATTAATCTCCTCACGGCTACCTAATTCATCCACGACATCTTCCACAAAGTCAAGCAATTCCATGATCAACTCTTTGGTAGGAACTTCTATTTTTCGACCAAAATCAATCAAAAAACCATCAACTCCATTTCTGGCAGCTCGGAATTTATTCTCTCTAATTAATGCAATCCGATAGATGTTGAAACTGGTGTTGCTCATGAGAAGCTTGTAAAGTTTAGCAACTACCGCCTGAATCAATGCCACGATGCAGATCGTCTCATCCACGGTAAGACACATGTCGCAAATCCTGAATTCAATGGTGCTGAAAAATGGATGCATTCTCAAATCCCACCAGATTTTCTTTGGATTGTCAATACAATTAGTCTTCACCAATGTCTCCAAGTAATTATCGTATGACTGAACTGAATCGAAATATTCCGGAAGGCCAGTTCTTGGGAATTTTGCAAAAATTTTAGCCCTAAATGCTTTGAATCCGGTATTTCTTCCTTCCCAAAATGGAGAGTTGGTGGTCAAAGCATAAATATGTGGCAAGAAATAGCAAGCCTGATTCATCAACTGGAGAGCTGTTTCCCTATTTTCTATTCCCACATGGACATGCATACCAAAAATCAAATTGGATCGGGCAATGTCTTTTAACTCGTTGACGATATCATGATAACGAGGATCATCGGTGATTTCCTGATTCTGCCACTTGGCAAAAGGGTGGGTACTTGAGGCACCTACCACTAATCCTTGTCCAGCGGCAAGTTCCGCAATTTTGTTTCGAAGAAAGGAAACCTCCCTTCGTGCTTCAGCCACATTTTGACAGACATTGGTCCCCACTTCCACTACAGACTGGTGCATTTCTGCCTTGACTTGTTCCTTCAATGTGATTTTGCCGCCCTCCACGATTTTCGACATGTGAGAGCGAAGATCCCGGGTGACAGGATCAATGATCATATATTCCTCCTCCACTCCCAAGGTAAATTGTGGAAGCTTTTTCAACACGTTTGTCATACCCTTTTTGGATTAAAATCTCTTGGCCATATTGACCGAATCTTTCATAAATGTACCCCAGGTAAGATTCATCTTGCCGGGTTTTTGAATCTTGGCATAAGCGATAGCCATCTTGGCTGCTTCCTCCACGACCCAATCAAAGTTTGCCTGTCCAACAGAATTGATGTCGGCATCAGGTGCCGGGTTTCCAAAATCAATGGCATATGGAATTCCGTCTCGCACTGCAAACTCCACCGTATTGAAATCATATCCCAAGCCTTCGCAAAGCTTGATGGTGTAGTCCTTTATTGTGCTTAGTAATTTTTTGGAAGCAGGTGCTTTGTCCACGACATAACGCAAATGATGCGGATTTCGAGGTTCATACTCCATGATTCTTACTGCTTTGCCTCCTAGGCAATACACTCTGAAGTAATCATCAAAAAGTATTTCTTCCTGAAGTAGCATGACCAATTGCCCTGTTTCGGGATGCTTTTGGAAAAACTCTTCTTTATTTTCCAATCGATAGACGTGTTTCCAGCCACCTCCCGCATACGGCTTCATGTAAGCAGGAAATCCCGTGTAATTGAATATCCCTTCCCAATCCAAAGGAGCGACAAGATTTCGAAAAGACTTGGCAGTGGTGTCATCCGGATGCTTAGCTGATGGAAGAAGTACTGTTTTAGGAAGCGGTACCCCGAGTTGATCCGCAAGACAATTGTTGAAGAATTTATCATCTGCGCTCCACCAAAATGGATTGTTGATCACGGCAGTACCCGTAAGTGCTGCATTTTTCAAATACGCCCTGTAGAAGGGTACGTCTTGAGAAATCCGATCAATTATGACTGCATATTCTGTCAATTGATTTTGGATTACCTTGTCAATTTGAACTGCTTCAGCTGTAATGCCCTTTGGGGCTATTTGATTTACTCGCTCTATAAAAGCATGAGGAAATGTATCCTCCATACCGAAAAGTATCCCTATTTTCTTCATAATTCTATGGTCTTAATTATTGATATTCTTTAATTGAATTTAATGGTAGATAAGTAATGTGGGAACATTTCCTTCCAAACCGGCCAATCGTGTTGCTTTTCGTGTCGGACATCAAACCAATGTGGGATGCCCCGCTTTTGCAATACATCATGGAGTTTGATATTCCCATCATAGCATATATCCCAATTGGAGGTTCCTAAGATGATGCCCATATTCCAAAGCTCCCGATCATTTAAACCAGGAAGATATTCGAGCGGACTATTGTAAAAGATGTCATCATGCTGATATCCGTCCATAAAATTTCGAATATCAAAAGCACCACTCATACTAAACATATGGCTGACATATCCCGGATGCCGAAAAGCAAAATTGGCAGCATGATATCCACCGAAACTACATCCTGCAACAGCGACCTTGGAAGAAGAAGTATTTAACCGAATGCGTTCGACAATTTCATGACACACCATTTTGTCAAAGGCCACATGATTCTGAATCCGTTGGTGTGGATGGATACCTTTATCATAAAAGCTTTGGGAATCATTACTCTCCGGACAATAGATCTGAATCAATCCCTGATCAATAAACCATTGGGCTGATCCGATCAGTCCCATGTCTCTGTTTTCGTGGAAAGAACCCATGGAGGTAGGATAAACTACCACTGGATAGCCTGCATGACCAAAAACCAACATTTGAACTTCCCGATTGAGATTCGGGGAATGCCATTTAAAATATTCTTCTTTCATGTGTTTATAATTTGATTTTGACGGTCACACCTGCCTGCCGGCAGGCAGGTGGAATCTTCGCATGGTGGATAATCATCCCAGTGTGTGACGTTCTCGTCATGCTTGATTTCATAAATAATTTTTGTCAGATAAAACAGGCTTTTCTACTAGTTCCAAATACTAATCAAAATTCATTGAAAAAAAAAAGTCCTGGCAAAAGGCTTTTTGAAGGAATGGTTAATTTTTATGATTATTCGTTCTCATTCCACTATCGTTTTTTGAGAAATTGACTTTGACTTCCTCCAGTATGGGCAAGCTGTCAGCCACCGGATTTTTAAATCTAAAAGGCTTACTGGCATGGAGCTACCGCTGTTGAGCTGATCAAATCAGCCGAGGTGTAATCATAAAGAAATTTAAACACTGGTCTTATTGTAGGTGTTCATTTTAAATTTTCTGTATATCCGCTTCTTTGCCAGTAAATCAAAATGGCCTCGACTTCTCTCTGCGGCGGGCAAGCTCCTCGGCCTCCGGATTCTGGTTGTTTAGGGGAGGGGAGGAATACGCGGCGCAGCCGCATATTCCTCCCCTCCCATGAAAACAAAACTAACGGACACCGAGCAGCTTGCCCGCCGTGGTGGGAAGTCGAGGTGAAACTAAATAGAATTTGGCTACTGGCAGAATTGTGTATATCCATATTAAATTTTAATCTCTTCAGTAATAGAATTTGAAAAAATCCGAAGAAAAAGCATGCGAACCAATCCAAAAATGATAGCTCCAGCTAAAATGCCAATTGTAGTCCACTTGCCAGTTGAAAAAATAGAGGCTAATGAAGCAAGAGTTGTGCTTTGATTTGGTAATTGGTTTAAGATTAGAATCACCATGAGATTTTCGAAAAAATCCATGACCATGATTGTGACAGGTATCAACACGGGCCATTCTCTTTTCCATATCTTCAATAAAATACCGGAAAACAACAGACCATAAACCAACAAGTAAGGCATATCAATGGCCAATATTCCATTTTTGTATCTTCCTTGCTCCTCACTTGATAATTGGTTGAGTGCATCATACGCCTCATCCACAGAGTAGGCAAACTTCAAGTCTAGGGCGTGTTCCTTAGGCATGTAAATGCTCAAAAGAAAATTAGCCAGGAGGAATAGGCAAAACAACAATAGAAGATTTCTCCACTTGCTAAGAAATAGAAAGAGGGACTGCATGAGCGAATGATTAAGCTGGGTTAAAGCTTTTAAGTAGGGAAAAAAACTATAGAAATACAAACTATTTTATATGTTTATAATTTAATTCTTAAGGCCCTATCTGCCTCCGATTGGAAAATCCCCGTATATGACACCCGAGTTTAGCCAATTTGCCTAAGGCAGGCTCTACTACCTTTGGCTTAAATTCGTTTCAATTCTAACTCCTAGCTGCCTCAGTCCTACCTATGCCATAAAGCAATTCCAAGTGAAATATGATTTCTATAACTTAAAGGAGTTTTCACTTTCTTTGAACCAATCCGCATACATCGGGTAATTTTTGGCGGTCCTTAAAATCACAGCTTCCATTTCAGGTCCGGTATCTTTTACTTTTTTGGCAGGCATTCCGGCATAAATTGAATTAGCCTCAACAATCGTGTTTGCCAATACTACCGCACCTGCCGCCACCACTGCTCCTGAATGAACCACTGCCCCATCCATTACTATAGCTCCCATGCCGATAAGGACTCGATCATGAATTGTACACCCGTGTACGCATGCATTATGTGCGATTGAAACCTGATTTCCGATATGAGTTGGCGCTTTTTGATAGGTACAATGAATAATCGCTCCATCCTGAATATTAGTATCATCCCCAATCCGGATTTCATGGACATCTCCACGAATTACCGCATTAAACCAAACCGTGCAGTTTTTCCCCATCACCACATCTCCTACTACCGTGGCATTGGGTGCAAGCCAACAATCCTCCCCAAACTCAGGGCTTTTGCCCCTTACTTCCATAATTAGCGCCATTATTTCTATTTTTTTTTAAATTTCAATATTCAAAAAACTCCCCATTTTAAATTTTTTTCATTCCTGTTTGAACTTTTTTAAATACATGTGGTTTACATGTATATACATTTAAAATCGGGAAACCAATCCAAAAAAAGCACAATGAAATTAACCAAACAAATCGGGCTCTTCGTAGCAGCATCAATGTTAGCATTTGCTTGCGGCGCGCCAAGCGGAACAGTAGAAACAACAGACGCACAGGAAGTATCAGAAGCAACAGGTAAGACTCTTTCTTTAAAGACAGATGCGACTTCAATTGCTTGGAGAGGGTACAAGCCAACTGGACAACATTTCGGTCAAATCCCTGCAACAGCTGGAGAACTTGTAGTCGCAGACGGAACAATAACTGGGGGGTCATTTACTTTTGACATTCCAAGCTTGACCATCGAAGACTTGGAAGCAGGTTCTGAGAATCATGGAAAACTTTACGGTCACTTGCAATCTGCCGACTTCTTTGACGCTGCGAATCACCCTACTGCAACTTTCGAAATCACAAGTACTGAGCCATTTACTGCTAATGATGAGGTCGCTGATAAGGAAGAATTTAAGTCAGCAAACACTCCAAATTCTGCTAGTGATCTATCTCCTGAAGCACCAACTCATTGGATCAGCGGAAATTTGACCATGAGAGGTACTACAAAAAACATTAAGTTCCCTGCCGCAGTTACTATTTCAGACGGAGCTGTGAAAGCAAAAGCTGGTTTCAACATAGACAGAACAGCTTGGGGCCTTTCTTACGGTGACGAAGCTACTGCAGCTGACAAAGCAAAAGATCAGTTCATCTATAATACTGTTTCCCTTGTATTGGACGTGACTGCTCAGTAAATACCAACTACCCAATGATAAAAGAGGGATTCCACGGAATTCCTCTTTTTTTTGTACCCACATGATCAAATATCCTTTTTCCTATCCCTTAACATTTCCATTTTGGAAAGAAAAATTGGCCTATTGGGCGGATAAAAACTTCTCATTCTTCGCCTTTACCTTAGGAAACGATCATCAATATCCTGAAGGCCCATTTGATTCATATTTCTTCGGAGGCAATAAGGAGCTATCTGAAAAGGAAATCTGGTCCAAAGAAGGATTCAAAGTTGGGATCATTGGCTATGACTTCAAGAATCAGATTGAAAAATTAAGCAGCGTCAATTCCGAGTTTTTCGCTCTTCCTGAACTTTGCTTTTTTGAACCTGAAATGATTTTCAAGTTGGATTCAACTAGAATTCATTCTTCAAAAAAGCTTTCTGAGAAATTTTTCATAGAAATCGAAGCTCAAATTATTCCTGAAAATCCGTCTGTGAAGTGCTCAGTATACCCTCAAATCACACGAGATCAATACCTCGAAAGTGTTAAGACAATTCAAAACGAAATCCTGGAAGGTAATACCTATGAGGCAAATTTCTGTCAGGTTTATTCCGGGACTTTTCATTCTTGGGATCCAATTGCGGCGTTTTTCAGATTGAATGAACTCTCCAAAATGCCTTTTGCATCACTCTTCAAAGCAAAAGACAAATGGTTGGTCTCGGCTTCTCCGGAGCGGTTTTTGAAAAAAACTGGCTCAAAACTCATCGCTCAGCCAATTAAAGGAACGATTCGAAGAGGTGCTACTCCTGAGGAAGATGCTAAAAATCGGGAAAAGTTGATTTCCAGTGAAAAGGAACGTGCCGAAAATCTGATGATCACCGACCTCATGCGAAATGACTTGGCGAGAGTATCCAAAACTGGGTCAGTTCGAGTTGACGAGCTGTTCGGGATTTATCCATTTCCCAGGGTTTTGCAGATGATCAGCACAGTGAGTTCTGAAGTCAGCGACGATGCTTCATTTGAAGAAATCATCCGGGCTACCTTCCCGATGGGAAGTATGACCGGAGCACCAAAGATCAGCACAATGAAAATTATCGACAGGGAAGAGAGTTTCAAAAGAGATTGGTTTTCCGGAGCTTTTGGATGGATCGATGAAAGCGGTGACTTTGACTTTTCGGTAGTCATTCGGTCTATTATTGCTGATTTGAAAGCAAAAAAGCTCTATTTTGGGGTGGGTAGTGCGATCACCATCGATGCTTCGGCTGAACTGGAATATGATGAGTGCGAGCTGAAAGCCCAAGCCCTTTTTGAGTTGCTTCGTGGAAACTAATCAAGAAAACCTCCCTCCCATCCGCAAAATCATCCATGTAGATATGGATGCTTTTTATGCGTCTGTCGAGCAGTTGGATCACCCGGAATGGCGAGGCAAACCCTTGGTAGTTGGAGGAAATGAAGCGCGTGGTGTAGTAGCTGCAGCGAGTTATGAAGCTCGGAAATTCGGGATCTTCTCCGCAATGTCTTCTGCTTTGGCTGCTAAAAAGTGTCCACATCTGATTTTTGCTAGACCACGATTTGATCGATACAAAGAGATATCGCTTCAGATTCGGGAAATTTTTCAGGAATACACCGACTTGGTCGAGCCCCTTTCTTTGGATGAAGCCTTTTTGGATGTCACAGAAAATAAAGTAGGACTCAAATCAGCAATTCTGATTGCAAAGCAGATCCGGGCCAAGATCAAGGAAAGAACTGGCCTCAATGCCTCTGCCGGAGTGAGCTACAATAAGTTTCTGGCGAAAATCGCGTCTGATCTCAACAAACCAAATGGACAAGCTGTGATCTTACCGGAAGAAGCTGAGGCATTTTTGGAAAAACTTCCGATCGGGAAATTCTTTGGGATCGGAAAAGTGACTGCAGAAAAAATGCAGAGTCTCGGCATTCACAATGGCAAAGACCTTAAGGAGTATTCACTTCAATTTCTCAGCAAGAAGTTTGGCAAATCAGGCCTTCATTATTTCAACATCGTCCGTGGAATTCATCTTTCAGAAGTCCAACCGCATCGAGTCAGAAAGTCACTGAGTGCTGAAAACACCTTCGAAAAAGATCTAATCACGATTCAGGAATTGGAAGAAAACCTTCGACCTGTCTTTGAGGAAGTCATCAAACGAATCGAACGGAATGGAATTAAAGGGCGAACAATTACTTTGAAAATCAAACATTCCGATTTCACACTTCAGACCCGCAGCAGAACCTTAGAGCAATATCCAGATGAAGAAACCTTTTGGAAAATTGTTCTCGAATTAATGCATCAAGAAGACATTTTGCAGCCTGTCCGACTTCTAGGTTTGGGGATTTCTAACTTAAATATCACCGAAGAGCAAGTTCATTTTGGGGAACAGTTGAAGATACCTTTTGAAATTTAGTCAGAAAAAGAATCCTTTGACGAAATTTTAACTGGATTTCTGCTTGTGTGAAAAATATCCAATATCAATATCCGGTCAGGGAGAACTTCAAAAATAATTTTATAATTCCAGACCAATTTGAATCTGAAATCTCCACTCAAATCTGATAAATATGGCTCTATAGGGTGTTTCTTAGGGAGTGATGAAAGTGACTTGACCTCCTTTAAAATTTTATCTCGCACCTGATTAGCAACTTTCAAAGACGCTTTAAATTTCAAATAAAAAAAAAAATCGATTTGAGAGAGTCAACAGCTTTTAAGTCCCAAATAATTTTCCTTTTAGTGTCTACCATTTTTTAATTTCTTCCTCCAAATCCTCCATTGTTAAAAAATTACCTGAATCAATTCTAGCTTTTGCTAGCTGTACTCGAGCAATCAAGTCTTCCCGTACCATGGGATTTCCTGGTTGGGAATAATCACCAGATGAAAGTTTTTTTGCTACCTCTAAAAGTATCTTAAGCAAATCAGCCTCTCCTTTATCAATTAGGTTATGAAGTTCTTCTCTTAGCTCGGTAGTTTCCATTTTAAATGACTTTGGTCTAATTTAATATGATTCATACGGAAGGTCTCTATATAAGCTGCAGAATTTTAAGGCTAGTTTTTAAAACATTTCTACAGATAATAAAATTACTTAACCAAACTGCCATTTTGTCCGCATTTTCGTAATTTCGCAACTCATTATGTTTTTTCGGGTTTGCTATTCATCAAACTTGAACACCATTTCATTTGACAAGAAAATTCCATTCATGGATCTGATTAAAGATATTGACATTATTTCTGCAGAAGAAGCACAAGCCTGCGACTTCAAAACCACTGCGGATGAAAATACCGGCAAAACCAAAAAACTCTACATCGAAAGCTATGGCTGTCAGATGAATTTCTCTGATTCTGAAATTGTCGCTTCGATAATGAAAGAAAACGGCTACGACACCACTTCGGATTTTGAACAGGCTGATGTGATCTTTTTAAATACTTGTTCGATCCGTGAAAAAGCAGAACTGACGGTAAGAAAACGTCTAAGTCAATTCCAAAAAGCCAAGCGAAATAAGCCTGAGTTGACCATTGGGGTCTTGGGTTGCATGGCAGAGCGATTGAAGGAAAATCTGCTTACGGAAGAAAAAATCGTCGATGTGGTTGTAGGCCCTGACGCCTATCGTGACTTGCCAAACCTAATTTCTGCCGCAGAGGATGGTGAAAAAGGGGTTAACACATTTCTTTCAAGAGAAGAAACCTACGCTGACATCGCTCCAGTTCGTTTGAATTCCAATGGCGTCACAGCATTCATTTCCATCATGCGGGGTTGCGACAATATGTGCTCCTTCTGCGTGGTGCCATTTACCCGAGGCAGAGAGCGAAGCCGAGATCCACATTCCATCCTTGCTGAAGCCAAAGATCTTTTCGAAAAAGGCTATAAGGAAGTGACGCTTCTAGGCCAAAACGTGGACAGCTACAAGTGGTCTCCGGAAGAAAACAACAAAGCCAGATTGAACAAAAAAGAGGAAGAAGTGACTTCCGTAGTCAATTTTGCAAACCTGCTGGAAATGGTCGCCCAAATCAGTCCTTATCTAAGAGTTCGGTTTTCGACTTCGCATCCAAAAGACATCACAGACGAAGTTTTGCATACGATCAAGAAGTATGACAACATCTGCAATTACATTCACCTTCCCGTCCAAAGCGGAAACAGTCGCGTTCTTGACCTGATGAACAGAACCTATGATCGGGAATGGTATCTCAATCGAGTTCAGGCTATTCGTGCTATCCTTGGTGAAGAATGCGGAATTTCTTCCGATATGATCACCGGATTCTGCACTGAAACGGAAGAAGAGCATCAGGACACCTTGACTTTGATGGACATTGTGAAGTACGATTTTTCCTACATGTTCTTTTATTCCGAGCGACCAGGCACTTTGGCAGCAAAGAAATATGCGGATGATATTCCATTAGAAATTAAGAAAAGAAGACTAGCTGAGATTATCTCCAAACAAGCAGAACTTTCATTTGAGCGAAATAGACTGGATCTCCATCAAGAGCAACTGATCCTCATTGAAGGATTTGCTAAGAAATCTGATCTGCAACTGAAGGGAAGAAACTCCGCCAATAAAGTGGTGATCATCCCCGCAGATCAGGCAAAGAAGGGCGATTATGTGCGTGTGAGAATCTCAGAAGTTTCTCAGGCAACTTTATTCGGTGAGGTGTTGGAAGTAAATCCTGTCTTGGCATGATTACACCACAAGAAATTCAAACCGTCAAGCAGCGGTTTGGGATCATCGGCAATAGTCCATTGCTGAATCATGCGATCCAAGTCGCGATGCAGGCCTCTCCCACCGATATGACGGTACTGATCACGGGAGAAAGCGGTAGCGGAAAGGAAAGTTTCTCAAAAATCATCCATTCACTTTCGCTCAGAAAGCATGGGAAATTCATAGCCATCAACTGTGGCGCAATTCCAGAGGGCACGATTGATTCAGAACTGTTTGGACATGAGAAAGGCTCATTTACCGGTGCCCATGAGGCTCGAAAAGGATACTTCGAAGTCACGGATGGAGGTTCAATTTTCTTGGATGAGATTGGAGAGTTACCACTCGGAACTCAAGCCAGATTACTTCGTGTCCTGGAAAATGGAGAATTCATAAAAGTGGGTTCGTCCAAAGTACTTCGAACAAATGTTCGAGTCATCACCGCGACAAATGTCAATTTGCTCAAGGCTGTTGAAAAAGGACGATTCCGTGAAGACCTTTATTATAGATTAAATACAGTTCCGATTTACGTTCCCCCTTTGCGGGAGCGAGGGGAGGACATGGTGCTTTTGTTCCGAAAATTCACCGGGGACTTTTCTGAAAAATATCATGTACGCCCGATTTCACTTAATCCGGAAGCTCAAGCCTTATTGATGAGGTATGCTTTTCCTGGAAACATCCGACAGTTGAAAAATATTGCCGAACAGATTTCTTTGCTGGAAGAGACTCGGGAAGTCAATGCACAGACACTTTCAAAATATCTCCCTGCGGATGCTTCTCGCCTTCCGATGGCTTTGGGACATTCCTCATCCGGTGATCATACCGATTTCTCAGAGCGGGATATTTTGTACAAAGTGCTTTTTGACATGAAAAAGGACATGAACGATCTAAAAAAGCTCGTATTGGAATCTTACCAAAACGGTGGAATCAATTCCAATCTCATGCAAAAGCATCAGGGACTTTTTGAAGATTTGGATTCAGGCTACTCTCAAAATGAGGCAGCAGAAAATAATCCTTCTTACAAGGTACCATTAGTTTTGGAGTCCCAGAAAAACGCAGGGATGAACAATGAGGATTACGAGGATGACGTTATCGAAGACATCATCCATGAGGAAGACGATAACTCGCTTTCACTGGAGAAAAAAGAAAAGGAAATGATCCTCCGAGCGCTGCGTAAACACAATAACAAGCGAAAATACGCAGCAAGTGATTTGGGAATTTCAGAGCGCACCCTTTACCGTAAAATCAAGCAGTATGAAATCGAGCATGACCCAAAGTAACACACAGAGGGATGATTATAAACCATGCGAGATTCCACCTGCCTGCCGGCAGGCAGGTGTGGCCTTTGAAAATCAAATTATAAACACATGAAATTGAGTAGTTGGAAGGTTCTGTTATACATTTTGCCTCTACTGGGATTTTCAGGTTGTAAAATCAGCTATGGATTTAATCCAGGTAGGATTAATTACGATGAAATCAAATCGTTTACAGTTGAGAATTTCTTCAATGATTCAGGCGGAGGCCCTGCCAACATGGAGCAGTTATTTACTGAATCCCTGAAAGAGTTTTACCAAAGAAACACCAAACTCGAGCTGGTGAGGTCTAATGGTGACTTGCAGTTTTCGGGAGCGATCACTAGATATACGTTAACTCCTCAGGCCGCCGTTTCAAGTGGAGATGGCAATACTCCTGACCGCGCCGGACAGATGCGCTTGACAATTGTAGTAGAAGTCGACTACATTAATTTGAATAATGAAGAAGACAATAAGAAACAGCCCTTTACCTTCTTCAAAGATTACGATCCCAGAACTCAGACCTTTCTGGATATAGAAAGTCAGTTGGTTGAAGAAATTTTCGAAGCAATTATTCAGGATATCTTCACTGCGACAGTTGCCAACTGGTAAATTTACTATCTTCCATCCAAATCCCAGAAAGTGAACGCATCGCAATTCCTCGAGTTAATCCATAAGGCTGATCATCTGGAAAAGTCTGATTTTCTACAGCTGAAAAAAGTACAGGAAAATTTCCCCTACTTCCAGATACCGCATGTCCTGACTGCGAGGTATGAATATGTGAAAAGCGAGGGCGCTAAAAGTCAACACTTGGCTCTTGCCGCCATCACAAGTCCTGATCGAATTTGGTTGAAAAAACTGATTGAGAAGCCAATTCCTGAAGACCTTCACCCTTCTCATGCCAAAGATGACTTCCTTCCAGAAGATCAGGAAAACGACAAAGATCCTGCAAAACGGACTGCCTCTCTGAGGTACTTAGGACTTCAATTGAAAGGACAACAAGCTGAAGAGGAATTGCCTAAACCTGAAAAAGCTGCTCCTACAAGGCGTAAACCTCCAAAAGATGATCTTATCGAGACGATAAAGCGAAAAGAAAAGCGCGTGATCGTTGACTCCAAGAAGCAGGAACAAATCGATATGATCAAGGCTTTCAGCAAGAAGGAGTTTAAATTGGCAACGATCAAAGAAATCGAGGCAAATCAAAACACGGAGAATTTGGCTGACTCGAGTACGAAGTTGAACGAAAATCTGCTTTCGGAATCTTTTGCAAAGATTTTGGCTCAACAGGGCAAAAAGACCATGGCAAAGGAAATATATGAGAAGCTAGCTTTGAAGTTTCCCGAGAAAAGGACTTACTTTGCGGACTTAATTGAAAAACTGAAAGAATAATTCCAATCATATGTTTACCGTATTAATTACAATCATCCTTATCCTTGCTGTATTATTGATCCTTGTGATCCTTGGACAAAATTCAAAAGGTGGGGCTGGTGCAGCATTCGGAGGCAGTGCCTCACAGATTATGGGTGTGACCCGTACAGGTAATGTTTTAGAAAAAGCTACTTGGGTTTTGGCAATTTCTATTTTGGTTTTGTCTTTGGCCACATCTGCTTTTTATACTACGAGTTCGCCAAACCAATTCTCTTCACCAAATATCGAAAGTGCTAAGCAGCAAGTTGTAGCACCTGCATTTGGTCAAACTGAAAGCATCCTCCCTGCTGAGACTCCTGTTGAAGGAGACACCACTGGGAACTAAGTCTTATACTACAAGAAATTACAAAGTCTGGCTGAAGGGTCAGACTTTTTTTGTTATCCTGCTTTTCCAAAAGCAGGATTTTGACCAAAATATTCAGTGCTGCTTCAGGAGAAGCAGCACAACCAAGAACTAGATGCAAGAAACAAGACATTAAGTCGACAGACTTTCTTCGCCATGTGACACTTTCAACTGAACTATTCAGCGGGTGGAGATCTTTTGTTATCCTGCTTCTCCAGCAGCAGAATATTGTTCAAAAACTCAGTGCTACTTCAGGAGAAGCAGCACAACTGGATTCTTTGAGGAATGAGCTAAAGGAGCATTCCTAATTATGGAAAGGAATTTCTTGCGTTTGTGGGTGTTTTTCGCCGTTGTGAGTAAAGCTCACTTAGGCGGAAGGTAGAGACCTTGCTGCAAAAGGCAGACACTCAGGAGGTGAAGATTTTTTTAGCAACTATTTTGTCCTTATCTCCAAAAAGACCGTTAAACGTAAAGTGGCAAATTCTTAAATTTAGGCCATCATTTTCTACCGAAGGACCTTCACCCTCTGCCTTCAAATTCTTTGATTATCAAAACCCGATTTCTTTCAACCCTAAAGGAATTACAAGCTGATCACCCTGCCCTTTTACTATAGTCTTTTTTTAAGAAAAAAATTAGAACCGCATTTTAAATCAAAAATTTATGCTTGAAAAGCCTATAAGGCTGGAGGATCTTCAGCTTGAAAATTGGCCAAATATTATTCTTTGGGCCACACCTGTCATGTTTTTGCTGGTTTTTGTAGAATGGGGAATTAGTATCTATAAAAAACGGTCCTCCTATGACACCAAAGACTTTCTTGCAGCCTCATTCATTGGCCTAACAAATGCCGGAATCAGTGCAGTAATCAAGTTGGCAATTTTTGGTCTGGCAGTTTTATGTTATAACATTTCTCCTTTTCAAATTCCTCCTACTTGGTGGTCTTTCGTTTTTTGTTTTGTAGCAATTGACTTTGCTCGTTATTGGGCCCATCGAGTTTCGCATGAGAATCGTTTTTGGTGGGCAACCCATATCACTCATCATAACAGCAAGTTGTACAACCTGTCCGTGTCGTTCAGACTTGGCTGGACACAGCATATCAAAATAGTCTTCTTTGTCCCAGTGATGCTCATGGGTTTCGACCCGTTTGTCTTCTTCATTTGTCACCAAATAGCGGTGCTGTATCAATTTTGGATTCATACCGAATACATCACCAAACTGCACCCAGCGATCGAGTATTTTTTCACCACTCCTTCCCACCATCGTGTTCATCATGGCAGTGATGCTCATTATTTGGACAAAAATTATGGCTCGACCTTTATCATTTGGGATCGAATGTTTGGCACCTTCATGCCAGAAGCGGAACGGCCAAATTATGGGATCACCAAGCCTGTAAATTCCTACAATCCGATCTATCTGAATTTTCACGAATGGTCGGATATTTTTTCTGATTTACGGAAAGCGGAAAGTTTCAAAGAAGGCTGGAAAATAGTTTTCGGCAAACCCGGGGATGAAGTCATTAAAAATCGAGAGGAGTCCAAAAGACAAAAAACAGTTTCAAGGAGTCCTGTTTTGGAAGAAGTGATGGAGAAGTAGGTTGGAAAAAAGTATCAAGTATCAAGACGATAGTATCAAGAGCAGGGACAAGTAGCAAGAGTCGAGTATGTAAATAAACAACCTGCTTCTTCAGTAGCAGGATATTGATCAAAAACTCAGTGCTGCTTCAGGAGAAGCAGCACAACCGGAAGCGTAGAAATCAAGAAACAGACCTCAGCAAAAGCCTTTTACTTAGTGGAATCAAAGTCTCTTCAATTGGGACCGTGTGAGCGCTATGAATTCTCCATGTAGCTGGATTGGGGAGTTCTTTAACTTCTCGGATCAATTGCATTTTGAGCTTTTCCAACGTATTGACGAGGTTTTTCTGAAATATTCCTAAAAACCAAAAGGTAATACTTCGGAATTTTTCCCCTGCCATTTGCAAAATATTAGACTTGTAGCGGAAGGCATGAACATCGGAACTTAGCTCTCGCGTCATGAGTACAAAACCTTCTCTATTGTAAATTGGTAGAATCCCGACCGGTTCAAATTCCACCTGCTCTTCCACGAAATTGTAAATGGATTTGCCCTCCTCAATCTGTCGAGTGATGCGGGGTAGGGCAAACTCGGTGATTTGCGTGATTTCCTTCATCACTTCACCATCCTCGAGTTTTGGTTCATAATGAAGTTGGGCACTTTTGAGATCGATGCCATTCAATGCTTTGGGAAACAACTTACTCAGTTCAGTTTTGCCCGAGTTTAATTCATGCAGAACTCGATGATGATCGATAAGATCCGAAAGCATGGGATAAAGTTTGACGGCTTGAAATTCCCGATCTGCTTCCTGCAGGTAGGCCAGCAGCTGATATTTTTTATACTCGAAATCGATGAGACCTTCAGTAATCCAGTTTTTTGGTAAAGTTCGCATAGTTGTAAATGGTTTGGATTAAAATAGTGAATTCTGACATTTTTTACACGGGCGAAAGAAAAATTGACAGTCTATTTTGACAAAAAAGTACAGCACTTCAGCCAGAGAATCGGACTTTCTCAGCCGATTTGTCAGCCTTTGTGGCACAATAGCCCTTGGCACAGGAAGTGCTACTAGGGATGTAGCATTTTAATGTAAAATCTAACCTTAAACAATTTAATATTATGTCAAACGTGAACATCAAACCTCTTGCAGACCGAGTTTTGGTACAACCGGCTGCAGCTGAAGAGAAAACTGCTTCGGGACTTTATATCCCGGACACTGCTAAAGAAAAGCCTCAAAAAGGAACTGTTATCGCAGTAGGCAACGGAAAAAAAGATGAGCCCTTGACTGTAAAAGTGGGAGATACTGTTTTGTACGGAAAATATTCCGGTACTGAGCTCAGCGTAGAAGGCAAAGATTTTCTCATCATGAGAGAGTCTGACATTTTCGCTATCCTTTAATCAATCAACCTGAATCAATAACCAGAAAATATTAATAATATGGCTAAACAACTGTTTTTCGATACAGACGCGAGAGATCGTCTGAAAAAAGGCGTAGATGCATTGGCAGACGCAGTAAAAGTAACTTTGGGACCAAAAGGTCGAAATGTAATTATTGACAAGAAATTCGGCGCTCCGATGATCACCAAAGATGGTGTATCCGTGGCAAAGGAAATCGAATTGTCAGAGCCAATTGAAAACATGGGCGCTCAGCTTGTGAAAGAAGTAGCTTCTAAGACTGCTGACAATGCAGGTGACGGAACAACTACTGCTACTGTTTTGGCTCAGTCTATCTTCAACGTAGGAATTAAAAACGTAGCAGCAGGTGCAAACCCAATGGACCTCAAAAGAGGAATCGACAAGGCGGTTTCTGCTGTGGTAAAAAGACTTAAAGAAAACTCCAAGCCAATCTCTACTTCTAAAGAGATCGCTCAGGTAGCTACTGTATCTGCCAACAATGACGAAGAAATCGGTAAAATGATTTCTGACGCAATGGACAAAGTAGGCAAAGATGGTGTGATCACTGTTGAGGAAGCTAAAGGAACTGAGACTGACGTGAAAACTGTAGAAGGTATGCAGTTTGACAGAGGTTACCTTTCTCCATACTTTGTGACCAACACAGAGAAAATGGAAGCAGAATTGGATCAGCCTTTCATTTTGATCTACGACAAGAAGATCTCTTCTATGAAGGAATTGCTTCCGGTTCTTGAGCCAGTAGCACAGTCTGGCAAGCCTTTGTTGATCATCTCTGAAGACGTGGATGGAGAAGCATTGGCTACTTTGGTAGTAAACAAAATCAGAGGCGCTTTGAAAGTTGCTGCTGTGAAAGCTCCAGGTTTCGGTGACAGAAGAAAGGCAATGTTAGAAGACATCGCGATTTTGACTGGCGGAACTGTGATCTCTGAAGAGAGAGGTTTCAAATTGGAGAATGCAACCCCTGACATGCTAGGAAGAGCTGAGAAAATCAATATCGATAAGGACAACACAACCATCGTAAATGGTGCTGGTGACCCTGCTGCGATCAAAGGCAGAATTGCTGAAATCAAAGCTCAGGTTGAAAAAACAACTTCTGACTACGACAAGGAGAAACTTCAGGAAAGACTTGCAAAACTTTCAGGTGGTGTAGCTATTCTTTACATCGGTGCGGCTACTGAAGTAGAGATGAAAGAGAAGAAAGACCGAGTTGACGATGCATTGCACGCAACTAGAGCTGCTGTACAAGAAGGTGTAGTAGTAGGTGGTGGTGTGGCGCTTGTAAGAGCTGCTGATGCACTTGCCAACCTTAAAGGTCTTAATGAAGATGAAGATACAGGAATCAATATCATCCGTTTGGCGATTGAATCTCCTTTGAGAACGATCGTTTCAAATGCTGGTGGTGAGCCTTCTGTAGTGATCAACAAGATCAGAGATAATAAAGGAAACTACGGTTACAACGCAAGAACAGACGTTTATGAAGACCTGTTTAAAGCTGGTGTAATCGACCCTACCAAAGTGACCCGTTTGGCTCTTGAGAATGCAGCTTCAATTGCAGCATTGCTACTTACCACCGAGTGTGTTGTAGCTGATGTGAAGGAAGATGCTCCTGCTATGCCTCCAATGGGTGGCGGCGGAATGGGCGGAATGATGTAATCCATTTCTTTAAAATTTGGAAGGAGGTCCATTGGGCCTCCTTTTTTATTTACTTGATTCTAGGGCTTCTATCAGAAAATAAAATAAAAAGCTACAAATTCCTTTTTTAGGAAAAAGTATTAATTGTATTTTGGTGTCTGACACACCCCTACCCCTGACTTGAAATTTTAATGATCAGCTTTGATGTAATTTTTTTGGTAGATGATGACCCTATAAACAACCTTATAAACAGGAGACTTTTAGGTAAAACAGGTATTTGTGACCGAATAATTGAATTTATTAGTGCGCAAGAAGCCTTAGAACAAATCAACTTACTTAAAGAGAGAGATACACTTCTTATTTTTCTTGATATCAATATGCCGGTTTTAAATGGATGGGAGTTTCTGGATGCATACAATCAATTATATTCCGACAGAGAGGACAAAATCGTCATCCTTTCAAGTTCGATAGATTTTCAGGATAGGCAAAAAGCTATGGAATACCCGAGAGTTTCAGGATTTTTGGAGAAACCTCTTTCTTTGGAAAAAATCAGTACGCAGATGGGGAAGTATGAAAGTTGAGGAATTGATTTTTGGGATTTACACTATTCTGGCAACTAACAAATAATATCTTGGAAATCGTTTGGGAGACCGAAGACTGGAGACCACGCCACGGCGCGCAGGCGAAGAAGGTCTGAATCTAAATTTTGAATTATCTCTTTATGTTGCTTCCATCTACTGGCAAAAAGCAGATCTACATATAAAAGAAAAATCAAGGCAAAACCTTCACAAATCTTTCCCAAATTTCACGCATTAAAACATAAGGAACTGGGGAATCGCCACCAGAACTACCCATTCGGACAATTACCAAATTTTGTGAGGGCACGACCATCATGAATTGACCGTTTTTCCCGATTGCCTGATACATATCTGTTGGGGCTTTTGGAATTAATGAACCCGGAATGACTATCTGAGAACCCGGAACCATATAAGATGACTTTCCATTCAACCAGGTCAAGTAGCCATAACTCAGATTGAGGTTTTGAGAGCTTTGAGACATTTTATCGAAGAAATCTCCTGACCAAATCGTATTCCCATTCCAATGTCCTTTAGCCAACAGGAGCAATCCAAATCGAGCGAAGGACCGCGCATCTGAGTAAAACACATTATTGAAACCTGTTTTCTGCCAGAAGCCCTTCATTCCAATTTTATCACCAAGCTTTTCTTTAAAATAAGTCTGATAATTCTTTCCACTCGCATTTTCCACTACCTTTTCGAGTAAAGTATAAGGGGCATTGTGATAGCTCCAACGAGCACCGGGCTTGGCCAAATATTTTAGATTCGCCGGAGATGGATCATCGAGATTCGCCACTTTGTCATCCAATCCGGTGGTAAAAGTAAGCTGATGAATTAGTCGAATATTTCTTTCCTGATTATTTGGCATCGAAGTCCAGCCTTGACCAAGGAATTTTTGAGTTCGGTCATTCGTGCTAAGTAACTTCTCCTGTTGCGCGATACCTACCAAAGCAGCTGTAAGGGTTTTACCCGCCGAGGCCCAATACCAAAGGGAATTTTGATCCATCCCTCCCACTCCTGTGAGTTTACTGCCCCAATATTCCTCCACCACAATTTTCCCATCTTTCAATATGATAAAAGCCCGAGTATCCTGAGTTGGCAGCCACGCTAGCATTTCTGCAAGGGCTGTCTGATTCCAACCCAATTCAGCAAGCGGAATCTCATCCCAAACAGTAGATTCATTCGGAGGATAATATAAATCCGGAACGGGAACTGGCTTAGGTTTTTGGGCTTCGACGCACGAAAAAACGAGGAATGCACAGCATCCAATCAAGAATTGAAAAGTATGGGTCTTGGAGATGGTTGTCATTGTTGTCGAGTTGTCGTTGTTGGA
This sequence comes from Algoriphagus sp., assembly GCF_046296635.1. GTDB lineage: Bacteria > Bacteroidota > Bacteroidia > Cytophagales > Cyclobacteriaceae > Algoriphagus. The sequence goes on along the minus strand of NZ_JBKBKZ010000038.1, from coordinate 23,863 downwards.
AGGGTTGTGCCCCCCGGCCCCTTTTAGGGGGAGAATGGGGAATCAGTATAGGGTTGTTGTGTTTGTAGTTGTTTGAAGGGTTATAATTTGAAAGGGTTGTAATTGTTGTCGAGTTGTCGTTGTTGTCATGAATTAAAGGGTTGTCATGGTTGTCGAGTTGTCGTTGTTTTCGGAATCAAGGATAATCATATAGTTTATTATGAATAGCCTGAGCTTAAACTTTCCAGAATCAACAATAATATGAATTAATATTCATGCGATTAATCATAGCATATTTTTCGTGAACTGGAGACCTTCTTTATGACAGCAAACACTCTTATAAACCTTTGCCGCTGTGAGTGTCACTCACAGCATTTAATCCAAAATAAAATTATCACATTTAGACATTTACAAGTTTCAATACACAAAAAGCAATTAAATTTTCATTCAAATCACCTTAGAGGATGGATCCTTTTGGTGAGTGAGAGACACTCACCGAGGCTGAAAAAACACACAGCACCCATTGAAGATTTGAAAAGTACTGCTCCAGGAATTGGATAAGATGCTGTGGTTCATATTTTATTTTCTAAGGGTATCTTCAATAAACTTCTTTAAATCTTCCCGGAAAAGTTTTGCCGAAGGCAAATCAGTATACATCATATGTCCAGCTTCATAGTAGGTCATGATGATTCGATCAGTTGCAGATTTTGGCAAATCGAGATGCGATACCGAATGCTCTACGGCATAAAAAACCGTGGCCAAATCGTAATAACCATTCATCATCAACACTTTGACATTAGGATCCTTACTCAAAGCATCGGCCATATCCGGCAAAGTGGTCACAGCTGCATCAGCACCCCAGAAACTATTCCCTTGATGTTTCCAATCCCACTTAAACCCTTCTTTCGAGTAAGCCGAGGTAGCATAGAGCAGATCTTTGCTTACGCCCAAACTTCCATGGAAATAATCCAAAAACGCCATCGTGTAGGCAGGAGAAATAGCATCGCTCTGAGGATCGGTAAATGCATCCATAGACATTGGGTCAATATTGATTCCTTTATATCTGCTGTCAAGACGGCCTACTGTCTCCCCGGTACTTCGAAGTAATTCCTGAAAATATTCTCCGGCATTGATTTTTAGATTAGCTCTTTTCCAAATCTCCGAGGAAATCCCCGTGAAATTCTGAAGCTTTTCAGCGACAGCTGCTTTCTCATTATCGGTGATTCGATTGCCTTTGAAAAGTGCCGGAGCGTATTCGTTTTCTGTAAATTCCCTCACTTGCTGAACGAAAGCAGGCAAGTCTGATCCTTTATTGGATACTTTATTATGATACCAACTTGTAGCTGCCATGGTTGGCAGATAGGCGATGTATGAAATATCCTCGTTGGGAGCGAAAAAAAGTGTTCGAAGATCAAAAACAGAGGACACATTAATGACTCCATTTAGCGCATAGCCTTTATTGAGCAAATAGCTCATCACACCTGCATTCCGAAAAGTCCCATAGCTTTCACCAAGAATGTATTTAGGCGAATTCAATCGGTTATGGGCTTTCAAAAACTGCATGATAAACAGACTTACGCTCCGAATATCCTGATCTACTCCCCAAAAATCCTTACCGGTAGCCTCCCCAATTGGCACGCTTAATCCTGTCCCAACCGGATCCATCATCACGACATCAGCCACATCCAAAATGGAGAATTCATTATTGACTACTTCATAGGGTGCCGCCTGATTGTAATTGGGATCATCCACGACGATCCGCTTTGGGCCCATGATTCCCATGTGAAGCCAATAGGAAGATGATCCCGGACCTCCATTGTAGGAAAAAATGATCGGACGATTTTTCTCCGGATTTTCCTTGAAATACGCGGTGAAACCAAATAGTGCTATGGGCTTATTGTTTTCGTCTCGTAGCTCCATGGTACCTGCTTTAGCATTCAGGTTGATCGTTTTGCCATCGATAGTCACCGATTGCTTCGATTCAAAAACCTGAGCAATTGGCTGCGGAGCAGTGACTTCCTTTTTTTCCTGGGCGATGGAAATGTTACTTAGAAAAAGAAAAATGAGTAAAATTCGGGGTTTCATGAGGGTTGGGTTTTGGTGATTGAAAGGGTTATCATGGTTGTCAGTGTTTGAAGGGTTGTAATGGTTGTAATGGTTGTCATTGTTGTCATTGTTGTCGAGTTGTCATGGTTCAAAGTGTTGTCATGGTTGTCATAGGTGTACCCCCCGGCCCCCTCAAGGGGGAGAAGGGGCATTGTTGGTGATCAGTTAAGGGTTATTATTGCCTTGATTGTCGGTATTTTTCATGTGTTTATAATTTGATTTTTATAGGCCACACCTGCCTGCCGGCAGGCAGGTGGAATCTTCGCATGGATTATAATTTTCCCCCTGTGTGTCGCTTTGGGTCCTGCCTGTCTGCCTAAGGCAGGCTCGATTTCATGAGGAAAGGAATGGTAATTGAGGAAAGTAAGTTAATTATTATTGGTTAATTCGTGGATTGCTTAGGGGGAATATCCAAAAATTCAAACCTTGTTTGCAGAATTTTGAGTTCTTTTCTTTTTCTTTCCTTCGTCACTTTTTGTGAGGCAAAAAGTAACCCCGCCCCGGCGGGCAGGCAAAAACCTTCGGGACCCAGTCTTTACTTCCAATCGGTGGTGTTTTCCGCCGGACAAGTATATGTGGGCGATTGGATTTTTGGAGCTATCTGGATCAGGTGGCAGCTTTGAAAATTGGAAAGCTGGAATAGCAATGGGCATTTTGTCTTAACAGAGCAAAGAAGGCTGAAGGCCTGACTTGAAAAAGCCTAGGGTGAGCGAAGCGGAGCCCTTGTAAAAAAAGAAGAAAGGCCATTGAGCTCGGCGCAGGAATAGTGTGGAAAAGGATGTTGATGCCGAGGAGGGTTAAAAAGTCTGAATTGTAAATTCAGAAAGCTTGTAGATTTCGGCTTTTTCAGACTTCTGAATTTAGACTTCATACTTACAGGAGTGGTTCTTCGGGTTTCAATTGATAACAGTGCTCATGGGGTTTGAAACCTAGTTTTTGATAGAAAGGCTCTGCATCTTCTGCGGCAAAAAGTATCAATCGAGCCTCAGGAGCGAGACTTCGGGTAAATTTTAGAATTTCTCTGCCTATTCCTTTTCCTTGATAATTTTTAGCCACAGCCAAATCAGCAATAAAGCAGCGGTAGCAGAAATCTGAAAGCCCTCTCAGAAATCCGATCAATTGACCATCCTCTCGGGCTGTGATAAGGAGGTTTGAACCTTGGATCATTCTGTTCAGATGATCGGGATCATGCATAGGTCGACGTTTTCCTAAGCCAGAGTCAGTAAGAATAAAAATATATTCTTCAAGGCTTAGATTCTTTTCAACTTGGAACGAAATCATTATTTTGAAAGAATAAACTAGAAACTATGACAGGCGGAGCAGGATTCAGCAGAGATTCCAGTCAGTCCTTCAAGGATAATCATGAGTTAGGAAAAATCCGGCCAAGATCCAGCTACATCAAATCTAGCAGGAATTTGGAAAATGTCGATTCAAAGGCTATTTCTGAAGGAATCAATCACCGAATTTCCCGAAAGTCAGCCTTGGAAAAAAACAGGAAATTGGTTTTGCTAATTGTAATAACGACAGCCTTAATCCTTACTTATTTCTTCATTTGAATTAATTCAAGACATCCTGCAAATCCACTCTCTTTTTAAAAGTGGCTTTTGCAAAAGGGCAAAGCGGGATGACCTTGATTTCTTCTTTTCGGACAAATGCAACCAAAGCTTCCAACAATTTCGCGCCTTTTCCCTGACCTTTAAAGCTTTCATCAACTTCAGTATGTTCAATGATCATTTTTTGCGGGCCTGCCATTACATAGACCATTTCGGCCAGACGTTTTTCATTTTCCTCTATAAAAAACGAGCCTTTTCGGCCGTCAAATTGATGTTGGATGTCCATATGGATAAGTAGATAAGGATAAATTGTTAATTGCGTAATTGTTGAATCGATGAATTGACTAATTGCTGAATTGTTTAAGATTCAGGAGTTCTAAATTAAAATATCGCAAGCCTAGGTTCCCAAAGCTTTTGGCTCTTGTTTTTTTCTAAATCTAGATACTTGCGTCTTGATACTTAATACTAAATTTCTCAACTAATCGTCCTTCCCTCCACCAAGCGATCATACTCCTCATCATTCGGTTCCCATAGTTCGACGCTGTGACCATCAGGATCCAGGATGTGCACAAACTTTCCGTATTCTAAAGTTTCGATTTCGTCTAGAATTGTAACTCCTTCGGATTTAAGATTGGCTACCAATTCTACCAAGTTTTCCACCCGGTAGTTAATCATAAAGTCCTTTTCGGAAGGCTTGAAATAGGTGGTATCATCTTTCATTGGTGACCATTGGGAGAATCCTTTTTGATCAGGGTTATCACTGCTTCGCCATTCGAAAGCTGTCCCATAGTTATCGGTATTCAAACCCAAGTGTTTTTGATACCAGGACTTGGTAGCATTTGGATCTTTGACTTTGAAAAATATTCCTCCGATTCCGGTGACACGTTTTTTCATGGTTTTTTAATTTTTACCAAGCTACAAATGCAATTTTGTAATGGAGTTTAAAAGTCAAAAAAATAGAGGCCGTCTCAAAAAGGGTTCCAGTGTCAGCCTGAGCGGAGTCGAAGGCCATTCCTAGGGAATTGGACTACATTTCGACTTCCCGCCACGGCGGGCAAGCTGCTACCAATGTGACATTCGGTACTTCTGAGACAGCCTCTAATTGATTTTAGAAATCTTTTAATTATAGCTTTTACCTTTTAATCAAACGCTCGGTCATAATAATGTATCCGATCTTCACCTGAACCATATACATGCCCGGAGCCAAACCATTCAAGTTTAGAGTTTGGATGAAGGTTTTCTCACGGTAGATACTGTCCTGAATAACCAATCTACCCACAGCATCAAACACTCTGATTTCAACTGCAGCTCTCTCGTCCAGATCGACCATTATATTGGTTTCGTTCTGAGCTGGATTTGGATACAAGATGAATTGATTAGGCCCAATTTCTCTTGAAAGCTGGATTTCCTTACTAATCGACTGCCCTGCACGATCCGTGCTGAAAACAGTAACGGTCATCTGTGCGGCTGGAGTATTCGTTCCCTTCCAGATCAGTTTGTTCTCCAGAATTTCCATGTCAGGATGCTCTGCCATGCTATAAGTATGGATATCGTCGATAGGATCAATGGTGCCGAGTATTCCAATAACTTTTCCTGACTTTAAGTCTTTGTACAACTTTTTATTGCTAAGGGAAATATCCAAAGATTGAGGTTTGTTCTCCACAATTACTGTCAACACCGGCGCTTCTCCATACCTCACTTGAATTTGTGGCGTTACCGAAGCTCTAATCTGATATGATCCGGGTGTGAGTGGTTCGTAATCCCCAGCTATCCAGTCAATGTCCACTCCATCCTCAGTCTCAATATCTGAGACTACATCTTTAAAGGATGTATTCCAAGGTACTGAAATCACCAATGACTCACCTGGAATCAATCGCTTGCCCTTCCCTCCTTTTCCTTTCGGTACCGTACGCTCTATTTTCACCGTTGCAGTCACTGAATTTCCACTTGCATCAGAGGCTGTAACCACCACGTCAAATTTGCCTGCTGTAGAATTTATCGTACCTGCCGCAGGTGACTGGGTGTAAGAAGTTATTCCGCAGTTATCAGTTGCAAAGCCACTAAAGTCGGGGATTGAATAGGTAACACCTTCATTTAGCGATAAGGAAATGGTTTTAGGAAGCCCTTCAAATTTTGGTGCTTTATCTTCAAAAACAGTGACTAAAACTATTGCTGAGGAAACATTTCCATTCACATCTGTAACAGTAAACAGAACCTCTTTAACTCCTACGTCTAAGCAATTAAAGTTGGTTTGGCTTAAGGATAAGGTTACATCACCACAGGTACTAGAGGAGCCTAAATTCACATCGTTTACCTTAAGATTTGCTTCATTCTTTTTACCCAATTTTAAAGTAACTGAAGGTTGCGCATTCAACTGAATTCCGCAGACTGGTGCACTTACCAGTACAGTTTGAATGGAAGTGGATTCATTTCCTTTTGCATCTTTAGCTGTCCAAGTCACCTCAGTCATTCCCACAGGGAAAGTCAAAGAAGCATTGTTTGTGATCATAACCTCACCACAATTATCTGAGGCAATTGGACTTCCCAACTGTACGCCAGTTGCAACATTTTCACCGGAGTTCAAAGTTACCGTAACATTTGCCGGGGCCTGTATCTGAGGAGCAGTCGTGTCCTCAACGATTACCGTTTGCAACTGAGTACTGGAGTTGCCATCCGCATCGGTGTAGGTCCAAGTGATGGAATGAGTTCCCTGCTCACTATAAACCAGCGGATCCGCAGTTGTACCAATAAGTTCAACCCCTCCGCAACTTGTTGCCTGGGGAACATCAGTCACTTCGACACTACATTGTCCTGTGAGCGTTGGAAGTTCGGACACCACAGGGGAAGGCGATCCTCCATAGTTTACTGTAATCCTCACAGTATAATCAATCCTAATACCTGGTGGAGTACGATAATACCAAGTGAACAAATAAACCCCACTTCCATCGGTACCGGTCGGCTGAAATACGGCAGGTCCTGCCGGTTGAATGTAAACTGGGTAGCACAATGATCCAGGTTGAGGTCCCGCTGCATAGAAGGAATTCTGAATTTCCTGTTGAGTTGGACAATTGAGCGTTTGGTCCAAAGCTCCGGGTTCTGTAATCCAGAATGGCTGAGTATCTGTTTCCATAATAACCAACTGCGTCTGTTGACTGACATTTCCCTTTCGGTCATCATATGTCCAAGTAATTGTATACTCGCCAGCAGCCGTAAAAAGAACCGACCCATTAGGTTCAGCAGTAATAATCCCACTACAATTATCAGTAGCTGTCGGATAATTCCTTATTTCAAGTAGGCAATTACCGATTAGTGTAGGCAATGATTCCACATTTGGAACAGGTGCAGTGGTATCATCCACAATCACAGTTTGCTCCTGAGTCGTGATGTTTCCATTTCCATCATCGTAGGTCCAAGTGATGGTGTAAGTTCCTTGCACGTTGTAAGTCAGCGGATCTTCGGTTGTTCCTGTGATCGTTCCTGCACAATTATCACTTGCAGTCGGCGCGGTAACTTCCGCTGAACACTGACCACTGATCACTGGCAACTCAGCCAAGGTAGGAACTGGCTTGGTCGTGTCTTTAACGATGACCGTTTGCTCCTGAGTGGCGGTGTTTCCATTGCCATCATCGTAAGTCCAAGTGATGGTGTAAGTTCCTTGCTCGCTGTAAGTCAGCGGGTCTTCGGTTGTTCCTGTGATCGTTCCTGCACAGTTATCACTTGCAGTCGGCGCGGTAACTTCTGCTGAACACTGACCACTGATCACTGGCAACTCAGCCAAGGTAGGAACTGGCTTGGTCGTGTCTACAACGATGACAGTTTGCTCCTGAGTCGTGGTATTTCCATTGCCATCATCGTAGGTCCAGGTGATGGTGTAAGTTCCTTGCTCGGTAAAGCTTGTTGGATCGGTGGTTGTTCCTGTTATAGTTCCTTCGCAGGCATCGTTAGCCGAAGGCGCTGTGACTGTAACTGAACACTGACCACTGATCACTGGTAACTGGGCAACGACTGGAACCGGAGCAGTGGTATCATCCACGATTACAGTTTGCTCCTGAGTCGCAGTGTTTCCATTGCCATCATCGTAGGTCCAAGTGATGGTGTAAGTTCCTTGCTCATAATAAGTTAGCGGATCATAAGTTGTTCCTGTTATAGTTCCCTGGCAATTGTCAGTTGCAGTCGGCGCAATAACTTCTGCTGAACACTGACCACTGATCACTGGCAACTCAGCCAAGGTCGGAACTGGCTTATTCGTGTCCTCAACGATGACCGTCTGCTCCTGAGTGGCGGTGTTTCCATTACCATCGTCGTAGGTCCAAGTGATGGTGTAAGTTCCTTGCTCATTATAAGTTAGCGGATCATAAGTTGTTCCTGTGATCGTTCCCGCACAATTATCAGTTGCAGTCGGTGCGGTAACTTCTGCTAAACACTGACCACTGATCACTGGCAACACAGCCAAGTCCGGAACTGGCTTGGTCGTGTCCTCAACGATAACCGTTTGCTCCTGAGTGGCGGTGTTTCCATTGCCATCATCGTAGGTCCAGTTTATGGTATAGGTTCCTTGCACGCTGTATGTCAGCGGATCTTCGGTTGTTCCTGTGATGGTTCCTGCGCAGTTATCGGTTGCATTGGGTGCGGTAACATCCGCTGAACACTGACCACTGATCACTGGCAACTCAGCCAAGGTCGGAACTGGCTTATTCGTGTCCTCAACGATGACAGTCTGCTCCTGAGTGGCGGTGTTTCCATTTCCATCATCGTAAGTCCAAGTGATGGTGTAAGTTCCTTGCTCATAATAAGTTAGCGGATCATAAGTTGTTCCTGTTATAGTTCCCTGGCAATTGTCAGCGGAAGTTGGAACAGTTGAAACCGTCGCTGAACACTGACCACTGATCACTGGCAACTCATACAATGTCGGAACCGGCTTGGTCGTATTGGCAACAATTACTGTTTGCGTCTGAGTGGCGGTATTTCCATTTCCATCGGCATAAGTCCAAGTAATCGTATAGGTTCCTTGCACGCTGTATGTCAGCGGATCATTTGTAGTACCTGTTATCGTTCCTGCACAGTTATCAGTTGCAGTCGGCGCGGTAACTTCTGCTGAACACTGACCACTGATCACCGGCAACTCAGCCAAGGTCGGAACCGGCTTAGTCGTGTCTTCAACGATTACCGTTTGCTCCTGAGTGGTGCTGTTTCCATTGCCGTCATCGTAGGTCCAAGTGATGGTATAAGTTCCTTGTTCGCTGTAATTCAGCGGGTCTTCGGTTGTTCCTGTGATCGTTCCTGCACAGTTATCACTTGCAGTCGGCGCGGTAACTTCAGATGAACACTGACCACTGATCACTGGCAACTCAGCCAAGGTCGGAACCGGAGCAGTCGTATCATCCACAATTACAGTTTGCTCCTGAGTCGCAGTGTTTCCATTGCCGTCATCGTAGGTCCAAGTGATGGTGTAAGTTCCTTGTTCGCTGTAAGTCAGCGGGTCTTCGGTTGTTCCTGTGATCGTTCCTGCACAATTATCAGTTGCAGTCGGCGCGGTAACATCCGCTGAACACTGACCACTGATCACCGGCAACTCATACAATGTCGGAACCGGCTTGGTCGTATTGGCAACAATTACTGTTTGCGTCTGAGTGGCGGTGTTTCCATTACCATCGTCGTAGGTCCAAGTGATGGTGTAAGTTCCTTGTTCGCTGTAGGTCAGTGCATCTTCGGTTGTTCCTGTGATCGTTCCTGCACAGTTATCAGTTGCAGTCGGCGCGGTAACTTCTGCTGAACACTGACCACTGATTACTGGCAACTCAGCCAAGGTCGGAACCGGCTTGGTCGTGTCCTCAACGATGACCGTCTGCTCCTGAGTCGAGATGTTTCCATTGCCATCATCGTAGGTCCAAGTGATAGTGTAAGTTCCTTGTTCGCTGTAAGTCAGCGGGTCTTCGGTTGTTCCTGTGATCGTTCCTGCACAATTATCAGTTGCAGTCGGCGCGGTAACATCCGCTGAACACTGACCACTGATCACTGGCAACTCAGCCAAGGTCGGAACTGGCTTAGTCGTGTCCTCAACGATAACCGTTTGCTCCTGAGAACTGGTATTCCCTGCCTCATCGGTATAAGTCCAGGTAATGACCGTTGTGCCTTGAGAGGTAATTGGGAAGATACTTTGGTCGGTTGTTCCCTGAATGATTCCGTCTTCAAGGTCAGTAGCAGTAGGATTGGTTAAGTCCTCGAAGTTAACTTGACATTGTGCGTTTTGGGGTTCGAGGTTTTCAATATCAGGAACAGGTGCTTCTTCATCTACTTCTTCCCCTCCACCATAAATTCTGGCGATTCTTACTCGGCTGATATTATTATACCCTGTAAAAAATCCTCCAATCAAAATCTTACCATCGGGCTGAAGAACAATGCTCCGGACTGTATTGTTTGCCCCTGTACCCGGATTAAAGGAAGTATCCAATGTTCCGTCTGTATTTAATCGGGCAATTCGAATTCTGCTGGTCCCATTGTAGCTGGTAAATCCTCCACCAATCAAAATCTTACCGTCAGGCTGATAGACTAATGAAGTAACTGAAGAGTTTGCTCCAATTCCCGGATTAAAAAAGGTGTCCAAGCTCCCGTCTGAATTAAGACGCGCAATTCGAGTTCTGACTACACCATTAAAGCCTCCAAAATCTCCCCCAATCAAAATTTTGCCGTCTAATTGAATCGCAAGTTTATGAACTGAACCGGTTGCTCCGGTACCGATTGTAAAAGATGTGTCAATGCTTCCGTTTGAATTCAAACGAGTAATATAATTTTTAGAAACACCATTGAAAGAAGTAAATAATCCCCCAATCAAAATCTTACCATCATCCAGAGTGGCCAAAGTAAAAACAGAACTGTTTGCTCCAGTCCCAGGATTAAAAGAGGAATCTAAACTTCCATTTGAATTAAGGCGAGCAATTCGGTTTCTAGAAACACCATTATAAAAAGAGAATACCCCCCCTATCAAAATCTTTCCATCTGACTGTATTGATAAGGTTAAAATCTCATTGTTCGCCCCAGAACCCGGATCAAAAGTGGGATCTAGACTCCCATCTGAATTGAGTCGTGCAATAAAATTTCTGGAAATACCTCCGTACGTAGTAAATAATCCCGCTATTAAAATCTTACCGTCTGGTTGAAAAGCGGCAGCTCGAACCCTCCCATTTAGGCCCGAACCAAGATTAAAAGAAAAATCAATTCCACCATCAGAATTTAATCGAGCGAGGTAGTTTCTTAACACTCCGTTGTAATTGGTAAATTCTCCTCCTATTAAAATCTTCCCGTCATTCTGAGTTTCCAGTGTGTAAACAAAATTGTTTGCACCTGTTTCTGGATTAAAGGAGCCATCCAAACTCCCCTCTGCATTGATTCGGGCAAAATAATTTCTGGTGGCCACATTGTATTTGGTAAAAAATCCCCAAATCAAAATCTTACCATTAGGTTGCAGGATCATGCTCCAAACTGAATTGTTTGGCCCTGAGCCCGGATTAAAAGTGGTATCCAAGCTTCCGTCAGGATTGATTTGAGCAATTCGATTTCTGATGGTCCCGTTGAAAGTGGTAAAATTTCCTCCAATGAGAATCTTGCCATCGGGCTGAAGGACCATGCTAAAAACTGTACTGTTTGCACCAGTGCCTGGATTAAAGCTAGCATCCAAACTTCCGTCGGAATTTATCCGAGCAAGGTAATTTCTGATGTTCCCGTTAAAACTTGTAAAATCTCCCCCAATCATAATCTTGCCATCTTCTTGAGAAACCAAAATCCAGACAGGCGAATTTGCCCCTGAGACTGGACTAAATGAGGTATCCAAACTTCCACCGGAATTTAATCTAGCAATATAATTTCTGATGGTCCCGTTAAAACTTATAAAATCTCCCCCAATCAAAATCTTGCCATCAGGTTGTAGAACCACTTTAAAAACCGCACCGCTTGCTCCTGCGCCTGGACTAAATGTGGTATCTAAACTTCCGTCCGCATTTAGCCGAGCAATTCGATTTATGCTTGAACCATTGTAGTTTGTAAAGTAACCTCCAATCAAAACTTTGCCGTCAGATTGAAGAACCATGCTATAAATCGCGTTATTTGCACCTGTGCCTGGATCAAAGGAGGGATCCAAACTACCATCTGAATTTAAACGGGCAATTCGATTTCTATTTATCCCATTATAATTAGTAAAAAATCCTCCAATCAAGATTTTTCCATCAGGCTGAAGCACAACACTCCTTATCTCATTATCTGCTCCATTTCCTGGATTAAAGGAGGTATCCAAGCTTCCATCCGCATTTAATCGTGCAATTCGATTTCTGCTGATTCCATTGTAAATGGTAAATTGTCCCCCAATCAATATTTTGTCATCAGGTTGTGGTACTATGCTCCAAACTGTATTGTTTGCCCCATCACCAAAATTTAATCCTTCCGAATTAAAAGAAAGATCAAGTTCACCAGGATTTTGGGCTTGAAGGGATGAAATGCTTAAAAGCAGTCCTGTCAGAAGAAGTAAGATTTGTTTCATGGTTCCGTGCAGTTTTCTGATTAAAAAGCAGGAACCTGTGTGTGAAAATCAAAAAAGTGCCTGCATGATAAAGATGCAGGCACTTATTTTATTAAAAGAGAGGGAATTAGAATTCGGTGGGTTTGAGGGAGAAAATGGTCGGATTAAACAGGACAGGTTTTTTCAATACCGAACTTTAAAAGGTAGGCAACTAACCCAATAACTATCGGCAAAACTGCAGCGGGTAAACCTGTTGCAAAAGCTGGTATAATGGCGATAAGTACTGCAGAAATAATTGCTTTAGTATCAAACTCCCCAATCCCGTGAACAACCTGACAAAAGATTTTTTTTAACATAGCCTTTAATTTTCTAAAACGAGTCTTTAACCACTCAGGAATCAAATTAAGTTTCATTCCCTCTATCAGGTTTAAACTCAGTACTTCTCCATCTTCAAACTCATCTAAGCCATGAGGTAAATCATTAGAAGATAAATACTCCTCCATTTCTGGATTAAAAATTTCCCTGTCAAAATAGTTTATTATAGCAAAATCATCTCTTTGCGCCAATGATTTTGCCTCATTTTCGATATAAAACAACCAATTGTTATTTACATCAATTTCAGAACTAAATAATATTTTAGTCATAATGTTTAGATTTATTTTTGTTTAACATTAATGTTTAAATTAGATATTTAAATTAAAATTTTTTCTAATATTTAACTTCAAAATTCACTAGATATTCACCCAAGTCTTCTTTCTAAAGATAAATTTCCGTAAATTATAAAATCTCTAACTGTTATCATTATTTTAGGAATTATAAATAAAATTGCTATTTAATATTAATTATAAACCAGCAACTGCCCTATTTGTGAGCCGGCGATAACAATCCTGCAAGTGCTCCAACAGAACCTGATGCTATTGCAGTGAATAATGTTAAAATTGTTGCGTCAATAGTTTTCCCAGAAAATGACAAGAGAATAACTCCAGCAATAACTGTCAAGATTGCTAAGCCTAAAGAACCAACAACAACTCTATATACCCAGTTATCAGGCAGGGATAGTTTAAATTGTTGAATAGCCTTAACAGGATCATCTTTAAACTCTTGTTGTAAATGAGCGTTGGATGAAAGCTCTTTTTGAAATTCGACGAAATTTTTGATCTTTTGCATTAGGTTGAAATTTATAAATTAGTAAAAATTTTATTTATTTCTTAATTTGTAAATTTAAGTTTCAGAAAAATAAAGGAGGTTTTTGGCTCCACTATTTTTTCTATTTAATTGTTAATGAATTTGTTAGTATTGAACCAAATTCTTTTCAATCTATTCTGTGCCCCCTGAAATTTCACGAGTAAAATCCTGATAAGTCAAGGTATCCCAAGCAGAGACCATTTTTCCTTCACTGGCAAACTGATGTTTTAGGGTTAAATGAAGACGCGAATCGAAAAATCTTTCCATAGCCTTTGATTTAAAACTGATGGAAAATAATAGAAAAACCGTCTCTTAACCATCTAAAAATAGTTTCCGGTCAATCTCATCTAGAATCCGGCGAAATCTCTCTTGTCAATGATCAATGTTCAAACTCAATAATCAAACTCAATGACCAATTTTCAAGTAACCTATTCAAGGACCAATTTTCAAACTCAATGACCAATTTTCAAGTATCCTACATTTTGAACATTGGAAATTGTCCATTGGTAATTGCTCATTGCTCATTGAGCCTTGTTCATTTTCAAAAGTCCCACCACAAAAAAGCCATATTGGATGATATTGGCGAGGACACGGATGGACCAAATTCCTCTTCCGATTGCGGTGTAGCTGAGCATGTCTACAAAGAATGAACTGAAACAGTAAATGAATATCCCCGAAAGAATCCAAAACCAGGAATATCTCAAAATCTCTCCCGTATTCTCGGCGATTCGTAGCAAGGCAAAGGCGGAAAGAAAAGAGGATGTCACGAGAAAAAACGAGTAGATAAATGAAGAGTACGTATCGTTTGGACTGGAAATCACAATTCTCAAAATAAACTCCGTAATAAACAGCCCCGAAAAACAAATTAAAAGGATATTTCTCCACACGATCTTTTGCTGGAAATTCAAAAAGAAAAAGCAAAGCCAAACAAAGAACAAACATTCATACCAAAGGTATAGAATCTGAAAAACTTCGTGATAATCAAACAATTCATTTGATAAAAAATAATAGATGATCATCCCAAAACTATCCACCAAAGCCCCAAAAACTAAAAAAATAATGAACAGGCGAAACTTAGTATCGCCTGTTTTTAGCTTGAATACCGCAAATAGTATCGGTATCCAAATCGCCAGTGAAGAAATGGTCTGGAGTTGCGCAGGTGTCACTCGTCGGTACCGGTGGGTTTTGGTGGCCAAGAGTATTGGAGGAGCATTACGTCATTAAATTTTTCTATATGCTCTACTAGGCAATCTTCTTTTTTCAAATTTGACCCATCCGCTTTACAAGGTGCCAGTATTATCCTGATTCGCTGCCCACTAAAGAAGTCATCGTTGGAATATCCTAAATAATATCGAATATGGGAAATATCTCCCTGATCAAAGAACTGCCTAAAATAGGGACTTCCTTTTCCATATTTAGTTGAAAAATAAGCAAATGGATAATCGACGTGACTTGAAAAATTTGAGCGAAAACGGTTCCTCATTTCATTAACATTTCGAGAATCACGATAATCAAAATTTTGTGGATTTATCGGAGGTTCATTTTCAATATCATTAAGGATATCCGCTTTTGAAGATTCGCTGCTATAATTTTTTCTGATTAAATCTTTAACAATGCGCAGACCTCTACCATGAACTGGAGGACGATTAGGCATTAACCCGGTAAGCCAAGCAGAATTATTCTGGTATTCTTCTTTTATTTTTTGGATCGCTAAAATTGGTTTTTGGGAGGAACTAGAATTACAAAACCAAAAAAGGATTCCATTCACATCTTCTTTACCTACCCACTCTTGCAGTTGCTTGGCTCTAAAAACCCCGGAAATATGCCCATCCATTTGAACAAAAACGCTACAATTAACAAACTCCAAGAGATATTCAGCGGCTTGTGAATACCCGATAGGTTCAATAAACTTTTCATTAAAATCCATATACTTTTTGAATTAAATATTTAAAATATAATTGTTCGAATTCAAATCCCCCTACCCCCTTTGATTGGCTAATCGTTCCCATTTATTTTCTTGGTTAAGGAGGAGTTGCCTCAATTCCGAAATCCAACATTCAAGCTTGAATTCATTTGGCAAGCTCAGACCGTCTTATGGCTTATGTCTTATGTCTTCTGTCTTCCAGAAACAATGACGCAAAAAATACCTACCGAATATTTTGCTTAATCACCCCTGATCAAAAGTCTTTTCCGGTTGGTTCGTCGGTTTGGCCTAGCCAAATGATCACCCCTGTTCATTTGCTTTTACCTAAAAACTTGAATAAAGATCAAGATCTCGACTAGTTTTACTTAGCTAAAACCAGATTTTGGTAGGAAAGACTTTGATTTCGGTTCCGTATGAATCGATTTTGGCACTTACTTTTTTTACAATTTTTCAATCTTCCAATCTTTCAATTTTAGTAATTGAGATCGCTTCGGATCGTTCCTACCCTCGCGATGACGCATCGGTCATCCGTCATCCGACATCGGTCATTTCCTCAGCAAATTCAAAAACTCCTCCTTCCGCCTCCTCGATACATCGACCACAGCACCGTCGGACATTTTCACCTGTCCTCCTTCTCCTTTGAAGTATTCGTTTACATAGTCGAGATTGATCAGGTGGGAATTGTGAACCCGGAAGAATCGGTAATCTTCCAGCATTTGCTCCACATCTTTGAGGGTGCGGGAAACCAGGATTTTCTTTTTATCTGTCGTGAAAAAGGTAGTATAGGTATTATCAGATTCACAGCGAATAACATCCTTGACCTCCACGAAAAGGTATCCGGTCAAGGTTGGCAAGGCGATTTTCGCATGCTCCGCCGGAAGATTCAGGTTTTTCAATAATTGATTTACTTGTGCCTTGGAGTTTCCCTTTTTCTCTCTGAATCGCTCCAAGGCTTCTTCAAAGTCCGAGGTGGATATGGGTTTGATCAGGTAGTCAATTGCAGACAGCCGAAATGCCTTCACCGCAAACTCTTCATAAGAGGTCGTGAATATGAGCTCGAACGGAATGGTTTCCAGTTTCATCAACCAGTCAAATGAGGTCTGAGGTGGCAGCATCACATCACAGAAGACCAAGTCGGGGTTGAGGCTTTTGGATAGCGCATCAGCCTCTTCCACTGTGGCAGCCGTTCCTACCAATTCCAAATCACCTTCATGAGCAACCAAGCGCTTCAAGTTCTCCTGTGCGTGTGGTTCGTCCTCGACTATTAATACGCTATATTTCTTCTTCATTCTTCTTCAAAAGGTATAATCAGTCTGACTTGGGTTCCTACTCCTGCTTGAGGGTTGATATCAAATGAGGCTTGGGTGCCACGCAGTTCGTTGAGGTTCTTGAATTTTTCTTCCATAAGTTGCAGCCCCATACTGCTCTTCTTCACCATTCGGGAAAGGTCGATTTCGGATTTTTCAGATTTCTCAATGCCATTATCAGAAATCAAAAAATGAAGATGATTGGAGCCGTTTTTAGATATATGCAATTGGATTATTCCATTTGCATTTACTCCATGCCAAACTGCGTTTTCCAGAAATGGCTGAATCAACATGGGAGGAATGAAGTAATTGCCTGGGGAAATACCATCTTCAATTTGGAAAATGAATGAAAAATCCTCTTGTCTTCTGAGATTTTCCAAGTCCAGGTAAATTTTATTCGCTTCAAGTTCTTCTTCGAGGCTCACCCAATTTTTAGCGGAGCTCTCCAGCACATATCGGATCAACTGTGAAAATTTGATCAGATATTCGGATGCTTGCTTGGGTTCTTGCGCTTGTATAAAGTGGTGAATGGAATTGAGGCAATTGAAAATGAAATGCGGATTGATCTGGGCTCGAAGCGCTTTCAATTCTCCTTCCGCTTTGCTGAGTTTGAGTTCGGTCTCTCTTCTCCGGAAATCAGACTCTCTACGTGAGCGATAAATCACAAAAATGATAAAGGAAAATGCAAGAATGACCGGAAGTAATCCAACAAGGATAGCCAGATTAAGATCAGGGGCGTTAGCTTCCATAGATCTCGCTAAGAAATCACAGGATTACACGATACTACTAACCAGATAATGAGCCGCATGGGTATGAAAAAAGATCTAAAGGAGGTGGTCAATTATTACTTTAAGATATTGTTTTTCTAATATCAAATGAAACAGTTAAAGGAAAAATGTGAAAAAAAAATGTAGGATGCTGGATGTCTGATGTCCGATGTTTTAAGGGTTGTCATGGTTATCGGGTTGTAATGGTTGAGAAGTGGGAAGGCTGGAAATTTCTGCATCTTCGGTCTTCGGTCTCCCCTCTTGCATCTAGAGCATCGATTAATTAGTAAAGTGATTTTGACCTTTTAATAATGAACATCGAATGATGAATCCTCCTGCGGCGGACAGGTGTTGAATGATGAAGTAATTAGGAAAATCGTCTTGTATATTATGTCTAACTTCTTGTGTCTTGTATCTTTTTGTACCCCCCGCCCCCCCTTTAGGGGGAGAATAGGCAGTGATGAATAATGAGAAAAATGATTCTCCAATTTTTTAATAATGAACATCGAATGTTGAATGATGAAGTAATGGGAAAAGTCTAGCGTCTTGCGTCTTGTATCTTGTATCTATCTTCTCAAAGAATGCTTTTCAAAAAATTCCTTGCCCGATCCAGGTCCTCTTTGGTATCGATAGCAATGGCTTGATGGGCGGTTTCTACCATCCGGATTTTTACGCCTTTTTCTATCAACCGTAGCTGCTCCAACATTTCAATCTGCTCCAGTCGGCCTTTGGGCCAAGTGGTGAATTCTTTTAAGAGTTCGCGGGTGTAAGCATAAATCCCGATATGTTTCCAATAGAAAATATCATCATTCCGCTCGCGGTTGAATGGAATTGGGGAACGGGAGAAATAAATCGCATTCATTTCTGCATCCAAAACGACCTTTACGGCATTTGGATTGTAGGCCTCATCTTCGGGAATTCGGCACATAAGTGAAGCCATTTTCACTTTTGGCCTTTCAAAGACAGCCACCAGATCCTTCAATGATTTTGGATCCTGAAATGGTTCGTCACCCTGAACATTGACAATGAGATCGGCATCCACCAACTCCAACGCCTCAGCGATTCGGTCGGATCCGCTTTCGTGGTATTTTTTACTGAAGAAAACATTGCCTCCCAGGTCGACAATCTGCTGCTCAATTTCCTTATGATCAGTTACCACCCATACTTCGTCAAAAACACCTGTTGCTAGTGTGCTGACATAAGTTCGTTGGATTACGGATATTCCTCCAAGATCCTGTACCAATTTTGCCGGCAGGCGAGTGGATGCATATCGTGCGGGAATAAGGGCAGCTGTTTTCATTCTGAGGTTTGGAGATTGCCAATATATATTTTAAAAATTGGATTAGATTTTCCTAATCAAAAACAAATTCTATCTAATTCTAAAGGCCTTTTTGACCACTTTGATTAAGTCAAATTTCCTTGGCTGTTTGATCTTCTTTTTCTTGGTTTCCAAGTCATCTCCATAATAATTGTACATGTACTTATTATTCTGAGAATACAGATAGGTATTTCCATAACCGTAATTATATCCCTCATAATGGTATCCCGAGTTGAGTATACCATTAAAGACCCCATAGACATTTTTAACTTGCTTGTTGTTGAACAAGTCATTGATCATAACCAAGTGATCTTTCACCGTGTAGTTTTGCCGAACTACATAAAGATTGATGTCAAAAAGCCGCATGAGATCAATGGTTTCAGAAACGAGACCCATGGGTGGAGTATCAAAAATGATCACATCAAATCGCTCGTCCAGAAAGCTCAAAAATTCAATTAACCTCGGAGTTTGAAGCAATTCAGCAGGGTTTGGAGGAATTACACCTGAAGGCACGAAAAACAGGTTTTCCTGTTGGGTTGGAAAAATTATGGCTTCAGCTGACGCTTTGCCGATCAAATAGGTGGAAAGTCCGACTTTTTCTGAATGATCGAAATAGGTCGCTAGTTTTGGTCTTCTCAAGTCAGCTCCGACTACTACTGTTTTTTTGGAACCCAATGCCATGGCAGAGGCCAAGTTCAAAGAAGTAAAAGTCTTTCCTTCTCCGGAGACGGAGGAAGTTACCAGGATTTTTTTTGTGTTTTTGCCTGAAGCCAGATAAGTAATCGCTGATCGAAGTGAACGAAAAGATTCTGCAACAGCAGATTTTGGATGTTCCAGCACCACTTTATTGGTCCCCTTGGTACTATATCCAACTATTCCGAGTTGGGGAATCATGAAGTGCTTTTTCAAGTCTCTCTGATCCTTGATACTATCATCAAACATATCCCTAACAACAATGAAACCAAATGGAAGCAATAATCCCAATGCAAGGGCAAGCCCGTAATTTTGAGTCTTCTTAGGAAAGACCAAGGTTCCCTTTTTTGCAAGGTCAAGAATTGCATTGTCGGATACGTTTGCCGCCCGGGCAATTCCTGCCTCCGCTCTTTTTTCAAGAAGGTAAGTATAGAGTGATTCCCGTAATTTGAATTCTCTGAAAATACTGGAGTATTTAGACTCAGACTCCGGAAGTCGGGCAAATTCCGCATCATAAACTCTGATTTCTGCCTGAATACTTTTCTTTTGCTTATTCGTATTAGCTATCAGATTCACCACGTTTTCAAAGAGTGCATCTTGGATTTTTTCAATTTGCACATCAATTTTATTGACTTCAGGGTGATTTTCATTGACAGTGGCCAGGAGTTTTCTGCGATCTTGGGAGAGCGTGACCAAAGTTTGAATTAAGCCATTAAGTAATGGATCAGGTACTCCGATGACGGAGGGAGCGACTACATCTGAAAAATCCTTACTCTTCCGCTCCATGTACTGGCGGATTTCTTCAAAATATTGAATTTGAAATTCCAGTTCTGCATTCCGTTCATCAAGTGAGTTCATTTTTGCCAGAATGCTGGAGAACTCAGCGGATACATCGAGCAATTTGTTATCAACTTTGAATCGTTGAAGTTCCCGTTCCTTTGCCTTCAATGAATCCTCCAGGAATCCGAGCTGACTTTCTATGAAGTCTATGGTATTTTCCTGGATCTTATTTTTTTCATTTAAATCATACTCGATGTAGGATTGCATGAGAGCATTGATGTAATCGCGACCTTTTTCCACCACAGTGGTGGTAGTACTTAATCGAAGGACAGAAGAATATTCATTCTCCATGACCACTTGTACAGACCGCGCAAGATTTTCTTCCAAGACAGCAGGATTGATCAATCTAAAAATAATGACTTCGCCAATTCTGGAAGGATTGACTAAAAAGACGGTAAACTTGGAGCGAGCAGTTTCTATCTCCTGACCAAAGGTATAGGTCTTATTGAACACAGACTCATCTCCAGCAGCTTGGGCTGCATTAAAATCTAACAGTCCTTTTTCAGCAGGAAAAAGTCTGTAATTTGTTTCGGATAAGATTTCAAGTTCGACGGGAGTATCTGTCACCTGTAAATGGTTCCAGTCCACATCAATTCTCACAGGAGACCGATCGTAAAGTTCAATGTCTTTGATGTTGGTTTTCGCAAAATACTCCACATCAAAATGGAGTTTGTCCATCGCGATTCGAGCCATGTTTTTGGACCGTAGGCGAAGGATATCATTTTCCAGATTCACACCGGCATTGAAAATGTTAGAACGATCAAGGATTCTGGATTCCGGGGTGCTGCTGTTTTTGATAACAAGCGATCCTGTCACCTGAAATTGATCCACCGTATACCTGTGAAATAAAAATGTACCTGTGATAAAAAGTACTGTAAAAAGCACATACCAAGGCCAATAGCGAATGTATTTGGCAATCACATAGCGGATTTCAAGTGCCTTTTCTTCGTTGTCTAATTGGCTGAGGTCTAGCTTCTCCATTTCCTTATAAATTCCTCGTCACTAAATTAATTATTAATAAAGTAGATGCCAACAGTCCAGCGAATAACGCTAAGGAACCAGTAAGATTATCGGCAGTACCGATCTGTCTGATTTTCATAGGTTCGAGGTAAAGAATGTCATTGGGTTGAATAAAAAACCATGGACTCCCTAATAATGCTCGATCATGAAGGTTGATTTGATGAATTTTGGTACCTCCATCATATTGACGAATCAAAAACATTTTGTTCTTTTTACCCAAAATACTTGTCTCCCCTGAGTTGGCCAAAGCATCAAAGAGTGTGGCCCTGTTTTTATAGATAATCTGAACTCCCACGCTGTTGAATTCCCCTAAAGTAGTATAACGTATCCCTGCGATTCGCAGCCTTACGTAAACCTCCTCTTTAAAAAATTTATTTATTTCCTGCTGTACGGCAAGCTTAGCACCCTCTTCGGACAAGCCTCCGATTTTGATTTTGCCAAGTCTGGGAACCTCTACAAATCCATCTTTATCGATCGAGTAACCCGTCATGTAAAGCGGGTCACTACCACCTCCGCCTCCACCACCGACACCTATTCTGCCTATCATGCTTTGAGGGGAATTGAGAAAGGTAAAACCTTCAACGAGCTCAGGATCTGCGCTTGCAAAATCTATTTGTACAATATCAAAGGGCTGCAAAATGTAGGTATAATTCACATCAGCAAATGGTATGAACTCATCTAAACCAATGGCTGTACTGTCTGAAAGGTTTTGTAAATAGGTGATCCGCTTATTGCTGATACAAGAAGTAGCCAACAGAATAAGGCCGGCAAAAAAGAAGAATTGCTTCATTCAGTAGTATTTGAAAACAGTGAATCAAATATATAGAAATTAGATGATCAACAATAGAAAGTGTTATACAAGATATACTTTGGGGGATAGGCAAAGGCCATATATTCTGCGTGAAATAGGCTAAAGCGAGATACGCTTCGCGAAATATACTCTAGGAGATAGGCTGAAGCGAAATATGCTTCTCGAAATAGGCTAAAGCAAGATACGCTGTAGCGAGATATACTATGTTAAATAAGCTCCCTCCGGTCCCGAAATAGGAAGAAAGGAGATAGGCTTGGCGAAAGTTCTCGTTTTTAGGAGAGGTAGCTTGTTTAATCGTCCGATTAAAAATGGAATCCTGATTCACAAGTCGTGACGAAAACATGACCCTGAAGCGAGAGTCCCAATGAGCGCTGTGATTTCGGGAGTGTCGAACTTTTCAATAACCCCTGGTGGAAACCTGGTGTGCAAAAAAGACAATTAGCACCAACGATGGTGCTGGATATTGATTTAAAAAAACAGAGTTGATACCAGCGCAATGGAAAATGAACATGAGATTTATGGTAAATTCGCTTCATGTTGATTCGCAAAGCTTCGGAATCCGATATTCCACAAATCATAGAATTACTTAAAATCTCCTTGGGAGAATCTTTAATCCCTAAATCTGAAGCACTTTGGAAATGGAAGCATTTGGACAATCCCCATGGAAAGTCACCTGTTTTACTTGCTGAGGAAGATGGGAAACTGATTGGGGTTCGAGCATTTTTGCGGTGGGATTTTGTAGAAAAAGGGTTGGTTTACAAAGCCTGTAGAGCAGTAGACACAGCTACCCATCCGGAATACCAAGGAAAGGGTATTTTTAAAAATCTCACGCTGTCGTTAATTGAAGAGATCAAGGAAGATGATGTGGAATTGATATTCAATACCCCCAATTCTAAAAGTACACCTGGATACGTCAAGATGGGATGGGAAAAATGGGGTAAACTACCTCTGAAGTTGAATTTTCACTTCCCCGAACAAAACAGAGATATGGAAGGCACCAGGGATTGGTCCCTTATCGAAGGGTTGATAAAAAAAATCGAATCTTCTGAGCAGAATGGCCATTTTCTCCAAACAAGATTGGTTTCCGGTTACTTCCATTGGAGATATCGGGACAATCCACTGTTCCCTTATGACTATTTAAGTGATGGAGCCAACTACCTCCTGATCTATCGAATCAAAGAAGGAAAGATGGGACGTGAATTTCGGATTTGTGATTTTTTCACGACTGGGGGTCTTTTAAAATCTGTCGAAAAAAACTTGCAGGTTTCCTTAAATCAAAGGATAAAATCTTCCGGGTCCAGATTTTCTTCCTTTTCAGGCCTGGCCTTTCCTAACCAAAAAATCTTAGACATGGGAGCTATTCCTATTCTTAAAATTGGGCCTTTGGTCACACTCAGAAAAGTTCAAGATGAGTTTTCCCCGATGAATATGGCTTGGGCTTGGAGTTTGGGGGATTTAGAGGTGTTTTGAGGAAGGGTTGTCATGGTTGTCGTGGTGGGAAGGGTTGTAATGGTTGTCAGGTTGTCGTTGTTGTCGTGGTTGTGGTGGTGGGAAGGGTTGTAATGGTTGTCAGGTTGTCGTGGAAGGTTGGAAGTAAGGAAGTTGGGAGGTTGGGAAGTTGGGAGGTTAGGAAGGGTTGTCATTGTTGTCATTGTTGTCCTTGTTGTAATGGTTGTCGTGGTGGGAAGGGTTGTAATGGTTGTCATGGTTGTGGTGGGAGGTTGGAAGTATGGAAGTTGGGAGGTTGTCATGGTTGTCATGGTTGTCGTTGTTGTCGTGGCGGGAAGGGTTGTAATGGTTGTCATGGTTGTCAGGGTTGTGGTGGGAGGTTGGAAGTAAGGAAGTTGGGAG
>NZ_JBKBKZ010000037.1:37587-48243 GCF_046296635.1 Algoriphagus sp. | reverse complement strand
ATTTGGCTGGAAAGAACTTTCATCTTCCTAGGTTTTTAAGTTAATTTATAACACACACGCCTCGTGGCGCACCGGATCACCACAGATTTGTAAAATTTATCTTTGTCTTTCTGTATCTGTGCCAATCTGAGAAATCTGTGAGAGAATAAATCCAAGGGATCTTTTATAGATTATCTGATATTTATATAAATCCTTTCTCCAAATGACCCGATTCTACTCTAAAAGAGACCTTCATTTCCAACTTTTTGAAAATCAAAACTGTCTGGAATTGACCCAACTCCCCTACTTCGCTGATCATTCGGAGGTGACGTTTAAACTGGTTTTGGATTCAGCAGAGCAGATAGCCGAGAAGTCACTTCGCCCACTTCTCACCGAAATGGATCGAAATGAACCCCAACTTATCGATGGAAAAATTCGGATTCATCCCGGAATGAAAGCCATCATCCGTCAATTTGGTGAGGATGGCTGGATCAATGCACTCTTCCCTTATGAAGAAGGTGGTCAGCAACTTCCTTGGACAATCCATATCACAGCAGGATTTATCTTTCAAGCTGCAAATTACTCCGCTAGCGTTTTTCCGTTTTTGACGACAGGTGCATCAAACCTGATCCGAACGTTTGGCTCAAAAGATCTGATCGAAAAATTCACGCCAAACCTCTTTTCCGGCCTTTGGCAAGGTACAATGGCCTTGACTGAACCCGATGCTGGAAGTTCGCTTTCTGATATTTCGACGACCGCTTTTACCACTGAAAAATCGGGGGTTTTCAAAATCAAAGGCCAAAAAATCTACATTTCCGCAGGAGATCATGACGCTTGCGAAAATATCATCCATTTGATGCTTGCACGGATTCAGGGCGCTCCTGCCGGCACCAAAGGGATATCACTTTTTGTCGTTCCCAAAATTCGGATTTCCGGAGAATCAAACGATGTACTGACTCAGGGCATTTATCACAAGATGGGCTACAAAGGTGCTCCCATTGCTCACCTGATGATCGGAAGCAATGATGACTGTGAAGGTTACCTAGTCGGAGAAGCGAATCAGGGGCTGAAATACATGTTTCAGATGATGAACGAGGCTCGATTGGGAGTTGGGATGAATGCTGTGGGAATTGCGTCTGCGGCCTATCAGGCCTCCTTAGCCTATGCTAAAGAAAGGCCTCAAGGCAGAAAAGTCGGCGAAAAGAACCTCAGCCAAGCTCAAGTCCCAATTATCGAACATGCCGATGTGAAGCGGATGCTGCTATTCCAAAAAAGCGCGGTCGAAGGGTCTTTGGCACTTTTGATTTATTGCGCGATCCTTTCCGATAAAATTGCTCACGAAGAAAATGAAGTTCGGAAGAATGAGATGGAGTTACTTTTGGATCTGCTGACCCCAATTGCTAAGAGTTATCCTTCTGAAATGGGAGTGCAAAGCACCTCAGCCGCAGTGCAAGTTTTGGGCGGTGCAGGTTATACCACCGATTTTCCGGTGGAGCAATATTACCGGGAAGCACGAATTCACCCGATACACGAAGGAACTACTGGCATTCATGGCTTGGATCTTTTGGGAAGAAAGGTTTTGATTCAGGAAGGATTGGGTTGGAAGCTTTTTGAAAAGGAAATTGAATCAACGATTGATAACTCAAAAGAACTTTCAGATCTGGATTCCATTAGGCAAACTTTTGAACTCCAACTCAAGAAGTTTAATCATGCTGCTGCTCAGATACTTTTCAAAATGAACCAAGGTCCCGAGAAATTTCTGGCCGATGCCACGCTATTTCTCGAAGCAACCGGAATTGTCTGTATTGGTTGGATGTGGCTAAAGCAAGCTGTTTCATCCCAAAAAGCTTTGAATACTAAAGAATCTGAACAGGATTTCTATTTTGGCAAGATCGAAACCGCCCGCTACTTTATGGAATACGAACTCCCGAAAATCAATGGACTGATCGAGCGATTTCACTCTAATACTTATCCGACTATTGCGATGAGGAAGGAGTGGTTTTGAGTCGTTGACTTATCCAGTTTTCCGAATTACCCAACTTTATATATTGTTCCAATGCCCTATTAAAACCGGCTGGTGCGACTTGGCCATCCCGAAGGAACAGGATAACTTGTGCGTAGCAGTGAAGCGTTGGCATTGTTGACATATTATTCAGGTTTGTCTAAATATTTTTTCATTATCCAACCTGTCTGTGGCAAGTTGTCTTTTGGGTCAAAGTAACTAACTAGAACCCATTTATGATTAACTTGTAAAACAGTTAATTCAAAGTCTTTAGGTAGTTTACAAAGTGTCAAAGTCTTTGATTTTGGTTTTAGCTTTACTTCACATTCTCTGTTAGTAATCCGATATTCTTTTGCTTCTCTTAATTGTTCGTTTACTAAGTTGATGTAATGAATTATTGTGTCTTGTTTTAAATTGATTTGTCGTATGTCTGCCTTAGTAGCTAATTCAGGTTTGGATGAAAATATTGAGTAATAACTATAAAACAATAATAAAATTTCAAGAAAACGAAAAGTATTAATACCTTTTTGTTTGTGCTTGTTTACAAAAGCAAATATTGTAGAAAGTAATATTAGAAATTGTTTTTTTTGTTCTTCTGTTACATCTTCTTTTAGACTTTCAGAAAACTCAATTGCCTGTTCCGTTACTTCTTCAAAGTCATCAATTATTGTCCAATTTCTTTGCTGTGCTGCTATTGCTGCAATTTGTCCTGAAATGCCACTTAATGCAAAATTTAGATTATTGAATTGTGCTAAAGCTGGCGATTGAATTATAAGAGCTTCTGACAATGCTCTTATTCCGCCAAAAAGTTGTTCGTATTGGCGGTTTATTGATAAAATTGCATCAAGCGTTGTTTGAGGAATTGCAAATTGTGTTCGAAAGCTCAGACTTTTTTTTATTGCTTCAATTGCCGACTGATCAAAGTTTTCAAACATTTTATGATGCTTTTGCATACTTTTAGCAAGTTCAGTCGCCATACTTAGGCCACTAAGGTTTTTTCTAATACTTTCTTCAGACTTAAACATTTCAGATAATTTAGAACTAAGACCCAAAGATTTCTGTATGCTTTGGTGCCATTGAGAAGAATTAAATATGTCGTCAAGTCCTGCCATTAAATGTTAATGTGTGATTTTTTACTAATTGCCTGAACATAATCCTTTAAGTCCGTGTCGTCATAAAAAACTCTTTTCTCAAAGTTCTTTTTAATCCTTAAAAGTTTGTCAAGGTTGATGTTTGCAATTCGTAATATCAGTTTCTTAACTACCTTAACCTTGTCTTTCTTAATGGTCATAAAGTCAAGATGAATGAAATAGCTTTCGTATGTGCTATATAATGCCAAGAAGTAAACGAATGGTATGAATAAAATTGTGATTGTGCTTGGTAAAAGGAATGAAACAAGATTTTGAAAAGTCAAAACATCATCAAAGTTTACAATGGTTTTGTAAAGTGAATAAGAGAATATTGAAAGTCCTGATATTACGATAACATTTTGCAAAAACTTTGAGACAACTTTATGCTTTTCGTCCATTTCAGCAACTGCTTGTGTCATAGCTAAGAAAATTAAAACAGGCAAAATAATTAGTTCGGTAAATAGACTGAAACTATAAAGGTTGACTACAAATTCAAGAACAATTGTCCATTTGATTGCTGAAAGGGAAATGCCTTTAAAATATGCGTTGCTCTTAGCATCGTTGATTTTGAAAACCAAGATTAAGCCAACTGTAAAAAGCCAAAATAAAACATCTTTCAAGTTGGAGTTCTGCCATACTTCGAGATTTTTAAAGAGAAAAATTATCACGAACAAGTAAGCTCCGATTAGAGAAAAAACAATCAGAAACATTCGCTTTGAAAGGATTTGAATTATTGGAACAAGCGATTTTCTTAATTTAGATAGCAATAAAGCTAAAACAATAACAGCAATCCAAATAAGTAGTGCTAATTCTCTGTTGTTGAATATCGCTTGTATGTCTGTCCAAACATTCATTAATTGCTTTCAATGATTTTTATTTCTGCTTCGGTCAAGTCGTAAAGTTGGTAAATCAATTGGTCTATTTGGTTTTCTAATTCGGATATACTTGCAGTTGGCTTATTTTTTTTGAGAGTTGTTATTTCTTTGACGATTGTTTCAAGTTTTACCTTATAGCTACTATCGATATTTTTAATAGGGATTACTGATAAATTTTCTTTAGTAACTGTTATTGTAAACTCAGCTCCCATAGAGAACATTTTTTTATAGTAATAATTTATAAGCTTTGAATTCAAGAAGGCGACAATTTGCTCAAGAGAAAAATTTTCATCAATAAGAATTAAATTATTAATTGAATTAAATGTATAGTACTTCTCATCATCTAAACAGCAAACTAATTTTGGAGAAACTCTTTGACATAAAATCTTCTTGGCTAAAAATATTTCTTCTTTCCGAGGGCGATGTAAAGCTTCTTTATCGTAGTTTATATAATTTCCTTTCCATTTGAAGCCGTATCTGTAGATTTCCGGAGCTTCAAGTAGTTTTTTATATTTTTCAGATTCCTTAATTTTTGATATAAAATCGTTTTTCCCCGATTTAGTTGCAACGCCATTCCTAACATCAACAATTTCACCTAATGGGGTTGAATTGTTAAATAATTTTTCGAATAACTCTTTATCACTTATTGAAGAATTATATACATACCTAAATTCAGGAGTTGTTAAGAAAAAATCTTGATTAACTTGGTAATTAATTTTATCCTTTTGGTTGTTGAATTTGGTAACAGCAATGACATTATTATTCGGAGTTTTTTTCTTAATAAAAAATGTAATTGTTTCTGCTGTTACACCTTCAAAAACACCTATCCCATAAATATCCAAAGATAGAATTTGGTTATTGCGAACTACATATTCTCTAATACCAGCATAGGTGCTTGTTCGAATAAAGGTTTCAGGAGTAATAAAACTTAGGTAATAATTTGGTTTAAGTAGTTTTTGTAGACCTAATTCTAGAAATACACTATAAAGGTTGATTTTTCCTTGATTTAATGGGTAAGCTTCCCAAATAAAATTCTTAATGCTGTCGAACTCATTGCCCCTTGTGAAAACATAAGGTGGATTCCCAATTACAACATCAAAGCCCACAAAATCACCTTCATCATTCAGCACTTCAGGAAATTCAAAACGCCATTCAAAAGCGTTTTCAAAAATCTTATTGGCTTTTATTTCTTCAATCTCGGTTTCAATTTTTTTGGTTTCTTCGGTCAATTGCTGCACTTTTTTATTCCAATCGGCTTTTTCCTTTTTGCTCATTTCAAAAAGTTGTTGCTGGTTGGTCATTTGGAACAGTTCGCCGGATAGTTTGCGTAGCTTTTTTACTTTCGGGTCGTTCAATGATATTTCACTTCTGAAATCCGATTTAATGTCAGCAATTAGCCGTTCCATTTCTCTTTTTTGTTCCTTGCTTTCAGCATTTCGGTAGGTGTCAACCGCTATGCGGTAACTGTCTATCGACCATTTACTCTTTTTGAGTGTTTGCTTTAAATCAGCATCAATGGTAAAACGGCTCACTAATGAATTTCCGCATTTTATATTGATGTCAATGTTCGGAAGTGTTTCTAGTTCAGTGGTATTCTTGTAATAAGCGTTTTTCAAAAGCTCAATCCACAAACGCAAACGGCAAATTTTTACTGAATTGGAATTGATGTCCACACCAAAAAGGCAGTTTTCAATAATGGTTTGCTTTTCGTGAAAAAGTGTTTCCTGTATGCGTTGGCTTTCTTTATTTTTGGGGTTGTAGTCAAAAAAATTGCCTTCTTCGTCCGTTATTATCAATTCATCATTGACCACTTCGACTGTATAGTTACTTAATGGCTCCAAATTGGCATCCACTAGAATTTTCAACTCGCATTTGATGGCAATCAGTTCGTTTAAGACGGAAACCAAAAAATGTCCTGAACCTACGGCAGGGTCAATAATTTTGAGATTGTTGATGATGGTGTTGGCTTCCTTTCTTACTTCTTTTCTGTTGCCGGCTTTTATTTCTTCCTGTATATCTTCTTTCAGTTCTTCAAATGACTTACACTTCCATCCCTTTACTTCATTGAATTTTTGCACCACTGCCCGGCGTATGGTTTCACGGGACATATACATAGTGATGAATCCGGGTGTGAAAAATGAACCGTCTTTGTAGCCGTTTATTTTTTCAAATATCAATCCGAGCACCGATGCATTGATTAGTGTTTTGTTCTCTTCCTGAATTTCTTCCGAACCTTCACTACTGAAATCGTATGCATTCAAAAACTCAAAGAGATATTCGAGTGTGCTTAAATTTCCTGTTCTCTTTTTGCCTTGTTGGTCTTTGAGTACGGTGGAAGAAATGACTGGAATAGTTTTATCATCTTTCAGGTTGCTGATAAACAAAGTAAGCTGCTCAATTTCTGTCGGCTCAAAAAGTGATGAATTGAGATAAGGGACTTTCTCGAAAATCTTTTTTACATCTTCGTTTCGCTGGTCATACTTGCGAGCTAATACCTGAAAAAACAAACTGTTCAGGTCGTCATAGTTTTTGATTTTGCCAAGGTTGAGAAACGAATATGATTTGTCGCCCTTGTGATAGGTGATGAGTTGGGCTTCCAACAACTTCAAAAACAAAATGCGGTTTATCCAAGTGATGGAAAGTTCAAGAGCAACATTAAATAATTTTTCCTGTTGAGTGCTTCCAAATTGGCTTGGTCTTTCAAGTCTGCTTAGTTTATCCAAGCTATCGAGCTGAATAATGGCATCTTCAAGGATTGTTCCTGTGTTTCTTTCTCCTGCTTTATTTCGTTCAATCAGTTTTTTGCTTCCTTCTTTGGTTTCGGTCAAGCCGATAATGTGCAACAACTCGCTGTAAAAGCGTTTGTCAAGGCTGTTGCTGTCATTGGTAAATGGAAGTTTTAAAAGATGCTCTGGCGACAACAATTTGAATAAAGCAATCAGCGAATTATCGTCTGCTTTGTCGGCATTGCGTAATGGTTTTTGAAAATCTTGAATGTTGAAGTATGTAAATTCAATTTCTGCGGTTATCTCGGCAATAAACGGTTCGGCAATTTGTTTGTAGAAAAAATCGGTTTTGGTGTCTGCCAATCGTCCACCTTCAAAGTGGTTGAATTGTTTTACAAGGTTTTTGTTTTGAGCAAAAAGTCTGTCGAATAGGGTAGCGTCAAAAATGAACCATTCGTTGATGTTGGTCGCTACCAAGTGTTTTACTTCAAGATTTTTGTGAGTAATTCTCTCACGCAAATAATACAAAACCAATTCCTGAAACGCTTTTGCGTTCAGTCTTTTGGTAGTAATCATTTCCGCTTTGTTGGTCGGCTTTTTCGCTTCGAGAATTACGCCAACTGTCGAGTTTGCATTTTGTCCGTTATGAATAACAAGGTCGTTTCGACCTTTGGTATTTATAAAATGGTTTTGTTTATAATAAGTGTCTTTGAGAAAGTCGGAAACCAAGTTTTTATGAAACTCTTCGCTTTCTGTGTCATTTGTCCTGTCCAGTAAAGTAATAAGATTGATCTTGAAACCTTCAATTTCAGTCCTGTTCGGTTTTACTTTTAAAAAGGCTTTGTTCAGTGCCTTTCTTGGTTTTAGTTCGTTCAAAATCATCTAAAAATTATTTTCCATTTCGGTTGGTTCAAGATAGGTTTTTTCATCGGAACAGCTTTAGTTTAAAAACAGAAAAACGGGTCTCATTGTCACAAAATCCCAAATCTCCAGGACAGTATTTGTCATTTTTTATGGTAACAATATTGAGCGGATGGAACTCAGTCAATAGCATGATCTGATTTGCCTTCAGAAAACTTTTAAGCCGTTCAGCAAAAAATCGCCCTTTTATTATCAAAATGGCGTAAAAAGTAGCTTTGTGGATTAATGTTTGCTAACTAATAGCTTTTAATTCACCAAGAGTTGAAAGCCTGTATTGTAAAAATCAAGTATTACATTTCCAATGAAAAAACTTCCTATAATTCTCCTTGCTACATTTTTTGTTCTTATTTCTTTGGGCGCACTGGCAGCGGGAAAGTATTTACCAGCCATAAAAAGGCAATTAAAAGAAACCTACTCCTCCTTTACTACCACTCCTGCTCCACCAAAACCTGTAAAGGAATTCCAGCCGATTATGGTAGAAGTTCCTGCTCCTGACTTGACGATAACTGTTCCGAAGCGAGTGATCACCAAAGAATATGACAATCACCTTGTTGCAGGAGAAAACAACGGATTTGGGTTGATCGAGAGTGAGGCTCATTTCCAGAAGCTGATCAATAACAATCAGTTGGTCCTTATAAATCGAGGATCGGGTTATCATGTTGAAAAACTCACACACAGCTATCCCTATGTAACTCCTCGCTCAAAAGAAATTATTGAAGAATTAGGCGAAGCTTTTAAAGCCCTAGCTAAAAAAGAAAGCTTTTTCACAATCACTTCCGTCACCCGAACCCCTGAACAACAGCAAAACTTAAGAAAGCGAAATAAAAATGCTACCTCAGGTGTCAGTTCGCATTCCTACGGAGTTTCGTTTGATATTTCGTATATCAGGTTTAACGGCAAAAAAGGCCCAAACCGATCAGCACAAAAAGATCTGGAATCGGTATTGAATGAATTTCAAGCAGCCAACAAAATTTTCTTCATCAAGGAGAGACAACAGTCCTGTTATCATATTACGGTGAGATGATTTTTTTTGGAGTTGGAAGTCCGATGTCCGATGACCGATGACCGACAAAAACCTTTGCAATTCAAGATTCAGCGTTCGATGTTCTTTTTTAAGGTTTGGATTGACCGATGTCGGATAACTGATGATCGGTGATCGTTTTCCGGTGAATTCGCTATTCGATATTCGCCATTCGATGTTCATTATTATTTGGTGGATTGTGTCGAATGCAAAAAAAACCGCCTTTCAGCGGTCTTTCTAATACAAGTTTGAAGACTTATCCAAACTCTAGAAATTACTTGGCTTCTGTCTTCCGTCGCCTGTACTGAGCGAAGTCGAAGTATCCGTCTCCCCTCTCAATACCCCAAAATCTCCAGCATACTTTCCTGAGTCTGATCTTTGGCGAAAAGTCGATGGGTGATGTTTCCATTTTCATCTCGATCGATCAGCACATGCTTCGGTGCAGGAATCAGGCAATGCTGAATTCCACCGTATCCACCAAGAGACTCTTGATAAGCTCCGGTATGGAAGAAACCGATGTATTGCTTTTTGTTTGGTTCGATCTTCGGCAGATAAATATTGTATTGGTGAGCCTCTGAGTTGTAGTAATCCATGCTATCACATGTCAAACCTCCCAGTGAAATTCCCTGATAGGTTTCATCCCAATTATTAACTGCCAGCATGATGTACTTTTGGTTGAGTCCCCAACTGTCAGGCAATTGGGTAATAAATGATCCATCGATCATATACCAGAGTTCCTTATCGTTTTGTAGCTTTTCCTCCAAAACCGAATAAAGTACTGCCCCACTCTCTCCTACCGTAAAGCTTCCGAATTCGGTGAAAATATTTGGTTCGGCAGTGTTGTTTTTAGCACACATCCACTTGATATTTTTGACGATCTGATCGGCCATGTATTGGTAATCGTAATCGAAAAACACATTCGTCTTGATCGGCCAACCCCCACCGATATCCATAGTGTCCAGCGTCGGGGCAATTTTCTTCAGATCCACATATTTCTGGATAAATCGTGTCAATTCTGACCAGTAGTAAGCCGTGTCCTTGATCCCGGAGTTGATGAAGAAATGAAGCATCTTCAAGCTCACCATAGGATTATCCTTAATTTTTTCCTCGTAAAGCTTTAGGATATCATTATAGCGAACTCCCAGACGTGAGGTGTAGAATCCAAATTTTGGTTCCTCGTCAGCGGCGATCCTGATACCCACTTGGAAGGGAACTTTTACATGTTCGAGGTAGTAGTCGATCTCACCGATATTGTCTAGAATCGGAACGCAGTTGGTGAAGCCGTCATTTAACAGTTCTGAAATGTATTGCTTGTACAACTCACGTTTGAAGCCATTGCAAATGATAAAAGTGTCCTTGGTGATTTTTCCTTTTGCAAAAAGGTTTCTGACCAAAGGAATATCAAATGTCGAAGATGTCTCAATATGAATATCATTTTTCAAGGCTTCATCCAACACAAAGCTGAAGTGCGAAGACTTAGTGCAATAGCAATAGGTATATTTCCCTTGGTAATTGTGCGTTTCCATCGCATTGCCAAAGTAGGTTTTGGCGTTTTGGATGCTTTCCGAAATCTTCGGCAGATAAGTCAGTTTCAGCGGCGTGCCATAGGTTTCGATGATTTCCATCAGGTTGACTCCGTTGAAAAAAAGTTGGTCATTTTCTACATGAAATTCTTTGGTAGGAAAGTCAAAAGTTTGTTGGATTAGATCAATATATCGATTCATTTACTCGGGATTAAATTTTTGATTTGAGGGTGTAAAAATTGCGCTTTTATTAACGGATATCAAGGGATTTAAAGACAAATCCCACTCCAACTTATCCATGTAAGCTGAATTTAATATTGAGATAACTTCAAAAGGGACAATTTGATTTTTTCAACGGTAATCCGTATAAAAAATGATCTGATTATCGGCTTCTTTGCCAGTAGATCAAAATGGCCTCGACTTCGCTCGGCCACCGGTTTTCAGGTCATTAAAGGGAGGGGAGGAAAATGCGGCTGCGC
>NZ_JBKBKZ010000037.1:0-37577 GCF_046296635.1 Algoriphagus sp. | reverse complement strand
CCCCCTCCTTGGCCCGCCCCCGGTTGTTATGTAAATTACTGGGTGGGCAGTAAAATGCGGCTGCGCAGCCGCATTTTCCTCCCCTCCCCTAAAAACAAACTCCACGGACACCGAGCGAAGTCGAGGTGAAACTCAATAAGATTTAGCTAGGGGCAGAATTGTGGATACACATATTTTTATATCGAAGTACCGCAAATCGAAAAAGTGTCAAAAATTGAATTTCATAGCCTTTTGACTAGTTTTGCCCGACCATAAATCTTGAATAAACCCAAATCCTATTTTTGAATGCGAAAAATAAAACTAGTAGAAGTTAGATCCGAAATTGCAGCAGGAACACGTGGTGCAAGTATGGGGATCGATGCACTCAAAATCGCAAGTCTGGACAAAAAGTCCAATTTCTTCACCCAATTTGACCCTATCAACGTACCGGACGCAAATAATTTTCTTTGGAAAGGCAACAAGCATCCGCACGGAAAATATATCGATGGCGTATATCAGGTATTGAAAAACGTTTATTCCACCATCGAGTCCCTCCGACTGGAGAAAAAGTTTCCCATAGTCTTGGCTGGAGATCATAGCACCGCTGCCGGAACGATCATGGGAATTAAAGCCGCTCATCCGGAAAAGCGCCTTGGGGTAATTTGGATAGATGCGCATGCCGACCTTCACACTCCATACACCACGCCCTCCGGAAATATGCATGGGATGCCTTTGGCCATGACTACTCAACTGGACAACCTGGACTGCAGGGTCAATGATGTCGCACCGGAAACCATTTCATATTGGGAAAAGATCAAAAAAATAGGAGGAGAATTTCCAAAAATTGATCCTCAGGACATCGTCTTCATATCTGTTCGTGATACAGAAGCACCCGAAGATCATCTCATCCATAAATACGGTATCAAAAATTTCAGCACAGAGGAGGTTCATGAGTTAGGGATAGTAAAAGTTGCTTCACAAGCGCTTGAAGTCCTAAAAGATTGCCAGCAAATCTACATTTCCTTTGATGTGGATAGTTTGGATAGCTCTATTTCTGTTGGCACAGGAACACCGGTACCGAATGGATTGACGGTCGAAGAAGCCATTCAACTCAATGCCGAACTGATCAAAGACAAGCGCGTCTGCTGCTGGGAAATCGTGGAAGTAAACCCCACGCTCGATACTGAAAACACCATGGCCGAAGCCGCCTTTGAAGTCTTGGAGGTCACCACAAAGTCCTTGGTGGATAATTATTGACATTAAACCTTTACCGCGGAGTCCGCAAAGGTTAAATTAGAGTTCACAAAGATTTTTACCGCTGAGTGCACGAAGGTTAAATTAGAGGACACAAAGATTTTTAAGGCTAAAAGTCTACGAAGGTCAAACCATAGAAATAAAGGTGTTTAGCACTTCATTTAGTGAATATTTCTACAACTTTTACAGGTTACAGTTCGAATTTTGTAAAAAGTTTTAGTTTCAATTTAGAAATGAAATTTAAAATTGAAATCAAATAAATTTATCTGATATGTCTTACTCACATTTTTCCGAAGACGAATTAGCTAATAAAGTAATTGGCTGTGCAATTGAAGTTCATAAAGCATTAGGTCCTGGCCTTTTAGAAAACGCATACAAGAAAATATTGGCTAAAAAATTAATGAAGGATGGATTCAACATAGAAGTTGAAAAAATACTTCCTCTGGAAATGGAGGATATTAGAATTGAGGTGGCATACAAAATTGATATCCTAGTTGAAAACAAGCTGGCATTGGAACTCAAATCAGTCGAATATCTCTCAGACCTTCATTTGGCACAAACCATAAACTATCTCAAACTAGGAAATTATAAGCTTGGACTTCTTATGAATTTTAATGTGACACTTTTAAAATTCGGTCTTCAAAGGGTTATCAATGATCGATTTAGAGCAATATAATCTAAGAATATTTTAAAAAATTAGCCTTTCCTAAAGGCTTTAAACTAAGAAACATTTCAAATTTAAGATTTCTTTAATAGCCTCAATTTTTACCTTTGAAAACTCCTATTTCAACTTGGTGAACTCCGTGGTTATTCCTTTTCTTATACCCTATGGAATCTTATCTTTGCGAACTCTTATTTCAACTTTGTGACCTTTGCGGTTAAAAAAATGAACATTCAATCAACTATAATTCAAGGCATACAGCTGGCGTTTCAGAACATTTACAATCATGATCTGCCATTGGATCAAATCGCCCTTGCCCCTACCCGGAAGGAATTTCAGGGAACATACACCTTTGTGGTTTTCCCCTTTCTGAAAATATCTCAGGCAAATCCTGAGTCAACCGCCAACCAAATCGGGGAATACCTAAAAGGGAACATTCCGAGCATCACCGGTTTCAATGTGGTCAAAGGCTTTTTGAATCTGGAATTGAACGAACTGGTTTGGGTTAACCTTTTCGAGCAAATCTATTCCAACCCGAATTTTGGCCAATTGCCTGCAAACGGTCAAAAGGTTATGGTAGAGTACTCCTCCCCCAATACCAATAAACCATTACACTTAGGACATTTGAGGAATAATTTTCTTGGTTTTTCCGTAGCCGAAATCCTCAAAGCCACCGGTTACGAGGTCATCAAGTCCAACTTAGTCAATGACCGTGGCATCCACATCTGCAAGTCCATGGTGGCTTATCAACACTTTGGAAACGGCGAAACTCCTGAATCTTCTGGTTTGAAAGGTGATCACCTCGCGGGTAAGTATTATGTGATTTTTGATCAGGAATACAAAAAACAAATCAAGGAACTGGTCGATCAAGGTCAGACTGAAGAGGAAGCCAAGAAAAATGCACCACTCCTTCTTGAAGCACAAGATATGCTTCGCAAATGGGAAGCAAATGATGTGGAAGTGGTGACGCTTTGGAAGCAGATGAACGAGTGGGTATATGCTGGTTTTGAAGCTACCTACAAAAAGATGGGCGTGACTTTCGATAAGTTTTACTACGAGTCGGATACTTACCTTTTAGGAAAAGATATCGTGGAAGAAGGCCTGGAAAAAGGAGTCTTTTTCCAAAAAGAAAATGGCTCGGTTTGGGTGGATCTGACCGATGAAGGACTGGATGAGAAGTTGGTGCGTCGTGCTGATGGCACTTCGGTTTACATCACCCAAGATCTTGGTACAGCCGACTTGAAATATAAAGATTTCCAAATCAATAAGTCAGTATATGTTGTTGGAAATGAGCAAGATTATCACTTTGATGTCTTGTTTAAGATCATGCGAAAACTAGGCAGATCTTACGGCGATGGCTTGTATCATTTATCTTACGGCATGGTAGATTTGCCTACAGGGAAAATGAAATCCCGAGAAGGAACTGTAGTCGATGCGGACGATCTGATGCAGGAAATGATTGATACGGCTGAACATCACACCAAAGAATTGGGGAAGATTGAAGGCTTCTCTGAAGATCAGGCCAAAGCGCTTTATGAGACCCTTGGTCTTGGTGCTTTGAAGTTCTTTTTACTCAAAGTCGATCCAAAAAAACGAATGCTATTCAATCCTCAGGAATCCATCGAATTTCAGGGATACACTGGACCATTCATTCAATATTCTCATGCTCGGATAGCAGCGATTTTGAGGAAAGCTGAGATGATAGGTGTACCCTATCAAGCACCGAATTTCTCAGGAATCACCGAGCTTGCTGAATCTGAAACTGCGCTGATCCTGCTTTTAAATGATTTTGAAAAGAAAATAAAATCAGCCGCTGATGAATTCTCTCCATCAGTTATTGCTCAATATTTGTTTGATTTGGCAAAGGAATACAACAGATTCTACGCGGATGTTCCGATCTTTCATGAGAAGGATTTGGCGATTCAAACCTTCCGAGTTGCACTTTCTTCCATGACTGCCAAAACAATCAAAAAAGGAATGAGTTTGCTCGGTATCACTGTTCCAGAACGTATGTAAAATGCAATGTCACCCTGACACTTCGACTCCGCTCAGTGTGACAATAGTAGAAGGATCTTCGAACTCTTCTTAGATATGTGCTAGGTCTAACAACCAAAAAAAGAAACCTATGAAAACACTTCTCTTAATTCTCAGTATTACCTTTTTCGCCTGCGGAAAGACCTTGGAAAGACCAGAGGACCAGGCGGAATTTCATCCATCATTTGATCAAACCATGGAAAGTACCTTTTACGACTTCAAGTTGAAAGACATCAACGGGAAAGAAGTTAATTTCTCAGAGTTCAAAGGCAAAAAATTATTACTTGTTAACGTAGCTTCAAAGTGTGGCTACACCAAGCAATACGCTCAATTACAGGAATTGTATGCTGCTCATGGTGACAAGATCCAGATCTTAGGGTTTCCTGCCAACAATTTCGGTGGCCAGGAACCGGGTTCAAACGAAGAAATCAAAGCCTTTTGTGATGCTGAGTTTGGCGTGACTTTCCCAATGTTTGAGAAAATCTCTGTAAAAGGATTTGACAAGCATCCACTATACAGATGGCTTTCTGACGCTTCACAAAATGGCTGGAACAATGAAGAGCCAAGCTGGAATTTCTGCAAGTATTTTGTGAATGAGAAAGGAGAATTAGTTAAGTTTTTCCCATCATCCGTAGCTCCCTTGGATGAGGAAATCCTTAAATTAATCGAAGCCTAATTCAGGAGAATAACTTTGAAAAAAGAAATTAAAACCAAAAAAGAAGCCTGGCTGCATGCAGTCAGGCTTCGTACTTTACCCCTTGCCCTTGCTAGTATTTTCGCGGGCTCTTTTCTGGCAGCTTGGCAAGATAGTTTTCGCTGGGAAATTCTTGTTCTAGCCTCTTTAACTACCATTTTTCTACAAATCCTATCGAATCTATCCAATGACTACGGGGATACGATCCATGGTGCTGATTCCTCCGAACGGAAAGGTCCTGTTAGAGCAGTTCAGTCCGGTTTGATTTCACTTACAGAAATGAAGCGGGCGATGTATATTTTTGGCATACTCTCCTTAATTTCCGGTTTACTTCTTCTCTACTCCGCTTTACAGGATTGGAAGCTGTTTGCACTTTTCCTTGGTTTAGGAATAGCTGCCATTTGGGCCGCAATCACATACACCTCCGGTAGCAATCCCTATGGATATGCAGGGTTGGGAGATATATCAGTTTTTGTGTTTTTCGGATTACTCGGAGTATTAGGAACATTTTTTCTTCACACGCTGAGTTTTGAGCCGATTACATTAGTCATTGCAATATCCTTAGGTTGCTTCAGTACTGCCGTGCTCAACATCAATAATATTCGGGACATTGAATCTGATGCAAAAGCCGGAAAGCGCTCCATTCCAGTTCGGATAGGCAGAAAGAAAGCTATACAATACAATTGGGTGCTGATTATGTCAGGAAATATGTGGTTGATAGGTTTCACCACCACCACAAAAGAATGGTACACATTACTTGTATTTTTTGCTTACATCCTTATGCTCAAAGTAGGTGTTGGGGTTCAGCTGGCAAAAACTTCTAGTGAAACTGATCCCTACCTAAAAAAGATGGCTCTAAGCACCTTACTTTGGGTTATTCTTTTTGGAATTGGGTTATTGATCTGATCAAATCATTAAAAAAGTCTTCATTCATAGGCTATTTTGGCTAATTTGGTGAAAACTTATAACCCAAAGCAATTATGATAAAAGTCTTGGTTCCTTACGATTTTTCTGAAACTGCAAAACATGCCCTTAATTTCGCAACTGGATTTTATGCCAACTATCCGGGAGTTGAGGTGACTGTATTGCACGTCATAGAAACACCTATAAACACGGGCATGGCTACAATGGGTGGTGGCTTGGAGGCGGCCCCTAATTATGAAAGCCAAGTTTATTTCATGGAGTTGGTCAATACTCGAAAAATACAACTGAAAGAACTTGAAAATAAGTTCGGAGGATCAAACTTCAATCTTAAGACAAAACTTATTCTCGGATCAGTATTTAAGGGGATATCAGAATCCATTGCGGAGCAAGATCCTGATTTGATTGTTATGGGTTCCAAAGGAGCTTCAGGACTGGAGGAAGTGATTGTAGGA
Organism: Algoriphagus sp.; assembly: GCF_046296635.1. GTDB lineage: Bacteria > Bacteroidota > Bacteroidia > Cytophagales > Cyclobacteriaceae > Algoriphagus. The sequence goes on along the minus strand of NZ_JBKBKZ010000037.1, from coordinate 31,579 downwards.
AGCAACACCGAAAAGGTAGTCCGAACAGCCTCTTGCCCAGTGATCACTATAAAAGCTGAAACAGACGTTTCTAAAATGAAAAAAGTGGTTTTTGCCTCAGATTTCAGAGATTCAGATGACAGAATTGCCAATAGAATCAAAAGCATGCAGCACGTTTTTGATGCTCAATTTTACTTTGTGATTGTAAATACTCCGGGAAATTTTGAGACAACCAGAGAATCAATGAATCGCATCAGGACCTATGTTCAAATCCACCACTTTGAAAACATCAAAGCTGAGGTTTACAATTCACTCTCAGAAGAATCAGGAATCATTGAATTTGCTGACGATATCAATGCTGATATGATCGCAATGACCACGCATGGACGCACAGGGCTTTTGCACCTGATCACAGGAAGCATTGCCGAAGATGTCGTAAATCACGCCAAAAGACCTGTCTGGACTTTTCGAGTCAAGTAATTTCACTATGGGTAAAAAAGCGAACGATTGGAAAAAGCGAGATGGTGTTGTCTACTCCACAAGTGATTCTTTTGAATACAATCTAGGTGACCAAGATTCGGCGGAGACCTTACCGGCAAATCAGCAGAAGTTAAAAGTTTTGTTGGACAAAAAATCCCGTGCCGGAAAGCAAGTTACCTTGGTAGAAGGTTTTGTGGGTTCGGAAGATGACCTTAAGGAACTTGGAAAGCTACTGAAAAACAAATGTGGTGTAGGTGGATCCACCAAAGATGGAGAAATTCTCATTCAAGGTGACCACCGTGACAAGGTCCTTCAAGTGCTTTTGGCAGCTGGATACGGGGCAAAAAAGTCAGGAGGCTAATGATTAGCGATTACAAAAAATTTCAGGCAAAACTCTATCAGGTTTTGCCTTTTTGATTGATTAAGAAATCGCTAGTTTGCAATTCGGGGTTCGGAGAAAAATAATTTCTCCACAGCGGATAAATACAGCTTTTATCCTTCTATTTCTGCCAACAATTCCGCATACCAAGCTTCCCCATATTTTCGAACCAGAGCGTCCTTGAGGAAGCGATAAAGTGGAACTTTCAGGTTTTGTCCGAGTTGACATGCCGGATCACAAAGGTGCCATCGGTCGTAATTCAAGGCGTCAAATTCCTCATACTTAGTCACACGGATCGGATATAGATGACAGGAAATCGGTTTTTTCCATGAGATCTTGCCATCTAGGTAGGCTTGTTCTATACCACATTTCAGGATTCCGCGCTCGTCGTACAGTGCATAGGCACACTCTCGATTGTCACCGATAGTTGGAGTTCCTTTGTCTCCGTCTTTATCGATGATCCAAACTCCCTGCTGGGCAATCACCTGCTGGCCTTCCTCCGTGATGTAATCCTTGACTATCGGGTAGATATCCTCCAGGATTTTGGTTTCCGCCTCTTCAAGTGGTGCTCCGGCGTCGCCTTCTACACAACAAGCACCTTTGCAGGCTTCTAGATCACATACAAAAAAGTTTTCCTTGATATCATCAGACATCACCGCATTTCCCACCAAAATCATAAGAGCCTATTTTTTTTTAGTAAAAGTAATTCTTTCTACTCAAAGGTTTATTTGGACTCAGACTTCCAGCTTTTCTTTTTCACATAACTCCTTTGGAAAGCTTTGCAATCACTTGTCCTTCCTTATTTTTCACCTCACAGGGAAATTCAAAAATATGCTTACCTTTTTCGTCAACCACATTTTTCACTTCAGCTATTTGCTCTGTTTTCAAATTAAATTCGGCAAATACAGTTCCTTTGCCCGGTTTAACAAAGTCAATACTGGCGTGCTTATCCCACACTATATACTCTTCACCAAGATGAATAATGAGAATAAACATAAAGAATGGGTCACACATCGAATAGAGCGAACCACCAAAGGCCGTTCCGAGCAAATTCCGATTAAACCATGTCAACTTTAGCTGAGTTTTAAAACTCGAAAAATCCTCAGAATGATCGATCACTTTGATGCCTGATAAAAGATAAGGCGGAAACCAGTTGATAGCCCTAATCAGCCGTCTGAATTTCTTTTGGGTTGATTTTTCCATCGCAAAAGATAATTGAAATGGACTAAAACAAGAACCGCCCCTTTCGGAGCGGCTCAACCCAGCACTATGAAGAAAAGCTAATTATAGCCTTTAATGAAAGAAGAACAGTCTTGTGGATAGATTGTTTTTCAAATTTGAAAAAAATCAAAAATTAATTTCAAATCCTGCGGTAATAAATCTAGGTAAACCTACCCGGATCCCCTGCGGTCTTCTGGTAGAAATGTATCGCTCATCTGTCAGATTTTTAATGCTCAGATTGAAGGCGGCATTCCATGGTATTATTTTATAATTCATCACCGCATCCACCACGAAATACGAAGGAATCTCACCAATCAAACCATTGACCGATGGAATAACTGTATTCAATTCATCTCCAAATTGAGCACCTACATAATTTACGGTGAGTTTCGCAGCAAAACCTCCATTGGATTCAATGCCAAGTGAGGAATTAATCAACCACTCAGGCGCATAAGGAGTACGAAATCCATTGATATTGATTTCGTTAATGAACCGATCCGCATTGAAAAATGCATTAACATACGTGATATTTACATCATAGAAGATGTTCCAGTTTTTAGAATTCAATAAGTGCGAAACATCAAAATTGATTGAACCTTCTAGTCCTTGATGCCGAGTAGCTCCTGCATTGACCACTCCAAACCCCACGCCTCCCGAAGACTCGGAAACCGGAATAATCTGATTGCTGAAATTCATCAAAAAAGCTGTTGCTTCCAAAAACATCCATGGAGTTGGCGCCGATCTCAGACCAAGTTCATAATTCCAGCTTTTCTCCGCCTCCAAATCCAAGGCATCGCCAGTGGCGGTGATTGCATCTTTGGTTCGTGGTGGTGCAAAACCTTTGTGAACCCCACCAAACAAGTTGAGAGACGCCAGTGGCTTGAAATTAAATCCAACACCTGGGATAAGCTCTGACACATTGCTTGACGAGACAAGAACCGTATCCCTTATACCTTTGCCTGAAAAATTACGTCTGAAAATATCCCTTTCATAATCAAAATTCTCCCAACGCAGTCCAGCATTAACGGATACCGAATTAGAAATCTCAGTGGTATTTTGAAAATATGCACTGATTGCACGACCACTTCGCTGCTCATCTTCAATCAAATTTCCACTTCTGACACCTGCTTTGGTGCCATTTATCCGCTGCTCAAATGCTACTTCTTCCAGATATCGAACTCCTGTAACGAGATCATTCTTCCTTTGAAACAATTGGTGATTCACTTCCAGTCTTGGTTCAATCCCACCTACTCTAAATTGACGATCTCTATTTCCAGTAGAATTCCTCATGAAAATTGCTCCACCTGGAATACTTCGATCCCCCCATACTACTCCTGTCCAATTAGCCGGTGCTGTGTTCGTTTGATTGATAGAGAAGTCCTGTCGAGACCAATTGCGAGTAGTTGTGTAACCAAAAGCGATGGTGCGAAGCTTGACATTGGGGTTGAAACGATACAAATGTGTAAGACTTGCAGAATATCTACTTACGTCAAGGCGATCGTCTGGGGCCAATCTAGTAAAATCCTCCCCTCCTCGATCATACATCACTTGATTGATTCCGATGTAGGTAGAATTGGAGAGTTCATTGTAAACGCCAAGTTTAAGTCCCAACTCCGATTTTTCATTTAAAGAGAATAAAAACTTGGTATTGAAATCGGTGATATTAAACTCAGTTGGCCCAAGATTTTGGGCTACTTTTCGAAGGAGGTTAACCTGGAATCCAGTATTCCCGAAAGTGTTTCCATAATTGACAAGACCGGAATAGAAACCTCCCTGCCCTCCCTGAATTCTCACAGAACCCTCCTGCTCCTTAGGGGGATTTGGAGTGATGTAATTGACCACCCCACCGATGGTCTGAGGACCGTATAGAATTTGGCCTGAACCTTTTAATACCTCAATTCCTGCCATTCGGTCTATTGCGGGAGAATAATACATTTCGGGCTCACCATAAGGCGCAAGAGCGACAGGAACACCATCCTCCAATACCAATACAGATCTACTTCGATCAGGATCCAATCCTCTGATGCCAATATTGACCCGCATACCTACACCTTCTTCATCCACGACATGAACCCCAGGCATTCTTCTCAATACTTCATTACCTGAAATCGGCTTTAGAGATTTGATTTCATTTTTGTCTAAAAAGGAAACCGAGCCAGGTACTTTTGAGAAAATCCGATCACGATTCGCTACGAGTGAAAACTGAGGCATCTCCACCCCTGTTTCTTCAAAAGTAATTTCAAGTTTGATTGACTCCCCTTGGGTCACCGAAACCGTTTGGCTAAGAGACTTAAACCCAACAGCAGAAATCAATAAATCATATGTTCCATCTTCTAGATTGAAGAGTTGAAACTTACCATTGAAATCTGTAAATGAACCTTTGACTGTACCCTTCACTTGAACATTAGCATAGGAAACTGGATCGCCCGAAGGCGTCTTAATCATGCCTTCAATAGATAGAAAATTATCAAAAATATGTGATAGAGGGGGTGTGGGATTTTCTCCAAGTATTGGACTAGAGATCGTCAGTAATCCAGACAGTAAAGCAATATTCAACATCATCTTTATTTAGATTTATTATTAATAAGACAAAAGTATTTTTTATCTAGACTTATTCCAAATAAGAAGTCGAAGAATTTCAAAAAATATTTTCATATAGGTCAGATGTCGAAAAAAGGAATTATATCCTTATCGAAGAAAATCCCGTTCTTTGCAGAGTGCAAGTCGACTTGTCGCCCCGATAGCTATCAGGGAGGAAAGTCCGGGCAACATAGAGCGCCATACTTCCTAACGGGAAGGATTTCTGTTGGCGACTACAGGAAGACAGACAGGGCCACAGAAACAAACCGCCATTCGATACAGGGCTTGCCCTGATGCCGATAGCTATCGGCACGAAGGGTAAGGGTGAAAAGGTGGGGTAAGAGCCCACCGTCCAAATGGTGACATTTGGAGCTAGGCAAACCTTATGGGTTGAAAGATCAAATAGGTTCCGCGCCGGATGCAAATCTGGGAAAGGCTGCTCGTCTTTATGCGGAATGGGTAGATCGATGGACCCCGATCGTGAGGTCGGGGCTAGATAAATGACAAGTATTTCTCAAATCTTTTGGGAGAAACAGAACCCGGCTTACAGACTTGCACTTTTTTATTTACTTTACGACATGCCAAAGATTCTCATTATTGACGACGAGCGGTTTATCCGCGCCTCCCTCAGGGAGATCCTCGAGTACGAAAAGTTTGAAGTGACTGAAGCCCAAGACGGTGAAGAAGGTTTGGCCAAAATGCAGGAGGAAGATTTCGACCTTGTACTTTGCGATATCAAAATGCCAAAGATGGATGGGATAGAGGTTTTGGATCAGGCAAAAGCTATGGGACGGTCTCCTCAATTCATTATGATATCCGCGCATGGAAGCATCGAAACTGCCGTGGAAGCCACCAAGAAGGGCGCTTTTGACTTCATCCCAAAACCTCCCGATCTCAATCGTCTGCTGCTCACTGTCCGCAATGCACTGGACAAGAAGCAGTTGGTCACAGAGACCAAAGTGCTCAAGAAGAAGCTTTCGAAGAAATTGGACATGGTAGGAGAATCTCCTGCTATAGCTAAAGTCAAAGAAACCATCGAAAAAGTTGCTCCCACTGATGCGCGAGTGCTAATCACAGGTCCAAATGGAACAGGAAAAGAACTTGTAGCACATTGGATTCATCAGAAAAGCAATCGGCAGTCAGAACCATTTGTGGCCGTAAACTGTGCAGCAATTCCTTCCGAACTTATCGAATCCGAGTTGTTTGGTCACGAAAAAGGAGCCTTCACCTCTGCCCACAAGCAGCGGAACGGTAAATTTGAGCAAGCGCAAGGCGGAACAATATTTCTTGACGAGATCGGCGATATGTCGCTTTCGGCACAATCCAAAGTGCTTCGTGCACTCCAGGAAAACCTGATCAACCGTGTAGGAAGTGACAGAGACATCAAAGTAGATGTGAGAGTCCTTGCTGCGACTAATAAAGACTTAAAGAAAGAGATAGAAGGAGGAAGATTTCGCGAGGATCTGTATCACAGACTTAGCGTGATATTGGTTCAGGTGCCTTCATTGAAAGAAAGAAAAGAGGATATACCTCTATTAGTGGACAAGTTCCTCGATGATATCGCTCAGGAAAATGGGGATGCAAAAAAAGGAATCACCAAAGAGGCATTGTCAAAACTTCAGGAGTTTCCATGGACAGGGAACATCCGGGAACTCCGAAATGTAGTGGAACGATTGGTGATTTTGGGTGAACCTTTGATCAGCCTTGAGGACATAAAAAAATATGCTGACTATTAAGGTCAGCATTTTTTTTAGCTATTCGGATTCTGTGATGTAGGTGCTTTGGCATAAGCCGGGCAAGGTTTGCTTGAAGCACATGCTCCTAAAGCTAAAATCCCAACCAATAGTGCAATCGTGGCTAATCTTTTCATTTGTGTATAATTTGTTTTTTTTAATGCTTACAGGAATCTAGTTTAATTTCTAGATTTTACTTATCTGTTTTTATCCTTTCAAATATGTCTATTAAATCTTAAGATAGCAATTACTGCACCAACAAGTTGCAACCTCTAATCTCTGAATTGTCAAATCGGCCGAGGACCTCAAGAAATCCATTTTCGTCAAACCTGCCCAAATCCTGTGTCTCTATAAATGCACAGGAATGGAGGTTTGCCAAGTCAATTACATTAATCCCCCCTTGGGATCTGCTGGACCAGCTGAGTGGATCGTTCACGTCCCGAAGCATAACGCGCATTGTCACAGGAAGCGTATATTTTCCCTCTCCTTTTGAGTATGCTTGAGACATCAATTCTGTCATACCATATTCAGAATGTACGGTATTTACTCTGAAAAAGGATTTCAGAATATCATGAACTTCCTCTCGGATCATTTCCTTTCGTCTGCCTTTCATCCCTCCTGTTTCCATTACGATCAGATTTTCCATTGGGGAAAAATCCTTGCCCGATTCTGCCAAATCAAGTAATCCAAAAGTCACTCCCAACAATAGTACTTGTCTTGAGTCATTTTTAAGCATTTTCAACTTTTCAAGCAACTCATCCTGATTATATAGGTAAAAACCTGAGTGAGTAGATTGGGAACAGTTGATAAAATGTTGGGCCATTGAAACCAAGCTGCTACCTGGACGCTCTAAATATGCCGGAAGCAAGGCCAAGACATGAAAATCAGTCAGTTTCCCATACTCCTTTTCAAAAATCCGCCGAGCATGCTCCAAATACCATTGCTCTGACCAGATGAAATGCTTGCTGGTAATCATACCTGTGGTTCCGCTGCTGGAATAAAATGAAGAAAAATCATCTACCTGACCGCAGATTACAGGGAAATCTTTGAAAAATCGAATGGGTAAAAAAGGAATTGAGGATATTGAATTGATTGACTTTATATCTACTTTTCTAGCATTGAGATAAGCATTATAAACCTCATTTTCAGCAGATTGAAACTGGAATAAATCCATCGCAAGATCTTCAAACTGACTGTTATTCAAAAAGGGTAGACTTTCTGAAAAACTTTTAAATTCTTGCATCGTTTTATATTTTGCGTTTTTACTAAAAAAAACTAACGTTATTTTCGGGTGTAAATTTACCTTCAACCAATGCGATTCAAAAACTATTTAGGATTAATCTTGATCTCGGTCCTAGGTGGGACTTCCTGCATCAGTCCGCCTGATAATTTTCCGAGCGTTCCTCAAATTGAATTTTCGACCATTGAGTATGTTCGTACATCAGGCCAAGATTCTTTGATCATAAGTGTAAACTTCAAGGATGCTGAGGGTGATTTGGGACTTTCAGCTACGGATGTGAATCCACCTTTCAATCCTTTGAATTATCTCCGAGATGCAGCAGGTAATCTGATTACGTATTCAAAACGTCCTTCTAATGCCCCCAATTATAATCCGATTGACTGGGTTGTTGATCCAATTATTAACAATACTGTGGTCAAAGACACCATTTGGGTTAGGCAAAATGAGAATCAATACAATATTTTTGTAAGATTTTACATCAAAAGGAGTGGTCAGTTCAGAGAATTTAGATGGCAAGACCCACCATTTTTCAGCACATTCAACGGTAGATTTCCAAGAATTCTTATTACAGAAGAAGCTCAATCAGTTGAGGGAAACATCAAATACAGAATGCTTTCATCAGGTTGGGAATCAATTTTCAGAACGGATACCTTGCGTATAGATGTGGAAATACAAGATCGGGCTTTAAACAGGAGTAATCAAGTCTCAAGCCCAGAGGTAACATTAAGGCAAATCACAAGAAATTAGACACCAAAAAGCCCTCGAAAAGAGGGCTTTTTTATGTCAGACTGAGCGGAGTCGAAGTCTGTTTTTAAAACCTTGATTTCCACGTCGTCTTAGCAATATTTGACAAAAAATATTGAACTGCCTCAGTATTTTTAAAGGGAAGGAAACTTTTTGGGATTCGCTTCATGCATGATTTCGTAGATTTTTTCTACAACATCATCCACGCTTGGTTTTGAAAAATAGTCTCCATCAGATGAATATGCTGGTCTATGTGCTTTTGCTGACAGAGTTTGAGGTTCGGAATCCAAGTATTTGAAGATGTTCTGACCATCCATCACTTGTTGAAGCATAAAAGCAGAAGCTCCGCCGGGCACATCCTCATCTGCGAATAGTACTCGATTTGTCCTTTTGATGGAATCTCCAATCACACCATAGGTGTCAAATGGCAATAATGTCTGTGCATCAACAATCTCAACAGAAATTCCTATTTCGGCTAAAGCCCCGGCAGCTTCAGCTACTATACGGCACATACTTCCGTAAGTAACGACTGTTATATCCTTGCCTTCACGAAGTATTTCCGGCTTACCCATAGGCACATTGAATTCTCCAAGATTCAAAGGCATTTTTTCCTTCAGGCGATAACCGTTAAGGCACTCTATTACAATTGCAGGTTCGTCAGATTCCAACAAGGTTTTGTACATACCTGCGGCCTGAGTCATATCTCTTGGCACACAGACAATCATCCCTCTCAAGGAGGATAAAATCATCCCCATTGGTGAACCTGAATGCCAAACACCCTCTAGCCTATGTCCTCTTGTTCTGACGATTAATGGTGCCTTTTGTCCACCTTTTGTGCGGTAAAGCAAGGAGGCCAAGTCATCGGAAAGCATTTGCAATCCATAAAGCAAATAATCCAAATACTGAATCTCTGCTACGGGTCTGAGACCTCTAAGTGCTGCACCTATCCCCTGACCTATAATGGTACACTCTCTAATTCCAGTGTCTGAAACTCGATTTTTTCCATATTTTGCCTGAAGACCTGAAAAAGCCTGATTTACATCTCCAATTTTCCCAACATCCTCACCGAAAGCGAAGAATCGTGGATCTTTTTCAAGTGTGTAATCAAAAAATGCCTGTAAGATTTCCCGGCCATCAACCATGGCAGACTTTTCATTGTAGAGAGCCGGCACCTCTTTAACCTTCTCAACCGCCCACTCAGTTTGACTGTACAAATGGCTGTTGTAACGATCAAGATTTTTTTCTTCCTGAACCTTATACCAGTTTTTAAGGTCACTTTTTAGGTTTTCTGAATCGAATCTCAAAAGTAACAAAGCTTTCCTAACCGTGCTGATCGCATCTTTTCTAATCGGATTGAGGGTCTTAGATAAATCCTCAGCCATCTGAAGCAACACAACTTTACGAGTACTTTTTTCCGCCGTGGATTTCAGTAATGAAATTACTTCCTGAATTTCGTTTTTGATTTCACCGGAGAACTCATTCCAAGCAGCGTCTTTTTGTCGTTTGACTTCGACTTTCGCTTCATTATCGATTTGGTCAAGCACATCATCGCTAGCTATGCCGTTTGAGATGATGTAATCTCTGAATTTGACAATACAATCCCAATCCTTCTCCCATTGTAGTCGCTCTGCTGATTTATATCGCTCATGTGATCCTGAAGTAGAGTGACCCTGAGGCTGAGTCATGTCTTCCACATGTATCAAAACCGGAATATGACTTTTTCTGGCCAATGCTCCCGCATGTAAAAACGCTGATTTCAGTCCTTCGTAATCCCAGCCTTTGACCCGAATGATTTCAAAACCTTTTTCATTCTCGTTTCGCTCAAAGCCCATCAACACTTCCGAGATACTTCCCTTGGTGGTGTGGTATTCCTTGGGAACGGAGATTCCATATCCATCATCCCAAACTGAAATCACCATAGGAACCTGTAAAACTCCGGCAGCATTAATCGACTCGAAAAACATTCCCTCCGAGGTAGAAGCATTACCAATTGTTCCCCAGGCTACTTCATTCCCATTTACAGAGAATTGAGTAAGGTTTTTTAGTTCTTTGTTTTCTCTGAAAAGTTTAGAGGCATAGGCTAAACCCAAAAGTTTTGGCATCTGCGCTGCTGTGGGTGAAATGTCAGCTGCTGAATTATACATTTTGGTGAGCTCTTTCCAATCACCGTTCTCATCAATGGATCGTGTCGCAAAGTGCCCGTTCATCAGACGACCGGCACTGGCTGGCTCTGCTTCAACATCTGTATGTGCGTAAAGCTGTGCAAAATATTGCTGAACTGTCAGTTCACCAATCGCCATCATAAAAGTCTGATCCCGATAATATCCGGATCGAAAATCACCAAGCCGAAAAGCTTTGGCCATAGCAAGCTGCGCCAGTTCCTTTCCATCACCAAAAATCCCAAACTTTGCTTTTCCCATGAAGACCTCTTTTCGGCCCATAAGAGAAGCATGCCTACTCATCACCGCAAGTCTGAAATCATTCAATACTTCTTCCTTTTGATGATTCGGTACTTCCGGAATTTGCGTTTGTGTTTTGGTTATTGCCATTTGCGAGTTTAATCTAATTGTTACTTTGGGTTTATACGTTTGCACTTAGCACTACCAAAAATAACCAAATTTGATATTGATACAAATTTCGGCTTTACATTTTTGCAATCAAAAATTTTGAATCAATTGCATTATTTTCATCCAAAAGAAATAATATATCGTAAATCGGCAACAAACATTTGAAATGTTTGAAAATCAAGAATCAAGGAAAATTCAACAAATAAATATTTTCAAGAAAAAAATATTCGAAATATTCGTCTTTAAAAAATTAAATTTTGGAATAATCTGCATCCTACAGAAGAAAAGTAAAATAAAGTACGGAAATCCAGCTTTTCACCAAATCATTACCAAATACTATTTTTTGAAGGGCTTTATGGATTCTTTTTGCTTGCTATCTTTGTGTCGAATATAAAAATCCAAATACGATAGCCATGATAATAGGTGTTCCTAAGGAAATTAAAAACAACGAAAATCGGGTAGCTCTAACCCCAGCCGGTGCGAAAGAATTGATCAAAAGAGGACATACTGTTTATGTTCAGCATACCGCCGGCGAAGGCAGTGGTTTCCCTGACTCCGAATACGAGACTGCCGGTGCAAAAATCCTCCCTACCATCGAAGCTACTTATGAGATCGCAGAGATGATCATCAAGGTCAAAGAACCGATTGAATCTGAGTACAAGTTGATTAAGGAAAATCAGTTGTTATTTACCTACTTTCACTTCGCATCGTATGAGCCTCTGACCAAGGCAATGGTTGCAAGCAAAGCAGTTTGTCTGGCTTACGAAACAGTAGAAAAAACTGACCGAAGCCTTCCACTTTTAGTACCTATGTCTGAAGTAGCAGGCAGAATGGCTATTCAAAAAGGAGCAAACTACCTTGAGAAGCCATTCAAAGGGAGAGGCGTCCTTTTGGGAGGAGTACCAGGTGTACTTCCTGCCAAAGTCCTTATCCTAGGTGGCGGAATCGTCGGAACCCAGGCAGCTTGGATGGCTGCTGGTTTGGGTGCCGACGTGACGATAATGGATGTATCTCTTCCTCGTTTGAGATACTTGGCAGACGTAATGCCCGCCAATGTGAAGACGATGATGTCAAATGAGTACAATATCCGCACTCTGATTAAAGATCACGACTTGATCGTCGGAGCGGTGCTAATCCCTGGTGCAAAAGCACCTCACTTAATCACTCGCGATATGTTGAAGGATATGAGACCTGGAACGGTAGTGGTTGACGTGGCAGTAGATCAGGGAGGTTGCATTGAGACATGCAAGCCAACCACACATGAGAACCCAACTTACATTATCGATGATGTGGTTCACTATTGTGTGGCCAATATGCCGGGTGCAGTTCCTTATACTTCTACCCTAGCACTGACTAATGCGACTTTGCCTTATGCAATTCAACTGGCAGATAAAGGCTGGAAACAAGCAGCTCTGGAAAATCCTGATTTGGTACCAGGATTGAATGTCATCAACGGAGAAATTGTGTATGAAGCAGTTGCTCAGGCATTTGATATGCCATACACTCCAGTAGAAAAATATTTGGCTTAATCTTAAATAGCTTTTAAATGATAAATCCCTCTGGTTCGCTCCGGAGGGATTTTTTTTGTAACTTAAGACTGTTGGGGACAAATTAGCTTGGAATCAATCCGAAATCCAAATTCAAATCCCCCCTACCCCCTTTGATTAGCATTTTCTTTCTCATCAGTAATCCAAATTCAAGGGGGAGTTGGCCCTTCTGCCAACTGAGACCGCCTTTTGATCACCTCAACCACCCGATTCCTGCGATTCTTTCAGCTTTCTGACTTTAGCATTCTCACTTAAATCTGCAAACTGAGACTGCCTACCGATCACTTTATTTTATTGCGAATAAAAACTGATAAATTTTTTAGGAAATCTGCCTACTGCGACTGAATACTGAATACTGATACTACGCTTTCCTCACAAATTCAGACTTCAGCGCCATTGATCCAAATCCTTCTATCTTACAATCGATATTGTGATCTCCTTCTACCAGTCGGATGTTTTTCACTTTCGTGCCGGCCTTGATGGATTTTGGTGCACCTTTCACAGGAAGATCTTTTGCGATCACCACAGAATCTCCGATTACTAGGATCGTCCCATTAGCATCTTTTACGACCAAGCCAACTTCTACTTCAGCTTCTACATTAGGATCCCATTCGTGACCGCAGTCAGGACAAACCATCAGGTTATCCATTTGATAGGTGTACTCGGATTTACATTTGGGGCAAGGGGATAAATTTTCCATAGGACAAAGATAAAAAGTTTATACCAAGCCTTTGCCTAATCTCTTACATACACAAGCTACCAAGCATCAGATTACCTAGCTAAATTATCAATATAGCGAGGTCAATAACTGATGGAGTACAAGATCCATCTTATCGAGATCAAATTGACGATCGCCTCCATAAACAACTCCAGAACTGATTCCCATCCAAGCAATTTCATTTGTTTTAGAGTCTTGAATCAAAAAAATCACCTTTCCAATCATTCCAGAATTAATTACTACACTCCTCCCTAGGCCACCATTGGGAAAATCATCACCAGAATTTATTGCCCTATAGAAAGGCCCTGGAATAGAGGAATTGGATACCTCTGCCCTCTCAATAAAATCCCGGGAAACAATCACTCCCTGGATCAAAAAATCAGGGTTTTCTGAAACTTCCTCAAATCCAAACTCGATCAGTTTGTCTCTGAAGGTGAGTTTGATTCGCTCATTCCTTTTGTCAGAATAATCCTTTTCGATCATTTTAAAAGTCTGATATTCGTTCAGCAATTCAGAATTTGCGAGGGTATCAACAGACATGACTTCTGAAACTTTGCATGAACCCAAAATAAAAATTAGAGCGAGTAATGGGAGTATATTCTTCATATTTCAAGGATTTTTAAGGAAATAATTAAAATTACGGATTATTCAATAACTAGTTCACAATGAACCAATATTTTAGAAATTCATTCTGAAATTTACACCAGAAGTACCCAAACTTATATTTTGAACCAAACCAGGAAGCTCTTTCCCATGAACTTGATGAAAGCCATACATCACCCCATCAAAAGCCAACAGAAAAGCTCCTTGAAGAATAACCGATTTTCCAAATCCGATCAGTCGGTCATTATCTTTTCGCAGCCCTCTTTCCTTCATATATAATCCTCCAGCCATATATGCAAGATCTAAGGCTCCATTAAATAGGAGTACTTTCTCGATTCCATGCTGCGCTTCTACGGTCGCCCAAAAATCAGTACCTGGAGTTTCCTTTGTAGCCTGATAATAGCCAAAACCTGCGATAAGCAGATTTACCGAGTTCCAATACAAATTCATTTGATGAAAGGCTTTTGTCTGCCCAGTCGTCTGACTTGCTCCTATCCCACCCCAAACCATATTTCCCACTGCCCATGAGCCCAGAATTAGCATTCCCTTCTCGTTGTAATCCAATCGAGTCTGATTGAAATCTTGGAGAACCGGAATATCCTGCGCCAAAAGTGGAAACGAGCCAAGGAGAAGCAGTAAAAATAATACAGACTTAAATGCGGGATTTGGAGTGGAGATCATATATCCTTAAACCTACAATAATCTATTTGGTTTGACTTCTATCTTAACGAGAAAATGTACTCCAAATCATTTTTATCCCAAAGTAACAAACCAAAACTCCAACGCTCCTATTCATAATCAACCGGAATTTAGGTGTCATCAGATGGGTTAATTTTCCAGCGATAAATGCCTTAAGTAAGTCTATTCCAAAAACAGTGAGAAGTAATCCAAAATAATAGGTGATCACAGCTGTCTCATCCCAGTTTGATTTGAGTGTCACCAAGCTTGCGATAGAAATCCAAAAAAGCATCACAAAAGGATTGATTCCATTAATACCAAAACCTTTGGCAAATGCGGTTCGCTTTTTCGCAGTTGGCAGGGGAATACCTCCGGAGTTTGGTCTTGAAGCATCTTTTTTTCCAAAAAATCTTATTCCAAAACCAACCAAAATCACACCACCCACATAGCCAAGTGTTGTTTCAATTCTAGGCGATTCAGTCAAAAAACTAACTCCAAAAAAGGTAATCACCACATAAATCAGATCGCTCACCAAAATTCCTAGGGCAAGTATCGCTGCATATCGAAATCCCTGCTCAATGCTCGCTGTAATGAGTGCAAAGAACACCGGACCTACCATCAAAGAAAGTACAAGCCCCATCCCGATTCCTTCAAAGAGTGCCTGAATCATTTAGAATATCCTTTTTCTGAAATAAATTTTTGCCAATTTTCAGCCTTATCACCTTTCAAAACCCTCGGGAATTTATTCTGACCGCCTTCTTTTCCCTGACTTTTCATCCAATCATAAAAGACAGCAGATGGCAAAACATCCACAATAACCTTCTTTAGCGCATGCTTACGCTCCACAGCATAGTCGTCATTAAGTGCTTTGAGATTCAAATCAAGGGCTTCTTTTAGCATTTCGGAATCGACCTTATCATCCGAACCTACAAACCAATGATGAGCAAAGAGGCTTTTGTGAGGTACTCCCAAAACTGTGAATTCCTTTACTCGAAAATTGAGTTCATCTGAAGCCATTTCGATCGCCTTATTCATATTGTCCACAGAAAGATGCTCCCCACACAAACTCAAAAAGTGCTTTGTCCTACCTGTAATGATGATCTCTGATTCTTCTTTGGAAACAAATCTGACTACATCACCTATCAAATACCGCCAAGCACCAGCGCAGGTTGTGATCAATAATGCATAGTCTTTACCCTCTTCAATTTCATCGATTTTAAAGGTTTTTGCAGATTGCCTTACATTCCCTTCCTCATCAAAATTTTCCTCCGAAAAAGGAATGAATTCATGAAAAATCCCATTATTCAGCACCAAACGCATGGATTTTCGATTTGGCAAAGCCTGAAAAGCCAAAAATCCCTCTGATGCCAAATAGGTTTCAATATAGACTAATGGCTTTCCAAGTAGCTTTTCAAATCCCTTTTTATAGGGCTCAAAAGATACCCCACCATGCACGAAAATCTGAAGATTTGGCCAGATCTCATGAATATGCTTCACATTATAACGCTCGATGATTTTTTCCATCAGGAGCTGCAGCCAAGCCGGAACCCCGACGATGATCCCAATATCCCAATCTTTGGCTTGATTAACGATCTGATCCAGTTTATCGCCCCAGTTTCTGTTTTTGGCTATTTTTTTCCCAGGCTTGTAAAATCGCTGAAGCCAAATCGGAAGTTTGCTGGCGGTAATCCCGCTCAAATCTCCGGAAAAATAGGTGCCATTAAATTCCAGGTCTGTACTTCCTCCCAGCATCAAAATTCCCTTGGTGAAAAGCGATGCAGGTAATTCATATTTGGAAAGGCTTAATATTTGCCGAACGCCTGTTCGACGGATGGCATTGGCCATAGCCTTAGTGATTGGGATATATTTCGATGCAGCCCCAGATGTTCCCGAACTCAGCGCAAAGTATTTGACGGCACCGGGCCATGTGACATTTTTCTTTCCTTCTTGAAGTTTTTTCCAAAACTCTTCATGAATCGAATTATAGTCATAAATAGGTATTTGGTTTTTGAACAAGTCGTAAAACTCCTGGTTTCCATTCTTAAAACTCTTCAACACTTTTTGAAAGTCATACTTTTTCCCGATTTCAGTTCGCTCAGCTTTCATAAGAAGCTTTCTGAGTTGATCTTTTTGGAGGTCAATGGGACTTGAATATTCCTGTTCCAAACTCTCCCTGAGACGAATGCCTTTTTTGAGCAAGTTGCTGAGTATTGCCATATCTTTGTTTTGAGCGTTAAGTAGAAAAATGAAAGCCTAAAATTATAAAATGGATATTAAAGCCAATTTAGAAGTTGTTAAAAAATCATTTCCAAATCCAACTTGCAAACTCATCGCAGTAAGCAAAACCAAACCTCTTGGTGATCTCAAAGCTGCCTACGAAGCTGGAATCCGGGATTTTGGTGAAAACAAAGTTCAGGAAATCCAAGCCAAGCAACCCGAGATGCCAGCCGACACTCGTTGGCACATGATCGGTCATCTCCAAAGCAATAAGGTCAAATACATCGCTCCATTTGTTCATCTGATCCAAGGAGTCGATTCCTTCAAATTGCTTCAGGAAATCAACAAACAGGGCAAAAAAATCGATAGAACTATTTCCGTGTTGATCCAAATGCACATCGCCGAGGAGGAAAGTAAATTCGGTTTTGATCGGGCGGAAATGGATGAAATGCTGGGTTCAAAAGAGTTTGCAGAATTGACTCATGTAAAGGTCATCGGACTGATGGGCATGGCAACTTTCACTGAAAATAAGGATCAAGTTCACAAGGAATTCAGAGGATTGAAGCAGCTTTTCGAAGAACTAAAAGCCAGAAGTCTTCCGGATTTCGTTGATCTACAAGAAATCTCCATGGGAATGAGCGGAGATTACAAAATCGCTCAGGAAGAAGGAAGCACGATGGTGAGGATTGGGTCAGCGATATTTGGAAGTCGGGGGTGATTTCGGATTTCGGATGGCGGATTTCGGATTTCGGGTTTGGGAAAAAGGACAATTAAATATTGATCCAATGGATAAAATGGCCTCGACTTCGCTCGGCCACCGGAAATTTGGCCATAGAGGAGAGTTAGAAAATGCGGCAAAGCCGCATTTTCTAACTCTCCTCTAAAAACAACCAGCATCGGTCACCGAGCGAAGTCGAGGTGAACCAATTTTAAAATTTGAATTCTGGAATTATTTCATCTGTTTATAATTGTTTTAATTGGTCAGATGGAATCTTCGCATGGATTAAAATCATCCCAGTGTGTGACGTTCTCGTGATGCTCGATTTCAGATATACAAATAATCAACCAATAACTCTATAACCCATACCTTTTGAAACCAACAACAATCATCCAAACAGCAGCAATTTTTGGCACCATTGCCGTAGGAATCGGAGCATTTGGAGCTCATAGCCTTAAACCGATACTGGAAGCTTCCGGTAGATTGGAAACTTTTGAGACAGCCGTTAAATATCATTTTTACCACTCCTTGGCTCTTTTTGGGTTGGGTGTTTTAGCTTTTGTAAAACCAAATTGGAAAAAGTTAGGTTTGAGTTTTTGGGGATTTTCCTTAGGGATTTTGATTTTCTCAGGTTCTCTGTATGTGCTTTGCCTGAGCGGAATTACATGGTTGGGAGCGATTACACCTTTGGGTGGCGTGGCATTTATTCTGGGTTGGTTGGGCTTATTTTGGGGAGGAATGATCGAGAAGAAAAATGAAATCTAGTATGAGACATCCATACATTTTTGTTCTCCTGCTTGTCACTTTAGGATTCTCCCATTCTTCCTTTTCCCAGCTTTCCAGAGCCCAATTTATCAAACTGGAATCTGCACTTGGAGATCAAAGCTTTTTCAGTGGTCACCTGACCGGTTTTATGCTGTATGACTTGGATTCGCAGCAGGTTTTATTTGAGAAAAATTCGCAAATCCGATTCATTCCTGCCTCGACAACCAAGCTTTGGACACTTTTTGCGAGTATTCTGATTCTGCAGGACAGCACACAAACGCTCAGGTACGTCACTTCGGGCGATACGATTAAGATTTGGGGAAGTGGTGATCCGAGTTGGAAGTACAAAAATTTCAAGCAACCTGATTTCCAAAAATTGCTCGCCCCCTATTCTGTTGTTCAGTTTTCGGATGCCAATCAAGTTTCCCCCGGTTTCGGATATGGCTGGCAATGGGATGATTATTATTACGACTATTCCGCCGAGCGGAGTTCCTTCCCGATTTATGGTAATTTGTTAGAAGTGAGAAAAGTCGGGAATCAGCCGACCGTTTTCCCCTTACTTTTTCAATCTGCTATTCGCATGACTACCAAACCCATCAAAGAATTGGAGCGGGATTTTCACAGCAATACGTTTGCTTATAATCCAGCCACTTTTCTGGGCAGGGAGCGATACATTCCATTCCTCACTTTGCCTGATCTGTTTGTGCAAATGGCGGCAGAAGAAACACGTAAAAGATGGATTTATTCCGAAGAAAGGCTACCGGCAGAACACCGGGTTTTTCGTGGTTCCTCGCTTTATCCTTTGCTGAAGGAGATGATGCTTGAAAGTGACAATTTCATCGCCGAACAAATGCTATTCATGATTTCAGATCGGCTTTTTCAGGAGTTAGACACTGAGCGTGCTATTGAATATGTCCTTAAAACTCATCTCTCAGACCTTCCCGACCAACCTAAATGGGTCGATGGAAGCGGCCTAAGCCGGCATAATTTGTTTACGCCACGCTCTATGATGACACTTTTTGATAAAATCTACCGAATTCTTCCTGAGGATCAACTGTATGAATTGCTGCCTACCGGAGGCAAAACTGGAACCCTTAAAAACAGCTATCAGGCGGCTACTCCCTATATTTTTGCCAAAACCGGTACCATGAGCAACAATCATAGCCTAGTCGGAATGATCAAAGGGAAAAGCGGAAAAATGTATGGCCTTGCTTTTATGAATTCCAATTACCCTTATTCCGCGTCCACTGTCCGAAAAGAAATGGAAAAGGTGCTGGTGATGGTAAGGGATATGTTGTAGGGGGTTTGGAGGTTTGGAAGTTGGATGACCGATGTTAGGGAGGTTGAATGGTTGTCATAGTTGTCATGGTTGTCGGGTTATAAGGGTTGGAGGGGGATAAACTTTGGGCAAATGTCTCCAATCTTTTTTCTTCGGTCTTCGGTCTCCGGTCTTTAATCTTGTGTCTTGCATCTTAATTCGTTGTAATTGTTGTCGTTGTTGTCGGGTTGTAAGAGTTGGAGGGGGATAAACTTTGGGCAAAGTCTCCAATCTTGTGTCTTGCTTCTTGTGTCTTGCTTCTTTGAAGAAGTTGGGAGGGTTTTCATGGTTGTAATTGTTGTCGTTGTTGGAGGGGGATAAACTTTGGGAAAAGTCTCCAATCTTGTGTCTTGCTTCTTGTGTCTTGCTTCTGCCAAAATCCCCCCTACCCCATTTTATTAAGATTCGTTTCCAAAAAAGAATAGGTAATCCAAGGGGAGTTGGTCCCCACTCGGGTCTTCCGTCTTGATACTTGAGTCTTGATACTTATGTCTAATTTTTCTTCAAATTTCTGTAAGGATTTGAACGGACTCTGGTCTAAAGAAGAAAAAAAGCACAAATCATGAAAAAGCTATTCCTTCTTTACTTCGTCCTATTTGGCTGTTTGAGTACTGCATTCACTCAAGGCTTGGCAGTCCAAGTTTCAGGCAAAGGCCCAAAAATCATCCTCATTCCCGGGCTTGCTTCTTCAGGGGAAGTTTGGGATGAGACCGTCGCCGAACTCTCAAAAAACCACGAATGCCATGTTTTGACACTTCCGGGCTTTGGCACCAATCCAAAAATCGTAATGCCTAATGGATTTCTTTCCACCATGGAAAGTTTGATTACTGATTACATCAACACCCAAGCTGAAAAAGTCACGCTGATCGGTCATAGTCTGGGAGGATTTCTTTCCCTAAAGCTGTCCCGGAGCCTTCCTGACAAAATTTCTCGGGCCATTATTGTCGACTCCTTTCCCTTTTACTCCGCTGCCTTTAATCCCGCAGCAACTGAAGAAAACATGGTAGCCATGGCCACACAGATGAAGCAATTGATGATAGCTCAAAGTCCCGAACAATATCGAGCTCAGCAGGAAGCGTCTATGCCGATGATGACAACCAATAAAGAAAAATTGCCAAACGCAGTTAGCTGGTCATTGGAAAGTGATCGAGAGACGACGGGTCAGGCACTTTACGAACTGATGACGGCTGATTTTCGAGACGAGTTGGCAGACGTAACTACTCCAATTTTGGTTCTCGGAGCTTGGCATTCGGGCAAAGCATATGGATTGACTGAAGAAAGCGCCAAAAAAACTTTTGAATCTCAATACCAACTTGCAAATAATGTCCAAATTGAAATGGCGCCAACTGCACACCACTTCATCATGTGGGACAACCCAGAATGGTTTATTGAAAAAGTAAGTGCCTTCATAAAATGAAAAGTCATAAGGAAATTCAATTCGAAGCATTATACCAAAGTCATAAAGACAAGGTGTACCGTCTTTGCCTGGGTTTTGTTAGGGAAAAGGAATTGGCCAATGACCTTTTCCAAGAAATTCTGATCAAGATTTGGCGGTATTTGGACAGCTTCAAAGGTGAAAGCGATATCAGCACCTGGATCTTTCGAATTGCGTACAACACTGCCCTGACTTTTTCCGCAAGGGAAAAGAAAAAGGACGAAAAGCAAACCGAAATGCCTGCAAATCTGGATCTATCCGAACCCGAAAACTTTAACTCAGAACAGGAAATCCGCATCCAAATGCTTTACGAAGCCATCAACGAACTGCCGGAATTGGACCGGGTGATTGCCACACTTCTTTTGGAAAATACCGCTTACAAAGCCATAGCAGAGATCAGCGGGATTTCTGAAAACTATGTCGCAGTCAAAGTCAACCGCATCAAAGCAGCTTTAACCCAAAAACTCAATCCTCAACCTCATGGAAACTAATTTCAACGATATACAACAACTTTGGCAGAGTCAAAAAGCAAGTGATTTTGATCTGAACAATTTGATCGAAGGCCTGAAAAAGACCGAGCAAAAGCAACGACGCGAAAAAATATCCATCGCAATCATCACACCTGCCACACTTATTTTCTTGTTCCTAGTTATGCCCTGGCAAGAAAGTCAAGCGATTTTGCTAAGCCTTCTCGTGATTGCGGTGGCGATGATTTGGGTAGCTTGGTTAAGTTTCAGTTCGGTGGTCAGGCCTAGCGACGACTCTGACAGTTTTTCCAACAGGGAATATTTAAAAATCCAACTTGAAAAACTTCGTCAGCGTTACACAATCGCAGGAAAGCACATGTATTTCTATGCGGTTCTATTAGCAATTGCGCTTAATGTCGCCTATTTCGTTTTGCTTGCTACACTTTCAGGTGGCATAAGAATAGCAATACACCTTGGGTTGACGCTAATGATTTTGGGTTTTATGCATTTCAGTATCAGGAGGCGGATCAGGAAATATGATAAAACACTCAAACCAATGATGGAGCAGTTGGAGAAGCTTTTGTTGGAAGCAAAAAATTAAACGAAACCCTGTCATTTGGCAGGGTTTTTCTTTGAGATTTTTGAACAAAAAGAGAATAGAAAATCTTACTATCCCTTCTCAATCAAAAGAATCTGCGCAAACCTGCCTGGCGGCAGGCAGGTCTGTGTCCTTTTCTGTGTTAAACTTGCCTGACGGCAGTCAGGTCTGTGGGAAAATTTTGGTTGGAGGTTTGGGAGGTTGGGAAGTTTGTAAGGAAAGGGTGCTTGGTAAGTTTCTTTCTCCGGTCTCTGTGTCTTCGGTCTCACATCTTGTGTCTTTCTTCAAAAAAAAGCACTTATTTTCATCCAAAATCCCTCAATCATGAACAAGCGCAATTTCATCAAGTCATTTGGGTTGCTGGCAGTAACCACTCCTTTTCTAGGTTTTGATTCCAAGCAAAGTATGGAGCTGCGAACTCTTTTGCCCAAATCAATCCAAAAAGGTGATACGGTCGGAATCATCAGTCCTTCTGCTGCTACAGCCGATCGGATGGAATTCACCTACGCCAAAGAAGCGATGGGGGCATTGGGTTTTAAAGTGAAACTTGGAGAAAACCTTCAAAATCGATTTGGCCACTTGGCTGGAACCGATGAAGAGCGGGCAAAAGACCTGAATTCCATGTTCGCTGATGACGAGGTGAAGGCCCTCATCTGCATCAGAGGAGGTTCGGGTGCAGCGAGAATTCTCCCACTGATTGATTACAAAAAGATCAAAGCCAATCCGAAACCACTTTTGGGCTATTCGGACATCACGGCTTTGCTTTGTGCGATTTATAGCCAAACCGGTTTGATCACCTTTCACGGTCAAAACGGAACCGGCAGTTGGAACAGTTTTAATGTGAAACAATTCGAAAAGGTCTTTTTTGAGAAGGAGTTGGTTACGTTTCAAAACGAGCAAACTAAAGGGGATGACCTAGTGATCAAAGGAAATCGGATTCAAACGCTAAGAGGTGGAATCGTGGAAGGGAAAATTTTAGGAGGAAATTTGACCGTACTTTCAGCTTTATCCGGAACCCCATATTATCCTGATTTCAAGGATTCTATTTTATTTATCGAAGACATTGGAGAAGATCCTTATCGCATTGATCGGATGATGAGTACGCTTCAATTGAATGGTACTTTGGCGAAAATCAAAGGCTTTATTTTCGGTCAATGTTCGGGTTGCACTCCGGGTGGCGGCTATGGTGCGTTTACAGTAGATCAGATCATGGATCATTATATTCTTCCCCTTAAAATTCCTGCTTATACCGGGGCTATGATCGGGCATATTCCGAAACAATTCATCATTCCCGTAGGGGCAAAAGTTAAAATGGATGCTGATGCCGGAACATTTTCGATTTTGGAGCAAGTCTTTTCTTGATTAGTTATAATTATTTACCTCTTCTTTGCAAGTAGATCAAAATGGCCTCGACTTCGCTCGGCCACCGGACTTCAGGTGTTTTAAGGGAGGGGTGGAATAAGCTGCTGCGCCGCATATTCCACCCCTCCCTTAAAACAAAAACTAACGGACACCGAGCAGCTTGCCCGCCGTGGTGGGAAGTCGAGGTGAAACTTAAGAAAATTTGGTTTCTTGCAGAATTGCGGATATACATAGTAGTTAGTCTCGCTTTCAGTCAATTCAACCAATTGCGCAGACACTGTTTGCGAAATCAGATATACCTTACACGCAATTTCTAATTCATTATGCGATTAATATTTTACTTCTTCTTATCGTTCAGTTTAATTAGCTGCAAGTCCACTGATATTTCAGACACTATGCCCAAAATACCACAATTAACCTACCTCGCACTTGGCGACAGCTACACTATTGGAGAAGGAGTTCCGGAAAAAGACCGCTATCCTGTGCAATTGGTCAATGAACTTAACAAAGCAGGAAAGTTAAATTTCTCCGCACCCCAGATCATTGCAAAAACAGGTTGGACAGTAGATGAATTGGATGCAGGAATAAACGCTGCAAGCACAAAAAGAGAAGGGTATGATCTCGTCACCTTACTTATCGGAGTCAATAATCAATACCGTGGCAGACCTGTTGAAGATTTTGAAAGGGATTTTGAGTTGATGCTGAACCGAGCAATTATTTTTGCAAGGGGAACCACAGATCATGTCGTGGTTCTCTCGATTCCTGACTGGGGTGTGACACCTTTTGCAGTCAATAGAAAGTCTGATCAAGCAAAAGTAGCGAGAGAAATTGACGCCTATAACTCAGCCAAAAAAGCCATCTGCAAAATATACGGAATCACTTTTATTGATATTACGGAAGACTATCGCAACATCGGTGCTAGGCCTGAAATGTTGGTGGAAGATCAACTTCACTCGTCTGGTTTAATGTATCAAAGATGGACTGAGAAACTTCTCAAAGAAGTTAAAAAAATCAAGTTTTAAGCTTGATTTAAGATTCATGCTTATAGTTCACTTTGCAAAATCTGAGAATAAAAATTTTAGATTTTGCGATTTTGATTGACTTGCTTTCAGAGATAGAATTTAAGTTTGGTTAGAGCTAAAATTTATCTTTCTCATGAAGCGGAGCCTCTGGACATTACTTCCTGTTATTTTTTTCCTCTATTCCTGTTCGGAAAATTAAGAGCCACAAGGCATTGAAGAAACTTTTTGGGTATATAGCTATACTGTTCCATGCGAATCAACATCAAACAAACCTTCCTCATGCTTAGGAATTAGCCACGCGGCTGAGTTTGATTATAATTGGTTGTCATTGGAAAGAATCCCGTTAGAAATTGAGGGCTTTACTTTTAAACCAACATTCATCCAAAAGATCTTGGTTAGAAAAATCGAAAACACGACTACTGGAGAGATTAGGAGAAAATTAATCAGAGTTTTAGCTGAAGAAAAGGACTACTATGAGCTAATCGAAGGAGGCTGGAAAGTTAAAAAATACATGGGTGAAGACCTTCCAAACGAAAACTTCCCGAAAGGTCAATCAGTTGGAATATTGCCCGGAATCAGAATGGCAGGATCTTCTGATGGTTGTAATCACATAACACTTGAAATTCAAAAAGTAGGTCCAGATAAAATCCTATCATTCGGAACTACTATTTCAACACAAATAGCGTGTCCTAATGTATTGCTGATTCCAGCCTTTCCAGGAATTACTCGGAATTTCAAAAGAGAAGGGAATGTCCTAACGTTTTACAGCGAAAACGAGGGAGAAGTTGCGGTTTGGGAAAAATTGAATTGATATGAAAAGCCGTTATTTGTTATTAGTTATCGTTGTTCTTTTCTTTTCCTGTTCGGAAAATGAGGAGAAAACCATTTGGGTTTACCCTTACCGATAAGATAAAAGCCTCCCTCCCTATGCAGAGCCTGGTCTTTCACTACTGATCCAAGAGTCAGAAGAGCTGAATTATTCTAATTGGAATTTAAAAAGTGAAAACTTCGAAATCAAAGGCTTCAAATTTGAGGAAGGATATATTTACAGACTCAAAGTCAAGGTCGAAGAAAATACTCCTCCTGAAAAATATAAACTCAAATCCATCCTAGAGAAGAGAAAAGATTTGGTTTGGAGAATTGAGGGCAACTGGCAAAATGTTCCAATTCCCGGGATAGCTTACTTTCCAATTCATATTCGAATAATCAAACTGAACCGATCACTTTATGTCTCTGGGGGATGTGCTTACGGTGAAACAGGTCTTGGTGAAGTGGGAGAAAGAAAAATTCAACTGGCAGCAGGCTACGGCCGATTGGACATTAGCAAAATTTGCCTTGCCCAAAACCCCTCTTCTCAAGCAGATTTTGGATTTGTAGGTAATACGGTCGAATATGAAATCACTGCTGATGGATTCTTGGATTTTTTTGATGCTTCAGGTAATCTCCTTATTCGATTCAAACCTTCCGAATAAAAGTTCCCAGTTTCCCTTTGTTCAACCCTGTTTTTGACACAGATATCCTTATTTTCACGGTTTCGAAGCCAAAGTGCTTTGGCAAAACCCCGAGAAAAATTCCATGAAAATCATCTGCATTGGTCGCAATTATGCGGCTCATATTGAAGAACTTAAAAATGAAAAATCCGGAAAACCAGTCGTTTTTCTCAAGCCTGACACCGCATTATTAAAAGGCGGCGCTCCGTTTTTCTACCCCGATTTTTCAGAAAATATTCATCATGAAGTTGAGCTAGTGCTTAAGATTTCCAAAGAAGGAAAATATATCCAACCTCAGTTTGCACATCGGTATTTTGAAGAGATTGGGCTGGGGATTGATTTTACAGCAAGGGATTTGCAGGATCAATGTAAGGCCAAAGGTCTCCCGTGGGAAATCGCAAAAGCATTTAATGGTTCAGCACCAATTGGTGACTTTAAACCTGTTAGTGATTTTGCAGATCTAAAGGACATCGACTTCCATCTGGAAATCAATGGAGAACTCCGACAAAAGGGAAATACAAGTTTGATGCTTTTCGATTTTGCTACAATAATCTCCTACGTTTCCCAGTTCTTCACGTTGAAGAAAGGCGACCTCATCTACACCGGTACACCCGCCGGAGTTGGGCCCGTCAAAGTTGGGGATCACCTGACTGGTTTTATTGGAACAGAAAAAATGCTTGATTTTGAAGTTAAATAACCTACGCTCTTTTACCCTATTTCTTGTCTTTTTGACAGTATCTGGACTATCAGCCCAACAAATCGAAAAAGGAATTTTCCGATCTCCAGTCAAACCCGGAGCAAGAAATTACCTGTCTGGGAATTTTTCTGAATTAAGACCCAACCATTTCCATACAGGATTGGATTACAAATTTGGTGGGACTGAAGGTGAACCGATCTATGCTGCAGCGGATGGCTGGATTCATCGCATTAAGGTTTCCTCATTTGGCTATGGAAATGTCATCTACCTCAAGCATCCAACAGGACACATTACACTCTATGGTCACTTGCGCAATTTCAATCCCAAGCTGACCGAGTGGATGCGGCAGAAAATGTATGAAGCTAAAGCCAATGAACTGGAAATATTTCCGGGTATTGGGGAACTGCCTGTCAAAAGAGGGGAGCTAATTGCCAATGGAGGAAATACCGGAAGCTCGGGCGGTCCGCACCTTCACTTTGAAATTCGAGACAGTTTGGATCGGGCAATGGATCCGCTTTTGGCAGGTTTTACAGAAATCCTGGATAACATCCCTCCCACTCCTCAGAAAATTGCGATCGTCCCACTGGAAATTGACAGCCGAGTGAATGGAAAATTTCAACGTATCGAACTTACTCCCGTCCTCAGTGGTGCTAGCTACCGAATTCCTGAAACAATCCGAGTGACTGGCAGAGTCGGGCTGGAAATTCAAGCATACGACAAACTTGACGGAGCAGAAAACCAAAATGGCTTTCCGAAATTCGAAGTTTCTGACGATTCCGGATTACTCTATGCGATGAATATTGATCGAGTGGACTTCAATTACACCCGTCATTTTCTACTGCATACACATCAGAATCGCTTCACTCGCCTTTACCATCAGCCCAATTTGAAGTTTGATTTTTTCACTCCAAACACTCCAGGAACCGGATATTTTGAAATACCAAGTGGAGAAAAGAGAGCAGTCACTATAAAACTTCTGGATGCCTATAATAATCCACGTTTAGTCAATTTGACCCTGACAGGGACAGACTTAGACTCTACTGTTTCGGATGGTGCCGCACCGGCTAAAGCTCAAACTAGCTATACCAAACATCACATGAAGATCAAAGTCGCACAGACGACCAAGGGAGGATTAGCGAAATTTTTTATTGGTAATACGGTCTATGAAATTCTTCCAGCTTACCAGGACTCACAGACTCGAACCTACCTCTGGGGTTTAAGATTTGGCATCCCTTCAAAAATTGACCTCTGTTCAGAAATATTGATTCCCGACTTGGTTGGACACTTCCCGTTGGGAAAGGAATATATGCTGGCGACAAATGGATTTAAAATTCGAACAGAGGAAAACAGTCTTTTGGAGGATCTTTACCTGAGAGCAGGTATTACTGGTTCGGCATCTGCTCCAGTCTTGCGACTTCATGAAACCTCTGAATACCTTTGGAATCCTATCGAGGTTACATGGGATGTAAGTGGCTATTCCGGTGACAAAAGCCGTACTCATGTGTATCTCCGTTCACCAAATGGTTCAAGATCTTTTGCCGGAGGCGAATGGGAAGGTGGACAAATCCGCTTCAAAACCAGAAATTTTGGTAGTTTTGTTTTGGGCGTTGATGATGTCAAACCAACAATTACCCCAATAAGCGTCAATGGTCAAGAAATGAGATTTACGATCAAGGATAATCTTTCCGGAATCAAAAGCTTCGAGGCTTTTGTAGATGGAAAATGGGTTTTGATGCGCTACGAGCACAAGCAAGCCGTGATTTGGTCCGAGACTTTGGATAAACAACCGCTCCGAGGAGCTGTTTTACTCAAGGTGACCGACATGGCCGGCAACGTTGCTGAGTGGAAAGGCACCATTTCTTAATCTTTGTTCCATTCAAAAAAAAACATTATGTCATTAGAAGTTGGCCAAAAGGCTCCAGAATTCGAAGCAAAAATTGAAACAGGAGAAACTATCAAACTCTCCGATTACAAAGGAAAAAAAGTCGTGCTTTACTTTTATCCAAAAGATGCAACTCCCGGCTGTACTGCTCAGGCATGCAACCTTCGAGACAATTACGACACACTCCTGAAAGCAGGTTATGTAGTCTTAGGCATCAGCTCCGATGCTGAAAAATCCCATCAAAAATTCATTGAAAAGCAAGCACTCCCCTTTTCTCTCATCGCAGATATTGATCTGAAAGTGCACGAGGCGTATGGTACCTGGGTAGAAAAATCCATGTATGGCCGTAAATACATGGGCACTGCCAGAACAACTTTTGTGATTGATGAGCAGGGGAAAATTGCTGAAATTATTTCAAAGGTTGACACCAAAAATCATACTGCTCAAATCCTAAAATAAACCTCCGTAATGGAAAAACAATCAATCGAACAACTCCAAAAAATCGCTACTCAGCTCAGAAGAGACGTGTTACGAATGGTTCACGCTGTTCAGTCCGGTCACCCGGGTGCACCACTTGGATGCGCTGAATTTTTCGTCGCACTGTATTTCGATCAGCTGCATCACAATCCTGATTTCAAGATGGATGGAAAAGGTGAAGATCTTTTCTTCCTTTCTAATGGACACTTATCCGCTGGTTGGTATTCAGTGCTTGCTCGTAGCGGATATTTCCCGGTTTCTGAACTGAAAACGTTCAGAAAATTGAACTCCAGACTTCAGGGTCACCCTGCTACACACGAGCATTTGCCGGGTATCCGCGTTGCTTCGGGATCTTTGGGTCAGGGACTTTCTGTGGCATTGGGCGTCGCTCAGGCTAAGAAGATCGACAAAGATGACAAGCTTGTCTATGTGATGATGGGTGACGGAGAATTGCAGGAAGGACAGATTTGGGAAGCAGCAATGTATGCTACGCATCACAAAGTTGACAATTTGATTGCTACGGTGGATTTCAATGGTCAACAGATCGATGGTCCTACGAAAAAGATCATGGACCTTTTTGATCTGAAAGCTAAATGGGAAGCATTTGGCTGGGAAGTGAATGAAATTAGAAAAGGCAATGACATGAAATCCGTCATTGAAGGATTGGAAAAAGCTAAGTCTATGACAGGTAAAGGCAAACCAGTGGTGAACTTGCTCGGTACAGAAATGGGCTTTGGAGTCGATTTCATGGTTGGTACACACAAATGGCACGGTTCCCCTCCGAACGACGAGCAATTGGCAAATGCATTAGGCCAATTGGAAGAAACTCTCGGCGATTATTAATTTTTCCCTCCAACAGACTAGATCATGAGCTTAGACTTAAAATTTACTTATACAGAAAAAAAAGATACCCGATCAGGATTCGGAGATGGGTTCCTGGAAGCAGGAAGAAGAAATCCTAATGTAGTTGGCCTTTGTGCTGACTTGATCGGATCACTGAAAATGGGCGATTTCCAAAAAGAATTCCCAGAAAGATTTTTCCAAACAGGAATTGCAGAAGCCAATATGATTGGCATTTCTGCTGGTTTAACCATTGGTGGAAAAATCCCTTTCGCTGGAACATTCGCAAACTTTGCCACCGGCAGAGTATATGACCAAATCCGTCAATCCGTAGCCTATTCCAATAAAAATGTGAAAATCTGTGCATCTCACGCAGGTTTGACTTTGGGAGAAGATGGTGCGACACACCAGATTTTGGAGGATTTGGGCATGATGAAGATGCTCCCTCACATGACGGTGATCAACCCATGTGACTACAACCAAACGAAAGCTGCGACTTTGGCTATTGCCGACTATGAAGGACCGGTTTACTTAAGATTTGGACGTCCAAGCTGGCCAATCTTCACTCCTGTTGATCAGAAGTTTGAAATTGGAAAAGCCTGGAAGATGATCGACGGCAAGGACGTGACGATCTTTGCAACCGGCCATTTGGTTTGGGAAGCGGTAGTAGCGGAAGCGATGCTGAGAGAAGAAGGAATTCATGCCGAAGTGATCAATATCCATACGATCAAGCCTTTGGATGAAGAAGCGATCTTGGAATCAGTGATAAAGACAGGTTGTGCCGTATCTGCCGAAGAGCATCAGATTAATGGTGGTTTGGGCGACAGCATTGCGCAGACTTTGATCCGAAACAATCCAGCTCCTTTAGAATATGTAGGCGTAAATGACAGCTTCGGCGAGTCAGGCACTCCCACTCAATTGCTTGAAAAATATGGCTTGAATGCTGAGAATATTGTGAAAGCTGCAAAAAGAGCTTTGGCGAGGAAGTGATAACCTTTGAGGTTTTTAAGAACCTCGAAGGTTTTTTTGTTTTAAACCGCAAAGGACGCTAAGAAACGCAAAGTTTTCTGAGAGATTATTATTCGAATTGGCATTTTCAGAAAGAACCTCATTCTCGATTGACATTGGAGACCTTTTTTGAGGCCACAGAGAATGCGCTTCGCTTGATTAAACTTGAGAAATTCCACTAAATTAACCTTTGAGGTTTTCAAGAACCTCGAAAGTTTTTTTGTTTTTAAACCACGAAGGACACGAAATACCGCAAAGGTTATATAGACATTACCATAGGCTCTTACATAAAAATTTTACCACTGAGCTCACTGAGAGACAGATTTCGAGGAGTCAATGAATGAAAAGAACTTCAGTCTTTCAAAGCACTTGAAGCCTTTTTTGAGATCACAAAGTATGCGCTTCGCTTGATTGACTTTGGGAATTCCACCGTTATGCTGCTTCTCCTGAAGCAGCATTATTGCATTGTAAGTGCAGCTTCTGGAGAAGCAGCACAACCCAGATTTTGAAAAATTAGAAGCCTTTGGAGTTTAAAAACTCTGAAGGTTTTTTTTATTTACCGCAAAAAGCACCATGAACGCAAAGGTTTTCGAAAAGGAAAAGTTTTTTAAGGAATCGATGGGTAAAGAACTTCATTCATTCAGTGCACTGGCAGCCTTTTTTGAGGTCACAGAGTATGCGCTTCGCTTAAATAACTATGAGATTCTATAATCACGTAGACAAAAAAATCTGTGTATATCTGGTGCGCCACGAGGCGTGTGTGTTATAAATTAACTTAAAAACCTAGGAAGATGAAAGTTCTTTCCAGCCAAAT
>NZ_JBKBKZ010000036.1:33276-50058 GCF_046296635.1 Algoriphagus sp. | reverse complement strand
TTTTTTTTTTTTTTGGGTGGGCCCAACATCGCGCCTCCACCGAATTCCCCACCCCTCCCATAAACAACCAGAATCTGGAGGCCGTCCCGATAGCTATCGGGACGAGGCCATTTTGGTTTACTGGCAAAGAAGCGGATATACAGAATGATTAATTAAAAGTCAATCTTATAAAAGCCAATTCATCATCGATATTCTCAAAAATCCAGATTTTTCCGTCTTTGGTGAAATGTTTTTTGGGAGCTGTAGTGATTTCAGGAATTAGGGCTTCGCCTATAAGTTCCAGTTCTTTATCGAAAACACTGAGAAAAACCTCAGCACTCATAATTGTGTAATATCCTTCTTCATTTTTGCTTTCCGTTAATTTCTTTTTGCTGGAAAATCGGTAAAACTTTTCATTGACTTCATCCCAGATAAATTCACCATAGTTGATATCCTCCTCTGATTTTTTAGAAATATCCTCCATTTCCTCAATGGAATACTCAAATTGTTTTGGCCCGATATATTTTCGCTTCGCTCCCAATAAGGGAGTCTCCCAACTTTTGGAAAATAAGCTGTCTTTAACCAAATCGAAAATCTGAATTTCATTGATGACAGATGATGAAAGCACCAATTTATCTGGACCTTGAGTTGAAAAAACTGATCCTCCTAAATTACCGGCGAAATTCCCGTTAATGAGGATTTCCGTTTTGTATTCATTGATTTTGGCGAATTCCGGAAGCTCAATCTTTCTTGAAATTCGATTAGCTAAATCAAATTCAACAAGGAAATAAATATTTTCTTTCCACTCAAAGAAAAGCCCAATCACTCGGTTTTTATTTTGGAGATCTTCATAAATGGTTTGAGGATATACTTCAGAACCAAGAAGTTGATCCGGTGCGATTTTGTCCAACTCCAAATCTCTAGTTTTCACTCCATTTTGGTCAAAAAACGCATAGAGCCCGTAAAACCACACCAGAACTTGATCAGAATCAGACACATTTAAGGAACTAATCATGGTTCCTATTCCATTGGGACCCTCTTTTTCGTACTTGATCCTTTTCTCAAAAACCAATTCGTCCAAATTAATTCGCTCGGATTCCACGTCGGTCCGATTAAAATTGATCAAATAGCTTTTGTCAGGAGATAGTCCTGAGAAAAAAAGGTTATCCCTAAGGTCAATAAACTCCCCATCAGAATCAACCATAACTGTGTCAAAAGAGATTGAGAACTTGTCAACAAACTTTTTTTCAGTTTCAGCCTTTTCAGCGCAAAACGCTAAAAGAAACAACAGTGTAATCCAATAGAGATATTTCATAGTTTAGTTAGTTAAAAAGAATACTACTAAAACTATTTATACCTTATTGAAACTCAAAATGCTATAAGATTTATTAAGTTAATTTTTCTAATGTAAACAACTGAACATCAATACTAAATTTTAATTCATGATAAAAAAAGGCCTGAAATCTGAAGATTTCAGGCCTTTCGATTTATCGAATAAACTTAATCGTATTCATGTTGAAAGTATTCCAAATTGACACCTCACTCTCAGGTTGAAATACGATATATAAATCCTGAAAATCCTGTACTACAGTCAATTTCATGTTCACAGGAAAATACTGGCCTTCCACATTTTTTGGTCGATCTTCTTTGCTCAAGGCAGCCGTCTCTCCGATCAGTTTGCCATCAGGACTACCTACTCTCACCTGAAGTTTTCCTTTGGTATTTCCGGGATTCAAAGCTAATTCTAGGGATGAAATTCCAGTTAGGTCAAGATTTTCAAATTTTATCCACGCATCCTTTGCCGTAAACTTCACGAACTGGAATTGCGGACCATTAGCTTTGGCTACATCCTGAAGCTGATTTGCAGATGATGCCCGAACGAGACTATTTCTCAAGTTCAATTGAATAAATGTTTTTTGCGGCCCGATTCCATTTGCTCCTTTGTCTTCGTATGCGGCCTGGATGAGATAGTAACCTTCCTGATTTTGGATTTTATCCAGCTTGAATTGTCCTGAAAGTGGCAAGGCACTTCCCTTGGAATTTGGATTGGCAATACCAAGAATGAAGTCCACCATTTTGTCCACTTGATCTGCCTCCAGTTGAGGATGACCCGGCATCACACGTTCTCCCCACACTCCTCCACCACCATTGATGATCTTTCCAGCAAGATAAGTTTTGGCATCAGTCTGATTTGCATATTTCTTGGATACTTCGGTATAATTTGGACCTACAGATTCCTTTTCGATCGCATGACAGGCCTTACAACCGGCTTGGGTGATGTATGATTCTCCGGGGTGAATCTGCTCCTGCTGATGTCCGATTTGGATCAGATCGTATCCTCCCTCCAAGTAGTCAATGCTGAAATTCACTCGGGATGGATCAATTACACCATCTTCGACATCACTTACATTGACTTGATAAGACACCGATTCCGGACCGAAATAGAAACTTTTGTTAGCTTTCCAATCGATTTCAACTTTTGGTGCTTCATTACCAACTTTGACTTCGAGATTTGCCTCAGCGCTTGCTCCCTCTTTGTCTTTGACAGTTAGCTTAATAGGAAAAACGCCAGGTTTTGAAAACACAAAAGCTGGATTCGGTTCATTTGATTTTTCTCCATTTCCAAAATCCCAGGTATAGGAAAGCTGATCTCCTGGATCGAAATCCGTAGTTCCTTCAGAAGAAAAGTTGACCGTCAAAGGTGTAGCGCCAATTAGTTTATCAGCAGAAGCTTGAACGCTTGGCTTTCTATTTCCTGAGGCAAATTCAATTCGATAAATCCCAGAATCGTCATTTTGAGAACTCCAGAAAGTCCCATACTCCAGAACGTAAAGTGAACCATCCTTTGCAAACTGCATGTCCACCGGTTTGTCAAAAACAGTGGACGGCATAAATCGCTCCATCGTGTCGTATTGGAAATCCTCCGTCAGCGTCACTGTGAAAATCCAGTTTCTCATCCAATCGTAAAAGATCCCCTTTCCATCAAAATATCCAGGGAAACGGACATCCGAAGCTTCATAATCTCCCCGATAGTAAACCGGTCCGGCCATTGCATTTCTTCCTCCCGTTCCCAACATTGGAAACTCCACAGACTCATCATATGGATACCAAATCAAGGCTGGAGTTGCTGGAGGAAGGATTTCAATTCCTGTACTGTTCGGAGAAGTGTTTTTGGGTGCAGCGGGATCAAATTCAAAAAGGCTTTCCTGCTTCTCAAAATCATACTTCCAGTAAGCCTTGTTGTTACCCACAAAGTAAGGCCAGCCAAAATATCCCGGCTTCGTGGCCAAATTAAACTCATCGTGACCTTTTGGTCCACGTCTTAAACTATCTACGGATGCATCAGGACCAACTTCTCCCCAAAAGAGATTACCATTTCTCTGATCAATTCCAATCCGAAATGGGTTTCTGTTACCCTTCACATAGATTTCAGGTCGAGTATTTGGTGTGCCTACCGGGAAAAGATTGCCTTCAGGAATTGTATAGGTCCCATCTGGCTGAGGGGTAATACGAATGATTGATCCGCGTAGGTCATTGGAGTTACCCGCAGTCTTTTGAGCATCGACATTTCCCGGACGACCAACACGCTCATCAATTGGATTGTAATTATCAGATTCAAATGGAGTGGAATCATCTCCCATGCTCAAAAATAAATTGCCTTTGGAATCAAACTCCAACGAACCACCGGAATGGCAGCAACCTCTGAAAACGGGTACCTCCAACATGATCTTCTCCGTGGATTTATCCAGAAGTCCATCTACTAGTGTAAATCGAGAAAGACGGTTGATTTCTAATTCACCCACCGGTGAATAGTAAAGATAAATCCATTGATTTTGAGCGAATTTTGGATCTCGAGCTAAACCTAATAGCCCATCTTCAGCTTGTGAATAAACGTCCAAAAAACCAATCTCTTCGATTTGACCACTTTCAGAAACATACTTTCTGATTTTCCCTGCTCGTTCAATAAAAAGTACGTCAAAATTGTCCAGAACCTCAATTTCCATAGGTTCGTTGAGTTTTTCGACAAGGGTGATTTTGGTGAAACGACTTTCTTCCGGACGGATGGTTGCGAAAGGATCTTCGTCTTTTTTGGCACAACTCCACAGCATCAAACTCAACAGCCCAAGTACCGTAACATTTTTGATCATAAACCAGACAGATTATTTTGGTCTGGTTAAGATAGAGAAATCATTGAAAATTGAAATGGGTTTTTATTTAAGGAGTGTAAACAGAAAGCAGCTCTCCTATCCTTAGCGAATTTACCTTGGTTTAGGTGTTGGAAGACCGGAGAATGAAGACCGGAGACCGAAGAACGAAAGCCAGCTAATTACTTGATTTTTTTGCCCGGAATCATAAAGGAAAGCCCGAGAATTAACTGCTGGTTTTTGTAATCTTTGTTCCCCAGTACATTTTCAAAAGAATATTTGCGCTCATTGAGTTCTCGCTCAAAACGCAAATCCAGCCCAACAGGACCCAAGTTGACTCCCAATCCCAACTGAAATCCAAGACCAAAAGGATCGGTTTTCTCAAAATTCTCAGGCTTGGAAAACTTCTCATCAAAAGTATAATGTAAAGAAGGTCCAACTGAAAAGCCGATTACTTTGAAAAGTCTCATTTTCACTAATACCGGAAGGTCAACTCGCTGAAAATCCACAGATCCCAAATCAGTTGTAAACTGAGATTTGGTATAGATCATCTCCGGTCTCAAGGCGATGTCGTAACTGGACAATTGAAAAAATATCCCAAGATGATAACCCATATTTTCACCCGGTTTGGAAAATATTTGTCTGGCATCCTTGAAGTATTTTCCGCTGGTATTGTAATTCATCCCCCCTTTGAATCCAAAGCCTGAACCTTGTTGAGCTTGGGACGATAGGGTTACACCCATAAATAAAAGAACAACAAGAAGGGATTTTTTTGTACTTATCATATACTCAAGAGTTAATTTTAACTTATGTCGTAATACTTGCTTGAAATGTAACCTAACTGACAATCCATAATTCCTCAAGTGCCGTACTTTGTCTTAAATAGAATTAAGAGCTTTTAAGAACTTGATGCGAACAGAAGCAAGCGATTGCATGTTAACCTATTGTCAAAAAGTTGACCAAAAATTGAAGTAAATCAGTAGAACCTTCACCAGATGCAAAATTTGCAAAAAATACCCATGATGATGATCACCTTACTAGTCAGCCTATTAATGGCCTGCTCCAATAATTTAACCGAATCGGTCGCCTCCTCGGACCAATCTCCTGAAGGAGTAGAAAAAGTTGTTTTTTCTTCCAAAACTCAATTAGCCACTTTTGCCGGAGGTTGTTTTTGGTGTGTTGAAGCACCATTTGAGGGCCTTGATGGCGTGATTTCGGTCATTTCCGGTTATTCGGGAGGTAAAGAAAAGAATCCCACTTATGGAGAAGTTTCCTCAGGAAAAACTTCCCATAAAGAAGCAGTCCAAATCACTTTTGATCCTGAAGTGATCAGCTACTCGGAATTAGCGGATATTTTCTGGCAAACTTATGATCCTACCGATGTCGGTGGTTCATTTTATGATAGAGGTTCACAATATGAGTCTGCGATTTTCTTCCATGATGCGGAGCAAAAGAAAGTTGCCGAAGACTCAAAAAGCAGATTGGATAAGTCAGGCAGATTCAAAAAGCCCATTGCCACTCCAATCATTAAATACATAAACTTCTACGCAGCAGAGGATTATCATCAGGACTATTATAAAAAGAGCCCGAAAGAGTATTATGCTTACAGAACAGGCAGCGGTAGAGATGCTTTCATCAAGCAACATTGGCCAGAATTGAGTGAGAAAAAATATGTCGCAACTCCAAAAGCTGAACTCAAGAAAACACTTACTCCGCTTCAATATGAAGTGACCATGGCGGATGCGACAGAATATGCATTTAAAAACGAGTACAACGGTAATAAAGAGGATGGAATTTACGTGTGCATTGTTTCAGGGGCCCCATTATTCAGTTCTAAAGACAAGTATGAATCAGGTTCTGGCTGGCCGAGTTTCACCAAACCGATAGATGCCAGAATCATTGATAAGCCGATAGATAAAGAAATGGGAATGACACGTGTCGAAGTTCGAAGTAAATTGGGAGGTAGCCATTTAGGACATGTTTTTTATGACGGTCCTGCCCCGACAAATTTGAGATATTGTATGAATTCGGCGGCAATGAAATTTATCCCGAAAAAAGATATGCAATCAGCGGGGTATGGAGATTATTTATGGTTGGTGGATTGATTGTTGAGTAAAAGGCTACCATTCGGTGGCCTTTTCTTTTTAGAACCATCACTTTTCCCCTATTATCAGAGCAGTTTTCTAAAAGTCAAATTAATTCTAGGACCAAGGATCTTCTTTGTTTTTGGAATCTGATGTTCCCAATGATGCTGGCTTTCGCCAGACATCATCAACAGGCTGCCGTGTGAGAGTGGAATGTCTATTTTATGGCCTTTCGATTCATAATGCCGGATTTGAAACATTCGTGTAGCTCCAAATGTGATGGAGGCAATGCTTGGATTTTTACCTAATACAGCTTCATTATCCCGATGCCAGCCCATGCTATCTTGTCCATCCCGATAGTAATTGCATAGGACATGTGTGAATTCAATTCCTGTAAACTCCTGAAGTTTGTCTTTCATTTCCTTCAACTCTACGGTCCAAACCAAAGGAGTCATGGAAATACCTGAATATCCATATGGTCGAGTCTCATCTCCATATAAAGCTGTCAAGCGCGGCTGCATGACCATTTTCCCGAACATTCGAATGGGCTCGTGTTTCCAGGCTAATGTAGTCTGGAGTTTTTCCAAGTAATGATCGGAAAGTTCTTTTTGAAAAAACTCCGAATAAAAAATCGTTTCTCCCTGAAAAGGAAGGAGGTTAGAATCACCAGAGTCGTAAATTGACTTTTGCATAACCTTTAAACTTACATTCAATCATCTGGTTTATTTTTGATAAAATCTACTTTTGAGTATCCCTCTGATTATCTTTAAAGAATAAATCCTGCATTATGAAAAAATTTGGTTTGATAGCCGGCTTAGTTCTCGTTTTGGTACTCGGAATCTTTTTTTGGTGGAAATTCTTTTTTGTATTCGGTGAGGGCGTGAAGGCCGGAAGTTTAAATTATTTTGTAAAAAAGGGCGTAGTATTCAAAACTTGGGAGGGCAGGATGGTTCAAGAAGGCTTCCAAAGCCCAACCTCAGGTGCTTTGCAAAGCAATGAATTCAGGTTCAGCGTCACTGATCCCAAAGTCGCGGAAATCCTGGAGCGCAATTCTGGCAAGCACCTTGAACTGCGCTACAAGGAATACAATGGCATGCTACCTTGGAGAGGTGCCAGTGAATTTGTCGTATCAGAAGTGATCAATGCCGGTGAGTTTACAAAATCCGGTGAAAGCTCACTCCCCTACAACAAATAATCAAGGTTTAGTCCAATAATCCAATACTGTCACTTTATCCAAATGAGGACCTACAATTCCCCCAAAGTCCTTGTGTGCTGGATGAGGCAGGTATGCGTCTCGATCCGAATTGGAATGAAAAGTCAAAGTAAAGGCATGTGTCAAGCCTTGATTTAGACCTTCCGGACTGGAATTCGTACCCCATTCAAATCCTTTAATTTCAGAGATTTGTGAAGGTAAGGCTTTGAAAGCATCGATTACAGCTTGAATATCAGTTTGGCTGGATGTTTCTTTAAACCCAAAAAGGACCACGTGTCGGAGAACAGAATCAGGCATTGCTACTTCTTTGTAATTAGATGAGTTTTCAGTTTTAGCTTCTTCGATATTTTCAACATTGTTTGGCTGATTACAGGACCAAAATAGAAAGAACGGAATGAGATAGCTTAATTTCTTCATATCGAGATTTTTCTCGAAACTAACTAGAATTTGGTTTTTATTTCAAATTTTTTGAAGGATTAAACTCAATTTTATCAGGGGACAACACGTAAATTGTAAATTATGAAAATTGCATTTTTCAGTACCAAATCTTACGACAGAGAGAGTTTTAGCCACTTTTTGAAAAATTCAGGACATGAAATCACCTACTTTGAAGCTAAGCTGGACAAACATACTGTGTATTTGGCAGAAGGCCATGAGGCTGTTTGTTCCTTTGTCAATGATAAAATAGATGCTACTATGCTGAAAAAATTGAGTCAGCTCAGCGTTAAACTCATTGCACTAAGGTGCGCAGGTTATAACCACATTGACTTATCGGCAGCTGCTGAAAATGGAATTAAGATCGTTAGAGTTCCAGCCTACAGTCCCGAGGCTGTTGCCGAACATGCTTTTGCGCTAATTTTGACCTTGAGTAGGAAAACTCACAAGGCATACAATCGAGTCAGAGAAAATAATTTCTCTTTGGAAGGACTTACAGGATTTAATATCCACGGTAAAACAATAGGTGTGATTGGAACAGGTGCTATTGGCAAAGCTTTTTGTAGGATAGCAAAAGGCTTTGGTTGTGAAATACTTGCATACGATATTTTTGAGAGTGAGGAAATGAAGGAGCTGGGAGTGAAATACCTCTCAATCGATGATGTACTTAGACAAAGCCAGATCATTTCCCTGCACTGCCCACTCAATCCGGATACACACCACATGATCAATTCCAAAACCATATCTCAACTGCAAGATGGGGTTATGCTGATCAATACCTCCAGAGGAGCATTGGTCGAAACAAAGGCAGTGATCAAAGCACTCAAGGAAAGAAAAATAGGGTTTTTAGGAATTGATGTCTACGAGCAAGAAGAGCATATATTTTTCAAAAATCTCTCAGAAGAGATTATGCAAGACGAGCAGATAGCGCGTTTGATGACTTTTCCGAATGTCCTCGTGACAGGACATCAGGCATTTCTGACTAAAGAAGCTTTGGAACAAATCGCAAAAATAACTTTAGAAAATATCTCCGCTTTCGATAATGGGCAAACTCTAATCAATGAAATCAAAGCCTCCTAAAAGCAAAAATCCCCGCCGGTTAACCTGCGGGGATAGTTGTTGGTAGTCGTTAAAGATTAATTTACAACTTTTACGTTTACGGCATTGATGCCTTTTTTACCTTGAACCAAGTCGTACTTTACTTTGTCATTTTCACGGATTTCGTGAACCAGTCCACTGTGATGTACGAATACGTCTTCACTGTTATCTGCTGGTGTGATAAAGCCAAAGCCTTTGGTTGTGTTAAAGAATTTTACTGTTCCTTCATTCATGATTTCTGAAATTTTGATTTGATTTTACTCGGTTTGGATTGGATTGTGTTGAATTTGGTTTTTTAACAATTGGCGGCTCGGGAGGAGTATCAGAGAAGTTTCCAAACTCGTCAACGTAAGCGATCATATTATCGAGGCTTCCGTCTTTAGGCTGGTTCTTGCGGTCCAGCTTTTTTTCGAGTTTTTCTTTCTGTTTACGCTTCTTTAGTTCAGCCTTTTGCTTCTTAATGAATGTGTTTTGATTTTTTGACATTAGTCAGTTATTAGTTTACAAAGGTGATAGCATGGCCGACTTTGCCGGCCCGTCCAGTTCTGCCGATCCGATGGATGTAAGCATCCATGGTCATCGGTAGCTGATAGTTGATCACATGAGAGACATCAGCTACATCGATTCCTCTGGCAGCAACATCAGTAGCTACCAGCACCCGTATATTCCCTTTTTTGAAATCTTCGATCATTTTGTTGCGAAAATTCTGGGATTTATCTCCATGAATCTGTCCGGCAGCGATGCCGACTTGATTCAGCTTCTTTGCTAGCCTATCGGCCAGTCTTTTGGTCTCGGTAAATAAAATTACTTTATCCATCTCAGGGCTTTTGAATAACCCTGATAGCATATCAAACTTCTCAGCACCTTCGGGCACTTTGATCGTTTGTTGTTCAATATTTTCGTTGGTTCCACCAGCGTTTTCTACAATTACTTCAATAGGGTTATTGAGTAAAGTAGAGATAAGTTGCTTTTGAGCTGGTTCGAGAGTTGCAGAAAAAAGGAGGGTCTGATCACGTCGCCCGATCAAGTTCACCAGTTTTTTGACATCGTTGACAAAACCCATATCGAGCATTCTGTCAAACTCATCAAGCACAAGTGTATTGACTTGGTTAAGCTTCAAAAGCTTTCTGTCAGACAGATCAAGTAATCTTCCGGGAGTACCTACCACCACCTGAAGCTTACGCTCAAGTTGCTTGTAATCCGAATTGATATTTGTCCCGCCGATAAATGTGGCTGAGTACAACTGTAAGCCTGCTACCAGACTTTTAAACTCTTCTTCGATTTGTAAGGCTAGCTCCCGTGTAGGAGTCACAACTAAAGCGGTGTAGTTTCTAGGATCTTTCAGGGCGTGCTCAATGATTGGGATCAAAAAAGCAGCCGTTTTACCTGATCCAGTCTTAGAAATTGCCATCATATCACGGCCCTCTAGGAGCGGCAAAATGGACTGTTCCTGAATTGTAGTTAATGTTTCGTAACCTTTAGCCTGAATGTTTGACAGTAATCTGGCATTCAAATTTAAGTCCACGAATGTCTTTTCGGTACGGAAACCCTCCTGTCCGCTTGGTTTTGCTTTTTTCACAAAAAGCTTTGGGTCCAATGTGGATTCTTTTTTCTTTTTCACTTGCCTTCTATCCACATTCCCGCCTCGGGGAGAATTGGAGGGCACAGTATTTTTTCTTGTATTTTGCATGTTTTGGATAATCAAGCTTTGGCAGGCTCCATCTCCGAGTTGCCCAGATAACGGAGCATTTCAAAGTGAGACTTCAAAGCATCAAAAAATGTCTTTTTAGTATGATAAGGGATATTGTATTCAGCCGCAGTGGCTTTTACAATGGGGGCAATTTTCCGATAATGCACATGGCAGATATCGGGAAACAAGTGATGCTCTACTTGATGATTTAATCCTCCGATCATCCAGGCAAATACCCGGCTTCCTTCGGAATAATTGGAAGTAGTAGCCAATTGGTGTAGCATGCGCTCACCCTCTATCATACCTTGTTCATTTACTTCAGGGAAATCTACGTTGGGCATAATATGAGCAGTCTGGAATACCAGTGAAATGCTCAATCCTGTGATAAAATGTAGTATTAAATAGGCTAGTAAAATTTCCCCAACACCAAAAGGGGAAAATGCGATAGGTAAACCTAATATGAAGGCAAAATAAACCACCTTCCAGGCAATAATCTTCAACACTGAGTTTCTGTAGACATTTTTGCCTTTCATCAAACCCATGTTGTAATAACGGGTTAAGCGAACGAAGTCTTTAGAAGTCACCCATGAGACCGTGGACAATCCATAGAAAAACCATGTGTACCAGTGCTGATATGGGTGAAGCCCATTCTTTGGAGCGTTTGGAGTAAATCTCAGAAAAAACGGAGCGTTGATATCATCATCACCTTCTGAAATATTTGTGTAGGAGTGATGAAGCACATTATGCTGTAATTTCCAAACCGTAGCATTGGCACCTACCATGTTAAGGGTATAGCCCAGAAGCTTATTGACAATGGGGTTTTTGGAAAATGAACCATGAATGGCATCATGCATCACACCCATCCCAATTCCAGCCATGCCAAAGCCGCTAAGAATATAGCATGCAAATAGTTGCCAGGTTTGATTTGCTACTCCCGTCGCAATTAATATGATGGGAGTGAAATAGAGTGAAACCATGACAATCGTCTTGAGAATCATTTCTCCATTTGCAAATTTTGATTTTTGGGTTGTTTTAAAGTAGTTGTTAACTCTACTCTTGAGAGTTATCGAGAAATCAGATAGTTCTGATTCCGTGAATCGGATAGTCTTGATAATAAATGAATTTAAGGTAAATGAAATCTAATCGTTCTCGTAAAGCTTGTAAACTGCAGGTTTTAATTCTGAAAATAACCGAAATTATATCGAATTAAAAAAGTAGAAGAATAAGAAGTAAAACCTGTAATGGAGAACTCTTGATTTGCTACTTAAGGCAGGGGTATTACCGTTGCTAACTTGTCACCAAGTGTCGAAAACATTTCTTCGACTTAACAAAGGTGAGGAATGGGATTCGAAATTCCAAATTTAGTTTTGGTTTATCAATTCCATTTCCAGTTTATAATTCCATTGAAATGAATTAGGTCTACTTTATTGTAAACCTGATTAGCTGTTAAGTAAGTTCCATGCAGTGGATCTTTTCTGACTAGGATTAGATGAAAGTCTAACTTGTTGATCTTTTTAGGCATAAATTTCAAACCCAAATTCACCTGACGGTAACTGGGGAAATTATATTTATTCGCAGCTGCGTCATTAACATCTGAAAGAAAATGAAACCCAAAATGACTATAAACTGAAACCGGAGCTTTCTCAAATCGATATTCACCATAAGCCACAAGGGCATCCACAGATTCAAAGCCTTCATTTCGCTCTCTGGGTATGAAAGTGTACCAGGCATCCTTTCCCCATTCCCTCGGACTCAGCCAGCGCCCCTTTCCACCGACATGGGTATAATTCAGATGGGTGATCCACTTTGAGTTTTTCCAACCCATTCTCCCCGAAATCGAATAATTCCTATCATCAGGCTCTTTATACCGAAGCTCAGGCGCTGCATTCCCCCCAGATCCGAGGCCATGCTGAAATCCACCCTGCAGGCCTAAAGTCAGGATTCCTGATTCCACTTTTTTATTTTTTTCAAATGAAAGTAAGTAGGTGGAAAATAGATTTTCCGCAGTAGTGTTAGAAACCCTCATCATTGCATCTTGTCCGATTTTACGATCCACTTCCAAAATCCCCAACCACTCACTTTTGGTATTACCAAAATATTGTGCTGGCTTGCCTGCAACTGTTCTACCAACTGGATAAATGCCAACAGTTTGTCCAACACCAAGCCAATCACTACTGCCTCTGATACTCATTCGTCCGACTGCCCAAGCTGAAAATTTCCAGAGTGAATTAGGTGCATACCATGCATTAAGTCCCTCAACCGCTGTTGGAGAAAGTCTTCCATCCTGAGCATTGACCCAGTCGGTATTAATCCCCATCCTGCCAGCCTTAATTCCAAAATTTTCCTCGGAGTACTCTATTGAGAGCGTTTCTAATTTTCCAAAAAATCTATTTCTGGTATCCAAAAGATCGAAAAGTCCAGTCTCGTACCGATTTGCTTGACCACTTATGGGGTCAGGTTCCGATATTTCGGAACTGGCTACATTAGCAAAGGTTCGATAGCCAATATGGAGTTTCCAGTGGTCTTGATATT
The DNA here is from genome assembly GCF_046296635.1 of Algoriphagus sp. Classification (GTDB taxonomy): domain Bacteria; phylum Bacteroidota; class Bacteroidia; order Cytophagales; family Cyclobacteriaceae; genus Algoriphagus. Next base: position 36,882 of record NZ_JBKBKZ010000036.1, on the reverse strand, counting down.
TAATTTCAGCGCCAAGATTCAGACTCATTCCCAAAGCATAATCCTCCTTATAATCAAGTTTAGGATAATTGGTATTCATCCAGAAAGTTCGGAAATGAAGGTCGGGATTGACAATAAGTTTCCTTTCTTCCTCCTGAGCCTCAACACTGAAAAGGGTGCTCAAGAAGAAAATTAGTATTAGGATAATTCTTCTCATTAGTTGGTTTTTGACCGAGCTTCGCGAATAGGTTTGAAGGGTCCGAATTTGTGTTGTGCTTCAGAAAACCCATCAGCAAAAGGACCGAAAGGGTGATCCACTGGTTTTTTGGAAATATCAGGCCAGTCTTTGGAAAGATCTTTCTTTGGCCGATCCATACTATTCACATAGGCAGCCACATCCCACGCTTCTTCGTCTGAGATCATTGGTCTTTCGAAAGTTGCCCCCAAAGGCATATTAGCTTTGACATAACCCGCAAACCTTGAAAGTCGGTATAAACCCGCTCCATGATTATAGCTGTTTTCGCCCCAAAGTGGTGGATAGATATAGCCCTTGCCATCTGGTTTTGACATTCCCTGTCCATCGGATGCATGGCAGCTTTGGCACTGATTATCATATACAAGTTTACCCTTGAGTGGGTCTGCGGCCCGATCCATTGCCGGAACTTCGTAAATTCCAGATCCTACAGGAATCTCTCCTTTTGGCACATCTTTTCCCAACCAATTAATGTAGGCGGCCATAGCAATCATTTCTTTTGAATCTCTGGACAAGGGCTGTCCATTTAGACTTCGCTCGAAGCAGTCATTGATTCGCTTTTGGATATCTTCTTCCGTTCCTGATCGGGCACGCATCTTTGGATAGGTTGCAGCTACCGCTCCATAATTATTTCCTAAAGGAACTGTGCCAGCCTGCAAATGGCAGTTTTGACAATTCATACCATTGGAAATGGCTTTGACTTTGCCCTCTGGCCCTAAGTATTCTGATGTATTTGCCACGAGCTCTTTTCCATATTTGATATCGGAGGCGTTGGGTTCTGAATCTACGGAGGACCAATCCGGAGCTCCCCACATACTTGTAGGATCAGCAAGTGCTTTGACTACCGGAAGCTCGGCAATAGCTTGTGGAATCGCATTCTCCTTATTTGCAAGTCTAGGGAGCTGAATTCCTGAATAGGATAAAAAAACAACAAAACCGACTACCCCTACCAAGACGGTAGCCAAACCCAAAAGAGCCACGAGAAGAGCGATTAGTTTGACAAAAGACTGCATTTGATGATTTTAGATCATAAGGTAAGGTACAAAATTCAGAAATTTTGGAAGTAAATGATGGTGACTGTGGTCACATGAGAAATATTCCCAAACACCAGGTTGGACTAAACCTTCGAAGTGAATACTAGTTTTGCACCTACCCTACCTTCAATTATATATCCTTTTTCATTTTTGAAAAGAGATAGCAAGACACTTTCGCCCTCCAGAGATTCTGCTAAATAATTAATTGAAATTGAGCTTGGCCGAATTCCCTGATCAAAAAGTAAATTTTCCACCCAACGGATATAACTGGTGTTATTGACGTGGTTGTATAGATCCAAATCCGCCAATCTAACTTTCACCTCTTCAGATGCAATCAATTCTCCCTTTATCACGATTTTTCCAGGTTGCCAATCTGGTTTGATCTTGGGATCAAAAAGCGCGGCTGGCAGAACGGATTCAGGCTTTTGAATTCGCTTCGTCTCTGCATGTACCAGAAGCCATGAAGACATCCCCCTAGCCAAAATCTGATCATTATGATCCCAAACCAAAAACTCCCGGAATGCAAAAAGTTTATCCGCTCCCCTACCGCCGGTGAACAACCGGATCTTATCACCCCATTTTGGAAATTTTTCAACTTTAATTTCCAGCCTTGAGAGTATCCACATTTGCGAATTATCAAGAAGATTTCTCCCAAAATCAGCCGAATCAGCATGCCTCCAGGCAACTTCCTGAAGTAAATCAGCCAGAGAAGTCAGACTAATATTTCCATCAGGATGCACCTGAAATGAACCTACCTCATAAGAAAGTTGATATTGCAGGTTTTCGGGAATCATATTAGCACAGGTTTTTTGATTTTTGGAGGAATTAAAAACACCTTTTTTCGAAAACTTGAAAGTAGTGTGATTCCGATTCCATTGACTGCAATTAGCGCAAAGGAGATTTTCAAGTCAAATAATTCTGCAATAAATCCGATCAAAGGTGGCCCTAATAGAAATCCAAAAAAGGAAATAGTGGACACCATAGCCAAAGCCACGCTTGGACTATATAATTTGGATCGACCTGCAATACTGTAAGAAAGAGGAATAATAGAGGCAATGCCAAAACCAACTATTAAAAATCCGATAGTTGCTGTCCAGATATTCGGGAAAGCAACAGCTAATGCCAATCCGATAAAAATCAAAACCCCACTTACTTGAATCACTTCCACTTTTGTATATCGAGCGGCAATTTTGTCTGTCACAAACCTTCCGGAGGCCATTGCGCCCATAAACGCCACATATCCCAAAGCAATCAGAGAAGGGTCTGCCATCACGACTTTTTTGAAGTACACTCCACTCCAGTCAAACATGCAACCCTCAGCCATCATGCCTAAAAAAGCAATCGCTCCAATCCGTAAAAGTAAAGCGTCAGGTTTTTTCAAAACCAAGCCTCCTCCTTCAGAGACTTTTTGATCTTTCACAATAAAATGCTGGGCCGAAAGGATAATTACCACAGCAATACCCATTACGATAGTAAAGTGAATTTCTGGTGAAAACCCGATAAAAATCATCCCCGCTCCAATACCTGCACCGACAAACCCTGCAGTGCTCCAAAGCCCGTGAAAAGATGCCAGAATACTTTTCCCCATCTGATCTTCCAGATCTAAGGCCTGAGTATTTAGCGAAATATTCATCACATTTCCTAGCAATCCATAAGTAATCAACACTGGAATCAGGAGCAAAATGGAGGAACTAAGCCCTATCAAAGGCAAAGTCATGGCATAAGCAAAACTACCTATCATGATCACACTTCTACTTCCATATTGATGTACAGCCCAACCGGCTAAAGGCAACCCAAGAAGAGATCCAAGTGGCAAAAACAACAGCATTGTCCCAAGTTCTCCTTCCGAAAGGTCAAATTTGGCTTGGATGTCCGGTATTCTTGCAGCCCAACTGGCAAAGCAAAGTCCGACAAAAAAAAACATAGCCCCGAGTGCAGTGCGACGTTTTGAAAGGTAATTCATTGGGTAGGCTTGGTTTAATAGGCGCGCAAATTTAGAAATATTAGTCAGGTTTAGGAAAATGTTCCCAAAAGGAAAAAACTATTCCGGCTTGTGGCTAGTTTTGACACAAAGTAAAGCTTATGGAATTTGTTATTGTAGGAGTCATTCTGATCACGATCATAATTTTCATCAGAATCATTATCAAAAAGGTATTTAATTAAAATGTATAGCCGCTTTCTTACAAGTATCTCCTTTTAAACAAAATAACCTCGACTTCGCTCGGCCAACGAATCTTGAATAATTACAAGAGGGGAGGGGAATTGGGGGGGGGCGCCGGTGACGACCCCCCACAAAAAAAAAAAAAAAACCACAACCAGCCCACGTTGTGGTTTTTAAAA
>NZ_JBKBKZ010000036.1:0-33266 GCF_046296635.1 Algoriphagus sp. | reverse complement strand
AAAAAAAACCCCCCACCCCTCCCCCCAAACTATTTTTTATTAATAACATGGGGGTCGTCACGGGCGGCGCCCCCTATTACCCCTCCCCTCCTCTTAAAAAGAAACCAACGGACACCGAGCGAAGTTGAGGTGTAATCAAAATTAAATTCGGCCACTAGTGTCATTGCGGATAATCATATTAATAAAAAAAGCCACCCTCTTTCGAAAGTGGCCTAGTTAAAATTTTCAAGATTTAATTTGGAAACTTGTCCTCAAATTTTCCATATACCCAAGTTCCTGCCAAAGCGGAAATAAGCGTAACCAAAATCACGGTATATCCACTACCTATCTGGGCGAATAAAGGCCCGGGACAAGCTCCGGTCAGGGCCCAACCCAAGCCAAAGATAAATCCACCAATCACTTGACCTTTTTTAAATACTTTTTCAGGAATTATAATTTGCTCCCCGTGCATTGATTTGATATTCAATCGCTTGATAATTTGGATTGAAATGATGCCTGTAACGATTGCTGATCCGATTACTCCATACATGTGGAAGGATTGCAAACGAAACATTTCCTGAATTCTGAACCAGGAGATGATCTCAGCCTTCACGAATACGATTCCAAAGAGCGTACCTAGGATCAAGTATTTTAAAAGCTCCAGTCCTTTATCATGATTTTCACTCAGGTTTGGCGCCACGCAATGTGGATCCTGTCCTGCTATTTTTTCTGCTATTTTCATCTCGCTATTTTTTTAAAATCCTGTCAATTTCATTAATGGCTCCAATAACACATGCGTCATCAAGAAACCTCCTATCATAAAAAATATCGTTGCCACCAGGGATGGCCATTGAAGGTTGCTAATCCCCATGATCGCATGACCAGAAGTACATCCACCGGCATATCTTGTTCCAAAGCCAACCAAAAACCCTCCAATGACAAAGAACAAAAGCCCTTTTCCAGTGAAAAGATTGCTCCAAGAGAAGATATCAGTTGGCATTAAGGAATTAAAATCCGTTACGCCAAGTGCAGCTAAATCCGCTTGTGTAGCTTCGGATATAACAATAGTCTCTGGATCTGCCATGAAATTCACAGCAACGAAACCTCCTATACCAACTCCCAAGACAAAAAGAAGATTCCAGATCTCTTTTTTCCAATTGTAAGAAAAGAAGGGAATTCCGGCGGGGATACAGGCTGCACAAATGTGCCGTAGGGAGGAGGAAATTCCGAAGGTTTTATTTCCCAGAATTAATAAAGCTGGCACTGTGAGGCCGATCATCGGCCCTGCCACATACCATGGCCAAGGCTGAGATATCCATTCCATAAATTGATTCATATTATATATTTTTTAAGTACTTATTATTAAGGCTTTGAACATGACCAAATTGATCTAAAGTTCATAGAAATTCTAAATCTCAGTCAATGATCTATTGCTGACATTAAAAATATCAAAGATTGGAGGATTGAATGAATACCCTTGTGACTTTGATCACATCGGCTAGCTTAAATTCAAAATGGCAAGCTCGAAAGCTTACCATTTAGATTCACACTTTGTTGGATAAATTCCTAAAGTAGTGTTGTAGGGCAAACGTAATCCGATACCTTAAATTTCTCAGAGGCTTTGATCGCAGCAAATCCTCCCGCTATGTCGATCAAATTGTCGTAACCTCTAGCCCTCAGTACAGAATTGAAAACCATAGATCTGTAACCACCCGCACAGTGCACGTAATAGGTTTTATCTTTATCTACTTTCAGCATGCTGTCATTGATGTAGTCAAGTGGGGCATTTTCAGCATCCAATACATGTTCAGAGAGGAATTCAGAATTCTTTCTTACGTCTAGAATATTGATTTCAGGATCGGCTTCTTTGATTTTCGCCAATTCTTCCACCGTGATTGAAGCAATCGAATCTACTTCATGTGTTGAAGAATTTTTCCAAGATGCAAATCCTCCTTTGAGGTAACCGATGCAATAATCATAGCCCACTCGGGCTAGTCTTGTGACTACCTCCTCCTCACGCCCTTCTTCTGCCACTATCAAAATTTCCTGCTTGAGATCTGGGATCATTGCCCCAACCCATACTGCAAAACTTCCATCAATCCCAATGTTGATTGAGTTTGGAATGAATCCTTTTGCAAAAGTCTGAGGATCACGCGTATCAAGAATCATTGCTCCTGTTTCGTTCGCCGCTACTTCAAATTCCTTTGGAGTCAGGGGATGAACACCTCTTTGCAACACTTCATCAATGCTGTCATATCCTTGGATATTCATCATCACATTTTGAGGGAAATATGCAGGAGGAGGAGTTAAACCAGTTATGACTTCTTTTATAAAAGCCTCTTTGGTCATTGGTTGAAGTGCGTAGTTGGTCTTCTTCTGATTACCCAAGGTATCCGAAGTTTCCTTGCTCATATTTTTACCACAAGCAGAGCCTGCCCCATGTGCTGGATAGACAATTATATCATCAGATAAAGGCATGATTTTATTTCTCAGCGAATCATACAGATGAGCTGCAAGCTTATCCTGAGTCAAGTCAGCAATAACTTTCTGCGCCAAGTCTGGTCTTCCGACATCACCGATAAACAAGGTATCCCCTGTGAAAATTGCTTCAGCCTTTCCTTCTTCATTGAAAAGCAAATAGCAGGAAGACTCCATGGTATGTCCCGGAGTGTGAATTACTTGAATTTTTGCTTTTCCAAGGGTAAAAATCTGGTTATCCTCAGCAACCACTGCATCAAAACCCATCTTCATACTTGTTGGACCAAATACAATCTTAGCACCGATTTTTGCAGCAAGATCCTGGTGACCTGATACAAAGTCAGCGTGGAAGTGAGTTTCAAAAACGTATTTGATTTTTGCGTTTCTTCGTTCAGCTTTTTCAATATATGGCTGTACTTCTCTTAATGGATCAATGATCGCTGCTTCGCCGTCAGACTCAATGTAATACGCACCTTGTGCAAGACATCCGGTATAAATTTGTTCAATCTTCATATGATAAAGTTTTTTGGTTGCTTATTAAAACTTACTCAAAATTATCCGCTGTGAACTGTATTCAAAATGACTTTTGTCACATTGAAATCAGGCATGAGCCATCAAGTTTGAATTGATTATCTGAACTAGCTGATGAGCGGGAACTACGCCTGATTGTCTCCAGACCGTTTTTCCTTTGTGGAAAAGGATAAGAGTAGGCACTCCCCTTACCTGAAATTTACCAGCTGCCAAGGGATTTTTATCCACGTCAACTTTTACGATTTTCACTTTTTCACCCAACTGCCTAGAAGTGTCCTCTAAAATGGGTTGCATCATTTTGCAAGGTCCACACCAAGTAGCAAAAAAATCCACCAGTACAGGAATGTCCCCATCTATCAGTTCTTGGAATGTTTTAGTTTGAGTACTCATCGCTTTATATTTAAATACAGAACAAAAGTAGGTACACTTATGCATCCTAACAGTAATTTTTGTCACAGGAAAAAAGCCTTCAGAAGCTACCAAACTTTAAAAAGTGCTAAAATATCCTGAAATGGAGTAAAATTTTATATTTTCGCCCCGACTAATTTTCCGTTTTAATGCTCAATTATAAGCAGATCAATAACATAACCGGCTGGGTAATTTTTGCTGTTGCCACATTGGTTTATATTCTTACTGTAGAACAGACCGCGAGTTTTTGGGATCCGGGAGAGTTTATAGCAGTTTCATATAAGCTTCAAGTCCCTCACCCTCCAGGAGCTCCGTTGATGCTTTTGGTCTATCGATTTTTCGGATTCTTGGCGATGGGCGATGGTTTGCAAGTAGCCTATTGGATGAATGTCGGTAGTGCCCTCTTCTCAGGATTCACTATTTTATTTCTTTTTTGGTCTATTACTTTATTTGGAAAACGAATCTTCGCAATCGAAGAAGGGAAAGAAACCACGGGTCAGATTATCGCATTAATGGGTTCAGCTATTGTTGGATCGCTGATTTACACCTTTTCCGATAGTTTCTGGTTTTCAGCAGTTGAGGCAGAAGTATATGCCATGTCTTCTTTCTTCACAGCGATCGTGATTTGGGCTTTTTTGAAATGGGAAGTGATCAAAGATCCAAGAATGGAAAATCGATGGATGATCTTCATCGCTTACTTGGTTGGACTATCAATCGGTGTTCACTTGCTTAACCTCGTGACTTTGCCAGCTTTGGCTTTAGTCTATTATTTCAAGAAATATCAAACTCCTACCTTGAAAGGCGCGATTTACGCCATGTTTTTGGGTGGCGTTGCGCTAATTATTATCAATAACCTGATCATTCCGGGACTGCCAAGTTTAGCTGCTTCAGTTGAAATCTTCTTTGTAAACAGCATCGGATTGCCATTTGGATCAGGAATTATCGTGTTTATTTTACTTTTTCTTGGAGCATTGGTATTTGGAATTCGCTATTCCATTCAGAAAGAAAAAGTCCTACTGAATACCGTGCTTTTATCCTTGGTTTTCATCTTAATTGGATACGGCAGCTATACCTTAGTCATTGTCAGATCAAATCAGGATCCGATCATTAATGAAAATGCCCCTAAAGATGTCGTAAGCTTTGTCTCCTATCTCAAGCGGGAACAATATGGCTACAGACCATTACTCCACGGCCAATATTTCACCGCCCAACTTGTGTCACAAGAAGAAGGCGCGCCGGTTTACATGAAAGGCAAGGACAAATATGAGATCGTAGATTACCAACTGAAAAACACCTACGATCCGGCCAAAACCACGATTTTGCCTCGAATCTATTCCACTCAGGAAAATCACAAACGGATCTATCGGTCAAAACTAGGTCTGAGAGAAGGTCAGGAACCCACTTTCGGTGACAACCTGTATTTCATGATCACCCATCAACTTGGCCACATGTACTTTAGATATTTCATGTGGAATTTTTCGGGAAGAGAAAGTGATTTCGGAGATGCTCCGTGGATAGGTTTGACGGATGCTTTTGGTGACAAATACCCGGATTACATCAAGGATAATAAAGGACATAATAACTATTTGATGTTGCCTTTGATCCTCGGACTGATCGGAGTTTTCTTTCAAGCCAAACGGGATCCGAAGTATTTCTATGTGAATCTCATGCTCTTCCTGATGATGGGTGTGGTTTTGGTATTGTACCTCAACTCCCCACCGGTGGAGCCTCGAGAGCGGGATTACATCTATGTAGGTAGTTTTTACGCGTTTGCCATTTGGGCTGGACTTGGAGTGCTAGGAATTGCTCATGCACTTGGTAAAGCCACCAAAAACCTCAGCACAGGAGCGATCATCGCAACACTTATTACTCTTCCAATTGCAGGGCTTATGGGAGCCCAAAACTGGGACGACCACAATAGAAAAGGACGCTATTTTTCTGTGGATTCAGCTCGAAACTTCCTTGCATCCTGTGCTCCAAATGCGATTCTTTTCACAGGTGGGGACAATGACACTTTCCCGCTTTGGTATGTACAGGAAGTAGAAAACTTCCGAACAGACGTTCGCGTGATCGTTTTAAGTTACTTTGATACCGACTGGTATGTACAGCAGATGACCCGGCCGGTCAATGAATCCGCTGCACTCCCATTCTCCTTGACAAACGAACGCTATCAAAAGGGAACCAATGATGTGCTTTACGTCATGGAACAGGAAAATATGAATGCGATTTCAGCTTCCGAATACCTCAAGCTTTTGAATTCCGGTTCAGACTTGTTGAAAATGAAGACCGGAGGAAAAAGCGTGGTAAACATGATTCCATCACGTAATTTGATATTGGAGGTGGATAGCAGTTTTGCTTCGAATGATGAAATCGTACCGCCGCAATTCAAAGATTTATTCGTCCCACAGATGAATCTTCAAGTAAAAGGTCAATACGTTACCAAAGGCACCTTGATGCTGATCGATCTAATTGTAAGTAACAATTGGGAAAGGCCGATTTACTTCAACAATACCTCACTATCTTCCATTGGAATTAATATCCAAAATCATGTCGTAAAAGAGGGATTGACTTATCGTCTACTTCCAGTACGCAAGCCTGAGTTTGTAAGGGAGGAGTTGGTCAATACCGACCTTGCTTATAAAAATTACATGGAGAATTTTGCTTTCCGTGGCATGAATGATCCGAACGCTTATCTCGACGAGGAATATAGAAGGTTCGCCTCCAACCATAGAAGTTCGCTAAACACCATAGTGATGGCACTTTTGGATGAAGATAAAATGGAAGAGGCTGCTACCTTGTTGAATTATGGACTAGAGACAATCCCTCATGCCGCCATGCCTTATGATCTAAGTAGCGGACAGTCGGTTCCGCTGTTTTTTGAGGTTGGAGAAGATGAAAAAGCCCTGGACATTATTGACAAAATCTCCAAGCGATCACTGGATATGATTGATTTCTATACCCGTGAAAACAGAGCCTATGATCGGGATATGATGATATCCATCGAAATGGTAAAATATTTCATTCCGCTATTGGAGGAAAGAGGCTATCAGGAAGAGGCTCAATCCTTGAAATTGAGATTGGAAACCCTGATCGGAACTGAAAGCACTCAGCCGGGAAGGTTAGAGAGAAGATAGACTTCTGAAATTGCAACTAAAGAAAGGCGAGGATTTGATTCTCGCCTTTTTGGTTTTGATAAAACTATAAAAAAATGCTACAAAGGCACGAAGACATTAAGGTTGCCTACTCAAAAAAAATCTAGAATTTCATATGATAACAATTGATTTTTAGCGGTCATATTGAATCTCGCTTCATGGATAATCATTTCAGTGAGTATCGGATACGACATGCCTGTCTGCCTCAGGCAGGCTCGATTTCAACTGACTGATTTTTAGCAGAGAATTTTCAGAGATGGGCAGATTTTGTGGGTCATAGTTTTGTATCCTTTTCTGAATGTAGCTTGCCAGACGGAAGTCATGTCTGCGGGAAATAATTCAAATACAAGAAGTCTGAGAATAGCTAAAGGGTATGATTTTGCCAAATCCCCTTTGCGTTCCTTCGTGTACTTTGCGGCGGTCATAACAAAACCTTGGAGGTTATCAGAATCTCAAAAGTTCATCCCAAGAAAAGCTTCAGCTTTTCTTCTCCGTGCCCTTGAAAAACGTCAAAAATGAATTGAATAATTGAAGTTCGCCCCAACACCAATATCCCAAATCAAACTCTCTTTCCCCTCTGTGGTAAAAAAATTTTGCGCCGGTTGATGTTTAAGGGCAAAAATTAAAATCACTGTTTGGTCGGTCTAAGACTGCATAGTGATAAGCACAAGTCTGAAGACTCGCGCTAGTGAAGTAAAAATAATCTGTGAATATCTGTGTCCTTTTCTGTGGCCATCTGTAAGAAAAAATCCGCGAATATCAGCGTCCTTTTCAGCGGTAATCAGCGGGAAACATAACCTCGAAAAAGAATTAGAATAGCAGTGCCTTAGCGCCTTTGTAGCTAAAACTTAAAAACCTTACTTTTTCCAAAGGACATAAAACAAATCCATGCCTACAGCCGGATCTTCCACCAATGGATAATCCTCGTGAGTAATCTCCACTACTGATTTTCCTTGCTGCTTGTATAATTTGTTCCGATTCATCCTATTAAGAATTTCATACGGAGCTCTCAAAACTGCCGCTGGAAGCTTGTGCTGAAGATTGAAAATATCAAAACGCATAATGCGCTGAACTGACTTTCGGTTGGCTTCATGATATGCCCAAACTTTATTATTTCCACCGATTCCTTTGGCTTCCACTTTGTCAAAAATTCCAGCTGCCAGATCAATCAATTCCTGAGGCTTATATTCCCGTTCATGCCATGGATTGCGAGAAAGGGTATGAGTAATGTTAGGAGTGGAAACAATTGCTTTTCCTCCCGGCTTTAGCATTCGATAGATTTCCTGAAGAAAAAGTTTATCATTCGGGATGTGCTCAATCACCTGAAAACTTACAATTGTATCGAATGAATTATCCTTAAAATCTACAAAAGGAGGAATCACGGCCTGACGAAAATCAACTCCGGGGAATTTAGCCTTTAGCATTTCGATCACTTCTCCAATTTTATCCAAGCCTATGTAGCTGGAAGCCAAAGGCAAAAGCTCCTCCACTCCTCTTCCTTCACCACATCCCACTTCTAGTAATTCACCGGAAATCCAGGGTTTGGCAGCGATATATGCCTTAAGAAGTCGCTGATGAATTGGATTGTCGCTGATCAACTTGTCTGAGGCGATTTCCGTTGTATAGGTAGCCATTCGAAATTTTAGTATTTTGGCAAAAGTAAGTCTAATTTTTAAAAACACTGATTAAGACCCAATGAATCGAATCCTCACCTCATTCTTCCTTTTTCTAATTGCCTCCGTATTTATTTCCTCTCCAGCCTTTTCCCAAAAAACCCTTTCCACTTCCGATCAAGCGCTTCGATACTCTCTTTATTCCCGATTGGGACTAAAAATCATTCCTGTAAAGGTCAGTAAGGAAAGTTTCAAGGTGCAGTTTGTGGTTGAAAAAATCGAGGAAAATCCGGCATTTGCCAATTTCAGTTTTAGCTATTCAATTTTGAATTCTTACGATCAGGAAATATTGTCTGACCTGATCAACCTGATGACTGAAAATGATCTCATCGCAAATTCCGACCGGCATTGGATTTTTGAGAAAATGGTAGAAATCCCGGAAGAGCAAAAAACGGCCATTGCACTACTTACTATTCTGGATACGAGGCAGGGTGATGAATATTTCTATCATATTGATCTCAAAAGTTCCTACGTGATGGATCAACCGGATTTTGGAGCTTATTATGCCAATGAGATTGCGTTTGATCAGAATTATTTGAACAAGGACGAATCAATACTCTTCAAAACCATCACCTCTCCGTCAATCTATTCCTTTTATTATCCCATGAAGTTTGATGTCCCCTTTCCTCCCATGGAAACACGTCCTGCTGATATCCCCAAGGAATTAAACGTGATCAAAATGGGTGATTTCTTGTCAAATATTCCAAAAGAGCTAAATGAGGAGGGCTATTATTTTTTTCAGACCGATACCACTGCTTCGACAGGTCTGCTACTGAAAACAACCCATGAATCTTTTCCAAAAGTCAAAGATTGGGCAGAAATGGTGCAAATGGTGACTTACATTTCCACGAGAAAGGAACATGAGACCTTGCTTATAGCACAGGATAAGAAAAAAGCTTTGGACGAATACTGGATCAATCTGACTCGCAACCCGGAAATCGCGAAAGAACTGATTCGCAACTATTTCCGGATGGTCGAATTTGCAAACATCCTTTTCACGGACTTCAAAGAAGGATGGAAAACGGATCGTGGAATGGTGTATATCGTGATGGGACCTCCGCAAGAAGTAAATTTTTATCTTGATCGGGAAGTTTGGTCATACGCAGGAATGGACGCAACCTCGAAAATTCGGTTTACCTTTGCACGGGCAAAAACAATACTTAGCCCACATTTCTACACCCTGAACAGATCCCGGGCTTATCAGCCTGTTTGGTTCAAAAACATTTCCCAATGGAGAAGCGGAAGGATGGCTTTCTAATCGAAAAAGGAGCCACTGAAAAAGATTTTATTTTTGGTACACGAGCTGTTATGGAGTCAATCCATGCAGGAAAAGACATCGATAAAGTATTGGTTCAAAAAGAGTTGAATAATGACCTGATCAAGGAATTACTCACACTCTGCAAAGCCGAAAAAATCCCAGTGGTCCGAGTACCGGATGCGAAACTCAACCGGATCACTCGCAAAAATCACCAGGGTGTAGTAGCTCAGATGTCAGCGATTATCTATGCATCGCTGGATAATGTGATTGATAACTGTTTTGCTGTCGGCAAATCACCTTTGATTTTGGTACTGGATCATATCACTGATGTGAGAAACTTTGGTGCTATTGCCCGGACAGCAGAATGTGCCGGAGTAGATGCGATTGTGATTCCCGAGAAAGGAAGTGCGCAGATCAACTCTGATGCAATCAAAACCTCCTCCGGAGCTTTGAATTTCTTGCCGGTTGCTCGTGTAAAAAATCTTTTTTATACCTGCAGAGATTTGCAGAAAATGGGTTTGACCTTGATCGCAATCACAGAGAAAACCGAAAAGGTCATGTATGAGGCGGATTTTTCATCTCCAGTAGCCTTGATTATGGGTTCGGAGGAAGATGGTATTTCTCAGGAAATCTTCGGTATCGTAGATGATAAAGTAAAAATCCCAATGGCGGGCAATATCGAAAGTTTAAACGTTTCTGTTTCCGCGGGAGTGGCGATATATGAAGCGATTCGGCAGCGGAAGAAATAATCAATGATCAATGATCAATGATCATTTCTCAATTCTCAATGGTCAATTCTCAAGTATAAAATAAAGTGCTTTGAAAATTGGTCTTTGAGTTTGTTAATTAAAAATTGAAACAAAAATACCTGCTGCTATAAAAAATAAGGATAACTCAATTCAGACAAAGTCCTCCCCTTTCTTTTTGGCATTCAATACAAAATCCCTGAATTTCTTCTCGCCACCAAGCTTACAGATCAACAGAACATTGTCTGATTCATTGATCAGATAATTATCGAGGCCTTCGATCACCACCAGTTTGTCAGTGTCCATTTTGACATAGGAGTTTGTGGTTTCATAAAGCAAAGCATTGCCTTCGATCACATTGTTATTCCCGTCTTTTTCCTGCAATTCGTGCAGGCTGTGCCAAGACCCCAAATCTGACCAACCAAAATCCCCCAAAATGACATAAACTTTGTCTGACTTCTCCATGATTCCATAGTCTATGGAAACATTTTTCAGCATAGTGTAGGCTCTATCAATAAACTCTCCCTCTGTTGATTTTCCGAAGTGAGATTTTCCTTCCTCAAATACTTCAGCTACATCAGGCATGTTTTCCGCGAAGGCAGCGAGCAGACTATTAACTTTCCACACGAACATTCCTGAATTCCACACAAAATCCCCGCTGTCTATGAAGGTCTTGGCAAGTTTTAAGTTGGGTTTTTCTGTAAAAGTCTTAACTTTCAAAGCTGGACTACCATTATCACCTTCGAGAAATTGAATATATCCGTAGCCTGTTTCAGCCCGATTGGGTTTGATGCCTATAGTGATCAATCGATCTCCTATCTGAGCCGCTAGTACTGCTCGATTAATGGTCTGAATGAATCGCTTTTCCTGCAATATCAAATGATCCGCTGGGGTAACAATAAGCGTTGCCTGAGGATCAAAGGTCTGGATTTTATAGGCTGCATAGGCAATACAAGTTGCAGTATTTTTTCTGAGAGGTTCGGCTAAAACCTGTTCGGGATTTAATTCCGGCAATTGCTCGAGGATCAATTCCGTGTATCGGTAATTGGTGACCACAATAAACTGCTCCGGTTCAGCTAACTCCCTAAACCTATCATAGGTCATTTGGAGCAAGCTTCTACCCGTTCCGAGAATATCCAAAAATTGTTTGGGTCTATTTTTACGACTATATGGCCAAAACCGGGATCCGATTCCACCTGCCATAATCACAATGTAGGGTTTGTCTTGCATGCTGGGATTAGACTATTCCTTCTTTCATCAAATCATGAATATGGACAAAACCCGCGATTTTTCCCCCATCCATGGCCACTAATTGAGTGATATTATGATTTCGCATCAAATTAAGTGCACGAATGGCAAATTCATCCTTTGAAATTGTCTTTGGGTTGATGGTCATGATGTCCCTTGCTCTCAAAGCTTGAATATCCAGCGTTTTTTCCAGCATTCTTCTTAAATCTCCATCCGTAATGATGCCAGTCAAATTACCAACTGAGTCATTAACCGCAGTAGCACCCAGGCGCTTCCCTGAAATCTCAATAATCACCTCGGTCAACCCTGCATTTTCATTGACTATAGGAATAATTCCTTTTGAAATCACATCTCCCACTTTGAGATAGAGTTGTTTACCAAGTGATCCTCCCGGGTGATATTTAGCAAAATCATCTGACGTGAAACCTCTTGCCTCCAGTAAACAAACTGCCAAAGCATCACCTAAGGCTAGGTGTGCAGTGGTACTTGTGGTTGGCGCTAAATTATGAGGGCAAGCCTCCTCACCTATTGTAGCATTTAATACAAAATCGGCCTCCTCGGCTAGGTAAGATTTAGTATTGGAAACCATTGCTACTAAACAAGACCCTAATTTTTTCAAAAGGGGAACAAGTACTTTAATTTCAGGTGTATTTCCTGATTTTGAGATACATAAAACAATATCGGACTCTTGAACCATTCCCAAATCTCCATGAATGGCATCTCCTGCATGCATAAAAAGTGCGGGAGTTCCTGTGGAGTTAAGTGTGGCTACGATTTTATTGGCAATGATGGCACTTTTGCCCACTCCAGTAATCACCACTCTCCCCTTGGAATAAAGAATTCGCTCCACACAAGCTTCAAAATCACCGTCCAACCCATCGATTAATTTTAAGATGGCATTTGCTTCATTTTGCAAAACCCGAGTGGCTGTATTTCTAATATTTTTAGCTAAATTCAATTTTACCTGCGTTAATCACTAATTTTGGACAAAGGTATAAAACTAATCGTTCATTCCTGATTACAGGCAATTTTCACCCATAAGCCACTTCTTTTCGTGGAAGAAAAAGTAAAAGCAGATCTTAAGAAAATTTTCGGATTCAGCCAGTTTCGTGGGAATCAGGAACTCATTGTGGATAACCTGCTTAACGGTCGGAACACATTTGTAATCATGCCAACAGGGGCCGGAAAATCCCTCTGCTATCAATTACCCGCTGTTGTGTCAGAGGGTACAGCCATCGTGATTTCACCGCTGATTGCACTGATGAAAAATCAAGTCGATCAGCTGAATGCAGTTGGCGTGAATGCTCACTTCCTCAATTCTACGCTCACAAAATCAGAAGCCAATAAGGTTAAGAGTGAAGTGTTAAAGAAAAACACCAAGTTACTTTATGTAGCTCCTGAGTCCCTGACCAAAGAAGAGAATGTGGCGTTTCTGAAGTCAGCTCATCTTAGTTTTGTGGCCATTGATGAAGCGCATTGCATTTCGGAATGGGGTCATGATTTCAGACCGGAATATCGACGAATCAAATCCATCGTCGCCCAGATAGCTCCCAATCTTCCGATTATTGCGCTGACTGCTACTGCTACGCCGAAAGTTCAGCAGGATATTCAACGCAATCTTCAGATGGAAGAGGCAGATTTATTTAAGTCATCTTTCAATCGAACGAATCTTTTCTATGAGATTCGACCAAAGTTGAAAAATGAATCCAAAAAGTCACTGATCAAATTCATCAAACAGCACAAAGGAAAGTCAGGAATCATCTATTGCCTCAGCCGTAAAAAAGTAGAGGAAATCGCCGGACTCCTCAAGGTAAACCAAATTAATGCCGCACCTTATCACGCCGGCTTGGACTCGTCATTAAGAATCAAAACACAGGACGACTTTCTGAATGAAGAATTGGATGTGATTGTGGCAACTATTGCATTTGGAATGGGGATCGACAAACCGGATGTCCGATATGTGATCCACTACGATGTACCTAAGTCGCTGGAAGGTTATTATCAGGAAACAGGAAGGGCCGGTCGAGATGGACTTGAAGGTCACTGTTTGATGTTTTATCGATACGAAGACATCGTCAAACTGGATAAATTCAATAAAGACAAGGCAGTCACCGAACGAGAAAATGCAAAAATCCTGCTTCAGGAAATGTCTGCTTTTGCAGAAACAGGAGTTTGTCGAAGAAAATTTATCCTGAATTACTTTGGAGAAACCCTGAATGAGGATTGTGGATTCTGCGACAATTGCAAGCGGGAACGGGAAGTCTTTGAGGGAATGGATTTCCTACTAGTTGCTTTAGAAGCTGTCCAAAAAACCAATGAACGCTTCAGCCTTGAACATCTAGTCAAGGTGATTCGTGGAGAAATGGATGAGTACATTGAAAGCTATAAGCATGACACCTTGGACGTTTATGGCAAGGGAAAAGAAGAAACTGACAAACACTGGACTTCCGTCATACGGCAGGCGATGATTACTGCACTCCTAGAGAAAGATATCGAAAATTATGGAATCCTTCGTCTGACTCAAAAAGGTATTGATTTCATCGATTCCCCTTATTCTGTTGATCTATTCAAGGACCATGATTTTGAAAAGGAGTCTGAAGAAGAGACGCAAGATTTACAGATAAGCACAGGGCCTGCCTACGATGAGAAGCTTTTTGAATTGCTTAAAGCTGAGCGAAAGCGCGTAGCCAAAACCAAAAATCTTCCACCTTACATCATTTTCCAAGACCCTTCTTTGGAGGAAATGGCGACCATTTATCCGACTACTAAAGAAGAACTGGCACAGATCAATGGCGTGGGTATGGGAAAAGTGGCCAAATTTGGAGCACCATTCCTGAAACTTATTACCACCTATGTGGAAGAAAACGAAATTGAAACTGCTGCCGAGGTAGTTGTCAAAACCGCAGGAACCCGATCCAAGGTTAAAATTTCGATAATCCAGCAGATTGACCGCAAGATTGACCTGGATGAGATTGCTGAAAATCTCAACTTTACCATGGGTGAATTGCTTCAAGAAATTGAGCAGATTATCTATAGCGGAACTAAACTAAATATCGATTACTACATTCATCACATCATGGATGACGAACGGGAAGAAACGCTCCACGACTACTTCATGAATGCAGAAAGCGATCATATAAAGGAGGCCTTAGAAGAGCTCGGTGATGAAGACTTTGCAGAAGACGAACTGCGAGTCTATCGAATCAAGTTCATCTCAGAGCATGCCAATTAAAAAACGAAACGAGTCAATGAATATACTCTTATTGGGTAGCGGAGGCAGAGAGCATGCCTTTGCTTGGAAGATTGTACAAAGTAGCCAATGCTCCAAGCTGTATGTAGCGCCGGGAAATGCCGGGACAGCCGAAATCGCTCAGAATATCCCCCTTTCAGTCACTGATTTCGAAGGAATTCACAAATTTATCCTAGACCAAAACATCGAAATGGTGGTGGTGGGTCCCGAGGAACCCTTGGTAAAAGGATTGGTGGATTTTCTTCAATCAAAGCCTACCACCAAAGATCTACCCATTGTTGGACCTACTCAACTTGGTGCCACTCTGGAAGGAAGCAAAGATTTCTCCAAGCGGTTTATGCAGCGAAATAATGTCCCAACAGCTGCTTATGAAACTTTTACTGCAGATCAAATCGATGCAGGTTTAGCATATTTAGAAAAGCAAAAACTTCCCATCGTACTAAAAGCTGATGGTTTAGCCGCAGGCAAAGGTGTGTTGATTTGCCTGAGTCTTGAGGAAGCTAAGGCATCTTTGAAAGAAATGTTACTTGAGGCAAAATTTGGTGATGCTTCTTCCAAAGTCGTGGTAGAGGAATTTCTCAATGGAATCGAGCTTTCAGTTTTTGTAGCCACGGATGGGAAAAGCTATAAGATCTTGCCGGAGGCGAAGGATTACAAGCGGATAGGTGAAGGAGATACCGGATTAAATACCGGTGGTATGGGTGCTGTGAGTCCAGTGATCTTTGCCAATGAAGAATTCCTGAAAAAAGTTGAGGACAAAATCGTGAAACCCACAATTGCTGGTCTTGAGAAAGAAAATATTAATTACAAAGGTTTCCTATTTATTGGCTTAATGAATGATGGTGGTGAACCATCAGTGATTGAATACAATGTCAGAATGGGAGATCCGGAAACTGAGGCTGTGCTACCAAGAATTGAGAGTGATTTTGTCGGCCTTTTAAAAGGAATTGCCTCCGGAACATTATCCGAATACGAGCTCAAAATATCTCCAGATTATGCGACCACAGTCGTAATGGTCAGTGGGGGATATCCTGAAAGCTATCAAAAAGGATTTCCGATTTCCTTACCTTCGTCGGCTGAGGGAAGTGTCATTTTTCATGCTGGAACAGTAGTGAATTCCGCTGGAGAGATTGTTAACCAAGGAGGGCGAGTGATCGCAGTGACAGGTTTTGGTAAGGAACTGGAAGAAGCTCTGACAAATGCCTTTAAGACAGTCGAGAAAATAAGCTGGGAAAAGGCTTATTACCGAAAAGATATCGGACAGGATATCTTAAAATTGAATGAATTGAACCCAAAGAATTAACCGAGGCGCAAGCCCTTTTTATATAAAATTATGGCTGGATGTAGTACCTGCTCCACCTCCTCAGGAGGTAACGGTGGATGCCAAAGTAATGGCACCTGTGGAACGAGCGATTGCAATAAAATGAACACGTTTGACTGGCTTTCCCACATGGGAATTCCACAAGTGGATAATTTCGATCTCGTTGAAGTGAAATTCAAAGGTGGCCGAAAGGAATATTTCCGAAATGTAGATTACCTCCCACTGAATACTGGCGATCCTGTAGTGGTGGATGTACCAAGCGGCCACCATATCGGCTATGTGTCTCTTCAGGGCGAATTAGTGAGGTTACAAATGCAAAAACGGAAGGTTCGCGATGATGACAACATTACTCGAATCTACCGTGTCGCAAATCAGAAAGACATGGAAAAGTGGGAAGAGGCTCGAAATCGGGAGATCCCTACACTTTATCGTTGCAGACAGATAGTGGAAGAGTATAAACTTCAGATGAAAATGTCTGATGTAGAATACCAAGCTGACAATTCCAAAGCGACTTTCTATTACTCAGCTGAAGATCGAGTTGACTTCCGTGAATTGATAAAATCTCTTGCCGGAGAATTCAAAATTCGGGTTGAAATGCGTCAAATTTCACTTCGTCAGGAAGCGGGAAGACTTGGAGGAGTAGGTGTCTGCGGACGTGAACTTTGCTGCTCTACCTGGTTGGTAGATTTCAAAAATGTGACAACAGCTGCAGCACGTTATCAAAATCTTTCACTTAATCCCGGAAAGTTAAGCGGGCAGTGCGGGCGATTGAAATGCTGCCTAAACTACGAATTGGACACCTATATGGATGCCATTAAGGACATCCCTCAGGTGGAAAAATCACTTCTGACTGAATCAGGTCCGGCAAAACTCCAGAAGACTGACATCTTCCGTAAGCTGATGTGGTTCAGCTACAACAGTGACAATGACTGGCATAGCATAAGTTGTGAGCGTGTCAAAGAAATTCAGGCGTTAAACGAGAGGGGAATTAAAGTCTTCAATCTCCAGGTAGACAGTTCTTCGGATGTGGTTGACCTTGCGGCACAGTCAACAAGGGAATTGGAGCTTTTGGACAAAAAGTTTACTAAAAAGAAAAAGAAGAAATCAAGAAATAAAACTGGACAACCTACTGGAGAGATTTCAAAATCCATTCCCCAAGTCAATCCAACTGCTCCTAAATCTCAAGGAAACCAACCTCCGAAAAGACGAAATCCCCCAGGGAACTCATTAGCAGAAAAGCCACAAGAAATCCAAAATAACCCAAGACCCGAATCAAGGGAAGGGAATGAAGTCCGAAAGAAAAAAAATAAAAACCGAAATAGGCCAAAACCTATTGGAAATCAGGATTTAGGGCCAAAGCCTCAAAATCAGGCAGGCAAACAGAACGAGAATAAGCAGGATGGCAATCGGAAATTTCCACCTAGGCGAAATCAAGGTCCAAATAATGGTGGCAATGAATAAGTGGGGAGGAATTATCGGGTTGGCATTATTGTGCTTCGGAGTTTCCTGTTCAGCAGACCGGGTTTTTGAGGAATTTCATTCCTTCAATAATCTTCCATGGTATGAAAATGACAGCGTTTCTTTTGATCTGAAAGAATTGAAAGTCAAAAATGGTAAAAATTTGATCGCAGTAAGATTCACTGAAGCTTACCCATTTTCTAATTTTTATTTGCGAGTAATGAGTCAGGATTCTCTAGGAGTGATAATAGATAATCGGCTGATTAACGTCCCACTTTTTGACTCAAAATCCGGCCAACCACGAGGAAAGGGTTTTGGAAACACCTTCACTTATTACGATACGCTACCTTTTCAAATGTTAGAAAACACCAACAAACTGGTCTTTTTACATTACATGAGGCAAGATCAGTTACCGGGAATTGATGCCATAGGTTTAAAAATAGTAGAATAAAAATGAGCACCTCAACTGAAGGTGCTCATTTTTTTTGAATGCTGTCGGATGACTTGGTCCAATTCTTTGGTCAATGGCTTAAGATAATTGAACAGTTTCAAATTTTCTTTATCCAGCTGTTTGGTGTCCATGAGTTCAAGAATACCCATCATAGAGGAAAGTGGACCTCTCAAAACATGAGAAGGACTCAAGGCCATTTCTCTGAGTCGACCATTTTCACGATCAAGCTGTACGATTTGTGACTTAATGGATGAAATATCAATCAGATGAATCAAAACGCCTATAGGCTTGTCATATTCTCCCAAAACAGGTTTGATACTTGCATTCCAAAACCCAAAATCATGGTTGTTGATCAAAAACTTCAACTCCAGTTGGGTACTCTGACCATTCTTAGCATCATCGATTGCCTTTTGAAGTTTTGTAAATCGATTAGCTTGTGTCGGAAAGCTTAAGTTAAACCCTTCAGAATATGCTCTTCCTTTCCAAATTCTCCCGACATTTTTTGCAGCTTCATTTTGTTGGATAATCTTCCCGAAACTATTCAACACGAAAACTGCACCGGAAAATAGAGAAAACATTTGGGGTGGTATGAGGGGCTTTTCCTGTTTTTGCGAAAGCGAAGCGGCTTTGGGCATCAAAAACAAATGATAACCTTGACTAGAAACAGTAATCAAAGCTGCAAATGTAGGTCTGCTTGGATCCTCTTTATTCAACAGAAAACATTTTGGTTTATCAGTTGGGGAAAGATTTGGCAACATTTCCTTGAGCTGACTTAGGTCTTGAAAAGAAAAAATATCAATCAAATATTTCCCTTGCCAATTTTCCTCGGTTGGTTCAAACCACTGAATAATTTTATCATCCCATGACTTGATTTTTAATTGCTTATCAAGTACGATTTCTCCAAAGCCTAAAACATCTACCAAATTATTCCAAGGCATCTCCTGCTCCAGAAATTGCATTCCAACTCCAATTCCGATTATCCCGGAAATATCCATGTCCGGTGTGGTCACTACAGAAAACTCCCACCAGACTTGCGAGTAGCCTTCATCCTTCAATGAAGGGTGATCTAGCATCAAATGTCTCCGGATCTTGGGCGAACCAAGCATTAGCTCCAAGGAATAAATAAATTCCAATTCAGAATTGGGAGAGAGTAAATCAGAAAATTGAAGTTCACTTGGCGTAGAGCTGATATTTTCAAAGCCTCTGTTAAACTTCAGAATCT
Source organism: Algoriphagus sp. (assembly GCF_046296635.1). Classification (GTDB taxonomy): domain Bacteria; phylum Bacteroidota; class Bacteroidia; order Cytophagales; family Cyclobacteriaceae; genus Algoriphagus. The sequence continues at coordinate 14,091 of NZ_JBKBKZ010000036.1, read as the reverse complement.
TCCCCTCGACATCCGCGATGACAAGAAAGAAGTGACTCGACTCCATTAAGAAATCTGGGATTAGGCTCTCAATACTGTCTGTAGTTATCACAATTTTCGGGGTGTAAACAGGTAGCTTTCCGAAAGTTGAATAAAAAATTTTATTTAAAAAAAACTCAAAAACGGGAAATAATATATCATATATATGGCTTAATCCACATTTTATTCCAATCAAGACATAAAAAAGAATATCCTAAAATGAAAAATGCGCTTCATCCCAAAAATGACATCCGTAAGTTTTTTATATTTTTTTTATAAAAAAATCAATCACTCCAATAGGTAAATGATTTACACCTAAGCAGGTTGGAATTTGGAGGAGTGAAAATCCAAATAATTAATTTCTTTGACCATCAAGATCAGGGCATTGGCCAAATCTTGCTTGCATGTACAGACCTTATATCTCCAACCACTTCGGTCTGAGATTTCCAACTCGGAGGATCCAAAAAGTCTATGAATCTCCTCCAAAGAATCTGAAAAAACGGAAATACAACCATTAACTCGGCCGCTATCTTCAATTAAAAAATCACAAGTAGAAGTTTGAATAATCATATTTATTAGACGTTTATGTAAAATTATGTGTTCAACCATTCAAAAAAATACCCAGTACTGGGTATTTTTCAAGAAATATGAAGAAATATTGAAGTTGATTTACAGCCTATTAATTAGAATTTACTGAAACGGGGTCATATTGAATCGGAGTACTTGCTTAAATCTTTTCAATTGAATTATATTTACAGCACTTTAGCGCGATAGCTAACCGGATTAGAGGGTTGGGTGAGTGGCTGAAACCAACAGTTTGCTAAACTGTCGTACGGGTTAAACTGTACCGGGGGTTCGAATCCCCCACCCTCTGCATTAGTGGATTTCAATCCAGTTCAAAGCTCATTATCGGAAACGGTGATGAGCTTTTTTCTTTTCAAACCGATCGGATTCTTTCTGTAAAAAGACACTAGTGAATGTAAAAAACTAAAATTCAATGGGCCTTTAATTTAAGAACCAGACCAAATCCCACTATTCATTCCCTCAATACATATTATCGCTTATACTGCATAAATATCATAGGTATCTTTGCATCTTTGGGAATCTTTTCTCCTTCCCAATAAGGTTCCCCATCTATCATTTCAATCACTCTTGTTTTGCTACCAGGTGCCGGAGGGGCGCTCTTTGGAAGGTAAGCAGCCAATTCATCCATGATAGATTTGTATCCGTCCAATCTGGCTAAATTTTGCCATTCGTATTTGTCTTCCTTCCTGTTATACAGTTCTCTCGATCCATCGGCATACTGAATGAACCGCCACTGCTCAGTCATTATTGCATTATTGTCTGGCCCATGTGTGCAAATGGCAGGTAGGAGACGCTTATGGTTCACATCTTTCAATATCGGCACGAGGGAATGTCCGTCTAGTCCCTCTTTGGCTGGCAATCCAGCCAAATCGTTCAGCGTTGGAAAAATATCCAGCAACTCAACAGGCGCATCGCTTAGCTTCCCTTTCTCTGCAACACCAGGGCCTGAAAAGATAAAAGGCACTCGGGTGGACTCATGCCAGAGCGTGTTTTTGCCTGTGATGTCCTTGGTGCCTAGGTGATAGCCGTGATCTGACAATAGAGTCACAATGGTATTATCTGCCAAACCCTGTTCTTCAAGAGCATCTAAAAGCCTGCCTACTAGCATATCGGCAAAGCTCACGCTAGCCAGATAAGCGCGTACCTTAGGCTTCCATTCATGGTGCATTTGTAGCCAAGCTAATCGTGGTTCAGGTAGATTCCAATGCAAATACCAAGCAAACGGTGGGATGTCGTCCCTATCATCCCCACGCATCAGCGGTAAGAGGTAATCATCTTCAGGATAAAGGTTGAACCATTTTTGGCTTGCAAATAAAGGCACATGGGGGTGGCGAATGCCTACAGCCAAGAAAAATGGTTTGTCTTTTGGAGGATTCTTCAACTGCTCTACGGCCCAATCCACCACTTTCCAGTCATCTTGCTGATTATCATGCTCAGGATATACTCCCCAATCGATCAAAGGATGTCCTGTGTTTTCTACCAAAGGTTTTTCCGGGCGAGGTAAAAACCCGCCATGGAAACCCCACTTGGTGAACTCTGGCCCGTCGCGCCGATCCTCTTTAGGGGGAAAGGCGTCGTGGAAGGTTTTCCCTGTGGACATGGTCACGTATCCATTTCTTTCAAAATATTGGGGTAGAGTGACCAGATCTTTATAAGGCTCCATATCCCGAAACCACAGATCCAGCCCATAAATGCCTGTTGTAGTAGGCCGCAGTCCCGTTAGAAAGCTAGTTCGAGAGGGATTGCATACAGGCGACTGTACGTGTGCGTTGGTAAAGGCAACACCTTTTGCTGCCAGGCGATCCATATTCGGTGTTTTCACTTTGGGATGTCCACCCAGATAACCCACCCAATCATTGAGATCATCTATAGTGATTAACAGAATATTGGGTTTTTTCTCTTGGGCTAAAACCGGATTTATGAAGCAGGTCAGCACAAATGCACTTAAAATTGTCAATCCGTAAAATGGATATATTGGTTTCATTTTTTTCAACAACATTTTTATTCCTGATTAATTTTCAAAACCTCATTCTCTCTTTTCGCTATTTTGATTCCGAAAAGAGTTTCCCTTTCCTGTGGCAGCATCCTGTATATTAAAAGTATATTTTCCTTTTTTCGAAAACTTTGGAACGAAAACTTTTTCCCTTATCCTTAGGGGAGATTCAATTTCGCCGTTTCTCTCACTAGGCCTCAAATTTCAAAATTTGAGGCTTTTTTTATCTTATATCCTACCTATCTGACTCAAATATTCCAACAAATCTCTCAAATCCTGATCCGTCAACCCTTTCTCAAGTCCATCAGGCATCAAGGATTCTTTGATCATCCCATACGTATCAATCTCTTTTTTACTTACTGACACAAATCCTTTAGCTTGGGTATAGAGTACAATGTCATCATTACCGACATCGATCTGCCGACCCTCAAGCCTACTGCCATCCTTCATTTGAATGTACCAACCCTGCCACTCCGGACTCATCTCTGAGGAAGGATTCAAAATAGATGAAACCAACCCTTTCCGATCTTTGGACTTCCCAACCTGGGTAAGATCAGGACCAAGATCGCCACCCTTGCCGTTAATCTGATGGCAATTGGAACAGAGTGAAGTATTGGAATAGAACACCCTTCGTCCTCTTTCTTTATCACCTGATCCATTGAGTAATTCGGTCCATCCATCAACATCATTGCGATCCGGTCTGCCAGATACATCCTGTGTTATGGCGTGATTTAACTGTTGCTGAAATGCGTCGTTGTCAGATTTACTTCGTCTGCTTTCAAATGCTTCTTTTATCTCTGGTTTGAAAATTTTACTCCTGAGATATCGTGCCGCTTCTATTCTGATATTTTCTTCCTTATTATCCAAAAGAGGGATGATCCTTTCCACATTTTCCAATGAATGAAAAGCTAAAACTGATAATGCCTCCGATCGAAGGATTTCAGGATTGTCATCGTCCATTGCTACCTCCAATAGTTTTTCAGCTACATCGAGTTCCGGAAGGTCCCGAAGCGTTCTGACCGTTTCCAGCCTAACTCTAGGATCTTGGTCCATTTCCAAAAAGGAGAAAAGAAAATCCTTATACCCAATCAAATTCTCAAGGTATCTGAAAGCAAAAATTCTAACCCCAGCGGGGCTGGAATCATCCTTGATTATTTTTGATATAAAATCTCCTGGAAGCTCCCTTGAAAGGGATTTGCTCCGTGTAATTTCTCTGCTTTTGTAGGCTTTTACAAATTGGGGCTGAAGTAATTTGACTGTTTCCAGATAGGTCTCAAAGAGGTCATTGTCCAACTCTCCTGAAGTCAGAGCGGCTGCAATTTGGTTTTGATATTGGGTCAATTGTGCAGACCCTACCCAAATCAGGGCCATCTTCCGAATATCCGGATCCTTATCCTTGATAAAATCACTGACCAAATATTCCAAAGATCTATCCCCATTCTTCATAGCGGCGATTAGGGCTCCAATTCTTATTTTTGAATTCGTGTCTTCTGCTGCTAAAATGATTTTCTCTTTATCATTTTTTAAAACCATCACTACCGAATGAACTTCAAAAGGATCATTTGAAACCAAATGATTTTTAAGCTCTTCCCAAGAAACAGATGCTAAATCAAAAGAGGATCTAGAGTTATTAGGTTGTTTTTCCAGCACTTCACTATCCTTTTTGGTACTTAATTTCCAAATCCGTCCTTTTCCATGATTAGGATAAAATCGTAATACCCAGTCTGTGAAATAGATATCCCCCTTAGAATTCGATGCAAAAGCTATCGGTCTGAAATCTTCTCCGCCTTGAACAATGATTTCAGTTTGCCCCGTCACAGACCAGCCTTTTTCCTGAAACTTGACTCTAACTATAGAGCTCTCCTCCCAGATTGTGGCTAACATCTGATCTTCATAATCCACAGGCAATCGAGCCAGATTAGTATTAAGAAGTCCGGAAGGAGCTTCTCCTAATGCTGCTGCATACGGAAGCGTACCGGGCAGGTCTCCATTCCAAGCCAAATAGGGGTGGATTCCACTGCCTCCAAAAAGAGATTTGTATCCGAAATCAGAACCCTGAACCGCATGGACAAGTCGGTTTGGGCCGCGGCTATCCGGATCATTATCTGCAACCAAAAGGCGTCCATAATTATCAAATTTCAAATCAAATGGATTCCAATAGCCCGTGCTGTAAATCTCGACTTGGGTACCATCATTTTTGGAGCGAATTATATTACCGCCGTCCCCAAATCCCGACACTTCACTTCCATCACTCCCCTGCATAACCCAAAGTTCACTACCTGTATTTCCTCTCCCAATGTACATCCACCCATCAGCTGAAAAAGTAATACTCAACAAGGCTGCATGAGCGTAGACTTGGGTCGGCTTTGAAAGTTCTAAAAGCTTCTTTCTTTCCTCGGATATGCCATCCTGATCTCTATCATAAAAAACCCAAACCGCTCTGGAGGTGACTAAATATAGGTGCCCCTCCGGAGAAAAGGCCAGATTCATCCCCTCATGAATTCCATTGGCAAACACACTCACGCTATCGAGCATGCCGTCACCATTCGAATCCTGAAAAATCTTGATCAAGTCCCCTTCAGGACCGGTATAATCTTTTGGAGGAAGATGTGTATGGGACTCCAATACGAAGACGCGATCCAGCTTATCCACTGCTATTCCAATAGGAGTCACTATTTCTGGATCCTCCACTACCAAAGACAGTTCAAGTCTTGAATCCAATACAGTAACACCGTTTGGAAGATTAGTATCCTTTAAATCATCTGTCTTACAGGAAGAAAGGAAGTAAATTGATATCAGGGCAAGTGCTGAAAAGGCTTTAATTCTGGGTTTAAAATAGGTTTTGTTCATATTTTGAGGCTTAGGTTTAGGAGCAATGGATGGATTTTTTTTATCCAAGTCTAGGATAAAAATCAGAATTGGTTGACTTTGGAATTGAAAAGAAAAATTCTAAGGAATTTTAGGTGCTGTTTGGTACTTGTCAAACAAGTTGTAAGCCCTAGTGAGGTCAGCAATCAAGGTGTTTTCGTCTCGGGGAGGTGCCATTTCTATTAATAAATATCCTTCAAATCCATAGTCCAATATCCGCTGAACCACGGCATCATTTCGGGTCACACCCTCTCCGTAATTGACCACCTTGTGGATTCCAAACCTTTCGGTGTCTTTAAGGTCTATATGCATGATTTTGGAATGAAAGCGATCCACCACTTCAAGTAAGTCGACATTAGATCCATCGAAGTGCGCATTGTCCATACACATTCCGATATGGGAAGAATTCACTGCTTGAAATATGCGTTCATAATCTTCCATAAACTCAATATTATTGTTGGCGTGGTTTTCCACCAAAATTAGCACGTCCATTTCCTCAGCAGCAGGTGCTATCTCTTTCAAGCAAGCAATTACAGCATCCAAACCTCCGTCTTTGCCTCTTCCTGCACCGGTAAATTTCACCCTTCTACAGCCCAGTTGCTTGGCCGCCTGAATATTCCAAAGCTTGTGGGTTACATCTTTAATGATATTACCTTCTGCTCCGAATGAACTCCCCTGAACACAGATTGGCACAAGGCCATGTTGATTGCATCTATCAGTGATGCTTTGAATACCGGCAGGAGTTAGAGTCCTGCTATACCAACAATTAAACTCTACATTTTTGAAGGGTAACGAAGGGAGAATTTGGAAGGCTTTTTCAAAATTATGATCACCAAATCCATCCATGGTGATCGTAGCGATGGCCAGTTCGACTTTTTTAGAGCCAGGAGAGCTCTTTATTTGATGATTGTTTGAGAAAACTTGTGGGGTCAATAAACTGCTTCCTAACAATCCTAAACCGGACTTTTTGAGGAAACTTCTTCTAGGTTGATTGGATTTCATATCTTAAACTGGAATTGAGCCTATAGGGAAATTACTAAAAGAAAATGCGCTGACCAAACCGTAATCATTTAGGGAATAACCTTTCGCCAATGATCGAATAGAAGGACTTCATAGATCATTGAAATAATATTGGATTTTTTATGGGACAACCTTTGAGCGGAATTTAAAATCCGTATGTTTGCATGCCGTAAGGAAAATGAGGCTTAGGCAATAATTTATCTAAGGAATTCTGAGTGTAGCGTAGCCCGGTATCGTGTCCCGTCCCGATAGCTATCGGGATATCGGGAAGGTCCAAGGTTCGAATCCCTCAAGTAGTAAATGTTCTGCTTGAATTTAAAATTGAATAAAAAGTCGCGGGGTGTAGCGTAGCCCGGTATCGCGCCACATTTGGGATGTGGAGGTCGTAGGTTCGAATCCTGCCACCCCGACTTATAAGGTCTTTGATTAATTTCAAAGGCCTTTCTTTGTTTTATATTCTACTTAAAACTCAGGATCGCGTCCCGATTGCGATCGGGAAGGTCTTAAATCGAATCCTGCCACCCCGATTTAGTTAAATCAAGCCTTTGGATTAAATTCCAGAGGCTTTTTTATATCTAATTGTTATTATCAAAAAGGATTTATGAGAGTAATTTGAACAAAAAAAACGAAGCTCTCAGCTCCGTTTTTTTAGTATTCAGACAATCTTTAGATTAGAAATTTCCTCGGAGTTCTCCTGAAGGTACGGCTGCTGAATGAATATTCACATAAGCATATCCTGTTCTAAAGGCCTCTTTCAAGATTACCAAATCACCACCCTTCAGCTGTCCTGAAAGCATACTTGCAAGTATTCCGCCTTTTGCATAAACACCATTAAATGGACCCTTTTCCAAGTCATGTCTTAAAGTATAAACCACTCCTCCATTTACTCCTTCTTCGGCCAAATGGATGTGAGAGAAAAGAATATCTGAAGCCATCCTGTTGATATTTATTTGGAAAGTAAGTTTGGAACCGCTTGGGCTAAATTGGAATTTGGCAAGTCCGGAAGCGTTAGTCATTACTGCAGGAACTTCATTGGCACCTGATAATTTTAATACAAAATTCCTTTCTGCGCCTGGCTGCTTCACACTGACCTGACCTCTCAATTCGCCTGGCATATTTACTTTGGTATGAATATTCACATAGACATTACCGGCTTTTATTTCTTCAACTAATTGAGCTACAGTTTTATTTTGCAATAATTTGATATCTGCATCTCTAATTTCTCCAGTAGCAATAACTCCATTATTTAGTCCTGGTTTAGAACTCAATATATCTGCAATGACGCCACCGTTTTGCCCCGCCTGTCCTAAATGAAGATGCCCAAATACAATGTCTGTTGTATTCGAAACCCTTATTTCGTAGCTCAAAGTTTTACCACTTGGGCTAAGTACAAAGGAGGCTGATCCGGCCCCCGGAGACTTGATTACTCCTGTATTACCGTTTACAACTTCTTCAGAACCAATCAAAAATGCTCCAAACTCGGTTCCAAAGCCTTTTCGGGCATTTTCACCACCAGTATTTAACTCAGTCACCTCATCAAATAACTCCTGATTCATAGGAGTCTCCTCAGGCAACGATTGGCAACTAATCACCGCAAAAGCCAATAGACATGCAATGAAACTTTTAAAATTTAATTTGTTCATGGTTTTTTGGATTTAATGTACACTAAACTGTTTTTGATTTACGATCTAAAAACAAAATCGGATTGTGGTGAAAATCAATATTCTTCAATTTCAAATTCACTTTAATTATATTAAGACTGAAATGAGAAAAGTATCCTTTTTCAATATTGCAAAAACCCAATCCACCTAAACCTATGTTATCAAACCGTGCACTTTCACTACCCGTCTTTTTTCTAATTATTTTGCTGTTTAGCTGTAAACCCAGCGAATCCAGTGAAAGCAGCAACTCTGAAGACCCAACAGATTTAACATTAATTCAAGACGAAAGTGAGGGGACGATATCAGTTTTCAGAAAGGGAGAGCCTAATCCGATCTTGATTCAAAATGCCAAAGAGGATTTTCGCCCCTACATCCATCCTATTTTGGCTCCTGATGGCAAAGGCATTTTGACTGAATACAGTCCCGGACATCATAAGCATCAGACAGGTTTGTATTGGGGTTTGACCCGAGTAAATGGTCGGGATTACTTTCATAATCCTCAGGGGAATTATTGGAAAAAGGTGGCGCTAAACATTGTGGAAGAAAGCGGCGAGAAAGTGAAATGGCAGACGATTTATCAGCTTTTGGATTCTCTTGAAAATCCAGTTCTGGAAGAAACCCAAACTTGGAGTTTGAGCGAGGTGAATGGTGAATATTTTTTGGATCTGGAGTGGAAAGGTGAAGCAAAAACCGAGGTAACTATTGGACAATACGACTATGGGAGTCTCTTCCTTAGAATGCCTTGGAAAGAAGGAATTGACGGAGAAATCGTCAATGCCGCCAGACAAAAAAACGAATTGGCAGAGGGCCAGCCAGCAATGTGGGTAAATGTCGGTATGACCATAGAAGACCGAGAAGATCGCGTCAACGTCGCAGTTTTTGATCATCCTGAAAACAGAGGCTATCCCAATAAATGGCGAGTCGATGGACAATTAGGTCTTGGGCCTGCTTTTACAAAAGATGGCGATTGGACCATTCCTGCCGGCAAAACAGAGACTATTAAGCTTCGACTTTTGGTCTATACCAGTGAATTCAATGACGTGAGTTTGACCGAATCTTGGGGCAAATTCTCAGGTAGAGAAGGTATGTACAATACAACCGAACTTTGGGGACTCGCCCAGCGGGAAGGAAGAAATGCTAAATTCCTCACCGCACAAGAGGCTGTAGACGCCATGTCCCTCAAATCAGGGTTCAAAGTGAACGTCTGGGCTTCCGAGCCGATGATGACTCAACCCATGGCATTTGCTTGGGATGATCGTGGAAGGCTTTGGATTGCTGAAAACAAGGATTATGAATCCCGAGGTGATGGTTTTTCCAATTCGGGAGACAGTCGGATTCTGATTTTGGAGGATACAAACGGTGATGGCGTGGCCGATAGCCAAAAAGTATTTATGGAGGGTTTGGCATTTCCAGCAGCGATTGCAGTGGGTTTTGACGGCGTCTTCATTGGAGCTCCACCCAATCTTATTTTTGTCCCTGACAAAAATGGGGACGATAAAGCCGACATGGATGATATTCAGTTTCTATTGACAGGCTGGGGAATCCGGGATCGCCACGAGACACTCAATAGCCTTCATTGGGGGCCTGATGGCTGGCTATACGGCCTACAGGGTTTTGCCACACCATCCAAAATCCGTAAGCCAAAAGGCGATGCGAAGTTGTATTTCCACAATGACCCTTTTCCAGAGGACTTGCTAGAAGCTGAAGGCGTAGACATCAATGGTGGAGTTTGGCGATATCATCCAGTTAAGGACCGGTTTGAAGTTGTGGCGCATGGTTTCAGTAATCCTTGGGGAATAGACTATGATGCAAAAGGCCAACTCTTGATGACTGCCTGCGTGATTCCACACCTTTGGCATGTGGTACCTGGTGGAATCTACCACAGACAAGGTGGACAGCATTTCAATCCCTTTGTCTATGAGGACATTAAAACCATCGCCAACCACAGTCACCGTTCTGCTCATGGTGGCGCTCGCGTTTACCAATCAGATGCTTTTCCCAAAGAAGAACAGGGAAGAATCTTCATGGCAAATATCCATGAACATGGTGTTCTCTCAGATATCCTGATTCCTAAGGGCTCGGGTTATGAAGGGAAGCACGGAGACGAGTTCATGATGGCCAACAATGCCCAATGGGTGGGCTTCAGTATGGAAATTGGTCCGGATGGAGGGCTTTATGCCTTGGATTGGCATGATGCAGATATCTGCGGAAAGGAAGTGCTGAATGAGGAAACAGGGCGAATTTTTCGAATTATGCCTGAAAAATCCTTGGCTCAGGACTTCCCTGGAAGGTATTCAGATCTCAATAAAATGACGGATGCCCAACTTGTAGCCTTGCAGACAAATACTTCAGATTGGCATTCTCGTCGAGCCCGAGGGATTTTGCATAAGCGAGCTGTAAATAAGAAACTTGATCCAAAGACTAACCCCGCCCTGAAGTCGATCTTTGAAAAAGACATAAACCCAGACTGGAGGCTTCGTGCGATGTGGGCACTTCATCAGACCGGAGGTTTGACAGAAAAAGAGCTGATTAATTCACTTTCCGACAAAGATCAATATATCCGAGCTTGGGCGATTCAATTGCTTTGTGAGGATATGAAGCCCTCCTCAGAAGCATTGGCCAAGTTCAAGTCCATGGCAAAAGATGACTCCTCCCCTGTCGTTCGACTTTACCTGACATCGGCTTTGCAGCGGATTCCACTTGCTGATAAATGGACCCTAGCCGAGAGCCTTATTCAGCATACCGAAGATGAAAAAGACCACAACTTACCAAAAATACTTTGGTATGGAATCGAACCGCTTTTTGCTGTGAATTCGGATAAATTCCTGGAATTGGCTCCAAAATCCAAACTCAGTTTTGTCACTCAGAATATGAGCAGGCGAACCGTAGATGGCGATCAAATCGAAAAACTTGTCGCACTCATAGGCAAAGGTGGTCCAAATACCGAACTGCTTTTATCAGGAATGCTCAGCGGAATGGAAGGCAGAACAGATCTCAAAACTCCGGATAATTGGAAAGCTGTGGCTGATAAAATCCAGAAATCCGGAGGAAAACAACAGATGCAAGCCTCGGAAATCTCCAGCCTTTTTGGAGACAGAGAAGCCACCCAACGAGCCCTTGCAACTCTAAAAAACAAGTCCGCTCCCCTCGACCAACGAAAAAAAGCACTCCAAACGCTCACTGCTCAACAACAAAATAGTCTAGTAGCTGAGATCCCAAAATTACTGCAAGAACCTGCCTTACGCTTGGACGCAATTCGTTCTATTGCTGCTTTTGATAATGAGTCTTTGGGCAAATTGCTTTTGGAAAATTATTCAAGTTTCTCTCCGGAAGAAAAACTAGAAGCCATGCAAACGCTATCATCCAGAGCGCGGTATGGGAATATGGTAACGCAGGATCTCAAGAATAAAAAAATCGCTAAGCCAGAGGTTCCCGCTAGTGTGGCAAGGCAGCTGCTGAGAGTTGTAGGAAGTGGATTCATTGAAGTTTGGGGACCAATCGAGCAGGTCCCAAGTGACAAGGCTGCCTATGAGAAATATCGAGGGATGCTCAGCTCTCCGGCATTAGCTAATGCAGACATTAAAACCGGAAAAACCATCTTCAATAAGTCCTGCGGTAGTTGCCATAAAATGTATGGAGAAGGCGGCGTGATGGGACCTGACCTCACAGGTTCCAATAGAACTGACCCAGAATATATCCTGATGAATGTATTGGAACCCAGTGCGGAAATTCAAGACGATTACAAAATGGTGGTAATCAATACCCGAGATGGAAGAACCTATTCGGGCAATATAATTTCAGAAAATCAGCGCCAATTGACGATGCGTATTGTTGGTCAGGATCAAGTAGTAATCAATAAATCGGGAATTCTTTCCAGGGAAGTGACAGACGTATCGATGATGCCATCCGGCTTATTTGAAAATTTGACTCAGACCGAAATCGTCAATTTGATGGGATATCTGAAGACTAATAAGCGAGTGGAGTAAGAAGGAAAGATTAGAACCTTATTCAGAGATTTTGGAAGTTAACGGTTTGCTGCTTTGCCAAGGCGGGGATTTTCAGCACTAAACTTCATTAAATGCACAAAGCTTGAATTTAGAACTTCATTGTCATAGAAGCACGCCCCCCCCCTTTTGCAAAATGGCTGTTGTGGGTTGTGGTTCTTTTCACTTCAAACTATTTATTCGTTTTTGTAACTCTGTCATTCTATTCAATAGCTTTTCAAACTTCAACGGCTCTCCATAAATCATAAACTTGGTCATTTCTGAATAGTCATTTTCATATTCTTTTATAACAGTGTCGGGTGGTATGATTTTGATATTATCGGGAGTATGGTTGCCACAGTCAAGCCCCCTTAACGGATTGAATTTTTCTCTATGGGAAACGATATTGTTGTAAAGTTCATTTTCTTGAAGTGCTGTTACACCGTGTTGAGTGTCCATTAATCTCTCCAAATCATACAAATGCCTCGAAAGTCGGTCTATACGAATTTTTTCAGGCTCTTGTGAAAATGCTTCGTGGAGCAAGAATATGCTTTTCAAGGAAAGTTCGTTGGGGTAGAACTGTAGGAATTGTAAAAGCATCTGTTGTAAAATCCAAATTAGAGAAATTTACACTTAGAATAGAATTGATTTTACGCTTCTCTGTTGGTCCCATCAAAGAGCGGGAGCTTATTTCAATCAAAACTCTTTGTGGCAAAAATTCCGAAGTGTCAAATACTGAATTGTAATGAATTTCAATTACCTGAGGGTCTTTGTCTGAATCTGTTATGGGCTGCGCAAAAAGCTTACATTCTGCTATTGTTCCCAAATCCGTCAAAGTCTGAGTTAAGCCTTTAAGAAATTCTGTTGATATGAATTCACAAGATTGTTTTCTAAGGTTTCTAATTTGTGTTTTGCTTATATCTCCTTCAAATCCAAAAAACTTGCGGTCAATTGCCAAGTCAATATCTTCTGAAAATCGCTCTATCAAATCCCATCCCTTGCTCAAAGATGTTCCACCTTTGAATATAATATTTTCGCTATATGGCAAAGAAAATGAAGCATTCAAACATAATGATACTCACCAATCTTTCTCAATGGCAGTGGCTGGCAAACCTGTTAATTCTGTTGCCTGATTGAGAATTTCAATCCTTCTTTCCTTCGATAGTGTCAGCCAATTTGTATTCATTCAATTACTTGCATCAATATTTTGTTAATCCAAGCAGGGGATAGTTTCGCATCGTTTATGATGTTCTCTTTCTTTTCATTCTTAAGAATGGCTTGGATTTTTTCTATTGTTTTTTCATCTATCTTATTTTGACCAATGGTTTTAAATGTCTGAATAGCCAAACCGCTTATTTCTCCTTTTACTAAAAGATTCTTCGGGCTTGTCTTTTTAAATGTGATAGTTCGCTTGCCAACTTTTACGGTTCTTGCAGCTCCGTCAGTCAGATAAACTATTTTCATTGGAACTTGCGTTGATAACCCCAACTTGTTTAACTCTTGAACACCAGTAGGAACAATTCTCGCTTTATCCCGTCTTGCAATGGCTTTGGCTATTTCTTCGGTCGATGGAAAGAGAATACCAAGTTCTTCGTCAACTTTTGGATATAAGTAAATGCCGTGAGCCAATCGGACAAGAATTTCCTTTTCTTTCAAGCGTAACAAAGCTTTCTTAACGCTTTCAGAATTGCCATAATCTAAGAAGTCGTCCACAAAGAGAACGCTACCCTTTGGGAAGGTTTTCAGTACATCTGCAATCCTATTTTCTACTTTTGGTCTTTTCATTGGCTCAAATTCGTCCCAAATTTAGCAAATATTTGGGACATAGATAGCGCTAAACTATAATTCTTTGAGGTCTTTAAATTGGGGCGAGTTTTGTTACCATTACCCATAACGGCAGTTCGTCTAAAAACCCTCAATTGGTTTAATTAAAGGCCTTTTTATTGGGTTTTTCGCTTGTTTT
>NZ_JBKBKZ010000035.1:0-56845 GCF_046296635.1 Algoriphagus sp. | reverse complement strand
TAAAGGGAGGGGAGGTATATGCGGCACAGCCGCATATACCTCCCCTCCCCTAAAAGCAAAACTAACGGACACCGAGCAGCTTGCCCGCCGTGGTGGGAAGTCGAGGTGAAACTTAATAAAATTTGGCTACTGGCAGAATTGCGGATATACATAATATTTAAAATCCCTATCCTGCTCGACATACGCAAGTAAATCACACTTGAAAATTGTCTTCATTTCAATCCTTTGATGACCACATTCCCTGTACCATCAGCTAAGCAAGGATATTGAAAATCAAATTTTGCTCTTTTGGGATTGGATAAGGTGGTATAAAAGCCATCTAAAAATTTGATAGTTGATTTGATGTACTTATCGTCGAGCAGTTCACTTTCGGAATACAGTGCATAAATAGCTTCTTTTTTAGCCTTAAATTCTTCAAAAGTCTTTTCAAAAATTCGCATGTCATCAATACAATAACCCCGATACCTTCGGTCTGTTATAGTCGCCAATTTCAATTCCGGTGCCGGCTTGGCATAAGGTGCTCTGACTATTCCAGCATGATCAAAATCATAAGGAACAGCTATTAGGTCAGTGCCTTCCGACGAACTGATAAGCTTAATGTTTTGCCGATATTGGACAGACCAATCAGTGTTACCAATCAAATACTGGAATACTGCCATCCGTAAAAAATCATCCTTGACAACTGATTCGGGTTTGACCAAATCCTTATCCAGAGAGGCCATTTTAACTCGTTGAGCCATTTGTTCTTCCTCTTCAATGAGGAATCCCAAAAACGGCTCATAACTTTTACCAGAATCAGTTTCATTCAAAACTGTTAGCCTAACCAATCGAACTTTGAAACTATTTGGCGTCAATTGATTGTAAATTTTATAGGTGAGATACTCACGCATCACATATTTTTCACCCCTACATGGCATTACAAGCTTGACTTTGTCCTGGCTTGAAAAAATGGTATTGGCCACGTTTTCTTTTGCAAAATTCAAAAGCAAGGGTGGGTAATCACAGATATTCATTTCCCTCCTGAAATGCCCACGAGTTTTCACCCGCAATGGAATAGAATTCGGATTCCTATAATTATCCGAGTATCCAAGTGTAAAACCAAAATATTCGGCCTCACCTTTAGTATTAGCAAAAAGTGCCCGGACGTCTCCTTTCAAAGTAATTTCCAGAATTTCTTCACTATCAAAAAGTCCTTCTTTTTGGGCAAAGCAATAATTGCCTACCGTGAAGATGACGGCAATTGAAAAAATCACTTTCTTCCAAGTTTTTCCTGGGATCATTTATATAGAAACTTTGTTTTGTCGGAGTAAAGAGCGTTTTTAAAATGGTTTGATAGAAATAAACAGATTAAGAACTGACACATGTCCCTGATAACAATTTAAAGTAATTTAAATTTTTATCTTTAAAAGTCAGTTAGATTAGCCAATTCAAACCTATCTAAACCAAGTAAAAGTTAAATTTGTCATGACTACTCGAAGAAAAGTTATTCAAACCTTAGGCCTGGCGAGTGCTTCGGCCATTTTACCTATACATACAATCGCTTCCATTATGCCAGCACAAAAAATGATTCACCAAGTTTACTTCTGGTTGCACAAAGATTCCGATCTCAATGAATTCAAGAAAGATGCCGCCCCGATGCTAGGACGCTGCAAAGATGTGGCGAATTTTATTTTGGGAGTCCCAGCACCTACTGAAAAGCGCGAGGTGGTAGATCACAGCTTTCACGTGTCCTGTACCTTGTTTTTTGATTCCCTCGAAGCACAAGCTGCATATCAAACTGATCCCCTTCATTTAGAGTTTATATCAAAGTATTCTCATATGTGGAAAACCGTAAAGGTTTACGACATAGCGATTTAATTTAAACCCCAGTAGCAGTTTATTTCGTAAGTGATTAAAGTTAAATTTCAGGTGATTATGAAAAAGTTAAATTGGATTATTGGATTGGTGATTTTGGTAATGTGGGGTTGTAATCCTAAGGACGACCCGGCACCTGTAGTTCCCGGACAGGAAGTCAAAAAAGCGATTTTTGACAGCATGACAGAGTGGTACTTCTGGAATCAGGAATTACCAGCTACAGTAGATTTCTCCAAATTTGATACAAACGAAGCTTTGTTGGATGGAATTATCTTCAAGCCACGAGATCGATTTTCATATTTGACCACACAGCAAGCTTTCAATAATGCTTTCGTGGGGAGAAATGCAGGACACGGATTTGGCTTTGCTTTCACAGCTGATGAAAAACTCTTCATCTCCTTTGTTTTTGATGAAGCACCAGCGGGAAAAGATGGTTGGAAGCGTGGTTGGGAAATCACTCAAATCAACGGAAAACCAATCGCTGATTACAAAACTTCTTCTGGAGGTTATGATTTCAAGCTTGGTGCATCAGACCCTGGGATTTCTAATTCATTTACCTTCAAACTTCCTGACGGAACTACCACTACACGCACTAATATTAAAGCAGAATACCAATCAAACTCAGTTTTGGAACAGAAGGTGTTTGAAGTAGGAGGTAAAAAAGTTGGGTATTGGGCATACCAAAGTTTCAAAGCTACAGCCGGACTTTCCCCCACTAGAAGTGCCGAAGTTACCTCGTCCATGGAGTTCTTTCAAGGTCAGGGGATTCAAGATTTGATAATTGATTTACGATACAATGGTGGAGGTTCGGTAGCTGTAGCAGAGCAAATATCCAATTACCTCATCCAGACCTCAAACTCTGGAAAGTTAATGTACACCAACAAGCTGAATCCATCCAAAACCAGTCAAAATTCTTCTAGAAACTTCTCCAAAATCGGAAGTCTTGCGCTAACACGTGTGATTTTCATCACTTCAAGGAGTTCTGCATCGGCTTCAGAACTTGTGATCAATAACCTTGACCCCTACATGGATGTGGTTTTGATTGGTGATAACACATTTGGCAAACCGGTGGGATCATTTCCCCTTTCTCAGTTTAACAGAGTGCTCAAGGACAACGATGTGGAAGTAGTACCCATCACATTTGCGACTGCAAATTCTGCCGGGAAAGCTGAATTTTTTGACGGATTTCCTGCAAGATTTAAGGTCGGCGATTCTCCTCAGTTTGGTTGGGGGGATCCTAAAGACCTTCGTTTGGCGGCAGCATTGCAGTTTGCGCAAAATGGAAATGTCTCAGGTAGAATGGTTGACACCTACTTCAAACCGAAATGGGAACTAATCGATGCCTTTAAGGGATTGCAGCAGGAATTTCCAGCCTACTAAAACAACAAAGCCCGGTCATTTGATCGGGCTTTGTTATTCTATATAAAATTGAGAGTCCAATCCCATTTCCAATAAAAAAGTTGGTTTTGAATCAAGGGCTTTGATAGGAGATATGTACGTCACACAAAAATTTCATGAAGCTAACTCACTCAAAGGGGTACCAGAAAGTGAAAGCTTAGCGAATTGAAGTGAGGCCAAAATATCCTCTCGCTCTAATTCAGGATGATCTTCCAATATTTCTTCTGTTGTCATACCGGATCCTAGCATATCCAGAATAACTTCGACCGGCCATCTCATTCCTCGGACGCAAGGTTTACCATGGCAAATTTCAGCTTCAATAGTAATTCTTGAGATTAGATCCATAGTTTTTTTATTTTAAAGTTAACCGATCGCCTCAAAAAACAAGTATATCGTCAAATTGATTTCTCGGTAAGTATTATGAAATAGTTCATTTTCTATGCCGCTCAATCAACACTTCCATCACCTCATCCAATTCGTAACCTTTAGCTTCCAGCAGGATCAAGTAGTGAAAAAGTAAATCTGCTGCCTCACCAAGGAAAAGATCTTTGTTGTCATCCTTTGCTTCGATGACTATTTCGACTGCCTCCTCTCCTACTTTCTGAGCGATTTTATTGATTCCTTTGGCAAAAAGGGAAGCAGTGTAGGACTTATCCGTGGGATTTTTTTTACGGTCTTTGATGATAGCCCGTAGATGATCGATGAAAGCTGTTTTAGAAGAATTCTCCTCTGCAAAACAAGTATCTGCACCTGTATGACAAACGGGGCCTCGAGGATTTGCTTTGACCAAAATCGAATCTCCATCACAGTCCACGGACATCGAAACCAACTCCATGAAATTCCCTGAAGTTTCACCCTTAGTCCACAGTCTGTTCTTGCTTCGACTGAAAAAAGTTACCATTCCAGTTTCCTTAGTTTTCACCAACGCCTCTTCGTTCATATAGCCTTGCATCAAGATCTTTCCACTTAAGGCATCTTGGACGATAGCTGGTACGAGGCCGTTCATTTTGTTGAAGTCGATATTCATGTTTATTCTTATTTTCTTTAGGTGAAATACTGTGGAAATACATTTGAAATAGACCCTGACAAGTCAGTGTGAAATATTCTCCAATAACCAATTATCCATTAATTTCAGCCCGATTTATCGGGCTCTATTTCAACAGTATTTCACAAAGTGTATTTCAATCTTATTTCGGGAAGCGTATATCAATTTTATTTCACGAAGTGTATTTCAACAGTATTTCCCGGAGCGTATTTCAATTGTATTTCCTAATTACTTTCTAATACTAATATCTTCCTTAATCAAATATTCTTTCAACTCCGGAATCGGAATCTCTTTGAAGTGGAAAATACTGGCGGCTAATGCTGCATCGGCCTTACCAAAGTTAAACACATCTTTGAAATGCGACATCGTACCTGCCCCCCCTGATGCGATGACAGGAATTGATAAAGCTGATGAAATCTCAGCCAAAATCTCATTGGCAAATCCTGCCTTCGTTCCATCATGATCCATTGAAGTGAGCAAAATCTCACCTGCACCTCGATCAGCTACTTCCTTGGCCCAAGCTTGAGTTCGAAGCAATGTTGCTTTCCGACCACCATGGGTATGGACAAAATCCAATCCGTCCACATTTCGTGTATCGATGGCTACCACGATGCATTGAGAACCAAACTCTCGAGCCATTTCATCCACTATTTTAGGATTGTGAACAGCTGATGAATTAATAGAAATCTTGTCAGCACCAGCATTGAGAAGGACTTTCACGTCCTCTACGGTAGAAATACCTCCTCCCACGGTAAAAGGTATATTGATCGCCTTGGCAACTTTTGTGACCAATTCAGCAAGAGTTTTTCGCTTGTCCACAGTCGCAGTGATATCCAGAAATACCAGTTCGTCAGCTCCCTCGTCAGAGTAGATTTTCGCCAATTCTACCGGATCACCTGCATCCCGAAGTTGGACAAAGTTGACTCCCTTGACCGTGCGTCCGTCTTTGATATCAAGGCAGGGGATTATTCTCTTAGTCAGCATAATTGTTTCTCAAAACTTCTTTATTCATCATCCCAAATTCAGTATTTACGATTTTTGATTTACGACCTCAATTGAACCACAATTCAAAATCCAAAGGTTAAACTTGAGAAAGTTATGATTGAGGTTCTAAACCACATCGTAAATCGTCATTCGTAAATCGTACTTCAGAATATCTTACTTAAACATACCTTGCAAGTTCTTCCAGCGTCACTCTTCCCTCATAATACGCCTTGCCGACAATCGTACCATAAACACCAATTTTCTCTAAGTCTTCCAAATCCTTAACTGATGAAACTCCTCCACTGGCGATCAGCTTCAATTCAGGAATTTCCTGCAAAATCTCCTGATAGAGTTCGACAGAAGGACCTTGTAACAAACCGTCCTTGGCGACATCAGTACAAATCACGTAGCGAATTCCTTTCTCAAAATAGCTTTTGATAAATGGAATCAAATCTTCGGAAGTGGTTTCTTCCCAACCTCCAACAGCTATTTTTTTATTTTTGGCATCAGCACCAAGAATGATTTTTTCAGCTCCATATTTGGTAATCCATTCTTCAAACAAAGTGGGATTTTTCACCGCAATACTTCCTCCAGTTACCTGCTTCGCACCAAGAGCAAAGGCCTTTTCTATTTCTTCATCCGCCTGAATTCCGCCACCAAAATCAACTTGCAGACTCGTTCCCGAGCAAATTCGCTCCAAAACATCTCCATTTATGATCTTTTTGGCTTTCGCACCATCCAAGTCCACCAAGTGAAGGCGCTGAATTCCGACTCCTTCAAATCGCTTGGCCATTTCGAGTGGATCGTCGTGGTATTCTTTTTTGCTGCTGTAGTCGCCCTGACAGAGTCGGACGCATTTGCCTCCGATGAGGTCTATCGCGGGAATTATGTACATTGTAATATTGAAAGATTGGAAAATTGGAAGATTAGGTATGGAATTACGATTTGCGATTTACGATTTACGCCCTTTTCAAGAACCTCAATCCTGAATATTAATAATTTAACTTTTAGAAATAGGCCTGAGGTTCCAATTCACCTCGTAAATCGTACTTCGTAAATCGTAAATATCAGAGTCAAATACTTAGGAAGTTCGCTAATAACCTCTCTCCTACCTCACTACTTTTCTCCGGATGTGCCTGAATGGCCCAGTAATTATCCCGATGCAAGATCGCAGTGAAATCATGAATATAATGCGTAGTTGCAATCGTATAATCGCTTAACTCTGCATAAAAGCTATGGACATAATACACAAAAGGATTAGCGCTTAAATCAGTCAATAACGGGTTTTGAGCCAAGTTTTCGAGTTCATTCCAACCCACATGTGGTACTTTGAATTCCTGAGAATTTCCAGGAATAAAGCGCTTCACTTTCACTGGAAAGATCCCCAGACACTCCGTATCGTTTTCCTCTGAGTGCTCGCAAAGCAGCTGCAAACCCAGACAAACACCCAAAAACGGCTGCTTTAATTCCTTGATCAATTGATCCAGCTTTCTTGCTTTGAGATAAGCCATGGCCGTACTTGCCTCGCCCTGACCGGGAAAAATCACCTTGTCAGCAGCGCGGATTTTCTCCACATCATCCGTGAGTTCAGCTTCCACTCCGAGACGCTCCAAAGCATAAAGGACCGATTGGACGTTTCCGGAGTTGTATTTGATTATTGTGATTTTCATTAATTTATGTCAGATGTTGGATGACCGATGACCGATGCCTTCATCCGACATCGGTCATCTGACACCCGACCCTAGTTTCTTCTCTTGTATCTTGTGTCTAATCTCTTGCTTCTTTTTCAGCCACCATCTCCTCCAACACTTTCTCAATCTCAGGCAAAGACTCAAAAAGCTGCTCGTAGCTTTCGATTACCCAATATTTATCCTGAAAACGATCTTTCCAGTATTCTGTGCTCATGATGTGACGGACGTTGTATGGGAAATGGGTGGGTTCGTCAGAAAGTGAAAACTTCGTTTCTCCAGCCGAACTCAAGATTCCCGCTCCATACACTCTCAACTCACCGTTTTCCCGAATTAAACCAAACTCAATAGTAAACCAGTAAATGCGGCTTAGCAACTGAATCGCCCAAGGATTCTCAATATGCTTCAATGCGATTCCAGAAAGGTTTTCGAGGAAATCAACGTAATGCTGATTTACTAAAAGCGGCATGTGAGCAAAGGCATCGTGGAACATATCCGGCTCCTCGAGGTAATCGAGTTGTTCCATTTTGCGCAGCCAGGTAGAAGATGGGAAACGCTTATTATTCATCAATCCGAAAAACAAATCGTCATCAATCAATCCCGGTACAACCTCTACCTGCCAACCTGTTGTTTTTGCAAGCACCTCGTTTAGTTCCTCAAAATTGGCTATCCGGTCAGCGGTAAACTTCACAGCATCCACTCCCTCCAAATAGGCCTGCGAGGCAGCTTTAGGGAGATTCGGCATCTGCCGCTCGAATAGTATTCTCCAAACCGTAAAATCCTCCTCCGTGTAAGCAGCATAATCCTGCTTCAACTTTTTTAATCTCGGGTCGTCAAAGACCCAGTCTTTAGCTTTATCACTCATATTCTATTTGGGTTTAATACTCACTACTGTTGACTTGCTTCTCCTGAAGCAGGACTTTTTACACGGTTTAGTTGTCCTGCTTCTCCAGAAGCTGGACTATTTTCTGTAGTTCTGCTTCTCCAGAAGCCGAACTGTAATCTATTTGGCAGGTAAATGCTGCTTCTGGAGACACAGCATAACCATAATCGTTGTCCAGCTTCTCCAGAAGCTGGACATTTTAATCGAGCTTCAAAATGCTGCTTCTGGAGAAGCAGCATAACCACTTCATTTATTAAACTAAAAAAGGCCTACACCAGCAATGGAATAGGCCTTTTAATTTCATCTGATTACAATCGACCTTTTATGGCCAGATGGAATCTCGCTTGAGAGATGATAATTCCAAAGGGAATCTCTTTCTTCAAGCTCGATTTCTTCAGCAAAAACCAAAGCATTCCTATTCCCTCAATGAAGGAGACGATAAGAATGATGCACGTAGGTTCTTGGTGTTGGATTCATGGTGTGAATTTACACAGGGTTTTGGCTTAGCACAAACAAATTTTACAGGAGGTCGAAAGATTTCCTATTTAGAAAATATCAAATTCTATTCAGTGGATTCGAATTTGGTTTTGAGAAATCAAAATAATATTTGAATTGTCCGTCTTTATGGTTTCCAAAAACAGTTCTAATTGTGCCATAGGGAATTTCATCATTAGCCAAATACGCTGAACCAACAATTTCCCAATCAACCCCTTCATTTCCATGTCTTTGTGAGATAAAATCCTTCATTAACTTATTCGCCACTGATAAACTATGGCAATCTAACATATAAGGGACCTCAGAGGTCAATCCTAATTGAGGATTAGGTCTGTAGACAATCTTAATGAAATTGCCAATAAACTTCTTTGTTGAGTATAAGTTTTTGCCGCTAAAATGCATCGCAAGACCAATTATGTGGTGTTTTTTATAGCAGTAAGTTTTTATTTCAGAAAGATTTAACCCAAAATCTTGGTACAGCCAAACAAAATATTGTTTTGGGAAAATTTTACAATATTCGAATGGATCAAAATCGTTTGAAATTTGAGTGTCTTTCTCCCATAAGTCATAAAAGAATTTTTCTTCTTTTTTCAAGAAAAGCTTTTGGAAAAAACTTTTTTTCGTAAGTGAATCAAGAAAATGATTTTTAAACTGTGCGTCTAAATGAACATTGAAAGCAAGATTAAGTACTACCAAATTGAAAAAATTAACTAGATCATCTTCCGAAATTGAATACTCTTGTCCCACATACTCTTGAAAAGAATCGTTTATTTGTTTAAAAATCTTGCCACAATCTCCTCTAAATAAAACCTTATTTTTCGAAGCATCATGCCAAATATTTAAGAGAGGTAAAAAGTCAATTGTTTGAAACCTATTTACAAGTTCACTATTGATTTGACTAAATGCCGCTAAAATCTCGTTTTTGTCTTGACTCTTATAATGCTCTTGGATTAATTCTCCAAACTGTGCTCCAGCGAATTGACCAATTAAACTTTCTACCATAAAAATTATAAAACTAATAGTTAGTATAACGAATAAAGCTATTTATTACCAATCGTTTTTTAAAACCTAAAATCTCAAAGAGTAAAAATCTGTATTGAAAACACCTAATAATGGTATCTACAAGCAATAATCAACTGTTCGGAATTCTGAAAGTAATAAACCAGCCGATGTTCCCCGTCCATCCTTCTTGACCAAAAGCCTTGCAAATCATGTTTTAAGGTCTCGGGATTTCCGATTCCCCCTTATTGTCCTGCTTTTCCATAAGCAGGACATTAACCCAAATTTGTTTCGATTTTTTTGAACAACTCGAAAGTTTTTCTTTTTGCGAAAATCTCTTTGATCCAAACGGCTAGTCTCGCACTTTGAGCAAAGTCCAAAGTCTTCTGTCAATTTGAATAAGCTTTTTCCCGAATCTCATGAGATTCATAGATGATTCCTTCCGCACCTGACATCACGGATATAAGGCTTGATTTTGATTCGTTTTTGGTGTATTATTGCATCAAACCAGTCAATTATGGCAAGACAAAGCATCTCTCTCACCCAGCCCAATGACGAATGGCTAAAAGCCCAAGTGGACAACTTGGAATATTCCAGCAAAAGTGAATTGGTAAATGATCTGATCAGGCAAGCCAGAAAACAAGAGGCTGAAATTGATTGGATTAGGACCAAACTCGAAAAGGCTGAGAAAAGCGGGTTTACCTCCCATACCAAAGAACAGATTTTGGCTGAAGCTAAGTCCTTGGTAAATGGCTAACTATAGATTAAGCGAAGAAGCTAAAGAGGACTTGATCCGAATCTACCATTATGGGGTAAAAAGATTTGGAATGACCCAAGCTGACAACTATTTCGATAATTTTTTCAATTACTTTGAGATGATTGCAGAAAGACCATTTTCATTCGAATCTGTGAATCATATCAAGGATGGATATAGGCGTTGTATCTGTGGATCCGACAGCATTTATTTTAGAATTAATCAAGAAAGAGTGGAAATAATGGCGATTGTCGGGAGACAGGATTTGTCTAAAATCTTATGATCTTCAGATTATTTTGCTTCTCCTAAAGCCAAACCTATTTTTCAATCTGATAAAAAGCAGCTATCAGAAAAGCAGCATAACAAAAAAATCGGTTGCCACTGATGCAGCAACCGATACATCTATGTTATTAAAGCAACTCAAAGGATTTCCGCATCGCAAAGCTTTCCCGAATCCAAGCTGTAAGTCTCGCGCTTTGCGCAAAGTCCAAAGTCTGCTGTCCATCAGAATAGGCTTTCTCCGGAATCTCATGAGATTCATAGATAATTCCGTCCGCACCGGACATCACTCCTGCTAAGGCCATCTGAGGCACATACGATCTGATTCCAATACCGTGTGAAGGATCGACGATCACAGGAAGATGAGATTTGGCTTTCAGAATTGGAATAGCATTCAGATCCAGGGTGTTTCTGGAAGCACTTTCATAAGTTCGGATGCCTCGTTCGCAAAGGATCAGTTTTTCATTTCCTCCGGAAAAAACATATTCCGCTGACTGAAGCAATTCCTCAATTGTACCGGAAATCCCCCGCTTAATCATCACGGCTTTATCGACTTTTCCTAGTTCGTCTAAGAGATTGAAGTTCTGGGAATTTCGTGCGCCAACTTGATAAACATCCACATACGGATACATTTCCTCGATTTGTGAGGTTTGCATCACTTCAGTCACGATTTTGATTCCTGCTTTGCTTGCGATATCGTGCCACAATTTCAAGCCTTCCAAACCCAAACCACGAAACGCATAGGGACTACTTCTTGGTTTAAATACTCCTCCACGCATCATTTTGATACCGTTCTCCACGCAGTGGTTCACCACTTTTCGGATTTGCTCCTCTGATTCAATCGAGCAAGGTCCGGTGATCACTGCCATTTCACCGTCTTTGATGAATACTCCGTCACCCAGATCGACTGAAGTTGGCTTGGCTTTCCATTTCTTGGACACCAGTTTATATTCGTCGGAAACAATATGGATGTCTTTGATTCCATCCATTTGACCGATTTTTCGAATGTCAAATTCATTTTTACCAATGCCAATTAGGTAGTCTCCCAATTGGGTTTTGACCTCGGTAGTTTTATAGCCGATTCCTTTGACCTGATCGATCAATTTGTCCTTTTGGACATCGGAAATATCGGGTTGAAGTTGGATAATCATTTTTATTTACGATTTACGATTTTTGATTTACGCCATGGTGAGTAGAGTCAAATCTTTTCCAAAGTATGAAACTTTGGAAAAGTTCTTAACGAATCACAGACTGAATATATTCCTGAATATCAGCACTCAGGTTCTTTGCTTCTTTGACTTTCTTAATAAAAGCCGAACCAATTATTGCTCCATGACTATAATTCGAAGCGGTGGTGAATGTTTCGGAATCTGATATTCCAAAGCCAATTAACCTAGGATTCTTCAAGTTCATCGCCTTGACCCGCTCGAAATAAGCGATTTGTTCTTCGCTGATTCCGATTCGCGCTCCTGTGATACTGTGGGCCGAAACCATATAAATAAAGCCATTGGAGTTTTGATCGATCTCACGGATTCGCTTTTCAGAAGTCTGAGGAGAAATCAGGAAGGTATTGAACAAGCCATACTCTTCAAACAGCTCCTTAAACTCATCCTGATATTGCTGCATAGGAAGGTCAGGAAGGATCAATCCGTCGATGCCAACCTCTTTACATTTCTTACAAAACTCCTCCATTCCATATTGCATAATCGGATTCAAATAACCCATCAAAACGACTGGAATATGGATTTTTGCTCGAAAACCTTTCAACTGATCGAAGAGCTTCTTCAAACTCATCCCATTTTCCAAAGCAATCAAATTACTGTCCTGAATCGTCGGCCCGTCTGCGATCGGATCGGAATAGGGAACTCCAATCTCGATGATGTCCGCTCCTCCAGTTTGTATAGCCTCCATAATCGGAAGCGTATCCTCCAACTCCGGAAAACCAGCCGTGAAGTAGATCGAGAGAACGCGTTCTTTTTTGGTGTTAAATAGGTAGTTTATTCGATTCATTTTAAGTACGAGTTAAGAAATACGATTTACGAGGTGGTGAGAAAAGTTGCAGCCATTTTGAATATCCAAGTCTTAAGAATTTAATTTTAGAAGTACGATTTACGAAATACGATTTACGACGATTATTTGTACCTCAATCCTTCATTCCAAAGAGTAAAGCCTTGGCAAATTCTTTTGAGGTTCTTTTAGGCTTCGTAAATCGTAAATCAAAATTCTGAAATCCGAAATCAGAAATCAGAAATCAATATCCACCCCATTTGATATATGTCTCCAAATCCTTGTCTCCTCTTCCTGACAGGTTGATTACGATCACGTCATCCTTCTTGTATTCAATCATATTCAAAGCGTGAATTGCATGAGCAGTTTCGATAGCTGGAATGATTCCCTCTGTTCTGCTGAGCAAAATTCCGGCTTTCATCGCATCTTCATCTTCCACAGCGACAAACTCCGCTCTTCCGATATCGAACAAATGCGCATGCACAGGGCCGATTCCCGGATAATCCAATCCAGCCGAGATAGAATGCGGTTCTACTACTTGACCATCTTCGGTTTGCATCAAAATGGTCTTAGATCCGTGCAAAATCCCCGGCGTGCCTAGTGCTGTAGTGGCGGCGGACTTTCCTGAATAAACTCCCAATCCTGCCGCTTCGGCAGCAATCAAACGAACCTCTGGTGTATTATAATAATGGTAGAAAGCTCCCGCAGCATTGGATCCACCACCCACACAGGCGATTACCAAATCAGGATTTTCTCTACCTTCTTTTTCTACTAACTGCCACTTGATTTCCTCAGAAATCACCGACTGGAATCTGGCAACCATCTCAGGATAAGGATGCGGACCCACCACCGAACCGATGATGTAATGCGTATCCACAGGATTGTTGATCCATTGACGCATGGCTTCATTCGTGGCATCTTTGAGCGTCTGAGAACCGGAAGTAGCGGGAACTACTTTGGCTCCAAGAATTTTCATCCGTTCCACATTTGGCTTTTGGCGTTCGATGTCTAATGATCCCATGTAAACGGTGCATTCCATGCCCATCAAGGCACAAACTGTGGCAGTTGCGACACCGTGTTGACCTGCCCCAGTTTCAGCAATGATTCGCTTTTTGCCAAGCTTTTTTGCCAAGATGATTTGTCCAACCGTATTGTTTACTTTATGTGCACCAGTATGGCAAAGGTCTTCCCGCTTAAGATAGATTTTGGCTCCAAATTTCTCCGAAAGTCTTGAAGCGAAATACAAGGGTGTTGGGCGCCCTACGAAGTCACGCAGGAGCATCTGAAATTCTTTTTGGTATTCCTCAGTTGCAATGATCGATTGCCAATTCTCCCTCAGCTCTTCAATATTTGGATGAAGCATCTCGGGGATATATGCCCCGCCAAACTTTCCATAAAAGCCCTTTTCATCTACACGTATCATGGGGTATTCGTTAATGGTTAATAGTTTTCAGAGTCTAGCTCCGAAGTCAAATTGAATCTTTATACTTAAGCTAGTCGCTCCTTGAAGCGAATTAACTTTTCAATATTCTTTAGTCCTGGAGCGTCCTCAAATTTCGAGTTCAGATCCACGCCTTGGAGTTGTGGGATTCGCTTGCGCAAAGCCAAAGCTTCATCTGCACTTTTGTCATCCAAACCCCCACTTATTAGAAAGCCTTTGTCGAAAGGATAAGTTTCCAAAATCTTCCAGTCAAATTTTTTACCCGAGCCTCCATGAACCGGTGTCGCTGTATCGAAAAGGAATTTGCTCACAAAAGGCAAGTATCCTTCAAGACTTTTCCAATCGATCTTCTCCCCTACTGAAATCACTTTCCAAAGCTCGAATTCTGTCTTTTCTGAAAGATTTTTAACGAATTCTGATGACTCATTTCCATGAAGCTGAATGGCTGAAAGCCCAAATTTTTCAACTATTCGAAGGATTTCCTCTTCAGTTTCATTTACAAAAACCCCAACTTTTTTTACTGGAATTTCTTTCAGTTCTTCAGCTTTTTCATCCGAGACAAAGCGTGGTGATTTGGGATAAAAGATCAAACCCATCCAGTCGGGTGTCACTTCTGAAACCAGACGATGGATATTCTCCAAATCCCGCATTCCACAGACTTTGATTTCCATTAGGCCTTGGACAATTCTTCTTTTTGTAAGAGATTCCGATATTCTTTGATGAAATTATATGCTGCCTGCTCCGGCCGTGCAGATTTCATGAAGTTTTCCCCGATCAAAAATCCATCGAATCCAACTTTTTTAAGCTGAATGAGTGTTTGAGGATCAGAAATTCCACTTTCAGAGATCTTCACAAATGAGGAAGGAATCTGTTTCACCAATTCCATTGAAGTCTCTAAAGACACTTCAAATGTTTTCAGATTTCTATTGTTTACACCTACCAGGTCAACGTGATCATTCAGGCTTTTTTCCAATTCATCGCCATCGTGAACTTCCAGCAAAACTTCCAGGCCTAGACTCTTTGCAAAAGCTGCCAATGATTTCAGCTTTACAGGTTCCAAAGCTGCTGCAATCAATAAAATGCAATCCGCTCCAATGGATTTGGCTTCGATGATTTGATATTCTTCAACCACAAAATCTTTTCTGAGGATCGGGCAGAAATTGAATTTTCGGACAGTTTTGAGGTCATCATTTGAGCCTCCAAAGTATTCCTTATCTGTGAGGATTGACAAAGCCGAAGCTCCAGCCTGCATGTATCCAATGCTGACTTTCTCTACCGAGGCAGATCCGTTGATCATGCCTTTGGATGGTGACTTTCGCTTGAATTCAGCGATAATGCCAGACTTCTCCGGATTGGTCACGTATTTTTTCATCGAGACCACTTTTCCTTCGAAATAGATGCTTTGCTCTAACAATTTAATCGGCAGCACGCTGCTTTTATCGGCTACTTCTCTAACCTTATCTGCAATGATTTTTTCTAAAATATTCATGTGTTTATAATTATTCTTCACTTGCCACACCTGCCTGTCGGCAGGCAGGTGGAATCTCGCATTTTTTTTAATCATCACAGGGTGAGACTTTTTAATCATGCTTGATTTCATTTGGAATGTTTAAGCTAATGAAACAAGGGTTTTAGGATTGACTAGGCCATTGAAGACTCTGAGTGCTTTACCGCTAAGCAAAACTTCCTCTGCCAAAGCAACTGCATCCGGAAAATTCATGCCTTCTCTTGCTGTCACTAATGCTGCGGCAGCATTGGCTGTAACTACTGCATTTTGACTCTTTGTCCCTTCGCCCTTGAGGATTTTTTCAAATATTTTTGCAGACTCCTGAACTGTGTCTCCTCCAGCAATGCTTTCCGCGGAAATCTTAGTGAGGCCTAAATTTTCAGGATGGAGTAATCTTTCGCCCGAATTGGAAATCATCTTGAATGGTCCAGTCAGGGAAATTTCATCGTATCCATCAATGGCATGGAGAATTGAGAATCTTCCTTCCATTTCTTGATAGAGATAGCCGTACAATCGGGCTAGTTCCATACTAAATACCCCAACCAATTGTTTCTTAGGAAAGCTGGGATTAACCATGGGTCCGAGCATGTTGAAGAAGGTTTTCACGCCAAGTTCTTTTCGGATTGGAGCTACATTTTTCATTGCAGGATGAAAAAGCGGGGCATGCAGAAAGCATAACCCTGCTTCATCCAAAGAACGACGAATTTCACTGATGTCATTGGTGAATTCGTAGCCAAAATAGCTCAACAAATTCGACGAACCACAGATCGATGAAACTCCCGTATTTCCGTGTTTAGCTACATTTTGACCGGCACCAGCTACAATGAAAGAAGACAAAGTCGAGATATTAAAGGTGTCTTTGCCGTCACCACCAGTCCCACAGAGATCCATGGCATCATATTCTTCAATTTCTACCGGAATACATAACTCCAGCATCGCCTCTCGAAAACCTCGCAACTCTTCCACTGTAATGCTCCGCATCAAGTAAACTGTCATAAATGCAGCAATTTGGCTCGAGTTGTACGAACCAGTCGCTAAGTTTTTCAGCACTTCTCTCGCTTGAACCTGTGAGAGCGTTTTATGCTCGATTAGTTGATTAAGAATTTCCTTCATTTGGGTGGGTGATTACTGTTCAAGGTTAGGATTCTAACCAATTTTGCATAATTCTGACTCCGTTTTCAGTTAAGATACTTTCCGGGTGAAACTGAACACCTCTTACGTTGTACTTTTTGTGTCGCACAGCCATAATTTGCTCATCGGGAGTTCGGGCAATAACTTCGAGATCAGGCGAAAGGGTGGATTCATCAATGACCCAGGAGTGATACCTTCCAATACTAAATGTATCGGGGATTTGCTCAAAAAGCAAGTCCTTCTGCACGGTAACCTTGGAGGCCACCCCGTGTAGGACCTCAGAAAGGTTGATTAGACTACCACCAAATGCTTCCCCTATAGCTTGATGTCCGAGACAAACTCCTAAAATAGACTTCGCAGCGGAGTATTTTTTCAGCAATTCAGGCATAATCCCAGCTTCTGAAGGGACACCTGGCCCTGGAGAAAGGATTATTTTGTCGTATTTGTCGACTTCCTCCAAATTGATTTTGTCATTTCGGATAACATCCATTTGCGCACCATATCCCAACTGGCGCACGATGTACACCAAGTTGTATGTGAAGGAGTCGTAATTATCGAGGACGAGGATTTTCATTTTTTTGGATTGTAAAATTGAAATATTTGAAATTTGAAAGATTAGTCAGAGTTTATCGCTCTTCTTCTTTCTGTCTTCAAAGTCATTTAGGTACTTAACAAAACCCTTTAGCTCACTAGAAAAGTCAACCAAATCCAGATAGTTTTCTTGATATATTTCTTCATCTATTTTCCCCCTGAAAGCAAAAGAAAAAGCTGACTTCGCAGTTCACCAGCAGATCCTTTAGCTATTTCCAAATAGCGAATGAATTGTCGATTTCTGTTGTATTCAAATCCTTCCGCAATGTTATTAGAGATCGATATTGCCGAGCCAACCAATTGATCATTTGCTCGATAATCTTTCGCCAGTTTTTCAGATTCGACTAGTTTGTAGATTTTCACTCCAATCCTTATCGCATGCTGCCAGATTGGCAAATCCTCAAACCGCTCATACTTTGCCATAATATTTCAATTCTAAATAGTTCAATAATTCAAACCTAAGGTTTCAAAGAGACGCTAATGTTGAGAAATTTAAATTGAACAAACATGAGCTAGATTCAATGCTATCCCTCTGTGTCCCCAATTTTTCAATTTTTGAATCTTACAATTTTTAAATTAACTCCGCCGCTCTCAGCGCCACCCTCAACGCCTCCAGTTTATTAGCAACTTCCTGCAGTTCTGACGGAATTGAGCTTTTCGCCACCACCCCAGCACCTGCCTGGAATCTGAGTTGATTGTCTTCTGAGACAAAGGATCGAATCAATATGGCATGATTGAAATCTCCATTAAAGCCGAGATAACCGATCGCTCCGCCGTAAAATTGCCGACTGATATTTTCCAATTCATCGATCAATTCCATCGCTCGATATTTTGGGGCGCCGCTGAGAGTTCCAGCAGGGAAAGTGTCCCCTACCAGTTGAAGAGGATTTGCCCCTTCCGGTAAATGGCCTGTGACTTTGGAAACCAAGTGAATCACATGGGAATAGTATTGGATTTCTTTGAATACATCTACTTCGACTCGATCAGAAGATCGTGAAAGGTCATTTCTAGCCAAATCGACCAACATCACGTGTTCCGAGTTTTCCTTTGGATCATCGTATAATTTTACGGCCAACTCCGCATCTTCAGCGTCATTACCTGTTCGGCGGAAAGTCCCGGCAATCGGGAAAATCGTTGCTTTCTGATTTTTGACAACGATCTGAGCTTCCGGTGAACTCCCGAAAACTTTGAATGATCCATAATCAAAGTAGAAGAGGTATGGCGAAGGATTAACAGACCTCAATGCGCGATAAACATTGAATTCATCCCCTTTGAAATCTGTGGTGAATCTGCGGGACAAGACGATTTGAAAGACATCTCCACGAAAGCAGTGCTCGCGACCTTGATTCAGGATTTTGAGGAATTCCTCATCAGTATAGTTGGAAACTTCCTCACCAAGCTTCTTAAATGAATAGGCTGGGATGTTTTTATTGTTGAGCAACGTTTCAATTTCATCGATGTATTCCGGGTTTTCTGCGCCAGCTACCCGGTGTTCAAAAAGGTGAAGCTCATTTTTATAATGATCCACCACGATGATGTTTTGATACATGGAATACTGCATCATCGGAGTTTCGTTTGGCGCAGTATTATGAAGTTTGATATCTTCAAAATAGGCTAATGTATCGTATTGAATATATCCAAAAAGCCCGTTGGTGCTGAATTTGAATTTGTCGGGAGTTGGGTCGAATTTATTTCCAAAAGCTCTTAAACAATCCATCAATCGCTTTTTTTCAGAAACCTCATATTCCAAAACCTCCCTAATTGGAAGTGATTCTTTGACTTTTCCCGCATTGAAACTGAAGGTTGCTAGGGGATTGAAGCAGATGAATGAATAGCTGTTTTCCTGCCCATGGTAATCGGAACTTTCCAGCAAAATTGGATTTGCAAACCGGTCTCTGATCTGCAGATAAATGCTGACAGGAGTTATGGTGTCCGCAAGTCGCTTGCGGTAAGTTGTCAGAATCGGAAATTTAATTTGGCTCATTCGGGGTTGATTTTTTTGCATAAAAAAAGACTTACCGGGAAAATCCAGTAAGCCTTTTACTATAGAGTTGCGCAAATTTTAAGCAACGGCTTTCTGAGCTTTCCCTTGGAAAGATATAGAATGCCACCACCAGTATTTGTTTGCGATTGTCTTCATAACACAGTCGCAAATTTAGAAAGGGATCGGAATAAGCAAAGCATCATTTCAATTATTTCAAAAAAATATTTTAAGATGACAGATTCATAAAAAATGAATCTGATTATCTGCCTCTTTGCCAGTAGATCAAAATGGACTCGTCCCGATAGCCATGGGACGGCCACCGGATTTCAGTTTAATAAAGGGAGAGGATTCGAAGTGAAACTTACTAAAATATGGCTACTTACAGAATTGCGGATATACATTAATATGAAAATCAAATAGATAACCAATGCGCCGAAAAGTACGTTGAAAAAACTAAATTTAACCCAGATAACAATGAAGAAGTTCGCCCTGCTTTTCTCCTTAGTTTTGATTTTAGCAACTGCTAAAGCCCAGGAAAACCAAACTTGGAAGACTCCCATGCATGAGGTAAAATTTATTTCAGGTGAGTCAGAAGAGGCAATATTAAGTATTGATCCAGGCCTTCGTTTTGCAGATTTGCGTCAGAATGAGAGGGTTTTTCGATTATTTTATGACAACAACAACGCAGTAATCAAAAAAGCCCGGATAGTTGACCAGCATTCCAACTTAATGGTGGCTAAAGGCAGAGGAAGTTATTTTTGGGGAACAGCAAGATTTGAGTTTATAGGTGGGGATGTATTTCGAGTAAAATTGAATAGAAACCGAAATGGATACGAAATAATAGGGCCGTATGGAAGGCTATTCGTTGTTGAAAATTTTGGGATATCTCCTGTAAAAACCTTGAATGAGCTGGACTTTCTTGCACAGGCATTCTACGTATTTGATCGCATAAAAACCACACAGAAGCCACCAACTGATGTTATTATCATTACCTCATCGATAAACACTTTAAATCAAAAGAAGTGATTCCTTAAATTTGAATCAAAAAACTATGGTTAAGGCTATTTCACAGTATTTCAAGCGGATTTTCGATGATTATCAAGTATTGGTCATGGTAAATACTACAGACTTTTCAGGAATCGAACTGATTGTTCATCCTGACGGAAAGATCGAGAAAACCGAAATGGAATTTGATGAGGAGATTTTTGAGGACTTGGAAGCTGATGAATTCCAGGCTTGTAGTCCACTAGAGTTTCAACTGAAGCTCGCCGAATCCTGAAATAGTAATCTGGCTTTTTGAGGCAATAAAAATTCCAGCTGATGCCTAGAGCAAAAGCTGGAATTTTAAGCTTAATTTTTAAATGTGGGTTTCGACTACTCCTTTTCCAATTTTCTATTCACAAAGAAGCTCACTACTAACCCAAGGCCTCCGAATATTAAAAATACTGGCCGGGAATGAAACATCTTCATCCATTCCGCTTTGCTTTATCGAATAGTGTACAATGAGTGCTTAGGTCGACTGAAAAAAACTAAACGACAATTTACTTTGGTAAAGGAAATTTTGAATTAATCTGAAGAACCGTCAGACTTTATAGATGGTTTTGAAATCTTGCAGCAGGAGGAGCGGGCGGAATTAGTTAAAAAAGGAATTCTACTATTGAATCCGAATGAAGCTGTTGTTTTGACTTTATTTTATCTGGAAGATCAATCGATAAAAGAAATCTGTAAAATTACCGGAAGTTCTGAATCCAATGTAAAAGTACAACTCTTTAGGGGCAGGAAGAATCTAGCACATGCGTTAAAAAAGTTATCCAACAAGGAATTAATCGGACTCACATGAACAAAGAAGAGCAAAATTCTATAGACTCATTGAAAAATTGGATCAAAGAAGCGGGCACGGACAGTCTCGGATCCGAATTTCATCTATCTGTCTTAAATAAGATCGAGGCACTCCCAAAGACTAGTTCAACTTACGAACCTGTGATTTCACCTTTTGCGTGGAAATTAATTTTCATTTTCATCGCAGGAATTTTTGGAGGATCAATAATATTCTTTCCTTCCTCTGAAAATAACCCCTCGCTATTTGACAAAATCCCTCCAATCAAGTTGCCATCATTCAGCTTAGAGTTGTATAATTTCAGCTTTCCGACAATCAATTTTGCTCCCCCATTTATTATGGGAATAGCAGCCTTTTTCATTTTAGGCTTTATAATGATCGCAGGAACAATCCGAGATAAACAAACTGGTGTATAAACAAAAAAAGACAGCAATTAGCTGTCTTTTTTTGATGGTCTGAATTCAATTAACTTTTCAACCAATTGATAAACGTCTGGTAACCAACACCAATTTCCCTTGCAAAAGCTGCTTTGGTTTTCTTTCCTGCAGCTTCTACTTTTTTCCATTCTTCGACAATTTTGTTTTTTTCTGAATCCGAGAATGATCTTCGCTTACCTCCACCTTTGGATGATCCGCTTCCACTCAAAACATTGATTAGATCAATTAATTCATTCACAAATTTACTGTCAGTCAAAAACAAGCCTGCAGCCTCAAGTTTCTTTATTACCTCGTCCTTAGGGTTCACAGGAGTTACAGCAAGACCTCTAGCTGCGGCCTCGTGAAGGTCTATCTTTTTACCTTCTGCGGTCACGTAGATAAATCCGTCAGTCTTCTTAAGATCGACAATAGCCTCTTTTATTAATTCTCTCATTTTTTTGAAATTTATATGTGTAAGTAAAAATCCCTGCAATATATAAATAGCATTTTAATCCTTAAATACATTTTATAATTATTTACAAAAATAAATTCAAAAAAATATTTTCTCCTTTAATTCATAGAATAAGTACTTATCCAGTTTTCAATCAAATTTTTAGTCTTAAACTCCTTTGCCAAAATACTAAAATATGCTTTTTCAAGTCTTCCATCAACAAATTTGGATTCATAAATACTCAAATCATTTTCTTTTAACAAGTTCATGAGTAATTCATTGAAAGTACTGAAAGTCTGAATGGAATTATCGGTTCCTGATGGCCCGAGTCCCTGATCCGGAGCCAGCTCGAGAAAATCTGAATCAAAAGCATAAGAATAACTCACAATACCTTCTCGATCTAGTTTAAATAAAATAATGGTTTCCTTGTCATTTTTCAATGTTGCTATTTCATCAAATTGTTCATTCAACTGAATATCTTCCAAAATGGATTCAATCAGAAAATGTACAAACCCTTTCCATGATTGAAGATTTTCTTCACTCAATTCGGATTTTTCTTCATCTGGAAGGAAACATTTATATAACTCAAGTTCAAACGAATTTGCCTTACATAATGAAGCAAGTTCAAACCATTCGCTACCAAATTTCTGCTTATGTGGCCAAAAGCAAACCAATCTTTTTTCATTCATTACCATATCTTCAAAAAGTCTTGAATAAATAGTATTGATCACACTGACATCTTCCTCATAACGAGTCCAATCTAACTCAGAAAATAAATTTACCGGATCCAAAAACACAAAATTCTCTTCGTGAAAATTCATTTTCCGAAACCATTCCGAATTAGCATCGATTAGATGGTCTACTAGAATAATACTTCTGTTTCTTGCTTTCATGATTTCAACTGTTTGATGTTAATTATATTTTCCCCCGAGTAAGTCTCCAGATTTATGGTTTTAACTAATAGTCTTTTAGACTTTCACTTTTCTATTTTTAATCCGCTTATTTATCAGCTTTGATAATGCTAAGGTACCTTAAAGAAATATATTGAAATAGTTTTTGACACATATTGTCGCTATTTACTTTTCATTCCTAGTTCTCCGGGAATGGCTAAAATTCCAGAATTGAGAAATTCACCGCCAACATCAGAAGCCAAGTCAGGAAATTTACCTAATTTTGAATCCCATAAGATTCCTAACAAAATCACCGCTATACCATTCTTATGGGCTCATCCACTAAGTACGTTTTCATCACAGGAGGAGTCACCTCATCCCTTGGAAAAGGCATTATAGCCGCATCACTGGGCAAATTGCTTCAATCCAGAGGGTTTAGTGTGACTATTCAAAAATTTGACCCTTACCTCAATATTGACCCGGGGACACTCAATCCCTACGAGCACGGGGAATGCTATGTGACCGATGACGGTGCAGAAACTGACCTGGATCTCGGGCACTACGAGCGATTCCTCAATGTCACTACGTCCCAAAGTAACAACATCACAACCGGGCGTATCTATAATAATGTCATTACCAGAGAACGAAAGGGTGAATTTTTGGGTAAAACAGTTCAGGTAATTCCCCACATCACGGATGAGATCAAAAGCAATTTTTACAAACTGGGTCAAGAGGGAAAGTATGATGTAGTCATAACCGAAATCGGTGGCTGTGTCGGGGATATTGAATCTTTGCCTTTTATCGAGGCGGTTCGTCAAGCAAAGTGGGATCTTGGTCCAAATAATTTTTTAGTAATTCATTTAACATTAATTCCTTTTCTAAAAGCAGCAAAGGAATTAAAAACAAAACCGACTCAACACTCGGTAAAGCAACTATTGGAAGCCGGTATTCAGCCAGACATATTGGTGTGTAGAACAGAATATCACCTTCCCCCGGATGTGAAGAAAAAATTGGCACTATTCTGCAACGTAGAGATTAATAGTGTCATCGAAGCAATGGATGCAGAATCCATTTATGATGTGCCTCTTTTGATGAAAAAAGAAAAGCTTGATGAGCGAGTAATGAGTAAATTAAAACTCTCATCCAAGACTTCTTCAAATCTTGATACGTGGAAAGACTTCCTTGGCAAATTGAAAAACCCAACTCAGGAAGTGACAATTGGATTGATTGGAAAATACGTTTCACTTCCTGATTCATACAAGTCAATTATTGAATCTTTTACGCATGCAGGTGCTTCTGTCGAGTGTAAAGTAAACCTTAAGCTTATCTCATCAGAGGAAATTCAATTGGATAATTTTGAGGCAAGACTAGAGGAACTTGATGGGATCCTTGTTGCTCCAGGCTTTGGAGAAAGAGGTTTTGAAGGTAAAATAGAAACAGTTCGGTATGCCAGAGAAAATAAAATTCCATTTTTCGGAATATGCCTTGGGATGCAAGTGGCAGTTATAGAATTTGGAAGAAATGTATTAGGACTACATGAGGCCAATTCCACAGAAATGGATCCCAACACACCCCATCCAATGATCGCATTAATGGAGGAGCAAAAGAAAATTGATCAAATGGGTGGAACTATGCGATTGGGTTCGTATGCTTGCGACCTCAAAAAAGGAAGCAAGTCAACTATTGCTTATGGCAAGACAAAAATTCATGAACGGCATCGCCACAGATATGAATTTAACAATGCTTACTTAGAACAGGTAGAAAGTAAAGGGATGATAGCAACTGGAAAAAATCCTGAAACAGGACTAGTTGAAATCGTAGAACTTAAAAACCATCCATGGTTTGTAGGTGTTCAATTTCATCCTGAATATAAAAGTACGGTCTTAAATCCACAGCCTCTGTTTGTCAGGTTTATTCAGGCCGCCATCGAAAACAAAAAAGTAAAATAAAAGCAGCTCACCGGTAAATAGGTGGGGAAATAAATAATTATGGATAAAAATCAAGCAACAGGTTTGATCCTTTTTGCAGCGGTAATTTTGATCTACTCCTTATTTTTTGCGAGTGGGCCAGAACTTCCGCCAATCGAAGTAACACCTGAGCAAACTGAAACTCA
This sequence comes from Algoriphagus sp., assembly GCF_046296635.1. Taxonomy (GTDB): domain Bacteria; phylum Bacteroidota; class Bacteroidia; order Cytophagales; family Cyclobacteriaceae; genus Algoriphagus. Next base: position 32,098 of record NZ_JBKBKZ010000035.1, on the reverse strand, counting down.
GATCGCGCCTATTACTCAGGAAACTCCATTTGAAGCACTTCCTGACAGTTTGGTCGATGCGCAACGATTTGCCAAATATGGTTCTTTGGCAATGCTTACAATTGGAGAAGAAGAGGATGTAATCCTTGAAAATGACTTGGTGGTCATCAACATTTCCACAAAGGGAGCTCAAATCAAAGAAGTGATTCTGAAGGAGTACAAAAGCTATAACATGGAGCCCTTAGCGCTTCTTGATGAGCAAAGTTCTACCATGAATTTCTCTCTAGAGACCTCAAAAGGGCCTTTCAACTTATCAGACTTTTTCTTTTCACCAAGTCTCACCGAAGAGGTCGTAGATGGAGTGAGAACACAGATTCTAACTTTCACTGCGAGCACAGAATCAGGACAACTCATTCAGAAGTTTACGCTTTCGGATTTGAGTTATATAGTAAAAAAATCGCTTCAAATCGATCGATACCCAGGTGTTTTCTCTGGAAACGTGGTAAATCTCAACTGGGAAGATCAAGTAAAAGCCCACGAAAAGGATCTGGCAGAATCCAGAAGGCAAACACAGCTTAATTATTTTCTTGCATCTGAATCCTACGACAATCTTGGAGTGGGAAATGATGCGGAAGAGGAGCAAATTGCAGAATCTGTCAAATGGATTGGTTTTAGTCAACGATTTTTCACAGCAGGAATTATAGCAGATTCCATCTTTCAGAACGTAAAAGTCGCACAGTCAACTCCGGCTGATTCTTCTATTGTTCGGATTATGTCGACTTCATTGTCTATTCCTTTTCAAAATGGAAAAGCAGATTTAAGCTTCTATTTTGGTCCGGATAAGTACAAAACTCTCAAGAGAGTAACTGAAGGGTTTGAGAAAAATGTGGACATGGGCTACTTTTTCGTCAGCTGGGTAAACAAATATATTGTCGTTCATTTATTTGAATTCCTAGAAAAGTACTTCGACAATTATGGGATCATCATCATCCTTATTGTACTGATTATTAAACTTGCGCTTTCGCCATTGACCTACAAGTCATATATCGGTATGGCTAAGATGCGGGTGATCAAACCGGAAATCGATGAACTGAAGGAGAAATACGGGGATGATGCCACTAAAATGCAGCAAGAGCAAATGAAGCTCTTCTCTCAATTAGGTGTAAGCCCCATATCAGGTTGTTTGCCACTTATACTGCAAATGCCCTTTTTGTTTGCCATGTTCTTCTTTTTCCCGAATGCGGTTGAACTTCGACAGGAATCCTTTCTTTGGGCAAACGACTTATCGACTTACGATGAATTTATTAAGCTGCCGTTTACGATTCCTTTCTATGGATCTCACGTAAGTTTGTTCACCTTATTGATGACTGTGTCTCAGATCGTCTACACGCATTTTAACAATCAGCTAACGACTGCCACGGGGCCTATGAAAAACTTGGGCTACATCATGCCAGTCATGTTTATGTTTATCCTAAACTCCTACCCTGCCGGGCTTAGTTTCTATTACTTTGTGTCAAATATGGTGACATTTGGACAGCAAGCATTGATTAAACTCTCCGTAGATGACTCCAAAATCCGAGCTAAAGTAGAGGAAAGCAAAGCCAAGAACGTCAATAAAAAGAAATCCAAATTCGCTCAGAGATTGGAAGACGCAATGAAAGCAGCGGATAATAGCCGAAAGAAGTAAAACTAAAAAGGAGCTCTAATCAGCTCCTTTTTTTGTTCAAGTTTTTTCAGGATAAAATGAAAATATTTCTATCTCGATTGAAAATGAGAACATTAACCTTTTTTTGCAAACAACCCAGTTACAAAAAGAGCGTTCATCCACAAGATTCGCTCTTAATTTGATTAATATTGAGTGAAAATACCCTTCAACTAAACTATGGGAAAAATAATTGCTATAGCCAATCAAAAAGGCGGAGTGGGAAAAACCACCACTGCAATGAACCTTGCAGCAAGCTTGGCCGTGTTGGAGTTTAAAACCCTGGTCATTGATGCTGACCCACAGGCAAATACTACTTCAGGCCTAGGCCATGATCCTAAGTCCATTGAAGCCAGTATTTACGAATGCATGGTAGATGGGGTCAACGTTCAAGAAATCATTCGCAAAACTTCCCTTGAAAACCTTGATCTAGTCCCTTCACACATCGACCTAGTCGGTGCAGAAGTAGAAATGATCAATCTGGAAAATAGGGAGGAAAAAATGAAAGAGGTAATCTCTTCACTACGAGAACTCTATGACTTCATTATCATCGACTGCTCCCCTTCCTTGGGTTTAATCACAATTAATGCTCTCACCGCAGCCAATTCGGTTATCATTCCTGTTCAGTGCGAATATTTCGCATTGGAAGGCCTAGGTAAACTTCTCAATACCATTAAAATTATTCAAACCCGACTCAATCCGGATCTTGAAATAGAAGGTATTCTTCTTACGATGTATGATGTTCGTCTTCGACTTTCTAACCAAGTGGTGGAAGAAGTTAGGTTGCATTTCAAAAACATGGTTTTTGATACAATAATCCCGAGAAACGTTCGTCTTTCAGAGTCGCCAAGTTTTGGTTTGCCGGTAATTTCATTTGATGCTGATGGGAAAGGTTCCATTGCATACCTCAATCTTGCCGGGGAAATCGCTAAAAAAAATGGTCACCATAAAGTGGCTGAATAATTATGTCTGAAAATAAGCCCAATCGAAAAAACGCATTAGGAAGAGGCCTTGGGGCACTTTTGGAAGACAGCCCTGCGAAGCACAAACCGACGGAGATTCTTCCCGAATTAGTCAAAACGGGGATTTTTGAAATTCCTCTGACTGAAATTCAGGTAAATCCCTATCAGCCACGTGTTCATTTTGACAAAAACGCACTTCAAGAACTTGCAGAATCCATTCTGGTTCAGGGCATAATTCAACCCATAACTGTACGGAAACTCGCTTCTAACGAATATCAATTAATCTCCGGGGAACGTCGCTTTCAAGCCTCAAAAATAGCTGGATTGACTCAAATCCCGGCCTACGTAAGGACTGCCAATGATCAGCAAATGCTGGAAATGGCTCTGATTGAAAACATTCAGCGTGAAAACTTAAATGCACTCGAAATTGCCAATTCTTACCAAAGACTCTTGGCAGAGTGCAATTTGAAGCAAGAGGAACTCGGCGACCGAGTTGGGAAAAATCGAACCACCGTAAATAATTACCTCAGACTTTTAAAACTGCCTCCTACTATTCAAGCTGCTATTCGCGATCAACAGCTTTCCATGGGTCATGCTAGAGCTTTGATCAACGTTGAAGATGTGGATAAACAATTGGCTATATTCAAAAAGGCTGTTGAGGAAGAACTGAGTGTACGAAATGTAGAAGCCCTCGTCAAATCACTCAATGAGGGAAAGGCTGACAAAACAAATTCTCAAAAAGGCCTCGACCCAGTTCGAAAATATGAGATAAATAAAATCCAACAGCGATTAGCATCACACTTCGGAACCAAGGTTGCCTTGAAATCGGATGAGAAAAATAAGGGCGAAATCAAAATACCTTTCAACTCAGCCACAGATCTTAACAGAATCCTCGAAATCCTCGAAATCATCTGAAATTTGAAGACGATTCACTTTCTTTTTAAAGACAAAAACAAGACCCCATGGATTTCCTTGGGGATTTTGCTTTTTTTATTCCTAGTACCAGTTTCCTCCTATTCACAAACAGAGGCAGAGTCGAAAGAAGTGGAAATTTCGGTAGAGGAAATCAAAGAAAAGCCCGACTACTCGTCTTTGCCAAAAAATCCAAGAAAAGCGACAATTCTTTCAGCGATTCTGCCTGGTGCCGGCCAAGTGTACAATAATAAAGCATGGAAGGCCCCTTTGATTTATGCAGGATTCATGGCTGATATTTATTTTATCAACTTCAATAACAAACGATATCAGACCTTTCGCACAGCACTTTTTGCATTTGACGATGGAGACAGAAGTCAATTTCCATCACTCAATCGAGAAGCCTTAGTCCGCAATGTGGATTATTGGAGACAAAACAGGGATTCTACTATCCTCCTTTTACTTGCTATCTATGCACTGAATCTAGTCGATGCCAATGTGGATGCTCATCTATCAGGCTTTGATATTTCCGATGACATCGCCATGAAAATTGAACCAAATGTCGGTACTTTCGCAGCTTCTGGAACTTCAATGGGGTTAACCCTCAAATTTCAATTCAAATAATGAACATTTTAATTCTCGGATATGGCAAAATGGGAAAAATTATCGGTGAGATCGCCGAATCCCGAGGTCATAGCATTGCCGTAAAAATTAACATCGAGAATCGCAAGGATCTGAATTCCTTGGACCCTTCAAAAATTGATGTGGCAATCGAATTCAGTCAACCTGAAGCAGCAGTAGAAAATATCACTTGGGCAATGACGAGAGGAATTCCGGTGGTTTCCGGGACTACTGGCTGGCTTTCAAGAAAAAAAGAAATAGAGGACCTTACCACAGGTCAAAACGGAGCCTTTTTTTACGCATCCAATTACAGCATAGGTGTTAATATTTTCTTTAAGGTTAATGAATATCTAGCCAAGTTGATGAACGAAACAAGCGGCTATCAGGCATCCTTGGAAGAGATTCATCATACGGAGAAAAAAGACGCTCCATCAGGAACAGCGATCACATTAGCTGAAGGAATTCTCCGAAATATGGACAATTTGAATAAATGGCATCTGAGCGGACAATCGCCCGAAAATGAACAATCTTTACCGATAGCTGCCAAGCGAATTGACCCAGCTCCAGGTACACATATTATTCGCTATAGTTCTGATATAGACCAAATTGAAATCTCCCATACTGCACACAGCAGACAGGGTTTTGCCCTTGGCGCAATTTTGGTTGCTGAGTGGATCAAAGACAAAAAAGGAGTACTTTCAATGGACGATTTTCTATCTTTCTGAAATTAACAAGAGAACATGAGCCAATCTAAAAACAAAAAATCACCCACCCGAGAATGGATAGATGCGTTGGTTTTTGCTGTGGTTGCCGCCAGCTTGATACGTTGGCTTTTGCTGGAGCCTTTTACAATACCCACTGCATCTATGGAGAAATCGCTTTTAGTAGGTGATTTTCTATTTGTCAGTAAAATGCACTACGGTACTAGGGTTCCAAAAACTATCCTTCAAGTCCCACTAACTCATCAAAAAATATGGGGAACGGAGATTCCCTCCTATTCAGATGCAATTCAGCTACCCTATATGCGCCTTCCAGGGTTCAGTGATGTGAAACGAAATGACGTGGTAGTGTTTAATTATCCAGTTGAATTTGAGTATCCGAGTGATCTAAAAACAAATTACATCAAGCGAGCAGTAGGCATTGCGGGAGACATTGTGGAAGTGAAACAAGGTGAACTGATTGTAAATGGAGAATCAGCTCCAAAACCCGAGGAGATGCAATACTCCTATGATTTGATCACTAATAGACCCTTGACGGTAGAATTCTTCGCAGACTACGGGATCAATCCGGAGAGTTTCATGTCCTTTACCAACGGTGCAGGTTACTGGGTTTTCGGTACAGACCAAATGATGGAAAGACTCAAGTCTTCACCGGTTGTTGTATCAATTACCAAACGTATTGAGCCTGCTGGGGTGAATGAAATAAGAATCTTCCCTCCTAACTCGAACTACGGTTGGAATGTCGACAACTTTGGACCACTACAAATACCCGCTAAGGATTGGTCCATTGAATTGACTCCGGATAATGTGCTTCGCTATGGATTTACCATTGAGAACTATGAAGGGCACGAGCAGGTAGTGATAAGGGAAGGTGCACTTTACATAGATGGGCAAAAAGTTGAAAACTACACTTTCAAGCAGAATTATTACTTCATGATGGGCGATAATCGCCATGATTCTCTAGATTCACGATTTTGGGGATTTGTACCGGAAGATCATATTGTAGGCAAGGCATGGTTCCTTTGGCTATCATTGGACAAATACGAATCGATGTTCAATAAGATTCGCTGGAGTAGATTCCTTAAAGGCATTGAATAATTCACTAGAGGCTGTTTCATAACTGCTGTTTGTCACATGGAGCGAAGTCGAAATGCGATTGTATTCACTGCAAATGGCCTTAGCACTGCCCAACTCTCGTTAGTCAGGTGCTCAGGCTGACACCATCAGTCCTTTTGAGACAGCATCTTTCATTTTACCACTGGATCGGTTCAATTTTCTGTTCGATTAAGTATTGGTTGGCTTTGGAGAAATGCCCGCAACCCAGAAATCCCCGATGTGCTGAGAGAGGACTTGGATGTGGAGCTCTCAGAATAAAATGTTTTTCAGAATCAATCAACTCTGCTTTTTTCTGAGCATAAGCACCCCATAGCATGAAGACTACGTTTTCTCGTTGGGAATTAATCACCTTGATCACCTCATCAGTAAAGGCCTCCCAGCCTTGATTTTGATGCGATCCTGCTTGATTTGCTTTGACTGTCAGTGTGGCATTTAATAAAAAAACGCCTTGGTCAGCCCACCTAGTCAAATCTCCATTCGGAGGCATATCGTTACCTAAATCAGCCTTAATTTCTTTAAAAATATTTAGAAGACTTGGAGGAAAAGGTACTCCTGGCTTCACAGAAAAGGAAAGTCCGTGTGCCTGACCCAAGCCATGATACGGATCTTGGCCTAGTATTACTACTTTTACCGATTGAAGAGGGCAATGTTGAAATGCATTGAAAATTTCTTTCCCAGGAGGGAAAACCTGATGGTTCTGATATTCGTCTTTCACGAAGGAAACTAAGCGTTGGAAAAAATCCAATTCAAAGACATCACTTAACGCGATTTTCCAACTATCTTCAATTTTGATTTGCATATTTCTTGACTTGTTTATTAAAAATTGTATATTATATCCTTTTTAATGCATTATCCAATGGTTATCTCTGTTACTGAAGGAATCAAAGTGAGCATTGAAGTCACTTATCAAGCGGAATTCTCCAGCCCTCACCAGCATCATTATGTGTTTACCTATAAGGTGACAATTGAAAATAATAGCCAACATACCTATCAGTTATTAAGGAGGAAATGGGAGGTTTTTGATGCTGCAGAAGATTCCAAAGTAGTAGAAGGTAATGGTGTGGTAGGTCAACAGCCCATTCTTGAACCCGGGGATTCGCATTCTTATGTCTCCGGCTGTAATCTGAAATCAGGATTGGGTAAAATGAAGGGCTCTTATACCATGGAAAAGCTTTTTGATGGTAAACTTATTGAGGTAACGGTTCCGGAATTCCAAATGATTGCTAATATTTTTCACAATTGATTTGAGGCAATTGTTGTTTGCAATTAAGTCCTATTTTTTTTACTGGTTAAAAAAAGAGGATCGATTCAGTCAGCATTCACCTTTCGTTTTCCGAATTTATTCAGATCTAATTAGATTTTTAGAGTCAAATAAAAAAAGGAATTCAGAAATTGAAAAATTTAGAGAAACCCTTTTAAAAGACAGATCGACGATAGAGGTTCTTGACTTTGGTGCGGGATCGAAAAAAGTGCCAGAATCGGTTCGTAAGGTCTCAGACATTACACGCTTTTCGACCAGTGGAATCAAATTCGCTAATCTATATCGATACTTTTGTAGCCTTACCCCAGCAGAAAATGTAATTGAATTGGGCACATGTGTTGGCATTTCGACAAGATATCTTAGCACCAAAACCATCGGTCAACTCTATACCTTGGAGGGGTCTTCCGAATTACAAATGGTGGCTATGCGGGAACCAAAGCCTAGTAATACCGAATTTGTTTTAGGACAAATAAACACGACACTGCCTCAGATACTTGACCAAATTCAGAAATTGGATTTTGCGTTAATCGATGCAAATCACACCTATGAGGGGACAATCTTTGCTTTCAATACCTTACTGAGGACAACGCATTCAAAAACCATTTTTGCCATAGGCGATATCCATTGGAGTCTAGAAATGGAAAAAGCTTGGTCTGAGATAAAGTTACATCCTGAGGTAAAACTTACTTTTGACTTCTACGAGTGTGGGATTGTTTTCTTTGATTATACCGGAGAAAAAACAGATTTAATCCTCGATATCTAGCTTCCTCAGTTTGATAAAAAGTTCCGAGTTCATCCTCTCAGGAATTGAGTTATAGCAGGGCTCAAATTTCTCCAACTCAAAATACGGCTCAAAGTAAGATCGATACTCCCTGCTATTTCCGCCAAAAGGCGGTCCTTCAAAACTAAACTCCCGATCAAATAATACTCCTACTAATCTACCGCCTGGTTTAAGTAACGAGGCCATTTTTTTTGCGTATTCAGGTCGCAACTTTGGATCTAAAGCACAAAAAAATGTCTGTTCTAAGATCAAATCATAACTTCCCTGATGGGCGAAAAAGTCTTGATGAAAAACTTGACCTGCTGGAAAAGAAGGGTTATTTTCTAAGAATTTATTAATGGGGAAAAGCGAAATATCTAATAAATGAATGTTAAAAAGGCCCATATTCCAAGCTGATACAATTTCATAGGCATTTCCCGCTCCCGGAACGAGAATAGAAAGAGTTTTAGTATGAAGTTGGCAAAGATATTGATCAAGTGGGGGTGAAGAGTAGCCAATGTCCCATCCAGTGGCTTCATCTTGGTATCTGGAAGACCAGAAATCTTCATTTAAATTATGCATATCTCAAGCCCTTAACATATTAATATAATCATGGACACAAATTTCGAAAGAGAGCCAGGTCAAAAGAAAGACCAAAATAAGAATATCATCATAATAGTTCTTGTTTTGCTTGTAATTATAAGTGGAATCAAGCTGTACACGGACTATGTAGATCGAACAAAAAAAACTGAAGAGATCCTGTTGCTTTCCACAGAAAATAATGAACTCAACCAAAGATTGGATTCAGTCACTTTCCAACTCAATCTGAGGATTCAGGAAATCGAAAAATTGGGTGGTGATGTTCAAGCATTGGAAGCTGTGAGAGACCAACTGATAGCAGAGCGTAACTCAACACGTCAACGAAGCTCTTCTGAAATTGCAGCGCTAAATGGTAAAATCACAAATCTTAACAGCCTAATTGCCCAGAAAGACCAAGAGATTTTGGAACTGAGAGCCGCCAATCAGCAGCTTTTCGCAGAAAACCAAGATCTAAAAACTACGCAAGCAGAAATTGAAGAAGAGGTAGTCCAGCTAAATATGCAAAAGCAGGATCTTCAGGCAAAAGTAGATGTCGCTTCAATGCTTAAAGCAGAAAATATCACCATCGCTGCGGTCAATTCCCGGGGAAAAGAACGAGTAGAGACCACAAAAGATTTTAGGAATAGACAAATTGAACGACTAAAAGTGAGCTTCAATCTAGCTGACAACAAGGTGGCTGAGAAAGGGCCCAGAAATATTTACATCCAAGTTTTGGATGGCAATTCCCAACCCATCTTTGATGTGGCGAAGGGATCTGGAACATTCATGATAAATGGTGCTGAATTATTTTACACCGTGAAGCAAGACATAATCTTTGATAACACGGAGCAAGAGCTTACTTTTTATTATGAAAAAGGCTCTGCATATACCTCAGGAAATCACCAGGTCAAAATCTTTGTAGACAACTATCAGGTTGGCGCAAAATCATTCGCTGTCAAATAGGAAAACATTTCCCAAACAAAGCCTCCCTAGTTGGAGGCTTTTTTGATTTGCAGTCAAAGTGAATTAGGATAAATATTTGGAATAGAGCATCAATTACTCTACTTTTGCATCCTGTTATTCAAATTCCTTAAACACATTTAAAAATGTTCCAAAGAAATTATGAGACGGTATTCATTTTAACTCCCGTTTTGTCTGATGTTCAGATGAAGGATACTGTCGACAAGTTTGTAAACTTGCTAAAAAAAGAAGAGGGGGCAGATGTTATTAATGTGGAAAACTGGGGTCTTAAGAAAATGGCGTACACCATTGAAAAAAAGACAACAGGATTTTACGTATTGGTTGAGTTCAAGGCCGATCCAACGATCATCCGTAAGTTTGAGATTGAACTTAGACGTGATGAGAAAGTAATGAGATTCTTGACTACTGTACTGGACAAGCATTCAATTGCTTATTCTGACAGAAGAAGAAAAGGAGAATTTAACAAAAAAGCCGAAGTTAAGGAGGAGCCAGCACAATGACACTAGTAAACGAACCAATCAACAGAAACGAAATCCGGAAGAAGTATTGCCGATTTAAGAAGCACGGTATTAAATATATCGACTACAAAGACCCCAATTTCCTTTTAAAATTCGTAAATGAACAAGGTAAAATCCTTCCAAGAAGACTTACCGGAAACTCTGCGAAATATCAGAAAAAAGTAGCTCAGGCTATCAAGAAAGCAAGACATTTGGCTTTGTTACCATTCGTAACCGATGGTTTGAAATAATTCGGTCTTGTATCGTCCAATCACAAAAGATCATTACAAATGGATATCATTCTAAAAACAGACATAAAAGGTCTTGGCTACAAAAATGACCTAGTAGCAGTTAAGCCAGGTTACGGAAGAAACTACCTGATCCCTCAGGGTTTTGCCGTATTGGCTACAGGTTCTAACAAGAAGGTTCTTGCTGAAAACATTAAGCAGGCGGCTCACAAGGCTGAAAAAATCAAGACAGAAGCTGAAAACATCGCAGCAAAACTTGCTGAGATAACTTTGGAGATCAAAGCAAAAATCGGTGACTCCGGAAAAATCTTCGGTAAAGTTACTACGCTACAGATTTCTGATGCCTTGGCAACACAAGGATTCGAAATCGACAGAAAGAAAATCTCAATCGGAGTTCCTGTTGATGGTGCAGGTGAGTTTTCTGCTGACATCGATCTTCACAGAGAAGTTAAAACCAAAGTGAAATTTATTGTCTCCGGAGAATAAATCACATTCAAAAATAAAAAGCTCGCCTCATGGCGAGCTTTTTTTGTTTAGGCCAAAGCCTTTTCCAAATCATCTACAAGTTTTTTAGATACAGCTTTTGCGTTTTTTTCACGCGCTCCTTTGAATGCGGCCAATGCCTGAGAAGCTTTTTCAATTACGCCATCCGGGTTTTGGTCATTTTGATAACTCACCCAGCACCAACTAAGATCAGCAGCCAAATCTGCATGCTTCAACTTGTCTAATTTTTCAATGACTTCAGCAACTAGTTTTTCCATTTTTTCCGCCTTCATAGCACTTCGTAATTTTAGTTTAGTTTTCAAATGTGAAACAAAACAATGCAAATATTTTCTTTCAAACAATATAATTGCCTGAAAATTAATGAAAAGACAAAATTCAATCGATTTCGATCAAATCTATTTTATGGATATAGAGAATTCTGCCACCAAACGAATTATCTCCTTAAAATCGGCTGGAAGCCTGCCTGCGATAGGCAGGACGGAAGACCGAAGACCGGAGAAGGCCTAAAATCCGAATTGAAGCCTGTTTCCGTTGGTTGGATTCATCTACTGGCAAAGAAGCGGATATTTATAATCTCTTTTTAAAAATTCCAGATTTAGATATGGGAGAGTGTCATTTGTTACCTCTCCCTCCAAATTTTATTTTTCTATCTGAAAGCAAGTAAATTACGTGCATTGAATGAAATTCTTTGAGGTCCCATTTGGAAAAAATGACTCAAGAATTTACCTTTGTGAAACTTTAAGAAAAGCGAAAGCTTTCTTCCTGCAAAATTGGCTGATGGTGTAACTGGCAACACGTCTGATTTTGGTTCAGAAGAGTCCAGGTTCGAGCCCTGGTCGGCCAACAATAGCTCTCCGTATTATCGGAGAGCTTTTTTTATTCTATCACTTTCAGCTCGACTTGTCCAAGCCTACCTTCACTCTTTTTTAATAACCTGATCCGATACGAATTCATCGCAAACCTTCCCAAGTGCTCGGTAAGCCGATAATTTGCTAATGCCCCCACTCCTGCGCCGATAATTGGAATTAGTTGAGCAAGCTTTGCCAAATCGATATAATCCCGATAGTCAAGCTGAAACGTCCTCCAATCGAACTCATTCATTTCCTTTGGCAAATCACTTTTGAATTCATCCCAGTTTTCAATCAGGCCAACTAGCTCATTACGGCGCTTTTGATCAGAAAAACTAAGCTGAAAGATGTACAGCAAAAACAAGCGCTCGTGGTAATCTCTCGTGTCCGCCCCATATAAAGCCGCAATGTCAAAAAGCATCTTCATCTTAATCGTCAAAAATGCAGGAAAATCTACAAAGCCCAGAAGAATTCCTCCTGCACCGGTAATTGCTCCTTCCGCGGACGCTGTATTTCGATACCATTTAATCCGCTCCCTTACCCTATTTTCCCGTACCATTGGAATCATAGTTGGATCAGCCTTCGGTACAATCCATGCGGAACCGGTGATCACAGCTTTCACCATATTTTCAATCGCCATAGTGATGGCCTTATGAATCTTTTCTGGAATGATACTATTAATTTTTCCCTGAACCCCATGGGTCAATCGACTAAACAGTCCTGGAGACTTTTTCATCTCAAACAGCCAAAGCCCTACTTCAGCATCTATATAATGTTGATATGAGTCCATATAATTCGCTTTTACCAATTCTCCTTTCGAATTAAGCTTATACGTGGAACTTTTGGTAATGGTCAAGAGAAGAACAACCGACTTGGCAAACAGAAAAGTATTCAATTATCTGCATTAGCCTGTTTGTTTTTTTAAAAAATCACCTAACAACCAATTGGCGTTAGTCTTCACTGTCAAAACCAGGACGGATGAATTTGGGGTAATTAGGAAAAACTTCCAATAAGCCTTTATGCAGTTTTTCCAAGACTGCTAATATCTCAACCAAATGTTCTTCATGGGGAAATATCCTAAAAACCGTGCTCCATGCCTCTCTACTTCGCTCAATCGCAATGGATGCGATTTTGGCTGTACCCAAATCACTGCGCTCCTCATCAGGATATTCCTCCCAAAAATCATCCATTTGATCGTGCAAAGCCCTCTTTATCTTGACAGCAATGAAAAATAAATACCATTGAATCACTTCCATGGCTTCCTCAGCAGTTTTTAGATTTGCCTGTGCTTCAGATATATCCAAAGTACCAAGTTCAACCAGAGACTGCCATTGCTGAAGATTTTCTTGAAGAACAGGGGACTCGATCCATGACCTCCCCTGTTTTAAATACTGATCTGCCAGCTCATTCAGGGGATGTTTATCGATGATGATTTCTTGGGCCTCTTCCACAGCGAGGTAGGACTCTGTCTCTTCTTGCGCCGCCTCTAAATCGATCCCCATTTCTTCCGCCATTTTATGCAGTAAGTCCAAAGTTTCTTTGAAGTTATCAGAGACCACCTCAGCCCAGTCCTTGTCAGGGTCTGTCCTTTTTCGCTCTTCTTCCCGGTCAAATACCCGACATCGGGAAGTCTGGGGGCAGCGCTCACACCATCGATCGCACCAATTGTGAATACCTGAAATAAACCGATCGTCTTCTTTCATTGTGGGAAATATTATAACCCTATGCCATAACAATCATGAATAAATACTTTACAATAAATTTAAAAAAATGATTTTAAAGATTTTTTCATTAAAAGATGGAGTGAATCCGATCCATTTATAAAATATAGCTCGCCACTAGAATTGAAATTTAATGGTTTAAAATCTAACTTTTTTTCAGCTAACTCCCCTTTGTTTAGAATCGACAGCACATATTCTTCTTTTAGAAATTCTACATCCGCAGAATAAACGAGGTGTAGAAACGCAAGTGTATCACCTCTCTGAAAAAGATCCAAACAATAATCTTCTAAATATTCAACTTTTTCTTTTGCAGAAAATTTAGAGTAACCCTTTGGCTTTTCAAGTTTTTTAAACTTCAAGAATTTGGAATTTGGAATTTTTAAAGTTTGAATTTCCATCCCATCAAAATTAAAAACCCTAATAGCAGGTATATATTTTGCCAAAACATAAATTTTTCCGTCAGAAACGATTAAATCAGCAAAGTTTTCAATCTCCGAATTTAAAATTATTCTTTTGGATGAATTCTTTTTTAAATCAGTTAAAAACACTCCTCCAGTTGAAGACTTGTCCTGTAATGAACTCCCCCACCAATGAGATATCATAATTTCTTCCGAAACATGAAGAATCTTAGAGGGGTTTTGAAGATTATTCCCGTTTAATGAATCACTCTCGATATAGAACTCTGGAATATCAAATGAGATAATTTTATTTCTATTTTGAAGGTATTTAAAGCCTGAATTCACAGGAAACACCATACTCACTGGATTGTATCTAAAAACCCCACCACTTACTGTATCTGGCGGATTGGGATAAAACCTACCTAAACTCTTTGTAGTAGTATTTATTACAAAAAAATCTCTGCTTCCAGTAATTTGGAACAAAACAGTTTCTCCTAACTCAAAAACCTTAATTGGACCTCCCCAAAACGGATGTTTAGAAGATTTCATTAATTCAGGATAATATCCAGAAATATCTATCGGGAAATCTAGATTCTTTTTTTCTGTGATAGTAGTAGTACATCCAAATAAAAAACTAAAAACCACTAAAATCAAACACTTCATATTTTACTTGGTTTTCATTAAGATTAATAAAAAAAGGATTTGTTAAAGGTAAAAATAATCCTCTCTCGGCAACAAAAGCCTGATACAGGTTATAGACCCTGCTTGGGAAAATCACTTCCTCAAGTTTTTCAAAGTTCTCATTCATAACAGTAATTGAAAAAGGATTTTTATGAACAGATTTATGATCAATCAATTCATTCGGGTCATAAGCACGTCGTATATGCGCAAATCTGTAATAAAGTTTTCGATAAGAATCGTAAATCAGCCTTGGATAATGGGTTTGTGATATAATCAAGCGATTGGATTCCTCTTTACTTAAAGAATTAGATGTTTTTTCAAAACCATTAGATAGTAAACTTTTCGCTAAATGCTTTGATTTAAAATTGAAATTGAAATCATATACGTAAATAGAATCCGATCCAAACCAAGAAAACACCAAATCATTGACCGAATTAAATGCTTTTGATTGAAATGTAAAGGAAACCGGTAAAGTTTTTCCTCTGAATTCAAGCGGCATTCTCAGATTATTAATTTGTTCAATCGAATCATTTTTAAGATGATATATAAATTCTGGTACATGACTTTCAGAAAAAACGGGGTTTCCTGCGGGATTGCCTAAGGTTAGTTGTGAAAAAAACAGTTTACCATTTAAAAATACAGTTGGTACCGTAGGACTAGACGAATGATTAAGAAGTTGGTCAAGCAAATTGTCGGAGTAAATATTAGGCTTGTAATATGATTTCAATTCTCCTTCCATATTGAACAGGCCAAATCTTGAACGAAGAAATGAAGTGAATACAAAAATTGAATCCTTGTTGTGAAACAATAATCCCTGTATGTCTCTAATTTGAGCAGGTCCATCTTGTTGGATAATAAATCTACTTTCAAGTTCTCCATCCGCTAGATTATAAAAATCAAATGAAGAATTTATCTGATTAAGAACTATGAGTTTCTCCTTTCCTTCAATAATACCTAAATCAAAATAAGTAAAATCATAACTTGATTTCGAATCTAACTGTAAAAAAAGACTATCTTTTAAATAGTTCTTACTTTCATTTGAATTTGAAAAATCAAATTTGGATTTAAAACAGGAAGAAAATAAAAGAAGAAAAAAAAACGGCAGGACCGAAATCCTACCGATTAACTTTTTAGCACGACTAATAACCACCTGCACAATTTGTTGCAGGACCCGCACAGCCTCCCATAGTAGTTGGAGAAGAACAAACGGCAAATATAGTACCATCTTCACCTTCACACGCATACACATCAGCCCCTCCCTCTGGTCCAGCAAGAAGCTGACATGAAGGGTCAAGATATGCTATTGCACCTTCGCAAACTGGCCCTTGGGCATATGCCATAGGGATCATACCAAATGAAATCATTAAAAATGATATCATTAATGTCTTGGTTTTTTTCATAGATGTTAAAAATTTGGTTGTTTAATAATCTCACGAGTAATCTCAACAAATTCAAATTCAAATTCTTTGTGATTTTTTTTTTAAAATCTTATTAATTTTAATTTGATCGATACTAGTTAAGTTTATATTGGACATAGAAACAACTAATTTTATATTTTTTTGGTTAAAAATTTTAAATAATTTAGGACAGAATGAACAACATCTCTTTTCATAAATGTGCAAATATTTTTTTCACTTATACAACCCGTTGAAAAGCATCTTAAATGTTCCATGAGATTGACCTCGGAAAGTAATCTCAGGTCCAAAGGCGTACAGTTTTCCCTTTCCAACCTGAGCTTCAAATGCAGTGACTCCATTTTTCAGGTATTGCTGTCCCCAAGCCCAACCACTTTTCAGTGGTTCTTCTGTCCCAAACCAAGCCAAAGGCTTCACACCTTGCAGCACTGCCCCCGGAGAAAGTTTGAATACCGGACTGTTGCTAAATAATACATTTGCTCTTTCTCCCATGCCGTAATTTGCAGGCGAGGAATTGTCTACATGCATTTCCAACACACTTCCAGGAATATAATATTTATCGCCAGTCAAGGACTTTTCCTTTCCATTTGCAATCTCAACCAATGCATCGCTGACGGGAAGTTTCAAATGATAAGCAAGTGAAGTGGCGGCACCTACTGTGATCACTTGGCCGCCATTTTCCAAAAATGATTTCAGCAGTGGAATGGATTTGTCCATGGACAGTCTTCCGATCATGTGATGAAATTCTGTAGGGATCTCCTCCTTTTTGGGCTGACTACCACTGCCATATCCTCCGGTAGCTCCAGGCATTCCCGGACCGATGAATAAAATCACGTCGTATTTGGCATTGAGATTTCCTCCATCTATTTCCTGAGGGAATACTTGCTGGAAATCAAAATGAAACTGCTCCATCATCCATCGTACCCAACCTGAAGGCATAGAACCCCCATAATAATCATATAGGCCAATTCTGGAAGGCTCAACTTCCTTAGCTCCAGTGGGAATTCCATTTCCTGGAAAGGCTTTGATACCATACTTTTTTGTGATGGACTCAAGTTCTTTTTTGCCGGAGGCGGGAACATAAAACGATCCCGCTGGAAGGCCGTTGCTCAACGCATTGGTGCGATAGACTTTCACTTTGGCCTTTAGCAAATCATTAACCACCATATAGGAATCATTCACACGAGCATCTAGTAAGTAACCTGATGCATTTGGAAGAGAAGTGGGTTCCGGCGAAAGTAACTGCCCGTAAGCAACTTTTTCAAAAGGACCTTCAAATCCTTCCATGATTCGATCCACCGTCACGCCCATCTGATACGCGAGCGTCCATCCGGCTGCATCATAAGGACGAATTGGAGGACCACCTGGATAAAGGAAGTCATTTGGGTGGTCTTGAGCTTCAAACATATCAATCACGTGCGGTCTGAAAGCTTGAGCCGTCTTGACGATATAGGAACCTTTCGGATAATTTTTTCCGGCCACCGAAAAGTTTGCTGTGGCCTTATGAACCGAAATACCGGATTTAATTAGGGCATTCAAAAACTTAATCGCTGTTGAGAAATCTGGCTGATCTGCAGATAAGATATAGCCACGAGGATCTCTTTTCGAGGCGTCTTTGTACACCGAATCATAAAACTGAATCGGCAAACCTGAACGAAAGCCAAAATATGCTTCTTCTGTATCGTCTTCAGATTTCTTCTTTTGCGCAGCATCAAAGGAATTTTGAATCGCTTGTGCATTTTTTGGATATCGTGTCCAAGTATCGGTATTCCCTCGATCGATGGACTTTTTACCCATGAGATAGAAATTGTACAACAACTCATCTCCATGTCTCACGGCATGATTGAGAATCGCGTAATTCAAAGAAACCGAATAGTCAATGGATCTGCGAAATGGCCAAGGACCAGGAGTCACAGGATAAGGGGTGCCGTTATTTGGAATCAAGCGATCCGGAACCAAAGGAATAGAATAAGGTGATGGGCTACCAACGATCTCAGTCAGAATACCGATCATATTATGATAGTATGGGGTGGTTCTCAAGCCACCATTCCACCAAGTGGAAAAAACAGAGCCATCCAATCGGGTGTAGCCGGGCTTATCCTCTACATGTAGTCTGTTGATCATCGCAGCACCGACTGCATCAAGGCTTGTGATGATAAGAGGATCAAACACGTGGTTAAATGGGTCTCGGTAAGGAGGGCCAGCTACCACAGTTCCTGCCGGACCTGATTGGTGATGATTATAGATGATCTGAGGAAGCCACTCTACATATTGTTGTAGGGAAATATTGGTGGACTCAGACATGTTGTTCATGTAGAAGTCACGGTTGTTATCATGACCGACATACTTCTGATAAAGCACAGGAATGTTCTGAGTTCTTTTTGTCTTGTCTTCATTTCTCATGTACCAATCAGACATGATTTCCATCCCATCAGGATTGACATGAACTAAAAGAATGATAACCTCATCCAAGATTTTCAGTGTTTCTTCATCATTACGCGAAGCCAGCTGATAAAGTGTTTCAATCAATTGTTGAGCTCCCACCACCTCGTTGGCATGAAGACCTCCATCAATCCAAACTACAGGTTTACCCTCTTTAACAAGAGCTTTGGCTTCAGCATCGGTGATTTCTGCACGACCTAGTTTTTGGCTGATCTCTTTGTAACGCTCAATTTGAGGGAAGTTTTTAGGCGCAGTGATGATCATCATAGGTTGAGATCTCCCAAACTCTGTTTTGCCAATTTCCATGAGTTTTACCCGATCGCTGGCTGCATCTACTTTTTTGAAGTAAGCTTCGGTTTGGCTAAAATTCGCCAACATGTATTCATCACCGACATCAAATCCGAAGTGGGATTTGGGTGTAGGGATAGTTTGAGAATGCACCAAAAACGGCAGGGTCCCAAGGAGCAAGATTGAGAGTAAAAATTTCTTCATAAAGTCGGGGTTAATTCACGCTAATGGTAAAAATAAACTTTAATGAATGCATTCAGGCTATGATAGACTCCTTTGGACAAAAAAATTACAGGATCGGTTAAGTTCTGAAGAAAATCGAAACCTGATTTTCTATAAATCAGAATTTACATGAGATTATTTAAGAATTATTTGGATGAAAATCTTAGTGTTTAGCCCATCTGTCAAAAATTCTTACTTTTGCCTTTGCTTCATTTTCTTTCTTTCAAAAAACTCCACCATGTCCGAAGTCAAAATATTTGCAGGTACTAACAGCCTGAGTTTGGCCGAAAAAATTGCCAAAAACTATGGAAAAAAACTTGGCGACCTGACCATGTCAAAATTCAGTGACGGAGAAATGTCACCGAGTTTTAATGAATCCATCAGAGGCTGTACAGTTTTTATCATTCAGAGCACAAACCCTCCAAGTGATAATATTATGGAGCTTTGTCTGATGATTGACGCTGCAAAGCGAGCCAGTGCATACAAAGTATGCGCTGTGATACCCTACTTTGGCTATGCCCGACAGGATAGAAAAGACAGACCGAGAGTTTCCATTGCCGCCAAATTAATAGCCAATATGTTAACCTCTGCAGGAGCAGATCGAATCATGGCTTGCGACCTACATGCCGGTCAGATTCAGGGTTTTTTTGACATCCCCTTGGATCATTTGAATGGATCAGCTATTTTTGCACCCTATTTGAGTACGCTTAGGCTTCCGAACATGATTTTCGCGGCGCCTGATGTAGGGGGAGTAGCCCGCGCTAGATCTTTTGCAAAGCATTTTGAAGTAGAAATGGTCGTCTGTGATAAGCACAGAAAAAGAGCCAACGAAATTGCCTCAATGCAAGTGATCGGAGATGTAGAAGGAAAAGATGTAATTCTCGTGGATGATTTGGTGGATACCGCTGGTACACTTTGCAAAGCTGCTCAAATCATTACTGAGAAAGGAGCTACTTCTGTAAGAGCAATTGTCACACATGGAGTTCTATCAGGAAACGCTTACGAAAACATTGCAAATTCGGTGTTAGAGGAATTAGTCATCACAGATACGATAACATTGAAGAATGAATCTTCAAAAATTAGAGTACTGACTGTAGCCGATTTGTTTGCAAAAGCAATTCATGCCGTCACAGGGAACACATCGATCAGTTCTCTATTTATTTAAAAAACCAATTTTAAAAACAAATAAATTCTTATGAAAACACTTGAGATTATAGGGTTTAAAAGAGCAAATCTCGACAGTGCCGCTTTGACAGAAATCAGAGAATCAGGCAATGTTCCCTGCGTAGTTTACGGACCTGGTATCCCTGAGCAAATTCATTTTTACTCCCCAATCATCCTTTTCCGCGATTTGATTTACACTCCTGAAGTTCACTTGGTTGAGTTGAACATCGAAGGCACCATAGTAAAAGCTGTATTGAAGGAAGCACAATTCCATCCGGTAAGTGAAGTATTGCTTCATGCTGACTTCATGGCTTATACTGAAGACAAGCCAATCAAATTTGAAATCCCTGTAAGAGTGACAGGTAGCTCTCCAGGTATCGCAAAAGGAGGTAAACTTGAGTTCAAAACAAGGAAATTGAAAGTCAAAGGTACTGCAAGCAGTTTCCCTGATTTCATCACTGTTGACATTTCTAACCTTGACTTAGGAAAATCATTTAAAGTAAATGAGTTGGAAGCTCAAGGTTTTGAAATCCTTACTTCTCCAAATGTTTCTATCGTGACTGTGGGTATCCCAAGAGCACTAAGAGGCAAAAAAGCTGAATAATTCAATTAGCTTTAAAAATCTAATCCTGCTCCAAACCGAGCAGGATTTTTTATTTTCAGAAATGGAAAGACCTACCAGGTTTTCAAAACCTGGTAGGTCTATATTTGCTTAAAATTAACGGTCAAAATGAAATTCTTAATCGTCGGAATGGGCAATATTGGCCCAGAGTACGAACTCACCCGTCATAACATTGGCTTTTTGACAGTCGACAGACTTGCTGATAAAGAAGGTGTCACTTGGAAAAGTGATCGATTGGCTTTCAAAACTGAAATCAAGTTCAAAGGAAGGACCCTTCATCTGATCAAGCCAACCACTTACATGAACCTGAGCGGGAAAGCGGTAAACTACTGGATGAAGGAATTGGGAATTACAAAAGAGAACGTGCTTGTAATCGTAGATGATGTCGCCATTCCTTTTGGCAAACTACGAATGCGAGTGAAAGGAAGTGCTGCAGGACACAATGGTCTAAAAAACATTGAAGAACTCACTGGTGGCCAAGACTATCCCAGACTTCGAATGGGAATCGGAGATGACTTTCCTAAAGGCAGGCAAGTGGATTACGTGTTAGGCAGATTTACCCAACCAGAATTTGATGAGCTACCAATTATCATGGACAAAGCGATTGATATGATTTTTGGTTTTTGCACCATCGGGATAGCGCAAACCATGACACAATTCAACGATTGATTTCAAAGTAGATTTGGATATGACCAAATCTACCATTTTCTTTGCAGCACATCAGGTGACTGATTTATAAAGAAGAGGCGAGAGAATAGGCTCGATGACCCTCTGGCAACCATCCCTAAACAGGAGAACGGTGCCAAATCCTACCCTCAGCGGGAACTATAAATTGGCGTAATCACTACTGCCTCAATTCTGGTTCGAATTCTGTCTTTGGGAAAATTCTTTTTCAGTCCCAAGAAGTTTTATCAGTACTCAAACCGAACAGACCATGTCGCATTTCGAAACTGATTCGATCCGAATCCAGCAGCGTTCCAACCAAAAGGAACATTCCTCCCCAATTTACCTGACTTCAAGTTTCACTTTTGATTCAGCGGAAGAGGCAAGAGCGATGTTTGCAGATGAAATCATGGGAAATATTTACTCTCGCTACGCAAATCCCAATTCCTCAGACTTGATCGAGAAAGTCTGCGCCGCTGAAGGCACTGAAGATGGAATTGCTACCGCTTCAGGAATGGCTGCTATGTTCGGTAGCATCGCTTCTCTGCTTCAGCAAGGTGATCATATTATAGCTTCCAGATCTTTGTTTGGTTCTACGCATCAATTATTGACACGCGTATTTCCAAAATGGGGAATCAGCTCAACCTATGGAGATATTTCGGATTATCTAAACTGGGAAAAACTAGTTCAGCCAAATACCAAGATGCTTTTTATCGAGACACCTTCCAATCCCGGATTGGAAATCATCGATTTGGAGTGGGCAGGGAAATTTGCTGTCGCTCACAATTTAATCTTAGTGGTGGACAATTGTTTTGCTACACCCTATCTCCAGCAACCTGCGAAATGGGGCGCACACATCGTCACACATAGCGCCACCAAATACATAGATGGACAAGGACGTGTCTTGGGAGGACTGATACTTGGCTCGAAGGAAATGATGAAGGAAGTGCAGTTTTTTGCAAGGCATACCGGGCCATCGATATCACCATTCAATGCCTGGATTTTGGCAAAAAGTATGGAAACCCTAGCCGTCCGTATGGATCGTCACTGCGAAAATGCGCTGAAAGTAGCGGAATATTTTGAAAGAAATTCAGAACTGGAAGCTGTGAAATACCCTTTTCTTAAGTCCCATCCTCAGCACAATCTTGCCTTTAAACAAATGAAAGCCGGAGGAGGGATCATCACCTTAACGCTCAAAGGAGGCGTGGCTCGAGCGCAGCGGTTCATTGATCAACTTCATATGATTTCAGTCACAGCCAACCTGGGCGATAGTCGCAGCATCATCACACATCCTGCTTCCACAACTCATAGCAAACTTTCCGCTGAAGAAAGAGCTCAAGTGGGAATCGCTGATGGTCTGATTAGACTTTCAGTGGGTTTGGAGCATTACGAAGATGTAATAAAAGATGTGGAGCGAGCTATTGAAAAGTCGAAGTAAGAGTTT
This sequence comes from Algoriphagus sp., assembly GCF_046296635.1. Taxonomy (GTDB): domain Bacteria; phylum Bacteroidota; class Bacteroidia; order Cytophagales; family Cyclobacteriaceae; genus Algoriphagus. Next base: position 9,349 of record NZ_JBKBKZ010000035.1, on the reverse strand, counting down.
GTTTTTTACCAAGTCGTATGTTTAAGTTTTGGAAAAGCTCGAATCACATCACTCAAACTTAATTGCCCAACCAAATGTCCATCTTTCAAGACAGGAAAGCGTCGGATTTTATGTTCCAGAAATTTCTGTGCAGCATCAAAAAGTGACATGCCCGGATCCAATGAAATCACATTTCTACTCATGTGTTCTTTTACTTTGGCAGGGAATCTGACTGTATTACTGTATTTACCCTTTATGATTTCGGCAAGGCAATCTACCTCGGAAATTATTCCAACTAGTGCGCCTGACTCATCCAGAACAGGCGCTCCGGAAATTTTCCGCTTGGCTAGACCGTCCAAAACCTGATCTATTGTATCCTCTTCTCGAAAAGTCACCAAGTTGGTACTCATGTGGTCTTTGACCAAAATCTGCTGAATTGGGGCTTTGGGTTCGACCTCGCGTACCCCCTGAAAACTTTTTACCATAGCTTATTGATTTAAGGAAGATCAATAAGATACTGATTTATATGTAAATAAGAAATTTAAAAAGGCCTATAATTCATATTACAGACTTTTATTTCTATTTAAATCAAAATACAATCAATTATTTCCTTGTATTCCTGAGAATAACAAAAGGACTCCAATTAGATGTAGGAGCTTTGTACAATTCATCAAAAGCAAAAGTACCGACCACCACATCCTGATCTCCATCTCCATCCAGATCACCCTGAGTGATCGTCAACCAATTAAAATTTGGAATATTTTCGAAAACGAATGGCTCAAAACTTCCATTTTTTCCTTGCCTAAAATAAATCAAGTCTTGCTTCGGTACTTCTTTTCTGTCAGGAAAAAATGAGATCACGAACAAGTCCATATCTCCATCCTGATCAAAATCTCCTACCTCCAATCCACTTGCCCCATGCATAGGATAGAACCATTTTTCAGTAAACTTTCCTTTCCCGTCATTCTCAAAAATCCGAACTCCATGGTAATATTTCAAAATCTGAGATTGATCAGCATTGTCTCCATTAACTAAAATCAAATCCGGAAAACCGTCCCCATTCATGTCCTCATAGCGAAAATCACTTGACCCAAATGCGGGTTGAAAACCTAACAACACTTTTTCTCTGAATACACCCGAACCCTGATTTTCAAAAAGAACAATTGACTCCTTTGCTTGAGTCATCAGGGCCAAAATGTCCATGTCACCATCCTGGTCAAAATCGACTGCAATAGTTCTTCTCGCACCGGGATCTTTTTTCAGAATGATTTCCTCAAAACCAGCTGAAGTGGAAAGGTAAAGGCTCAATTTGCCTAAGTGATTTCCAAAATGAGAAATTACCTGATCTTCTATTCCATCTCCATTAAAGTCGGAAAACGAGACATGAACAGGACGCATTAACTGGTTATGTATAGTTGTGAATTGCCAAGTACTGGACGTCTGAGAATATCGATCTAAAGATCCAATCGAATCATTTGCCGGATCCATCAATCCCATAGAAAGAAGGTCGAATGAATTATCAGATCTCCAAGCAATCTCGACCGGCGCAACTGGAGTTGGAATTGAATCTAGTTGGCTAAACCCATTTTTCGGATCTAAGACAAAAAGTGATCGAAACCGATGTCCCAGCCAGAGATTTCCTGTTTCTGGATTCACCCGAACCATCGTGGTGAGACTTGGTCTAAAGAAAGGAAACTCGGGAATTTCTAATTCAAAACCTGGAATTCCATTTTTTGGTGTAAGCTTATCTGCTTGGGGAAGTGACTTTTCCGGAGCATTTTCTACATAATAAGCCAAAAGTTTATTCCAGTTTTCCCGAGTAATTAGTTGCGCTTTGGAATAAATACCCTCCGGAACCCCCTCATCTTCGGGAAGAGCCGTCCCAAAATCTTCCTCCAAATACAAACCCATACGCTTACGCATGTCAGGCATGACTTTGGTTTCCCAGGTTACTTTATCTAGAATATTCGGTTCAGGTTTGATGTGGCATGCTGCACAGTATCCATTAGCCAATTGCTCTCCTGTCAGGTTTAAATCCGATTGTGCCAACTGATTCAAACTAGGAGGTGGCTGCTTTCGCTCAGATATCGGCCCACAACTCCAACAAATCAACCCAACAACCCAAAGGAACTTCTGCATTTTTTACCTATAAAACTGACTTAAACTCATTGACTACCCCCGGATCAACTCCAAAATGCTGTGTAAAATCCAAAGGTATTGATGAAAAAGATAACCCCTTATTAACAAACTCATTGGCTGAGGGTTTGGCGACTTTGCAGGAAGCATGAACTTCCTTCAGATATCCGCTTTGTTTTAGGATCGGTACATGTTCAGGCTTAGTTCCCCCTCCCGGCATGATGATGATTTGATCCTTCGCTTTTTCCAAGAGTTGTAAAATAACCGGAAGTCCCTCAGTCAGGGTGTTTTTTCCACCTGAAGTCAGGATACGCTGAAATCCGAGTTGAATGATTTTTTTCAAAGAATCATCCAAATCTGCAGACCCATCAAAAGCACGGTGAAACGTGCAGGGTTTATCACCTGCTGCTCGAAGAAGCATTTCACATGCCGCTTCATTCACTTTTCCTTTCTCATCCAAAACACCAAATACAAAACCATCCGCTCCAAATTCAGTCAACAGCCGAATATCTTGCTTCATCACAATTAGTTCTTTTTGAGAGTACACAAAATCCCCTCCTCGCGGCCTAATCATGACAAAAACGGGGATATCAACCTCGCTTTTTAAAAATCGAAGCATTCCCACACTCGGAGTTTCTCCCCCCTCCGGAAAATTGGAACAGAGTTCCAATCGATCTATACCAAACTGTGCTGCTTCCAAAGCACCTTGCAAATTGAAAACTGGGGCTTCAAGTAATATTCGTTGCATAGATTAAAAGTGGCTTATAGAATCAATCAACACATTGCCAGAAGCAGTGGCTTTGGCAAAATTAAAACCCGGATGAACTGCAAAAGCTCCTGTCTCCCCATCCTTGTTAATAGCTAAAAAACCAGCTTGGATGTCATGGATATTCTTGCTTTTGGTGACCAATCGTCTCACAGCCTCTTCACAAGCTTCCTGCGGGGACCTTCCCTGACGCATCAATTCCACGATCAAAAAGCTTCCACAAATCCGAATAATGGTCTCGCCCAATCCTGTGGCAGTTGCTGCCCCGACTTCATCGTCCACATACAGCCCAGCTCCGATAATTGGGCTGTCTCCTACCCGTCCGTGCATTTTATATGCAAGTCCACTCGTAGTACAACTTCCCGCTAACTTCCCATTGGTATCGATCCCAATCATCCCGATGGTATCGTGGTTTTCAATATTGATGATCGGCTTATATTGACTGGTAACTTTCCATTTGTCATATTCTATTTGTGCTTTTGGGCTAAGCACTTCTTCCTCCAAAGGAAATCCCTGAGCGATCGCAAACTGTCTTGCACCTTCTCCGGCAAGCATGACATGTGGTGTTTTTTCCATCACTGCTCTTGCCAGCGAAATCGGATGCTTAATTTGCCGAACAAAAGCCACCGATCCACAAGCTCCATCTCCTGTCATAATCGAGGCATCCAAAGTGGTGATTCCCTCTCTGTCAGGCAAGCCCTGAAGTCCTACTGATAAATTATCCATGTCGAGTTCTGTAACTCGCACTCCTGCTTCTACAGCATCCAAGATGCTGTCAGTCTCTTTAAGTTTATCCCAAGCAGCTGCATTGGCCGGGATACCATGATTCCAAGTGGATAAAATGAGCGGTTTCTCTCCATTTGGAGCAGATTTTTCATTGGGTTGAGCACAACCTACCGACATACCCGGCAAAAATAAAGCGGAGCCTAAAAGGGATTGCTTTATAAACTTTCTTCTTTGGGACATTGAGAGTATTTTAGGAACTGAAATTGAAATTATCAATTTTGCCCCAAATCCTCCAGCCATCTGTCTAAATACTGAAAAACAAATCCCATGCGACCCTATATCCTGAAAGAAGCAACTTGGAAAGACCTAAAAACATTTCGCTATGACTTGGCGATTTTGCCTTGGGGAGCGACAGAAGCACATAATTATCACATGCCTTATGGGACGGATATTTATGAAGCGGACGCCATGAGCGCCGAGGGAGCTAGAAAAGCATGGGAAAAAGGATCAAAAGTCGTGGTTCTTCCAACCATTCCTTTTGGCGTCAACACGGGTCAAAGCGATATCTATTTGGACATTAATATTTACCCGAGCACTCAACTGATTATCTTGACAGATATTATTGAGGTGCTGAATCGACAAGGGATCAAAAAAATGCTGATCCTAAATAGTCATGGCGGAAACAATTTTCAACCCTTGCTAAGAGAACTAGGATTGAGATTCCCGGAAATGATGCTTTTTACTGCCAATTGGTTCCAAGCATTAGATAAGTCAAAATACTTCGAAGAAGCCGGAGACCATGCGGATGAAATGGAGACTGCACTGATTCAATTCTTGCATCCTGAATTGATCCTACCCCTCGAAGAAGCGGGAGATGGTGGGGAGCGGAAATCAGTCATCAAAGGAATCAGAGAAAAGTGGGCTTGGGCAGAGCGAAAATGGTCTCAAGTCACCGAAGACACCGGAATTGGGAATCCTAAAAAAGCCTCCCCGGAGAAGGGGAAGCGATACTTTGAGGATATTACAGACAAAATCGCAGAACTGATAGCAGATATTTGCGAGGCAAAAGAAGGAGAACTCTACAAGTGATCAATTCATAGTGAAGATCCCCATCGGAGTCATTTCCCCTTTGTAATTAATCATTACTGCAGATTTGGTTCCTCTTGGAAGGATGACTTCTCGTGAGGATTGAGATCCAAAGCCTGAACCGTGATTCAACTCATAGCGCTGACGCTTTCCACTCTCCAATTCCAAAATTAAAGCCATGGCATCTTGGCCGAAGGAGACCGTTTTGGCTTCTTCAATTCCAGATTTGAATGCCAGTAATTTTCCACGATTCTGGGATGCAAAATAAAGTGGTGCGCCTGAAGCAGGACTAAGCTTTACCAAAGCCTTGGCATCACCCGGGACCACAAACCCACTTTTTCTTGGACTTACAGCTTCAAAACCGCCATTTCCGTCACCAAGAAGAAGAAGTCCAACAGATGCGTCTAATCTCCCGATAAAGATTTCATTTCCATAATCATTTCCAACCATCAGGATATCGGTAAATCCGTCGCCATTGATATCATCTGTGATGATGCCATTTGTTGGGGCGATCTGAGCCATGATTGGCAATTCGTGAACTTTGAATTTTCCATTACCAAGATTCTCCACCCATACCGATTTGTCGTAGTTGCCCGTCAAAATTAAAACATCTTGCTTTTCCTCTTCGGTGAAAAATGATTCCTCCGTGCTCAAAGCGAAATACTTATATCGATCAAATTTCCTGCGAAACATTGGACTTTGGCCTATTAGATCATCCCAAAAATGGCTTGGAAAGGAATTGTAAGTTCCGCCTTGCTTGCCTTTGTAATAAGCAAAGGTTACCGGGTCCACACTTCCGTTATTGTCAAAATCTTTAGCATAGATTTTAAGAGGTCGCTCAAAACTCGGATGATGGGCATTGTTTGCTCCTAGATTTCCTACTACAAAATCTGTATCCCCATCTTGGTCAAAATCCGCTGTCGAAATAGAATTCCACCAACCTAGATAATTCTCCAGTCCAGTATCTTTTAGCTTTTCAAATTTTCCATCCTGGTTAATAAAAATGGTAATGGGCATCAATTCTCCGACTACAATCAAATCAACTTTCCCATCCCCATTCACATCAGCCCAAACAGCATCTGTGACCATTCCTACCGATCGAAGTTCCGGTGCGATTTGATCTGTAACATCGGTCAGTTGTCCATTGACATTTTTGAGCAGGTAACTTTTTTCCGGTAAAGGAAATTTTCCAATTGGTGTTCTTCCTCCTACGAATAAATCCATGAACCCATCTCCATCAAAGTCAGCGCCTCGGACTGTACTTCCATTAGCTTTGACAGCGGAGAAATTCTTATCCAAAGTGAAATTCCCTTTTCCATCATTTAGAAAAACCCGGTCCAAATATTCGGCAGATTCAGGCAAAAACTCAGGACTTCCGCTGACCAGATACAAATCAAGATCTCCATCTTTATCAATATCAATGAGGAGAATTCCCGTCTCTTCATAAATTGTGTTTTCACCCGGAAAAAGTTCTTTTTGAACAAATTTTCCATCCTCTTGCTGTGCATACCAGATTGGAGAAAAGCCTGATGAAGAACCGACTATCAAATCTTCGAGGCCATTGCCATCAAGATCTCCAACTGCTAATGCTGGCCCAAATTGGGTCAACTTATGAGGAATAGTTCGCTGAACATTAAAATCATTTCTATCCTCTTCCTGGTGTATGAATGAAACTCCGAGTTGCTCGGAAACTTCAGATACCAGTTGTTGGGTTGAGCCTAGATCAAGTATCGCCACGTTATTTTTTCCAACTTGGGCCGATGAATGATCAATCACAAGAGTTTGATTGGCTTGTATGTTTGAAAGTTTGGATTCCTTCCCATCCGGCCAGAAAACCGTGAGTTCTCCGATGGTATCAATCGAATCCAAACCGAAATGGAGGATATCTTCGATAGAGGACATATACCCTCGGGCAACTTGCATCTCTTGGTATAGGAGACTTTCTTGAGTTGGCTTCAAAAGAACTTTAGCACCTAATCCCTGCGAATTTCCATTTGGACCTTTTAGCTTAATGCGGAGAAAGTTTGGAGAAGTTTTGCTGTCATTGAGTTTGTTTTCGAAAATGAAAGCAGGATCATTGATATTGTTCACCACATAATCCAAATCACCATCACCATCCAAATCAACCAAAGCAGCACCATTTGAGAAGGAAGGTTTATTCAAGCCCCAATTCTCTCCGCTATCTTCAAATCCAAGATTTCCCGTATTTCGGTAAGCGTAATTGGGGATTTTTACGATAGGGATTGAATCCAAAAGCTGTCTAGTCGAAGCGATATTTCCCACATCTGCCCGATAGTTTGCAAAATCCTTATCCGTGATATCCCGTGGAAAACCATTGGTTATCAAAAGATCTCTTTGACCATCATTGTCCACGTCTCCAAAAAGCGGGGCCCAACTCCAGTCGGTTTGGTAAACTCCAGCCATCAAGCCGATTTCTGAAAATGGAATACCTGGCCCATTATTCAGATGGAGCATATTTCGAACGTATTGGTATTCATAGCCGAATTGCTCATTGTTGAGATAGGTTTGATAGACGTTTTTACCGATAGTGGTCTTCTTTCGGTAATTATCCTCGCCTAGCATATCGATTGTAATCAGGTCTGGCAATCCATCATTATTGAAATCAGCTATATCAGCACCCATCGAAAACTGGCTTTGATGCCTCAAGTTCTCTTTGGTCATATTTGAAAAAGTTCCATCCTGATTATTGATGTAAAGAATATCATTGGTCACATAATCGTTGCTGACGTGAATATCAGGCCAGCCGTCATTGTTGACATCTGCAATCAACAATCCCAATCCAAAACCTTCAAAAGTAATCCCGGCTTCGATTGTGACATTTGTAAAAGTTCCGTCTCCATTATTTCGATAGAAGCTATCATTATTGACGGCCGTCCCATCAGTTACTTTGGGTCTAAAGTTGGTCGGTTTGGCCGTCAGTTGCTCATTGTTCAGTACATAAAGATCCAAGTCTCCATCAAGATCATAATCTATAAAAGCAGCTCCCATACTGTTACCGGGATCAGCAATACCATATTGGGCCGCCATTTCTTTGAAAGTGACGTTTCCTGAAGCATCCTTTCCTTGATTGACAAAAAGTAAATTATTGCGTTCGCCCGGACCTTTCATCATTGCTGCTGCGACATAGATATCCGGCCAGCCATCATTATTAATATCCACTATTACGCTACCAGTACACCATTTTTCAGCAGCCATGATTTCTGCACTTTCGGAGATATCTCTGAATTTGAATTCACCTTCATTCAGGTATAATCGGTTAGGAACTTGATTACCTGTGAAAAATAAGTCGGGTAGTCCATTTTGATCAAAATCAGCAACTGCCACTCCGCCTCCATTGAAAATGTATTCGTCTGTAAGGATGTTGAAGGAATCAGATTCGATAATCACATTGTTGAAATCAATTCCTGTCTGTTCTGGAGATTTTAGTACAAATAAAGTTGAATCTTTTTTGCAGGAAGACAGGAGAAAGACAAAAACAACTAGTGCTAAACTTAAGAAAGATTTCATAATGATTAATAGGATGATGCAAGCAGACTTGAAATTAGCATTTTCCGCTCTGGGGAAAAAAGGAGTTGAAATATTTGATCATAAAAAAAGGGAGGTAAAAGCATTTCTTCATATGCTTACCAATTGCAATTGGATTGATGCTATATCCAGCCCGATGATTAAATTCCAAATTTGTGCTTATATAAGGTATAGGTATCCTCGTATAGCTATCTGGACTATACCAAATACATTTATATGTATATACGGAACTTTGCCAGTAGAATTGGTATAGACTTAAAATTACCTGAAAACGGCAAATGTTAGGCTTCATCGAACTTCGGACACCCGACATCCGGCCCAATTGAGTTATTAAATATGTTAACTGGCAGAAGAGCGTATAATCAGATTTACTCATCACCATAATGGCCGTATGCACCTAATATCGTTACAACGACCTTTGTTCCATCAATCAAGTATACAAGCCTGTGTTTTCTATCTATCCTTCTTGACCAAGTGTTTTGCTGGTAGTGTTTGAGTTTTTCCGGTTTTCCAGTGCCTGTTTCAGGATGTTGTTTTAGTTCCTGAACTAAAGAGAAAATCTTCTTAAAAACCCCCTTGTTGCCGGTTTTCTTTAGCTTCTCAATGTCTTCCAGTGCCTCAGCGGTAAAATCAATCTCAAACTTCATATACCGAGGAGATCCTTCAATTGATCATCAGACAAATTCACCGTTTTACCCTCGTTGTAAGACTGAATACTTTTGGCCAATCGCTCCTGAACTAAAGGATCGTCAAAGAAACGGTCATTTTTTACATCGCTTGAAATTTCATAAACTTTGTCTTTACCTCTCTGAATGATAACTCGCTCATTCTTATCGATCAGATCTAAATATTTTTTGAGATTTTGTCGAAACTCTCTTGTGCTTATTACTAACATAACGCCAAATTTTGTGTACACAATATGGTACACAAAATTAAATGAAAAAGTTCAGATGTTCACCTTGGTCAGTCTCATTTTTGGTGGCTTCATAAAGGAATTAAATTTTAGTAATATGGATATACGGAATTCTGCCAGTAGCCATATTCTATTTAGTTTCACCTCGACTTCGCTCGGTGTCCGTTAGTTTTGTTTTAGGGAGGGGAGGAATATGC
>NZ_JBKBKZ010000034.1:0-58834 GCF_046296635.1 Algoriphagus sp. | reverse complement strand
CGGGCGGGACGAATCCGGGGCAGCCGCCCCATCACCCCCCCCTCCCCTAAAAAAAATAACGGACACCGAGCGAAGTCGAGGAAAAACTTAACAATATATGGCTACTGGCAGTATTGCGGATATACATAAAAAAAAAGCCTCAGATGCATTTAGGATGTGTTTGAGGTTTTTTTTATTGGTTTTATTATTACAAGCTATCAAGAAGTGATTGAGTATTGATCGGAGACGCTTTACACAACGATAGATGCGGATAGCCTTCCTCTTAGCAGCATTATTATTTTGAATTTTTGACTAGGTACAAGAGATGATATGTTAGGCAATTGGCCCGAATAGGCGGTAAATAATCCCCTTACGAGTCTATTTTGCCCAGTTTGGGATTCAGGGATTCGCTTTTTAGTCCTCCTCTTTCGAGCTTGTTTAAGTTAATGCTTTATAAATCAGCTTTCTTAAATTCTTCTTGGCTTATTGTTTTTTATGGCCTCAGATTTTCCCTCTAATTCTGTCACGCTAGTTAGAATCGGCTAGGATTCTTGAAACCAGTACATCACTGCGTTAAAAACACTTGCTGTTTCAGAGTAATCTCATTTGCAATCAAAAAAATCTTTATGGAAACCAGTAAAAACACCCTTTCCCTGAACAAGGAATTACTTCAGGAACTTTTGGCAGTGGGCGAGTCTCCTTGCATTTCACTTTATATGCCTACCTATCGAACCCATCCGGAAAATCTTCAAAATCCAACTCGATTTAAGAACCTGATGAAAGAATTGGAAGAGTCGCTACAAAGGAAATATTCCAATGCGGATACTCAATCTTATTTAGAGCCGCTGATCGAACTTACCAATCAGGAGGATTTTTGGAATCATACCTCATTGGGATTGGCGATTTTCAGTGCTTCAGGTTTCCTCAAAGCAATCAATATGACTGAGGGTCCGGAAGAAATGGCAAATGTGGCGGACAGTTTTCACACTAAACCGCTTCAACGGCTTTTGCAATCGACTGACAGATTTCAAGTTTTGGCTTTAAGTCTAAATGAGGTAAAACTTTTCGAAGGTAATCGTCACGCACTTGTTGAGGTGGAGCTTCATCCGGCTATCGATGAAGATACAGTGGATGCCTTAGGGGAAGATTTGGACCGAAACACATTAAATGGGCCTACATCCTTGGGACACTTTCACTTTAACCAAAGTCATAGAAAAGATAATGCCGATGGAGCTTTTGAAAAATATTTCCGGGAAGTGGCTACTTCTGTGAATGAAAATTATTCCAAAAGAAACGATCTCCCTCTGGTACTTGCAGCCCTGCCGGAGCATCACAATCTTTTCCAGAAAATAAGTGGAAATGCCATGCTTTTGGAAGAGGGTATCAAAATAAACCCGACAACTTTGTCCACTGAAAAAATGGCGGAACTGGCTTGGGAAATTATCGAACCTGAATATTTGCGCAAGCAGGAAGAATTGGTCAGCCGATATAATCAGGCAAAAGCCGATGGACTCGGAAGTGAGGAAATCAAAGAAGTGGCAGTAGCCTTGGTTGAAGGTAGAGTGGACACCTTGATCATCGAATCTGACCGCATTATCGCAAGTCGGATCACGAATCTGGTCACTGGGAATGTACAAAACAAAGACATCGATAATCCTAAAGTCGATGATTTACTCGATGATATGAGTGAATTGGCCATGCGAATGGGTGGTCGAGTGACAGTTCTTACACCCGAAAAAATGCCATCTGAGTCGGGAGTAGCTGCGATTTTTAGGTATTGAATTTTTGTAATCTTTAGTAAGTGAAAAAGGGCCTCAGATGCATTTAATGTGTGTTTGAGGCTTTTTTTGTCACAAAGAGGAGTATGTTTTTATATTTCCTGTAATAAAGCGGTATATGATTTTAAGATTTTTTGTAACAAAGAGAACTCAAATTAGGAAAATTCTATTTTGAATTAATTATTTGGAGAGTGAAATCCTTTACTAGTGAATAGTGGTGAGTGAGGTACTCACCACGGCGTTAGAAGCTGTCGGAAGACAGGCACTCACTGCGGCAATAGTGAAATGAGAATCCTGCTTCAGGAGAAGCAGGATAGCAACAAAAGCCCGTATTTTTGAAGTAAGTGACACTCACTGCGGGGGAGGTGTATAACGATCAGTTAAACAATTTACCTATTACACCATTCAAACTCAAAGTCGAATCCTTCTCGTCACTACCTCAGCCATGATGGTCTGGCCTTCTTTATTTGGATGAACACCATCTGGGAGAAGTTCGGATTTGTTCATCAATGGAGTGTAGAGATCGATCATTTCTGAACCTGTTTTTTGTATGACTTCATAGATCATGAGTCGCTGTTCGTTGTCCATCACATTCGGAGAGATGCTGAAGTTTTCCCGGGTTACAGGCACGGGAATCACAATATAGACTTTGCCGTCAGCTGGCATGTGTGCTCGGAACTCAGCGATCAGGTCTAAGTAATCTTTAACAAAATCGGCTTTGTGTGCCCAGTTTTGAGGTTTGGAGTCGTTGGTTCCTAATTTAATCACTACCACGTCAGGTGCAAAATCTTTGACTTCCTGAAACTGTGGTTCATTCCAATAGGGGAAGTCACCTTTCTTCAATAGTGTGCGGCCGCTGACGCCAAAGTTTTTGACTTGATAAGCATCGCCAAGCAATGCTCCAACTTGAAGTGGATAGCTGTCAGGATTGTCCCGTCCGGGACCTTGGGTGATGGAGTTGCCGACAAAAGCCACTTTGATTGGACCTTGTGCAAAAGAAAGGGTGGAAAAAAGCATTGCGGCTAATAGGAGAGGGAGAGTTTTCATGGTTTTTTGGTTGATTTTGTGATGGAATAAAACTAGTTGTTTCCCGCAGAATTATGCTGAAAAAATACGCTGATGAGCGGGGATTTTTAGGGAAAGTTACCGGTTTGAAAGTTTTTGATATCATAGATGAGCTTTAACTTTTAATTTTAACCATGAATTTTAGCCAAAGTTTCTTTCGCTATTTGTCTTTGCTATCGATCGATGTGGTTTTGGGGGCGATGGCAGGATTGCTGTTTTTCTCCAGGCTTTTCCGAGTGGAAGTTGATTTGACAGTTTACTTACTTTTAGGATCGGCTGTTTGGTGTATTTATACCCTTGACCATATTTTGGATGCCAAAAGTGGAGTTTTTCCACTCTCGGATCGTTATGTGTTTCATCAGAATAACCGAACCGTTTTGATGGTTTGTGTTTTGGCAGTTGCTATACTCGGACTGGGGCTAGCCTTTCTGACATTTGGTTTAGGTAAAGAATTCTTTTGGAGTGTTGGACTTGGGGCTTTGATTTTGGCTACGATGTTTTTGATAAGAAAGGCCGGCAAATCAGCAGGACTTCTTAAAGAGATCAGTACAGGAGTTCTCTATGTTTTGGGAATTGCTTGGATTCCACTTCTGAGGATAGGGTCTATGGATTTGTCTTATTTGTTTGCCGGATTTTTATTTGGGTACAGTTTGCTGGCAGTAATAAACCTCTTGACGCTCGCTGTTTTAGATGCCAACGAAGATCATGTTCAAGGTTTTCCTTCAGCAGCTGATATTCTTCCCTTAGTCAAATTGGTGGAGGTAATTCGGAGATTAAACTTCCTGCTGATCTTTGTTTCGTTGGCAGGATTCATCTTTCTTTCCTCACTTTATAGACCTTTCGCATGTGTCATATTATTGATGGCATTGGTTCATTACCTGACTTTTTTCCAGGCGGATCTTTCTTCGGAGCAAAAAAGAATGAGGATGGAGGCGAGTTTTATGTTGCCTGTGCTGCTTCTTTTTCTTTGATAGACTATTTTACACCGCGGAGGTTTTTTACCACAGAGTTAAAAGAGGAGTTGTTTTTGGGATTTTGGCCTTGTCTGAAATTCAATCACACAATTTATTCTTAATATTTTTCAAGGTCGCAGAGGGGAAAAGCTAAAGCTTTTCTTTGGGGTAAACCTTTGAGGTTTTGGCAACCTCGAAGGTTTTTGATTTTGCCGCGAAGGACGCAAAGGACCGCAAAGATTTTCCACTTCGTGGTTTAAAGATTCCTCAATACCTAAACCCTCTGAGATCTCTGTAAAAAAAACCTTTACGATTTTCTCCGTTCTTAACGGTAAAATCCTCTCAATTATACAAATGCGCTATGTCCTGTAATTGCCCTTCCTACGATCAGGGAGTTGATTTCTTTGGTGCCTTCATAGGAATAAACCGCCTCGGCATCTGCCACAAAACGTGCGATGTTATGCTCCAGCAAAATTCCGTTTCCACCAAAAAGCTCACGGGCATGGTCTACAATCGAGCGCATTCGAAGCGTGCAAAAGACCTTGGCCAATGAAGCATGTTCGTCCAATAGCTCGCCTTGGTCTTGCATCTCAGAAAGCCGGAATACCATGGTCTGCATGGCGGTAAGGTCACCAAGCATCGTGACCAGAAGATCCTGCACCAACTGAAACGAGGCGATCGGACGACCAAATTGAATCCGCTCCTTGGTGTATGCCAAAGCCAATTCGTACGCTCCTCGAGCGCAACCAACAGCTTGCCAAGCGACGCCTGCTCGAGTCATGCGAAGGACTTTTGCAGTATCACGAAATGAGTTGGCCTCCTGCAATCGGTCAGACTCGGGTACTTCACAATTTGTGAGTGTTATCAGCGCATTTTGAACAGTTCGGAGTGCCATTTTATCCTGCATCTTCTCGGCTACAAAACCTGGGTTTTCCTTTCTGACAATAAATCCTTTGACTTGATTGTCATCCAAGTCTCTTGCCCATATGATGGTAATATCTGAAAAAGTGGCGTTTCCGATCCATTTCTTCTGCCCGTTGAGCATCCAAGATTCTCCATTCCTTTTGCATGTAGTGGTTAAGCCACCTGCCACGCCCGAACCCACTTCTGGTTCGGTCAAGCCAAAAGCCCCGATTTTCTCCAACTTCTGCATTTTGGGAAGCCACTTTTGCTTTTGTTCTTCGGAACCGCAGAGATATATCGAACCCATTGCCAAACCGCTTTGCACTCCAAAAAAGGTAGAGATTGAGGTGTCCACGCGTGCCATTTCCATTGCGATGAAGCCTTCCAGAAGTGCAGAATGTCCTGGGCAGCCATAGCCATGATAGGTCAGACCTGCAATATTGAGCTCAGCCATTTTTGGAATGATGTGCATTGGAAATTCAGCCCGATTCCAGTAGTCGTTAGCGATTGGTTTGATCTCTCGCTCCATAAAATCACGGACTTTCAGCTGGATTTCCCGCTCCTCAGGTTTCAAAGTCTTCCCCAACTCATAAAAATCTCCATTGATGGCAGGAATTTCTTTGGGTTTGCCTCCGCCTTTAAGCATCCCCATCATTTTGGAAAGATCCGATTCACTCATTTGGGAGACGAGCCCGACCATTTTTGGGAGATCTACTTTTTGAGAGAGTTTGGCGATTTGGTCCAAGTCAACACTTTTAAGTAATTGGCGGATGCCGGAGATTTTTTTTAAGATATTTCGCATAAATAGGGTTGTTTTGGGAATATTAGATACTTAGATATTAGACATAAGACATTAGATACTAGATATTAGACATAAGACATAAGATACAAGAGGCTAGACGCTTTACTCGATCTACTTGAAAATTGATCATTGTTTTTTGATCATTGAAGATTTCGCTTCTGGTGTCTTGTGTCTTGATACTTATGTCTCGATACTTGTGTCTTACTACTTTCTGCCAGTTACCTTATCCTTTTACTGATGTCAGATGCCTACGGTTTCCTTGCCCCAATCTATCAGCCATTATCTCAATTGGTTTTTGGAAAGGATTTAATCCAAGCAAATCAAGCTTTTTTGGAAAGTTATGAAGGGAAAAAGGTACTGATTATCGGGGGAGGAGATGGAGTGGCTTACCGTGATTTTAGCGGAAATTTACATGGTGAGTATTGGGATTTGTCTTCTCGAATGTGCCAATTGGCAAAAAAGAATCTAGAAGGTTCTAATCTAACTATTCATATCGGTGCTTGGCAGGGAAAGGGGAAATTTGATCGAATTTTTTTGCCTTTTGTGGTGGATTCATTGGAGGAAGAGCAGTTAGGAGAATTTCTTATTCAGATAAGGCAATGTCTTAATTCCGAAGGAAAGGTTATTATCTCGGATTTCTTTCCTCCCCGGACTTTCCTACAGCGGCTTGTTCATCAACTGATGATTTATGGCTTCAGAATTTTAGCAAAGCATCCTCGCAAGGATTTGCCCAATATTTCCCAAAAAATGAAAGTAGCTGGTTTTAGTTTATATCAAGAAAGAATGTGGAGAAAAGGCTGGATTCGATCTCAGGTGTATGCAGGCTGCAATTAGTTTGCCTTTTCGATACTTCGTCGGATCATTTGGTCAAAGTAACTTCCATTTCCTGGACCATACCAGTTGGTCTCACGAACCTCATGATAATGCTCATCATACAATTCATCCGGGGTAATGTATCCAATATAACCTCCGTTGAAAGTTGTCACAATCAAATTGAGTCCATTTTCTCTAGCCAGTTTATCCCATTCTTCATAGAAAACACCTGAGATTTCCCCACTCGAAGTGATCATCAGCAAGTTTCCAATCTGAGTAAAATCCAAGTGAGGATTGGTGTCACCAAGAAGGTAATTGAAAAGCCAAGGACGAATTCTCAGATTGTCGGAAATCCGTAAATGTGGCTCCCGAAGACTGATATCTAAACGGGAATGTACTATTCTTGGAGTTTTGAGAGTGGCAAATTGAGTCATTCTGAGCCAAATTGCCGAGTCCAGACTGGCTGCATATTCCTGAATTTTTTCAGGCGTATTTCCTGGGGAAAGTGGCCGATGACTGCCAACTGTCCCAGCTGCAAATAGAGCAAATTCATATTCTCTTGCTTCCAAGGCACGTGTGAGATATTTGGGGTAGTCACCTGATAAGCCCATAAATTTCGAACTCAAACAGGTGGCGTGGGCGGAATAAGTGAAGAGGGATGCCTTTACACCTGATTTTTTGGTGAAGATTAGCTGTCGGACATAGGGATCGTAAGGGGCATCTTTGATAAAGCGGTTGGCCACATATTTTCCTGCATCTACTTTGCGATAGCTGAGGGAAACTGTGTCTTGTGCAGAAATTGCTAACCGGAGCGCTTCCACACTTTTGCTGACTATATGGTCGACGATTTTTTGATCATATCCTCCAAATGCCAAATTACCCATCGCACCAGGCATGTAACCTCCCATTCCAGAGTGCGTGTGCGTAGCTGTAAAGATTAATTGATCGGGAGCAATTCCTGAATCTGCAACACCTTTTTCAATAGCTTTTGCCAATGCAGGATGAATAATCAGCAGCTCAAAATTGAGCCAAGCGATTTGAGTTTTGCCGTTAGTCAAAGTGATCGCTTTGACATAGCTGCTGTCCTGAACAAATTCGTAAGGGCCTCGGGGTGAATAACCTACCAAAGGAGCGGGCTCATCCGGTGTGGCATTTGCTTTTCCCCAGCCTGCCATCCAAAAATTCCCCTCAGAACCTTGCCATGGAGTTTTTTCCAATCGTTCTAAAGTCTCTTGGTAAAAATCCTGGTTTTCGATGGGTGATCGATCAACAGTGGTGATGGTCGCAAATCCAATAAGGAGGATCACTCCGATAGTCCAAGCGAGAATTTTTATAAGGCGAGACAAGGGATTAACGATTTACGATTTTTGATGCTTCGACTACGCTCAGCACAAGTTTACGATTTACGCTGTCGATTTCAAATCCCCCTAACCCCCTTTGAAAAATGGGGGAGTTGAATTTTGCTTAAATTTTACTTGGAATTTTGTTTCAGCCTTCTGGCTTTGGCTTTATGATTTCCATCCGAATATTGAAACATCAACTATTAACCCTTAACCCCCTCCTCAATACTCAAAAGTCCCGTACTGACTCTGAATAGTTACTTTTTTGCTTTCGTGAGGCTCGACTCGACCGATGATTTTGGCTTCGACACCGTATGATTCGGAGATATCGATAATCTCTTCAGCATAGCGCTCATCCAAGTAAACTTCCATGCGATGACCCATATTGAAGACTTTATACATTTCCTTCCAATCCGTCCCACTTTCTGCCTGAATGGCTTGGAACAAAGGAGGTGTGTCAAAAAGATTGTCCTTGATGACATGTAATTTGTCCACAAAATGCAGAACCTTGGTCTGTGCTCCTCCGCTGCAATGTACTATGCCATGTACACGAGAACGAAGGTAATTTATGACGTCCACCATGATCGGAGCGTAGGTTCGGGTAGGAGAAAGTACGAGCTTACCCATGTTCACCGGAGCTCCAGGTGCAGGATCGGTGAGGTTGTATTTTCCAGAATAAACCAACTCTTCAGGCACAGCAGGGTCAAAGCTCTCTGGATATTTGGTTTTCAAAAGTTTGTTGAACACATCATGGCGCGCTGAGGTCAGGCCGTTACTGCCCATTCCACCATTGTATTCAGTTTCATAATTAGCTTGGCCATAAGAGGAAAGGCCAACTATTACATCACCAACCTGAATTTTGTCATTGGAAATAACATCCTCGCGACGCATTCGGCAAGTAACCGTGCTGTCCACGATAATCGTCCGTACCAAGTCTCCCACATCAGCGGTCTCTCCTCCTGTCAATACCACATTGACGCCGTTGTCTCTTAGCATTTGTAGGACCTCTTCTGTGCCTTGAATGATCGCAGAGATCACTTCTCCCGGAATCAGATTCTTATTTCGTCCTATAGTGGATGAAACCAAAATATTATTGATTGCTCCTACACAAAGTAAGTCATCAATATTCATGATGATAGCGTCCTGAGCTATTCCTTTCCAGACACTCAGATCCCCCGTTTCTTTCCAATAGAGGTAAGCCAAAGATGACTTAGTGCCGGCACCGTCAGCATGCATGATGTTGCAGAATTCTGGATCGTTGCCGAGGGTGTCTTCTACAATTTTGCAAAAAGCCTTGGGAAAAAGCCCTTTATCAAGGTTGGAAATGGCGTTGTGAACGTCTTCTTTGGATGCGGAAACTCCGCGCTGCATATAGCGCTCGTTCATGAGAGTGGGATGATTTGGTTATGTCAAAGGTACGGAATTGAGAAGCTGAAAGATTGGAAGTTTGGAAAATTAGTAGGTGGATAAGTGGAAATTGTAATTTCTCTTATTGACAATTTTTTACCGAGTGAAACTTGAATGTTGATTAATGTGTATATTCATAAAAAATATACACATGAGAACAAATATTGAAATTGACGACGACTTGATCAAAGAAGCAATGAAGCTTACCGGGATCAAAACCAAAAAGGGAGTAGTGGAGGCTGCCCTTGCACAAATGCTTTCCTTGAAGAAGCAGGAGCGACTAAGAGATTTGAGAGGTAAGTTAAAGTGGGAGGGGAATTTGGACGAAATGAGAGAAGGCCGTGATTTTGGTTGATAGCTCAGTCTGGATTGACTATTTCAACGGTGTTGAAACCAGACAAACCGATTTTGTTTATCATGGAATTGGAGCTATCAACTTTGCCATTGGAGATTTAATTTATGGGGAAGTAATGCAGGGATTCAAAGCTGATAGGGATTTTCAGATAGGTCAGAATTTTTTTGAGGACGTTCCATTTCTTTTGTTGACAAATAAAGAATTAGCTCTTAAATCCGCTCAGAATTACCGCTTTTTACGGAAAAAAGGCATCACAATTCGAAAAACAATTGATTCTTACATCGCTACTTTTTGCATTGAAAAAGACATAACTCTGCTTCATTCCGACAAAGATTATGAGCCATTTGTTGAGCATTTAGGGCTGAAGTCGATTTTTTGAATTTTTCAGATTGAATATAAAGTGAGATTAGAGGACCTTTTCATGTCGTAAATCAAAAATCGTAAATCGTAAATATCAAAAACGTGAAAATGGAAAGGCCAGTTCCCCAGCCTTCTTCTGTCTTCCGTCTCCAGTCTTCCTACTTTTTACCTACCAAAATCAAGTCTTCCTGTGGTGCAATCAAATACTCCGCTCCGGTATCCGTGACCACGGCCATTTCTTCCACTGAGATGGTTTTTTCGGTACCGTCCGCTTGTTTCCAGCAGTGGAAACCGTCAAAGGCAAAAGTCATCCCTTTTTTCAGCAATTTCTGAGCGGCAGGTCTTGGAGTTGGTATTCTCGCTCCTCCGAGATTTGGACCCACATCATGTGCTACATATCCAACGGGGTGACCGGTGCTCCAAGGAACGTACAGGGAGCCATTTGCATCCATCAAGTCACGCTGTGCACGGTCGACATCTTCGCCTTTCACACCGGGCTTCATAGCTGCCAAAGCAATTCGACTACCAGCCTTGCTATTTTCCCAATATTTCTGAATATCGCTAGGCGCTTCAGTTTCTCCGTCTTTCAGTACATAGGCAAATCGCTGAATATCCGAAACCCAAATTCCGTAAAGCTTTACTCCGAAATCAGTCTGAATCACATCCCCAGGCATGATGACTTTATTTGTAGCATGGGAATGTCCCCGGTCAGGGCCGGAGTTTACATTTGGGTTTTGATCGGGGTGCCAAGCATCCGTGACACCGTATTCCGCCATTTTGGACTTTAGGAACTTGGCTACCTCAGCATCAGTCGTTTTTCCCGGCTCGATTATTTTATAAGCTTCAACTTGAAAATCCGCAGCCAATTGTGCCGCTTTTTTCAGGATTTCCACTTCTTCAGGAAGTTTGATTGATAACCATTCATAGACTAACTCGTCGGAGGATATCAATTTCGAAACATCTTTTCCCATCAAGTCTGACAGATCCAAATACTGACTATGCGTCAATCCATCCGCCATGGCATTGCTTTCGGAGGAGTTGATCGCAATCTTGGCAAAGCCACTTTTCTTGATAAAATCTACCGCTTTGGCAACTGCCGATTCTCCTCTCGGTATGCGCTCTACTTTTTCATGAATATTAAGGTCGTCAAGCGCAGTGGCTTCACCTTCAGGGGAAAAAACCAGGGAATGAAATCCTGTTTGGTCTGTGTAAAAGAGGAATGCCGCTGTTCCGCTCGCATTTTCTCCTCCCACATGGGTAGCAATGGGGTCGTTGTAGTTTTCACGACAAATTACCAACCACGCGTCGACTCCGGCATTTTTAAGGGCTTCGGGAAGAAGTTGATTGATTCGTTTTTTTCGGATTTCCGGCCAAGGATTTTCTCCCCAATAGGTCGTAGGGTTGATTTTTTCAGTTTTGACTTCTGCTTTTCCCCCAGTATCACAAGACCAAAGAGTAGCTAAGATTCCAAAAAGAATGAGTGGTTTTCGCATATTCAAATTCATATTTGCGTGAAAATAGCCAGGATTTTCACAATGAAAAATCTTAATTCTATAAATGCAACAGGTTAGCAATCAGGTTTAGGTCAGGAAAAAAATTGTATTTTGAACAAAATAAGGTCGATGTCGTGTTGAGACTAAAAATTCACTAGCTGAACTGCTAAAATGAAAATTGGAATTGTTTGTTATCCCACTTTTGGGGGAAGTGGTGTTGTAGCCACAGAGCTTGGTATAGGTTTGGCTAAAGTTGGCCATGAAGTACACTTCATCACCTATAAGCAGCCCATGAGGTTGGACTTTTTCAGTGCAAATCTTTTTTACCACGAAGTGGATATCAAAAGTTACCCCCTCTTTGAGCATGCGCCTTACGAACTTGCCTTGGCAAGTAAGATGGTAAGTGTGGTGAAGTATGAAAAGCTTGATTTGTTGCATGTCCACTATGCAATTCCCCATGCTTCGGCAGCTTATATGGCGAAGCAAATTTTGAAAACAGAAGGAATTCAGATCCCTGTGGTAACCACGCTTCATGGTACCGATATTACTTTAGTAGGGAAAGATCCAAGTTATGAGCCTGTTGTTACTTTTTCTATCAATCAGTCTGACGGTGTTACTTCTGTTTCAGCTGATTTGAGAAAAGAGACCTATGAGTATTTTGACATCAAGCGAGAAATCGAGGTAATTCCTAATTTCATTGATTTGGATCGATTCAAGCGTCAACGAAAGGACCATTTTAAAATGGCAATCTGCCCTAATGGCGAAAAATTAATGGTACATACTTCTAACTTCCGTAAAGTAAAGCGAGTGGAAGATGTAATCCATGTTTTTTACAACGTGAGAAAAGAAATTCCATCAAAACTGCTTTTGGTAGGTGATGGACCTGAACGAGATCGGATGGAGCGGCTTTGCCGGACACTTGGTACTTGTGATGATATTCGGTTTTTGGGTAAGCTCGATGCCGTGGAAGAGGTGCTTTCTGTTGCCGATTTGTTTTTGATGCCTTCAGAGAAGGAGAGTTTTGGACTCGCTGCTTTAGAGGCAATGGCTTGTGAGGTACCTGTTTTATCTTCAAATGCAGGTGGCATCCCCGAATTGAATATTGATGGTGTCACAGGCTTTGTATGTAATGTAGGTGATGTGGAAGACATGACTGAAAAAGCTAAGATTATCCTTGCAGATGATAATTTGGCCGGATTTAAAGAAAGAGCTTTGGCGCGGGCCAAGGAGTTTGACATTCATCAGATTCTGCCACTCTATGTGTCATACTATGAAAAAACTATTGCGTCGACACTCAGTGTAGTTTGAGTTAATGTGACAAATCATTTTTAAAAATATTTACACGAAGCCCAGAAACCTTACCTTTGCGGTTCAGTTTAAACTATAAACGGTAAAATTCAAATATTTTAATAACGTATTATTTAGCCATGAAATCCTGCTTGACTACTAGCCTGTCAAACAAGTTATAAATTTCGTAATGCAAGATTATACCTAACCACTGAATAAAATTATTAACAGATGAAAAAGATTGGAAGATTGGATAAGCCCGATAATTTCGGTTCGGCCCACATGTTTTCTAATCCAATTATGGAGAGATTGTCCAGGACTCATATTATGGTCCCGATTACTTTATTTATATCAATCTCCGTGGTGTCGCTTTATTATGCATTGACTGCTACGGAGATCGGTTTGGGGATCGGATTATTGGTATTACTGTTGGGCATATTTGTTTTCACTTTTGTGGAGTACATGATGCATAAGTATTTTTTTCATATGGAACCCGATACTCCATTGAAGGATAAATTGCAATATTCCGCTCATGGTGTGCATCACGACTATCCACGAGACAAAGATCGCTTGGCCATGCCTCCCTTCGTAAGCGCAGCTTATGCAGCAATTTTTTACCTGGTGTTCAATCTGATTATGGGAGACTATTGCCTGTATTTCCTCCCCGGATTTTTGATTGGCTATACGACATATTTGGCTGTTCATTTCATAGTCCATGCTTATAATCCGCCCAAAAATTTTCTGAAAATTCTTTGGGTCAATCATGCAATTCATCACTACAAAGACCCGGAAACTTCTTTTGGGGTAAGCTCGCCATTATGGGATTACCTACTTGGTACCATGCCGAAAAAAGATTAAACCAAGCCTCCTACGGGAGGTTTTTGTTTTGTAGGCCACAAAGGCACGAAGACGCGAAGGGAAAGTTTGAAGTATAAAGTAAGAAAGCTAAAATTGATACTGGCCAATTATTTTCCGCTAACTTTTCACTACTTACCATACACCACTTACAAGATTTAAATTCGTGCCTTCGAGTCTTAGTGGCAATAAAAAAATGAAAACAATATCAATCATCGGCTTAGGCTGGCTAGGAGAGCCACTTGGAATTCACCTTCAGGATAAGGGTTTCAAAGTCTTAGGATCTACTACTTCTGAGGAAAAAAGAAAACGACTATTCTTAAAAGGACTGGAAGTGATCCGTTTTTCCTTAAATCCACACCCTGAAGGCCTTGGCTTTCACGCACTATTTCAACCCGAAATCTTGGTAGTCAATATTCCTCCTCGCACCCGATCAGGAAATGGAGAATTTCACTTGGAGCAACTCAAATACTTAAGAAGCCTGATTGATTCCTCACCGATTGAAAAGGTGATTTTCGTGTCTAGTACAGGAATCTATCCCGAAACACCTTCCAAGGAAAAATACGCTGAGGATTATTTATTGACACATGAAAATGCCGGAAATGAGATTCTTCTTCGCGCGGAGCTGTTAATGGGAAAAGACCAGAACTACGACTTGACCATAGTTCGGTTTGGAGGCTTGATGGGGAAAGATCGAATTCCGGGGAAGTACTTTTCAGGAAAAGAAAATGTCGCAGGACATACCCGTGTCAACTTTATCCATCAAAATGACGCGGTGGGAATTTTGGCTTGGGTGATTGAAAAAGGGCTTTGGATTCAAACCTTCAATGGAGTTGCCCCGATTCATCCATTTCGAAGAGAGATCTATGAAAAGAACTCGGCTGAACTCGGAATCGCTCCACCTGCTAGCTACCAAAACGAACTTGATGGAATTGATCGATTGATTGATTCAAGGAAGATTCTGGAAACAGGATATGAATTTGAATTCCCGGATCCGTTGGGGTTTTCTTATTTGTCGACAAGTAACTGAGAGATTTGTTCAAATGTGAAACCTGTTATTTTCTAATTTCTCACAGATGGCACAGATTATCACAGATGTGTTTGTCTGTGTTCATCTGAGAAATCTGTGAGCAATTTCAAAAACTGGCATCAGAGACTAATTACTCCTCACTTCAAATTTTTAGCTTTCTCACTTCAAATTTTAAACTTCCCTTTCGGTCTTCGTGTCTTTGTGGCAAACCAAAAATGCCATCTTGTCACTTTTTCCCACTTGGAACAGGCATTGATAACACCCTCTTGTCAAATTTTGTGTTTTACTAAACCGATTTATACCCATGCAGGAAAAAGGCACGATCTCGATCCATACAGAGAACATTTTCCCGATTATCAAGAAATTCCTCTATTCCGACCATGAGATTTTCCTTCGGGAACTCGTCTCCAACGCGGTAGATGCAACCCAAAAAATCAAAAGACTTGCGACATTAGGTCAGTATACCGGCGACTTGGGTGATGTCACCGTCGAAGTAGCTTTTGATGAGAAAAAGAAAACGATCACCATCTCAGACAAAGGTCTTGGGATGACTGCCGAGGAGATCAAAAAGTACATCAATCAGATTGCTTTCTCCGGTGCAACGGAATTCGTTGAGAAATTTAAAGACGCCAAAGACGCCAATGAGATCATCGGTAAGTTTGGTTTAGGTTTCTACTCCGCCTTCATGGTGGCCAAAAACGTGGAAATCCACACACTTTCCTATCAGGAAGGATCCGAACCGGCAATCTGGACTTGCGATGGCAGTACAGAGTTCGAAATCAAAAAAGGAAAGAAGAAAACCCGAGGAACTGACATCATTCTTCACATCAATGAGGATTCTGAAGAATTCCTTGACAAGTGGAAGCTTCAGGGAATCCTTGACAAATACTGCAAGTTCCTACCAATTCCGATCAAGTTTGGAACCAAATCCGAGTCTGTAGAAGACGGAGTGGATGACAAAGGCGAGAAAAAGTGGAAGTCCGTTGAAGTGGACAATATCATCAATACCACTTCTCCGATTTGGACAAAGTCACCAAGTGATTTGAAAGACGAGGATTATCTGGCATTCTACAAGAGCCTTTATCCAATGGGTGAGGATCCGCTGTTCTGGATTCACCTGAATGTGGATTATCCGTTCAACCTGACTGGGGTGCTATATTTCCCTAAAGTCAAAAACGAATTCGAGCTTCAACGTAATAAAATCAAGCTTTTCAGCCGTCAGGTATTTATCACCGACGAAGTGAAGGACATTGTTCCTGAATTCCTGATGCTGCTTCATGGTGTGATTGACTCTCCGGATATTCCGCTTAACGTGTCACGAAGCTTCTTGCAAGCTGATGGCAACGTGAAAAAAATCAACAACTACATCACGAAAAAAGTAGCTGACAAGCTATCTGAGCTTTACAAAAAAGATCGCAAAGCCTACGAGGAAAAGTGGAGCGACATTGGACTTTTCGTGAAGTACGGAATGATCTCCGAGGATAAATTCTACGAAAAAGGTAAAGAATTTACCCTCCTGAAAAACACCAAAAATGAGTACTACACGCTGGATGAGTACCGTGAAAAGGTAAAAGCCATCCAGACTGACAAAAATGAGCAGACGATTTTCTTGTATGCTACTGACCTGAACAAGCAAGATGGCTTTATTCAGTCTGCTGAGAAAAAGGAGTTTGACGTGCTGGTATTGGACTCACCGATCGACAGCCACTTTATTCAGCATTTGGAGACCAAGTTGGAGAAGACTCAGCTGAAGCGTGTGGATGCTGATGTAGTGGAGAAACTGATCCAAACTGATTCTGCATACGCTAATCTCCTAACTGAAGATCAAAGCAAAGCGGTGAAGGAGCTGTTTGAAAAGGCGATCAACAATAAAAACTACACGGTGGAAGTGGAAGGCTTAAGTCCTGAGGAGATGCCAGTAACTATCACGATGGAAGAGTGGATGCGCCGCATGAAGGACATGGCACAGACAGGCGGAGGACCGATGAGCTTCTATGGGGCTTTGCCAGACAGCTACAAAGTTGCCATCAATGGTAACCATCCGATGGTAGACAAAGTACTGAAAGCCGAGTCTGAAGAAGAAAAAGAGCGACTGGCCAAGCAGGCATTTGATTTGGCATTGCTTTCCCAAGGCCTCTTGACTGGCAAAGATCTGACGGCCTTTGTGAAGAGAAGTGTGGAGATGATTTAATCCTTCCCACAACCCTCCAAGGGTTTGAAAACGTTAGTCACCCTGAGCGAAGTCGAAGGGTGGTATTGAAAATCCTCGGCCTCGGTCGGGGATTTTTAGTTTTACTTAGAAAAATCTAATTGCTTAAACTAAAATGTAACTGTTTATTAACAAATTGTACATCAATAAGTTATAAATTGCATTCTACTAAGAATTTAAAAATAATTTCATTGAAAATCAACTAGTTACAATTTTTCGATAATTTTTTTTCGTTGGAAACTTGACTTTTTGAATGGGGGGGGTATGTTTAGTTTAAGTTTTCGGCGATGGAAATTTCTAATATTAGTTTGTAACCTAAAATTGTTAAAAAGATGATCGAAATTAAAAAATGTTTATTTGGCGTATTTGCTATCTTATTGTTCTCTACAGGATCAAGTTCAGCGCAATCTACATGTGATACGACTCCGGATGTGGGTCAAACAGTCGGACGATGCTTTGTTGTAACTACCTCACAAGGAGATTTAGCTACTTGTAATACCTCAAATCCGGAAGGAGAAATCTGTTATTTTGGTGAGCCTAAAGTAGAGGGGTAATTTAATTCTTAAATATCTGTAAACTTAATGGCGGCAATTTGAAAATTGCCGCCTTTATTACTATTATGAAAAAAATTTTCAAGATCATTTTATTACTTCTATTTAGTTGCAATGTTGATTCTATTAAAGATGAATCAAAAAGTCCTAAAAGCCTAAGTTATAAATTTGAGAAAGATTATGCGATTGGGATAGATGATGAAACAAATATTTTTAATTATTTAAGTGCCCCTATAAATCTTGGGAATGAGCAAAAACTTTCTTTTTTTAGTGAAATTTCTAACTCATTAAATATTTATGATATTTCAAATGGAACGCTTGAAAAGAAAGTTAAATATCCGATTCAAGGGCCAAATTCTATTTTTGGTATTGGGTTTAACTCAGGATTAATTTTTGTGAATATTGATTCCATAATTTACTATAGTAGATTAATGGAAAGAATTTATATCTCTAATTCAAATGGCGATATTTATAAATCTTTGAATTTAACCAATACTAAAAATAGTTTTGGATCTATTGATATAAGTTCTCCAATGGTATATCTGGACAAATCAATTTATTTACAAACCTTGCCAAAGATACCTATTTACTCAACTTCAGACTCAATTCTTGTTTTAAATAGAATATCAAAAATAAATTTAGAAACTGCGGTAGTAACAGAACATGAAATTGAAAGTCCAGCCATTTATTCCTCAGGTAATTTTTCTTACCAATTGAAGATGCTTGACTTCGTTTATAATCCTACCATCGACAAATTTATTTTTAGTTATCCACTATCAGATTCTTTATATGTAGTGGATTTTAAAGGTTATTCAAAGTCCTACGTTGCTAAAAGTGATTTGGTTAATAATTTTATTGAATCAGACCCTCAAAACAAAATTGTGCCTAAATCAAAATTAACAAATTATTATTTTTGGAGGAGTGATTCTTATGGTAAATTAATATACGATCCTATTAATGATATTTATTTAAGAGAAGCAAGAAAGGGGATCACAGAGCAAAATTTTTTAGATCGAAAATTGAAGACGGAAAAGGAAATTTTAATTCTTAATAATAAGTTTGAGCACATTGGAACTATACCTCATAACGGCGGAGATTTTTTTTATTACTTTTTCGGGAAAAATAGAATTTTTTGGAACAAAGATCTAGTTGAGTTCAATTTAAATTCTCGTCAAGAAGATTCTTTATTTTTTGATGTGGTATTGATAGAGTTTAAATGAATCCTTTGGACTAATAAAAAAATTTCACTTCTTTCTATTTGCAATTTAGGTACTGATTTCATTCCCCACCACCGTACTAGGCTATTTGGAGAAATCCTGTATTTTTGATTATGCTTTCCAAAAAGACCAAGTATGCCCTCCATGCCCTGACTTACCTCGGCAAGCATAGGGAAAACAAGACTGTTTTGATTCTGATTTTTGCTGTATGACATGGCACAGACTGGTGGCGGACCGATGAGTTTCTACGGCAGCTTGCCATACAGCTACAAAGTCGCCATCAACGGCAACCACCCGATGGTAGACAAAGTACTGAAAGCCGAATCTGAAGAAGAAAAAGAACGATTGGCAAAGCAGGCCTTTGATTTGGCATTGCTTTCCCAAGGGCTATTGACTGGCAAAGATTTGACTGCCTTTGTGAAAAGAAGTGTGGAGATGATTTAGACCTTTGAGGTCTCAAAGACCTCGAAGGTCTTTATGATTTTGAATAAATTAAACCTTCGGGGTTTTCAAAACCCCAAAGGTTACCCCCAATCCCCGGCATCTGTCGGGGATTTTTTGTTGTTCATTTAAAAATACAGCTATTTCGTAACTATATTTTGGTTATTTGTCAACAAATTGCACATCAGTTAGCTAAAAATTACATTCCCCTAAGAAATTAAAAATAATTTCTTTGAAAATCAACTAGTTATGATTTCTAGATAAATTTTTTTCGTCAGAAACTTGATATTTTGAAAGGGGAGGGGTAAGTTTAGTTTAAGTTCTTAGCGCTGAGGGCTTTTAAATTTTGTTTTAAACTTAAATTTTAAAATCATTTTAAAGAAAATTCAATTATTAGGTTTCGCTTTGTTGAGTCTATTTCTGATGTTTTCAGCGGAAACTTCAAAAGCAAATGATTACCCCTCCAATACAGGCTATTGGGTTGAAAGTGGTGATAATACTTATTATTGTGAATGGTCTTTCTTTGAATCGACCTGTAAATCAGGAAGTACTTCAAGTACACCTCCAGTAATCAAGCCAGTAGAGGGTGGTTAAATATTATTTTGAACGGGCTAATACTTGAGATTAGCCCTTTTTTTCATTTAATTAAGATAAGAATGCGGTTAGTTGCCATTTGCCTTTGTTTATTATTTGTGTCCTGTTCTGCTGAGAATTTTGAAGATAAAATTAAAGAATATCAGGTTGGAGGAAATAAAATATCTTCAAAGAAAGAATATGATTTGGTTAAGATGGTTGAGTATACCATCCAAAATCCCAACTTAGATCATCGATTCAATCGCGGGAGTTTGGATGTTTTATTTCAGGATTCATTGCTTTATTTTAATTTTCAGAATAAGATTAAAATTTTGAATTTAGAAACAGAGACATTATCGGAAGTTATTCTAGATGATTTTGAACTCAGAAGCGATTTAATTTATCTACATCCAATTTCAAAGGACTCAATAGTTACATTGCAAAGATTGCCTCCTATTTTGATGATAAATGATTCTAAAGGGAAAATATTTTATAAGGAGACTCTGCCCTATTTTCCATTTGATATCGATGATATTTGGTGGAAATCTATGCAGAGTTTTAGTGGAAAAAATAATTTTAATTTTAATATACAGCCATTAAGAAATCTTTTCTTTGATCATAAAAATCAAACCATACACATACCTATTCTTGCTGTAGATTATTTATTTTTAAAGGATGTCAGTGATGCCGAAACTATCGGAGTTTTTGATTTGCGAGCAAAAAATTGGAAAAATGGATATGGAAAATCCAGAGGTTTAATGCGATATCGGGGAGAAAATAACTATTCCGGTGTTTTCGATCGAAATTATTTTTTGGTGAGAGGCGATACGTCATACCTAAGTTATCCAATTAGCCATCATATTTTTCTTATTAATAATAAAACCGATGAATTGATTGCCGAAATCTTAGCTTCTCCAGAAGTTGCAGATCCTATTTCTTCACCTATTAAGAAAGAATGGTTAACAAGTAGTGATTTTGTTAAAATGAATGATTGGCGATCTACAACCCCTTTTTATAGTCAATTAATGTATCATGAAGACAACGAGCTTTTTTCACGAATCTATTTTCATAAGATGGGCTTGTCAAATTCATTTGCAGGGAGTTATTGGGAAAACAGGGACATGACTTTACTAATATTCGATAAAAATCTTTCATTACTAGATGAAATTAAACTTGATCCTGAAGTTTTTGAATTGTGGCGTTATATCCCAACTGGCGATGGTATGCTTGTATCAGAAATGAATAAGCAAAAAGATCTTGAAAATTCAGACCAAATTTTACTAGGTTATACTGCTCGATATAAGATCAATGGGAAATGAAATGGCGATGGATATTTTTTTTTAGATGATTAACCACGAAGTTTATGGGGATTGTTATCTTTCCTTTAATCATTTCAGGAATTGTTTATTGTGTAAAAAGATTGATCCAAACTTTGCGTGAGAAATATTATGGTTGAATGAAAAAGAAGCCCTATTTCTTTCGCTGACACTTTTCTTTGCGATTGGTTTGACCTAGTTTATCCTAGTAAAATTTTGAATAAACAGTAGGGACGTAAAAATTTACAATCCCGGCCTTGGTCGGGGATTTTTTCATTCCCCACCTCCGTACTAGGCTATATGGAGAAATCCTGTATTTTTGATTATGCTTTCCAAAAAGACCAAGTATGCCCTTCATGCCCTGACTTACCTCGGCAAGCATAGGGAAAACAAGACTGTTTTGATTCAGGATATTGCCGAGGAGCATGGAATTTCACATAAGTTTCTTGAAAACATCCTGCTTGAACTCCGCAAGGCCGGCTATCTCGGTAGCAAAAAAGGCAAAGGGGGAGGCTATTACCTGATCAAAGAACCCAAAGAAATTCCACTTTCCAGAGTGATTAGACTCCTGGATGGACCGATTGCTTTGCTTCCATGCGTCAGCCTCAACTACTATGAACCTTGCGCAGAATGCAAGGATGAAGCACAATGCGGCATCAATAAAGTCATGATTCAGGTTCGAGACGAGACGCTTAAAATACTGGAAAACAAATCGTTACAGGATATTCTCGATGGAGAATAAAATTTTTTTGGAATAAACCCTATAAATTAAATAGGGTTTATATACTTTTGCTTTTATACTCCGTATGAAGTAACTATGATTCTGGACCAGCCGCTCAAAAAACTATTTACATCCAAGCCCGGCAAGGATAGCAATGCCAAAAGCTTAATGAAATCCATTTCCTGGAGAATTGTAGGCACTATTGACACAATCATTATTTCCTACATCATCACTGGTCAATTGATGATGGCGGTGTCGATCGGTTCGGTTGAGGTTGTATCTAAAATCCTTTTGTATTACCTCCATGAGCGAGTTTGGGAGAATGCATCTAAAGTAAAAGTCGATGAGCCAGCAGCAGAATATATCAGATCTTGAGGCAAGATTTCAGAGCCTTTCAGCAGCTGAGGGGCTTGAGTTGATAGCTGAGCTTTTTCCAGGGAAAGTGGTTTTTTCCACTTCTTTGGGTCAGGAAGATCAGGTGATCACCCAGTTGATTGCTTCGCAAAATCTATCGATCCAGATCTTTTCATTGGATACTGGACGTCTGTTTCCTGAGACTTTAGATCTATTAAGTCGAACCGAAGCCAAATACAAAACTCAGATTAAGGTTTACTATCCAACGACTTCTTCTGTAGAAAATCTAGTCAGTGAAATCGGGATTAACGGCTTCTATGAATCCGTAGAAAATCGCAAATCCTGCTGTTCTGTACGAAAAGTAGAGCCTCTAAAAAGAGCTTTAGCCGGAAATGACATCTGGATCACGGGCCTTCGAGCAGAGCAAAGTGCCAATCGTAGCGATATGAAGCGCATCGAGTGGGATGAGTCCAATCAGATCATCAAATACAATCCATTAATGGACTGGTCATTTGATCAGATGATTGCCTATATCAACGAGCATAGAATCCCTTACAATCCTCTTCATGATCAGGGTTTTGTCAGCATCGGATGTGCGCCTTGTACCCGAGCGATTTTGCCAGGTGAAGATGCAAGAGCAGGCCGCTGGTGGTGGGAAGAGTCGAAAAAGGAGTGTGGGCTGCATTCCAGATAGCAGTTGGCAGTCTCAGTAAGCAGTAAGATAAGTCAGAAAGCTAAAGTTAGAAAGCTGAAATTGAGTAGAAAATATAAGGCAAGCAATACGCAACTCCCCCTTTTAAAGGGGGCGGGGGGATTTGAAATTCGAACCCTCCTGCTATAAAGGATCAGCTCGTAAATCGTACTTCGTAAATCGTAAATACACATGTCAAACCTATTTCTACCTAATCCCAAAGAAGCAGAATCGATCCACATCCTGAGGGAAGTGGCGGCGCAGTTTGAGCGTCCGGTTTTGCTTTTTTCGGGAGGAAAAGACTCCATTACCTTGGTTAGACTGGCTCAAAAGGCTTTCTATCCAGCCAAAATCCCTTTTCCTCTACTTCACGTTGACACCGGCCATAATTTCCCTGAGACGATCGAGTTTCGGGACAAGTTGGTTGCGGAGCTAGGTTTGGAACTGATCGTAAGAAACGTTCAGGACTCTATCGATCAAGGGAAAGTTCGTGAAGAGCGAGGCCGCTATGCAAGTCGAAATACCCTTCAAACAACGACTTTGCTTGACGCCATCGAAGAGTTCAAGTTTGACGCTTGTATCGGCGGTGCCAGAAGAGACGAAGAAAAAGCCAGAGCGAAAGAGCGAGTTTTCTCCGTTCGGGATGATTTTGGTCAGTGGGATGAAAAGAATCAACGCCCTGAACTTTTTGACATGCTCAATGGCAAAATCCATGTCGGTCAAAACGTCCGTGTTTTCCCGATTTCCAACTGGACAGAACTGGACGTGTGGGAATATATCAAAACTGAAAAAATAGAAATACCGAGTATCTATTTCGCTCACAAGCGTGAGGTTTTCTTCCGCGATGGAATGATTTGGACTGCCAACGAGCATGTTTACAGAGAACAAACCGAGTTGGTCGAGGAGAAAATGGTTCGCTTTAGAACTGTTGGAGACATGACATGTACTGCCGCTGTTCTCTCGGAAGCAGTGACTTTGGATGATGTGGTGGCTGAAATCCGGGACTCTACGATTTCAGAACGGGGTGCAAGAATCGATGACAAGCGATCCGAAGCAGCGATGGAGACGAGGAAGAAGGTTGGGTATTTTTAAAGAGACACAAGATTCAAGACGCAAGAAGCAAGAGATCCAAGCTTGGTTATGCTGCTTCTCCAAAAGCATCATTTAAGAATTACTAGTCCTGCTTCCGGAGAAGCAGGGCAACAAAGAGGCGTCATTGCGAGGGAGGAACGACCGAAGCAATCTTATTAAATAGGAAATACAATGGAAATACACTTGAAATAGGTCCCGCAAGCGGGACGAAATAAGAGCCTGAAAGGGAGGTTATTTCACCGAACGAAGTGAGGCATATTTCTAAGTATTTCCACAGTATTTCAAAAAGAAAAAAACATGGACATACAAGGCAGAAAACTCATAAAAATCGCCACAGCAGGCTCCGTCGATGATGGAAAAAGCACGCTTATTGGTCGGTTGCTTTACGATACCAAATCATTGACGACGGACAAGATTGAGGCTATCGAGCGAAGCAGCAAGCAACGCGGCTATGATTACTTGGATTTTTCATTGGCTACAGACGGATTGGTGGCAGAGCGTGAGCAGGGAATTACGATCGACGTAGCTCATATTTATTTCAATACTGAAAAGACCAATTTCATTGTAGCAGACACTCCCGGCCACGTAGAGTACACCCGAAACATGGTAACCGGTGCTTCCACTTCCAATGTGGCGATCATTCTGATTGATGCTCGCAAGGGTGTAATTGAACAGACTTACAGACACTTCTTCATTGCTAACCTGCTCCGCATTTCACATGTGGTGGTTGCAATCAACAAGATGGATTTGGTCGGTTACGATGAAGATACCTATCTGAAAATCAAAGCTGATTTCGATGTTCTAGTTGGAAAAAGTGACTTCAATGAAGATCAGATTACATTCATTCCTGTATCTGCACTAAAGGGTGAAAACATTGCGAGGAAATCTGAAGAGATGTCATGGTATGTTGGAAATACACTGTTGGATCATTTGGAAATCCTAGAACCCGAGGATTTACAGGAAAGTACCGTTGCGAGATTCCCAATTCAGTATGTGATTAGACCAAAAACGGAGGCTTTCCATGATTTCCGTGGATTCTCCGGAAAACTTTATGGAGGAAGCCTGAAAGTTGGGGATGCGGTGACTGTACTTCCATCAGGAAATGAATCTACGATTAAGAGCATTCATTTCTTCGATCAGGAATTGGATGAAGCAGCTCCAGGTTCATCGATTGCCATCACATTGGCTACTGAAGTGGATTGCAGCCGGGGCGATATGATTGTGAAAAGCGGTTCAGCACCCAAAAGCGAAAAGGCCCTTTCCGCCACCATTTGCCAAGTAAATAGCAAGGCACTTAAAGTGGGAGGGAAGTATATTCTTCAGCACGGAATCAACCGGGTTTTGGCTAAAGTCGATCAAATCGAAAGCCGAATCCACACTGATTTTACCGGAACTGAAGAAGTAGAACAGTTGAAATTGAATGACATCGGACGGGTTCATTTCCGTCTCAGCAAGCCTATCCATTTCGATTCCTATCATGACAATAAATCAAACGGAAGCTTTATTCTGATTGATGAGGGCAGTTTTGATACGGTTTCGGTGGGGTTTATTGAGTAAAAATAGACTTAAGTAGCAAGACATAAGTATCAAGACTTCTGGTCCCTGTTATGCTGCTTCTCCAGAAGAAGTATGGGGAAAAATTGAAAATCCGTGAGTGACACTCACGGCGGCAACAGACACAAGTATCAAGACTTCGATGTTCAGTATTCGACGTTCGACATTCGATATTAAAATATTGAATGTCGAATTATGAATATCGAATGATGAAGTGGACGACGTCAAGTTATGCTGCTTCTCCGGAAGCAGCATTAAAATAGCAATGAGTGAGACACTCACGGCGGCGGACTAGACTTCGATTTTTATTATTCAGCATTCGGCGTTCGATATTAAAATAATGAATAGCGAATGCTGAACATCGAACTCCGAAGATCGAAAACGAATGAAGAATCGATTTAATTAATAAAGCATTATCCCCGAAAGGGAAACCTATTATAACCATGCAAAGCTTTCGAACCGAACTAGAAAACCCGATTGTAGAACGAGATATTCTTGAATTGGAGCGGAAAATCGCCCTTTTCCGCGAGGGAAAAATCGATGAAGAAAAATTCCGAAGCCTCAGACTGGCTCGTGGTGTCTATGGACAGCGGCAGCAAGGCGTACAAATGATTCGAATCAAACTTCCTTATGGGCGAGTAAATTCGGCTCAATTGCGTCGAATCTGCAAGGTTTCGGAAGAATATTCCACAGGAAGATTACACATCACCACACGTCAGGATATTCAGATTCACTATGTCAGTTTAGATCGCACCCCGCAGCTTTGGGCTGAATTGGAGCGTGATGATGTCACCCTTCGCGAAGCATGTGGCAATACAGTCCGCAATGTAACTGCGTCCGAATTGGCAGGAATTGATCCAAATGAGCCATTTGATGTTACTCCCTACGCGGATGCCACGTTCCGTTACTTTTTGAGAAATCCGGTTTGTCAAGAAATGGGGCGAAAGTTCAAAATGTCTTTTTCTTCATCGGATGAAGACATTGCACTGAGCTATTTGCATGATATGGGCTTTATCCCAAAAGTGAAAACTGTGGACGGCAAAGAAGTTCGTGGTTTTAAAGTTCTGCTTGGTGGTGGCTTGGGTTCTCAGCCTAGACATGCAGATTTGATTTCTGATTTTATTGAAACTGATCAAATCATCCCTTTCACTGAAGCAGTCCTTCGGATCTTTGACCGACATGGTGAAAGAGCCAGAAGAAATAAAGCCAGAATGAAGTTTTTGGTGAAAGATCTTGGAGTCGAGGCGTTTTTGGATTTGGTGGAAAAAGAAAAAAAAGCGCTACCCTATTCCAGTTATCCAATTGAATTTGAGGATTATGATTCTCAAAAATCCCTTCCGAATCCAGAAACACCGGCACTTGAAGAACAACCTGGGTTGGATTTTGAGCTTTGGAAATTGACCAACGTTCTTCCCCAAAAGCAGGAAGGATATGTTTCCATTGGAGTCAAAGTTTTGCTTGGAGATTTTTACATCGATCAGGCCAGGGCATTGGCAGATTTAGTCGAGAAATATGCGAACAATGAGGTTCGATTCACACTTCGTCAAAACTTCCTGATT
The DNA here is from genome assembly GCF_046296635.1 of Algoriphagus sp. Lineage (GTDB taxonomy): Bacteria > Bacteroidota > Bacteroidia > Cytophagales > Cyclobacteriaceae > Algoriphagus. Next base: position 32,136 of record NZ_JBKBKZ010000034.1, on the reverse strand, counting down.
CGGGATGTGCGTGAAGACTTGGTTCCTTTTTTCTATCAGGAACTTCAGAAAATCGGTCTTGGACAGCGTGGTTACAATACTCTTGGAGATATTACGGCTTGCCCGGGCACAGATACCTGTAACCTTGGTATCGCAAGTTCCACCGGTATTGCGGTCGAACTCGAAAAAGTCATTCTAGAAGAATACCCACAATACCTTCAAAACCGAGATTTGGTCATCAAAATCTCAGGCTGCATGAATGCCTGTGGTCAGCACAACATGGCTCACATTGGATTTCAGAGTATGTCCATGAAAGCTGGTAAAACTGTGATTCCAGCCCTTCAGGTATTGCTTGGAGGAGGAAATTTGGGTGATGGTAATGGAAGATTTGCAGATAAAGTGACCAAGGTTCCAAGTCGTCGTGGACCACAAGCACTTCGAGTTTTACTGGATGATTTTGAGAAAAATGCCGGAGGAATTGACTTCCTGAGCTATTATGATAAGCAGGGTCAGATGTATTTCTATGAGCTTCTGAAAGAACTCAGTGATGCATCGACCGTGACAGCTTCCGATTCGGTGGATTGGGGTCACAATGAAGCCTATGAAGTGGCTGTTGGTGTGGGAGAATGCGCAGGAGTTGTAATCGACTTGGTAGCGACTTTGCTTTTGGAAGCATTGGAAAAACTAGATCAAGGTCAGGAAGCGTTGGATCAAGGCCGTTGGTCGGACAGTATTTATCATCACTATGCAGGTTTGATTAATGCCGCAAAGGCACTTTTGCTTAGTGAAGATACCAGTACCAATAGCTACGCAAATATCATTTCTCTTTTTGATGAGAAGTTCGTTGAAAGCGGAAAAATCAACATGGAGGGCACTTTTGCGGAAAAAGTCTATCAAATCAATCAGCACGAACCTAACGAAGAGTTTGCAAAAACTTATGCAAAACAGGCGATGGAAGTATATAGTCTGCTGAAAACCTATCGGGAGGAGGAAGTCGAAGCATGAGAACGATCGTCAATCCAAAAGTTACACTTGTTGGTGCTGGTCCGGGAGATCCCGAACTGATCACTTTGAAAGCGATCTTGGCATTGAACAACGCCGACGTGGTGTTGTATGATGCGTTGATCGATCCTGTTTTGCTGAACCATGCGCCGGACACTGCCTTGAAAATCTTTGTTGGCAAGCGTGTTGGAAAGCATTCCACTCCTCAGGAAGACACGAATCAACTTTGCGTGAGCTTGGCAAAAAAGCATGGACACGTCGTGAGACTTAAAGGTGGAGATCCATTTGTCTTCGGCCGAGGTGCCGAGGAAATCGAATACATCGAGGCTTTTGGAATTCCGACCGCTTTGATACCAGGGATTACTTCAGCTATTGCAGTTCCGGCTTCGGCAGGAATCCCTGTGACAAAACGTGGTGTTTCCGAGAGTTTCTGGGTAGTGACAGGGACTACTTCCTCTGGGGAATTGTCCAAGGATTTGGCTTTAGCTGCGCAATCTACCGCTACTGTAGTAATATTGATGGGAACCAAAAAACTGGCTGAAATTGTAAAGGTTTACCAGCAATTTGGAAAATCAGATCTGCCGATAGCGATCATCCAAAGCGGAACCACCAATGAAGAAAAGATCGTGGCAGGCTACATTTCCGATATCGAGTGTAAAGCTATAGAAGCCCAAGCCGAAGCTCCTGCGATTATTATCGTTGGAGAAGTCGTGAAAGAAAGCGTGAAATTGGCGGAAGTTTATAGAGAGATAGTATTGATTAGTAGGCAGTCTCAGTGATCAGTAGGCAGTCTCAGTTTGTTTTGTTGAACCCTTCGACTTCGAGACTCCCGTCTCTCAGGTGCTCAGGGTGACAATCGTGTCAGGCTGAGTCTGAATAACCTTGGATTAACAAAATGGAGATGACATATCGAATGATTATTTGGTTTTTCAACAATTTACCAAATAATACATACTCTGTCATTGGTAGCGGAGTCGAAGCCATATGAAGCAATATTTTCAGATATCTGAAATCTGGTTAAACTATCCAACTTTACCACCTTCCAACCTTGAAACTTTAGATCTAACAGTCTTGAATCTTGCTTCTAACATCTTGCCTCTAAAAAAATGAACCATCTCTATCCCATTTTCCTAAAAGTTCACGAACTCAACGTCCTGTTGGTCGGTGGGGGATTTGTGGCTACGGAAAAGTTGGAGTTTTTACTTAAATCAAGCCCGGAAGCTCAAGTGACCGTTGTTTCCAAAGAATTCAGACCTGAGTTTTTGGAGATTGCTGAAAAAGCTCAGACGGTCACTTTGATCGAAGATGTGTACCACGAAAAGTATCTTGGAGGCAAGCATCTTGTGATCGGGGCAACTGATAATAAAGCTGTCAATCGCCAAATCCGTGATGAGGCAAAAGAGCGCTTTCTCTTAGTCAATATTGCAGATACGCCGGAATTGTGTGATTTCTACTTGGGTGGAATTGTCACCAAAGGCAACTTGAAAATTGCCATTTCCACTAATGGAAAGTCTCCAACTACGGCAAAGCGACTTCGGCAGCTTTTGGAAGAAGTACTTCCTGAAGAAATCGACGACCTTTTACTCAATCTCAATGCTTATCGGGAGACATTGAAAGGTGACTTTGAATTCAAAGTGAAGGCGATGAATGAGATTACGGAAGGTCTCGTAAGGAAGTCAGAAGTCTAAAATCAGAAGTCTGAAATGTGGACCTTTGAGGTTTTAAAAACCTCGAAGGTCTTGAATAAATCGTGTTGAGGCCACCATCCTTATGCTGCTTCTCCAGAAGCAGAATCGACAACAAAAATAACATCCGATGTGCTGCTTCTCCAGAAGCCGTACTTGCTTAAAAAGCCAAAAATCACATATTATATGCGGATTATGTGATTTTTTTCACGTTTTCGGCACGTAAAGTGTGATTTTGTAGAAAAAATGAATAAAAATTTAAATACTCAAAGACTGGCAAATGAATCCAGTTACTAATTTTAAACTTTCTAGGAGTATAAGAGTCAACATTCGCTCAATATCCACCATTCTTAACCAGGGAAAACGGTTTTAAACCTTTCAATAATCTTCAGTAGTCAAGAAGTTCTAGATAGATTAAAACATTAAGGAGTTTAGGATCATTAAGAACTAGGCTCAATCCTAAGCTGTGAAATTTTCACCAGAGATCACCTGCATTACTCTTAATTCCCTTAATGGTAAGTATGAAAAACATTAAAAACCATGGCTCTATGTCCTTTTGACACTTATTTCATTGGAGTTATTTTAAATGCGATTTCCCTGCCAGTCTTCCCTCATTAATTTTTTATTTCACCCAGTTCCCGTATTTTTGGGCACCATTCAAAAACGAATCAATTATTTAAGTTTATGGCATATTTATTCACCTCAGAGTCAGTGTCTGAGGGTCATCCTGACAAAATCTCTGACCAAATTTCCGATGCGCTGATTGACAACTTTTTAGCCTTCGACCCCAATTCCAAAGTAGCTTGTGAAACGCTAGTAACCACCGGACAAGTTTTCTTGGCTGGAGAGGTGAAATCGGAAGTCTATCTTGACGTCCAAAAAATCGCTCGTGATGTAATCAACCGAATTGGATACACCAAAAGTGAATACATGTTTGAGGGCAACTCCTGTGGAGTTATTTCTGCCATTCATGAGCAGTCGGCTGATATTAATCAGGGTGTTGAGCGTAAGAATCCTGAAGAGCAGGGTGCTGGCGATCAAGGAATGATGTTTGGTTATGCAACCAACGAAACTGATAACTACATGCCGCTTGCTTTGGATCTTTCTCACATGATATTGAAAGAACTGGCCGCACTTCGAAGAGAAAACAAGGATATCACGTATTTCAGACCTGATTCCAAGTCTCAGGTGACTATCGAATACAACGATGACAATGTCCCTCAGCGAATCGATGCGATCGTAGTGTCAACGCAGCACGATGACTTCGATGCGGAGGAAGCCATGCTTGCCAAAATCAAATCCGATATCATCAATATCCTCATTCCTCGAGTTAAGGCTCAATTGAAGCCTGAGCTTCAGAAGCTCTTCACCGACGAAATCACTTATCACATCAATCCAACCGGGAAATTTGTGATCGGTGGTCCTCATGGAGACACTGGTTTGACTGGTAGAAAAATCATCGTGGATACTTACGGTGGAAAAGGTGCACACGGTGGAGGAGCTTTTTCCGGAAAAGATCCATCTAAAGTCGATCGTTCCGCAGCTTATGCTACGCGTCACATCGCCAAAAACATGGTAGCAGCTGGTGTTGCTGACGAAATTCTGGTTCAGGTTTCCTATGCAATTGGCGTAGCAAAGCCAATGGCAATTTACATCAATACCTATGGCACTGCGAAAGTAGGATTGAGTGATGGTGAAATCGCGAGAAAGGTCGAATCCATCTTTGATATGCGTCCATATGCGATAGAGCAGCGACTGAAGTTGAGAAATCCGATCTATGAGGAAACTGCAGCTTACGGTCACATGGGAAGAAAAAATGAAGTGGTTAAAAAGACCTTTACTTCACCTTATCGTGAATCAATCGTCAAAGAAGTGGAGCTTTTTACCTGGGAAAAGTTGGATTTCGTAGATCAGGTAAAAGAAGCTTTCGGGATTTAAAATCCAAAACCTTACACATACAAAAGCCCCCAAAAAGCATCAAACTTCTTGGGGGCTATTTTTTGGTGAAAATAATTTGATCTCAAGCTTCCGAATCAAGCATTTGTAAGAGTTCTTCGAATCATATCCAGGTTGACGCGAATTTCTTCGATACTTTCCCATTCCCGACCTTGCGCTCCATGTTCGATACCCACATAACCATTGAATTTGTGGCCGACTACTATTTTCATCATTCGCTCATAGTCTAGTGGATGCTCTTTGCCAAAATCATCCCAAACCTTTGGCTTCAAACTGACTCCTTTTGCTTTAGGCATCAATTCATCCACACCACGGTAGGAATCATAGCTGAATATTTTGTCACCTTCTTTGTGCAATTGGAAATTTCCAAAATCAGGAAGTGTGCCTGCTCTTCGATGTCCAGTTTCTTTGATGAGCTCTGCCAGCCATTTTCCGTTGCTGGAAAATCCCCCATGGTTTTCTACAATCACATCGATGTCAAAATCATTGGCGAATTGACAGATTCTTCTCAGAGTAGAGCTGCACACATCGATTGCTTTTTTTTCCTCCTTGGGATCAGTGCTGTAGGGAACAGCAGTATAGGCGTTTACTCGGATGGCATGACAGCCCAGAAACTTGGCTGCTTCCACCCATTTTTTATGTTTTTCCACAGTTTCGGCTCGCTCTGCTGAGGTTGCTGCTCCCAATTGCCCTTCCCCATCGATCATAATCAAAACCGAGGTAACGCCTTCACCATCTGCTCTTGTTTTCATTTCCTGAAGGTAGGCTTTGTCTTGTGCCTTATCTTTGAAAAACTGATTCACATACTCCACGGCATCAATACCGTGTTTTTTTGCTTCAATGGCAAAATCCAAATGGTCCATTTTTCCTGCAAAGAGCGGTTTATTTAGTGACCACTCTGCCAGTGAAATTTTAAATAATTCTGCTTTTTTCATGTCAAATGAAAACTGAGGGAGCCCGAGTCCTACTGCCGCTGTAGCAAGGCCGGCCGATTTGATAAAGTTTCTTCTGTTTGTCATGGGTAAATTGGTTATAGGTTATTGGTTATTTGTAAAAATGGTTTTTTGGTCGATTTTATTCTTTAAACTTTAAGAGGGTTGAGTCCTCCTAGTCCTGTAAATTCTGAATCATTTTTCTGTCCACTGTAAACTGCGACTGCCTACTTCTTTTTAGATTTTTCACGTTAGCCTTCATACTTGTTATATCTCCCACCCACTTCGATATTCTCGGGTCAGGAACTTATTCACTGCTTCATCATTGGTTATTTTAATCAAATTTGGATCAAAATCAATTCGTTTGTTCGCTCGAAGCGCAACCGCGCCGAGATTGATGGTATCTGTTATTGTCTGGGCTCGGATAAAACTGCCCGATGTTTGCCTTCCTTCGAGCATCGCATCTACCCACTGGTCGGTATTGCGTTCCACTTCTCGAGAGTTGATCTTTTCAGATTCTGGGCGAATTGCCATTTTGCTTTCCGGTAAAAGGACCGGGTTTTCTCCTCTGAATCCTCCAATAATTTTCCCCTTTGTGCCGACTAGAAGTAATCCTTCTTCAGGAGTGTCCTTTCCGTCCATATCTAATTCTTCACAGGCAAAAGGCTTCATTCCACCGTCGTACCAGAATAATTCGAAGGCAGGCAATTTTTCCTGCTCAGGAAATTTCCATTTGATGGTGCAACTAGCAGGAAAGGCAACTTCATTTTTTACCCATTGATAGACCTGATCAATTTCTTCTCGAGAAGTGGTTCCGAAAGCTCTTGCAGAAATAGGAGATCTATTAATGCCTAATGTTTCAAATAACGGAAACAAACTGTAATGACCCATATCCGCCACAGATCCACCTCCGAATTCATACCAGCCACGGAAGACATTGTGAGTGTAATTCTTATGGTATGGCATGTCTGGAACAGGTCCAAGCCAAAGATCCCAATTGAATCCTGCTGGAACTTGCTGGATTTCGGTAGGTCGCTTGGTCCATTGTTGCCAAGCCGGGCGATAGGACCAATTGTGGATTTCTTGCAGATCGCCAATCAGCCCTTCATCCATCCAAGCTTTGATTTGACGGTATTCGGGCCGATCGGACCATGCCAAAAGATGGGTAATCATTCCGGATTCTTTAGCTTTTTCGATGACTTTTCGTCCTTCAATCAGTCGATTGGAAATTGGTTTGTGAGTTACTACATGCATGTTGCGATTCATTGCTGCCAAAGCAATTGAAGCATGGGTATGATCCGGCGTCATGATTTTGACTGCGTCGATTCCTTTTTCTTTTGCAAAAAGCTCTCGATAATCCTCGTAACTCTCACAGCCCTTGTACTTGCCGGAAGGTTTATTCTTGGCGTAGTATTTTTCAACGTATTCCTGTCCGACATCTCGACCTCCCGGAATTCCCGGTTTGCCTTCCCACCATGTCGGATCATCTAATACTTTGCGGATATCATTTCGGATTCCATGAGCTGACCAATCGATATAGTCAGTCGATAATTTATTGGAATCGCAAACTGCGACTATGCGGACTTTCGGATTTTGAAGTAAACTACCCATCTCTCTTAGCCCCTGAGTTCCGCATCCGATATTTGCGACAACAAGCTGATCGGATGGAGGAATGTGGCCCGTTCCTGCGATAACATGAGATGGAACGATAGTGATAGAAGCGGCAATGGTAGCCGCCGAACCAAGAAATTCTCTTCGGTTGATTTTGGGTGATGGATCCATGAAAAGCTGTTGGCCTTGAAAGTCAATAATTTACGAAAGGAATGAGTATTTCAAAAGAAAATTTTTCCAATGGGTAATTTCCAAGAATTTTCAAGACTGGTTTTGAATTCAGGTTAGGCTTTGCTTTTTCTTCGTTCTTTTGGCTTGACCCAAAAGAACCAATAGGTCAATATTTGCCAAAGCTCCCACCCTGCCTACCGGAAGGCAGGCGCACAAGGGCAAACGCTGGCTCGCTGGCAAATCCTCATTATGCGCCCTACCGATCAATATTTTGTATACCCAAATTAAATTCAAACCTCGATTAACAAGTTTTTTGGCTTTCAGCTTAAAAAAATCATTTCATTTTTGTGTGTTTATTAAATATTTCAGACTAAATGTGACATTTGGTAATAAAGAGACAGCCTTATTTGCTTCACACATCCATGCAATTTTGACACTTTAATAAAGGAACCATAGATAATCTTGGAGACCGCTTAATTGTGGTTTCACTCATCGGACATCGGTCATCGGACATCGGACTTCCGATCCAGATCCCAAGGTACATTTGTCAACTCGAGGAATGCCTGATAATTCAAATAGCGTTATTCTTTCTCCTTCTCCGGTTTTTCAGGCGATTCTTTTTTCTCATCGTCCCCTTTGAGATAAGTCGGGAGATTGAGCCCTGCCATATTAAAGAGATCATTTAATGGCGGAACTGTTTTCATCATTCCGGAGACAAAATTGGCAGTTGAGTTATTTCCGTTTTCGCCCTGACCGGAATCCCAAACCGTGATTTTATCAATTTTGATATTCTTGACAGCTTCCACTTGAGTTCTTACCAATTCAGGCAGCTTTTCAATCAGCAAAAGTTGGAAGGCTTTGGTTGGATCTCCACCCGCAGCGGCAACGACATCCCGATATCCTTCAGCTTGTTTTGTCAAAATCTCAAAAAGACCTTTTGCTTCCGCTTCCATTTTGGCAAAAATCGCATCGGCTTCACCTTTGGCCTGTTCTCTGATGCGTTCTGCTTCGGCTTGTGCTTCAATGATCGCACGCTGCTTGGCGATTTCGGCGGGGATTACAATGTTTGCGTTTTGGGTAGATCGCTCTCGCTCAGCACGTGCAGTTTCAGCTTTTTGCTCGGCCAGATAGGCCTCCTCTAAAGCCTTAGCCGCCTGAACTTTTTCAGAGGCAAGGGCAATTCGTAAGGCTTCCGCTTCTTTTTCCCTTCTTAATGCATCGGACTGGGCGATAGAGATTTTAGCTTCGTTTTCACCTTTGATTGCGATCGCATTTGCTTCAGAAGTTTTGACTCGGGTGTCTCGTTGAGCTTCAGCTTTCCCGATACTTTCATCCTTTTGGGCTTCGGCAATGCTTACTTCCCGATCTTTTAGCGTCACAGCGATCTTTACATCGCGATCCCGTTGGGTGTCGGCGATTTGCACATCTTTTTCCCGATCAGCTAAAGCCTTACCTGTTTCACCGATTTTTTCTTGCTCAGCAACTGAGATCTTCGCTTCGTTGATTGCTTTTGCGGCAGCTTCTTTACCCAAAGCTTCAATATAGCCGGACTCGTCCTTGATATCAGTTACGTTAACGTTGATCAGTTTCAAACCGATTTTCTTGAGTTCGGAATCAACGTTTTTTGAGATATTATCCAAAAACTTATCCCGGTCGGAATTGATCTCTTCAATTGTCATGGTCGCAATCACTAATCGAAGCTGTCCAAACAAAATGTCTTTTGCCAATTCCTGAATTTGCTCATGTGCTAAACCCAAAAGACGTTCAGCAGCAGTATTCATGGTGTCTGAATCTGTAGAAATAGCAATCGTAAATCGACAAGGTACATCCACACGAATGTTTTGACGGGAAAGCGCATTGGTCAGATTGGCCTCAATGGAAATTGGCTTCAGATCCAGGTAAGCATAGTCCTGAATGACGGGCCAAATGAACGCCCCTCCACCGTGGATACACTTGGCGGAGGTGCCGCCGGTCTTACCATAGACGACGAGGATTTTGTCCGAAGGACAGCGCTTGTAGCGAGAAACTAAGGCGATGATGGTGACGAAGACGACAAAAGCTCCTGCTAGTATTAAAATTAAAGGATCCATAAAAAGGGTTGATTTAGAGTTTTTCTACGATTAAAAGATTGCTGCCTTCGACTCCTACCACTTTGATGGCAGCTCCGGTTTCGATTCGATCACCGAGAGAGATTGCGCTAAGTTCTTTTTGGGAACCCTTGACGCTGATGGCTATTTTACCGACACCTTGCTTGTGTTCAGGGATTGAGAGGTAAACTGTTCCGGTTTTTTGAATGGCATGCTCCAGTTGGAAGGTATTGTCTTCTGCGAGTTTTTGGATTTGCTTGATGATGAAAAAGAAAACCCAGACGAACCCAATTCCGACTAGTGTTGAGATGATGATTAATATGAAGTAGTTCGATATTGAGTCATAAAATGTGATTCCTGTCCAGCTGAATCCTAGCAGAAAATTGATGAGGTTTCGGAGTGTAAAGAGTTGCATCGGAGCATCTACACCTTCCAGGTTTCCATCAAAGTCGGCATTGATTCCTGAAGTGGAATCTGAACCGATAAAGGTCATGATGGTTTGGAGCAAGAAAATGAAAGAAGTTGGTAGCGCGATGTACCAAAGTGCTCGGAGGGAAGGTTCCATTTCGGCTAAAAATTCCATAATGATAGCTGGTTAAAGGATGATAATTTCTGCCTATAATTATATCTTTAATTTTTAAGAATTGCAAAAACAGAGGCAAGTGGTTTGAAAAAAAATATAGAATTGTCACTAATAAAAAGACAAATCAATATAGAATGTCACTGTAATATTATGAGGTATAAGCGGCGGGGGATTTTTTGTACTAAGATTTAAAAAAATGATTCATGTCAAATGAATTTATAGGCTGTATGTGTTAGTTTATCCTTACCTCATCTTGACCTTATAAAAATCAAAATTCGAATTTTATAACTAGGCCTTGTATGAACCCACGGAACAAAAGAAATTGTTTCCGTCAATATGTGTCAAAAGCCTTATTAATGACGGAAATTAGAATAACTTCATGTGGGATTTAAATCAAACAAAAACTTACTAATCATGTGGATAGCATCAACCTCAGGCTTTTTTTCAATTGTACAACATCATGATCTTCCAGACTTGGTTTTGGTGAGGTCCCGGGTAAAAATAGACCTCGAAAATCTCTTTGCTCCAGACAGGATCATACATACGCCTGAAGGAGATTACCATTGGAGGGTTTTGGCTACGAAAAAGGAGGCAGGTGAACTTTTTCTTGACAGCCTTATGAATATCAATTATTCAAACTTTAAAAATCAAGTTGCTCAAATCCCGGAACAGCGTGATAAGCTCGATGCTTATCATGAAATCTGGCGGGTAATGTGGGACTATTCAACTAAACAACAGAAAAAATGAAAATCACTTTTGTAATCGGAGCAGCAGGATCAGGCAAAACCAGTTTTATTCGAAATAAATACCCTAAGTCAGAGAAATTGTCTGTATTTGATTTAGCCCGAACATCCTGGGATTTATTTCAGGATTACCAGGCGCTTGAAGATGACCGATCAGTGGATGTGTACAATAAATGTTCTGAAGAGGGATTTTTTGCCATGATGGACGGAAAAGATCTTGTCGTGGAATATTGTGCCGAAGGACATGATGATGAGTTGTTTTCCGTGATCAACCAGGCAAAAAAAGCAGGTATCCGCGCTGAAGTGATTTGCCTAACCGTGGACGCAGATGTCGCTTGGGAGCGGGTACAAAAAGCTGATTCGACTTACTATTCTTCCAGCCAAATTAAGGAAGATACCCTGGAGGTGTTGTCGGCTGTGATCGAAGATTATGTGTTCAACCAGGATTTCGAAAAAATCTGTGAAGTGGGTTCCGATGGAGGGAGTGTCAGTTTTTTCAGGTGTAAAAAACTAGGGAAGGAAGTGTTCTTCTTCTCTACCGATGAGTCGGCCTTATTTGATTTTGCTCCGGGTTTTGAATTTGAGAAAATGCCCGGAGTAGCATACGTTGACGAGTTTACCAATTTCCGGGATGCCTTCGAGGCACTGCTGGAAAAGTACCCCATTTTCAGATTATATCCTTTGGAGGTCAATCCGAAGTATAAAAGAGAATTTAAAGAAGCTTACAACAATTTTCTGGGGCTCAATAAAGATGAGATGAAGGATGAAAGGTGGAATCAATTTTTAAATTAAGAGGCATGGAAAACTATAAAAATGCGATCAGGGAAGTATGTGTTACCCTATCCAAATCAAGAAATGAAATTATCACTTCCATGATAAATGTGGCAATGAACGGTGAATATCAAGAACTTGATGAGGTTTTTTCAAATGGAGATATGTTTAGTTTTGAGCTAAGCCATTTCGCTGACTGCAAAGATGAAAACCTAAAACTACTCCATGAACTGATCCAAAAATTGGAAAGTACTTATGACAGCATATTGAATCTTAATAGTTTAGATTCCAATGATTTATAATCTGAATTAGTGAAAAAAAAACCCGATGAATCAAAACCGGGGAATTTTTCATCCTTCTGATTTCATCCTTCTCACTTTCTAGAAAGCTCTTTCCTCCAAATGCTCACCCAATTTCAACCTTGGAACTCCTTTGCTCATCCAATTAGGAGCTGGCAGACCTTTCAAGTGGTGATCGAAGAACTCCATCATCCGGACACTGTAGTCTTTGCGGTTTTCGAGTTTGCTCGGTCAGTTTTACATCTCGTGCTTTGAGAGATTTTTTAAAGAATGACAAAATTCAATGAATTTTTGGCTCTAATCTTTGATTTCTTAAATGTATTTATTAGGTTAAACTCATAATTAAATCTTTTACCTAATCTCTTTTTTATGAAAAACAAAATACCCCCCCCCCAACAGCAAAAACCTGTTAAGATTTCTATTTTCTAGATCTTTTGGTTTACTATTTAGTTTTTGTTTAGTTATTTCTTCTTGTGTAGAAGAACCCAAACTATCAAGTGGATTATCAGAATTGCCAAAAGAAAAAATCCTAAGGACTTTTACGTCCATTCAAAAAGATGATTTTTTAAGGAAGTACCAAAATGAAATTAGCGTTCCATCAATTGGAAATCGAGAACAAGAAGGCAAACCTGATTTTCTGGAAAGAGCCAATTGGGCGAAAGCCTACAAACATGAAGATCAGGTCAATGATGAGATAACCTATACGATTCCCCTAATTTCATCTGGCTCGGAAGAATTTGGAAATCTGGTTATTGTGAAAAATGCCAGCACCACGAATTCTTATGTACTCAATTATATTCCTGAGAAAAAATGGTTAGACACCAAAAAAAGAAGGCAAGGCTTTGGGAATTTTTCAGGAATTATCCAAATGATCGACTTAGATGGTGAAGTGTTTAGTGAAGCACAATACGATAATGGAAAAATAGTATCAAATGAAGGAATTAATGCTAGAATTGCAGGATGTAGAACAGAAAGGGTAGTTACAGGATATACAACAGTTTGCTTTGAAAACCAATGTATTATATCAGAGGTTAGATTTGCAGATGTAGAAATCTGTGAAAGCACTTCACCAAGTGAAAGCGGAGATGATGATTCTGGAGGTGATTCATTTGGAGGTTCTGGAGGAAATTATACCAACCCGAGGGATTTGGGAAAACCGGGTCCTTTGGATCCTGAAGATGTTTCGTATTGGCTCAAACCTTTAATTGAAGGGCAAGATTTAAATAATCCTCAGGATGGTATGAAAGCCATTGCTCCAGATGGTACAATTTACACCTATGATGCTGATATCAATGGTTGGTTGATGCCGGATGTAACAGTAATGGAAGAAAATGGATTCATCCCCCAATATTTTTTTAGTTCCTCAGTTGACTTCGATGGAGGAATTATTTCAACAATGATTATTGTTGCCGTCGCTGAACCCACTCCAATAGGTGAAATAGTTGTAGGAGGAGTATTATTTTCTTTATGGATTTATAATGTTTATGATTTAATGACTACTAACTGGGATCAAGCCAATTATGATCATTGTCAAAGGCTTTACAATCAGTGTGTGGTTCAATATGCCAATAAAAATATGCCCTGTTCTTCCTGTCTTCAATATTGTAGAGTACAGAAAGAATGGGACTTCATAAATTGTTCTCTGAGATAAAAATAAATAAGGTATTATGATAGGTTTTGAATTAAAGAGCAGTAAAGAGAATTTAGTCGCTGGATTGCAAGAAGGTGTCACTTCTATAATATTCACTCGAGTAAAATCGGAAAATCAAGATTTCCTTGATCTGTCTTTTTCAGGATTAAATATTGAAAAGCAAGAAAACTACCAGTGGCTTTCTCGTCAATTAGAGGTAGGGGAAGAATTTGTTTTGAAAGTAGTAAAAATAGAAGAATCTAGTAATCCTGAAAAAACAGGTTACTATCCCATTGAAAAAGCTCTCCTTGAAGATAAATTGAAAAGATACCAAAATTTAAAAAAGGAACTTGAAGATGCTGGACTGATCTAAACCAAAAAATCCCCTGGTGAAATTCATCAGGGGATTTTAGTTACTTAGGTCAAAATTTAGATTGTCTCAAATCCGAAATCCGAAATTCAAAAAGCTCTTTCTTCCAAGTGCTCTCCCAGCTTCAATCTTGGGACACCTTTACTCATCCACTCCGGAGCAGGTTCACCTTTCAAGTGGTGATCAAAGAATTCCATCATTCGTACGCTGTAATCCTTGCGGTTTTCGAGTTTGCCGAGTCCGTGATTTTCACCAATATACTGAACCATAATAACTGGTTTTTTCAGCCTTCTCAATGCATTGTAATATTCCACGCCCTGAGTGAAGTCCACTGCGCCGTCTTTGTCATTGTGAAGCATCAATAGGGGAGTCAGTACATTTTTTACATGATAGATTGGGCTGTTTCGCTCGTAGGCATCCCAATTATCCCAAGGTCCGCCCAAGAATCTACCTTGAGAAGCTTCGAAGATTGACATGTTTCCTCCACCGGAATTCCAGTAGATCAAGTCATACATCGAAATCATATTAGTCAACGGTGCTCCAGCTGCCGCAGCTTTGAATCTGTTAGTCTGAGTAATCAGGAAGGATGTTTGGTATCCACCCCAACTGTGGCCGTGAAGTCCCATTTTGCTTTCGTCGATGACACCTGTTTTGATGGCAGCGTCCACGGCAGGAAGCACCGCCCAAACGGCAGACATTCCAGGATCATCCATTTTGTAAACAATATCCGGGATCAATACTGCGTAGCCATTACTGGTGTACATGCTTGGACTCCAGCCTGTTCCGCTATAGCTTGGATTAGACCAGTTGTGGAGAGTTTGAGATAGCTTTTCGTAATAATAGACAACGGTTGGATATTTTTGGCCTTCTACATAACCGGCTGGTAGGAAGAGCGCAGCCTGAAGCGAATCGCCTTTTGTGGTCACATAATCCACCAATTTCACCCCTTTAGACCAAGCAAATTTGCCGGCATCAGGTGCATTTTCGGTGACTTTCTTACCATTCGCAAGCGTGGCATCTGTCAGATAAATTTGGGTTGGTTCGTTGAATTTCTCCTTGGAGTAAGTGAACACGCCTGACTTTTTAGCTTTAGCGATTCCTCCGATATTAGCATCCTCCCAAATAAGCATCTTTGGTCCTGCTGCCAATCCGGCTTTCGCAGGAGAAAGGGTAGCAACACCGCTTTTCTTGGTCGATTCTCCATAGGTTCTGACATAAACAGTTTTGCTTAAGTCGATTCCCTTTTCCTCTGGATCAAGTGTGAAGCGGTATTGGTAGCGGATTTTATCTTTTTTTCCGTTTTGTGTGAGGTTGATTGCATTTTCCTTAGCTGACATTGGAATCTGCCAGATATCCCAGCCGTCGCGTACCAAGACATATTTGCTGTCGCTGCTCCAGCCCAAAGGATTTTGAAGTGGATCTTTCACATTGTGATCATCCTCTGTATTGATCACTGAAACAGGAAGCTTCTCGGTGATATTGGAGTGGGTTTTTGCCAAGATATCGTAGACATAGAAATGCCCATCTTTACCATAAAGCAGCTTTTTGCCATCTGTCGAGGGTCGTGGCATCGAAGCGTAAGAAGGGAGGTAGAAGTTCTCGAAAAGCGGAGTTTTTACACCGGTTTTTAAATCCACCAAAAAGTAATCCTGATAGTTTTGGCCATTCAAATTGATGTCGAGCTCATAGCTTTGCTGATCAGATCCCAGAGCAAAGTGCTGATAGGGTAAAATATTCAGATCCTTCATGGTACTGTCTTGCAGTGCGATGTGCTTCTTGCTAGTAACATCATACATGGCCCAAAAGCTGTAGTTTTTGTCCATATTCTCCAAGACTTGCTGACGGGACTGCAAGCGATCATCTTGCCAATGCCAGATAGTCATTTCAGGCTTTTTGGCATCATTGGACTTTTTGCCATTTACTTTTCCAGTATCCAATTTCGCGATCGCTTTCTGCAGATCAGCAATGGACTTGATGGTGGTATCTGCCATGATTTTGGCAATTTTCAGTGACTCAGTTGTAGCCAGAGAATCTTTGTTCTCCTCCTTTTTGGGAGTTTCCTTTTCAGCCAAAACCAAAGGGTGAATTCCGTAAAAAAGTCTGGTCAAATCCTCGGACCACATCGGACGACGGTTTTGACTGATGGTGTATTTCTGATCAAATCCTGTGGAATCTTTTGCAGGTTCGTAAAGGGTAACCTGAGGATTGGAGAGGTTTTTCACCCCAAGTAAAATGCCGAGATCCTGCTTGTACTTTTTATCCTTTTTCATCTTCAAGGCTGCAAATGCATCACCTTTTTCGGTCCAGTTGATGCTTTGGTAACCCGCTTCATCCGAGTCAAGGACTTGAATGGAGCTGTTGGAAAGAGTTAAAATATAAAGTCCATTTCCTTGTGAGTTGGCTGCATCGACGGAATATGCCAAGTGCGTCCCAGCTTTGTTTGCAGAGTGTTCACGGACATTACCGAGGTTTTGGGATTTGCCGGATTTGAGGTGGTAGATCAAGACATCAGAGCCTTTTGCTTCTCCATTTCCTTCTTTGGGCAAGTTGATTAATAGGTGCGACGAAGCGTCATTGTTGAAGCTGAATCCGCCAACTCCTTCAAATGTCTTTTTGTCATCCGTGCCGAGTTTGATCAGGTGGAGTTTTTCTTTGAGTGGCTTGCCTTTGGCTTTTTCATTAGACTCTTTCTC
Source organism: Algoriphagus sp. (assembly GCF_046296635.1). Taxonomy (GTDB): domain Bacteria; phylum Bacteroidota; class Bacteroidia; order Cytophagales; family Cyclobacteriaceae; genus Algoriphagus. Next base: position 15,624 of record NZ_JBKBKZ010000034.1, on the reverse strand, counting down.
TTTGAACTTTGGATATTCCTTGAAAGCGATCCATTGGCTGTTTTCACTGAATTCAAATCCAGGAAACGTGGTATTTCCGATTGGAAAAGTTTTTTTGCTTTCCGGATCAGAAACTTTCTGAAGGATCAATTCGCCGTCAGCTTCGATTCCAATCAGGGCATAAGCCATCCACTGTCCGTCGGGGGAAAGTTTGAAGGCACTGTTGGGCATATATTTCCAGGTGGCGACGTCCTTCCAGGACATGGGTTTTATCTCCTGCGCTAGCGCAAAAGTTGCGGTCAGGCAAAGCAGCCAAACTAAGAGTAGGTATTTCTTCATGGAGTATAATTTAATGAAAGTTCGAATTTGAGTTGAATGGAAAAATTAAAAGCACATCTTCTTTATTGGGATTGAAAAATAACAGATTTTTTGCTGAGCAAATGAAAAAGTATTTCAGTGGCGAAATATAAATGCAATGATGTTGCTTTTCAAGAAGACGGGAAGTTTGAAATCTATGAAGCGGATCTTCCAGCTAATCAAAGTGCTTGGCATTTTCTCTTAAATAGCAATCCAAAAACAGTGAGAAAACTGAATCTGAATACTTCCTCTAACGATCACATGCCTTTTGTCTATGGGGATTTGTTGGTTTTCTCTTCAGATCGTGCAGGAGGATTTGGAGGATATGATCTGTACTATTCTCAGAAAACAGCCAACGGCTGGACTGAACCTGTCAACTTTGGACCCAAAATCAACTCAGAATTTGATGAATATCGCCCTGTTGTTTCTGACCATCCAGAGTTTGCCAATCGCCTGATGATCTTCTCGTCAAACCGTCCCGGAGGCTTGGGGGGCTTTGATTTGTATTTTGTGGGGATTGATAGGTTTTGAGAAGAGGTCTGTAAGAGCTAAATGGAGGTTATGTCCATGTATGTAGCTGGATTCACGAATCCACGTATATAATCAAATTGTTGTTGACAACTACTCTATGCTCCTTGTATGCAGCAGAAAAGGAACAAACACTTTTAAAATCTTAATCCGGTTTGAGAAATATCATTTGCGGGAAAAAAGCAATCTATTCACCGCACATTTTGCGAGATTTATTTCACGATGCGGTGAATATCCTATACATTTACCGTAAATTATGCGGTGAATAATGTATATCTATCAACATAGGAACTGGCCAAACTTCTCTTGGGATGCAAGTCAAATTGCTTCCCTATTGGCATCAGTCCGTCACAAGCAAGGTAAACTTACCGGTCGAATGATCAGCCTTGGTTTTGCGCTACAAGAAGAGGCCGTACTTCAGACGATTACCCAAGATGTTCTCAAGACAAGTGAAATTGAAGGTGAGTATTTAAATGCTGATCAGGTTCGATCTTCTATTGCCCGCAAATTGGGTATCGATATCGGTGGATCAATTCCTGCAGATCGCCATGTCGAAGGGGTGGTAGATATGCTCCTTGATGCCACACAGCATTTTGAAAAATCAATAGAAAGCGATCGCTTGTTTGGTTGGCATGCTGCGATGTTTCCTACGGGAAGAAGTGGCATGCACAAGATCACTGTCGGATCATGGCGAACTCCTGACACAGGCGCAATGCAAGTCGTCTCCGGTGCAATGGGCAAAGAACGGGTGCATTTTGAAGCCCCACCTTCAGAAGTCGTGGCTGAAGAAATGAAGGTCTTTTTCCAATGGTTCAACTCCAAAATTGACTTAGATCCGGTTCTGAAAGCAGCCATTGCTCACTTGTGGTTTGTCACCATTCATCCGTTTGATGATGGAAATGGGCGTATAGCAAGAGCTTTGACTGATTTGCAGTTAGCTCGATCCGATGAAAGCAAACAACGTTTTTATAGTATGTCGGCTCAGATTCAAAAAGAAAGGAAGCAGTACTACGAGATTTTGGAAAAAACGCAAAAAGGCGATCTTAATATCAGCAGCTGGATTCAGTGGTTCCTATCTTGTATGGAAAGAGCCCTTTTTCAAGCAGAAGAAACATTAAACAGCGTACTCAAGAAGGCCGCCTATTGGAATTTCTTAACTGCTAAATCCCTCAATGAACGTCAGAAACTAATGATGAACAAACTGTTGGATGGTTTTGACGGAAAGCTGAATACTTCCAAATGGGCTAAAATCACAAAAGTTTCCACCGACACGGCGCTACGGGATATTCAGAATCTTGAAGAGCAGGGAGTATTGGTGAAGCAGTCAGGCGGTGGAAGAAGCACAAGTTATGAATTGGTGGGGTTGGGTTGAAGTTTTTCAACCAATTGCATCCCGATAGCTATCGTGGATGGTTAGGATATGAGGGTTGGACAAGGTTTTAAGAAATCTTCCTTTTGGAAGATTTTAACCTTGGGCTGGCTTGTAGGGAAAACAAATTCCACCTAGCGTCTAATTGAACTTCAAAGGTGCTGAGAAGAAACTACAACTAGCTGGGGATTTGATTTATATTTTGTGGGGATTCCTGAGTTTTGATAAAAAAAAAGACCTATCAATTCGCCGAGGCGGATTGACAGGTCTAATGGGGTTGCGAGTTTCAGCCTATTCCTAGACCACTTTAAGGAGTTCGGAAGCGATCCGATGAAGTCCTTCTACGACTTTTCTTCGGTTTTCTGGACGAGGAACTACTCGGCCCGTGATGTAGTGTCCCAATTGACGCTCATTAATTCCCGAAGCTCGGGCGATTGCAGCTCTACTGACTTTGCCATCCATCGCTTTTAAAAGAGCTCGAGTATTGAGATTATAGTCAAAGGAATAATCAGAAAGAAATTGTGAAGGAATCTCTTCACCATCGTCCTTTATTCCGGTTAAGTGATGTTTTACTGCTTCTTCAAAGGAATTTTTAGCACCTTCTAAAGTCGCATGAGTAGCCACACAACCCGGTAAAAGGTCGCAAAAGGCACCGTAATTATTGTCCCACGTGATTGTAGCAGTGATAGTTTCCATTTATTAATTCATTTAAATCATTTCCAACCAGCTTGCTTCCAGATACTATTTAGCAGTTCTTGACTTAGCGTATCGCGTGGCTTACCATTTATTGTAACTCTTCCCTTTTTGGTTGGGTGCTTAAATTGTCGGTGACTCCCGTTCTGCTCTTTTAAAAACCAGCCATCTGCTTTTAGCAGAGATAATCCAATTTGTCTAACATTGGCTGAATCAACGTTTGTCTACTAAAAGTTCAAATCCTGGAGGCCAAAAACCTACGAAATCGTTGACCCAATCCAAAGTCAACAATAAAGACCAAAAGATTGACCCAAATTCCGATTACTATCAGGGCGGTGACTAGAGGCTAGTTTCTTTTCCATAAGCTATTCAATCGGCTCTTCTTTATTTTTTATTTTAACTCTTTCCGAACTTAAGAATATGAATGAGAAAAACAGATAAACCAGTCCTGCTACCCATTTATTGGTTTCCCAGAAACTAAATAGCCTAATCTCATCCTTAGAGGAAATGAAAAATATGACATATAGAGCATTAAGCCCATAGACGGTAGCAAAGGTCAAGAAAAGAAATCGGGTGAATTTGCGCATGACAGTTTAGAAAGTTAAAAATGTAGCAAGTTGATCGATTTTTAAATTAATCAAAACGAGTCTTTATGTCAATCCTTCATAAAAATAAACCGCCGGAATGATCAGTACTGCATTATACACCCCATGAAAGATGATGGCCCATTTCATCCCATGATTCAATCGGATATAACTCAATACCAAACCCACCACAAACTGTGCTCCTACCATAAAGGGTACCCAATAAAAGTATTTGCCATAATCAAAATCGGTAAAGTTACCCATATGAACTAAGGCAAATAAGGCAGAGGAAATCCAGATTACATACTTCAGATTTGGTGGATTTCCTTTACTCACTCGGTATGTCAAGAAAAACAAGTACATCCAAATCAATACGACTGGCCACCATACCTCGCTTAACATAAGAACCGAAAGCCCAATTCCCCACCAAATAGAAGATATTTTCAAGTCAAGATGAAGTCGGAATATGGGTTCCTCCAATAGTGGAGCCAGGAAAATAACTGCAATGGCTACCACCCATTTGTTGTCTTTAAGCAATTCCTCCAGTTTATGGTCAAACTGATCCATACCTGCTGCTTCTAAAATCAAAGCGTAAGGGATGATGATTGCCAAGGTCAAAATTAGTAAGATCAGAAAGGTATTTGGTTTAATGGGGGAATAAGCTTCAGGGAGAAAGGGGGACTTGAGGAAGGAGAGGAGGTTGTTTGCGATGTCTTTCATTAAAAGCTGATTATTTTGAATGATTTTATAGGAATTAAATCCGGTCTATTATTTTATTAAGGGGAATTTGCCAATTGGTAAATAATAAAGGGAAAGAGATTCCATAAAAAGTGAAGAAAAATAGAGAAATAAATGTCCTTTTTAAAAAATAAGTAAGAGTATATTAGTCCGCTTAAAAATCTTGGGGTAAAAATATAAATGTAAGATAATATATCTTCATACGAATAGGAAAGATCCTTATAGGCTAGATGGGAGACGCCAAAAATGAAGGCAGAGATATATACAAAAATAAAATTATTTGATTGCTTTTTCAAGCTAGATATTAAAATTAAAATTAAAAAATATGAAATTAAGAATAATAGAAACCAAATTTGATCATAAAAAATTATGCAAGTTGCAATTAAAGATAAGGTGATATTTTTCAGTTTCAAATTTAAGTGAAATCTGCAAATAATTTCTTCTATAATGGGTGCTAATATAAGGAAATTAATTAAATCCTTGAAAAAACCTTGTCTATTAAGTCCTTTTATATTTCCATCAATCCTTAAATCGAATAGAAACAAATTAAGTAAAGCAAATAATAAATAAAATCCATATTTCAATATGTAGAGATTAATAAGTAATTTAATGTTTGATCCAATAGATTCTTCAGATACTCTACCTGTAGTCAAAAAAAGGAAAATATCCTGGATTTGGTTAATCATAATTTATCGGGGTCTAGGGTAACCATCGTCAGAAACTTTGATACATTTAATTGATAGTCTTAATAGCATTAGCTCCGATTTCAACAACATTGATTTCTACTGCAGAGCAAAAAGACAGGTCGTAACAGTGGTTAAAAAACGGTAATTGTGGCTCGCAAATTCCTCCACATGTAAGGGCAGTACATTTTTTATAAAGGAGCGGCATGAGTAACAGCCATTATCAATGTTACGCCATAAAAAAGTAGTTGTCTAGTCATATTTTGGGACCTTTCCTTCCCCACTGTCCATCTCCATTAGATTTGTACTTAACTCTTTTATAAGTAAGTTATTTGAAATTAGAAATTTGATTTAGAATACCCCTATCGGTGGTCTCGACTTTATCTTAAATTATTATTATTATTATCAGATTCATTTTTACGCCCTTTAATATCAAGGTAATAAATAATAACAAAACCAAATACATAGTAAATTATATCCTTAAAATCATATGTGCCAATAGACTTAAAAAAATAAGACAAAACCTCTTGAATAATATATAATAATAAGATTGCGATTGCTAAATTCTTTGATTCAAGATAGGACATTTTTTTTTTCGAAATTGCAAGATAAACGATCATTATTGAAATCATACCTGAGCCACTATCGGCTAATCCAAAATCATTAAATTCATATTTAGCTTTGATAGGCCTATAATAGTTTATTAATAAGAAAGAAATAATGAAAAGCGAAAAAATTAGACAAATTCGTTTGTAATTATTTTTAACCATGATGTATGATAAAACAATCACTGAAAAACAGAATTTTCAGTGATTGTGAGCCTTTATATAAGTTATTTACTATGAAACTGGGGATCCGTTAATGTGCCATTATTTGCTGCTAATCGGCAGGAGATATCCCAAACTCTAGCTACATATCCAACTGCTCCCCATAGGGCTTCCCCTATTTCACTTAGGCCACCACCGTGTACGTCTATGAGTTCCTTTTCCTTCAATTCTTGAAATTTATTCATTTTTTTAAATTTATAAGTTTGCATATTTTTCAAGTTCGCCTGCTTTATCCCAACCACTTTTCATTGCATCAATTGTTGCTCCAGGATTTAATAATGCCTCAACAGCAAGACTTACTACCACGACTCCAGCTAAGGCTATCCATGTTAATCCCCCATTTACTTCCTGCATCTCCTCGATGCTCAGTTCTTTAAACTTTTCCATCAGTTCGTTTTGTTTTCGTTTTCCTGACCTTTTACAGGAGTCAGATTACCTCATCACAGCACGATCTTGATCTTTAGCTAGCATTGATCTTGATGGCTGATCATGAAGCTAACTTAGTTTCGCTCCGTGCAAAAAAACAGCACGGAAAAATATTTTCTAAAATTTTTCCACCATTTATTTCCTTACTGACGTCTTCCTCCAAAACTTGGAATTGGAATACAATTTCAAGCTCCTTTCCATTATTGAAAATAAAACTATTTGTTTTTCTAGAATAGACAATATCCATCCCATAATCTTTCAAAAATTCAAGATAGGAATATAATTGCCTCCTACTCAGTCCCAATCGCTCGGCAAGTTCCTCCGGACTTCCTGTTCGCTTTTCCTTAACAAGCTTATTTAATAGCTGTAAGCGCTCGATTTGCTTGATAAATTCCATGGCTCGTTTCCTTAAAAGTTTAAAATTAATCTTTTCTCTAACTAACTGATATACATATGCCTATTCCTCTATCTTGAAACTTGATACCAGCTACTTGCTACTTAAAGCAGTACTAACTGCTTTCGGATCATCTGAAAGTATTTCCCTTCTTTTTCGATTAATTCCGCGTGATTACCTTCCTCGACCAGCTTCCCCTTATCCAGCACGTACAGTCTGTCAAACTCTTGTACGGCTGCCAGTCGATGGGTAATGAAGATGATAGTTTTCCCTTCAGTAGCCAGCATACGGATGGCCTGCTGTACAAACTGCTCCGAGTCCGGATCCAGGGAGGATGTGGCCTCATCTAGGATCAAGATTTCGGGATCCCGGTACAAGGCTCTTGCGATGGCGATTCGCTGCTTTTGTCCTCCGGACAGCGAGGCTCCATTTTCTCCCAAGTAAGTCCCAAATCCATTGGGCAGACTCTCCACAAAATCCATCATCCCCAGCCGATGACAAATATGCACTACTCGCTGCATATCGGGTTGATAATCTCCCAAGGCGATATTCTCCAGTACATTCCCGGCAAATAGATCTATTCGCTGTGGCACCACGGATACGATCCGCCTGAGGGAGGTATTGTCCACAAACTTGATGTCGTGCTCCCCGATGTAGATATTCCCGGATTGGAGGGGGTAGAGGTTTTGAAGGAGGGAAACCAGTGTGCTTTTCCCGGATCCGCTCTCCCCGATGACTCCGGAGATCTTTCCCTTGGGAAATGCCAGCGAAAGGCCTTCGAACACATTTGCCCGAGATCCATAGCGAAACGAAACTTCACGAAAAGTTATGTCACCTACATCTGATTTTTTGATGGGAAAAGTCTCATCCGATCGCTCCACCTCCAAGTCCATGATTTCAAAGAGGCGGTCAGCCGCAATCAGGGCGTTTTGAATAGTTTTGTTCATCCCGATCAGACTGGAAATGGGTCCGGTCAAGTACCCGGTCAAGGCGTAAAATGACATCAATTCTCCGGGAGTAATCTCGTTTTGCAGGACATAGCCTGCACCTACCCAGAGAAGGATAATCGTAAACAACCTGGATACCGCTTCGGAAGAGGTTCCAGAGAAAACACTGTTTAGCCCTGACTGATATACCGTCCGAAGCAAGGCGATGAACCGCATCTCGGTCTTGATATTGGCGTGATCCTCTGCGCCAAAGCGCTTGATGGTACCTGCCGAGGTAATGGATTCGACGAGTTGGGATTCGAGTTCGGCGGACTCTTCCATGAGCCTTCGTTCCACTTTCTTGTTGAGTCGATTGGATATCCAATAAATGACCGCATACAGTGGAATCAGCAGCAGCATGACCAAGGCCAGCTTCCAGTAGAAGGTAAACATCAGCGCAAACGAAAACAGGATGATGAATACATTGACCAAAAAACTGATGGAAACATCATTGATAAAGGCCCGGATTTTTACCGCATCGTTGATCCGGGAGATAATCTCTCCGACTCGCATTGTGTCAAAAAACCGTTGAGGCAAGGACAGCAGGTGCTTGTAATAACCCAAAATTAATCGGGCATCAATTCGCTGCCCGACTTTGATGATGAATAGTGTTTTGAAGGTTCCGATGAATAATTGAAAGACCAACAGCACAATCATCGCCACCGAAAGAAGATTCAGCAGATTAGTATTTCTACCGATAAATACATGATCGATGATCTTTTGGACATAGATTGAGGTAGACAGTCCCAGGACTGTATAGACTACAGCTCCAAGCAAGGATTGGATCATGACGCTACGGTGCGGACGAACCAAAAACCAAAACCTGGACCAAGTGCCTACTTTTTGATTCAATGCCTGAAATTCCTCATTGGGCATCAGGAGGACGAGAACACCTGTCCACATTTCCTTAAATGCTTCAGGGGTCACCTTATGGATCTGTCCATCGCCCGGATCCATGTATTCCACCTGCCTGTCAGTGACTTTGTACAACACCACATAGTGGTGCAGGACTTTTTTCACGATGACATGGGCGATGACCGGCATGGGAACATCCAGCAAAGCACCGAATTCCCCTCGGACTCCTTTGGCCGAAAAGCCCATTTTTGTCGCAGCTTCGATCAGGCCCAAGACATTGGTGCCTTTCTGGTCAGTAGAGGCCATCTGCCGAATCTTCGCTACGGGTAACTCCAGCCTGTAGAATGCGGCTACCGAAGCCAGACAAGCTGCCCCACAATCCGTAATATCGCGTTGTTTGATTTTGATGCTCATTGGATTAAAAAATTAGGATGATTTTGAAAGTGAAGGATTGAGCCAATTATCCACTTTGTCATAAAGCAGTTGGAAAAGCGAACGCCTCGCTACCACAAATCGGGCATTGAAGGTCATGCCTTTACGAATCTCACCTTTTTGCCCACTGGGAAGCTTCATGATCAGGGAGTCCAATTTACAAGTCACTAAAAACCCAGCTTCTTTTTCAGATACCAAGGAAAGGTCATTAGCGATTTCCACCACCCTGCCAGTTGCGACTCCCCACTGATTGTAATTGTAGGCATCGACTTGAAATTTAACTTCCTGCCCCAATTCCAGAAAAGCAATATCCACCGGAGAGAGGTAAGTCACGGCCATCAGTTCCGAGTCAGGTGAAATCTCAGCCAATTTTAGGTTGGGATAGACAAAATCACCCGCATTCAAATTCAGGACGTTCATTAGAGTTCCTGAAGTCCCAGCTATGATTTTATATTGATCCATTTGCTCCAGAGCTACTTCGAGTTGATTGATGAGTCGGTCGCGTTCGTTGCTATGATTGATCAGTTCCTGTCCCCATTGATTTAGGCGTTGCTTTTTGAGTAATTCCAGCTGTGTGCTTGCCTGTTGGTATTGGACTTGGACCTCGTCGAATTCAGCAAAGGCAATTGATTTACTGTCAAAGAGACTCTTTGCTCGCTGGAAATCCCGATCCAGCTTTTGGAGCACCATTTCATGATTGAGAAGTTGAGACTGAAATTCTAACCAAGCGGCTTGGTATAAGCTGGATTTCAGGGTTGGATTAGGCTTTTCCTCGTAGGATTGAAATTTGATCAGAATCCTCAAATCCCTGATAAAACTCTGCAATAGAGCAAGTCGATTTTCAAGCCCTTTCATTTCTAAGTTCAATTGTTCACCTCGGATCAGTGCGAGGACTTCACCTTTTTCCACTTTCTGATTTTCGGAAAGGTTCCAAGACTCAAGTCGGCCGCCTGTGGCAATCTGTACTGGATTTCGCTGAAGGGCTGACTGAAAAGTGCCTCTAGTCTGCACGGCTACATCCACCACAATCAGCGGCAGAGACATCGCGATCACAAGAATTAACCCTAAACAGGTCAGGTAAATCACCTTCGACCGAATACTGATCCTTGAATCAAACACCTCGACAGTGTTATTAAGAATAGCCGATGGGAAAATTTTATTCTCCATTAGTTAAAAAATCAAGGGTTAGATCATCTGGATATCGTACTAGACCAACCGGTCTATGGATCCACTTTGATAGGCTACCTATTGAATCCGACTTTTCGTGATTTTCCTTAATTTCAGGCAGGATAGCTTTTGCCCAGGAGTTATTAAAATTTGATGTGATTTTTTGGTTTGGCTCGATGTGGTCACCGCATCCCTCCAATAGCAAGCTGGCTATTAGAAATAACCCTGTTGCATAAAGCGCAATCAATCCAAAAATTCTCATAAAAAATTACGTTTAGGTAAAAAAAAGGACTTATTATATCTAATAACTAAAAGAAAAATAAAAAAAGCAAGAAATGGTTTGGCTCAATTAATTCTTTGATAAATCCTAAAACAAATAAAATTAAAATTTACCAAATTTTCTTTTAATGCAATAAAACCTCATTGATAATTCAGAATTTAGTTTCAAAAATCAGCGAAAATCTTAAATCAAATTTTTTCTTGATTCTTTTGAAATTTTATTTTATCTGAATCATAAGCCTAGCTTATAAGGGAATTATAGGGTGGTCGGACCTTTGAGGTTTTCCAAAACCTCGAAGGTCTTGTCAATTTATAGCTCACCGAATTTCATACTAACTGTGGCGCTCTGACTTTTAATTACTTTCAAATAACGTCGCAAGACATTCAACAAGTTTGAAAAAAAAGACCTGACCAGCTTTCGATACCGGACAGGTCTATGATTTTTTCAGCCTATCTGCTGTAGGTAAACTTTCTGACTTCAGCTCTTTAACTTTAGATTAAGACTGCTTCGTGCCTCGCAGTGACGGGTACCAACTGCCTACTGAGACTGAAAACTGCCTTCGACTCCCTGCCTACCGGACAGGCTGGCGCTCAGGCTGACACTCTACTGCCTACTGAACACTACTTTCCCTCCCACCACAGTCATCTCCACTTTAGCATTCAATATATCATTTTCAGGGATTTTCATAATGTCCTTGTCGAAAACGGTGAAATCAGCGGCTTTTCCAACTTCAATAGAACCTTTGAAATCTTCCTCAAACTCGGCGAATGCTCCATCCAAAGTATAAGATTTAAGCGCTTGCGCACGTGTCATTTTTTGCTCGGCTTCGTAACCACCTTCCGGTAGTCCTTGAAGAGTTTTGCGGGAAACAGAAGCAAAGAAAGAAGGAATCGGATCCACGGGTTCTACCGGAGCATCGGTTCCGTTGGTCACTACGGCGCCGGTTTGCATGAGTGTTTGCCATACATATGCACCGTCGATGATGCGTTTTTCTCCCAAGCGATTTATCGCCCAAGGTCGGTCCGAACTTAAATGAATCGCCTGCATGGCTGCTATCACGCCAAGCTGACCAAATCTTGGGATATCATCCGGATGCAAATGCTGTGCATGCTCGATACGGAACCGGTGGTCTTTTGCCTCCGGATTTTTGGCCAAGGCAGCCTCAAATCTGTCCAAAATCTCCTGATTGGCGCGGTCACCAATGGCATGAGCCGCAACTTGGAAACCCAATGGAAGTGCTTTCTCAGAAACCTCTGTTACTACCGACATCGGCAAAGTCTCATGTCCTCGATGACCAGGCTTGTCGGCATAATCTTCCAAAAGCCAAGCTCCCCAAGGGCCAAGTGCACCATCACAGTTCAACTTGATGGACCGAACAGTTACCATGTGATCCGGATCGATCATAGGACCTTTTTTGTACCAAGCCTCCAATAGCTCCGGCTGACGGCCGGAAAGCATAATGTATTGGCGGGCTGTAAGTTTTCCTTCTTTTTTAAATTTCTCCAATAAATCAATTACATCCTGTCCACTTCCTGCATCATGGAATGAAGTGATTCCTTTTTCTGCGAGTTCTTGAAGTGCCAAAGCCAAAGCTTCTTCAGCTCGTTCTGGAGTTTCCGCAGGAATCAATTTGCTCACCAAAGTGGATGCGCGCTCCACCAAAACTCCGGTTGGATTTCCTAAGTCATCGCGAAGGACTTCCCCGCCTTGTACTTCCTGCGTTGGTTTTTCGCTCCGCAAAGGAGTGATTCCTGCAAGCTCCATCGCTTTTTTGTTCACAAAAGAAGCGTGGCCTGAAGCATGAGCGAGATAGACAGGATTGTTTGGAGTGACTTCACTTAATGCATCGTGAGTTTGGAAGCCTTTGACGGTCTTATCGGGCATTTGTAGCCACTTGTCCTGATGCCAGCCGCGACCGGTGATCCAGTCGCCGGGTTTTGCCTTTGCTGCTGCTTCTGCGACTTTCTCGATGAGTTCATCGTAAGTTTTGACGTACATCAGGTCGATTTCCAACTTGTTGTAGCCGATTCCCATGAGGTGAGCGTGGGATTCTACAAGACCGGGAGTCATGGTTTTCCCACTTAGATCGATTACTTCGGTGGATTCGCCCACGTAGGCTTGGATTTCTTCTGAAGTGCCAACGGCGAGGATTAATCCGTCTTTGACAGCGACGGCTTCAGCTTTGGGATTGGCTTCGTCCACGGTGTAGACGATTCCATTGATAAAGACTGAGTCGGCGGGATTTTCGGGGCCGGATTTGCAAGCCCAAGCAAAAAGCGCTGCGAAAATGAATAAGTTGATGTTCTTCATTGGATTTATTATTCTGTTTCGAAGCTAGATGTTTTAAGGGATTGGGGCAAGTGGGATTATTTGGAAGGCAGAAAGCTCAATTTAGAAATCTTAAAAAATGCCCTCCCCTAAATAGTATTGGCTGTTAGCCTTAACATTCGTTTTAAAATTCCTTCGCGTAACAATAAGCCAGAGGTTCTTCTATTGAGCATTTGAGAATCACTCATTTAATTCGATCCTTCTTATTCCTTTCCTGTAAAACGATAAGAAATGCCAAATTGAACTGCTAGATTTCTATATCGAATTTCATCCTGAATTTCATACAAGATAGATGCGGCAAGGGTATTGGTCCAATAGTCATGAGGATGGTCAGAACGAAGATAGGTGGCTGCAAGGTTCATATTGAGCTTTTGAGACAGTGAGTAGGTGAGTTTGGTTTCTAATCCATAAGCAAATTCCCTGAGATTAGTCGGTACAGGCCCGTCAACAGGAAATGGCCTTAGAGGAATAGACGTGGTCTCGGAGATCTGATAGGTCCAGGAATAAAAAGGAAACTCCAGGTTATTCATCCCTGCTAATCCAGTAAACCGAACTTCCAGGCGATTAATAGGCAAACGATACCCTACTCCTATGTAAAAAAGACTAGCGCGATAAGGGTCACTTTCCAATCTTCCCGGAACTTCAAATGGGACTCCATTTAAATCGATTTCGGATTTAAAATTGGCGTCGTAATAGATTTGTTGTGGATGGGTATCTATGGTATGCTGAGTTTTAAGATAATTTAGGCTTATAAAAACCGAAGGAGTGAGATGATAGGTCAGGTTTAGTCCCAGGCTGTAGCCCAATTCTGCTTGCCCTCCTTCATTTTTGAGAAATCCCTGAAATCTCTCAGGAATAGAGCCCGGTGGGACAGGTTCTAAGGATGGAGCTATAGAAATTTCTTTAAAATGACCAACTGGCACAGCCAATCCTCCGGAGAAACCTAATTCAATTTTTTCGAAGATTTTTGTTTGAGAAAAAGCTTCTGAATTCAGTAATGAGAGGGATAGTATTAATATAAAAACCTTATTCATTTTTCATCAATCTAGATTCCAAAACTATATCCTCACCTATTCTTATTCTGACGAGGTATTCTCCCTTTGGAAGATTTTGGATGTCCACTTTTTCATCAGCAGTGATCTTAAATTCAAGAATTTTACTGCTCATTGATAGAGGAATGATCTCCAAATCCATGGATTCCTTATAGTCGCTATTAATGCTGATGGTAGAACTACTAGGGTTAGGGTAGAGGCTGAAGTTACCATAATTATAATAAGTAACATTTCTAACTGCCAAGGTATCGTTCCCAGCACTGCGCGCATATATTCTAAAAGAAACATAGTTGCCAGATTGCATCGTAAAATGCATCTGATTGGTATGTGCCCAAAAAGGGAGATTTCCTTGGTATCTCTCCCAGACTACATTGTTTATCCCTGCCATAGATAGGTAGGTGGATACATTTCCAGAAGGTACCTGATTTCCATTTCCCAAAGTATGATTGGTTGAGTTGGACGTGGTATAGGTTCCCGAAATGGTTACTGCAGGGACAATACATAATATTTATCAGGTTCAGTTTTACCTGCATTTTGCAGTTCATAAAGAGTGGAATCGAAATCGTGCCGGATTACCGGGCTTTCAGTACCATACTTTGAAATAAATTTAGGGTTAAAAGTGGTGTTTCGGTCTCTAACCAAGGAATGGGGGCCTGGAAAACTTCCGAATACTTGGGTAATTACATCCACATTCGAGAGACTTTGACCGCAAACTTGGATATATTTATTTGAGTTTTGAAAATAATATCTGTCTGTAAAACCAGCAGATGAGGTGTAGGATGTTTTTACATTTACGATTCCGGGATTAATAGAATTCAAGGAGGAACCTTGGGTAAATCCATCTTCCCAATAGGCGGCTGCAAATCCATGGCAGATAAAATCTCCACAATTGGACGAAAGTCTTTCGGTGCCAAATTGGCTTCCAACTTTCCAAAATCCATCGTCCCCGCAGCTCTGTGAAATACCTTCTAATGCGAAGAAGAATAATAGGTTAAGTAAAAATAACTTCTTCATAAAATTGAATTTTCATCTAACTTAAGAACTGACTTTTAAATAGTCAAGCTTTTCACTAATTTTTAATTATTAAACTGATTCTTCCTTTGGTTTTTTCTTAGCGCCTTTGGTGTTCTGTGAGGGGATTCAATGGATTTTACTCGGGTGGATGGCAGGTTCATAGAAAATTTCGATCACTATAAGTAGAAAGAAGGCAGAATTCGAAAGTCAGAAAGCAGAACTAGTTTGGACTACCAATTTTTGGTAACTTAGAGAAAAAAGAAAAAATGGGACGCAACACATCAGTTTCATTGGGAGATTACTTTGAAAGTTTCGTGGACAGTAAAGTCTCGGAAGGAAGATTTTCGAGTGCCAGCGAGGTCATTCGTGCGGGCTTACGATTGCTTGAGGAGGAGGAAAACAAGGTTTTAGCCTTAAAAAAATGCTATTCAAGAAGGAATTGAAAGTGGAATTGTAGAAGGTTTTGATCCCCAGAAACATCTGGAATCGCTGAAAGCAAAAAAAAGGAATGGGTAGCTATTTTTTGTCCCAAAAAGCGATTGACGACTTATCTGCAATTTGGGAATACACTTTTGAAACTTGGTCAGAACATCAAGCAGACTCCTACTATTTTACTTTGGTTGAGGATTGCCAAAAGCTTGCTGATAAATCCTATTTGGAAAGAAATTACCCTGAAATAAGGGCTGATATTTTTGGTTATAAATCAGGTGAACATTTGATTTTTTATAGAAAATTGGACCAACCCAACATCGAAGAAATCCGGATTTTACACGCTCGAATGGATTTGAAAATAAGAATTTTGGAGTAAATCAAATAAGTTATTGACCTGCGATTTTTGAAAATCTGTGTACATCTGGTGCGCCACGAGGCGTGTGTGTTATAAATTAACTTAAAAACCTAGGAAGATGAAAGTTCTTTCCAGCCAAATTTGC
>NZ_JBKBKZ010000033.1:39969-59205 GCF_046296635.1 Algoriphagus sp. | reverse complement strand
CGGATTTGATGTTCTTAAAGGGAGGGGAGGAATATGCGGCTGCGCCGCATATTCCTCCCCTCCCTCAAAAACAAAAACTAACGGACACCGAGTAGCTTGCCCGCCGTGGTGGGAAGTCGAGGTGAAACTTTATAAAATTTGGTTGGCGGCAGATAAGCGTATATCCATAAAAAGAAATTTCTTGACACCCCATAAAAAATAACATACACTTCATCTCAAGGCATTTTTCTTTAATTTTTTAAAGACACGTGAATTATTCCAGTTCAATTTTCACCCAAATATTATATTAAAATCACATGGGCGTAATACACTCATATTTAGCTTAATACTAGAAAAATGCTGAATATAATATTTTCGTAAATCGAGGATTTATATTCGCAATATGCGTAAAGACTCGGCTGGATTTTTTCAAAATTTCCCAAACCTATTCCAGCCCAGCACTATGAACACTTATGATCCTACTCTGTTAATGGATTTCAAAAACGGAGAAACCCATGCCATCGAGACTTTTTACTCGTTGTACAAAAAACCAGTGCTTCGATTTATCCTCTCCATGGTCAAAGATCCCTTGGAATCCGAAACGATTTTTCATGAGGTATTTATGAAAATACTCAGAAAACGATGTGACCTCGAATGTGCAGATCGAGTACGTTCATACGTTTTTACAATTACCAAAAATGAAGTCATTGACTACTTTAAACATCTAAAGCGAGATCGCGAAAGATTAGAAAAGTATTACTCTACACGAATTCATCAATCTTCCCCCGAAATTATAGAGGAAGAAGAATCAATTCTGGAACGCTTAGAGAGTGCACTTGAAACTTTGCCATGCCAGCGAAAGAAAGTACTTCAACTTTCGTATTACCATGACAAATCTTACCAAGAGATTGCTGAGGAATTGGGAATTTCAAAAAACACAGTGAAAAACCACCTGATCAAAGCTCGTGTCGATCTGAGGGATCGATTGGTTTAATCAAGTGGTTAGTAAGTCTGAAAACTAAATAGTGGACCTTAATTTTGAAGATGCTCAAATGTTTCTGAAAAATTAAATGATAAAAACATCTTTCTAAAAGTGTTTACTTGTCAGGCTGTTCAAAGGAGTTGTGAAAGGAATTTGGGACAATAAAGAAACCTAAATTTAATATGAGATAATTGGTTGAATTAGCCCTGTTGATCATTGCTAGGCTAATTGTGCAGGCAATCATGATTGCTTCGAAAACACTCCATTCAAACGAAAGCCCGAGCTACAATCTGAATTAATCCACTCTGATGATTACTCTCAGCGATTGTATAAGCCTAAAAAATTGAGACGTGAAAATACGCATCAACCAAAAAATTGCTGATGGAAATCCATTTTGATTTCAATCGAATGATGATTCCTTTAAAGATAAGAGGTCATAGGTTTTCCAACATTGACATTAACTTCTCTCGTACTTCCCCTGCCAAAGGCTCAATAGCTGGGTTTTTCACAGCCGACATTGCTGCGATAGGATCCATGATGGACACCTCAAATTCCGAGTTCCCAAGTCCTCTAATAATCACATTACAAGGTAAAAGTGTCCCAATATGAGGTTCGGCAGTGAGTACTTTGTCTGCAAAAACAGGATTGCAAGCTCCCAAAATCAGATAAGGAGGATAGTCTTTGTCCAGCTTTTTCTTCATGGTCTCTTGTATGTCAATTTCTGTTAAGACTCCAAAACCTACTTCTTTCAAGGCTGCCTCCACTTTTTCTCGCAGAGAAGTCAAATCTCCTGATTGTATTGTTTTGGATTGATAGTAACTCATGGTTTTTTGATTTAATGGAAAAGAATAATATCACTCAAATAATTTACCAATAGAGGAATCTTAAGGCTCAATTTAGCTTTTGCAAGACAAGCAGTAAGTGATCTCAATCACATAGGCAGAAATCGTTTCCGTAAAAGTCATATAAATTGGCTTTTATCAAATGACTGATAAACCGAGATTTAAGCTACTCTTCATCACTGCGATCTTATGAAAATCTCCCATCTGCTTATTATCCTTTCCTCCGGAATTTTGTTTGCCTGCACCTCCAGCCCAAAATTCACCCAAGCTGAACTGGGCAATAGAACGGCGCCTCTTTTGGAAATTGACAGTTTTAAGTTTAAAGACCTCAACAAAAACGGTACACTTGACCCTTACGAAGACTGGAGACTTCCGGTAGATCAGCGAATAAATGATCTGATTGCTCAGATGACTTTGGAAGAAAAAGTTGGTTTTATGTTGATCAGCACCACCCGTCTTGCGGGAGATTTTGCTTTTCAAGCCGGCGCTCCCAGAGGAGAAATCACGTCCGGGTTTAATGAGGAAGATTTGATTCAGCCAAACAATATGTTTACAAGGCAAACCCTAGCGACGCCTTTAATGTCAGCCTCCGGCACGACCAAAGGTGTGAAAGAACGGCATCTCCGTCACTTCATCCTTCGGGCCAATACCAGTGCACAAATCATGGCCGAATGGAGCGACAACCTCCAAGCTCTTTGTGAAGACACCCGACTTGGAATTCCGGCAATCGTAGCTTCCAATCCAAGGAATCACATCACTATGGATGCCGCTATTGGGCTGAGTCAAGGAGCAACCGTTTTTTCCAAATGGCCGGGTGAATTGGGGCTTTCAGCTACCAAGGATTTGGAACTGGTTAGAAAATTTGCGGACATCGCACGACAGGAATGGGCCTCAGTTGGGATTAGAAAAGGCTATCAGTACATGGCTGACTTAGCCACCGAACCACGCTGGCAGCGAAATGAAGGTACTTTTGGTGAAGATGCAGATTGGGCGGCAGCTATGATGCGAGAAGTGGTGCTGGGCTTTCAGGGAGAAAAATTGGGTTTAGGTTCCGTGGCTTTGACCACCAAACATTTTCCGGGAGGCGGACCGCAGGTGGAAGGACAGGATCCACATTTTGACTTCGGAAAGGATCAACATTATCCCGGGGGAATGTTTGATTACCATCTCAAGCCATTCCAAGCAGCTATCGATGCAGGTACTTCGGCGATCATGCCTTATTATGCCAAACCGATTGACACCGAATACGAGGAAGTAGCATTTGCATATAACAAAGGAATCATAAAGGATTTGTTGCGTGGCAAAATGGGATTTCAGGGAATTATCAATTCCGACACCGGACCTATCGAAATGCAACCTTGGGGTATGGAAAAATACAGCATCGAAGAGCGCTATGGTAAAGCTTTGGAAGCAGGAGTGGACCTTTTCTCTGGAACAGGAGACCCTACACAGCTAATGGCTGCCGTGACGAAGGGTTATGTGACAGAAGAGCGGCTTAATGAATCCGTTTTTCGCTTATTGAAAGAAAAGTTTGATTTGGGGCTCTTCGAAAATCCTTATGTGGATGTAGAACAAGCAAAAAAATTGGTTGGAAATCCGGAGTTTCAGAAAGCAGGTGACCTAGCCATGCGAAAGTCTATCGTTTTACTAAAAAACGATCAGCAACTTCTTCCCATCAAAGCAAAAACCAAAGTTTACTTTGAAACCTATTTTGAAAAGTCACAGGACGCAGCACCGAGTATTCCATTCACTTCTTCCAATCCATCGTGGGAATTTGAACTTGTAGGCACTCAAGATGAGGCGGATTTGGTAGTCCTTTGGCTTAATCCTCATTTCAATTCCCTGTTTAGCAGCAACGGTTCCGAAATCCACGTGAACTTGAGTAAAAACAAAATCAATACCGACTATGTCAATGGAGTGCTCTCCAAAAAACCCACAGTAACAGTAATCAACTTCACGAATCCATGGGTCATTTCAGAAATCGAAGGAGCGGGACTCCATACATTGGTTGCCACATTTGGCACCACTCCTGAGGCCATCCTAGATGTCTTGGCAGGGAAAGTAAACCCTTCCGGGAAATTGCCTTTCACCATCCCAGTTTCAGTTGAAGCCGTGAAATCCAACCTTTCAGATGTTCCCGGCTATCAGGAAAAAGAAGGCTATGCACTGTATAAGTTTGGGTATGGGTTGAGTTATTAGTTATCTCCAGGTTTCTTTGTTGTGAAAAAACTTCGTGTTTTTGAAAACAATATAGCCTCATAGAAATCATAGCTAAAACCTTTGAGGAATGGTAAACTATATGCCCCTAGGTTTCTTTGTTGTGATAAAAATTTTTTGCCTTTTGAAAAACACACAGCAAAATATAAATCATAGCATAACTTCTTTGATACATGAGAGCCTATGTGTCCCTAAGTTTCTATTTGGTAAAAAAATCTTCGGCTCCCGAAAATATTCAGTACTAACTTTTTAAATATCAGAACTTAATCGTGTCTCGCACCTTCCATAACTTTGAATACGTGAAGCAATGCAGGAAAAACAGCATCCATGGATTCGGAGGCACCACCTGTCGAACCGGGAAGTCCCAGCACCACCGTATCCCCAATCAAACCTGCCACCGAGCGTGAAAGCATCGAGTAAGGGGTACGCTGTTGTCCATAACTTCGGATGGCTTCCTCTATTCCAGGAATTCTTCGTTCTAGGATTTCTCCCAATGCTTCAGGGGTCACATCTCTTGGTGAAAGTCCCGTCCCTCCAGTGAAGATGACCAAGTCCATATGTTCATTGACATACTTAAGACAAGATTCCTTTATCTCCTCTTTTTCGTCCGGAATTATGATGTAAACAGGTACCGCTACACCAAGATTTTCCAACTTTTCCCGAATGACCTTTCCTGCCCGATCTTCCTTTTTCCCCGCGGAAATAGAATCGGAACAAACAATTACCGCAGCCTTCAATTCTTGGTTCAGGTCCTTATTCCGATCGGTTTTTCCGCCCTTCTTCTCCACCAACTTGATCTGCTCAATGCTCACTCCCTTATCAATCGGCTTTAGCATATCGTACATCGTCAGTGCCACCACAGAGGCTGCGTGCATAGCTTCGACTTCCACGCCGGTTTTATAGATCGTGTGAATTTCCACAAAAATTGTCACTTCCATCTCTCCCACCTCATAAGAAATCGCAGTGAATTCTACAGGCAGTGGATGACAATCCGGAATCATATCGGCTGTCCGCTTTGCTGCGAAAAGTCCCGCCACTCGTGCGCATTCCAGGACATCACCTTTAGGAACAGTTCGATTTCGGATGGCTTGGATGGTTTCAGACATGCCGACTTTTACAATTGCTTGTGCGATGGCTTTTCGTAGGGTATTACTTTTATGGGTAATGTTGACCATTTAACTTAAATAATAATTTTTCAAAATGTTTTACGTTTTACCTGACCTTTAACTAAGTAAATATCACTTTTTCCTCTCCTCCAAAATCTTCTTCGTCACTTCCTTATTTGCATTACCAAACTGCTGGGTTTGTTCCAACCGATCCAAATAGGTGTTTAAATATCGCTGGGAAATCTCTTCACTGTCTCCATACTTTTCCCGAAGGCCATCCAGTTTTTGATGTAATTCCGCCTTGATTTCAGCATAAGCTGGATCATCATACACATTTTTGAGTTCTTGGGGATCATTGATCCGATCAATCAATTCCCATTCATCAGTATCGAAATAGTAATGCGTGAGTTTATATTCCTTAGTCACAATGGCATAGTGTCGCTTGACCATGTGGACAGATGGATATTCATAATAGTGATAATAGACGGCATCACGAGTCCATTTTTCGGTATTACCGGTCAAAAGTGGAATCAGGCTTTCTCCCTGCATATCGGATGGGGCTGGAATTCCTGCCGCATCCAAAAAGGTCTGTGCAAAGTCCAGATTCTGCACCATTTCATCAGATTTGCTTCCTGCCTTCACTTTTCCAGGCCAAGACACCAAGAGTGGAGTTTTGAAGCTTTCATCATAGACAAATCGCTTGTCAAACCAACCATGCTCGCCCAAGTAAAAACCTTGATCTGAAGTATAGACGATGATCGTGTTTTCCATCAGGTTATTTGCCTCCAGATAATCCAACACCCGACCGACATTTTCATCCACTGAGGCGATGGTCCCCAAATAATCCTGCATATAGCGCTGATATCGCCACTGCATTTTTTCCTTTTCAGCCATGGTAGGAAAGGCTTTTTTGAATGCATCATTTACAGGGCGATAATACTGATCCCAAGTAGCTCGCTGTGTAGAGTCCAATCGTCCAACTTCCCGCTTAAAAGCTGCCTTATCCCAACCTGAAGCATCAGGAATTCCCAACTCATCCATCACCTCGGGATAGACTTTGGAATCACCCGCCCAGTTCATGTGTTTGAGCAAGTTCATTTCGGCCTCTTTCGCCGCTCTTCCCCTACCCGAGTAATCGTCAAAAAGTGTAGCTGGCTCTGGGAAAGTTCGCTGGGTAAACTCTGCCATATGCCGCTCGGCAGGTAGCCACTCCCGATGCGGAGCTTTATGCAGATACATTAACATAAAAGGCTGATCAGCTTTTCGCTCCTTTTGCAGCCAATCCAAGGTCATGTCTGTGATGATATCCGTGACATAGCCTTGCACTTTAATGTTGCCATCATTTTTGGTGATAAAGTCGGGATTATAATATGCACCCTGTCCCGGTAGAATCTTGTACTGATCAAAGCCTTTGGGACTATTTCCAAAGTGAAGTTTGCCAAACATAGCCGTCTGATAACCCGCATCCTGAAAAAGCTGTGGGAAAGTGACGTTAGTCGTGTCAAAGGGAAAATCATTGTCAATTTTACCGTTGATGTGAGAATGCTTTCCTGTAAGGATCGTCGCCCGACTTGGCGCACAGATGGAATTGGTCACCGTGGCATTGGTGAAAAGCATGCCCATCTTGGCAATTCGGTCGATATTTGGCGTCTCGATCAAATGATTGCTGTAAGCCGAAATGGCTTGGTAAGCATGATCATCTGACATGATGAAGATGATGTTGGGTCGCTTTTGGGGTTGGTTATCCTCTTTTGGTGAGCAGGCAAAAAAGAACAAAAGTGCTCCAAAGGTTAGAAATGTGGATTTCAATTTTTTCATAAGGCTGGATATCAGGGTTTGGAAATAGGCTATTAAACCTAGCCATATTTTTTTATTCGGTGGAGAAAGTCACCTGATTCTACTTCGAATTAAACTTCTTGAGCAGTTCTTCTTTTCTTCTTGAGGCCACCTCCACCTCAGATCCATCTTTGAGAATCAAAAATCCTCCTTTTCCTTTGTTGTAGAACTTGACCTCTCGAAGGTTTATCAGGTGGGAATTATGCACTCTAAAAAATCCATGCTCGGATAAGATTGATTCATATTCTTTCAGCGTCTTGGCCACAGTGAGCTTCCTTCCTTCCCGGAGAAAAATATGGGTGTAATTCACATCTGCCTGACAGCGAATGATTTCTTCGGGACTCACATATTCCTGCCCAAAAAGTGTGGGCAGGCCGATTTTTGGAGGTAGTTTTTCTTTTTTCAACTCAGAAATCAACTCAATCATCTGCTGAACAGCATCCGGTTTGGCGAGGCTTTTCTCCATTTTTAAAATAGCCTCTGCCAACTCGTCCTGATCCACAGGCTTGAGCAAATAATCCAAAGCTGAGACCTTAATTGCCTTCAGTGCATATTCCTGATGAGCTGTAGTAAAAATTACCTTAAAATCAATTTTCGACAGTTGACTCATCAAGTCAAAGGCCGTCTGATTCTGAATCTCCACATCGAAAAAAACCAATTCTGGGGTGTTCTTATTCAAATAATCCAAGGCTTCCTCTGGCGTTTTGAGCCATTTATTAATTATGATTTGTTTGGAATGGTTCTTTTCCAATAAAAGCATCAACCGTTCGGCACTTTGAGGCTCATCTTCTACGATTACACAGTGCATCATGTGAATTTGATTGAATTAGGTTGGGTGATAGTCAGTTGCACTTCAAAACCGGGGGAGAGATTTTTCCAAAGAATGGAAAGCGCATCTTCACCATTTTTAAAATTCAGATTCTCAAGGCGATTTTTAACCAAATTCATTCCCATGGATTGATGCTTTTCAGGGATTTCTACAAATTCTTTCATTCCGGTGCCATTATCCCGAAGTACCAAAAGACAGGAATGATCCTGTTGATGAACCTTAAGGGTGATCAATCCATCCTCTTTGCTGGGCGCAATGCCATGCCAAATACTGTTCTCCACAAGTGGCTGGAGTAATAGTGGCGGAATCATCAATTGAGAATCATCTACTCCATCATCGAGTATAACCTCAAAATCAATCTTTTTTCCCAGCCTGAGGGCCTCTATATCAATGTAATCCTTCAGCAAACTAATTTCCTCATTAAGCGAAATCTCTTTGACATCTGAGAATTCTAAGATTCTACGGATCAGACGTGAAAAACGAGTCAGGTACCGATCGGCTTCTTGAGGTTGATTTTTCAGTAAAAAATTACTGATTGAACTCAGCGCATTGAAGATAAAATGCGGATTCATTTGGGCTTTCAGTGCCTTCAGTTCCAGTTCGGCAACTTGAGCCCGAAATTCTGATTCCAGTTTCAATCGCTTATTTCTGGAATGATATCGAAAGCCCCAAAATACACCACCACCAAGTAGAATCAACGCTACGATTCCGATAAGGTAAAGACTTGCCTTTAGCTGCTCACTTTCCTTTTCCAATTCCAGCAGCTGCTTTTCAGACTCAAACTCAGCGGTTAACTTCTTCTCTCGCGTCTCGAATTCATGGCCAATCTGCAAGCTCAACAGCTTTTTCTCATTTTCATCATTGAAAATGCTGTCTTGAAATGCCTGAAACATCTGATAGGATTCCAGCGACTTTTGATATTGACCCAGCTCTTTTTGAGTTTCTGCCAGCGCTTTCCAGGCAGATCGTTGAGCCTCCAGGGACTCCGATTCCTGCGCAAGGCTTAGGGCTTTTTGTTCCAATTCGAGTGCTTTCGAAAGATTTTTGTCTCCAAATTCGCTTTTCTCAAGATTTGCCAGCTGAAGCAAAACGGTGGACAAACTGAGCTTTTCGCCGATTTCAGTATAGAAATGAGCGGCACTGTCTAAATATTTTCTAGCATTTCCAATGTCCTTTTTCTCGGAATACAAACTTCCCAAAGCCGTAAAATCAGAAGCAATTCTTCGCTTGTTTCCGATTTCCTTATTCAATGCCAATGCCTCAAAAAACAGTTTCCCGGCTTCTTCATTTTTACCCTGAAGTTGAAGGACAGCTCCCAAATTGCCCATCGAACTGGCCTCCATTTGCTTGTATCCTTCCTTTCGATAGAGCTCAATCGCCTTTCTGTGGTAAGCCTCAGATTCACCAAATTCATTTAGATTTTTATGGATCAAACCCAGATTCGTGAACAGATTACCTCTCTCCCAAATATCCTGATCTTCGGTTTGGCTGAGAGCTTTCAGGAAATATTCCAATGCTTTGGGATAATCAGCCAAAGCCAGAAAAACAACTCCAGTGTTCATTTGGCTATTGATTGAATTTTTTCGTAATCCCATTTCCTCAAAAATCGAAGTCGCTTTTTCATGATTTTCAAGTGCACCCCGATAATCGCCCTGATTGTATTTGATTAACGCCATATTATTCATAGCACTGGCTTGACCCTTTCGATTTCCGGATTTTTGATGTGCCGCCAGGACTACCTGATAAGCCTCAAGTGCCAAAGAGTCTTTCCCTTGGTACCAATAGTTGACACCCCGGTTGTTGATGGAGGCGGTAATCTTCGCCGTCAGCCCTAGATTGGAGCTAAGGATAAAAGCAGAATCAGAGTAATTGAGACCGATTTTGGGATCAACTCCAGCAAAATAAAACGACAGGTCATTGTAGATATCCACTCGAATACTATCATGAATTCCAGGTATGGCAAGTTGATTCCGAAGCGAATCAATCTGCTTCTGACTGAAAGCTTGGAGAGCCATCAGTAAAAAACCAATAAAAAGTAGCAGTGGCTTCATCTATAAGAAATTACGATGGAAAAATTTAGGGGAAATTTTGCAGAAAATAGGCATAACAAGAGGTGGAATAAGAAGAATCTTGCAAAAAATAAATTTAGGGTGAACGTGAAATAAAGACTGGATAATTTTCTAATAAAAACCTTAAAACCATGAAAAATTTCAACTATTTACTCCTCGTCTTGATTGTATTCACCACAACTACAGCATGGTCTCAGACTTTTGAAAAAGGCACCAAAGTGGCCTCTTTGGGAATTGGAATTGGAAGTTCCCTAGGTAGTTTCGATTACAGCACCCAAATCCCCGGAATCAGCCTGATGTATGAACAGGGAATTGCAGAGGCAGGAAATGTCGGTATCATTGGACTTGGTGGATATGTAGGCTACAAAAGTTTCAGTTGGGTAAACAACTCAGGCAACTTCGAATCCAAATCAAAGTGGAACTATACGATCATTGGGGTCCGAGGTGCACTTCATTTCACAGGAATCAAAGCTGAGAAGGTTGATCTCTATGCAGGATTGATGGCAAGTTATAATTTGTTGAATTACAGCTATGAGGACAATTCAGGTTTCAATACCGGCAATACGGGAAACTTTGGAAACACCGCTGGATTGACACTTTTTGCCGGAGCGAGATATTATTTCAGTGATAATTTGGCAGGTTTTGCTGAGTTGGGTTATGGTGTGGCGTATTTGAATTTGGGGCTGGCTCTGAAGTTTTAAAAAGCTTTAGTTTTTTTACTTTGCGGCCTTGAGAAGGATTGATTCCTTTCAAAGCCTGAAGTTCATAGGTCACATAGAAATCATAGCAAATTCCTTGATAAAGAGAAAGCTATGTTTCCCTATGTTTTTATGTTGTTAATAAAATCTCTTTTGCGATCCTTCTTGTCCTTTTCCGGGGAAAGAAGTCAATCCTCAACCCCATCCTATTAACTAAAAAATCTCGCAAAGACGGAAAGGCGCAAGTCTTGGCTGCTTTAGCGGCTAAAAAAACTTGGCTGACTATGAATATTTTTCTAGATTCTTTATTAGTTCAACCCACTTCAGGCCTGCCTGCCGGCAAAGGCAGGGTTGTCGCCCCTGATGGTAATTTAGGAAGATCAGATTTTAGGCCAAATTCCTAAATCTCCTTTTCTCCGCGTGGTAAAAAAACCTTTGCGCACCTTTGCGTCCTTGGCGGTAAAATTAACCACAGAGAGCGGGAGAGAAATGGAGATTGGGATAATAAATCTGTGTCCATCCGTGACTTTTTCTGTGATCAACTTGCCTGGCGGAAGTCAGGTCTGTGGGAAAAAAACTCTGTGTAAAAATCCCTTTAAGCCCTCCTTACTCAAGGAATCAGATTCGTTAGCTTCATACTAAACTGACCCTCAGAAATAGTTACCTCTTGTTTCCCTACTCCGGTGGGGGTAATTGGACCGATCAAAAGCGCAGTGAACGTACCCTCAACCACATCATTAGTGATTTTTGAGAATCGAACTTTGGCAGCGTCTTTCACCACAATTAATGGGGATTTGGGGTCCAAATTGACCGCAGCGAAGGATTGACCCTTTTCATCAGAATAGACGAAATTGATACGGCTAAGCGGTACTCCTTTATAAAGTATTGCATCCTGAAGGTTGTAATCCAAGTTTGTCTCAAACATCTTTTCATTTTTCACTGTGAATTGGATGAAGTTACTCGTCCCGGTACTCCCCGGACCCAACACCTGAATAATGGTGTTAAAGATCGGTCCATTTGGATCAAAACTAAAAGATGATGAATTCCCCAGTCCCACTTTAAATTCCTTTAGTATTCCGTCTACTTTGAATCGGATAAAACCTTCTTGAGCGGGCTGAGGATCCTCATTTGATCCACCGCAGGAGACTAGATACAGGCCAATAAAAATCAGAATCGAGAAATGAAGAAGCTTTTTCATAGTCTTTTTCCGAAAAGCTAATATTCGCCTCAAGGACTAAAAAATGCAACTTATTTCCCGACTCCGAGAATCTATTTTTTGAGCGTCTTCTGCCTTTTTCTGTAAGCAAATTTTTAAATTTTTTAAAAAAACCTTACCCAAAACAGGTAAAGTCAGGAATTTTTAAAACTGAAACAGTAGCTTTCTGAAATAAACCCATTTATCAAGATTAGTTATTCAATTTTTTCATATAAGTAAAAATATTTTCAGTTAATTAATCAAAATAATAAAACTTTTCTAGTGTTCTTTTCGAATAAAATTTCAAAACAATTAAACAATCAAAACAACTGATGCAACCTTTCAAGATAAAAGAGCATCTACCTAATCAAAGACTATAAAACTACATTAAACTGAAAAAGACAGATTACCCAATCCCACTTCTAAACCACAAGACTATGAAAACGAACTTTGGTACCCGCTGGTTAGGCTTCTTCGCTCTGGGACTTGTCATGCTTTCGGGTATGATCTCTCCAGAAAAGGCAGAAGCTTCTATCAACCGAGGAGTAAGCTTTCAGATATTTTACGATGAGCTCGCACCTTATGGTGACTGGGTCAGAGATGCCCGTCATGGATACATTTGGCTTCCGGCTGTAGAGCAGGGTTTCCATCCTTACGGTACAGCAGGTCACTGGGCAATGACCGAGTTCGGCAATACTTGGGTTTCCTACTACGATTGGGGTTGGGCACCATTCCACTATGGACGTTGGTACTTTGATGACTACTTTCAAAGCTGGGCTTGGGTACCTGGTTATGACTGGGGTCCGGCTTGGGTGAATTGGAGAACAGGTGGTGGATACTACGGTTGGGCTCCAATGGGACCCGGTGCATTTATCAACTTCAACGTGGGTCTACCAGCTTTCCACTGGGTATTCTTGCCAAGACATCGCATCTATCATCACTATGCCTACAGATACTATGCGCCACACAGAACTCGGGTGAGAATCTATAACAACACCACGATCATCAACAACACCTATGTCTACAACAATCAGACTTATGTGACTGGTCCTTCGAGAAGTGAGTTGCGCCAAGTTACTGGTAGAAATGTACCGGTATATCAAATCCGAAACGCTGAGGCGCCGGGTAGAACTTCGGTATCCAGAAATTCACTGAACGTCTACAGACCGGAGGTTCAAAACTCAAGAGGAACGAGTGTGGGAGCTAGACCTTCGCGGATATTGGAGGCGGATCAGGCAAAAACTGCCAGATCAAGCCGAGAGCTTAACGCTAGCACGCCATCCAGAAACGCTACTATGGGAACAAACACTCCTAGCAGAACTCTGGAGTCCCCAAGTCGATCTTCGCTAAACTCTGAAGTTCCGAGCGCAAGAACTGCCCCAAGCAGAGCTACCAGTCCATCGGTAAATGAGGGATCGCAGAGACCAGTGGTGACGCCTATGCCAAATGATACCCGAAGCAGAAGCACCGCTCCTACTCAGGTTCAGAGACCAGAAACTCGTCAAACTGCTCCAGCTAGATCGAATGAAGCTAGACCTTCGACAAACACGACTCAGCGAACCACTGCTCCGGCAAGTCGCTCAGGGTATGAAGTGAATAGAGTAGAAACGAGAACTCAGCAGCCTGCTCCAAACCGTGGCACAGTACAGCAGTCTAGACCTGCACAAGCTCCAGCGAGAGTTCAGGCACCCGCTCGAACTCAGGCTCCTCAGGTGAATAGTCAGCCTTCGAGAACTCAAGCTCCAAGAACGCAGGCTCCTCAGGTGAATTCTAGCCCGCAGTCGAGAACTCAGGTTTCTCAACCGGCTAGGTCTCAGAGTGGCGGTTCTTCTTCAGAAGTGAGAACTAGCGCACCTGCAAGGCAATCCGCTCCTGCGACTCAAAGCAGAACCAGTAGCACGCCTAGCAGAAGTAGCTCAAGAGATAATTAAAGCTTAAACTAAACCAACTATAGAGCATGGATTCGAAAGGATTCATGCTTTTTTTATGCTTTGTCTGGTTACGGGTTTTTAAACCATTAAGAAAATTGAGGACATTAAGACTACTTTATCACGAAAGGGAAAATTCCTTAATCCTTAATTCCCTCAATGCCTTAATAGTAAAAAATTCAGTCAAGAAAACTTGATGAAATAATGAAAAGGATTCATGCCATTTCCTAATGCTTTACCAAATAGCCTATGGTATTAAACCATTAAGAAAATTGAGAGCATTAAGATTGACTCGTCTTATTGCCCAAAACCAACAATCCTTAATGCCTTAATGGTTAAAAATTCTCTTCTTGAAAACTTGATGAAATAAAGAAAAGGATTCATGCTTTTTTTGTTTTGGTGTCAGTTGGCTGACAATTAGATTTTTGTGAAAGTCAGAAATTCGAATAAATTATTTCAGTCATGTCAATTTCAAAACTTAAAATTCTGAGTACGCTGGTATTTTTAGCCTATTCCTGCATTGGAATCGATTATCAGGATGATGCAATGGTCGAACCAAAAATCGAACTGGAAGCTGAACAAGTCGGGCTGAAAATTGGGGAGCGTTTACAACTTACACCGCGATACATTGATGAATTTGGGAGAGAACAGGCCGTTAATTTTACATTTTCCAGCTCAAATCCAGCCTTGATTGAAGTAAATACCGAAGGTTTGGTGACTGGCAAATCAAACGGGACGGCTTTTGTCAAAGTAAGTTACGCAGATAAAGTAATGAAATCAGTTCAGGTAAATGTCGTCAGTGAGCCTGGAGAAGTTGCATTAGTGAAAATTTCAACGACTAGTCGGGCTCTTTTTCCGGGGCAAAAAACTCAGATAGATATCAGTATTCAGAACCTTGCCGGTGAAGAATTGACCGGTAAATCGATCGAGTGGTTTTCAGAAAACGAAATAATTGCTTCAATCGACCAAAAAGGTTTAGTAACAGGGGTAAAATTTGGGAAAACAGACATTCACGCCAAGGTATCCGGAGTCAAAAGTAACCCGATTACTATTTCAGTAAACGTCGAACAGCTATCCGGCACCTTCGTCCCTGCTGGGGGGTATCGAGCAAAAGGGATGGCATTCCTAAATCAGGAAAATGGGAAGTTAATTCTCAGACTCAGTCAGGACTTTGAAACTAGTTTCGCACTTGGAACATTTGTTTATCTCGCCAATTCAACGAATGGATCAGAAATCCGCGCCTCGGGACTGGAAATCGCTGAAATCAGAACCAATGGTCCACATACTTTTGATATCAGTGCCAAGTTTCCCAATGTTCAAATTACCGACTACAAGTACGTGATCATCTTTTGCAAACCTGCAGCAGTGACTTTTGGATTTGCCGAAATGAAAAATTGACATGAAAAAGTTGCTTATCACCTCATTTTTCCTTTTCCTCGTAGGGACCTGTTTCGCTCAAGGCTGGTCTCAGAGGCAAGGAGAAGGCTATTTCAAATTTGGCTATAATGGCATTCGAGCAGGAGAATATTTTGCCCCGGACGGCAGTAATATTCCAATCACAACCACCGGAATCTACAGCGTTGGCATATATGGTGAATATGGGATAAGTTCCCGCTTGACAGCCATCGCCAATGTGCCATTTTGGGTTACCAATACACTAAATGAAGTCCGCTTCAATCAAAGTGGAAACAGCATCCCCGGAGATTCATTTTCTTCCTTTGGAGACATGGATTTGGGTGTGAAATATGGATGGTTTCAGGACCAACCAGTAGTGCTTGCGACTTCTTTGATTTTGGGAATTCCTTCGGGAAAAACTGGAGGTGGTGAGACGGGAATTCTTCAGACTGGAGATTCTGAATTCAATCAAATGATCCGTACAGATGTGAGTTTCTCCCTTCCTAACTCGATCTATTTTTCAGCTTTCGGGGCATTCAACCACCGAACTCGAGATTTCTCAGACGAAGTCAGATACGGGTTTGATTTGGGCTATTTTAAGAAAAAAATGCTCATTGCTTTTCATTTCAATGCCATTAAATCCTTACATAACGGGAATGCTGAAAACGTAAGCAATGGGATTTTCGCCAATAACCTGGAATTCCTTCTTCCATCCATCGAAGTCGGTTATTTCTTTCCCAATAACTTTGGACTTTCTGCTTACGCAAATCATGTCATTCGAGGCCAAAACGTCCTCAATGGTCCAGGTTTCGGAATTGGAATTTTCTACCAACTTAAAAAAACTCCCTAATCCCAAAGACTATGAAATCTCTATTTATCCTATTTCTTCTTCTTACTATTCAAACTATAGTTTTAGCTCAAAAATCAGAAATTTTTATCTCTGACGGTAAAGCAATAGGTGGCTATGACCCTGTAGCCTATTTCACCGAAAAGAAACCGGTAAAAGGCAAAGAAGAATTTAAATCCATCTATCAGGATGCCAATTGGTATTTTTCAAGTGCTGCCAATAAAGAACTCTTTGACGAAAACCCCCAATCCTATGCCCCGCAATATGGCGGCTATTGCGCCTTTGGTGTGGCGGGAGGATACAAGGCAAAAATTTCTCCCGATGCCTGGACTGTGGTAGACAATAAACTTTACCTAAATTATAATCAAAACGTCCAAAAAAACTGGATCAAAGATCAAAGTGAAATGATCAAAAAAGCTGATAGCAACTGGATAACCGTCAAAGAAAAGTAAAATGAATAGCGTCGAGGTTAAAGAGCCAGGTTTTCAAATCTCCCAAATAAATGAGTTGGCATCTTCCCTCGATCCTACCACTGACACCAATCACTTCGAGTTTTGGCCTTCTTGGACAATTCATCTTCCAATGTACTTGCTTGGAATCTATTGGGGAATCCGTCTGAGAAACCTTAATTTTTTTGGTGCTGTCAATCCCACAATGGAAAATGGAGGCCTGTTCAATTATTCAAAATACGACTCGATGCTGGGCTTTTATGAGGAAAATGTTCCAAAAAGTATCCTCAGTCATCCTCCTCATAACCTAGATTATCTATTGGAAAAAGCAGTGAAAAAAGGTATTCACTATCCTTTTATCCTCAAGCCAAATATCGGAGAACGGGGTCGTGGGGTCCAAAAAATCACGAATCAAATCGGACTCGAGCTGTACCTCGAGACGTTCAAAAACGAATCCGTAATTCTTCAGGAATTCATTTCCAAAAAGGAAGAATTTGGAGTTTTCATTATCAAAAACCCGGAAACAGGTCAAATCAACATCCCCTCAATCACTCAAAAAATCCCACTGCAAATCTTTGGTAATGGAATGCTTTCTGTCCAACAACTTGCAAAAAACCACCCAAGAGTCAATCGATACATTCATGAGATCCCAAATGAATTATTGAATACTATTCCGGAAAAAAACGAAATTTTCAAGTTAAGCCACAAAGGAAATCATTGCAAAGGAGCGCAGTTTTTGGATCGATCGGAGCTGATTTCTCCGGAAGTTTTAAAGGCCTTTGAGCAAATCTGCCGCCCCATCTCCGACTTCTATTATGGGAGACTTGATGTAAAAGTGGAGTCTGCGTCCGAACTGAAAGAAGCTTTCGCAGTGTCAATATTGGAAGTCAATGGAGCCAATTCGGAACCGATCCACATCTACTCGCCCGAAAATTCCTATCTCCAATCTCTAAAAATTCTTAGCAGATATTTTGCAGAAATGGCCAAAATTGCAAGATTTAATATGAATTTGATGAACATCAAGCCCCGCCTTTCAGATTTACAGCGCAGTTTTCTATCCTATAATCGCCTCAAAAGGAAAACCAATGAGTGATGAAATAAAATTTTGGCACCTGAGAAATCATCAGCTCTTTTGG
Organism: Algoriphagus sp.; assembly: GCF_046296635.1. Classification (GTDB taxonomy): domain Bacteria; phylum Bacteroidota; class Bacteroidia; order Cytophagales; family Cyclobacteriaceae; genus Algoriphagus. Next base: position 41,697 of record NZ_JBKBKZ010000033.1, on the reverse strand, counting down.
GTTCTGAACAACTCGCAGGTAAGGCAACTCTGCATCATCACCAACTTCAAGCGCGCCAAAAAGGGAGAAATGATTGATTTTGGAGAAAATGAAAGTTCGAGAATCTACCTCCTGAAGCGGGGAAATCTCAAAGTCGTCCAAGTGGATGAAGAAGGAAATGAACTGATTGTGGATATCATTCAAAAAGGTGAACTGTTCGGCTCACTTAACTTTGGACAAGACGACGGCAGCTATGAGTATGCGCAGGTATTGACTGACAGCGTGGTACTATGCAGCTTTAATACCGCAGACTTTGAGCGCTTGCTGGCTGAGAATCCTACCTTGGCCATTTCCTATACCAAACTGATAGGTTTTCGGCTGAAGCGGGTCAAAAACAATTATTCCAATCTATTTTTCAAAAACACCAAAGAACGACTCATTGCCTTTCTTACGGATTGGGCAAAGCGTGAGGGTCGATTCAACGGAAATCAGGTCTGCATCGACAACTTTCTCACTCAGAAAGAAATCTCCCAAATCATCTGCAGTTCCCGACAGACGACTACCCAGCTTTTCAATGAATGGGAACAACAAGGTCTAATCACCTACTCCAGAAAGGAAATAATGATTAAAAATCTGAGAGAACTCGCCTGATTTTGCCCAAAATGTAAGTTTTCCGACAATTGATTTTCGACAAGCCCTGCATCTTGGAGGTATATAACCATTAAATCTCAAGACCATGCTGCAAGGACCGGGCTTTCCCCCCAACACTTTTACAAATGCTAAATACATCAGTTGGGGATTGAGGATTTTGGCGGCTTTGATTTTGATCCAATCATTGATCTATAAGTTTGGAGGGCATCCTGATTCAGTGATGTTGTTCACTGCCTTGGGTGTAGAACCTATAGGGAGAATGAGCCTCGGTGTAATTGAATTAATTGTCGCATTTCTGATTCTCTATCCAAGGACCACCCTTCTGGGAGCAATTTTAGGAGTTATTGTGATGACAGGGGCATTGGGTGTCCATATCTTCCAAATTGGAATTATATTTAACAATGATGGTGGAAAGCTATTTGGACTGGCCCTAGTTTGTTTTTTAGCTTGTGCTGGACAGGTAATTATCCTCAAAAATCAATTGATCAGTTTTATCAAACGTCGGTATGTTATCTAACTCCTGCTCCGATCAACTCGAAGAACTCAGTGAACTTCTGATCCAACTTTCACCCCTAGATTATTATCAAATTTCTTCTGTATTCCGCACTTCTTCGATCGGTCAGCATGTCCGACATATTTTGGAGCTTTTTGAATGTCTCTTAACCCAATATGAGTCGGGTAAAATCAATTACGATACCCGAAAAAGAGATTTGAGACTCGAAAAGGATCCTGTATTTGCTCTAGAAAAAATCAGGGAAATCCAATCCAAAATCAATCTTTCTGATAAGGATTTAATCCTTTTTCAGGATCAGAACCGGGAATCGGAAGGTATAAAAACCACCTATTTCCGGGAACTTTTGTACAATCTTGAACACTGTGTTCACCATCAGGCATTGATCAGATTGGCTTGCATAGCTATCCCTGAAGTTTCAATTCCCGAAAACTTTGGAGTAGCAAAATCCACAATTCACTATACTTCTCAATTGTCTTCCAAAAATTAATTTTCTAAGAAATGGTATTTTTAAAACATTAAGAAAATTGAGAGCATTAAGGCTACTTTATCACGAAAGGGGAAATTCCTTAATCCTTAATTCCCTT
>NZ_JBKBKZ010000033.1:0-39872 GCF_046296635.1 Algoriphagus sp. | reverse complement strand
AAAATGATTTTGATCGGAGGAATCACCGGACATCCGGCATCCGACACCGGACATTTTTTTACTCTGAATTCTTTCGTTATTTCTAAATTTTCTCTTTTTAAAACATTAAGAAATTGAGAGCATTAAGATTGCTTTACCTTAAACCGCTAAAAACTTCAATCCTTAATTCCCTTAATGCCTTAATGGTTAAATGTTGATCGGAGCAATCATCTGACTTCGGTTATCTGACACCGGACAATATTGACTTCTTTCGCCTTTTCCATATCTTATCGTTTCAAAACCACCGATTGAAAATGAAACGATTTGTATCCCTCCTGCTGCTACTCAGCAGCTTCTCTGTCTATTCCCAAACCTTCGATTCCTCCCTCCCACTCAAGTACCGAAACATCGGTCCCTTTCGTGGCGGTCGATCTGTTGCGGCCACAGGCGTGGTCAATGATCCGCTGACCTACTACTTTGGCACCACAGGAGGAGGAGTCTGGAAAACATCAGACGCGGGACAGCATTGGGAGAACATCTCCGATGGATTTTTCACTACGGGTTCGGTGGGTGCTGTGGCTGTTGCCGAAAGCAATCCCAACATCGTCTATGTCGGCATGGGGGAACATGCACCTCGTGGCGTAATGACCTCCTACGGCGATGGCATGTACAAATCCACCGATGCCGGCAAAACCTGGAAAAAACTCGGTTTGGAGAAAACCCAGCACATTTCCCGAATCCAAATTCACCCAAGCAATCCCGATGTTCTTTTCGTCGCAGCTCAGGGAGCACTTCACGCTCCCAATGAAGATCGAGGCGTTTACAAATCCATCGACGGAGGCGCAACATGGGAAAAAGTGCTTTTCGTAGACAACATGACCGGAGCTGTGGAGCTGTCCATGGATATGAACTATCCCGAGATCCTTTACGCAGCCATGTGGGAGCATCAGCGTTTCCCTTGGCAGGTTAAGTCAGGCGGTCCAGGTTCGGGACTCTACAAATCCACCAACTCAGGCAAAACCTGGAAGAAAATCCACAAAGGACTGCCTGAAGAGAAAGGAAAAATGGGCATTTCCGTCTCCCGAGCAAATTCCAACAAAGTTTATGCACTCATCGAAAGCGACACCGAAAAGGATCTTGGAGGACTTTTCGTTTCTAACGATGCGGGAGAAAGCTGGACGTTGATCAACAAAAGCAACCGACTCACGCAGCGCGCTTGGTACTATATCGAGGTCTTCGCTGATCCGATCAATGAGCACAAAGTCTATGTGCAAAGCGCGCCATTTTTGGTTTCCATCGATGGAGGAAAAACCTTCGAGGACATCGACGGCGCACACGGTGACTATCATGACCTTTGGATCAATCCCAAAAACGCCAACAATATGATCCTCGCTGATGACGGCGGAGGTTCGATCTCTTTCAACGGCGGAAAAACTTGGTCTACCCAAAACAATATGCCAACCGCCCAGATGTACCGGATAAATACTGACAACCAGTTTCCCTACCGAATCTATGGCGGTCAGCAAGACAATACTTCGGTCGTGATTTCAAGCATGGCTTTGGGTCGTGGCGGGATTACTCAGGAGCACTGGAACTACTCCGCTGGTGGGGAAAGTGCCTTCTTGGCTTTTGATCCCGATGATCCGAGATATGTCCTTGGAGGTAGCTATCAGGGTACGATTGAGGTGCTGGACATGGAGTCTAAGGGTTCGACTAATATCATGGCAGCGCCAATCCAATACCTCGGCATGGATGCCAAAGACATGAAGTACCGCTTCAATTGGAATGCGCCGATCATCTGGTCACAGCACGAACCAAACACCTTTTATCATGGTGCCCAAGTCCTGCTAAAAACTCAGGATTGGGGCCAAACCTGGACGGAAGTCTCTCCCGATCTGACCCGAAATGAAAAGGAAAAGCAAGGAAAAGGCGGCGTACCATACACGAATGAAGCCGTGGGCGCAGAGAACTACGGCACCTTGTCCTATGTGATCGAAAGTCCTCACGAAGCCGGACTCATATGGACTGGAAGCGACGATGGACTTGTCCAACTCACCCGAGACAATGGTAAAACCTGGACCAATGTCACACCAAAAAGTCTTGCTGAATGCTTGGTCAATGCGATTGAAGTGTCTCCACATGATCCGGCGACGGCTTACATCGCTACTACCCGCTACAAATTCAATGATTACACGCCGGGGCTATACAAAACCACGGACTACGGAAAGACATGGACGAATATCTCCAAAGGCATTCCTACTGGAGCATTCACCCGAGTGGTACGAGAAGATACGAAGGTGAAAAACTTGCTTTTCGCCGGAACTGAAACAGGAATGTACATTTCGAAGGACGGTGGCGCCAATTGGAATTCGTTTCAGCTCAACCTTCCTCTGACACCGATTACTGATCTGAAAGTAGCCCATGATGATCTGATCGTCGCGACATCAGGTCGCTCCTACTGGATTCTCGACGAACTTAATGCTGTGCGTGAGCTCCAGCCAAAAGTCGATCAAATCAAACTTTACACCCCAGAAGTGGCACTTTTAGGTAATTGGTATTCAAGCATGAACGGTGGGAATCTGGATAAATTCACAGGAATGCATCCCTTCCAAGGACATAATCCTGCCAATGGTATGGTGATCCACTACCACTTGCCGGAGAGCTTTGCAGACAGCACCGAACTGACTTTGGAAGTCTTGGATGCTGGAGGCAAACTCGTGCGAAAGATTAGTTCCAAAAAGGATACAGACTTTACCCCTTGGGAAGGTGGACCATCTCCGGAACCTACGATTTCCACCCGCAAGGGTGTTAATCGATTTGCGTGGAACCTACGCTATCCAACTGTCCCAGGTGTGAATGGCGCCTACATCGAGTCAAGCTATTCCGGGCACAAAGCAATTCCGGGCACTTACACACTTCGCCTCAGCGGAGGAGGAATCACAGCAGAAGCCAAAGGCGAAATCAAGGATATTCCTGCTTACAACCTGACTCCTGCTGATTACCAAGCCTACCATAGCTGGATGTCCAGGCTCGAAAGCGAAGTCACTACCATGCACACGATGGTCAACACAGCCAAAACCTACCAAGACCAACTCGAAGAACTGGTCAAAAAGCTGGGTGACAAAAAAGAATACAAAGACCTTAAAACAGCTGCAGAAAGCCTGATCAAAGAAATCCAGGCTTGGGATGAGGATATGGTGCAGCGCAAATCAACCGCCTACGACGACGTGGAAAACTTCCCCAACAAGTTCACCGCCAACTTTATGTTTATGATGAACCATGGAGAAAGCAGCATTCCCAAGATCAACGAAGGCACCAAAGCCCGCTACACTGAACTGCTGGAACAATGGAAACCCTTGGAAACAGAAGGCAAAAGACTGATCGAAACCGCCGTACCGGCATTTAATAAGTTGGCAAGTGAGAAGGGCGTTGGGGTGTTGTTTGTGAAGTAAATTTGAAAATACAAATTTACAAATTTGCTCAAGTCTAGAAATTCTGTTTTGATAAGGTTTAGACTTGAGCAAAATTTTTAATAAATTTAATAAATGAAATGTTGTCCGATTGAACAACTTTTTTTAATTATGTAGCGTATGAGTGAGGTAAAACTTAGAACAATTACGATTTACAAAAATCACTTTTCTGACTTTTACAAAGAGCAAAAGGAAAAAGTAAAGGAAAAGATATTATGGACTTTACGGATTATAGAAACTCTGAAACAAATCCCGACCGAATATTTCAAGCATTTGGAAGGAACGGAAGGACTTTATGAGATCCGAGTCCAGCAAGGGAGTGAAATCTTTCGCATTTTCTGCTTTTTTGATGTAGGCAAACTTGTGGTTTTAGCAAATGGCTTTCAAAAAAAGACTCAAAAAACACCTAAAACAGAAATTGAAAAAGCACTAAAAATCAAAAAGGAATATGAGCAAGGCAACTAACCTAAAAACACTGGATCAATTTATAGATGAAGAATACGGTCCAAAAGGGACAGCTAAACGAGATAAATTTGAAAAAGGCTATGAATCCTTTAAAATTGGCTTTTTAATCCAACAGGCAAGACTGCAAAAGGGAATGACACAGGAAGAGCTTGCGGAAAAGTGTGGCACTAATAAAGGATACATATCTAAGATCGAGAATAATCTTAAAGAAGTCCGAATTTCAACTCTGCAAAAAATCGTGGAATTGGGATTAGGAGGACAACTTGAGCTTTCAATAAAACTTTAATTTACAGTATTGTAAACTTCCCCAACAAGTTCACCGCCAACTTTATATTTAGGATGAACCATGGCGAAAGCAGCATTCCAAAGATCAACGAAGGCACCAAAGCCCGCTATTCTGAACTTTTAGACCAGTGGAAGCCACTGGAAACAGAAGGTAAATTACTTATCGAAAACGCCGTACCGACATTTAATAAATTGGCAAGTGAAAAGGGTGTTGGGGTGTTGTTTGTGAAGTGATGAAAGAGTTGGCCAGTTGTAATTTGGTAAGGTTATTTGGGTGTAGTTGCTCCCGATAGCTATCGCGGACTACACCCACCGTCCAATTGAACTTCGGGACAAAAAGAAGGCAACTACTCCTAGAGGAGAATAGGTATCGTTGAGGAATAAGTTAGAAATTATTGTGTAGAAATGATTTGTTTTTTGATTGTATCCCAAATGTGATTTCTACAAAAACTCAATCGTCTCCACTTCTATCGCAAAACCTTGATTTTCTACGATAAACGAAGCAACGTTAAATAGCTCCTCCATACGGGTAGGAGAAAAACTGCTGAGCGGGATGTCAAAGGTTTGCCACTCATTGGTCAAGGTCAGCGGTATCTTGGTTTCGCTCCCATCTAAGGGGTTGGATTTATCTTTCAGGCTTATCGCTATTTTCTCCCCTCCTTTCACTCCTCTAAGCTTGAGCCGAAGGGTCTTAAACTTCGAAAAATCTTTCACACGATTTGGGTCTACTAACCCATTTCCCAAATACCAGTAGGCTACCGCCCAAGGCTGCTCGCGAAACTGCACCGTCGTGTGGGTTCCCATGAATTGAAGATTTACTCCCTTGTTATTAAATGCACTAGCCACGGCATAATCATAATAACGGCTAGTGTAGCCACCTCTTAGTACTAGAGGATAGGGCAAATCGCCATATTCATCAAACACCTGTGCGAGTTGTTCTTTGATTTCCTCGGTATAGTCTTTTTCTTTAGAGAGAATCATTTCATGCAATGCACGACCCTTGATCAGGAGGTTTTCGTATTTTTCAAGGAGTTCATAGGGCCAATAAAATATTGCAAATAAGGTAGGGTGCTCAATAATCTCATCCACCATAGCGGGTAGCCTCCCTCCTAACTCCCTGTTCCATTCTCGAGTACCAGGCGAAAAAAAAGCAAAGGTTCCAGCAAGATCTGCACTGATGAAATCATCATATGAGCTTTGAAGACTGGCGTTATAATTATTCTCCAGGGTGGTTAACTCTTCCAGTAAGTTATAGTAATCGAAAAGCAATTTTTCTAAATCAGTGCCCTGAAGCTGACCTAAGTAACCTGAGCTCTTCAACGATTCAAATCCGCTGAGATTAGGAGTCAAGTAAATTTTTTTCCAAGCAGCATTGATGGTCTGGGACATGAAATCTAGGTTTTCCAAGCTATAGCGTTGGTCTGCCGAAATGGTCTGCCCATACACTTCCGAAAGGGTTTGATAGTAGTCGGGAGCCATCCGTCTAGGGACGGTCGAGATTTTGGGAAAAAGCTCCAAGCGGGTTTCATTGATCTTCTCTGCTTTTTTCAGATCGCTTTCCAGGTTTTGGGCAATACTGTTGAGATAGCCATCCAAAGCTTCCCGATCCTTCCGCGATTGATTGGCATTGTTGATTTGGATAGCGATAAGGATACCGATTACCACGAGAATAATCTCTCCAAAAGCATATTTCAGATACTTGCCTACCGGCGATGCAGGCTTACCGGTCTTAATTTTATTCATCAATTCGTATCGAAATTTTCGAAATAGGCTAATCATGTCTTTCCTTCTTTAGCAGCATATTAATGGTTTAAGCTACTCAACATCAGTTAATTTCTAGTAGGATTGAGGGGTTTTCAGGATAAAAAATTGCTTTTCACAGATTTATCAAAGCAGAATGACTTCCCCGTCTGAGTGTAGTCTGGCACTTGCCTGAGCGTAGTCCCATCTAAGTGTAGTTTGAACGCTGGGCTAGGCGTAGTTTGCAACTACGCCTTTATATCAAAATGAATTTGTAATTCGATACATCCATTCCAAATGACTAGTTGACTAACTAAATTGGGAATTCGGCTCCGAAGGAGCTTAACTATTCATGACCGCGGGTGCAGCCCGTGGTAAAAGAATTAAGCACAGGACTATAGCCCCGAAGGGGTGAAACATATTACTTACTTTCATAGAATCACCCCTTCGGGGCTCTCAAGACTTACCATCAACTTTACCTCCGGCTCCTTTCAGTCACCGGAGGTCATGAAAAGTCACAATCCTTCGGATTTTCTTTAAAGTCAAAGTACCATCAAACCTCTTGTGCATTGATGCCTCAGCTCCGAAGGAGCCCAACCATTCATGACCGCGTGTGAAGCCCGTGGTAAAAGCATTAAGCATAGGACATTAGGCCTGAAGGGGTGAAATTCTTTTCCTTTCTATCCCAACTTTTTGTAAATTCAATTCAATAAGAAATCAATTTTCATGAGTTCGTACCGGCAGTTATTCTACCATCTCGTTTTTCATACTAAAGGAGCCGAAAAAACGATTAATGATCTTCATTGTAAAGAAGTATACAACTATATCTGGGGAATTGTAAAGAACAAAAATTCAAAACTTTTTCAAATAAACGGAGTTGAAGACCACATTCATATGCTGGTTGATATTCACCCTACTTTCTCTGTTTCTGATTTTGTCCGAGATGTAAAATCCTTCTCCAGCGGCTGGATAAAGCAGTCTGGCCATTTCCCTATATTTAAAGGCTGGGCGGAAGGATATGGAATATTCGCTGTTTCATACAAAGAAAAAGATATGATAATCGGCTACATCAAAAAGCAAAAGGAACATCATAGGAATATGACCTTTGAAGAAGAATATAGAAAACTTTTGTCAGAACAGGGGATTATAATAGATGAGAAGTTTTTTCTGAAATAATATCACCCATTCAGGGCTCTCATTTTCTCTTACAATCTTTGCCTCCGGCTCCTTTCAGTCACCGGAAGTAATGAAAGGTCACAATCCTTCGGATCTAATCCGCAATTCCAAGGACTTAACTAAGAGTATGTGATCTCTAGCCGTAGTTCCCGCCTGTGTGCCCCTCTGAGCGTAGTTTGGCGTCGGACAATGAGTTTGCACACCTAGGCGTAATCTAATCTCTTCACGACCAATTACAAAATAGGCACTGGCCTGAGCGTAGATTGCCCACCCTGCAAGCTGGCCTCTCGCTAAAAGCTTTACTAAAGCTTTTTTTAACGCTCGATCCTGCTCGACTATCAAAACGAATTTATAATTCGCAGCCCCACTTTTGATTTCTTTGAACCCTTCCAGTTTTTCTTAAGTTCGTACCAAAGTGTACCATTGCTTAAATGCAAAACCAGCTAAAAATGAAATCAGAGCTATCATTTTACGAAAGAGCTAAGTTAGGTATGGAACAGCTATCCAAGCAGCCGCCAGTTACCTTAGCGATGGCCCGCCAGCAAGTCCAAAATCTTAAAACTCAAAGCAGATCCGTAAATCAGAAAGGAATGGACTGAAAAGAGATAAAATTCCGTATTTTCACCTATAATTCTTTTGAAATGGCTTCTCAATCCCTCCTCACAAAACTTGAATCCCTTCCCCCTGCACTTAAAGAGGAAGCCAAGAATTTTATTGAATTTTTAGTAGAAAAGTCCAAAAAAACGAAGCCTAAATCTAAGGTCAAAAAACCATCTTTTGGAAGCTTAAAAGGAAAAATACATCTATCAGAAGATTTTGATGCCCCTTTGGATGAGTTCAAAGTTTATATGTGATGAACTATTTGATTAATATGGCAGTACCTAACAAGACAAAGTTGTAATTAACTTAAATATGATCAGCCATGAAAATGAAAACCACACTTTTGAAACTCATCTTCGCATGCATTTTTGCTTTGACCATTGGCTGTCAATCCAAAACAGTAGAGCAACTGGCAGAAAAAGATGCCAACACGTTTTTCAACAACCTTGATAATTCCGAGAAATTATCAAATCACCCGATGGTCTTACCTGTGAATATGCCTAAAGAAATGGTCGAACAAAGCAAGGCTAAGTCCATAGAGAGACTTCAAGGTTATTTCGTCGAGTTGTGTAATGGACCCAAAGACTTCAAACTGCTCAAGACCTACAGAAAAATTGGAGACAACAATCAGAAAATTCTTTTCTTGGAATACGAGTTTTGCACTTCAGGAATGGTGATTATGGGTTATGAGGTAGAAGATAATGACGTTACCCTTTTCAGTGTTTGGCCGAAGAGGAAAGACGATAAACCTGAGGTGATATTTTCTGACGAGCAAGATTGGTAAACCTACTTGAGTGATATCTACCCGCTAGCCGTAGTCAAATTTCTTCCTGATAAGCTAACGCTTTGGGGCGGAACCTAGTGGAGATTTCCGACCCTGCAAGCTGGCCCTTTCGCTATCAAGATCACTGAAGCATTTTTTAGCCTCAATCCTGCTCTTCTATAATAACGAATTTTTAACTCAAAAACCCAATCTAAAAGGGCTAGCTTACCTAATTCGGTTATTAATTAATACATTCCCGCCGACAACTGCGACGACAATCCCAACTATAGTCACTATAACCAGAATTCCTGAACTCAATTCTGGTTTTTCAAGCCAAATGGATACTGGATATCCAATAATAGTTACTACCCCCATTAAACTAAAAAGTAGAAAGCCATAGAACTGTAATCCATTTTTCTCGGCATTTTCTCTCTCCCTTTGTGATAAACTACTATAACCTGCTAATACATTAGGAAAAACTCTAACGGTTAGACCTATGATCAAAAATAATGTTCCTTTTATTAATGTCTCCAAATCCTATTCTTTTTAAATGATTAATTTCAAAATTTAGTTAACAAGAGGATAAATTCAAATGAATTAGAATAAAGAATTTCAATTGACTTCTAGGCGTTGGCTTCTCTTTTATCAATAAGTTACAAATCTGTGCTGACCTACTAGGCGTGGCCTACTTCTGTTTTTTTTAGCTTAAGTCGCTTCGGAAATTATATTAAATTGAATCTCATTGATGTTAAGCTATCTAAAATTCTTATCCCATGAGATTAGTTTCACTCTTACTCCTCTTTCTTCCGGCGCTTTCATTCGCTCAAAACGGACCCTATCCCATCAACGAGCAGGGATACCTGCTACTCGAGGCCGAGAATTTACCATATAGCTCCTTTTGGATGTTTATTCCTATTGAGGAGGGAATAAACTGCACTGGAACTGGCTACCTAAAGTATGTTGGTCCTGTGTCAGGAAGTGGCCATGGACAGGAGGTTGATACTGAAGGTAAGCTGCAAGGAAATCCTGAAAACTGGCTCGTAATTCCTGTGGAAGTAAAAGCAGCAGGCAGATATCGGATCAACCTGCGTAACCACCATTTGCAAAAAGACGGAGACAATGATATTTGGGTACATATCAAAGGTTGGCCATTGCCAGTCCGTCGTGTGGGAGACCATGCTGTGGATTCTTTTCAATGGCTTACTTGGGGGCCTGATTACACTTACTGGGACATTGAGAAGCCTGGTTTGTATGAATTTTATATTGCTGGCAGATCTCAGGGATTTGGAGTAGACAGAATTGCAATCTATAACGAGAAAGAACCAGTTACCATGCTTCATCGTTCTGCAAAGACAGATAACTAATTTACCTAAGGTTGTTGGCAATAATTTAATCCAAGCAGATAAGTTCTCGCATTTTTCGCCAAAATCTTTTCCAAAAAAAGTAAGGATTGATTCCGAGACTGATGAAGACAGCCTAAATTAGTATCATTCACTACAATTTTTAGATATGATAACGAACAAGAGATATAATGGGATTTGGCTACCCTTGATTTTTTTCCTCTTTGGGTGCGAGGAAGAGCCTATTCCGGTTATTCCCGATCCTACAGCACAGCCTCCAATTACCAGATTACCTGATGGCGTTTATTTCACTTTGAAAGTTTCAGACGTTTTGCTTTGTCCCGAAGAAGAAATTAGCATTTCAGTGGACGCGGGAGACAACAAACCAATCGATCTAAAGGAATTGAATTTTTACTTCTCTCCCGATATTGGTAGCCTTGATTTGACTTCAGGGAAGTATAAAGCTCCATTTCAGAACTTAAAACGCTGTGGAAAAAATCCTTCGGGTCCGGCACCTCGGATGTAACCCGACCCATAAAGGTGGAAAATGAATTGGAAATCTGGACCATTATTCGTGAAATTGCCTTTAATTCTATTTCTCTGAAAAAGTACGACTTATCAGGAAATCAAATCGAAGACAAAAAACTTCAGTTTCAGGACCGTCTGTTTTTCAGTGATTTCCACGACATTGTTCAACTGCCAAATGGTACTATCTGGCTCGTGGCCAGCAGTAGATTATACCCTAGTTCCAAACCATTCTTAAATGATGAATCTCTTTATAATTTTTTTCATTTGATTCAATTTTCCCCTGAAGGGAATATTCTGAAGGAAACAACTGTTGAAAGCCTCAATTTCAATCCTCCAAGCTTCCCCGGAGGATGGAGAATAAAATACCAATCCTTGTTTTTAGGAAACGAAGGACTTATCCTGGCTGGACAATGGTATTACAATTTTCTAGTCAAAACCAATTCACAATACAACTTTAGTCCTTGCTAAAAATTTCACTTTCTCTTGGCATTAGGTCTTTACAATTATTTGAACAATTGAAAAAATGAAATGTAATAAACTCGAATTTATATTTCAATTTCCTAGTTTCCTCAATTTAGGTTTCCGTGTTTTTCTTGACAAGTTGTCAAGTTCACTGTATCTTAATGCATTAATTTGATTAACATGACATTAACTATGCACATCGGGGAATTTAAGGCGCGCTTTTCCGAAGTCGTTGAACTCATCAAAAACGGAACTACCATCAAAGTCATCAAAGGAAAGTCAGGTGAACTTGTAGGCTATTTTGGTAAGGACTTTACGTCCAAAAAGCCATTGAAACGAAAGTTGGGTTTTTTTAACAAGCTTGGAGTAATCGTCAAAAAAGAGGATCTCCAATGGTCTAATGAAGAACTTGAAGAAATGGGCCTATGAAATATTTGCTGGACACTCATGTCATTCTTTGGATGGCCTATGATGATACTAGGATCAGCAAAACAATCAGGGAAATTTTACTCCATGGAGAAAGTCAAATTTACATCAGTGCCATCAGTTTCTGGGAAATTAGCCTAAAATACCAATCCCAAAAATTGGATTTGAAGGGTCACAACCCTGAAACTTTGAAAGCAGGTTTTGATCAACATTTCGAATTTCAAGAATTAAATTTGACACTTGAGGACGCAAGTAGTTTTTACAAGTTGGAACCCACATTTCACAAGGATCCATTTGACAGAATACTTATCTGGCAAGCCTTACAACACAATTTGACTTTCATCACTGATGATGAAAATATTAAACGCTATCAAGAAAGTGGCTTAAGTGTGGTATGGTAACTAAAAATCAGATCCACTACCCTAATTCATCAAAATCTTCATGCCAGCACTAATAAACAGCAAAAAGGAATTTGAACTTTTGGAGTTCAAGCATGGAGTACCAAAAGTAATCTGGTGCTATTGGGCGGGAGGTCCGATGAATGAGTCAAGGTCTAAAAGCTTCGAGGTATTGCTGACCAACATCGGGGTGACGGTTTGTTTGGTCAATCGAGAAAATGCCATTGATTTTGTACAAAAGAAAAATCCTTTACATCCGGCATTTGAGTATTTGAGTGCTGTTCATCAGTCTGACTATTTGAGGGCTTACTTGCTCCATCATTACGGAGGAGGATGGCACGATATCAAGGCTACATTGATGAATTATGAAAAAGTTTGGGATCACTTTTCAGACCCGAATTTCTATTTGGTAGGCAAACCTGAAGTCAAAGGCGGGCCGGCCAAAGTTTTTGATCAAGATGGAAGGTGGATGCCGGATTTTTGGCAGGAGCTAGTGTCCGCAATAGCATGGGTTGGCAGACCTAATACTCCACTAAGTCGGGATCTCCTTAATACTATGGGAGCCCATTTGGATGTTCATTTTGAAATGTTGAAAAAAAATCCGGGAATTCATCCACGGGAAAAAAAACTTGAGGCTAGTAATCCATTAATTAAAATTTTCAAAACTATTGAGTTTCGCATCAAAGGCAAAAACCCAAACTATCCCTTACAATGGACTTTTTTTGGAAACTGTTTTCACCCCCTCAATTATCACTATAAAAATCATATTTCAAATTTGCTTCCGGTTGACGAGGAGAAGAATGCAGGCATTTACCACAGATGATTCTATTTCTTTCCTTCCCGAAAACATGGTAAACACCATAAGATTTTATCCTAATAAAAAATCGGGGTTTCAATAATTTGAATTCAAGTACATTTGCTTTTATGGAGGGTAACCCAATCGTAAGCATTGTAATTCCAATTTTTAACCTGTCCCAATTCCTTGGTGAAACAGTTGAATCTGTGATTAACAGTACTTTCAAGCAAGTAGAAATAATTATTGTCGATGATGGAAGTAAAGACGGTTCTGCGGAAGTTGCGCTGAAACTAAAGGAAAAATACCCTGAAAAAGTATCAGTAATAATCCAAGAGAATTCTGGACCTGCCAAAGCAAGAAATGAAGGGATCAAAATAGCACGGGGAAAATATATCCTCCCTTTGGATGGAGATGACCTGATCTCTCCAACCTATATCGAAAATGCTATAAAGGTTTTGGAGGAAAACCCGGAAGTAAAGGTGGTTTACTCGGAAGCAGAGAAATTTGGAGACAAGACGGGAAAGTGGAAACTCAAACCGTTCTCTTTAAGGTCATTATCCATGGATAACATGATTTTTGTGTCAGCTTTCTATAGGAAAAAGGACTGGGAAAAAGTGGGAGGTTACGATGAAAGAATGACTTGGGGATGGGAGGATTGGGAATTTTGGATCAATATGCTCAAGTCCGGAGGCGAGGTAGTAAAGCTACCCGAGACAGGATTTTTCTATCGAATCCGCAAAAATTCAAGAAGAAAATCAACCAATAAAGAATCCAAACAAAAAACAATCGCCCTTATCAATTCTAAGCATTTGGATTTCTTGACTACGCAGATCAACGGGCCACTGCATTACCAAAGATCCTTGTCTCCTTTGATCAACTTATTCAAGGATTTTTTCGGTAAAAAATAGAGGTTTGCAATAAATCAGACCAATTCACATTTGTTAACTATTTTACCTGACCAGTTAAACTTTTATTCCAACAACTACGCAATTAGCCCTTTCTTTACTCATCTTGGGGATTCAAACTGAGTTATGGTAAATTAAAATTCATCTCAAGAATTGGATTTACGCTCCACAATAAATAGTCCAAAGAAATTAAACTTGTTCAGAGTTGACTAAGAGGACAAACCTAATTTAAATTATATTACTGCTATTGGTGGCTGTATTATTGACTAGATAAACTTTAATGATCGCATCAATAAGCAAATTTGAAATCCAAAATGGATTGGAAAAAGAAGTAAAGGAAGCCTTTAAAAAGCGGCCTGGATTAGTTGAACAAGCAAAAGGATTTGTGCGGCTTGATGTTTTAAGTCCACTGAGTAACCCCGCAGAAATTCACCTGATAACTTATTGGGAAAGTGACGAAGATTTTGAATACTGGCATCGTAATCATTTAAAGGAATCACATATTAATATTCCAAAAGGACTGAAACTAGTTTCCAAAAGTTGGGAACTAACCAAATTCGAGCACATCAGCAGTTGAATATGAATACTGTTAACATTCAACTTCTTGCTGAAAAATCTAGCGAACTGGCCAATTATATAACCAGTTTACATTTTGAACATGATCCCGATTTGATAAAGCGGTACGGAGAATTGGGAAAACACCGATGTCATGAGGATGCTACCTTTCATCTCAATTTTTTGATTGAAGCAATGACTTTAAATCACCCGGATATGTATTCCAATTACATTGTTTGGGCAGCAGCCATGCTAAAATCAAGAAATATTCCAGAGTCTGACCTTTACCAAAACCTGAATTTTGTCCAGCTCGCCATTCATGAAATCCTTGGTACCGAATTTTCCTTTGAGACGAAGAAATTTGTGGATGCCGCAAAGGAAAAATTAAAGAGTAATTCTGGAGACGACCTATCCTTTATCACAAATGACAATCCGCTGGAAAAAGAAGTCACTGCCTATTTAGGGTATTTGTTGCAGGGAAAAAGAGGTGAGGCAACACATTTAGTTAATAGCCTTATTAAACAAAATACACCCATCATAGATATTTACCAGCACATTTTTCAAATATCACAATATGAGGTAGGTAGATTATGGCAGTGTAATAAAATAACAGTTGCCCATGAGCACTATTGTACAGCGGCGACTCAACAGATCATGTCAGGTTTATACCAAACTATTTTTTCAACCGCTCGCGTAGGAAAAACATTAGTGGCCTGTTCTATTGCCGGTGATTTACATGAAATGGGGATTCGAATGGTAACCGATATCTTTGAAATGGGTGGATGGGATACCTATTATCTTGGCGCAAGTATGCCTGACCCCCAATTATTGGAATCTTTGATCGAATACAAGGCAGATGTCCTTGCGCTTTCAGTGACTCTTCCCACACATGTGAGCAAAGCAGCTTACTTAATAAAGAAAATACGGAGCATTAGTGAATTATCCAATCTAAAAGTAATGGTGGGAGGTTATCCATTTATTACTAACCACGGTCTAT
This sequence comes from Algoriphagus sp., assembly GCF_046296635.1. Lineage (GTDB taxonomy): Bacteria > Bacteroidota > Bacteroidia > Cytophagales > Cyclobacteriaceae > Algoriphagus. The sequence continues at coordinate 24,987 of NZ_JBKBKZ010000033.1, read as the reverse complement.
GGAATAAAATAGGTGCTAATGCCTACGCACAAAATGCCAATCAAGCAGTCCTCACAGCAAATGAATTAGTAAATCAATAACATGGGAATGACAATAAATGATCAAAAACTAATCCTATCCTGTAATAAACAAGGCGCTTTGCAAAAAATATATTTGGATACTGGATCCCTGTTAGAAAATATTAAGCTCCCCATTGGATTGCATGGTATTGTATCGCCAATCTCTATTAGTGCCTTGGGTAATTTTTGGCTGGCAATTCAGGAAAAATCCATGGTGGAAAATACAGCACTTACAATTAACTATAATGATAAAAAAATCAACTATATATTTTCAGGCTATTTGTTAGAGGATTCAGTTGTGATTTGTGGCAATACTGAATTGACCTCTACATCAAAAGCACTTGAGGAAATTATGTTGATAAATAATGAGCAGGCAAACCAAATAAGGCTTATTGAAAAAAAGACGGGTACCATATTACAAGAAATAGAGAAGCAAAAAATGAATGAAAGCTTTTTGAATGACTTCTCTTCACTCAACAATGAGTTGATAAATAATAAGCGTGAGTTAATTCGTAAAAACCAGAAAATTGAGTTTTTGAATAATGAACTGAAGGCCTCCAATGAGAATATGAGCATGTTTACTTACTCTGTTTCACATGATCTGAAAGAGCCGGTAAGAATGGTTAAATCCTTTTTGACTTTACTTCAAAAAAAGCTTGGAGACAGTCTCGATCCCAAAGGACAATCCTACATGGATTTTGCACTGGAAGGCGCAGACCGATTAAATGCGATGATGTCTGATTTACTTGAATATCATCAATCATCGAATTTGGAGACCTCCGAAACGGTGGATTTGAATAGGGTTTTCATGGATGTTCAACAGATTTTACAATCAGAGATTACAGCTAAAAAAGTCAAAATCAACTCTGGAAAACTTCCTGTCGTTCAGGGCTCATTTACGGGCTTTCGGCAGGTATTTCAAAACCTGATTTCCAATGCAATTAAATTTGTTCAAGAGGGAAAAACCCCGATCATTTCTATTTATTCAGAGGAAAAGGATTCTGATTTTATCATAACGGTCAAAGACAATGGGATTGGAATTGACGAAAACCACATGGAAGATGTCTTTAATTTGTTTAAACGGCTAAATCCTCAGGAGCAATACGAGGGTACAGGCATGGGATTGGCGATGGTCAAGAAAAGTATAGAAAAAATGGGAGGAGTCGTTTGGCTTGAATCAGAGAAAGACAAAGGAAGTTCGTTTCATATCTCTGTAAAAAAGCCTTGAGATCCACTTGGATGTTTATTTCGAACAGGAATGAAGCTTCCCCTTGACATGAAGCCATTCAACCTCCCTCCTTCCAAAATCAGTTAGGTTAAAGCTTTAGGTATCTCCTCAAGCTGACCACTTTTTCAACAATTAACACAGAATTTACAGGCCTAATTGAAGCAATAGGATCACTAACCTGCTATAAAACAGAATATTGATACCGATTTTGAAATTTTTTTCTTAGCTTGATTTCTACTGATCCTCAGCTTCCATGAAATTAACAAAGGCTATTTCAGCACTAGCAGGCTTTTTTCTCCCTTTACTTATTGGACGGTCCCTTGAAATTCCGGACGGGATAGTCCTGGTTTGGATATGCCTTTTTGCCTTTGGATTTATTGGGAAGCTTCTATTACAGGTTTTTGATAATCCCCAATTGAGCAATAATTCAAACACGAAGATTCATGAGAATCATGTGGAAATTTTGAATTTCGCTAGCTCCATTACTTCATTTCTAGGGTTAGGAGTACTAATTGGTGAACTCACCTTCTTTCAAACAATTGGAGTCTTACCTGTTTCTTTAATCATTTTCGGAATATCAATTTACTTGGGTACACATTACTTAAACGTGAAGAATTGGTTTTTTAATCAATAAAAAAACCATAGGGTATAGTGGGGCGAGGGAGCTAACGCAAACTTTACAAAAACATACTTATGGAAAATAAAATTGAACTTAAAGCAACCGGTGAAACCATCACATTTATCACTACATCAAAGGACTCTAAGGGGGAATTTGTAGAGGTAATTACAATCCTGCCAGCCGATGGTGAGGGACCACCTTTACACCGGCATGTTCTCCAGACTGAGTTATTTGAAGCAATTGAAGGACGGCTTGGTCTTGACTGTGGGGATAAAAAAATCATACTTGAACCAGGGCAATCTTTCACGGTGCCAGCAAACACGCCTCACCGTTGCTACTCTGTTGACGGGGACGTAATAAAATTCAAAGGAGTCTTTACTCCACCACTCAGCATTGAATATTTTCTTACGGAGATGTTTGAGGCCTGTAATCGCACAGGTACCAAGGACCCTACCACATTTGACGGTTGTTACATTTTGAGACAAGTCAAAGATGAATACCTGTTAGAAGACCCCGCTATTTTCGTTCAACAAACCCTATTTCCTTTTATAGCTATTATTGGCAAAACATTCGGACAAATAAAAGCTAAATCTAAGTCTGCATTTATTGTGTAGACGGATTTTCACTTTAACGGTATAAAAAGAGGCAATAACAATAGAAAAATGTATTCTCAAACTTACTTTGTCAAACTGAGCATAACCATTTATCCCTACCAAATAAGGACGCTTAATCTATCACAGCATTGATTTTTTGCCAGAGCTCTTGATCAAAACCCGAATAAGCAAAACTTGGATTTGAAGGATCGGAGGCTCTTCCCATTCGGATGATCACCAGTTTTTTGCTCGGTACGACATAGATTCGTTGGTCTTCTGCTCCCATAGCGGCATACATATCTGCGGGGGCATTCGGTATCAAAGACCCAGGAAAGACAGTTTGGCTACCCGGAAGCATAAACTTGGATTTCCCATTGAGCCACCAGAAGTAACCGTAAGCGGGATTTAGGTCTTGCGAGCTCCTGATACTTTCTTTGAAAAATTCCTCACTGACTATTTGAGCATCAACCCACTTCCCCTCATTGAGTGCGAGAAGTCCAAATCTTGCCATACTTCGAGCAGTGCTATGGTATATGTTAAAAACAAGCCCAAAATTCCAGGTTCCATCCATCCCGATTTTATCCCTTAGTTTGGAGTCGAAATACGTATCGAATTTACGCCCACTTGCCGCTGATATCACATCCATCAACCTTTGGAAGACATTGTGATAAGACCATCGAGTGCCCGCATCAGCTAGGTAGGTTAAGTTGGGTCTGATCACAAACTGGTTCTCATCGTTGATTCCTGAAGTCATGCTCAGGAGATGTTTGGAGGTAATCAGATTTTCTTTTTCTATCGGCATATTTGTCCAGCCTGTACCAAAATATCGGGAAACCTGAGTGTTGATATCCAGCAAACCTTCCTGTTGAGCGATCCCCGTGGTAGCCGCCACCAACGTCTTACCAGCGCTGTTCCACTGCCAAGTGTCGGTTGCTTTGTGTCCGCCAAAGTATTCTTCCATGACAATCTCCCCCTTAACCAATATCAGGAAAGCCTTGGTGTTTTTTTCTTCCAAAAAATCAATCAATGCAGGCACCTGACTTTCATTCCAACTCAAACTGGAAACTGAGGAAGTTTCCCATTCCGAACCTGTCAATGGAGGGAAATACATCGCCTGATCTGGATCGGCATCATCTGAGTTGCAACCTACCATTGCTAGCAGAAGAAAAGCCAAAAGGTGTGGGAAAAACTTCATCGATTTAATTTTTACCGTTTTGACTTATAGCGATACAAAAAGGTTTAAAAGCAAAATAAGGATTGCTTCCAAAAATTCATCAAGGCTGACTTAAGGTCTACCCTGCATGCCGGCAGGGGTTTTACCGCCCCTAACTTGTGGAAAATCTGACTACAGGCCCAAAAGGGTATCTACATAATTATCAATTTTTCAATTTTTAATCGGTTGCGAAATAACCAAAAACTACCCATTCGGGTGGCTCTTTTCATTCATGGCGAGGCCAAATTTGTCAAGATCAAGGTAAAGGTCACTGAGCTATTGTTTTAAGCTCTTTACCCTGATGCCAAAGTGAATACCACCTTAAAGTCGCCAACAGATTATGTTAAAATCTCCCTTTTCTTTTAGCTGGAACTATCCCAAAACGACAGTGATAGTGCTATTGTTGGTTTCGGTTTTTTTTGGATTGGGAATCAAGAAACTGGAAACAAGAAACAGCTTTGCAGGTGAGCTTCCATCCGATGACCCTGTACAGATACATATCGAGCGAATCAATCAGGATTTTGGAGAAAGAAGCGTGCTTTTGTTAGGGATTGAAGCAGAAAATGTATTCACTCCATCGATCGCTTCAAAAATAATTACCATTTCGGAGGCTCTAGCCAATGTGCCTTTTGTCATGAAGGATGAAATCTTGAGCCTTTCCACAATCCAAAACGTGAGCAACAGAGAATGGGGATTGGAAACCGGAGGCTTTTTTGATGAAATGCCAGCCGATGAGTTTTCTTGGGAGCAATTGAAGGAGGATGTTCAAAACAACGCACTCATTAACAATAGGCTTGTTTCAAAGGATGGTCAGCTTATCGTCATTGCAGCGAGCCTTGAGGATGGATTTGATGGCGGTCAAGTATATGAGGCTGTTGAAAAAATCATCTCCGAGTACCGAGATTCTTATACTATCCATGCAACGGGAGCACCTTTATTGGTAGAAGATGTCCAAAGAGGAATTAGTGGAGACTCCCGTAAGTTTATACCGATCGCCATTCTGATCATTTTTATCGGTTTTTATATCTGTTTCAGAAGGGTTCTTGGAGTCTTGCTGCCAGTGAGTATGGTAATCATGAGTATTATTTGGACGATGGGTGCCATGGGGTATTTGGGATTGCCCGTGACAGTGGTTTCCAATGCACTTCCAGTCATTATGGTAGCAGTGGCATCATCCTATGGTATCCATTTTATGAATACTTATTACCAATTAGCAGGGCAATTTACAGACAGTAAAGCGCTCGTTATAGCTACATTTCAACGTGTGGGTACACCAATATTTTTGACTGGACTTACTTCCGCTCTGGGTTCGGCGAGTTTACTCATCTTTAAGGTCACATCTCTGAAGGAGTTCGGGATAATTGGAGCAGTTGGCTTTCTTTTGGCCACTTTTATTTGTCTGACCCTTCTTCCCGCATTGTGCAGCTTGGTGAAGGTACCGAAGGACAAGCCCAATCCAGACAGCATTGTTGTCAAACTACTCACTAATTCCACAATCTTGGCGCAAAAACACCGGAAAAAGCTGACTTGGGGCTTTATCCTAATTCTGCCACTTTTCCTCTATTTCAGTACCAAGATAAATATCGGAGATGATTATTTGAAATTTTTCCCGAGCACACACAAAGGACGGATTGCTGCCGAAACATTCAATGATAAGTTAAGCGGAGTTAGGGTAATGGACCTGGTAATAAACACAGGAAACCCCGATGGCATCAAGGATCCGCATTTTTTTGGGGAAATGCTGGCTTTTAAGTCATGGTTGGAAGATGAAGACAGGATAGGCTACACACATTCTTATGTGGATGTGGTCCAACACCTCAGGGATAAGCTGGACACTGGAAATATTGCTGAAATCTCACAATCTGACATCGCCCAATACCTGATGCTTCATGAGATGTCTGCTACACCCAATGAAGTCTTTGCCTTGAGGACGGAGGATTTTGCCCAAGCCAAAATCCAGGTGTTTTTGAAATCCTCCGATCCGGAAGTGCATAAGCAACTCTATGAGAAGATTTTGCTTCATAAAGACAAATCCTTTTCTCAGGATCAGGTTGAACTGCTTTTTGGTGGAGATGTGATGCAGCGCATTTCATTGGGCAGCTATATTGTCAAAGGCAAAATCCAGAATATCATCCTGGCAATCTTTATCGTGTTTGGAGTGTGTTTGATGATTTTCAGATCTTTTCCAAAAGCCTTTCTGACAATCCTGCCAATCGGAATATCCCTTATCATGGTTTTCGGGATCATGGGATTCATTGGAATTAGGCTAGGCATCAGTACTTCCTTGCTGACAGCAATGATCGTTGGTATTGGGATCGATTTTTCAATCCATTATTTACATAGCTTTTACACTCACCGACAACTAGGAACCGCGGATATGGCAATTATCCAAACCAGCCAAACCACGGGGAGGGCCATAGCTTTTGATGCAGTTTCCAATATTGTTGGATTTTCAGTGCTCTCATTTTCGGGATTTTTACCCGTGCAGCATTTCGGCTGGCTGTTAGCCTTTTCCATGGTACTGATTTTCCTGAACACCATGCTGATCTTTCCGGTGGTATTATCCAAAAAATCATTCATTGCCGAGAAACGCAGTCCAGTTGATGAAAGGGCCTCTAAGGTATTGAATTGAGTACATATTAAAAAAAAAACAAAATGGGTTAAAAACATATGATAGATATGAAACATATAATCTTCACTTTTCTTGGATTTTTCCTGCATTCCATGCTCATGGGACAATCTTCCGCCGATGCCCTTACTGTCATCGATAAATACCTCGAAGCTACTGCGATCGAAAACCTGACAGGTAAACTCACCTATACCAATATCAGCAGGACCGGAAGAACACAGACTAGGACGCTTCAACAATACATTCGAAGCAATGACCCAAAAGAAAACAAGTACAGCCTGGTTTTGGAATTTGTCTCGCCAGCGGATGTGGCAGGAACGGCAACTTTGACTGTTCAACAACCTGGCAAAGAAGATGAACAATGGCTATACCTGCCAGCCGTCAGAAGTAGCAAGCGCATTTCTCCAAGTAAAAAATCAGACCGGTTTATGGGTACGGAAATGACCTATGAGGACCTTTCCAATTACCTGTCTGAAAATATCAGAGAATTCCACTATAGGATGCTTGGAGAAGAAAGTCTAAACGGCCAAAAAGCTTTTAAGATTGAGGCTATACCCATAGATGGAACTTTGACCCAATATGGAAAAAGACATTTATGGATTGACCAGAAAACGTATCTGATGTTAAGAACTGAATTTTTTGACCAAAAAGGCAGTCTGCTGAAAACCTATACTGCACTTGACATCAGGCCTATTGGCAATACTTCCATATACAGGGCCCATAAAATTGAGCTTGAGAATGTGCAAACAGGAAACAAAACCGAAGTCATCTATGAAGCCTTTGCTATCAATAATGGGATAAATGCAACTATTTTCACCAAAACCTGGCTGGAAACCAGATAGTCATGAAAAAGTGGACTCAAACCATTTTGGGGATATTTTTTACATTGATACTCTTGGATGTCAATGCCCAGAAAGCAAATGATGATCCTTGGAAAACCAATTTTTCGGGTTCCATTTATTCTCTTGGAAGATACTTTTATCAAGGCAGAGGAGCCAGCAGCAGCAGCACCTGGCAGGCCGAAGCCAGGGGTATTTTGAGCCTTCAATCCTCCTATCAGGAAAAGATTCAAGGGCAGTTAACGGTGCTAGGCAACACTAATGCACATGTGCAAAGCCGTAACAGACTATGGGTCAATGAGGCATTTGTGAGCTGTAGAAAAGGAAAGATGTTTTTAACCGTAGGCAAACAAACAATTAAATGGGGGACACTTACCGGATACAGTGCTTTGGATTTGGCCAATCGATATGATTATTATGATATTCTTGACACCGATAATGAAAGGCTGGGACTTTGGGGGATCGACACCAGATTAAGTTTGGGAAAGACCGAATTACAATTGCATGCCTTCCAGCCTGATAACCGATCCAAATTACATCTACAAAACAACCGCTGGATTGATTTGCCAAGCAGCCTTCCCATCCCCAATTCTCCCGGTTCCGAATTGGATGTATTTTATACCGGAAATGAATATGTCTTCAATACCCATCTGCCAACTATTGGGATTTCAGTATCCTCCCAGATTGGGGCTATGGAGGTGAAGGGGAAATGGCTCTCCGCTAACAATGATATTCCTGTAAGTAGCATTAAGATGCAGGGTACTGTGGAAAATCCCAATGATTACATCGTCAAACTTGACTATCGTCCCATCCACATCGGAGCGGTTAATTTCTCTTCTTGGTTGGGTTCCTGGAATGTATGGTCAGAATTGGCACATGTAAACAGTGAGCGATTTGACAATTCGGGCAACTTGAGTAAGGACCCATACAGCTTCATATCTCTGGGAACGGATAGATTTTGGCAAATGGAGCATCCTGAGCGGCAACTGCGCATCATGGCTCAATACATCAAAGTTGTTTCATGGATTGATGAAAAATACAAGCCGACAGAATTGGACCATATCTTTCAAAGCTCCTTTCTATTGGATGCCATGGTTCAATTGACCTATACCTGGCGCATTGAGCTGCGCAGCGTGGCAGACATGGTGACAAATGGTTTTTATTTTGCTCCCACTATCCAATTCCGGCCCTCAGATAAAATAAGCTTAAAATCAGGAGCAGATTTCCTTACTGGAAGTTCCCGGAGCTTTTTCGGCAATTTTGGACACAACTCCCGGCTCCATTTTCATTTAACCTATTACCCTTTTTAAAAAAATGAATCAATCAGAAATAACTTGGAACAACAGGTTGGAAAGTTCAACTTGTTCAACTTTGAAAGAGCTGGAAAACGCAAAACTGATGACAAAGAAATTTTTTCCAAGCTATATTGGAAATGTCGGCAAAGCCATCAATGCAGTACATAAAGTCAATCCCCTCACTGCTTGTAAACTAACTATGGGTGTGCTTTCGCTGTCTTTAAGGGGAAAGATTAGAAATGAGGAACGCGCCTTCTACCAAAGTGGAATAGCTCAGCTTCACCATTGTGAAAAACACAAGTTCTACACGTTTACTTTTGGCGAGGGCCCTCCGATATTACTCCTTCATGGCTGGTGTAGCAGAGGAGCGCGATGGATGGATTATGTGCAGGAATTGGTATGTCAAGGATTTCAAGTTGTAGTAATGGATGCTCCGGGTCATGGCACTTCACCGGGATACACGCTTTCTGTGCCACATTACATCAAGTGTGTAGGACAGGTTCTCCAAACTCGTTCCAGATGGCATGCAATAGTATCCCATTCTATGGGAAGTTTGGTTGGAGTCATAGCCGCAAGCGAATCATCATCGGAACAGTTTGCAAAATCAAAATTTGTATTAATGAGTACTTTTTCGAATTGCGATGCACTGATGAGCAAATTCTCCCGGTGCTTAGGGATTTCTGAAAAAGTCCTAGAGGATACCAGAAATTGGATTCCTGACTATTCCGGCAGACCATTGAGTTATTTTTCGATAAATAACCATATTTCGAGATTTGATGAACCTGAGGTACTGCTGATAGCAGATAGGGAGGACATTGTCGTGCCCACTACAGAAGCCAATCTCATTCTGGAATCCATCCCAAAAGCCGCTTCATTATTCACCCATGGTTTGGGACATAATTTGCGCTGCGACAACGTCAGAAAAGTGGTGATCGATTTTTTACAAAGCTAAATATATTGCTTGATAGTGAAAAAAGGGCACTCATTCAAAAATACTGGAAGTAAAGGTATTGGAAATATTAAATGATTAATTGATGAAAAATCCAAACAACGATCAGGTAGGCTTACTACTGTATCAAAACACCTTAGAAGAAATAGATTCCTTGATAGCCGCAGATGCCTTTGTATCAGCGGAAGGTGCTGATAGGAAAAAAAAATCCAATCAGATGGATATAAAAGTTGGTGGGAAACTATATGTGAGCTATAAGAATCAAAAGGTATATGGTAAAGATAAGGCATTTGAAAAAATAAGCGACCATGGCAGCAAGGATCAGCAAAGACTCTTGGAATCCCCAGGAGTAAATCTTATTTGTACTAAAGTGTACTTAATTGATTTTTTAACTCTTATCAGAAATTTCATTTATTGCAAATTTCATAAATTTAATTCTGTTAATTAAAATATCATCAATCGGTTCTACAATAAAAATGAAAATTACAAAATATAATTATTGGATATTTTAGCAAAAAGTCATGAACAGCAGGGATATTTTATTCTTAGCGGCATTGAGCATGTTCACTTTTGGTGTCCAAATTTCTTCATTTGGGCAGGATTCAGAATTTGATTCGCTCAGATCAGCACTTGAAACTATTTCAGATCACAAAAGCAAATTCAAATCCATTACCGATTTAGCTTGGGCGTATTCCCGCTCTGATCCACCGAGGTCATTGAAATATTCGGAATGGGCCAGGGAATTGGCTGAACAAGAGAATGATGAGGATTTGTTGGCCCATGTGAATTATTATTTTGGCACTGCCCACAAGAACCTGGGAAATTACCAGAAAGCATTGAACCACTTTGCGACCTATCACGATTTCTTTTTGGAAAAAGAGGACATGCAAAAAATTTGCTTTGTTTATTACCAAACCGGTATCGTCAAAATGCAAATGGGAAATTACCTTGGTGCATTAGATGATTTTTTAAATAACCTGAAATTGGCAAGGGAACTGGGCCTGAAAGGAACAGAAGCCAATACCCTATCCGTGATTGCCACAGTTCACAGCAAAATGAAGAATTTCAATAAGGCCATCGCCTACAACGAGGAGGCTTTGGCCATTTTCATCGAGCTTGAGGACAAGAATGGACAGGGACAATGCATTGCCAATAATGCCAATTATTACTCGGTATTGAATAATCTGGATATGGCCGACAGCATGTATCGGGAAGGCCTAGCATTATTTGAGGAGACTGGTGATTCATACATGCTGGGCCATAGCTATTTCAATTTGGGTGAATTACAGATTCTAAAAGGAAATCTTGGTGAGGGGGAATCATTTATTCTTAAAAGTATCTCAATGCGGCAGGATTTGGGACATCAAAAAGACCTTGCTGAAAGTTACGTCGGCCTCGGTAACCTGTATGTCAGAAAAAATGAAGGACAAAAAGCACTTCTTCAATTTCAACTGGCAATGGGTCTTGCAGAGGCCGTTAGTTCTTTGGAATTAGAAAAAAAAATCACCGGTGGTCTGGCTAAAACTTATGAGCTTTTAACTGATTTTCAAAAAAGTGCCCAATATTATAAAGCCCTGAATACTTTATCGGATAGCATTTTAAATCAGGAGATTACCCAACAGATTTCTGAGCTCAATATTCGGTTTGAAACCGAATTAAAGGAAAATCAGATTCAACTTTTACAAAAAGACCAATTGATTACCAAAAGAAACCAAAGCCTTTTTGCGGCAGCGGCATTCCTATTTTTAATGGCCAGTCTTGGGATATTTATACTATATAAAAACAGAAAAAGAAGCATCAAAAAGCTGGAAGAAAAGAACGGCATCATCAGTAAAATGCTCGAAGAAAAAGAATTCCTCATCAAAGAGATCCACCATCGGGTCAAAAACAACCTTCAGATTATTTCCAGTCTGCTACAGCTTCAGTCCCGATATGTGGATGAACCATTGGCTCTTGCTGCGCTAACAGAAGGGGAGAGCAGGGTGAGGTCTATGTCCATCATTCACCACCATCTGTACACAGAAAGCAACCTCAGTCAGGTCAACGTGCCACAATACATCGACAACCTCTGCAGCAATCTCCTGGCTTCCTACAACTACAAAAACCTCGATATTTCAATTGAGAAGGATATCGATGACATCGCATTGGATGTTTCCGTGATGATACCTCTGGGATTGATTATCAATGAACTCATTACAAATGCTTTCAAGTATGCCTTTGAAGGAAAAGATGGTGGTAAAATAATAGTGAAAATCAAAGAATGGGAGGATAAGCTTCAAGTCTCAGTTAGGGATAACGGGATAGGTTTTGATCATAAATCCACAAAAGCGGGTTTTGGCAATCGCTTGATCCAAACCTTCCTAAAAAAACTTGAGGCCACTTCTGAAACCTTGCTCGGTGAAGGGACTGAAATACAGATAACATTAGATAAATATAAAAAGGAATTGATCAGCAGACGTACTGGATAGAAATATCCAAGTGTACATGGTAGGATCAAATCTATAATTATGAACCTAAGGCATGAATGAAGCTCCTCGTATATTGATAATTGAAGACGAACCTTTAATAGCCGAGGATATAGCCGACCTATGCCAATTGAATGGCTACAAAGTTTGTGGAACCGCCTATTCAGCCTCAATGGGACTTAAAATGATAAATACCCATAGTCCAAGCTTGGTCTTGCTCGACATTAATCTACAGGATAGAATAGATGGACTGGAAATTGCAAATTTCTTGAAAGACAAGTACGAAATCCCATTTATCTTCCTTACTTCTTATTCAGACAGGGAAACTTTGGCACAAGTAAAAAAGACATCTCCTCTTGGTTACATTGTGAAACCATTCAATAAGGAGCAGCTATTTTCAACTATTGAGCTGGCTTTGGCTCAAATGGAAGCTGATAAAAACCGGGAATTGGATTTCGAACTGATTGACAAGAAACTCCCCGAGCCACTTAGTGCCAGAGAAAGGGAGGTATTATCCTGTATGTTTAAGGGGATGTCTACCAAAACAATTTCCGAGACACTTTTTATAAGTACAAACACGGTAAAATTTCATTTGAAAAACCTATTCGAGAAAATAGAGGCTCATAACCGGGTTGAATTACTGGTGAAGTTGAAATCTATGATGGGCAAATAAAAAAATTCTGACACGACAAGTCACATCAGTAGGGTGTTTTGTTTTTTTCGCCCGTAATTTATTTTAGTTAGCTGCTACTTAATTATTTCTGACAAAATAGGTCTAATTGAAATCTTGGACTGTAAATCGATGAAAAGAAGGATTAACCAATTGACAGAAATCCCACAGAAGTATTAAATCTTAATTTGATATGGAGAATAATAATATTTAGATATTACCTGATATTGACATTAGAATTATTGTTTTTTTTCCGATTGGCTTCACCTGTACTTTTTATTTAAAGCCATTTTTCAGACAGCCGGAACGATGGAAACTTGACCAGCTTCCACTAATTTATGCAATTCATGGCATATTGTTGACTGCTTGGTTTATGCTGTTGGTGGTGCAGTCGTCAATGATGATGAAAAAATAAACGGTATCGAGAATACGGACTCAAAGTGATATGGTAATTTCGGTCTATCCTAAACCTAAGCCTCAAATCCTACTGAATTAGACCGAATTGATGTATGAAAAACCTTCTATTTTTCTTATTTACTATTTCGCTTAGCAATTCCCTCCTACTTGCTCAGACTAAGGAGGCTTTGGAAACTGAGATCAAAAACTTGGAACAAGCCGAAGTCAGTGCTATTCTTGCCATGGATTATGAAAAACTTACCAACTTATGGGCTCCCGATTTTATGGTAAATAATCCCGCAAATACGGTTTTGAAAAGCAGAAGTGAGGTTTTTGAGCGAATGAATCAAGGAATCATCCACTACAGCGAGTACAGACGTGAGATTGAAGAAATCTTGATAATGGAGGGTATGGTCATTGTCATGGGTGAAGAAACAGTCAAACCCAAAGGTGTTGCTCCGATGACCGGAAAGACCTTAAGGCGGAGATACACGAATTTTTGGCGAGAAATAGATGGAAGATGGCAAGTGCAGGCAAGACACGCCAATGTGATTGGGGCTGACTAAATTCCGACTCTTTAGATTTGGTCAATTGCCCAAAAGACTAAATTATTCCGTTAATTTATTTCAGATTAATCCGAGTCTACAAAGAACCTAAAAATAGAATGAAGTTTCTCACCTCCCAGATGACACTTTTTTTACAAAGTAAACCAGACCGAAAAAACCTACGGCTATTGTTTAATTTCCTATTGATCCTCCTGGGCATGATCACGATTTTTTCCGTGATTTTTCATCTTTTGATGCTTCGAGAAGGACAGTCCTTTTCTTGGCTGACGGGATTCTATTGGACACTTACAGTGATGTCCACGCTTGGTTTTGGGGATATCACTTTCAATAGCGATTTAGGACGGTTGTTTTCTATTGTGGTCTTGCTTTCAGGGATGTTATTCTTGCTGGTTTTATTCCCTTTTACCTTCATCAATTTCTTTTATTCTCCATGGATAAAAGCGCAGGAACAAGCCCGAGTCCCCAGAGAACTGCCAAAAAACACACAAGGCCACGTTATTTTAACTAGATATGGGCCAGTGACGGAAGCACTAATTAAAAAGCTGGACCGATTTAAATACCAATACTATGTTTTAGTAAATGATCTGGCTGAAGGTCTGCGGTTAAAAGAATTGGGAGTAAATGTAATGTTGGGAGATTTGGTAGATCCACAGACTTACCGGAATGCAAGGGTAGAAAAAGCTGCTTTGGTAGCAACCACCGAATCCGATGTACTCAATACCAATGTAGCATTTACAGTAAGGGGAATCAACAAGGATGTAACTATAATTTCTACTGCAAATACTGAAGAGGCCGTGGATATTCTTGGATTGGCGGGAAGCAATAATGTCCTCCAATTGGGAGAGACGATGGGCATTATTCTGTCGAGAAGAGCCAATGCAGGTGATGCCTGTGCACATGTAGTTGGGCGTTTCGGAGATTTGCAAATTGCTGAGGCCCTTGTGACCGGATCCTCCTTAGTTGGACTTTCATTAAAAGACACTGCCTTACGTCAAAAAGTCGGAGTCAGTGTGGTAGGAATATGGGAACGGGGAAACTTCCAAAATGCGAGACCGGATACACTCATTTCTCAGAGCACTGTATTGGTTTTGGCAGGGTCCGAACAGGAGATCGAATTATACAACAATACATTTGGCGTAAAGAGAGAGTTAAAAGCTCCAGTTTTGATTTTGGGAGCAGGCAGGGTTGGTAGGGCTACTGCAAGAGCTTTTTCAGGACGTAATTTGGATTATAGGATTGTAGACAAGGATCCTGCGCGGGTGAAAAATATCAAAGACTCCATTGTTGGGGATGCCTCAGATAGGGAAGTTTTACAAAAGGCCGGGATTATGGATTCACCCTGTGTGATTATCACCACCCATGATGACGATGTGAATGTCTACCTTACCATTTACTGCAGATTAATCCGACCTGATATACAGATTATAACCCGAGCAACTTCGGAGAGAAGCTTAGGAAATATGCATCGAGCTGGTGCTGATTTTGTGATTTCCTATGCTTCTCTCGGAGCAAATACAATCCTGAATTTGCTCCAAAGAAGTGATATCCTGATGGTAGCGGAGGGACTTGACCTGATCAAAGTAAAAATCCCAAGACTGCTCATTGGAAAGCAAATCCAAGAAACCTCCATCCGAAAAGAAACGGGTTGTACCATTATTGCGATAAAAAATGGGGATGAAATGATTATCAACCCACATCCATCGATGGTCCTGCCAAAGGATGCGGAAATTATTCTGATTGGTACTGTTGAAGCTGAAAATCAGTTTTTTCAGATTTATGAAACGAATTAGGGAGTAAATTTTTCCATTATATCTAAATCTAAAACTCACAGGATCAACAGATTTCTGTTTAGCACACTAAATTATTTGCTCCCCAATGCAACTCAAGTATCAGATTTTCCATCTACCCAAGAAATCAATCATTTTTCTAAACCAACTAATAAATGAAAATCTCAAAAACTATCCACCAACTTCTCACAGTATTTATATTATCCCTATTCCTAGTTACAACAAACTCCATGGCTCAGGATGAGCAAAGATCAAGAAGTCAAACAGTGTACCTAGAAGTTCTAGGAAACGGTTTGATTTATTCACTGAATTATGACACTCGATTCAGCAATAGTGTAAAAGGTTTGGGAGGACGTGCAGGCATAGGACACATGGCTATCAATGGAGACAGGCTGACTACCTTTCCTTTTCTTGTCAACTATTTATTTGGCCGGGACAAACACTACTTTGAAGTGGGTGCAGGTGCCACTCTACTCACTGCTTCCGCTTTCTCTAACTTTGGGCCTGTGGACTCACGGGAAAGTGGATCTGCTTTTATCGGCACGATGAGTTTAGGCTATAGACTAGAGCCACTGAATGGAGGATTCTCATTCCGTGCCGGAATTACCCCGATATTTGACAGAAAGTCGTTTTTCCCATTTTGGCCACAAATTTCCTTCGGATACGCATTCTAATTAGGGCATCCATTGCCTCAAGTTTTATGACCTAATGCAATTTGGCTGCGTCAACCGCTTGATTTGCTCCTTTTCCGCCAGGATTCATGAAAAATTCCCCACTCAATATCGTCTCTCCCGGAACTGGGAAATGATCAGATACTATTACCATATCTGTATTGGTGCTTCCGATAACTACAATCTTTCCGTTTTTATCCATTTTGGGCTCTATTGATTTACCGCTATTTAGGCCAAAGCATTTTAACAATCGCTAAATCTGATCTCTTAATTTTTGGTCTATTTGCAATTCTACCATTAGCCAGTGTGAGTTGCAACCATAACACCTTGCATTTGGAATTGAATACATGAGCTTATGTCAGTTAATTAACTATTTTTGATGACATCCCCAGACTAAATTGAAAAAATGCCTTTTGGTGGCTTTCTCATTATTCTCCGCCTATTTTTCGAATTCTCAAATACTTACCCCCCGCTTTGAAAATATAAGTGTCACCGAAGGTCTGCCCCACAATTCAGTCTACAGCATCACGCAAGATCTCCGCGGCTATATGTGGTTTGGAACGGCAGATGGCCTATGCAGATATGATGGAAGCAGACTCATCGTTTTTAAGTATAAAGCCAAACACGATCAGGATATTGTAAATAACTTTGTCAGAGGAAAGCTACTGGAAGATAAAGTAGGCAACATCTGGTTTTGTAATGAAAGCGGCATCTACAAGTGGAATTTTTACTCAGAAACCGTGGAAAGAATCAGAGATTTTAAAAGAGAAATTTATGAAAACTCTACCTTCAGTTCTGTGTATCTCGATGAAAATGATCACATCTGGATATTCAATCCCCTCCATGGCATTTTCGAATACATTATTCTTGATGATAAAATTAAAAGGTACCCTTTACCAGAACCGATAGATTTCCCGATTGGGGTGCATTCTTATGTAAATGCTGATCTTGGTGGTAATATTTGGATAAGGTTTGGCAAAAACCAAGATCCTTACTTAGTATTTAATCAAAAATCGAAGAAATATACTGTCCAATTAACCAACGATTCTCCTCAGGCTATTTTTTTTGAGGATGACTTCATTATCAATGCTTATGAAGAGAAACTCATCTATATAAGCACGAAGGATAATTCAACCAAAACCATTAGAAAAAAAATTGAAGGAGAAAAAATATCCTTTTCTTCATATGATGCAGTCCGGGATAACTATGGCAGACTGTGGATGTCCACTCAGGGAAAGGGCATATTTTCTTATGAGGAGGAAAAAGGGATTTTCAGTGAGTTTAAACACGATAATTCAAAAATAAACTCTTTGCCCTTCAATCTGACTACCTGTCTTTTTTTAGATAGTAATGAAAATCTGTGGATAGGCATGGACGGAGGAGGTGCGGCTAAATTAGATTTGAAACAGCCTAAGTTTAATCTATTCCCCCTATCTGAAGGTGATTACCCCATACTCAGCGATTATTTTACAAAATGTCTGTATGAAGACGATGAGGGGAGAATATGGTTTGGTACCCAATCAAATGGATTGAATATCCTTAATCCTGAAACCAAGAAATTATCCTCATATCAGTACGAAAAAAATAACTCTAAAAGTATTCCCGGGAATATGGTGGGTGCTATTGTCAAAGATCGGGAAGGAAGTATGTGGATAGGAAGCAGTGGAGGTGTTTCTATTTTCAACGAGGCCGACAATTCATTTGAAACCATTCCGATTAAAGATCTCCCACCACTCTATCCTTTGATCAATAACTTGGTCCACAAAATTCTTCCTCTCGATAATGGAGATTTATTAGTGGCGACTACGATCGGATTGATCAAAATAGTCAAAAAAAGTAATGGCAAATATCAGGGTCAATATTTTAAAAACACGGCAGCTCTCAATTCATTTACTACAGATGTCGTAGAAATGCCTGATCATTCCATTTTTACAGCAATTCCTGGTGGGGGATTGTATAATTTTCAGTCAAAGAATGATGGCTACGAATTCACTAACTCATATCTGGAAGGAATTGATTTGCGAAGCGTAACACTAGATATAGAAGATAAAGATTATTTGTGGTTAGGCACAGGAATAGGACTTGTTCATTTCAACACGGTTAGCAAAGCTCACCAAATTTGGGATGAAGATAATGGCTTAGGAAATAATTACGTTTACGGTTCTCTTCAAGATTCTAATGGAAATCTGTGGATCAGTTCCAATAAGGGTTTAAGTTTTTTGAATCGAAAGGAGAATTTATTTGAGAATTATTCATTTCATGATGGTTTACAGAGCAATGAATTCAATACGCAGGCTTTTTATAAAGGTCCTACTGGATTGTTTTATTTTGGGGGAATAAAGGGATTCAATTGGTTTGACCCTGAATCTCCAAAACAAGAACTCGGCAGACCCGTTGCAGCAATTCCAAAAATTGATATCAATGAACAGGTATTTTTGAAAGATGAGGCTTTTGTCAATAATCCCATCATAAGGGTCAATCACGACCATAATGATTTTAACTTTCAATTTGCTGCTTTGGATTTCACCAGACCTGAAGCCAGCCATTTTCAATATATACTGGAGGGATGGGATGAAAATTGGATAACCACCGAAAACAGATCTGCCCGATATTCCAATCTTTCACCGGGGAACTATACCTTAAAATTAATTGCATTTAATTCAAGTGGAATCCGAAGTGCGGAAGAAAAGATTTATTTGATTATCAATCCTCCTTTTTGGGAAAAAACGGAATTTATGTTTTTCGTAATTGTCCTTTTTTTAATCGGAATTGTATTGATCACTTATAAAATTTCCCAATTAAAAGCCGAGAAAATATTCAGGGCATTGGAGAAGCAAATAGCCATAGATGCCGAAAGAAATAGGATCAGTGCTGATATGCATGATGAAATCGGCAGTGGAATCACCCATATTGCCTTGCTAAGCGAACTTATGCTTATTCAATCCAAACCCTTTCTGGAATTAAAGAAGGATATTCAGTTTATTTCCTATTCGGCTAGGACGCTACTAACGAACATAAGTGAAATCATCTGGGCTTTAAATTCTCAAAATGATTCGTTAGAAAATCTTCTTGCCTACATAAGAGAACAATCCTGTAATTATTTCGATTCTTTGGCCATAAATCTGGAGATAGAATTTCCGGATGAAATTCCTGATATCAAGCTCAGTAATTTACAACGAAGAAATCTCTATTTAGTAAGCAGAGAAGCATTGAACAATGCTATTAAACATTCAAATGCCTCGTCGATCAAGCTTGAACTCGAGATTGATGACAACACCAACTTTTGCTTCTCAGTCACTGACAATGGAAAGGGAATGATCCATATGGTAAAGAAGTCCGGAAACAACGGTATTTTGAACATGATAAAAAGGATGGAGGACATTGGTGGAACTATTGCTTGGGAGCCTATGGTAATAGGGACCAAAGTGAAATTTTGTCTTTTATTAGAAACCTAATACTACTTATATCATACATTTTATCTTCTAAAATATTCCTTAATTTGGAAATATGACCCCAATTGTAATAATAGAGGATGATGAAAAAATCCGCAATTACCTGTCTGCCTTGATAGCAGGTTCGGGGGAATTTGATCTATTGGCTAGTTTTGGATCTGGGGAGGAAGCTATCCAATATTTTGAAAAAGGGCTTGGCGATAAGGTTGAATTGGTATTAGCGGACATACAGCTGCCTGGAAAATCAGGAATTGAAGTGATTGAATGGCTTAAACCTTTGAGACCAGATATACAAATCATGATTCTGAGCGCATTTGATGATGCGGACAAAGTATTCAAAGCACTCAAAGCCGGAGCAACCGGTTATATTCTGAAAACAACCGAAGCATATAAATTGATTGAAGCGCTCAGAGATCTCAGGAAGGGGGGCAGTCCAATGAGCAATCAAATTGCCAGAAAGGTGGTCAATGCATTCCAGCAAGAAATTAACCACGAAAATCTCAGTGATAAATTATCAGCAAGGGAAAAAGAGGTATTACACTGGCTGTCAAAGGGATTTAGCTATAAGGATATTGCTGAGAAATTGTTCATTTCTGTGGACACAGTACGTACCCACATCAGAAATATTTATGAAAAACTGCATGTTGGAAATAGAAATGAGGCTCTGCGAAAGACTGGATTTCGCTAAGGTCTAGCCTAAAACCTAAAGATTACTACTTTTTTCACATTTTTTAGTGATGGAACAATCCTGAGTTTTGAAGTGCAAACCAGAAAGCCCAAAAATGGCTGGTTCATTTCAAAATTCTAAAAACTAAATATGAAAATTCCCATCACTTCAATCCTTATCCTTGCAATATCCATTGCAATCACAAGCTGTGGAACCATCGCAGGTGCACTCACCGATGGCAAGCGACCCGTTTACCTGATCGATTCCCCAAGTGATTTAGAAGTCACATTTGGCGGGGAAGATCAAATTATAACTTCGGATTTATTTGCATCGAGTTCACTGGCAAATGTTACAAGAGATTATTACACTGCCGCTGTAAAAATTCCCTATAAAAATAAGGGGGATTTATCGTTGCATTCAAGCGACCTTGGCCAATCAGCCAAAATAGAGGTAGAACCAAAAAGACTTGGGGCAATTTTCTGGGGAAATTTAATTTTTGCTCCAATTGTAGGACACATCATTGATGGTGTGACCAATAATAATAAAACAGCAAATCCAAGATACATAGATGTTCCCGCAGCATTAGCGGGGAAATCAAAATCCGAATGGAGAAGTCAAGGAAAACTAAAGCAACATGCTAAACAAAAAAAGCAAAGAAAAACACAACCAAAACTTATTCTTACCTATAATAAATCTCTCCCGATTATTTAATTGGGATTCACCCTTACTATTAAAAACATACTCAAACTTTAAATCAACATGTACTTAAACAAAATATTTTGTTTCGCCTTGACTTGTTTGGTGGTTTTATCCTGTACAACTCCCGAAAGTAAAGAGGATACATCGACCTTAGAACCAGCACTTGTATCTGTGGACTCCTTAACAGACAACTGGAATGAAGGTTGGAACAATAAAGACTCGGCTTCGATAGCGAGTATGTTTACTGAAACAACTGTAGTAATGGAAGGTGATTGGATTGTTACGGGCAGAGATTCCATAATGGAAAAATGGGTCATAAATCAAATGCCTAAAATGGATAATTTCAAGACCGATAAAATTTCTTCCGGAGTTACTGCTGATATGGCTTATTACACAGGTACCTATTCATTAGATGTTGTAAACAACGATTCTATTGTTGGTAATTCACAGGGAAATTTCACTACCCTTTGGAAAAAACAGGATGACAATTCTTGGAAAGTAGAATTGCTGCATATGGGGAATCTAAACCCATAAAATCAACTCAGCTTTAACCATATTATCCTGAAACGCCTGATAAAAGGCGGCTAGGTGGATTTATTTCATACAAATCCCTCATAATTAGGATTCGGGCAAATAAGCGAATACATCCCATTTTTTAAGAAACACCCTACAACCTAATTCCCATTATGAAGTATCGCTTTATTGCAATCCTTATTTTAATGTTGGTCGGCTCTCAGAATCTATACAGTCAAGACTATATTATACTTTCAGATTCTGAGGTGAGAGGGATTTTGAGGGTAAGCTTGGGAGCCACCCAATTCAGTTTGAGAGAAAAAGACAGCCTAGCCCAATCAGCCTATGGCATACATCTCTCCAATGAGGTAAAATTATTATCCTATGTGTGGAACAAAGAAAAGTCATTTACCTTCCACGATGCTTTTTATCTGGACCTTAGTTTTGGAAGAATGAATAATGAACCACGTGAACTGCCTTCAAAAGGTGAAAGTGAAAGCCGCTTTAGTTATGTAGCAAATATGGGGTATCTGCTATTGCCAGGATATAGGAATCCCAAATGGGCTTTATTGGCCGGGCTAGATTTCAGGTGGAGAGCTGTGAAAGTAGGAGAATATACTTTTCCCAATGTCGATGGCCCACTCCTGTATTACAGTAGACCACTGGTAATCCGTGCAGAATATGCTTTATCCAAAGAAATAGCAGATAAGAGAGCCATATTTATGATGTGGTATGACAATGGAACCGCAAAACGTACAAATTACCTTAGTGCGCGGTTAGAATATCCAATAGGTGAAAAAGGTAGGTCTTGGATATATTTTCAATACACTGGACAGAGCGCCCTTGGAGAAGATACTTTTACCCCATCAGATGCCAAGGACACGAAGTTTAACCAACTTATCTTAGGGGTCAGGATCCAAAATGCAATTCTTTGATTTTTCAATGACTATTTTTTTATCCGAGTGGGTATTGATACCCATTCGGATTTTTTTTTAAAAAATAGGATACTCTTCAGGAGCCAGGATCTTTACTATTTAGATAAGTGTGCCTGCCTAAGTCCGGATTGAAACTCTGTGACTTAGATAAAACTTAATCCTCTCAGAATCTTAAGGCAATTTTTTCCCAAAAAATCAAAAGGAATTGACTGCCCTAAAAATTTACAGCACAAAAGATCAATAGGATAGATTCTGATTTTTTAGAATGACAAACTTCCACTCTTCATTCTTTGTCTTTTGTTTTTTTACCCACTCCCTTCTATTTGCGCAGACTAGTGATGCTACAATGGAAAAAATTAGGAATTTGGAACAACAAGAATTGAGCACAATTCTATCTCGGGACTACGAAACCCTTTTTAAGTTGTAGGCACCGGATTTCATGGTTAATAATCCGTCTAATTCTGTTCTTGAAAGAAGATATGCAGTTTTTGAGCGAATGAAACAAGGCATCATACACTACAGCGAATTTACATGTCAGCCGGAAGCAATCCGGGTGATGGAGGGTATAGTCATCGTGATGGGTGAAGAAACTGTGAAACCTATCGGAAATGCTCCTATGGCTGGCAAGACAGTGAAGCGCAGATACACCAATATTTGGCGGGAAATTGAAGGGCAATGGCAAGTTCAGGCGAGACATGCCAATGTAATCGGGATTGAAGAATAAACACCGGGCAATCAAGAATTTCAAGCCTGAATTCATCTGCCAAATCTTGTTTCACGTAGAAAAATATTATTTTTACACGTAATCAATTTCTTTATGAGCACCAAACTCACATTAAATCTCAACAAGGAAATAATCGAGGAAGCAAAGTCCTACGCCAAAAGTCATCAAACAAGTTTGTCTAAATTGATCGAAAACTATTTGAGCTCATTGACACGTGTTTCTAAGAAAAAATCTCCTATTAGCCCATTGGTGGAAAGCCTAACAGGCATAATCCCAAGTGAATACGATGAGAAGAAAGATTATCGCGAATACATCGATGAAAAATACCGATGATGGAGCGAATTTTTATTGACACCAATATTGTGATTGATCTCTTGGCCAAACGAGATCCATTTTATCGTGCTGCCCAAGGTTTGTTTACCATCGGTGATCACAAGGAGGTTGAGCTTTATATTTCAGCTCTGACTTTTGCCAATGCCTATTATTCCATTGTAAGACATCACAAGGAAGTAAATGCAAAAAAATATCTAAGTAAGTTTAAAATTTTGGTCAGTATCCTCTCAATTGATGACAAATGCATTGAACTAGCTCTAGCATCTGATTTTGAGAATTTTGAGGATGGACTACAATATTTTGTTGCTTTAGAAAATCAGGCAGATGTAATCATTTCCAGGAACAAAAAAGATTTTAAATCATCCAGGATTCCTGTAATGACTGCGGAGGAATTCTTGACAAAATGATTTGATTTTTATCCTTGAGAGATTTATTAAACATCACTACAACCAAATGAACCCATGACCAAAAAACGAATACTCTTCACCGGAGGCTCAGGAAAAGCAGGCAAGCACGTGATCCCTTATTTACTTAATCAAGGACATCGAGTGATGAATGTGGATTTAGTCCCTCTAAATCACCCTGGCTTAGACAATCTGATTGCTGACATCACCGATTCAGGTCAGATGTTCAATGCCATGAGTTCCTATGCCGGGTTTGATGAGTTGGAGCCTGGAACGGGTGTGCCTAAGTTTGATGCGGTCGTTCATTTCGCGGCGGTCGCCAGAATTCTGATCAATCCTGACAATGAAACCTTCCGCGTCAATGCCATCGGCACTTATAATGTAATCGAAGCAGCTGTCAAACTTGGAATTAAAAAGATCATCATCGCCTCCTCGGAGACAACGTACGGAATCTGCTTTTCCGACGGAAAAACAAATCCAAACTACCTCCCACTCGATGAAGAATACGATGTCGATCCAATGGACAGCTATGGCTTATCCAAGGTGGTGAATGAAAAAACTGCTCGGGCTTTTCAGCGACGATCTGGAGCAGATATTTATGCGCTTCGTATCGGAAATGTGATCGAACCGCATGAATACGCCGAACTTTTCCCCAACTATTTCAAAAATCCTGAAGTGCGTCGCAGGAATGCCTTCTGCTATATCGATGCACGAGATTTGGGACAGATCGTAGATTTATGCTTGCAAAAAGATGGCTTAGGATTCCAGATTTTTAATGCCGGAAATGACCATAATGGAGCGATTATCCCAAGTAAAGAGCTGGCTGAACGATTTTTCCCCGGAGTGCCTATCAAACGTGACTTGGAAGAACACGAAGCCCTATTTTCCAATCTTAAAATCCGTGAAGTTCTTGGATTCAAAGAGGAGCATAACTGGAGGAAGTATGTGAAGGGGGAGTGACGTCTCCTTTCATATTTTGATCTCGAAGACACAAAATTTGTGGCCCAAATCCAGCCGTTTTGGCTAAAGCCGAAAGAACGAGTTTTTTTTTTAAACATCCAGCTGAAGCTGGAGGGAATTCATGTGTGAAACCCCGATAAAATTAATTCTGTAAATAAGGTTCGGGTGATTTTCATTACTAAAGGAATTGATTTTGGGAATCTTTTTCCATTATATGATTTTACGCGACTTTGCCAGTAGATCAAAAATGGCCTCGACTTCGCTCGGCCACCGGATTTAATGTTGTTAAAGGGAGGGGAGGAATATGCGGCTGCGCCCCAT
>NZ_JBKBKZ010000032.1:0-64847 GCF_046296635.1 Algoriphagus sp. | reverse complement strand
GGGTGTCCGTTTGTTTTTTTTGATGGGGTGGGGCCCAACTGGCGGCCCCGCCCCATGCCCCTCCCCTCCCTTAAATAACCAAAATCCGGTGGCCGAGCAGCTTGCCCGCCGTGGTGGGAAGTCGAGGCCATTTTGGTTTACTGGCAAAGAAGCGGATATACAAATAATTCAATAAAATCTTTCAAAATAGCAATAAAAATTTTGTTTAATTTTTTAGCCAAAAAATCAAACTAAATTCTGAATTACGAATATATTTTTAGGGGGGGGGTGGAATAATATTTCGTCAAATTTAGTTTTATGTATTTTTAGGATTTATTCAAGAATTAATTGATTTAAACAATTTTTGGAATTTAGAATTCTCATTTAGTTATTCGATTAATTAAGATTTTATTTTTACCCGAACGGATTTTTATGAGGATTTTAGGATTGATCGCAGGGTACGCGGTCGCGCTATTTTTGACAGGTTGGATGCTCCTGGATGTGGAGGCCATGCTGGTCAGCGAACTCACGGCCAATAAGGAACTGGACATCCCAGAAAATTTCCTTCTAGATGTCTTGGAGGATATGCGGTATTGGAATCATTTCAGTGTCCTTTTTACTTTTCTGATTTTGGTAGTTAAGTGCTTTCTGATGGCCTTGGTGCTTTATGGAGGTTTGTTTTTTGCTAACCTGCACCAAGGAGTTCGTTTGGGAACTCTTTTTCGAGTAGTGGCTTTTGCAGAAGTTGCTTTGGTTTTGGCCGGTGTGATCAAGGTGTGGGTAGGGGCAATTGCATCTTTCACTTATTCCGAATTTGCCATCTATTATCCGCTATCTATTCTATCATTGATAGGTACTGAAGCGGTAGACCCTTTGCTGTTCTATCCACTGCAAGTCGCCAATCTATTTGAAATGCTGTATTGTATCCTGATTGTGATTTTTCTGCGTCAGGAACTTTCCTTTTCCACTTCCCAAAGTATAAAAGTTGGGCTGGGCTCCTATGCCGTCTCGCTGCTTTTCTGGATGGTCTTGATTCTTTTTCTCACACTCAATTTTACCTAATATGAAGAAAATCATACTGTATGTTTTAGTAATGGGGCTTTTGGCTGCGGTAGTTTGGCTAATTTTTTCGGTGCAGCAAAAAAAAGAAGCTACTGCTGAGGCAGAAGTTCGTGCGGAGTCTATCCCGGCTATCCGTTTGACCTCAATCTCAGGGGACACTTTTTCCCTGCCTCAATTGAGCTCTGGCATCGCCACGGTGTTGATTTACTTCAATTCCACCTGTGAAATCTGTCAAATGGAATTGAAATCCATCGGTGAGCGCATTTCGGAGTTCGATGGTGCCCAAATCCTACTCGTCAGCTCGCAGGAAAAGGCAGACCTCGAGGGATTCTACAACTCTCACACTTTAAAGAATTCCCTGAATGTCTATTGGTTAATGGACAAGGAGATGGAAGTTGCGGCTCATTATGGCGTGCGTTCGGTACCGGCTATTTTCTGCTATGATGCCAAGGGAAAGCTACAGGGCAAGTTCCAAGGACCGGTCAAAGTAGATCTGATTCTGGAAAAATTGGGAATTTCTAAAGCAGCGAAGCCATGATCCTGTCGGAGCGAAAACTGCGAAAATTCCACGTGCCCCAACTCGGAGAATACGCCTGTGGACTGGCATGTCTCAGCACCCTGAGCAAGTTTCATGGCGGAGAAGTCTCTCAGGAAAAGCTCCGTGACATCAGCGGAACTACCACATCCGGTACGACCCTCCTCGGTCTGATTCAAGCAGCAAAGGAAATCGGGATGGAAGCCAAAGGATTTGAGGCGGAACCTTCCCACCTTAAAGAACAGGAGACTCCTGTGATCCTTCATGTCATCCTAGATAAAGTCCGGGAGCATTACGTGGTATGCTTTGGTCATCGGGAGGGGAAATTTTTGGTCAGTGATCCGGGCTCGGGTATTCAAGCCTGGGATGAAAACTCCCTACTGGATGTCTGGAAATCTAAAATCCTGCTCCAGGTCAAACCTTTGGAAGGCTTCCTAACCCAATCCTGGCAGACCCGATCCAAGTGGGAATGGTTCAAATCCCTCATCGCCGAGGATATACCCGTCCTGATGGTAGCCGCGGTCTTGGGTACGCTGATGGCAGTGACTGGACTTTCTACGGCTATCTTTTCCCAGCGGCTGATCGACTACTTCCTTCCCAATCAAAACTACCAAAAAGCTATTTTTGGGGTCATTGCCTTGGGGGTTTTGCTCCTCTTCCGCTCTGTGCTGGGTTACTTTCAGGGAGTATTTATGGCCAGGCAAGGCCGGGATCTCAATCTTCGGATTGTTTCTTCCTTTATCCATAAAATCCTGCGCCTTCCCATGAAGTACTTCAAAGGCTTCAGCACAGGAGATCTAATCGCCCGGATGAACGATTCCCTGCGAATCAAAAACACGGTGGCAATGATCACGGGGACGGTTATCATCAACCTGCTCGTAGTGCTGGTCTCCCTATCCTTTGTATTCTACCAATCCCTCTGGATCGGATACCTCTGCTTGGCTGGGATTTTGGCATTTTTGTTTACAGGATGGCGCTACCATCGGCCTATTTTGGAAAAGCAAAAAGAGGTAATGGCCGCTCATGCCCTCAACGAAACCCAATACATCGACGGACTGACGGGCATTCCTGTCCTACGGTCCTTTGGTAAAGAGGCGGAATTTGGAAATCGGATCGATCAGGTCTATGCCCACTATCAGGATAAAGGCTATGGGCTTGCGGTCTTGGGAAATAACTTTTCCTTTTTCACTCAAGTTATCGTAGCGGTATTTACCAGTTTGCTTTTCGGGATCGGGGTATATCTGGTTTTTGAGGAGAATTTGCTTCTCGGAGAATTGATGTCTCTGATTCAGGTGGGGAGTTCGATTATTCCTGCGGTGGCAGGGTTGGTTGTTGCGAATATCCAACTGCAGGAAGCGAAAGTAGCTTTTGACCGGATGCATGAGGTGGCCGGATTGCCTGTGGAGGAAGAACAGGAAAATGGAGGACAGTCTATTTCGAATGCTCAAACTCTCTTATCCGTTACCCATCTCTCCTTCCGCTATCCTGGACGAAGTCCGATTTTGAAAGGGGTCAATTTTGATCTTCAACCCGGAGAAAGTTTGGGCCTCTTTGCACCTGTGGGAACAGGAAAAAGTACCCTGGTGGATCTGATCCAAAAATTCTACATGCCCGAATCAGGAGAGATTCAAATGCCTTTTTTAAACAAAGAAAATATCACACTTAACGAATGGCGTGCACAACTGGCCATCGTCCATCAGAAAGAAAAGATATTCAACAGTACTGTACTCGACAATATTGTACTAAGTAGCGATCCCAAAGAAATCGAAGCAAAGGTCCACCTAATGCAAGCGCTCGGCTGTATGCCCCTTTTTCAGGAGCTGAGTCAAGGCCTGCTCACCCTCTGTGGAGAGGAAGGCCTAAATCTCTCCGGAGGTCAGCGGCAACTGGTAGGCTTAGTTCGAGCACTGGTGAAGCAACCCAAGATTCTGATTCTCGATGAAGCCACAGCCGCTATGGACTACCGCATGGAGAGTGCGGTGATGGTCTTGATCCGAAACTACCTTCATCAAACCGGCGCAGGACTGCTACTGATTACCCATCAGCCCACTTTAGCCTACACCCTTGATCGAATCCTGATCTTGGAGCAGGGAAAGATCAGTACCAGTGGTACCCCTCAGCAATTGCTAGAAAATGAGAACCCCTTCTCCGCCGCTTACCAGTATATCCTTCAACCCAAAACCAATGCATCATGGCAGGACTGAAGTACTACGAACGCACCAAGCTCCTGATCGAGCTGATTGAAAAGAGGAAGACTGGGAGTCCAGAGGATTTGGCTAAAAAGCTTCAGGTCCATAAACGAACTGTCTTTCGGATCATTGACGATCTTCGTCTTTCCGAGTCAATTGACATAGTTTTCTGTAAAGAATCGAAAAGCTACATTTTTTCTGAAAAAAAAGTAATTGGGTGACAAGAAATGTCACCGAGTCGAATTTATGTTTGGGTATTCTAAATCAAATTTCTAACTTTTAAAAAGAATGTATTATGAAAGAGTTGAGTATGGAACAGATGGAAAACATTAGAGGAGGAGCTGGTATAGGTTGTGCTGCTGGCATTATCGCTATGGGTGCAATTGCTGGTTTTGCACTCACAAATCCAGTTGTTTTTGGAGCGACATTTCTATACGGCCCCGGTAGTGGCCTTCTTGCTTCAGTGACTTCTCAAGCTGCGTTATTAATTGTTGCAGATTGTTAATTTTCTAGTAATTAGGCTCTATAATCGCTTGTAGAGCCTTATTTAATTTGTTATTCTAATTTTAAAATTTCTTTGAATAAGTTAGTTTATTATTTAAAAGCATGAAAAAAAAAGCCTATATCTTCTTTCATTCTTTTTGGAGTCTCGGATTAGTATTTTTCATATATTTTGGTCTAGGAGAATTTAAAATTTTACCTATGTTAGCAGTATGTTTGATGTGTATTGGTATTATATATTCTGCATTTTTCTCATGGAAAAAACTTAGAGAAAAGAAAGATGAACTTAAATAATATAGATTGTAAAATGAATAAAAATAAAAAATTACTGCGATACTTAGGACTTCTTTCGCTTGTTATTTTAGGGTTGCAATTAATGATTTCAAACAAAATTCTTAGCTTTAAATATGATTCTCATTTTGGGGCTATCTCCCTTTTGATATTAGTAATTTTGATGGGTTTGATTTTTTATCAGCAAAGAAATCATTTGAATTCTGGAAAAAAATAATTCCCTACTTAGGACAATTACTATCTTTTGGAACTTTAAATTCTCTGAAAATTTTCACCTTTACCATGCCAAAGAGGAAGAATACAGTTCAAGTGGATGTTTACCTTGTGTAGTGCCGACTTGATCGGCACTATTTATTTCAGCTTTTTTAAAGCAGATCGTTAAGTTAAAACTAATCTCTCTTTCCGCTATCCCGGGCGAAGTCCGATTTTGAAAGGGGTCAGTTTTGATCTTCAACCCGGAGAAAGTCTGGTACTTTTTGCACCTGTGGGAACAGGAAAAAGTACGCTGGTGGATCTGATCCAAAAATTCTATCAGCCTGAATCGGGAGAGATTCGGTTACCCTTTCTGAACAAGGAAAATATCTCCCTTACCGAATGGCGTGCACAACTGGCCATCGTCCATCAGAAAGAAAAGATCTTCAACAGTACCGTCTTGGACAATATCGTCCTCAGTAGTGATCCCAAGGAAATCGAAGCTAAGGTGCAAGTACTGCAAGCATTGGGCTGTCTTCCGCTTTTCCAAGACCTCAACCAAGGCTTGCTTACCCTTTACGGAGAGGAAGGCCGAAATCTCTCCGGAGGTCAGCGGCAACTGGTAGGCTTAGTTCGAGCACTGGTGAAGCAACCCAAGATCCTGATTCTCGATGAAGCCGCGGCTGCCATGGACTACCGAATGGAGCGAGCGGTGATGGATCTGATCCGAAACTATCTTCATCAAACCGGCGCCGGACTGCTTCTGATTACCCATCAGCCTACGCTGGCGATTTCCCTTAATCGAATCCTGATCCTCGAGCAAGGAAAAATCAGTGCTTCCGATACTCCAGAACAATTGCTGGTAACAGAAAACCCATTTTCTACGGCCTACCGATACATTCTTCAATCAAAAACCAACGCATCATGGCAGGACTGAAGTACTATGAACGCACTAAGCTCCTAATCGAGCTGATTGAAAAAAGGAAGACTGGAAGTCCAGAGGATTTGGCTAAAAAGCTTCAGGTCCATAAACGAACTGTCTTTCGGATCATTGACGATCTTCGTCTTTCCGAGTCAATTGAGATAGTTTTCAGTAGAGAATCGAAAAGCTACATTTTTTCTGAAAAAAAATAATTGGGTGACAAGAAATGTCACCGAGTCGAATTTATGTTTGGGTATTCGAAAACAAATTTTTAACTTTAAAAACAACACGATCATGAAAGAATTAAGTATTGAACAAATGGAGATGGTGAGTGGGGGGTCCCTTCCTGGATGCGCTGGTGCAGTTGTAGGTGTAGTTGCAATCGTTGCAGGAGTAGCGCTTATTCCAACTGGCCCACTAGGATGGGCTGCTGCTGGTTGGTTATATACTGGAGCTGTAGCATCTGGAATTGGAACCGGGTTAAGTCTAGGGGATTGTATTTTTAACTAAAATCAAAATGAAAAAAATTGTATTCCTTCTTAGTATGTTTGGGTTTTGTTTAGGATTCATTATCTTCATGTTAATAAGAAGTGAATTTAATTTTACAACTTCAAACCCATACTTTATCTCTATATTTGCCTTTGGATTTTTAGCAATTGCTTTTTTATCATACTCTATTTTTTCTTTAAAGGCCGCTAAAACTAACAAAAAAATATAATAAGCTTACTGGATTTTATTGACATTTCTATTGGATTCTTTAAAACATTAAATAAAATTCCATAATGCAAATCTCTAAAAGGCGTAGATACTATTTACGCCTTTTTTTTATGGGATTTATATTCCTAGTATCTTTTCATTAGAGAAGAAGCAAATTCTAATCATTTATATTTACTTTAATTTTATGAGTAAATCGAGCTCCTGATCTATCGGTTTGAAAAGAGGAAGAAAGAGAGTTCGGGAGATCTTGCGAATAGACTTGGCGTGAAGGAAAGAATGGTCTATCGAATCCTAGATGATCTTCGCTTAATCGTGGATATGGAAATCATATTTTGTAGGGATTCTAAGAGTTATATTTTTTTAAAAAAATTTGAATGAATGTAATGAAATGACAGTGACTTGAATTTGCCTTAGGATATTCTTAAACAAATAATCAATTTAAACGACTGAATTATGAGAGAATTATCGATTGAACAAATGGAGATGGTGAGAGGGGGAGGACCAACTGGTCATCAGGTTTATTGTTGGGCTGCTTCTGTTGCTTATGGCCTTGTTTCACCACCCCTTGGAATAATCGCTGGTTTTATTTGTTTGTGGGCAGAATAATTTATTCTTCCCGTTTTCTTAAAAAAACCTATTATTTTTCTTACAAAAACTAAATAAACTATGAATATCTATTTTAAAATATTGCTTTACGGAATCAGCTTCGTGATACTATTTTATAATGTTACTATTGCATTTGGATTTCTAATTGCTACTCATGGTTTAATTTGGTATTTAGGCAAAGAAAAAAAAACTAATTCATCAATCTAAGCGTAATTTTTTTTACGTTATATTGAAATTAGAAAAGTTTGTTAAGATAAGGTAGAATCTTCTTTAACTGTATGTCAGAAAGAGTTACAAAAAACAAAGGAATTTTTAAGGCTCTTACAAGGCGTAGATCGCATCTACGCTTTTTTTATTTTCATGAATTTGTGTTTCCAACCTGATCTAATTTTCAAAAAAAAAGTAAGTCAATTGCAGTTAATTCAGCAATTAGTTTGAAGTACTACCAACGCACAAAGCCCCCCCCACTACGCGTAGATTCTACTATGATTCCTTGAAGTTCAATTAGGCGCTGGGTGGAATTTGCAATTCCACCCTCATATCCTTACCAATTTGCAATTGGCCACAATCCTTACTCTTGCCTATACCCTGGATCGCATCCTCATCCTCGAGCAAGGAAAGATCATTACTTCCGGCACTCCAGAACAACTTCTTACGACAGAAAACCCATTTTCTGCAGCCTATCGCTACATCCTCCAACCCAAACCCAATCCATCATGGCAGGACTGAAGTACCACGAGCGCACCAAGCTCTTGATCGAGTTGATTGAAAAGAAGAAAACTGGGAGTCCTGAGGATTTGGCCAATAAAATCGGTGTGACCAAAAGAAGGGTTTATCATATTTTGGATGACCTTAGGTTATTTATGGAAAAAGAAATCACGTATTCAAAGGAAGAAAAAAGTTATATTTTTTCTGAAAAAAATTAATCTGGTGAAAGATTATTTCACCGAGTCAAATTTACATTTCGGTATTCTAAATCAAATTTCTAACATTAAAACAACACAATTATGAAAGAATTAAGCGTTGAACAAATGGAGATGGTAAATGGCGGAACTTGCAGTTTTGAGGACCTTATGGTACTAAGCACTGTGTTTTTTGCTGGATTGGGTATGTATATTAGTGGCGAACAGGCCGCAGGGATGGTAGTAGCTGGATCGGCGACCTTAGCGATGTTTGCCTGTATGTAAATTCTGACCTATGAAACTTTTGGTATTCATTTTCGGACTAAGTGTTTTATTTATTAAAAATTCATTTTCTCAAAGTATAAACGGGGTCTATCATGGCAGTTTAGTCACTGATAAAAACCTGATTTACATTGAAGAGAAAGACGGTAATGCTTTTATAAAAATATATTTTTCCGAAAAAGAATCTATTCAAGTATTTGGCAAAATTTCAAAGGAAAAATTAACATTTCCTCTCCCTCAAAACGAGGGAGAGGATCTTATTGTCTTTGCAGAATTGGCTAAAGATTTAAAACATTTGAATATAGGTTTTGAATTAGATGGAAACATCTATAATACAACTTTCGAAAAAATAGAATCGCCAAAACTCAATTTGGAGAAGACTTGGTTTGACAAATCTAACAACACCTCACATGATCCAAGAGTTGTAGGACAATGGATTCAGTACCTAACAACAGACAGTAAAGGAGAAGCTTTAAAGGACAATATCCTAACTAAAAAGCCCTACGTAACTTCATTTTTAGAAAAAGGTGTGGTTTTATTTGATTTGCAAATGATAAGAGATGTATTTAAAGAGCATGGATATAACAAGCCCTTAGACTACACACAAATTCCTAAAGCAAATTGGTCCACTTCAAGCAATAATCGCTTAACGATTACTGTTGATGGGACTGCCATTGAGTACCACTACGAGGTTTCTTCAGATTCCCTCAAACTCATTACTGATATTGGGTCGACTCAATACTATGTAAGAAAATGATTCCCTTTCTGATTGTGGAAGAAAGGGATTAAGGCTAGGGTAGATACTGATCATCCGATTTATTCATCCTTGCATTCTATCCTAATTTTCAACTTTCACTTGGATTATATTCTTGAGCAATCATCCATTTTTCACGGAGGCGAAAGGCAGGAATGGTTTGCCTTTTGGCTTTGTTGGCAGCGACGTTTGGTTTTATGCCTTTTTGCGAAGCCCATATTGAAAGCGGAATTATTTTTTTTGCCGTCAGAATGGTTATTCGTTTGTGCAAA
Source organism: Algoriphagus sp. (assembly GCF_046296635.1). Lineage (GTDB taxonomy): Bacteria > Bacteroidota > Bacteroidia > Cytophagales > Cyclobacteriaceae > Algoriphagus. The sequence continues at coordinate 55,643 of NZ_JBKBKZ010000032.1, read as the reverse complement.
GTTTCTTGCAACAGCAAGGCCAACAAACCGGTAAAACCTCCAAATTTCCTGGTGGTCTGATACTGGGTAAATAGCGGGTAGTATTCGGTGAGCTTGCTTTTATTTTGAATGATAATAGGCGGTAAGCCTATATTCATTAACTGCAAGTTGATAAGCACTCTGCCCATTCTTCCATTGCCATCAACAAAAGGATGAATGGTTTCAAACTCTGCGTGAAAGTGTGCAATAGCATCTAAAAAATAGCTGCTTTTATTTTGATTGTATTGTTCCACCAATTCATGCACAAGTGTAACCACAAACTGCGGATTTGCTCCCAAGTGATTACCCACGCGAACCCATTCTTTATCACGTCGAAAACGACCTGCAATGTTATCGTCAATGTCGGTGAGCAAGGTTTTGTGCAAACTTAAAATGAGTTTGATGCTGAGTTTTGATTCGTTTTTTTCTAATAAGGTTTCGGTAATTTTTGCCAAATTTTTGGCTTCGAAAACTTCACGGATAGTTACTTTGCGTTCTAAACTACCTCCCGATAGAATTTTTTCGGTGTCTTCTAAGGAAAGTGTGGAGTTTTCGATGGCATTTGAGTTGTAAACCATTTCGGGAATTTCGGCAAGGGCTATTTCCTTCAGCAAAGGCTCATTACCCTTTGCTAAGTTGATATATTGGTTGTGCAATGCCTCAATTTTATCTTTTGTAGTTTGGTTAATCATTTTCCTACTTCATATTTACCGTGAAAAGATGTTTAAATATATGATTTTTCACGATAAGTGGGCACTGTCCCGACTTGGGTAGCAATGAATTGGTAGGAATAACTACCTTTATAAATCGGCTTCGGGGAGTTTCTTTTTTATAGAAGTGTATCTATAGAAACCTCTGAAGGAGCTTTCCTATCAAACTCCTGAAGCGCATGATGTTCTCGAGTCGGATAAGTCCATCCCTCATCAGTCAATTCCCAAAGCAAGGGTGCTAAGTTTTGGACAGCCGCCTTACAGCCTTGTACGATCGCTCCCATTTTCCCGGTTTGCTTGGAGAGTTTTGCTTCATTCTCGATTTCAAACGGACCGCTAAATCCTTTTTCTTTCAGAATCGAGGTAAACGCCCTCCAGTCCATTGAATCTCCCAAACCAAAACCTGGTAAAGTTGCTTCATACTGATGCCGATCCCAAGAATTGGTGCTGGAATGAATCCCTAGCTTTTCCGCCCATTCAGGTCGAATTTGCTGCATGGGATACATATTTCCCCAGAAAGGATCAGGATTATTTCGTGTCGATTTGACGTGAATGCGTCTCAGACGGCTTATGTCCGTGTTTTTAATGACTTCCACTGGATCGGTATGCTGCCAGACATCGTGCGAAGGATCGTAGATTTCACCATGATTTTTTTCAGGGACGAGTTCATACATGAGTTTTCTGGCGGCAAGCACTCCGGTCAGGTTGTTATAAGTGCCAGTGAATCCCGAACTTCTCCAACCTTCCATTGGGCAGTTTTCATACAAAACGGTGACTCCCAAGTCACTTGCATACCTGATAATCGGTCCGAAAATCCGTTGGTACTCCAGCAGGTTTTTCTCAAACCCACCTTCTTCATTCCCCATTTCATGATTGTAGCCCACAAAAGTTCCGACTTTGACATCGTTCTTGTCGCCTCCGAGTAGATGGGCTATTCGGATAAGTTTGAGCAAATGGTTTTGGTTTTTGACCCGATGAATTGGATCTCCGCCGATTAGATTTTCGAAGGCACCAATGGAAAGGCGAAGTTTTGCGGCATTGAATTTTTCAATCAGTGCCTTAGCCTGATCAGGCCCGAAGTTTTCATAATCCAGATGGGTAGCGACAAAATCATCCCGAGTTCCATCTTTTCTGAAGACACAGAGATCCAGTCCTTGCACACCGATTTCCACTGCTTTTTCGACTGTCTGATCTAAATTCAGCTGATCAAAAGCCGAAGTCATAATCCAGATTGGGTTTGCCATTTTTTTTGGGTTTGATATAAAAATAGGGAAAGGTGGGGATTGGAAAAATGGGATTGGGATTAGTGGTTAACTTTTCAAATGGTTTAATTCCATTATATTTAAGAAGCTAATATTTTGAAAAATGGATAGTCAAAACAGGAAACTTGATCTTATCAAAAGCCTTATCTCGATCGAAGACGAGGAATCCATTGATTTTTTAGAAGCTTATTTAAAAGCAAAACCATATCGGCTAACGAAAAGTGAGCTTTTAAAAAGAGCTGATTTAGCTTCCGAAAATATTGTTTCCGGAAAATATCAAAACCAAGATGATTTAGAAAAGGAATCAGAAAGTTGGTATAATCTAAAGATTACTCTCTGCTTTTTTATCTCTCTCTATTTTCAATAAAAAAATGATCTCGACTTTGCTTGGCCATCGAATTAAGGAAAATCAAGAGGAGTAGATTATTTTGCGCCCTAAATATTAGTGTCACAATTTTTTACAATTTGGCTAAAGCCTCAACGAGATTTTAATACTTGGAGAAATGGGCTAAAGCCGCATTCCTATTCATAAAAAATGCAATTTTAGCTATTCGGACTTCCCTAAAACGAATTCCATCAGGGGTTAATGAAAAGACTAAATGTTTTCCCGACATCAATTCCCTCCAACTTCAGTTGGAGGATTATAAAAATCACCTTTTCTACTCCCGGCTTTAGCCAAATCATTTATTAAATAGAAGAATGGAGCTCGAACTTGCTTTGGTTTAATTTCGATTAAAAAAAAATAGCATCGATTAGTGTAATAAAAGTGTATAGATTGATAACCTATCCTTCCGAATAACGCCTCCTGATCTCTACTTTTTGCTTTTGTCGATCCCAGAGTGCTTTTGCCAAATCAGCGGCAACACAATCCGGTTCAGATTCATGCAAGATTTGCTTTAATTTATTTTCAGCAAGATCCACTCGATAGCAGACTTGAAGCAGTTTTTCCATGTTTCTGTCCATCATTTGACTGATAGCTTTGGTCAGGACTGCCAACGCTTTTTCCTCAGAAAATTCTTCCTTGATTTCAGGAAGCTGAAAGTCTTTGGTAATGAGACTGAATGTTTCTTCCGGCAGCGTTTGGCTCATTGGATAAAGATGAAAAAAGCCCCGTTTGGGGCTAATAAATTAAGCTTCTTTCTCTCCGGATTCTTCAGATGTGCTTTCCTTTTCTTCCTCTTTGCTTTCCTGCAAAACTTCAGGAGCGATAGAACGAATCAATTTGTACCAGGAAACCAACTTCTTGATGTCAGAAGTGTAGACTCTTGCAGTGTCAAATTCCGGTAAAACTGACTTCAAAAATGCTCGCAGTTCGCTGTCGTCTGCATTGGAATCGAGTCCTAGGTCACCCTGATATTCTGCTTCGATTTTTTTCATGACAGATTCCAGTGGCTCAGCACCTTCTTCGGTCAAGGTGTAAATCGAAATTTCACTAAGGACAGAAACTCGCTGTGCCATTCCTGCCACAAGCTTTGCTTTCTTCTCGTCCATTGATTCCAGCACTACTCCCGAACGAGTCGGCTTCAAAATTTTATATAAGCCCGGCTTGCCGGCTACTGTTGCGATGTCTTTGAAATTCATAGTTTTTTTTTCAGGCTGCAAATATAGAACTATCGATCAATTTGTCCGCTCAGATTCGTATTCGGAGATCAATTCGTCGATGAACTTCAGAACTTCCTCTTTCCCTCCGTGCTTCTCTGCGGAAGTGACGAAGTAATCAGGATATTCTCCGAAGATTTCTTCCATTTTATTCAGAAAAGCTTTCACATTTTTATCTGTTTGGGATTTGGATTGCTTGTCGGCTTTGGTGAAAGCCAAGACAAAAGGCACATTTTGTTCTCCGCACCAATTCACAAATTCCAAGTCGATCGTCTGCGGTTCTAATCTGCTGTCTATCAGCACAAAAACGCCACAAAGATTGGATCGAGTCGTCAAATAAGTACTGATCATTTTCTCCCACTTTTCCTTTCTGTCTTTGCTGACTTTGGCAAATCCATATCCTGGTAAATCGACTAAATACCAGCGATCATTGATCATAAAATGATTGACTAATTGCGTTTTACCTGGTTTTTGGGAGGTTTTAGCAAGCTCCTTTACTCCAGTCAGCATGTTGATCAGGGAGCTTTTGCCCACATTGGAGCGACCGATGAATGCAATCTCTGCCCGATCTGGTTTAGGGCACTTTTCGGGATTGGTATTGCTGACGACAAATTCTGCTTTTTTGATCATGACGTTGTTATTCCCTGCAAAAATACGGTTTTATTTTAGACGGACTTTGGAGGCATCCGTTCAACAATTTTCGATTACTCGGGTTTCTGTAGTAATATTGTACCCTCAACGAAGATTTCCGATGTCCGTAGTTCCCTATAAAGACAAGCAAGATTCCAAAAAAGATCAAGTAGCAGAGATGTTTAACAACATCAGTCCGAAGTATGATCTACTTAACCATGTCCTTAGTCTTGGAATTGATATTATTTGGCGGAAAAAAGCAATAAAATACCTAAAAAAGGATCAACCAAAGCTCATTTTAGACATTGCAACAGGAACAGGTGACTTTGCAATCGAAGCCCTAGTTTTGAATCCGGATAAAATTATCGGTGTGGACATTTCGGAAGGAATGCTTTCCGAAGGAAAAAAGAAAATGATCAAGCGTGGACTGCAGGACAAAATTGAGATGCAGTTGGGAGATTCGGAAGGGTTATTGTTTGAAGATAATAAGTTTGATGCAGTCATCGTTTCATTTGGTGTTAGGAACTTTGAGAATTTGGAAAAAGGTCTTGCGGATATGTATAGAGTACTCAAACCGGGCGGAAAAACAGTGATTTTGGAATTTAGTAAGCCAAAAGGTTTTCCGATGAAGCAAGCTTATTCGTTTTATTCGAGTAAGATTCTCCCTCAGGTGGGTAAAATAGTATCCAAAGACAATTCTGCTTATACTTATCTTCCCGAATCAGTTCAAGCCTTTCCAGATGGGGAGGATTTTCTTTCAGTATTGAAAAAAGTAGGATTTCACAGCACAGTATGCAAACCTCTCACATTCGGAATCAGCTCTATCTACGTCGGTCAAAAGTAGGTTTTCTGATTTTTGTATTTTTTGGATTTAGTTCTTTGGGATTTTCACAAGGGCTTTTTGGATTGACCAGTACTGCTGGTTCGGATGATAAGTTTATTTCATATGGTTTTTTTCTTGCTGGTCATACTGCCACTTATCAGATCAAATATTCTGAGGCTTTTTTTGACCCAACGAATACCGCCAATAATCGAATTTATTCCATCTTCCCAAAATACACTCCCGGTTTTTCACTCGGGTTTATCGGGATTTTGAGATTCCACGATCAGGTAAATCTGCTTTTTACCCCGAAAATTTCATTTTACGAGTATCGAACAGATATCAACTATTTTGATCCTCAGACTACCAATGTGCCAGGAAATGATAACACAACGGGCAATAATCTCGGCTATCGAACCGAAGAACTGGTAAATGAAGCTACAATGGTGGAGCTACCACTGTTGTTCAAATATCGATCTCAGCGCTTCAACAACACACGTATGTATTTTATCGGGGGAGGCAGTTATCAGTTTAGAACCAAAAGTCAGGACGAAGCCAATCTTGATCCGATCGTGACTAGAGGTCAGGATTTCACTGTTGAGATGGGGATGGGTTTCGAAATATATTTCAAATTTTTCAAGTTTGCTCCTGAAATACGGTTCTCTCATGGCCTAAATAATATTTATTATGCAGAGAAAACTCCGGCGGAAATCAGAGATGCTATCTCATCCATTAAGCGTAAAGGAATTACCATTTATTTGAATTTCCAGTAAGGAAGGTCAAGTCATCTATACGAAATTGTTTCCGTAGATTCTTTGCCTTAAAAAACCCATAGAAGGCATGGCCGAGTAACAAAGCAGAAGTTTATTCCTATTTTAACCCAACCATGAAGTTTTCTTCATGGTTTTTTCATTTCTGCCTAAATAACCCCAAGCTAATCTCATGCAGTCCAAAATCTGGAATGTTCTTGTCATCATAGTAATCGCCCTATCGATAGGATCATTTTTGATCCTTTTCAAAGAAAATAAGGTAGATCCGACTATTTCTAAAATCCCTTTTGCCTTCTGGACTGGATTTTTGGTCACCGTTGTGATCGTTGTAATGACCTTTTTGGCTTCGCGATTTTTCCCATATCAAGAATCCAATAAGAAATGACAGGCTGGCTGATTTTCTTTTTCGCACTCTTCTTGGCCTCACTCGGTTATGCGTCCTACAAATCCTATAACAAAAACAGAAGCTCGGATGAGTTTATGTTGGCGGGGTCCAACATCGGGACGATCCTGGGTTTTCTGACCTTTTCGGCCGCTCTTTTTAGCGCCTTTACTTTTATGGGAATGCCGGATTTCTTTCGGACTCATGGTGTGGGAGCTTGGATATTTCTGGCTTTTTCGGATGCGTTGATGGTGTTCTTTCTTATTTGGTTTGGATATAAGCTTCGCAAAAGAGCCTCAGAGGTAGGATATAAAGGTGTAGCCGGATTTATTCAAAGTTGCTTTCAGAACAAATGGGCAGGTTATCTGATCTTCGTGAGTTCCTTCCTTTTTCTGATTCCTTATGTGGCTATCCAGATTCGGGGCATTTCTATTTTCCTTAATGCGGCATTTCCAGACCTGATTCCCTATTGGGGTTGGTCGGCTATATTGGTAGTGATCATGTTGATTTATTCGGAGATTGGTGGCTTGAAAGCTATCATGTATAGTGATGCCATTCAGGGTGTGATCTTGCTTGTGGTGATTTGGATCATTGGGGTGACCTGTCTGAATATGGCTGGAGGATTGGATTCAGCTTTGGATAAAGTCGCTGAAAGTAACGCCGGATTGCTAGCTCTTCCCGGCCCAAAAGGTCTCTTCACTAGTCCGTTTTTGATCGCTTCAGCAATAGCCATTGTGATGATTCCTGTCTCTCAACCCCAGTTTACCACTCGATTGGTGGTCATGAAAAATCTTAAGTCAGTCCACAAAATGGCCTACGCAGTTGGAATTTTTGCCATTCTTGTGATTCTCCCGACTGCTTTCATTGGTTTGTATGGAGCGGTGAAATATGCGGATAGTTCTACTGCTGATTTTCTTTCCGCGGCATTGCTTTTCGACCAGGCCAATCCTGTTGCAGCTCTGGCGGTGGTTGGACTTTTTGCGGCATGTCTTTCGACAACTAACGCCCAGATTTTCGCTTTGGGCACGGAGTTGAGGTCATTGTTAAGTGGATCAGACAAGCGAAATATGCGAATTACACAAATTGCAATTTTGGTGTTTTCACTTATCGTCTTGGTATTTTCCACTTACATGACCGATGAATTGGTACTCTTGGCAAGAGTAAGTTTTGCCGGTACATCCATGATTGCACCGGTAGTATTGGGGGCGGTTTTGTTTAAGAATCCTCCAAAATCTCTTCTGATCGTCTCAGCGATTGCTTTAACTTATTTCGTTTTATCGCTTCTTGAGTTGGTTCCGGCTGGGTTTACCGGTTTACCTACTGATGCAGCGATGTATTGTATTCTAATTCCGGTGACAGCGATCTTGATGATTGCTCACCATTTCACCCAAAAAACATGAAACTTGATCCTTCTTTTTCAATTTCTGATTTAAAAAATCCATTAGAGCGATTTTGGAGTCTGTCCGGACAGAAAATCCGGTTGATCGAGGACTCTTTTGACACTAAAAATGGGGCTCCGGTTTTCACTGAAAAAGGAAAATATGTCACCCGAGGCTGGACTGAATGGACTCAGGGATTTCAGTTTGGTTCGGCATTACTTCAATTCGACGCAACAGGAGAAACTGAATTTCTTGAAATTGGCCGCAAAAACACAGTCAACAAAATGGCTCCTCATCTGACTCATATTGGCGTTCATGACCATGGGTTTAACAATGTGAGCACGTATGGAAATCTGCTTCGGCTTATCAATGAAGGCAAAATCGAGGCTTCAGATTGGGAAAAAGAATTCTATAAACTTGCGCTAAAAGTCACCGGTGCAGTTCAAGCCACACGTTGGACTAATATTCCTAGTGGAGGATTTATTTATTCATTCAATGGTCCTCATTCCCTTTTTGTAGATACCATCCGAAGCTGCCGGGCTTTGGTAGTTTCGCATCAGCTCGGCCATGTCCTTCAAGTAGAAAATGATAAGCGCATTTCATTGATTCAGCGGGCAATTCAGCACATTTTAGCGACAGTTCGATTTTCGATTTTTTACGGAAAAGGTCGGGATAGTTACGATGTTTCTGGTCGTACGGCACATGAAATCATTTTCAATACCAATGACGGAAACTACCGCTGTCCAAATTCACAGCAAGGGTACACCGGATTCAGTACTTGGACTCGGGGTCTTGCTTGGGCGATTTGTGGTTTGGGAGAAACACTGGAAATCCTTGATCAAATTCCTGAATCAGATTATTCGGAAGTCATTTCCAAAAAAGATCTAATTGCGGAACTTAGAGAAGCAGCTATTGCTACTTCAGAGTTTTATCTGGCAAATACGCCAACGGACGGGATTCCTTATTGGGATACTGGAGCTCCCAATCTTCACAAAATGGGAGATTATCTCAATCGGCCTTCTGATCCCTACAATTCTTTTGAGCCAATTGACAGTTCTGCTGCTTGCATCACTGCTCAGGGCCTAATTCGGATTGGAAATTGGTTAAAAACGAGTGAACCAGAGCGGGCTGAAAAGTATAGAAACGCAGGAATTCAGATAGCTGGTGCACTTTTCTCTGAACCTTATCTTTCAACAAATGATCTTCATCAGGGATTGATCCTTCATTCCATCTACCATCAACCCAACGGTTGGGATTATGTGCCGGAAGCTGGAACAGTAGCAAATGGTGAATCCAGCATGTGGGGAGATTATCATGCCCGAGAATTGGCTTTGCTTCTTCAACGAATGGAAAAAAATGAACCGTATTACTCCTATCTAAACTGTGTGCCGAAATGAGTGGAAAATACAAACCACAGTTTCCTCGAGTTGCTCAACTAAAGACGGCTGAGCTTTTCAGGAGCCATTTGGAAAAAGAAGGAATCGAACTTGAGTTTGATACCGAGTTGATTTCTGGATCGGATTCTCCTTTTGCAAAAAGCCAAACCCTTCGATCCGGTCAAAAAATCGGAAATGCCATGTGTATTCTACCGATGGAAGGATGGGACGGAACGGTTGATGGTAGGCCAACGGATTTAACGAAAAACCGCTGGAAAAACTTTGCACTGAGCGGCGCAAAACTCCTTTGGGGCTGTGAAGCCGTAGCAGTCCGACCAGAAGGACGAGCGAATCCCAATCAACTCATGCTGAATGAGCAGACTTTTCAGGATTTCGTGGACCTTTTTGATTTGATTCAAACAACCCATCAGGCCCATTTTGGTGATACCACTGATTTGCTGGTTGGACTTCAGATGACGCATTCCGGTCGCTTTTGCAAGCCGAATGATAAAAAGCAGATGGAGCCAAGAATTTTGTATCCGCATCCGGTTTTGAACAAGAAGTTTGGATTGGCGGATGACTACCCCTTGATGACGGATTCTGAGATTGATGGAATTATTGAAGATTATATCAAAGCCGCTGTTTTAGCCCAAAAGGCTGGGTTTCACTTTGTGGATATTAAGCATTGCCATGGCTATCTCGGTCATGAATTTCTGAGTGCTTATGATCGGGAAGGGAAATATGGAGGAAGTTTTGAGAATAGAACCCGCTTTCTCAAAGAGATTGTAGCAGGAATTACAACAGCTGCACCCGGATTGGAAATTGGAGTTCGAATGAGCATTTTTGATTGGGTTCCTTTTCAAAAAGGACCTGAGGAAACAGGGATTCCTGTACAAACTGAACCTTATAAATATGCATTTGGAGGAGCCGAAGGCGGAACCAGTGCTGATATGAACGAATCTTTCCTTTTTCTCCAAGAACTGGAAAAACTCGGTATCGAACTCTTCTGCACCACAGCAGGAAGTCCATATTATAATCCTCATATTCAGCGCCCGGCGCTATTTCCACCATCTGACGGATACCAACCACCCGAAGATCCTCTTTGTGGCGTGGCGAGGCAGATTCAGGCTACAGCTGAGATCAAGAAAGCTTTTCCCAAACTTTATGTCATTGGGTCCGCCTATTCCTATCTTCAGGAGTGGCTGCCAAATGTTGGTCAACATGTGCTGGGAAACGGAAAAGCCGATTCGATTGGATTTGGCAGGATGGTACTTAGCTATCCTGATATGCCGTCAGATATACTTTCGGGCTCAGGTCTGAAGCGTGCAAAAATCTGCCGCACGTTTTCCGATTGCACCACTGCACCTAGAAATGGAATGATTTCAGGCTGTTTTCCATTAGATCCGCTTTACAAAAAGATGCCGGAATATGATCAACTTAAAGTTTTGAAAGGCGAATGAGGAACGTTGCTTTAATCACAGGAGGAACCCGAGGAATCGGTTTGGGCATTGCCAGGAAGCTGGCAGAGGAAGGAATTGACTTGGCCTTGAATGGTGTGCGTTCTGAATCTGATGTCACAGATGTTTTGGAAGAGCTTCGCAAAAGTGGAGTTCGGGTAGAATATTTTCCAGGAAATATTGCTGAAAAAGCTGACAGAGAAAACGTTGTAAATGGAGTAAAAGAAAAATTTGGATCGATCAATTTTCTTGTCAATAATGCAGGAGTAGCACCGCGAGTAAGAGCTGATGTATTGGAAGTAGCCGAAGAGGACTTTGATCATTTGATGGACATTAATCTAAAAGGCACTTTTTTCTTGACTCAGGCTTTTGCAAACTGGATGGCGGAAATCCGGCTGTCAGATGCTGAAATCCAACTTTCCATCGTATCGATTACATCAGTCTCTGCTGTTCTAGCCTCAACGAATCGCGCGGCATATTGTATGGCAAAGGCTGGACTTTCGATGATGTCTAAGATTTTGGCAGTTCGGTTGGCTGAATTCAATATTCCCGTCTATGAAATTCAGCCGGGTGTGATCGAAACTGACATGACCGAAAAAGTGAAAACCATCTATCAGGATCGAATTGAAGCTGGCTTGACCCTTGAACCAAGAATGGGTCAGCCGGAGGATATTGGCAAAGTGGTTGCGGCTTTACTTCGGGGAGATTTACCTTATGCCACTGGCCAAATCCTTAGAATTGAGGGAGGAATGATGGTGGGGAGGCTATGATGAACCAAATTTCAATTCCCTGAATTACAGGGTTATTGGTAAGGTTTTTATATATTTAAACTATGCAAATCGAACGAACAGATAAGGAAATAGTGATTCGAGTTCCAGCGGGAACTGATCTTCCTGGCTTGCAACAGATTTTGGATTATGTCAAATTTCGCAATGTAGCATCCAAAAGTAAAGCTTCTCAAACCCAGCTTGATGAATTAGCCAAAGAATCAAAGTCAACTTGGTGGGATGAAAATAAAGCCAAATTTGTGAAGTGAACGTTGTAGTTGATACTAATGTGGTTTTTAGTGCAATCCTAAATCCGAATGGAAAAATCAGTGATTTACTTTTTAATCCATCTTTAGAGTTCACTTTTTTTGCTCCAAGTTTCATTTTGGATGAGCTTAAAAAGCATAACCAAAAACTGTGTTTAATTTCGGAATTAACGGAAGGTGACTTGGGTTTTTTGAAACGATCAATCTTATCGAAAATAAAAATGATTGATCTAGAGGGAATTGGACCAAATTCTTGGGAAAAAGCAATTTCACTTGTTAAAGGAATTGATGAATTCGATGCTCCTTTTGTGGCATTGGCTATAGAAATGGATTGTATTCTTTGGACAGGAGACAAAAAATTGAAAAAAGGTTTGGAAAAACTCGGGATCACTTGGGTGGTAGATACAAATCAACTTTTAGACATGAAATCCTAAAAAAGTCTTTGGATTTATTGCTTACCTTTTTCGCCCAAATGAAAGCTCAAACCTCCCTCAAAACTGAAATCTTAGCCGGAATATCCACTTTCCTGGCCTGCTTTTACATCATCATCGTCAATCCGGCGATTCTAGCCGAGGCAGGAATGCCTTTTTCCGCAGTACTGACAGCAACAGTTTTGGTGTCGGCATTTGGTAGTTTGATGATGGGGATTTATGCCAAAAATCCCATAGTTGTTGCTCCAGGAATGGGAATCAATGCATTCTTTACTTATACCGCCGTAATGGGGTTTGGGCTGAGTTTCGAGGAGGCCTTGGGTGCAGTATTTTGGTCAGGAGTGATTTTTCTTTTGCTTTCAGTATTTAAAACCAGGGAAAAAATCATTCAGGCAATTCCGTCAGCACTTCGACATGCAGTCTCGGCAGGAATCGGTCTCTTCATCTGTTTTATTGGCTTTCAAAATGCACATTTCATCGTTGACAATCCAGCGACTTTGGTTGGAATGGCGATGTTCAAAGACCCGACGACATTGACCTTTTGGACCGGCTTTCTATTTACCGGAGGACTTTTAATCCGCAAGATTTCGGGAGCTATCATTTACGGGATTCTTTTCACAACGGCTCTGGCTTGGCCGATTGGGCGTTTTTGGGGAGATGCTTCTGCCATCAATTTTGGAGTATCCACCTTGGTCAATTATACTGGACTATTTGCTTGGCCGGATTTCAGCTTGGTGGGAAAGGCAGATATTCTAGGTTCGCTGCGCTATGCCTATATCCCAGTGATTTTTGTATTTACGTTCACGATTTTGTTTGATGGGATCTCCACTTTCGTAGGTTTGGCGGAGGCCTCCGGGTTAAAGGATCCAGACGGAAATCCCCGAAACATGCGAAAATCTTTGCTGACCGATTCCTTTGCTACCCTTTTTGCAGGTCTTGTTGGAAGCAGTTCTGGGACAGCTTACATCGAATCGGCAGTGGGAATCGAAGAAGGAGGAAGAAGAGGAGTTACAGCCATCACGGCAGGATTGCTCTTTTTGCCTTTTATGTTTTTCTCGCCTTTGCTGTCTGTGATTCCCTCCATCGCGAGTTCAATTGCCTTGGTTTTGGTGGGATCCTTTATGATGATTCCATTGATGAAGATCAACTGGACTGATCCTGAGGAGTCGATTCCCTCTTTTCTTACCATAGTGTTGATTCCGTTCACCTATAGCCTATCGGTGGGCATTTCCTTTGGGTTTATCAGTTGGACAATTTTAAAACTGATTACTGGAAAAACTTCAGCCATCAATCCCATCCTAGCCATCATCAGTGTACTTTCGCTTTTCTTCTTATGGATATAAAAAAATTCCTAATCCTCAGCTTATTCTGCTTTTTCTCCTTTGCTATCCAAGCCCAACGCATTGCTATCATGGGAGCTTTGGATCAGGAGATCGCCATATTGCTCGACTCCATGAAGTCTTCCAAGAAAGTAAACAAGGGAGGTATTGATTTTTACACCGGGAAATTGAAGGGCAAAAAGGTTGTTATCCTAAAAGCCGGAGTTGGCAAAGTCAACGCTTCCTATAGCACGGCTATTTTGACAGAAAACTTCAAGCCCTCACTTCTGATTTTCACCGGAGTGGCCGGAGGATTACATTTTGAGGCTTTACCCGGAGACATTGTGATAGGTATTAAATTAGTCCAGTACGATTTTGGTCAAATTGATTCTACAGGATTCAATGTTTCCCCTTTTCGAAAATTGGATGGTGGAAGGCATGAAGAATTATATATAGAAGCAGATGCTGGATTAGTTGCCAAAAGCATTCTTTCTGCGGATAAAATTGATTTTGTTCCAATCTCAGGAAGGAAACCCAAGGTGTTCGCAGGAGTCATTGCCACCGCCGATGTTTTTGTCAGTAATAATGAAAAAGCTGCTTGGCTGTATGAAGAATTTGATGCCTTAGCCACCGAAATGGAAGGGGCTGCGATTGCTCATATTTGCAGGACATTGGGAATTCCGTTTGTCATTATTCGCAGTTGTAGCGACAATGCGAATAATAACGCTCGGGTGAATTTCAATCAGTTTGTAGGGCCTGCCTCGGTCAATTCCGCACGATTGGTTATGGGAATTTTGGAGGAATTATAAAAAGGGCTTCGACTCCGCTCAGCCTGACATTGGTGTCACCCTGAGCGAAGTCGAAGGGTATTGGAAAGATTACTTAAGAAGTTCCCTCGAAATCACCAATTTCTGGATTTCTGAAGTTCCTTCACCGATGGTACAAAGTTTGGAATCACGATAGAATTTTTCCACCGGATAATCTTTAGTAAAACCGTATCCTCCGAAAATTTGCACAGCCTCATTAGAGATCGAAACGCAAACTTCAGATGCATATAATTTGGCTTGAGCACCAGCTAAAGTTACTTTTTGGCCTTTGTTTTTCAGATCTGCAGCTTTGAATGTTAAAAGCTTTGCCGCTTCCAATTGGGTTGACATTTCTGCCAATTTGAAGGAAATACCCTGGAAACTAGAGATCGGCTTGTTGAATTGGTGGCGCTCTTTGGAATATTGAATGGATGCATCCAAGGCTCCTTCTGCTATTCCCAGCGAAAGTGCCGCAATGGAAATCCTTCCACCATCGAGAATTTTCATCGATTGAATAAATCCATCCCCGACTTCCCCGAGTACTTGGCTTTCATGAACTTTACAGTCTTCAAAAATCATCTCGGCGGTTTCTGACGCCCGCATTCCGAGTTTGTCTTCTTTTCTCCCTCCTTTAAAGCCAGGGGTTCCTCTTTCGATAATGAAAGCTGTCATTCCGTGACTGTCTCCCACTTCACCTGTTCTCGCAATTACTACTGCTACATCTCCGGAAATTCCGTGAGTGATGAAGTTTTTTGCGCCATTTAGAATGTAGTGGTCACCTTCTTTAATGGCGACCGTTCGCATATTTCCGGCATCGGAACCTGTATTGGGCTCGGTTAAGCCCCAAGCCCCAAGCCATTCGCAGGTGGCAAGTTTCGGCAGGTATTTTCGTTTTTGCTCCTCTGTGCCAAACATCATGATATGTCCGGTGCAGAGGGAATTGTGGGCAGCCATTGACAGACCAACAGATGGGTCTATTTTAGTCAGTTCCAAAATGGCTGTTACGTATTCGTTGTAGCCAAACCCTGATCCTCCGTATTCGGTAGGAACCAAAACTCCCATAAGTCCTAACTCACCTAATTTTTTTAAGACCTCGATGGGGAAGTACGAATTGTCATCCCATTCTTTGCGAAAGGGGGCTATCTCCTTGGCACCAAAACTCCGGACCATATCAGCAATCATTTGCTGATTTTCATTCAAATTAAAATCAAACATGAGGCAAACTTGGGTTTATATTTCTAATTAAGAACTCTAAAGTTTTATAATAAGTTTTACTTCTCCAAATCAGTCGAAACGAACCTTTATTTTGATTTTTTTAGAAAAATAGCGATGTTATTCCGAATTTTTAAAAAGTCAATCTTAACTTATGCCTATAAAATCAATCTGCCGACAATTTGTAAATTTCTTGTCAATGGATTGATTTTAACTTATTTCTCTCAAATACCACCTAGCCAATGAAAACACGCCTTTCACAGATTCTTCTCGCCCTGTTTTTTTTGATCGGCAAAGAAGTTTTTGCTCAAAATCCACGAACTATCATCGATAGTCTGTTGATAAGAGTTCAGGAAAAATTACCTGCCGAACAGCTTGCAAATATGTATGGAGAGCTGGGCTGGCAGTATGCCGCGATTAATTTGGATTCAGCTATTTATTTTGGTCACTTGGCGGTGAAAAAAGCTGAGGAGGCAAAAGATCCAAAGATTTTAGCTCAAGCATATTCTGATTTGGGTAGTGGGATTTTGCAGAAGGGGGACCTAGAGGAATCAAAAAAATTATACCTGAAATCCTTGGAAATCAGAACTGAAATCCAGGATTCACTGGGTATGGCAAAGTCGTATAATGCCTTGGGATTTATTCACCAACGGGAATATGAGACGGACTCTGCGATAAGTTATTTTTTGAAAGCACTTCCGATTTTTCAAAAAGCCAAAGCACAGCTGAATGAAGCTGCAGTCCTAAATAATTTAGGGGTGATTTATCAAAATCTTCCTGACTACCAAAAGGCCATGAAGGCTTACAAAGAGTCGATTGCTATTCGTGAAACTTTGGGAGATTTTCGTTCAGCCATAGGTACATACAACAATCTCGGGACTATTCACAAATACCTGGGGGAATTCGAGCTCGCAGAACCCTATTTCCAAAAAGCAATTAGCATATCCACTGAACTTGGAGATGTGATGAATCAAGCAATTTCCTACCGGATTTATGCTTTCTTTCTTATGGAAAAAGGGGAATTAGATAGGCTCGAAGAAGTGGCTAGAAAAGGTCTTGCTATATCCCGTCAGGTAAATTCTCAATACGAAGTGGCTGCTTTGGAGACAGCTTTAGGTACTGCTCTTAATGCCCAAGGAAAGTTCAGAGAGGCAAAACCGCTACTTCTTTCAGCTGCTGCTAACTTCCAAAGACAAGGTTCAAATGAAGACGTATTGTTCCCTTATTTTGAGTTAGTTTCAGTATATGCCTCTCTCGGAAAGCCCGACAGTTCTAGGATTTATGCCAATCTCTATCAGCAAACTTATAGAAGTCGGGTGGAAAAGGAGTCCAAAGAGCTCGTGGCAGACCTTGAAACTAAATATCAAACAGAATTGAAAGATCTGAAAATCGCAGAACAGCAGCTGCAGATCAGTAACCAAAACCTGTTGATTTTCGGTTCCTTAATACTCGCCCTCGGCCTTGGGATAGTGGGTTATTTGCTCTATAATCAGCAAAAGCTCAAAAATCGGCAACTCAGACAAGAGGGTGACTTGAAAGCCGCTTTGGCACAAATCGAAACCCAAAACAAACTTCAGGAGCAACGGATGTTAATTTCGAGAGATCTCCATGATAACATCGGTGCTCAGTTGACTTTTATCATTTCTGCCATAGAAAACCTCAAGTACTTCGAGCCAATCAAGGAGCAACTCACCCAACGCTATGATACCATCGCCAATTTTACAAAACAGACGATTACCGAACTTCGGGATACGATTTGGGCGATGAATAGTGGGTCTTTGACTTGGGAAGAGCTTTCTTCTCGGATTCGAGATTATGTGCGAAAAGCTGGGCAATCAGCTTCAAACATTGTTTTTGAATATGATATCAATGATCGAATAAATCCTGATACAACCATAGCTTCTGCCACAAGTATTCAAGTTCTCAGAGTCGTGCAGGAAGCGGTCCAAAATGCCATAAAGTATTCAGAGGCAGATCGAGTGGAAATCAAAATAGACTCAACAGGAAAGGAAATATTGGTCAATATCCATGACAATGGAAAGGGGTTTCAAGAATCCGAGATTACCCCTGGAAATGGACTCTATAACATGCGAAAACGTGCTGAGGAACTCAGAGGAAGTCTTGAAATTCAATCTGGAGCAGGTTCAGGTACTTCTATTTTGTTAGTTTGGCCTGTAGATAAATGATTGGCTAAAACCTAAGGAAAATGGAGAATTTTTGAGCTCCAGCTGAAGCTGGAGGGGATTTATAGACTTAGGCCACCATTCATTTCCATCAATAGGAATGTGGCTTTAGCCCTTTCCACTGCAAATCATGACTTCAATGGGGCTTTAGCCAAATCCAAAAAGTAGGCCGTTTGTCGTATTTTCTTTGAACTATGGCCTAGTTAGTTTTGAGGATTCAGGAGCTAACTATGCTGGTGTCAAATGTTGAATATGGGGTTTTGGGGATACTTGCCATTTTGGTAGTGGGAAGTTTGATTTTACTCCACTATTTGCTTTTCAGAGAATATGCCCGGCAGGAAAAAATACAGATCCAACGACTCAAAGATTTTGAAAAACTGGTAAATCTGGAAATCAATCGATCTCAATCACTTTCAAATTCTTTTGGCCAACTAAGAGAGATAAAAGAAAAAACGGATGAAAAGCTGGAAGTGATCAATCTTCAGGTGCAGGGAATGAAAGGAAGGGAATCTAAACCTCCTTATAACTAACCTTTCAACACTTGCTCAAGCAACCTTTTGGCATTTCCACCACCAATTTTTTGAACTTCAGATTTTGAAAAACCTTTGGTAGATAAGGCTTTCAGCCATCTTTCCACTCCAAAATAATCATTAATCACCGGATTGAAATTTGCATCCATATCCGTTCCGATGCCGACATGGTCAACTCCGACGGCATCAATTAATCGAAGAGTATTTTCCACAAAATCGTCGAAATCCTTTGAAAAACCCGATGGCCAAGCCCCAATAAGTCCTCCGGTTTCAGCAATCAATTTGGCGTGGTCTCGGCTCAAAGCTCTAACTGCAATCGGGCGATTGGGATCATCTGCCAAAATACTATGCGAGAGCAAAAGCGGTGCACCAGTGGCCTCTGCTACTCCTTTTACGGTATCAAAAGAAGCATGCGCCAAATCGATAACGATTCCCAGTTCGGTCAGTCGCTTCACAATAGACTTTCCATAGTCAGAAAGTCCCCCATTGAGAGGATCGGCGGTTTGGAGATCTCCGACGTTGTTGGGAACATAATGAACCAATTGAACGGAACGGACACCCGACTCGTAGACCTCATCTATCCGATCAATGTCCTCCTCGA
Source organism: Algoriphagus sp. (assembly GCF_046296635.1). Lineage (GTDB taxonomy): Bacteria > Bacteroidota > Bacteroidia > Cytophagales > Cyclobacteriaceae > Algoriphagus. Next base: position 37,125 of record NZ_JBKBKZ010000032.1, on the reverse strand, counting down.
CAAAGTCTGCTCCTTCGCAAGAAAGAAAGAATTTGACTTCCATTCCTTTGTTGATATCCTTAGACGAATAGCCTATAGATGCAGCTTGGTTTTGAATTAAGTTCTGGAATATCTCAAGTTGAATTTTGTAGGTCTCCCATGCCATTCCTTTCGGTAGAGTTTCTTTTACTTCAATACCCTTGTCTGTCCGGATAAGCATATTTGAATCAGAGACAATGCTAATAAAGACACCTTTGACACCAGCCAAATTCATTTCAGATACAGATTTGGAAAAAGCTCCATCTCCCGGATAAGTCTCATTTCCTTTGGCGAAAAATCTACCTGTATGGCAGTGCAAATCAAAAATTGGGTGTTTTTTGGAGATTGGCATCCCAAGACCGAAACTTAAATCAGGTAGTAATGATGCAGCCCCTAAAGCACCTACATATTTCAAAAACTTATTTCGGTCCATAGTTTCAATATAATAAATTTCATATGATTATAATTTGATTTTTAAAGGCCATATGGAATGCCCAAAATAATCATTCCCCTGTGTGAGAACCTTTCTCATGGGCATTTCATATGATTATAATTTTTTTTCAAAGGCCATATGGAATCTTCGCATGACAGATGATCATTCCTCTGTGTGACACCGACAGGGTCATGCTTGATTTCATGTGTTTATAATTTGTTTTTTAATGGCCACATGGAATCTTCGCATGCATTATGATCATACCACTGTGTGTCGCTTTGGGTCATGCCTGTCTGCCTCAGGCAGGCTCGATTTCATGTCTAAATACTTGCATCACCCACTTTCTACTGAAATGGTAAGAGTATCAAAATAAAAATCACCGAGTTTTAAAATCTTAAAGATCGGTAAACACCACATTCCCCGTGATCTTGACTGTCTTTTTGCCAATCAGTCAAAGGACAATCTCTAATTCCCAATTCCATGAAGAAATTCCTGCTTATTATTCTTATTACGCTATGGGCCGGATTAGCAAGTGCACAATTTGCCGAGAATAATAGCCTTTATCTAGGTTTGGGTCCCACAGTGGGGAATTACAGCGGACTTGACATCAACTTTAACTATGCTTTTCAACGGAGTTGGTCTGCTCAAATCGGAATTAAGACTGGTATTAGAGGTGCTAAAAATAAGCCTGATGATTTTTCCGGTGGAATTTTAGGTTTACTCACTAGAGGCTTGACCAATCCTAAAGATGAAATTACGAGCTATCAATTTTTAGTGGGTAAAATGATCCTTTTGGATGGGGATGAAGGAAGTTTTCGATTAAATCTCCTCACAGGTCCTTCGATCAATAGATTCAGAAACTCTGTTAATTTTCAACGTGTCACTGATGCCGGGGTAATACTAGGAACTTACACTTTTCAATCAGAAAGGGACTCCGGGATAGGATGGATGGTCAAACCCACCTTTGAAATACCTCTAGGCAAGGTGGTAGGATTTGGATTCAGCCCTTACGCCAACTTCAACTCAAAAAACATGGCCTATGGATTTGATATTCAACTTCTGCTCGGGGTTCTTCAGCCTTCTCGAAAATCCAATTCTAGGTATTAGGGCCTCCTTGAATTGATTGCCAAGTTTCTAAATCACCGTCACTCTTACTTTCTTTTCCTTCAGTTTCATATTGTTGACTTTGGGCAAAAGTTTCTCCAAAGTTGCAGTTTTTACTCCCACAAAAGTACAATCCGTTTTCAGTTCGATCACGCCAAGGTCTTCTTTGGAGAGTCCACCTTGTTTGAAAAAAAGTCCTGCAACATCGCCTTTGGAGATTTTGTCCTTTCGTCCACCGGACACAAATAAGGTGCTCCATTCGGAGGGGCCGGGAAGTTTGGCTTTGTTTAGTTTTTCAACCGGAAGATTTCCAATGAAATCGGGAAGTGAATCCCCATCATAATGGAGAACGTAAGCTGTTCCGTCACTATTCATTCGAGCAGTCCGACCATTTCGATGAATGAATTCTTCGCTTCTCAGCGGAAGATGGTAATGGATGATAAACTTGATTTCAGGCACATCGATTCCTCTCGCAGCAAGGTCGGTAGCCAGTAAGATTTGGTGGGTTCCGTTTCTGAACTTGATTAAGGATCTTTCGCGATCCGTTTGCTCCATTCCTCCGGAAAAAATCCCATGTGAGATCCCATTGTTTTCCAGGCAATCGCTCACGCGCTGAATCGAATCCTTGAAATTGCAAAAGATGATCCCGTTTTGACCGCCTAAATGGGCAATTAAATCGACCAAAATCTCCAGCTTGTCTTTGGTTGGCGAAAGTACTTTTTTGATCTGTAGTTGTGAGATTTTATCTTCCAAAAAGTCAATGGTAAGGGGGGATTTCAATCCGACAAACCTCGGGATTTCAACTCCTTGAGTCGCCGAAGTCAAAATCATTTTCTTCACTTTAGGAAGAAGGTTTAGGATATCCTTCATTTCGCTCTCAAAACCGATTTCCAGCGATTTGTCAAATTCATCGAGAACAAGTGTTTGGATAAAAGCAGTGTCAAAAGCTTCTCTTCTCAAGTGATCAGCCACTCTTCCAGGTGTTCCGATCAAAACTGCCGGTCTATGCTTGATCTCTATTCGGTCCTTTGAACCAGCACGTCCACCATAGACTGCATTGACTTTGAATCCAGTTCCCATTTCCCGCATGACCTGCTCGATCTGAATCGCTAATTCCCGAGAAGGAACGATGATTACCAATTGGATTTCCTCGCAAGTCAAATCAAGCTGTTGAATCAGTGGAAGCAGAAAAGCCAGAGTTTTACCTGTACCGGTTGGTGAAAGTAAAATAATCTCATTAGAAGATTCAATGGCCTTTTGAGCAGCAAGCTGCATCGGATTCAATTGGGCAATTCCCAGTTTCGAAAGGATCTCTGCTTGGTTTTTTTGAGGAGTAGACATGACGCAAAGGTAGGTTTTTGAAAATCTAAAGCGGGATGAAATTTTCGAGCGAGAATGACTTTTTGATGTCATGGTTAAATAGTTATTCAAGTGACACAATTTTTTAATAACTATTGATCGTATCATTATCGATTAATTTCGTATCAAATCGTATCATGTCTCTGTTTTTTTTATTATAAAAAGCGTATCAAAATCGTATATTTTCGTATCAAATCGTATCAAAATCGTTTTAAATTCCTGAACTTAGCAACATGAAAACCCAAGTATATACCTTCAAACTCAATCTGGATTGGGAACTAGTGAATGCTATTAGCGAAATAGATCGCTTCGATGCTTCTTGGTCGACAATCGAAAAACAAGAAGGTCAGAGTCTCAAGCAGCTAAAAAGTTTTGCTACAATAAGAAGTGTGGGTGCTTCAACCAGAATTGAAGGCTCAGCGATGAGTGATGAGGAAGTAGAGGTTCTACTTAAAAATATAAATATTTCTAAACTGGAGGATAGAGACTCGCAGGAAGTTGTCGGTTATTTTGAAACATTGGAACTGATATCTGAATCTTTTAATGAGATTTCGATTTCAGAAAATAGCCTAAAAAGCCTTCACAATCTCTTATTGAATTACAGTGAGAAGGATCAATGGCACAAAGGGGATTACAAACAACATAGCAATGCGGTGGAGGCTAATTTCCCTGACGGTACCAAGCAGATTATATTTAAAACCACGGAACCTGGATTCCCAACAGGTGATGCGATGAGTGAGCTAGTGTCTTGGTATGCTCAAGACAAAAAAACGCATCCATTAGTCAAGTCAGCACTTTTTTCGTACGAATTTGTGAGCATTCATCCATTTCAGGATGGAAATGGCCGATTAAGTAGACTTTTAAGTACGCTCTTATTACTTCAAAATGGATACAATTGGATCCAATATGTGAGTTTGGAGCATGAAATTGAAAGTCGGAAAAATGAATATTACCGGGTTCTGAGAACGTGTCAATCCAAAAGACCGAATGAAGATATTACCGAATGGATCATTTTTTTCTTTTCGGCATTAGTCAATATTCAAAGACAACTTCTTAAAAAACTGGAAGCAAGTGGTAGTCAGGCGAGTTTATCACCTCGTTTTAGATCAATCCTAACTTTCATAATTAATCACCCAGGATGCAAGTCTGGAGAAATCGCTGAAAAACTGGAGATCCCAAATCCAACTGTCAAAAGAATTTTGGCTGATTTTCTCAAGACTAAACTTATTCAGAAACACGGAGCTGGGGCTGGAACCAACTATTCGGTGTTTTAAAATTACTCCTTATTTAACGGCTTATACCCCATCCAATCGACCTCCAGTTCAAAACGTTTGCTTGGTTTTTCCAGTGATTCGGGATTAGTCTCCACCGACCAATTATCCGAGTGCCAGAAGTTCATTCGATACTTGGAAGGATGCTGTGGAATCCCTCTTTCTCCTTTGTAATCCCAAAGTACCACTGTGTCTGCTGTGGTCGGATGAAGCATCCACCATCGAATTCGATCCGGATACCAATCAAACCCATAGGTGTGAAATTGCGCTGAGGCATCAAAACCTTCGATTGCTTCCAGCTTTTCAGGTAGGTTTTCTTCACCGGAAAGATTCGCTTTTTTCTTCAGGTGATCTTCCCGTTCTTCGGTAGTATAAATGATGCCTTTCGCCAGATTAATCGTCCTTCCAACTCGCCGCAGCTTCCCGGATTCCCCAGTCCAAGTACCCATGTAAATCACCTCCGGGTCGGCCAATAACCATTCGAAGTCTATTTCACTAAGGCCAAATTCAGGGTCATTATGGTAAGTAAAGTAACCAACTACAGCACCGACGTTCGGTTGAACTTCTCTAGGGTCAGGGACTTTTAGCCGAGTGGAATACGTACCAAAATGGGTGAATTTTCTAGAAATTATTTCTGGGCCCTTGCCCGCTCCGGCTTCCTCTTTTGGATGGATTTTGAAGGAAAGAATTTTGGAGTCCTCGGTTTCAGCGGATTTTTTGCCGGATTTCCATTTGAATTCGGCTTTTCTGCCAGTTGACCCATATAGGAAAAATTCTAAGGTTCTCTCTGAAAAATCCTCTCGAAAAGTTTCGTGGAATTCTACCGGATTGGAGGCGGATTGAAACAGGATTAATGATGAAAGCAACAAAACTAGTGAGATCCTCATGAGTAGGAATATTAAGAATTTACAAAAGAGGAATGGCAGTGCTTTTGAAAACAGCAAATTCAAACCTTAACCTTCCTATTTTAACCGCAAAGATTGCGCAAAGAAAGAGAGAAAAAGCAGGATCTATCTCTTTCCGAACTTCAATGCTTTTAGACAAATCAAACCTTTCCAAGGACACAAAGTAAAAAAGCTTAAGCTTTTTTAAGCTCCCCAATGAATTCATCTGAATTCTAAAAAATATAAATCCTGAGTCCGGTATTAATAGCTTAAGCTCGGTAAAACCCTCTCCTAATCTTAATTAGGCAAGGCAAAAGCCACATAAGCATCTCCGCTTTTGGTGCCTTTTCCACCACCGCAGGCGATGACCAAGTACTGCTTTCCGTTTTTCTCATAAACTGCTGGAGTGGCATGTCCTGCAGCTGGAAGTTTGGCTTCCCATAGGATCTTTCCGGTTTCTTTATCGAATGCTCTGATTTTTTCATCCTTCGTCGCAGCTATGAAAATCACTCCTCCGGCTGTAGCAACTGGTCCTCCGTAGTTTTCGGTTCCTGTCGGAGCAAAACCCTGCGCACTGAGCGAATCGATTTCACCCAAAGTCACCTGCCATTTTTTCTTTCCGGTATTCATATCGATAGATGTGAGCAGACCCCAAGGTGGATTTGACCCGTAAAGTCCTTCTTTAGTGACCAGCTTTTTGTAGCCATTCATGTAGTACTGAGGGTAGAGTTTTGAGCTTTCTGCTTCCAGTTCCTGCTTGTCACCTGCATCGGCTTTTCCCATCAAGTAATCGTTGAGAATCAATCGTTCTTCTTTAGAGATATGTGAAAAAGCCGGCATTGCCCCACGACCCATTCTTAACAGTTGATCCAGGGAATCAGGCGTATATTTTTCTTTTAATGCAATCAGGCTCGGCATTGCCGGAAGGTTGCCTTTTCGGTCTAAGCCGTGACAATTGCCGCAGTAATTTGTGTAGATCGACTGTCCGACATTACCAAAACTCGCATTTGGCGTCATCTCAATCAGCCATGGAATTTGATTGGCATTGATGTACATGGTTTGATTCGTAGGGTCATAAGACGCTCCTCCCCATTCGCCTCCCCCATCCATTCCAGGGAAGAGGACGATCGGGTTTTCGGAACTCGGTGGAAGCCAAGTATCTCCCATTTTTGCATTTTCAAGCTGTTGACTAATGTCTGAATGCCACTCCGGCTTGAGATTTAAAATGTCTTTTTCCTCAAAAACCATGTTCATAAATGGCTCGGGCAATGTTGGCATCGGCTGAGTTGGGGAAGTTTTTTCACCACCCAAAGTGGATTGCGTGACTGGAGTCTCCACAATTGGCCAAATAGGCTCGCCCGTCTCCCGATCAAAAACATAGGTCATGCCCTGCTTGGAAATTTGCGCTACGGCATCGATCCATTTCCCGTCTTTTTGGATACGAATGAGGTTAGGCGGAGCTGGAAAATCCCTGTCCCAGACATCATGATGAACTGCCTGAAAATGCCAGATTCGCTCTCCGGTTTTGGCATTCAGAGCCAAAAGTGAATTTGCATAGAGATTGTCGCCATGTCGGTAGCCTCCCCAGAAATCATAGGTAGCTGAACCCGTCGGGACAAAAACGATTCCCCGATCTTGATCGACCACCATTCCAGCCCAATTATTCGCAGCTCCGATCTGCTTGATGTATTTTGGGTCCCAAGTTTCATATCCAGGCTCTCCTTCATGAGGAATGGTGTGAAAGATCCATTCCCGCTTCCCTGTTTTGATGTTGTAAGCACGCACATGTCCCGGAGCCGCATCTAATCCTTCCGAGAGCCGCATTCCTATGATTAGTAAGTCATGGAAAACAACTCCAGGAGTATTGCTGACAAGGAGAAAATCTTCCATATCGGTATCCAAGTCTTTCCGAAGATCTACTTTTCCCTGATCCCCAAAACTTAGGATTGGCTTTCCTGTTAGTGCATTGAGAGCCATCAACCAATTTCCTGCTGAAAACAAGATCCGCTTATCCTCACCAGATTCCCAATAGGTGACTCCCCGGTTGGTTCCCGCCCAGGAATTTTCTCCACCCAAAACCTGAAAAGGATCAAATCTCCAAACTTCTTCTCCTGTGGCGGCATCCAGTGCAAAGACATTAAGCTTCGGAGTGGAGCCATAGATCAATCCATTGACAACGATGGGTTGGCATTGAATCTGACTTCGCTCCGTGGCATCACCGGTGTTATATGTCCACGCAACTTGGAGCTGGGCGACGTTATCTTTCGTGATTTGGCTTAGGGAAGAATATCGGGAACCGTCCTGAGAGCCTCCATAATGTGACCAGTCGGTGTAGTCGATGGTTTTGGTTTTTTCCCCACATGAAAAAGTCACTAGACAAATCACATAGGCAAGGAGATTTTTTGAGGTCATTTGGGTGGTGAATTTAGAAGCAAGAAGGTCGGAAAAAGTTGGGGGATCGCAAAGGCTTGATTCTCCTTGTTTGAAATCATCTTTAACATTACACTTAATTAAAACAAAGACTTCTAAGTCTCTAATCGTACGTTTGATGAATATGTGGATTTAACCATTAAGGAAATTAAGAAAATTAAGTACAGCAGGATTAAGCGCACTTCTAAATGTTCTTAATTTCTAAATGTTTTCAATTACCTCTCTTTAGGTAAAGCCATTGACTTATAGATTTCCCGCAGAAAGGCGGAGAAAAAGTCGCTGAGTTATGCGGATTTCTCTGCAAAATAGAATGTCAAATTCACTATCTGTAATACCTGAGAAAATAAGAATTTACTCGAGCTTCGACTAAAAATTCCCGTATCCCAAAAACGCTTTAATTTTTTTTTCCAGTGTCCAGATTTTCTTTTGATTTTGAATAGCTGCAAAAATGATTACAGAGTCGATCAAACCGATTCCTTTATTGAGTAGCTGATTTTTTTGGGAAAAAATACCTGCTTCAAAAATCAGATCAGGTGTATCTAATTTGGGTGTATTCCTGTAAAAAAGTTCAATCATCGCTAATTCCCGCTTTCCTTTGGCTCCTTGTATCAATTCCGCAAAAATCAATTCCAAGCAATAAACTGACCTTGACTCCAAAAGCTGTTGACAAGGTTCGAAATACTCCGGGTTTCCTTTAAAATATTCAATCCAAATGGAGGTGTCAAAGATTACCTCCTTCATGACTGATTCTTGGATCGAAGCTCCTCAGATGTATAGTAAAACTCCAATGGTTCGGCTGCGATATTTTCAGATGCTCGTTTGATTTTTTCAATAGAGATGTAGTGGGCAAGAGCGGTTTTCAGTGCATCTGTCACGGTCGAAGTTTTAGAAAATTCCATTGCTTCCCTGATCATTTCATCTGGTATTAAGGCTGTTATCTTCATTTTTTATTTTTTATTCAAATATACGATGAATGATCGTATTCAGGCAACCTTGGAAGGTAATTCTTGAAATCCATGTAAAAATGCAGTGTGTACAAGATTTTTACCTTGAATGAATTGAACTTAAGGCTTGAGCTAAGTTCGAAGCAACTTCTCTTAAAATGTAGGTTAGAATCTAATTTTGGAGGTAAAAATCAATGCCTCCTCAATAGATATATTAGGAAATCAAGCCAGATGTTTCATTGAGTTTTCTTGCTTTAAGGAGGTTTTACTTTGAGTCACCTCTTCAAATTTATTTTCATAATCCTCACGAAGTGTCCCAAAAAGCCTATCCCAAATAAGCGTGTACAGTCCATAATTTCCATGGAAAAACTGATGGTGTTGGTTGTGTGCTGTGCCTGTATTGATCCATCTTCCTATCCAAGTCCGATGGAAATTTTTAGGATAAAGTTCGTAGCCGAGATGTCCGTAAACATTGTAAGAGAACTGGAAAAGCATGAATAAGCCGAATGCCGCCTGATGAACTGGCAAAACAAAACCTAAAACCAAAATAATTCCGGCTTCTATCACAGCCTCAAAGGGGTGAAAAGCATACGCCGTCCAAGGAGAGGGATTGGTGGAATAATGATGGACCTTATGGACCGCTTTGAAGAGACGTGGGTGATGCATCAGCCGATGAGCCCAGTAAAAGTAGCCGTCGTGAATCAAAAACATCAGGGGGAAACTCAAGTAAAAATAAGCCCAACCGAATTTCTCAACATCCCGATAGTAGAGCGTATATGGGGCTAACAGTACAAAAACTACCGCTGCCATCGTAGCAAAAATCAAAATCGTAATGAGCGAATAGGTAATATCTCGGGAGTAATCCCTCAGCTTCGGGAATTTGGACTGCATTTTACGACTTGCCAAAACCCCATTGAGGAGAAAGTAGAATAGGAAAAAGACAGTACCTGCTATCAGGAAATATCGAAAGGTGACATTCCCTGCGATTTTTGTCCATCTAAAGAAGAAATCTTCCCAAATCATAGTTTTTGTTTATAGGCCTTCAATTTAAGGAAAGAAGTTCTTTGTTTCAAAAACTGTTTACCTAATTAAAGCGGGATTCCAAGCATTGTAAATTCTTAAACTTTTTAGTGCCTCATTTTTGTGGCTAAAAAAAAACTCCGTGGTAAAAACCCTCATCAAAGAGCGAAGCGAATACCTCCGCGACCTTGAAAAAAGCATCCCCAGCCATTAATCTTTGAAGTTCAATTCAATCTCAATCCCTCAATCTCTTTTTTCTCAGTGCGCTCTGCGGTAAAAAAAATTCTTCGGTAAAAACCCTTTGCGCTTTGTGGCAAATCTTTGAAGGCCAATTTTTACCTTTGGCCCATGTGGAAAGAAATCTCCGTCCTGATCCATAAGGAAATCACGCTGGAATGGCGTCAGAAGTACGCCTTGAATGGGATTTTGCTCTATGTGGTTTCGGCAGTTTTTATCACCTATTTGAGCGTTGGCGCCAAGATGGGCAACCTTACCATTCCCACATGGAACGCCTTGTATTGGATCATAATTCTCTTTTCCGCTGTAAATGCAGTTGCCAAAAGCTTCGTGCAGGAGCATCAGGGTCGTCAATTGTATTACTACATGATTGCCTCGCCTGAGTCGATTATTCTCTCCAAGATTATTTATAATACAGGTCTGACATTGATTTTAGCCTTGCTGGGATACGGCGTTTTTTCTGTGATTTTGGGAAATCCAGTTCAGGATCAAGGCTTATTTCTGTTGAATTTGGTTTTGGGCTCGGTGGGCTTTTCTGCCAGCCTGACCATGGTAAGTGGGATTGCCTCCAAAGCCGGAAACAACGCCACGCTGATGGCGATTTTAAGTTTCCCGGTGATTATCCCAATTCTGCTAATGGCAATTCGGATTTCCAAAAATGCGCTTGACGGATTGGACTGGAGTGTCAGTGCGGATAGGTTACTTAGCCTTTTGGCGATCAATGCAATAGTGGGAGTGACGGCTTATATTTTGTTTCCTTATCTGTGGAGAAGCTGATTTGGAAGTACGATTTTAGAAGTACGATTTACGGGGGGCTGAGGAACACCAAACATTAAATCTAGAGCGGATACCTTTCCTAATATTGGGTTTTCATTAGAGTTTTGGTTTTTGGTTATGCTTTGAGTGCTTCTATTGTGTTTCTACCTTATTTCTTCAAAATATCTCGATTCAGCTATCCTAGATTTTTCTTTCGCTAGCATATCTTCCAAATGAATTTGCCGAGAACGTAATTTTCCAATTTTTCAATTTTTAATCTTTCAATTCCTATTTCAATCCGCTAAAATCAAAGGTATGTATCACCATTTCATCCTCATTGAATTCAGGATTGTCTGGATGCATGGGGAAGAGATTCAGGCCTTTTTCATCTACAAAATAGTGGTGAGCGAGGTAGGTATTTCGGGGAAGGGTGAATTCCTTGATCAAAGAAAAGTCTGATCCATCGTAGATGCTGATGGTAAAATAGCGAGGAGTATATCCGAACTTCATTGCATGTTTATCATTAGAGATTTCTTCTCCCGGCCACCCAAATCGATATAATAATTTTTTATGATGATCAAAAACAAGCCCTAGGTTTTCTACGCTTTTTAATGCCAAATGCTTGTTTTCTTCTATTGAGCGAGACATTCGAGGAGAATTATAGTATTCGTTTGAAAAGTTCTGCAGTAAATCAGTTTGAAGCTGATGTTCTTTAAAATTATCACCACTGAAATCAACCTCATATAGGGTATTACTTTGGAAATGAAGTAGAAGCAACGAATTCGAAGTAACTGCTTGACTGAAATTTATTAAGTTATTAAATTTTAAAATAGAAGAAGGAACTCTAAAGTTAAGGTATTCAAAAGTTCCATTATCTTTCTTGAATGAAAGGATTAGGGGGTTTTCATGTAGAGCTTGCTCATTAAGATCAGTTGGTTGTATATTTTTTAAATCCCGCATTATGAGATAAATGGATCCTTTATTATCGGGTAATAGCATATTAGAATATCGAGTCATGGAAGGTATTAAACCACCTAGTTTTGGAAAGTTGCGGTAATCATAATTAGCGACCCAGTTGCCTTCGGAGTTAATTAGATTAATCCTGAATGTAGTATTGGGGACATAAATGCTATCCGGATGTACGACAAAAAAGCCTAAAGGAATACCTAAGCCATTTGGTCCATCGTGTTCCATTTTTATAATTTTTTTTAATTTTTTATCATATAAGTCAAATAGGCTAATTGACCCTCTATCAGAGTTCCACCAATATAAATCCCCGTTAAGGTATTGCAAAGTTCGGGTATAAGTCTCCGTTCTTCTATCAATGGAAAGTGAAGTTGTATCCGAAATGTAATCAAGTGGGTTGATGGATGAAATCTTCTTTTCGGAGCAGGAAAAAATGCTAGCTACAATTAGAATTATTGAAATGTTTTTCATTAGTAATTTTTAAAAGTTAAAAAGTCAAGCTTTCCATTTATTGGGAAGCCTGACTAAAAGAAATGTTATTCTACTGTAGGGATTGTTGTTGTGCAATCAGGTCCTCCATAGGCACAAAGCCCATCCCGACCGGCTGCTGTGCACCATTCTAATTCATCATCCCACCCACATAAAGTAGTTTGTGCAGATACAACAACGGTTGATCCAAGCAGTCCAACAACAAGCCCAAAAGCAGCAAGAGATAATTTTAATCGGTTGTTTTTCATAAAGTTTATTTTTAAAAGTTAAACATTGAACATAGTTGAAAAGTAAAAACTGAAGTTCAAGTTCAAAACAAAATTTATACCCCTCCCTAATTTTTGATTTGAATGGATTGAATTTAGTTTAAATGGAAATTTTTTGGTAGAATAAAATTAAACATAGTGGTTCATTTTTAAGTATTTCTTCATCCCTTTCCAAATTTAACTTCTAACCAATTTCAAAACCTTCAATTCAGCAAATTTTCACCTTTCTATACCTTTCAACTTTGCGCCCTTCCAACTTTACAATTCCCATCCTCAAATCTTGGAATTCTTCGACTCCATTCAGAACGCCTGTTATTTTCCAATTTCTCAACTCTTCGACTACGCTCAGAGGGACAGTAATTTTCCAATCTCTCAACTCTTCGACTACGCTACCAATGACAGAGTATGTATTATTTGGTAAATTGTTGAAAAACCAAATAATCATTCGATATGTCATCTCCATTTTGTTAATCCAAGGTTATTCAGACTCAGAGTGACAGTAATTTTCCAATCTTTCAACCCTTCGACTCAGATAGACAGTAATTTTCCAATTTTTCAATTTTCCAATCTTTCAATTTTATATTTAGACTATAAAATCGAGCATGACCAGATCGTCACATACTGGGATGATTTTTCGAAATGCGAGATTCCATGTGACCAATAAAAATCAATTATAACACATGAAAAATAAAATTGCCCTGATCACCGGAGCCACTTCCGGGATTGGAAAAGCCTGTGCTTTGACCCTTGCCAAAATGGGTTTTGATATCATCGCAACCGGACGCAGAGAAGAAAGGCTGGAGGAGTTGGGAAAGGAATTAGCAACTGGTGTTCGCTTTTTGCCCTTAGTTTTTGATGTGCGAGAACGGGAAAAAGTCGGTGAAATAATTGGTAATATTCCTGCTGACTGGTCAGCAGTCGATATTCTGATCAATAATGCCGGAAATGCACACGGCATGGATCCAATCCAAACCGGAAGTTTGGACGATTGGGATGCGATGATGGATATCAATGTTAAAGGATTACTCTATGTGTCCAAAGCTATTATTCCCGGAATGACCGAGCGGAATTCGGGTATGATTATCAATATTGGTTCGATTGCCGGCAAGGAAGTTTACCCCAATGGAAATGTCTATTGCGGATCAAAGTTTGCCGTGGATGCGATTACCAAGGGCATGCGCATTGACTTGAATCCTTTTGGCATCAAAGTGATCGGAATTCATCCGGGACTGGTGGAAACGGAGTTTTCTTTGGTTCGCTTCAAAGGGGACGAAACTCGAGCAGAGTCTATTTATAAAGGTTTCGAACCGCTCTATGCGCAAGACATTGCGGAGATTGTTGAGTTTGTAGTGAATCGACCTGCGCACGTGGTTTTGGCGGATATCGTCGTACTTCCGACCGCTCAGGCTTCTGCTACTTTGGTAAAGAAAAATTTATCCTAATGAAGAATCTGTACGGGTTGGTTTTAATGCTGGGAGTAGCATGTGCATCTCCTCAAAAAAGCGAACAGGAAATATTTTCCGAGCAGCAGCGGGAACTAGCAGCCCCTGCTACTTTATCGGTCGAAACGCTTGAGCTTCCAGACTTGGAAAAAACACTGATTGCTCAGGGATTGGTGGATATTGAAACCGTCATTCCGGGAATCCGGGTTGAATTGAAATACTCTACGGAGGATAATTTCTTCGGCAAGGATGTCTATGGAGATCATGTGCGGGCTTATTTGCAGCCTATAGTTGCAGAGATGCTCAGGAAGGCACAGGAGAGTTTGCAAAAGGATCATCCAAATCTTACCCTGTTGGTTTATGATGGAGTTCGTCCTTTGAGTGTGCAACAGATTCTATGGGATGACTTGGATAAGCCGGACAGCATAAAGCCGCTATATGTCGCTGATCCCAAAATTGGTGGTTTGCATAATTATGGTGTGGCGGTAGATTTAACCATTTTCGATAATGAATTGGGGAAGCCTTTGGATATGGGGACAGCTTATGATTTCTTTGGATATCCTGCCTATCCTGATCGGGAAAAACAGATGCTTGCATCAGGAAAAATCACTCAGAAGCATGTTTCCAACCGAGAAATCCTCAGAAAAGTGATGATCGGGGCAGGCTTTACAGGAATCGGTAGTGAATGGTGGCATTTCAATGCATTTTCACGGAAGGAAGCTGGAGAGAAGTTTGAGCTGATTAAATAATTTCATATTAACTTATTAAGAATTTTGATTTCAACTTTCGCATTGTGCCAAATGGCCTCGACTTCGCTCGGCCACCGGAATGAGAATTAAGATGTGGAGGGGGAGAATATGCGGCGCAGCCGCATATTCTCCCCCTCCATCCAAATAAAACACCACGGGCACCGAGCGAAGTCGAGGTGTAGGCGTGGGTGCCAATTTTATATGAAAACAAGAAACTCCATAACAAATAACCCAAAACCTATGAATCTCAAACCCACATTTCTTACCCTTGCGCTGGTATTCACTTTCGCTTTAGGATCTTTTGCGCAGCAAAATCCAAACATCAGAGCCTTGGTTTTTTCCAAAACTGCAGGCTTCCGCCACCAGTCAATTCCTGAAGGGGTTGCTGCTTTGAAAAAATTGGGTCAAACCCATGTCTTCAATGTCTATACTACTGAAGATGCCAATCAGTTTACAGATGAAAACCTAGCTAAGTATGATGTCATCATCCTGATGAGTACCACAGGCACGATCTTCAATGATGCTCAAAAAGCTGCTTTTCAGAAATTTGTCCAAAGCGGCAAAGGTGTAGTCGGAATTCACTCCGCCACAGATACCGAATACGAATGGCCTTGGTATAACAAAATGATTGGTGCTTATTTCTTGGCGCATCCAAGACAACAGACGCTAAGGCTTCAAGTTGTAGATCAAAATCATCCATCGACTTGGCATTTGCCAAAAAGCTGGCTGTGGACAGATGAACTTTATGAGTTTAGAAATATCAATCCTGACATCAAGGTCTTGATCAATGCCGATGAGTCAACCTATGAAGTAGCCAAAGGAAATGGAGCCAACCACCCGATGGCTTGGTATCATGAGTATGACGGCGGTAGAGTATTTTATACTGCACTTGGACATGTTGAATCCGCATTTCTGGATGCAGATTTCTTGAAGCATTTATATGGTGGAATTTGGTACGCAGCCAAAGGGCATTTGCCGAAGTGATTTCCCCAAAATTCAGAGGCTTCGGAACTTCCGGAGCCTTTTTTGGTTTGTAACTTTACTACAATCTTTATCACCATGCTCAAAGCTCAAGCCAGACCCGTTCACCTCTATATGGAGGCTAATCCCAATCCAAATTCACTCAAGTTTGTCGCCAACTTTATGTTGGTGGAGGATGGGGTAAGTTTTGATTACCCGGATGCAGAAAGCGCATCGAATAGTCAACTTGCCCAGGAACTCTTCAATTTTGCAGCAGTTCAACGTATTTTTATCGCCTCTAATTTTGTGACTGTCACCAAATCTGAGGAGGTAGATTGGATGGAAATTCAGACCATCATTCGGGATCATATCAAGCAATATTTGGAGTCAGGCCAAAAGGCAGTAACCGCAAGTTTTGATAAGGACCCACTTTTTGATGAGAATGATTCTGAAGTGGTTAAAAAAATCAAAGGAATTCTCGACGAATACATCCGTCCCGCGGTAGAGCAGGATGGTGGTGCGATCGTTTTTCACTCTTTTCATGACGGGGTCGTCAAAGTACAATTGCAAGGTTCTTGCTCAGGTTGCCCAAGCAGTACAGTGACGCTGAAAGCAGGTATCCAAAACCTCTTGACTCGAATGCTTCCCGAGGTAAAGGAAGTGGTGGCAGAAGGGGTTTAATTAAAACTATTCATTTTGAAAAGAGATTGGTCTTGGGCTATTTTAGGTGTAATGGCTCTAGTCATACGCTATTTTGCGGTCCAAAATCCGGAAGCAACTGATGAGATTTATTCCCGAAAGTTTTTTCCGGGAATCAGAAATGTCATTGACTTAACTCTAGGCAATCTTCCCTTTCCAAGTGTTTATCTTTTTGTAGCTACGGTATTTTTTGTCCTTGGACTATTCATCTATCGATTCAAAAATAGACTAGGCTGGAAAGCTAAATCTCTTTATTCTATACAAGCTCTAGCAAATGGCGCAGGAGCAATAGTATTTTTCTTTTTGGTACTTTGGGGATTTAATTATCAGCGGACTCCGATTTTTCAGCAACTGGCACTAAAGCCAAAAGCACTGAATCTGGAGCAACTCAAGTCGGAGATAGAGATCACTCGAAGACTGGTTGTGCAATATCGCAGTAGAGTGACCCCTGACAGTTTGCCAATAAACTCGATCATGGATTATCCTGACTTGGAGCGGCTGGTTCGGGCAAACATGAATGAAAACTTGGAGATTCTTGGTTTGAATTTTACAGGGAAGCCCCGAACCAAGCTATTTCCACCGCCTGGTTTTATGCGAAAAATGGGGATCATGGGAATCTATTTTCCTTTCACCGGAGAAAGTTATATCGACCCAACACTTCACCCACTGGAGCAGCCTTTTACAGTAGCGCATGAAATGGCGCACAGCTATGGAGTAACCGATGAAGGAGAAGCAAATTTTATCGCTTGGGTGATTTGCACCAATTCTGAAGACCCTTTGCTCCGCTATTCGGCACACCTTCGCTTACTTCAGTATCAGATGCGGGATTTTTACAGAATGGCTCCGGATGAATATAGGGAGTGGGTGAGGGGGCTGACAATCGGGATTCGAAATGATCTGAATTCTATTCGTGAAACCAGCGAAGCGATAAAGCCATACTCACTTGAGATAAGTAGAAAGTCCAATGATATTTTTCTGAAGAGCCAAGGAGTAAAGGCAGGAGTCAACTCCTATCAGCAACTTCCTATGCTGGCTTTTTCCTGGAGAAAAAGGATGAATTTGGAAGATTGATTTTTTTTTGCGATTTAGTTGAATAAAACTATTTTTAGGGTAAAAATCCCTTTTATAAAAATGCTTAAATTCTGCTTTTCAATTTTTTTCACGTTTTCCATTTTGTCCAGTCTTTTAGCTCAAATCTCGATCGAAATTGAACAGGATTCGGATCGAAATGTGCTTTTCTACGCCATTAATCCAACAAAAATACCTTATTCGGTAGTTATGAATTTTTCCCAGCTTCAAAATATGAGTACTGCTGTAGGAGGCAATGTGACTGCTATTGCTTCACCGGGAAGATCTAAAGTCGCCACGCTAAAACCTACTTTGGCAGGTCAGGGAACTAACTACCGCTATAGCTACAGCTTCGCAAAAGGTAATGTCTACGGCAAAACAAAAATTGATCCGGTATATCTCATTCCTGTTTCTGAAGGGACGCGAGTCAAAGCAATTCTCAATAATAACATTTCAAAAACTTTAAAAAAGGAAGAGGGATATGAGACTTATGTGGGTGTCTCCTTCATTTTTGACAAACCCACATCCATTGTAGCGCCGAGAAAAGGTGTGATCGCTGAGATGAAAATGGACTACACAACGCAAAAAGAAAATTTGAACTTTTCAGCCGATGAAAATTACATCGAGATCTATCACGAGGATGGCACAATCACCAAGCTGATGGTTTTGAAGCCTAGTTCTGAAAAAGTTGAAGTCGGAGATTTAGTGCTTCCAGGGCAGGTTTTGGCGGAATCAGGTGGGGAAAATTATCTGCAAGGACCTCATCTCCGAATGGTCAATCAGCGGACGGTGAAAGACGGTCTTGATAAGTTCAAATACTCCTACTATCCTGTTGTATTTACCACTGACGTGGGAAATTTGGAGATCAAAGAGTTAAGTGATTTTACAGTGACTCATCCTTTGGAGGTTGTCACGCTGGAGTTGAATAAGAAGGAACTGAAAAATTTTCAGTCCGGCAAATAAGCTCGTATTACTTCCTATTCCCCACCCAAACACCAAGTATCACCCCTGCAATTCCGATATAATGGCCTATCAATAGGACTTCTCCGTCTAGCACTCCCCACATGATAGCCACAATCGGAATCGTGTAGGTGACCAAGCTGGCAAAAAATGGACTTGCACTTTTCACCATTATATTGAAAAGCACGAGTGCAGTGGCTGTACCCACCATTCCCAAAATCGTCAGATAGCCCAAGGCCTCCCAAGCTTGTGGATGGGTGATTAATTTGTATGAAAAATTAGTGCCGGCAAAAAGGTAAATCAAAGCCATCGGCAGAATCATCAATAATGAAATCGAGGAGATTTCTATGGATTTCAGTTTGGTGAAGCGGGTTTTGATGACGTGGAGGTTGAAGCTGTAACAGATACAGGCTGCAATCACAAAAAGTCCATAGACATTTATGCCTGCCAAAGATTCCCCCCAGTTTCCTCCCTCTTTGTAAGCAATTAAGATAACCACACCGACTAAGGCGATGACTAATCCGAGTCCATTTCGCATGGTAATCCTCGTATTAAAAAATACTGCTCCGACCAATACCACAAATAGCGGGGTCAGTGCATTTAATACGCCCGTCAGCGAACTGCTCAACTGAGTTTGAGCCATTGGGAAAAGAAAAGCAGGAATAAAGCTCCCCAGCAAACCTGCTATCAAAAGGTTTTTTACCTGGGTTTTACTGAGATTTTTGATTCGTGGGAGAGAAAGTGGAAGTAGGAGTGTAGCCGCTGCTACCATCCGATATGCACCAACTTCTCCCGGACTGAAAACTTCCAGTCCACGCTTGATCAAGATGAATGAACTTCCCCAGATTAAAGTAAGAATTGTCAGTAAAGCCCAGTTTTTCAGGCTGTTTTCCGAATGAGTTTCGCTCATTAATTTGTCTGGAAGTAATTCGTGTGCAAAGGAAACAAATCCAAAAGATAAAAAGTCAAAAAAAAGAGGCTACCTCATAATATCTTTTGTTACATTGAGCGCCTGCCTGTCCGGTAGGCAGGAAGTCGAAATGTAACCCTGATTGTTACAAACGGGCTTCGACTCCGCTACCGATGACAGATTGTATTTAATTTTGTAAAAAATAATATTATAGAATTTTATTCCGATTTGGAATCTTTAAATCGTTAGACATTGATCTTTAATCATGGTTTTGGATTTAGGTTAGGCTATTGTTTTTCTTCGTTCTTTTGGCTTGACCCAAAAGAACCAAAAGGTCAAGATTTGCCAAAGCTCCAACCCTGCCTTTGCCGGCAGGCAGGCGCACTAGGCCGAACGCTGGCTCGCTGGCAAATCCTCCCCCCGAGCCCTTCCGATCAATGTTTTGTCTAGCCGAACAAAATCCAGACGTAAGCTCACATTTTATTGGCTTTTGGCATGCTAAACCCTGTCATTCCCTTTTTGTATGTTTACCAAATATTTCAGACTCAGCCTGACATAGAAAAGTCTTTTAAGACAGTCTCTTGGTTTCAGCTTTGAAATTCATAATCCGCATAAAATTCTTCGACCTGTTCTAGAATTTCCACTACTTGTTCATAGGTATCGGCAGTGACCATTTCAGTTCGGAACGGTTTGAAATTTGGCATCCCTCGGAAATAATTCGTGTAGTGACGACGCATTTCAAGTATTCCCTGCTTTTCACCTTTCCATTCCACTGAGAAGTCCAGGTGTTTTTTTGCGACAGCGATCCGTTCTTCCAGGGTTGGTGCTTGAAGTTTTTCACCGGTGGCGAAGTAGTGCTTGATTTCATTGAAAATCCATGGATAGCCGATCGAAGCTCGTCCGATCATCATTCCATCAACATTGTATTTTGTTCGGTATTCAGCAGCTTTTTCCGGCGAGTCTATATCTCCATTTCCGAAAACCGGGATATGCAATCTTGGATTTTCTTTGACCAAATTGAGGTAACTCCAGTCTGCCTCGCCTTTGTACATTTGCTGACGCGTCCTAGCATGGATCGAAATCGCCTGAATTCCAATATCCTGAAGCCTCTCGGCTACCTCTACAATCCGTATCGTGTCATGACTCCAACCTAAACGGGTTTTCACTGTAACAGGAATATTCACACGCTTGACGATCTCTGCGGTCATGGAGACCATCTTGTCGATATCCAATAAGATACCGGCTCCGGCACCCTTGCAGGCCACTTTGTGTACCGGGCATCCAAAGTTGATGTCCAAAATATCAGGACCGGCGGCTTCAGCTATCGCGGCAGCTTCACGCATAGATTCGATCTCAGCGCCGAATATCTGTATACCTACGGGTCGCTCATAGTCATACACATCCAACTTTTGAATGCTTTTGGAGGCGTCTCTGATCAGCCCTTCTGAGCTGATAAATTCGGTGTACATGAGGTCTGCCCCGTTCTGTTTACAGACTGCGCGAAAGGGTGGATCGCTTACATCTTCCATGGGGGCGAGCAGTAGAGGAAATTCTCCCAGCTCCAACTTTCCAATCTTAACCACTTCTCAATTCTAAATTTGGCGTAAATTTACCTGAAATTATGGAGATATACGAAGCCCAGTCCGAAATAGCCAAGCGAAAGAATTGGCTATTGTCGTTGATAGTCATTGTTTTAGTCACTTTTGGTACACTTATTTTACTTCAGGGGATCGCACTGGCTTTCATGCCGACTCTGTTTAATATCTCAGTAGCAGAAATTATGGGGCTCATGACCGGCAATTATGATGTGCCTAACGGTAGGATGGCCATGTATTTTGTCCAAGGGATTGGTTCGGGGATTGGATTCTGGCTTGCAGCTTGGATTATTACCCGCTTTATTGAAAAAGCAGATTTAAAGTGGGATGTCCAACAGTCCAGATTTAATGTTAAAAATCTAGGTGTTGTATTCGGAATTACTCTCGGAGCGATGTTTTTCAATGGACTTTTGGTGTATTGGAATGCGCAGCTTGTCTTGCCGGAGTCCATGTCGGGAATCGAAAGCTGGATGAAGGAAATGGAGACTCAGTTGATGGAAATGACCAAGTTTCTGACTGATTTTCAAAATATCCCGGAGTTATTGACCGGTATTTTGGTAATTGGGGTTTTTGCTGGAATTGGAGAAGAAATGTTTTTCCGTGGTTTGATCCAACCGAAAATGAAGCAATACACCAATTCGGCTCATTGGGGGATTTGGTTGACAGCAATTATTTTTTCAGCTATTCATGTTCAATTTTATGGCTTCCTCCCCAGAGTATTTTTGGGAGCTTTATTTGGCTACATGTATTTGTATTCAGGAAGCCTATTCTATCCGATTTTGGCACATATTTTCAATAATACCCTAACTGTAATTGTGATTTACATGTCAAATCAGGGGATGGTAGATTTTGATTTGGAATCAACGGATACTGTTTCTTATCCGGCAGCCATTCTCGGACTTTTGGTTCTTATGGTTGGATTCTTTTACTTTAAAACAATCAATCAACCCAAAGATGGACAGTTGGATAAAGGTATTTGAGAATCAGAATCAAATTCGCGCTGAAATCGTGAAGGGTGTTTTGGAAGAAAACGGAATCTCTGCCGTAGTGATGAATAAGAAAGAGACTGTTTATCACGTATTTGGCACTTATGAAGTACTTGTCCCAAAGGGCGATGCCCTACTCGCCATGCAATTGATTCAAAATGAGATCACGTTTTAACATCAATAATTACAGTAATCTAGGGCAGCGGGCGATCACTGCTGTCATTGGAGCATTAGTGGTAGTCTCGGCCGCAATTTATTCGGATTGGACCTATTTTATTGTTTTTGTTACAATTTTAGGCTTCGCCCAAATGGAATTTTACAAACTTACCGGCTTGGATGGAATGCTTCCTCTAAGGAGCTTTGGGACGTTTCTTGGTCTGATGATTTTCACTTTGACTTTCATGATCGAAAAAGAGCGACTTCCCCACGAATACCTTTACTTGATCTTTCCTCTGGTATCTCTTACTTTTTTCATCAAACTCTACAAAAAAACTGATAAGAAGCCCTTCACAGGTGTAGCATTCACTTATTTGGGGATTTTTTATGTTGCAGTCCCATTTTCGCTGTTAAATCTGGCTGTTTTCTCTGTGGACGCAGTCTATCACTTTGAGATCTTGATTGGGAGTTTACTTATTCTATGGGCAAGTGATACAGGGGCGTATTTTGCGGGGACTAAGTTTGGCAAGACAAAGCTTTTTGAACGGGTGTCTCCAAAAAAATCATGGGAAGGTTTTCTAGGCGGAGCTTTTTCGGCTATTGCTGTGGCATTTATCATTTCACAATACTTCCATGTTATCGCAGATTGGAAGTGGCTGGTGATAGCTGGCATCATTATTATAGCTGGTACATATGGCGACTTGATTGAGTCACTTTTCAAGCGTTCTATCGAAATCAAAGACTCTGGTAACGGTCTTCCAGGACATGGGGGATTTATGGATCGTTTTGACGGATTATTACTTTCCGCTCCATTTATTACCGCTTTTTTGAAAATCTTCTAATAGAACAAGGCCCAGTCTGAAAATCTAATTAAGTTTGTATAGCATTTCACATTTTCATTTTAATAACCCAATATGGCTTACATTGAACCGGCTCCAATAAAGGATAAAGAGAATCCTTTGGAGTCAATGATGGAAAGATTCAACATCGCTGCTGAGAAACTCGGTCTCTCCGATGAGGTTTACAACGTGTTGAAGAATCCCGCCAAACAAGTAATCGTCTCCCTTCCCATCACTATGGACACTGGTAAGATCCAAGTATTTGAAGGAATCCGTGTTATCCATTCTAATATTCTGGGACCTGCAAAAGGGGGGATTCGTTTTGCTCCTGATGTACACCTGGATGAAGTGCGAGCACTTGCTGCGTGGATGACTTGGAAGTGTGCAGTAGTAGACATTCCTTATGGTGGGGGTAAAGGAGGAGTACGATGCAATCCCCGAGAGATGTCAAAAGGTGAAATCGAGCGACTGGTTCGTGCTTACACCATGGCTATGATCGATGTCTTTGGTCCGGATAAGGATATTCCTGCTCCGGATATGGGAACAGGTCCTAGAGAAATGGCTTGGTTGATGGATGAATACTCCAAAGCTCATGGGATGACAGTACCTTCTGTGGTGACAGGGAAACCTTTGGTCCTTGGAGGTTCTCTGGGAAGGACAGAAGCCACAGGTCGAGGTGTGATGGTCACTGCTTTAGCGGCCATGCAGAAGTTGAAAATCAACCCTTTTTCAGCCACATGTGCTGTTCAGGGTTTTGGTAATGTAGGTAGTTGGGCAGCACAGCTTTTGGAAGAAAGAGGTTTGAAAATTGTGGCGATTTCCGATCACACAGGAGGCTTCTTCAACGAAAAGGGAATCAATATCCAAGAAGCGATCAAGCACAAAGAAGCAAATAAGGGAACCTTGGAAGGATTCACCGGCGGAGATCGAATGGAAAATGCAGATGATTTGCTGACATTGGAAGTGGATGTCCTTGTGCCTGCAGCAATGGAAGATGTGATAACTGCAAAAAATGCCGAAAGAGTTCGGGCGAAACTTATTGTAGAAGGTGCCAATGGACCTACTTCTGCAAGAGCGGATGCAATCCTTTTGGAAAAAGGCATCATGGCTGTGCCTGATATTCTGGCTAACGCCGGCGGTGTGACAGTTTCTTATTTTGAGTGGGTGCAAAACAGATTAGGATACAAATGGACTGCAGACCGGGTCAATCGTAGATCAGATCGGATCATGAAAGATGCCTTTGAGCATGTGTACGAAGCTTCTGTCAAATATGGCGTGTCCATGCGGATTGCCGCTTACATCGTAGCAATTGATAAAGTGGCCAAGACCTATACCTTCCGAGGTGGGTTCTAAGGCCTTATTTGGTTAAAATTTTTACCTTTGAGGGCGTGGAGTTAAATCCACGCCTTTTTAATTCAATCACTATGACAATACATCGAGAGGGAAGAGTACTCCTGTTTTGGATGATGATCATCCTCGTTGCACTTAATTACTTGCTTTATTATTATTTGCCTGAAGAAAGGCTGCTCATTAATTTATCAATGTTGGTCAGCGTGGGTTTATACTTGATTGTCCTCCAATTTTTTAGAAATCCTGTTTTTCCTTTGCCTGACCAAGAAGGAATTGTCTTCGCGCCTGCAGATGGTAAAGTAGTGGTGATTGAAGAGGCATTCGAAGGAGAGTATTTAAAAGAAAAGCGCAAGCAAGTTTCCATTTTCATGTCTCCGATCAATGTCCATGTCAATCGATCACCTGTAAAAGGTGAAGTAGAATATTTCCAATATCACCCAGGGAAATATCTCGTGGCTTGGCATCCAAAATCCAGCACTGAAAACGAGCGAACTTCTATGGTAATCAAGGATGAAAAGGGAACTAAAATCATGGTTCGCCAAATAGCCGGAGCTCTAGCCAGAAGAATCAAGTGGTATGTGAAAGCTGGCTCTCAACTCGAACAAGGTGGGGAGTTTGGCTTTATTAAATTTGGTTCGCGTGTAGATATGTACTTGCCACTCGATGCAGAGATTCTATGTACAATGGATCAAGTAACTAAAGGAGCAAGGACGCCAATTGCCAGGTTGAAATAGTGTACAGGTAGTTTATAAAAGTAAATGAAAAAGGCTTCCTAACGATCAGGAAGCCTTTTTGATTTTATAAACCCACAAGCCTAGGCCAAGAGTACTAAGGAAAAAAATCAAGGTCGTCCATTCAAAGGTTCTTCGCTCGCGCAATTTGACTTCAATTTCTTTATCCCGCTCTGCAACGGCTCGTTTCAGTGATTGGACATCCCGTTCAAGCGTAATTGTGATGGACTTGTAATCTTCTTTTTCCTGGGAAATAACTGTCGTTTCTATCGAACCAATCATTCGAAGCTCGTCCATAATCTGATTGTCTTTGGAGACGATCCGCTCGAGCCATTCATTAGTCCCGATCATGTCTTTTTTTGTACGATTTCCAAAAATTCCTGACTTTTTGCTTTCGGATGACCGCCATTGTGCGTGTAGTTTATCTCTTTCCTGGACCATCCGCTCGAGTTTAGCCCCATCAAATCCTGGACTTTGGTAAAGTGTAAATAGTAGTACAGCTATTAAATTGAGCATGATTTTTTCGATTGATTTTTTTCTTTTAAAACAAAACCTATTCCAGTTCCTTTTTTAGTATTCAGTCTCAATTAGCAGTTTTCAGGAAAATCTTTGGGATTTTTGACAGCGTAATTGCCGTGCCACCTGGAACTGACTTCGACTTTCCGCCACGGCGGACAGGCTGCTCAGTCTGACAGACCTGCAAACTGATCACTAACTACTAACCATTTACTATTTACCATTTACCATTTACCATTTACTACTCACTACTCACAATCTGCCTACTACTCACTGCAACTGCCAACTTACTTCCGCAACTGCCTACTCCACAAAGCCCTTCCAAGCTCTTGTCATCTCCTTCTTCCCCGGAGGACCCGGAACTACTTCTACTGCCAATCCGAGTTCCTTTAGGTCACGCTGCAATTGACCCTTTGAGGAATAAGTTGTAAATACTCCGCCGGGTCGCATGGCATCTGTCACTTTTTCCAAAATCTCTTTCGTCCAAAGTTCCGGTTGTTTACTCGGGGCAAAGGCATCAAAAAAGACGACATCCGATGGATAGAGTTGGGCTTCTTCAAGCGTTACGCTATCTTTTTTGAAATTGAAATATTCTGAAACCGGACCCCCTTCATTCCAAGGAGCTTGATGGAGCGCTTCGAAGTATTTATGGAAATGCCAAATGCCATGGTCATGCTCAATATAATTAAGTTGAGAATAAACTTCCTTCTCGATTGGGAAAGGCTCAATCGTATGGTAAAGAACAGGAATCTGATTTTGCTCGGCCCAAACCAATGCCAGCCAAGCATTCAATCCTGTCCCAAAACCCACTTCAAATATTCGGATGGGGAATTTGCGTGGATTCCTTGCAAGCCAAGAATCTAAGCCGTAAATCATATAAACATGAATCGATTCCCGATAGGCACCATGAAAACTATGGTAGGTTTCCTGAAGGTCTTCGTGATAAAGAGAATGCGAACCATCCTCTGTGGTGATGATTTTCAGCTTTTCACTCATACTTTATAAATCAATGCGGTGCAATAGGCAGAAACTCCTTCTGTTCTTCCCACAAAACCCAGATGCTCGGATGTGGTGGCTTTGATGGATATGGCATCTTCCTCTACGTGCATAACTTCTGCAAGACAACTTTTCATGACAGGAATGTGAGGATTAAGTTTGGGAATTTGCAAACAAACTGTTGAGTCCAGATTCCCGATTTCATAGCCAGCTTCCCGAATCATTTTCATGACTTCAGTCAAGAGGATTTTGCTGTCGATTCCTTTGAATTTGGGGTCTTTGTCAGAAAAATGGTAGCCGATATTTCGCAAATTGGCTGCTCCAAGAAGCGCATCACAAATTACATGAATCAAAACATCGGCATCCGAGTGACCCACAGCACCTTTTTCATGTTCAATTTTGATCCCGCCCAACCAAAAATCATAGCCTTGCTTAAGCTGATGGACATCGTATCCGAATCCTATTCTAAATGGTGTCATTAATTAATCGATTGATAATAAAGAACAGAAGCCTGATCCTCCTTCAAGATTTGGTTAGCCCAAGCTTTGATTTGAGGAGCTTGAATTTTTGATTTTTCTTCAAATTCTCTCCAATATATGTCGGGATCACCCAAATGGGCAAAATATGCCAAATTCATCGCCCGATTGAGCAATTGAATTGATTCATAGGTTTTCATAGCCTCTCCCTGATTTTTGATTTTTTGGAGTTCTCGTTCAGAAATTTCATTATAAATAAACTCCGATAAAACTTCATCCAGTGCATCTTCGGCCGCTTTGGCGGAGACTCCGGATTCCATTTTCCCGGAAAAAACAAGAAGTCCAGGGTCCACAGATCCGGTGATATATCCTCCTACGGATGCAAATATTTTCCCGTTTTTGACAAGCCGTTGCTCGAGTAGGGAAGATTTTCCCGAGCCCAAAATATCACTGATCAAATCTGCTTCCAAATAGCCCGGTTCGCCTTTCCCCGGCATTTTAAAGGCTTTATATAATGCATCAGTAGGGACGTTGGAATGAAGCTCTTTGGATTTTTTTATAGTTTGGACAGGTTCATGCAATTGTCCACTCCAAGATGAAGAATTTGATGGGATTGGGCCAAACCACTTTTCTGCTAAATTTTCTATTTGAGAAAGCGTGACATCTCCCGCCACCACAAGGATGGCATTGCCCGGATGATAATGCGTGTTATAAAAATCCAGAATATCGGCTTTGGTGTAGTTAATGATGTCATCAAGTGTTTGACCGATTGTCGGCCAGCGGTAAGCATGCTTTTCAAAGGCTAAATCCCGCATATGATGCCACACATCTCCGTAAGGCTGATTGAGATACCGCTGCTTGTATTCCTCCATCACCACTTTGCGCTGGGTTTCGATGGTTTTTTCACTTAGGCTCAATTGCAGCATCCGATCGGATTCCAGCCAAAAGGCTGTTTCGATATTTGCTGCAGGAAGGGTCATGTAATAATTGGTGATGTCAGGGCTGGTGAAGGCATTGCAAGACCCACCTACTCGCTCCAATTCCCGATCGAAAACAGGGACATTGGCAGAGCTTCCAAACATTAAGTGCTCAAAAAAATGAGCCAACCCGGTTTTTCCAACTTGCTCAAATCTCGACCCTACTTTATATAAGAGATTGAAAACGGCGATTTTGCTGCTGTGATCCTCATGGACGATCACTTCAAGGCCATTTTTCAGAAAAATTCTATGATATGGAAACATATTATTGGTTTAGCATTCTTTAGAAATCACATAAGCCAGTTTTGGTTTTAGAAAAGTGTGGAAATCTTTTGATTTCAAATTTTCACCACTTAAACCTGCCATTAATGTAAGATGTCCTGTTTTTTACAAAAAAAGCCGAACTTTGGTTCGAAGCGCTAAGTTAGACTTCCCAAACATACTTCACCCATTCCGATGAAAAAACACTGCGTAGATCTGAAAAAGACGGGACAGTTTTCGAGATTTTTTTTAGACTACATTGAAGGAAAGGAAGCATTAAGGCCATTTTATTCGCATTTACTCAATATTGAGAGTTTCAAAGCAGCAATTGAAGCGAAAAAATTCCCTTTCGAAAATCGAGAAATTCTTCATCGTGTGTTAGTAAATCATTATTCAGAAATAGAAATTTCAGAGGCAGTGTCCTCTAATATTGACTCAATATTAGATGAGAAAACATTCACTGTCACGACAGGCCATCAGTTAAATCTTTTTACCGGTCCGCTCTATTTTATCTATAAAATCGTCTCCACGATCAATCTGGCTAAAAAGTTAAAAGCGACCTATCCCGAATTCCATTTTATCCCGGTTTATTGGATGGCAACTGAAGATCATGATTTTGACGAGATCAATTATTTCAGGCTTGACGGTAAAAAGTATCAATGGCACTCCAATCAGCAGGGTGCAGTAGGTGATTTTATACTTGATGATTCCTTCAAGGCTTTTATGAAAGAAGTGGATTTTGCTCCGGATGTTTTCAAAAATGCCTATTTGGGCAGTAAAACTTTAGGGGAAGCCGTAAGAAAATATGTGAATCAAATGTTTGGAGAGGAAGGTCTTTTGGTAGTGGATGGAAATGACGCTGCGTTCAAATCTCTATTTAAACCGGTGATCAAAGCAGATCTTTTTGAGCATATCCCTTTTGAAAAAGCACAGCGTGCATCAAAGGAATTAGAGGAACTGGGCTATAAAAGTCAAATTTTCCCGAGGAAAATTAATTTCTTCTATTTGGAAAATGGACTTCGTGAACGGATCGAACGATCTGGTGATGGGTTTCAAGTTTTGAATTCAGATATCCGATTCACTGTCCAAGAACTTGATTCCATGGTTGAATCTAATCCTGAGCGATTCAGTCCAAATGTTGTCTTAAGGCCTTTATATCAGGAAGTGATTCTTCCCAATTTAGCTTATTTGGGAGGTCCCGCTGAGGTGGTTTATTGGTTGCAGTTGAAGGGGATTTTCGATCAGTTTGAAGTTCCTTTTCCTGTTCTTTTACCCAGAAATTTCGCTTTAATTCTCGATCAGCCTATTTTGAAAAAGATGGAAAAACTGGGTTGGAGATTGGAAGATGTTTTTGTTGATTTTGAAAGCTGGAAGAAAGCTTTTGTGGCTCAACAGGCGCAGGTGGATTTCGGTATGAAAGAAGAAAGAGAAATCATCTCTCAACTTTTTGATGAAAAAGGAAAAGAAGCGTCCGCCTTGGAGAAGAGTTTGGATTCCGCATTTCAGGCTGGGAAAGTGCGAAGCTTAAAAATTATCGATCAGATGAGTGCCAAATTGCGGAAGGCTGAAGAAAGAAGGCTTTCAATGGAATTGAATAGAGGAAAAGCAATTTTAGATTTTACGGCTCCGAGCGGTAGTCCTCAGGAGCGTGTGGTTAACATGATGCAGTTTTACCTGTCAAATCCCAATTTAATTGAAGATTTACTTGGTTGTTTTGATCCCTTGGAATTTAACATGATGGTACTGGAATATTAATGAAGACTAAACAAGAATTACGTTCAGCTTACAGACAGCTGAGAAAAAGCCTCAAACAGGAAGAGGTAGAGGTGAAATCCAAGGCAATCAACGCTCAATTGCAAAAGTGGCTTGAAGGAAAAGATTCGATTCAACACTTCCATTTATTTTTCCCAATTGATCGATTCAATGAGGTAAATACCTTTTATATCCAGAATTCCCTTGATCAAAAGGGAAAAACCTTGTACACTTCTCAGGTGAACAAAGCGAATACAGAACTGGAAACGCTAAAACTACCGGCTGATGCAGCTTTTTTCTTGGACGAATGGGGTATTCCGGTGCCCCAAGAATCTATCATGGTGTCTCCAGGCAAAATAGAACTTGTATTTGTCCCTTTGCTGGCCTACGACAAGTCCGGAAATCGGGTAGGGTTTGGAAAAGGCTTTTATGATACTTTTCTAAGCACATTAAATAATGATGTAATCAAAATCGGACTGAGTTTTTTTGAACCCGAAGAGGCAATTCAACCCGAACCGCATGATATCGAATTAGATTATTGCATTACTCCGGAAAAAGTTTTTACATTTTGACTGGAATTAATCAGTTAGACATTGAAAAAGTACCCCTTACTTACTTCTGCCTTAATTTTTCTGGCATTTATTTCTTTTTCGCCCTTTGTCAATGGGCAACAAGGCGCTTATAACACGATGTTAGGGGTTCGGGCGGGAACCTCCTTTGGTGCTTCTGTAAAACAGTTCGTGACTGATCAGTCAGCTGTGGAACTTATGGTCTTTAACCGCTGGAAAGGATGGAATGCAGCTTTACTTTATGAAAAGCACATGGATATCCGTGAATTCCGCGGTTTGGAATGGTACCTAGGAGGTGGAGTGCATTATGGGATTTGGAAAGAACCGAAAGCTGAACCGCCTTGGGTGTACAAAGGCACAGAGGATTACAAGGCTTATGGAGTTGATTTTATAGCTGGTTTAGAGTATAATTTTTATAACACTAATATTTATCTAAGCTTTGACTGGAAACCAGCATATAATTTTGTTAGGTTCACTAAGTTGTGGGGAGATGAAGTAGCCTTTACTTTGAGATATTCTTTTTGAAATTAGAAAACTGGTTATAAAATGAACCAGTTTTTTCATTTTTGACAAAAAAATGAGAAAAATGTTAATAAAAATGAACATGAAATTTCGATTTTTTAAAAAATTCAATTATTGAATTTCGAAAACAACAAAGTTTTAAAATTTTATTAGAAAAAATGAAAGAAAAGATACTTTTTATTCTTAAAAACGAGTAAAAAACAGTTTTTCTACCCTATTTAATTTTTTTTTTCAGTTGAGAATAAATTTTCAATTCAATCTTTTAGGGGATTTTTCAAAATATTGTTTCGCGAATGTTAAAAAATTAGCCTCAGACAGTTAATAATTGTTAACATTATCGATTTCGACCAAATAAAGTGCTTATCGTCCCGTTCACACAAAATTTTTACCGCTTTTGAAATGATCTGATAATAATTTTTATTTACCGAATCAACTAAACTAAATACCTTATGAGAAAAGCTTTACTCTTTGTTGTTGCGCTTTTCACCATGACCCTCAGCTATGAGGTGTCGGCGCAGCAACGGGTAATTACCGGTACGGTAATTTCCGAGGAAGACGGATTAGGGTTGCCAGGGGCAACAGTTCTCGTCAAGGGTACAACAGTAGGTACTACCACCGATTTGGATGGTAATTACTCTATCAATGTACCGGCGGGATCTAATGTTTTGATTTTCTCCTTTGTGGGTCTTAAATCCGCAGAAGAGACTATCGGCAACAGGTCCGTAGTCAACATCACTCTCAAGACTGATGCGTCAAATCTATCCGAAGTGGTAGTTACGGCGATCGGTATCGAAAGAGAGAAAAAGGCACTGGGTTACGCAGTAACAACAGTGGACAATACGCAGCTGGAGAACAGACCAGAGTCTGACGTGGCTAGAGTACTTCAGGGCAAAGTGCCAGGTGTAAACATTACATCTACCAACGGGATGTCTGGTTCGGGTACCAACATGGTAATTAGAGGATATTCCTCTGCTACAGGTTCCAACCAGCCTTTGTTTGTGGTGGATGGGGTTCCGTTCAACACAAGTACCAACAACCAGAACGGATTTAACCAGGGTGGTGCAACCACATCCTCCCGATTCTTGGATATCGATCCAAACAACATCGAGAGCATGTCTGTGTTGAAAGGTCTTTCAGCAACTGTTCTCTATGGTGACCAAGGTAGAAACGGGGTAATCCTGATCACTACCAAGTCTGGTGCTTCTAAGAGAAAGGCTGCTGAAGTGACGATCAACCAATCGGTTTTCACCAATCAGGCGGCTTCTTTGCCAACTTACGGCAACGAATATGGAAATGGTTTCCAGCAGGCTCCGGGTTTCTTCTTCTCTAACTTCGGTCCGAGATTGGATGAAGGTCGGACTGTGGCCCACCCATACGCTGTTTCTTCTGTTGCTGCGATACGGAATGCATTTCCGCAATTTTGGGAAAATGGAATCATAGGCGGAACCCCTGTCAGGTATGAATACAAGGCTTATGATGATCCGTCTAAAGTATTCTTTAAGACAGGCTTGATCTCAAATACTTCCATACAAATTGCCGGCGGTTCTGACAAAACAGGATTCAATGCAAGCTTTGGTTACACGGACGAAGAGGGCTATTTGCCAGGTAATAATCTGGAGAAATACAACTTTGGATTGGGAATCAACTCTGCAATAAGTGATAAGTTGTCAGTAAACTCATCCTTTACTTTCTCAAAAACAGATTTGCTTTCTCCTCCCGTAAATGCCTCTTTCGGTTCCGGAAGTGCAATTCCTTCTGTTTTTGGTCACGTGCTTTTCACGCCTCGCTCAATGGACTTGGGCGGACTTCCATGGGAAAATCCTGTTGATAAGAGCTCTGTTTATTTCCGAGGTGATAATGGTATAGTAAATCCAAATTGGTTAGTAAGAAATTATGTCAATTCTTCGGATGTACAGCGTTTCTTCAACTCTACCTCTTTGAATTATGATATCAATGACAATTTCTCAATCACCTACAGACTGGGTCTCGATACTTATACAGAATTGCAAGAATTGAGATATAACAAAGGGGGACCCTCTTCCAATTTGGCGACCAGAAACGGGTACTATAGATCGATAAATATCACAAATACCATCTGGAATCAGGATTTGATTCTCAATTGGAAAAAGGAATTTTCCGATAAATTCAGTATGAGTGCATTGCTTGGAGGTAACTCCCGCTATGACACCTACGCACAAAACGGAGTAGCGTCTCAGGGTCAGTTGGCTTATGGCCTTTTCCGTCACTCCAACTTTGAAAATTCATCCAGTAATGATGCTTATTCAGGGGGTACAATGACGGCTACTCAGGAAGAAAGAAGATATGGTGTGTACACCAACATTACGCTGGATTATTCTGATTTCTTGTTCTTGAACCTTTCTGCCAGAAATGACTGGACTTCAACAGTGGAGGCCGAAAACAGAAGTATTCTTTATCCAGGTGCTTCAATTTCATTCCTTCCGACTACTGCCTTTGATTGGAGATCTTCCACTCTCAATGATTTGAAGTTACGATTGGGCTATGGAACCTCAGCGGGTTACCCAAGACCATACAGTACCAGAAATATTCTGGCACAATCCGCAAGAGCGTTTGATCGAGGTGGAGTTACAGCAACTCACTCAGTTTCCAATATCCTAGGTAATCCAAACTTGAGACCCGAGCTTCATGGCGAATTGGAATTCGGTGTGGAGGCAGTGATGTTCAATAATAAACTTCGATTTGATCTCTCCCTCTATGAGAAAAACACTAGAGATCTAATCACTCAATCTCCGATTGATCCGGCTACTGGTTTCACGTTTACGGCTATAAATATTGGTAAGATCAGAACCCGAGGTGCTGAACTTCAGGCCACGGTTACTCCAATTTCTACTCCTTCTGGATTCCAGTGGAATTCTACCATTAACTGGTCGACTTATCGCACTGAAGTTCTTGAGTTGGGTGGAGGTTTAGAAGAAGTTGTTGTAGCAGGTTTTACCACACTAGGCAACTTTGCGATACCTGGTCAGCCTTTCAATGTGATCAAAGGGGTTGGTTTTGATAGAACTCCTGAGGGAGATCCAATCATCCTATCAAATGGTTTACATAAACCTGCTGCTAATCTTGTTGTTTTGGGTGATCCAAACCCAGCTTGGACAGGTTCATGGATCAATGGATTTACTTACAGGGGCTTCAACCTGAATGTGATGATGGAATATAGACACAAGGGTGTTGTTTTCTCTAATACTGTTACTGCAACGTTGGCTCGTGGTGTGACCAAAGATCCGGTTGTTGACAGAGAGTTGACGTTTATCTTACCCGGTGTAAGACAGGATGGTACAAATGCAGATGGAACTCCTAAGTATATTCCAAACGATCAGCAGATTACAGCTTCTGATTACTTCTTTGGAGGTTATCAAGGTGCGACTGATGAGCCAAACGTATTTGACGGTTCTATGGTCCGTATGAGAGAAGTATCGCTTGCTTATCAATTGCCAAATTCCTTAATGGCTAAGACTCCTTTCAAGAGAGCATCATTCGCAGTGAGTGGAACCAACCTCTGGTTTTTGGCACTCAACTTTCCTCCAAACATGAACTTTGATGTGGACGTGTTGGGAACGGGAGTTGGTAATGGTCTCGGATTTGATTTTGTGACTGGTCCTAGCTCTAAAAGAGTGGGTGGAACGTTAACTCTTACTTTCTAACCCTAAACAGACATGAAAATGAAAAAATTTCTATATGGATTGACAGTAGCTACCTCTTTGGTATTTGCCACGTCTTGTGGTGACAAGTTGGAGGAATTGCTGGAAAATCCCAATGCGGTAAATGCGCAAACTGCATCACCGGATTTTCTTTTGAACAGAATCCAACTGGATTATCAGTCTCATTGGTTTGGTTTGGCCGACAGAGGAGCTAGACTTACTCGTCAAATTAATCAAGGTTCTGCACTTTATGAAGCAGCATACACTGCTCCAAATACAAATGGTGTTTGGACAAATGCTTACGCAAATATCTTGGCTGATATTGATTTTCTGATGCCTTTGGCAACTGCAGCAAATCTTCAGCGTCATATGGGTATTGCAAAAACGGTAAAAGCAATGGTCCTAATGGATTTGGTAGATTCCTTCGGGGATGTGCCGCTTACTGAAGCACTAAATCCTGCCAATTTCAATCCTAAAACTGATACCGGTGCTTCTGTTTATCAAGCGGCTTTTGCGCTATTGAATGAAGCGGCGGGTCACTTTACAGCTGCCACTTCTGTGGGGACTCCAAATGATTATTTCTATAATAGAAATTATACCAAATGGGTTCGATTGGTTAATACCTTGAAGTTGAAGTTTTTTATCAACACCAAATTGGTTGCCGCTGCCGCATCTACAGCAGGTATTAATGCGCTGATTGCTGAAGATAATATGCTGAAGGTTGGGGACGATTTTGTGTTTCAATTTGGTACTACAGCTGCTGATCCGGATTCCAGACATCCAAAATTTGCCGGACAATATACTCAAGGTGGTGGTGACTATCAGTCTACCTCTTACATGTGGAGATTGACAGAGGAAAAAGTAGGGATTGAAGATCCGAGACCACGATACTATTTCTATCGTCAGGTTTTAGCCAATACAACTAATCCCGACGAGCAGGAATGTATTACTCAGCTCGCCCCTCCACACTACTTGGTCGGTAATTTTATCTACTGTAATCCTGGTACTAGAGGTTATTGGGGTAGAGATCACCTGGATCCTGATGGGATTCCACCGGATGGTTTGAAAAGAACAGCCTATGGTGTGTATCCGTCCGCCGGTAGATTTGACAATAACTCTGCGGCTCCTGTAAATAACAATCTATTGGGAGGAAGAGGTGCAGGTATCCATCCGATCATGTTGGCTGCTTTTGTTGACTTTATGCTTGCAGAGGCTGCTTTGACTCTAGGGACTACGGGTAATGCTAAAACCCTACTCCTTTCTGGCATTACCAAGCAGATCAATTATGTTAGAACTTGGTCATTGACTACAGCTGAAGCTTCAGTAATCACTGCATTTGATCCAGCAGAACAATACAATCGCCGCAGAGATAATTACGTCACTTTCGTGGGTAATCAGTTTGATGCTGCCGCCAATGCAAGTGAGAGATTGAACGTGGTTGCTGTTGAATACTGGTTAGCTTTGTTTGGAAATGGAAAAGAGGCATTTGACCTTTATCGAAGAACAGGTAAGCCTGAAAGAATGCAGCCGGCACTGGAGGGTAATCCTGGACCATTTATCAGAACCTACTTGTATCCTAACGTCTACATGGTAACAAATACCAATGCTGTTCAAAAGAAAGATTTGGCTGCCAAAACTTTCTGGGATACAAATCCTGACTCGCCTTGGATTTACTAACCGAAAAATCAGAAAAAATGAAAATGCTAAAATATAGTTTCGGCTTATTCGCAATGATGCTCATGTTGCTGACGTCCTGTCGTGATTTTGTGGAGCCCAATGTTCCATACAGCACATTTGACACGGCAGCGTATTTGAGAACCATTTCGAGAACCAGTACAACGTTTAATTTCTTCAGTCTACCAACCTCCAAGTTTGCTTTGACATTGGAAGCTGTAGATAAGGAAGATGGTGCTACTGTGTCCAATGTAGAAGTAAGGGTAAGACACAGAAGATTGATTGCAGGTGTTGGATTAAGATATACTCCGGAAAATGACGTCCTTGTAAAGACACTTCAGGCTTCGGATTTCAAACCAAACCCTGATTCAAGATTTCTTAGGGTGGCTTTTGAAGTGACTGCTGCTGAGGCAATTGCTGCCGTTGGTTTAACTTCTGCCCAAATTGATGGTGGTGATGTGTTTGAATTCAGATTAGTATTGAATGATAAATTTGGAAGAAGATTTAGCTCGGACAATGTAACAAACAACGTTGCAGGTGCTCCATTCTACAATTCACCATTTCAATATCCTGTCAGTGTAATCTGTCCTTCAGACCTTGCGGGTACGTATGCATTTGATGCTTTGGAAACATTTTGCGACAAAACCTTCTCTGGATCAACCACCTTTACGGCAGTAGCTGCTACTCCGGGAGCTTACACTGTAACGGATGGTACATTTGGCGCTTGGCAAGCTTGTTACCCAGACCCTTGGGGAAATGGTAACGTAAGAATCAATGATGCTTGTGGTCAATTGACTATGAGCGGTACTGATAAGTATGGTGATAGTTATTCCATGACTGTCATTAGTGCAACACCGCAAGTTCTAACCTTCAGATGGGTGAATACTTTTGGTGAATTCGGTACTGTGGCAGTTAAATCAAATGCCAACAAACCTTGGCCTTCGTTGAGATAACTTGATCAAATTAAATTATTAAAAACAGCGCTCAAAAGGCGCTGTTTTTTTTTATCTGTATATCCGCTTCTTTGCCAGTAAATCAAAATGGCCTCGACTTCGCTCGGCCTCCGGATTCTGGTCGTTTAGG
>NZ_JBKBKZ010000031.1:0-68235 GCF_046296635.1 Algoriphagus sp. | reverse complement strand
TTAATAACCTGAAATCCGGTGGCCGAGCGAAGTCGAGGCCATTTTGATCTACTGGCAAAGAAGCGGATAATCAGAAATTAAAATTATAACTGGCAATTATAAGTACAAATTAAGATATATTTGTTTCTTTAATTGCAAGTTATGGCAAACAGCAAACCCTTATTATTACCAAAACTACAGCTACTTATGGAGCAGGTGGGTGAGCAAATCAAGCTTGCCCGCCTGCGCCGGAAGCTGAGTGCTGATCAATTGGCTGAAAGGACAGGGATAAGCAGAAGGACTATTTATAGCATAGAAAAAGGCTCGTCAGGTGTTAGCATTGGATATTATTTGAATGTGCTCAAGGTGTTAGGACTTGAGAAGGACATTCTTCTATTGGCTAAGGACGATGAGTTGGGAAGAAAGCTTCAGGATGCTGGATTGGTAACAAAAAATAGGGCACCAAAAAAGCATTAACAATGGCACTTTATCGGAAAATCAAAAAATTTAATAATTTGTCTCTATGGGAATAAACTTAAAAATCATAGCAGAGACTCTTGAAAAGGATTTTGATCGAATAGCTAACGAATTGATGAATGAATGGGTATTGGTAGTAAATGAAACTTATTACCGCTTAACTGAGATTGAGTTTTATTGTAAAAGTGTCTTAGCCGATGGGCCAATAAAAGATCCTTTCACCCATGGCCATGCAGAGCAGCTGAAATCTGGAACTTGGTATTTTCATGGATCTGGGCTCGACTTAACTTTTGGCACGCCCGATTACTTTGGAGGCATACTAATTCGGGGCCTCCATAGAATTAAGGATGACAAGCATATTACTGGACCCCTGAATTTAATCACTGAAATCCTTAGCTCATTTGGAAATTGCGAAAAGAAAAAAATAGATTTCGGCTTATTGAAAGCAAAAGCTTCCGACTTGAAATTAATGGACTTGGTCAAAGCCCCACGAGTGGGACTAAATCCGATAAATGATCCTATTTCACATCAAAAGCTCTATCGGTATTTAATATTCCCAAAGGAAACTAACCGTGACAAATCAATCATAATTAATTCGTTGGTTAAGCAAGGTATTGATAGAAAGGAAGCTGAACAAATGGTCTACAAGTGATGATTATCGATAGCCAAACCAATTTCGTTTATCTGGCAGATAGTCTCCCAAAAACCTATCCTAAATTCGCCAAAGATCTTGTTCAAAAACTAAAGGATAACAAGATTGGGTTTGATTTTTTACCAGAGACAAAGGATGTATGGGCTGTGGATTATATGCCCATCCAGGTATCTGAAGATAAGTTTATAAGATTTTCCTATAAACCAGATTACCTGATCTCAACAAAAAAATGGGCAAAGACAATCTCAGATGTTGATGCTATTTGTCAAACTATTGGAATCAAAACCGTCAAATCTGATATTATTCTAGATGGCGGAAACATCAGCAAATGGGAAAATAAAGTCTTGATGACAACAAAGGTATTCTTTGAAAACAAAGGGATTTCTGAACTTCTGTTGATTGAAGAGCTAAAAAATACGCTCGAAATAAATGAGATTATTTTTATACCAATGGAAAAAAATGATTGGCTAGGTCATGCAGATGGAATGGCAAGATTTTTAGATTCTGAAACTGTATTAGTTAATGAATTCAACCGCAGTGAGCCAAGCAGTTACATTGATTTTTTAACAGCCCTGAACAATGCAAAACTTACTTGGAAAACTATCCCATTTACAAGCCTTTCAAATATAGATCCGAATGATGCCTCTGGCCTTTACCTCAATTATCTGGAATTAGAAAACCACCTCTTTTTACCAATATTTAATCAAAAAGAAGATCAGCAAGCAATAGTTGTAATTGAAGAGCTTTTTCCAACCAAAAAAGTCATTCCGATCCTTGGGACAGAACCTTCAAAAGACACCGGGATTATCAATTGCCTTACTTGGAACATCAATGCGCAAGTGCCAATGTGAGTGTCTTACTCACATTTTCATCTTAAGATATCCAGTCAGTGAAGACAATGACTGGGGCTGCCCTTTACCCCCCAAACTTTCCTTTTCAGCATCGCCAGCTTATCAGCCATTGTGCCTTGAGGTTCTTTCTCAAAAAATCCAGCTAACCAAGACACTAGCTGGGTCTCAAATAACTTTTAACCAATAACTCAATAACTCCTTCATCTTAAGATATCCTGTCAGTGACACTCGCCGGGGCACAGAATACCAATACAGCAAACCCTCCAAGGGATTATAAACCCTTGGAGGGTAAATACATCACTTCCCAAACTTCCCTTTCAGCATCGCCAATTTATCAGCCATCGTGCCTTGAGGTTCCTCGACTTTTTGAGGTTTCGCAGATGGATTACTGATTGGACGGGATTTGGGATCCCTTACTCGCTCCGCAAAAGGATCAGCTTTCATGCTCAAAGCCACTCGCTTTCTGGCGATATCCACCTCCATCACAGTTACCTGCACTTTCTGATTGACAGTCACAACTTCATTTGGATCTTTGATAAAGCGATCTGCCAAATGACTCAAGTGAACCAAACCATCCTGATGTACGCCTACATCCACGAAAGCTCCAAATGCGGTAATATTGGTCACAACTCCCGGTAGCTTCATCCCCACTTTCAGATCAGCCATGGAGTTGACTCCTTCCTGAAAATTGAATACTTCAAATGACTCACGTGGATCCCGGCCCGGCTTTGCCAATTCTTCCAAAATATCCTGAAGCGTGGGCAAACCCACAGTTTCAGACACATAATTTTTAAGGATGATTTTGCTTCGCAAATCTTCTGAACTCATCAGTTCCTTGACAGAAGTATTCAAGTCCTTGGCCATTTTCTCCACTAACTCATATCGCTCAGGGTGAACTGCTGAGGAGTCGAGTGGATGTTTGGCTTTGCTGATTCTCAAGAATCCAGCTGCTTGCTCAAAGGCTTTATCACCCAATCGAGGAACTTTTTTAAGCTGTGCACGGCTGATGAAGGGTCCATTCTCCGCTCGGTATTCTATTATATTCTGAGCCAAAACCGGCCCTAATCCCGACACATAGGTCAACAATTGTTTGGAAGCGGTATTGACCTCCACTCCTACTCCGTTCACTGCGGACATTACAGTATCATCAAGTGAATTCTTCAGCGCATTTTGATCCACATCATGCTGGTATTGACCCACGCCTATTGATTTGGGATCGATTTTCACCAATTCGGCTAAAGGATCCATCAGTCTTCGACCAATCGAAACCGCCCCACGGACAGTCAAATCCAAGTCAGGAAATTCTTCCCGAGCAACATCAGAAGCGGAATAAATCGATGCTCCGGCCTCATTAACCAAAGTCACGATGATGGACTTGGGTAATCCAATACTTTTGACAAAAGCTTCCGTCTCTCGTCCCGCCGTTCCATTACCAATTGCGATTGCTTGGATGGAAAACTTCTCAGCCAAACCTTTTACAGTCTTTCCGGATTCAACTGTTCTACGTTGTGGTTCATTGGGATAAATGGCTTCGTAGTGCAAAAACTGACCCTGCGGCCCGAGACAAACCAGTTTGCAACCTGTCCTAAATCCAGGATCAATGGCCATCACTGATTTTTCGCCCAAAGGAGATCCAAGAAGCAACTGACGGAGGTTTTCCGCAAAGACCCGAATTGCTTCTTGATCTGCTTTTTTCTTTGTCAAAAGCCGCACTTCAGTTTCCATGCTTGGCTTTAACAATCTTCGATAGGAATCCTTGATCGCTAGTTTCACCTGATCCACCGCAGAGTTGGCGGCATTTTCAAGAATTTGACGTTCGATGACCGCTATTGCGGAAAGCTCTTCCGGACAGGCATCCAACATCAGAAATAGCTCCTTCTCCCCTCTTCTCATCGCCAAAACCCGATGAGAAGGAGCAGTTTTGATCGGTTCGGACCATTCGAAATAGTCTTTGTATTTGATAGCTTCATTCTCTTTTCCAGGAATAACTCGGGAAGTAAACGTCCCTTCATCCAGAAAAATCTTTCGCATTCTTTCCCTTAAAGCAGCATTTTCATTAATCCACTCAGCCATGATATCACGGGCACCCTGAAGTGCTTCCTCGACACTTTTCACCTCATATTCCTCGCTCAAATATTTTGCGGCTTCTCCTTCCAAATCAAAGGAGGTTTGAGAAAAAATCCGTTCAGCAAGTGGCTCAAGGCCTTTTTCCCGAGCAATGGTGGCTTTGGTTCGGCGCTTAGGTTTGTATGGCAAATAGATATCCTCCAGCTTGGACATGGTCTCAGCCGTATCGATAGACTTCTTCAGTTCAGGAGTGAGTTTACCTTGTTCCTCAATGGATTTTAGAATTGCCTCTCTTCTTTTATCAAGTTCTCGAAGTTGCTCGATTCGATCCCGGATCGTCGCAACCTGCACTTCATCCAAGGTTCCAGTCGCTTCTTTTCGATATCGGGAAATAAATGGAACCGTCGCTCCTCCATCCAAAAGTTCGATAGTAGCCTGAACCTGATGTGGTTTAACTTGGAGTTCAGCAGCGATTTTAATCTCGTAATTCATAGTATTTGGGGAAAATCAATTCAAATTGGAGCAGCAAGATAAACTTCCCTGAAAAGAGAATTCAGGTTTATGTGTGGTCTGTCACTAAGATGCTGGAAATGTGGGGGTAATTTTGATTTCAGATTTACGATTTTCGACCTCAACCTTCATCATTCGTAATTCCTCGTTCGGGGTTCGATATTGTAAGATTGAATAATTGAAAAATTGGTTAGAAAGTGGCTTCGACTTCGTAACTCCCGTTACTCAGGTGCTCAGCCTGACACAGCCCTTTTTCATCATTCGATATTCGGGGTTCGGGTTCGATATTGTAAGATTGAAAATTTGGAAGATTGGAATATTGGTCTCGGAATCCAAACCTTAGAAGTTCTCAAAAACCTAAAAGGTTCATGAGTTTATCTCAGCTGCGGTAGCAGCTATATTTCTCCGCAAAGCGGAATATTTCGCGAAGCATATTTCATTTGTCAGCGGAATATTTCGCTTAGCATATCTCTTTATCAAACAAGATCACAGTGTTATTCACAAGATACTTTGTACTTGGTACATTGTACTTAATACATTAAAAATGAAACAAGAATTAAAGTCCTGGGGTCTGATTTTGGCCTTTTTTGCATTTCTCTACTTTACGGGATTGCTTCCGGTGATTCAGGGTGGACTTCAATCCGTACTGCTTTCCACAGGTTTGATGAAACCAAAAATCGAAGTTCCTGACTTGACCAACCAAAAATTTGATTACAGAGGTCAGTTCAAAGATTTTGAAGGAAACATCATTGACCTTCAAGATTATCGTGGAAAAACTGTTTTCATCAACCTTTGGGCCTCTTGGTGCGGGCCTTGTCGAGCTGAGATGCCTCACATCTCCGAACTTTACAAATCAGTAAAAGACACTCCCGATTTGGAATTTCTTATGATCGGGCTTGACAATGACTTCAACAAAAGCAAAAAATTTATGGAGGGAAAATCCTGGGAATTCCCTTCGGTACATGCAAGTTTTGGCATCAACCAAAGTCTCCAAAGCGAGTCTATTCCCACCACAATGGTCGTCAACAAAGAAGGAAAAATCGTCTTTTACCAGCAGGGAATGAGTAATTTCAATACGGTAGAATTCCGGGATTTTCTTCTTTCTCAATAAGCTATTTGGGACTAAATCTAATCAGTCTCCAAACGTATTATTTTTGAAAGCCGCAGGAAGACTGAAGCTTAAATGGGTCTGAGACTAGAATTTGAGCTAATTCCCTTTGAATGGTTTTGAGAATCAGTGAAAAGAGAGGATAGATCTTTAAAAAAATTCCATCAAGGAGCGAAAAGGCGGTAGTTATAGGCGAAGATCTGCGAAAATCAGCGCCCTTTTCTGCGGTGATCTGCGGGAAAAATCAAGTAGCTACTTATAAAAAAAGCCCTTTTCGGGCTTTCCTTATGCGTTAAATTTCCACACATGCCCTTGGGTATCCAAGATTTCTTTTCCCCAAACGGGTAATTCCACCTTGATTCGCTCAACCAATTCATCGCAGGCGTCCATGGCAGCTTTACGGTGTTTGGATGAGGTAAAGACAAACAAGCAAAGCTCACCCACTTTGACTTCACCTAAGCTGTGATAAATATGCATGCAACTTAAGGGATATTTGGCAAAAACAGCTTCCCGAATTTCAAAAGCTTTTTCCAAAGCCATATCCTCATAAGCAGTATAATCTATAGCGATCACATTTCCCTCAGGTTTGGCATCCGCCCGCACCTGACCAAGGAAAATGCTATGTCCACCGATATCAGTTTTACTGCTGTGATTGGCAATCGATTTGGCAATCGTTTCAGGTGAAATTGGTCCCTGAACAAAAATATTTTTAGGCTTGCGTTCTTTTTCCATGATTAGGTGTGATTGTTTTTGAGGGCATTTATACCGCCTTTGATGGAGTAAATCCGCTTGTCAGGAAATTCATTCTGAAGTTGCTGCGCGGCTTTTTGAGAGCGTAATCCACTTTGACAAAAGAATAAAATCTCCTCAGAATCCTCCAAAAGGTCAATCTGCTGAGGCAAAGTAGAAAGCGGTATTTTCATCAAACCTGTGCATTCCAATGGCGGCAATTCTCCCGGTTCACGTACATCCACAAAAGCGATATCCAAACCCATTTTTCCCATTGCTTCATCCCAAGTGAGTTGCTTGACTCCCTCGCAGGCAAGCTCATAATCCATGATTTCGAATGAAGTAATCGAAGCCGGGATGGACTCTCTACCCTCCGGATTTGGAGTGATTTCCACCTCGTAAGTCTGTGAAGAAAGACTGTTAAAGAATAGTACCTTGTTTTTCAACGGCTTCCCAAATCCGCTTAGAACTTTAATTGCCTCTAGCGCCATCAGGTTACCGATTATTCCTGGAAGGACGCCTAACACACCTGTCTCGGAGCAATTTGGAACTTCAGAAGCGGATGGCATTTTGGGATAAAGATCCCGATAGTTGCAGGCATTTTCACCCAAATTAAAAACAGAAACTTGTCCTTCGTGCTGATAAATCGCACCAAAAACCAGAGGCTTTCCCAGCAAAACACAAGCATCATTAACGAGATAACGAGTTGGGAAATTATCCGAACCGTCAATCACCAAATCAAAGCCTGAGATCAGTTCTTGAGCATTTTCTACACTTATAAACTCTGGATAGACCTCCCATTTGATATCGATGTATTTACCCTGAAAATATCGGGCAGCAGTTTCTGCTTTGTTTTTCCCTAGGTCATTTTCACCATAAAGTACCTGACGATTCAAGTTTGAAATGGTCACAGAGTCCCCGTCAACAATTCCGATTTTCCCTACACCGGCAGCAGCTAAATACAGCAAAATTGGGCAGCCCAAACCACCAGCTCCAATTAGCAGAACCTTGGCTTTTTTGAGGTTTTGCTGACCTTCAATTCCAAAACCATTAAGTATAATTTGTCTTTCGAATCGGCTCATCTTATCCTCCTGAGAATGGTGGTAG
This sequence comes from Algoriphagus sp., assembly GCF_046296635.1. GTDB lineage: Bacteria > Bacteroidota > Bacteroidia > Cytophagales > Cyclobacteriaceae > Algoriphagus. Next base: position 60,755 of record NZ_JBKBKZ010000031.1, on the reverse strand, counting down.
TAAGGCTATTTCGGCATTTTCAGGGATTTCTTGATTTCCGTTCACGATTTTTTTATTGACTGCCAAGGTGAATTTGACGGTTTTCAACTCGGGAAATTTAACCAGCAAAGCGTCAAGAAGTTCGGAAGAGTTCCCGGAATGGTCCATTTCCACTTCGTCCGTCCCGATTTTCTCGGCAACCATTCCAAAAGCTTTAAGGTGGATTGTATTAGGCATTTTTGAGGAAATATATGACTTAAAGATAACAGAATAGAAAATGGGCTTGGTTTAAATATCAAGAAAATCAGGCTATAATTAAGATAACCTTTGAAGGGAATTTAGCTCACAATTGACTCAGATAACCACAGATTCGGCAATCTGTGTTCATATGCGCCACCCTCCTTCGGCGGGCAGGTCTGTGAGAAAAATACTCCGAGTTCTCCGTGCCTCTGCGGTGAATACTACCCAATAATCAATTTCACTGCAGCAAAGGCCAACACAAAGGCCAATAAATACTTCAATACATTAGGACTGAATTTTCTGGCTCCCAAATACGCCCCCAAAGCTCCACCCGCAACTTTCAAAAGAAGAAAACACACCTACCATGGATAAAATGCGACTAAACTCCCCTCCTCCACATAAAGAATTTCTTGAGGAATTTCCACCAATCCGTCTGCTACTCCAAAAGGCAATAAATTAAATGATTCTTGACCGGGAAGAAGGTGGATTTTTCCATCCTGAATTTTCGCCTTCAGGAAGAAGGTAAGCGGCACTTTTTTGTCAAATCGCTTTTCAATGGGCAAAAACTTTGGACTAGACCAAGCATCAGAATTACCCATCCATTCTAGAAGGCATGGCTTAACATATTGAATAAAACAGGACAACACCGAAGCGGGATTTCCGGGCAAAGCGAAAACAAGCTTTTCAGCTTTCCTTCCGACATAAAGTGGCTTTCCAGGTCGCTGCCTGATTTTGTAGAATAGCTGATCCACTCCATTTTGCTCTAAACTTCCTTTGACAAAATCAAAATCTCCAACAGAAATCCCTCCTGTGAGTAACACAAAATCTGACTTCTCAAGCGCTTCTCCGATAACTCGTGTCACTTCACTTTCCTCGTCTTTTACCTTGAGAATAGTAAGTTCAGTAATGCCAAGCAATTCAAGATACGCTTCCAAAGAAGGACCGTTTGCATTGTAGATTTGTCCGGGATTTAGTTTGTTGCCCAAGTCAATTATTTCGTCTCCCGTGAGAATCAATGTGACTTTCGGACTTGGATAAACTTCGATTTCTCTCATTCCAAGGGATGCTAAAAGTCCAATCGTTCCCGGTGAAACTCTCGCTCCGGCAGGTACAACTTCCCAACCTACCTTACACTGTGCGCCTTTCTTACGGACATTCGCTCCTCTGATAAATTCATCACGCTCAAAAAAAATCATGTTTTCAGTTCGAGTGATATATTCTTGAGGAATCACTGTGTCTGCACCCTGAGGAACCGGAGCTCCTGTGAAAATTCTTACTGCTTTGCCTTGTTCCAAAACAAAATCAGGACTCGCTCCAGCTTGAATGACCTCAATCACTTCTCTGCCTTTACCCTTATCATCCCATGCGATTGCATAGCCATCCATTCCCGAGTTGTCAAAAGATGGAACATCCATAGGGGCTAAAACGGAAGTTGATGTGATTTTCCCCAGACTTTTTTGAAGTGGCAAAAAGGCTGATTTACCCTTGAGTTTTTGGGATTTTAGAATTTTTTTAGCTTCAATTACTGTAACAAACTCCTTCATTATCCTCCGATATTGATCATACTTCGATTATCGATTTTATCTGGATCTGCTTTTTGATAGTCTGCAGTAAACTGCCCTCCCAAAGCTTCATGCTTTCTGGAAATAGAAAGTCGAATTAATGATTCCACATCCTCACCTTTCCGTAAAGCACCCAATAAATCCAGTTCTTCTTTGCCAAAAAGGCAATTCTTCATTTTCCCGTCTGCGGTCAATCTCATGCGATTACACTCTCCACAGAAATGCTCGCTCATGGTGGTGATGAATGCAAACGTTCCTGCAAAACTGGGAACTTGGTACTTCTTTGCCGTAGCGTGCTTTTTATCCTCGAGCTTGTTGACCTGAAATTTTTCCTTAACCAACTCAAGCATTTGAGCGGCAGTGACCACCTGCTTGCTTTCCCAATGATTTCCTGCAAATGGCATAAACTCAATGAAACGAACATGCAACGGAAGCATTTCAGTAACTTGGATAAAATCACAAATATCATCCTCAATCATTCCATGAAGTGCAACAGCATTGACTTTCACTCGAAATCCTTCCTCGAGTAGTAGCAATATATTTTCCCAAACTAGATTAAATTGATCTCTGCGTGTAAGTTTTTGAAATTTTTCCCGGTTCAATGTATCCAAACTAACATTCACAGAGCGTACGCCTGCTTTTGTCAGGGTTTGGATATGCTTGTGAATCAGGACACCATTGGTAGTTAGTGTGAGTTCCACAGGAAAAGCAGAAAGTCGCTCTAAGATCTCCGGAAACTCCTTTCTGACTAAAGGTTCTCCACCCGTGAGTCGAATCTTTTTTACCCCAAGAGAAACAAAAGTCTCTGCAAGTGTGAGTATCTCTTCTTTGCTCATGAGTTTGGATTGTGGCATCCACTCCATCTCCTCCACCGGCATGCAATAGCTGCAGCGGAAGTTGCAGTTGTCCGTTAAGGAAATCCGCAGGTAGTCGTGAATACGTCCAAATGTATCTTGAAGCATAACCCAATGTTAGGGATTATTGAGTTGAAATGTAAATTGATTCTGTTGAATTCCTTAAAAGGCACTCTTCGTGATAATTTTTAATATTTTCAAGGTTTACTCATTTTCTTAAGTGCGGCTTCATATGCGGCTTCTGGAGAAGCAGCATAACCAAAAATGTAAATTTGATTCTGTTGAATTCCTTGGAAAACTCTCCACTTGTCAATTTTCTACCGCAGAATAGCGTATAATCAGATTAATTTTTAGCCTTATTGAACTCCTTAGAAAAATTATAGACTAAACCCACATTCCAAACTAGATCATCTCCAGCCACCTGAGACTTAATTTTCTGGTTAAACAGTGTTTGTATTCCAATTGGAAAATCCTTCTTGGTCAACGTAAAACTTGAAACCACATAAGAACCCGTGTTTTCATCCACTTGGAGAAAATACACCTGTGGATTCATTCGGAGCTTCACATCCCTGTAGATTGGTAGATTCGAAAAAACTGTATTTAGTGCCAAGAAAATAGTGTTTTTGGGTGGAATTGGATTAAATCCTCGTCCCTGAAGGTAATAAAAGCCGACACTGAAACGCTCCGAAACTTTATACATGGGTGCAATTTCTCCTGCGAAAATCCGCTGAGCAGCCATCATCGTTTCCTCTTGGCCATCAACCATGAAAGTTCTTTCCTGAAAAATGAAAGTAGGATGTGCTCCCACATTAAGTGTAAATCGGCTGTCTTTGATCACTTTATACCTACCCCAGAATACAAAAGACCAAGGCTTGCCGTCCATCCCAAAACGTAACATGGGATCAAATGATAGCCGCTCTCCTCCAATACTCAGATCAAAAAACACAGCAGGTCGACCCAAGGTAAATGATGGAATAATTGAAATTCCATTGTTGGTGGCGGTGATGATTCCACTGAATTGAAATGGCTTAGGTTCGGTCGCCGTTTGAGCGGAAAATGTTGGATTTTGAAAAAAAAGCACGCCTGTCAAACAGAGAAAACAAACTGTCCTCAGTGGGTAAGCTGATTTCTTTGGAAATAAAAGGAAGCGTACTCTTGATTTCATGAGGTTTCTTGTGATTTCTGATACAAAATTGTAGAAAACAATGTAATAACCTCAAGCACAGAACAAATCAAAAGCTCTAAAAATCAAACAATTTTCCTCAAGATAAATTATTCAAAGGGCAAATTGAAACAGTTAAACTACCTGATTGAAATGGGAAGACACTATTTTCCAGCCATTTTCTCGCTCAACCCAAACGTCCAAAAATCGAAGATCGCCGGAAAGTTCTTCACCTTCCAAAGTGATAAGAGCTTCTCCTTCTCCGTGAACCACGCCAGTATTGCCATAGACACGTGCAAAAGTATGTTCAAGTCGTAAGTTTTTAATTGACATTTTACCCTCTCTGTAGAGTTTAAACATTTCAATTTTGGTTTGAGACTTTCCATTTGCCCAGAATACAATTGCTCGTTCATCAAACATTCCGGCAATACTATCAAGGTTGGATTGCTCCCATTGTTGGAATTTCTCATGAGAAAGGCCAATCAGTTGTGATTCAGACATTGTATTTATGTGGGGTGTTAAGCAGGGTAAATAACCAATAACAAAGGTCGTGCTAAACATAAAACTATCAGCTCGTTGGCTCCAAATTGTAAATAAACTGAAATCGGGAAAATCATAATCAGCAGAGCTGATCTAAGAATTACTGATAAAGCTTAAGATTTAAACCAGTTTTCATACCCATTCACTGAAGAAAAAAATAATTTCTAAATCTTATTTCACGGTCAAGTAATTACTCTTAAAAAAATCCTTCAAAGTGGTCAATGGCAAGACATCTTTTGGACTACCATCTTTTTTAATTTTCCCTTCTTTTAGAAAAAGAACTCGGTCAGACATCTTAATAATCTCCATCAAATCATGGCTTATTAACAGTGTCGTCAATTTAAACTCTCTGTGAAGAAGCACTATGTAATCCTGAATCTTGGTTTGCATCTCGATATCCAATGCAGAGAGCGGCTCATCGAGAAGCAATAATTTTGGCTTTCTCACCAAAGCTCGAGCCAAGGCCACTCGTTGCTTTTGTCCACCGGAAAGTTGGGCTGGTTTTTTCTTAGCTAATTGACCCAATTCAGTCAACTCCAATAATTCGTTGATGATGGAATTAGGCTCTCTCTTTTCCAATGCAAATTCCAGGTTTTCCTGAACAGTCATATTGGGGAAAAGTGAATAGTCCTGGAAAACCATCCCCACATTTCTCTCTTGAGGTCTGAGGTTGATTTTTTTCTCGCTGTCAAACCAAACTCGGCCATCGATTTCAACCCTTCCCGATACTGGCTGAAGCAATCCCGAAAGCATCCTAAACACACTTGTTTTGCCAGCTCCGGATGCTCCATAGAGCGTGACCAACTCTCCTTCTTTGATTTTGGTTTCAAATAGAAGATCTAAAATCCCTTCCGCACCATCCAGCTTTTTATGAAGTGAAATACTGATCATATAGAGTAATGGGATTGCACCATGCGGTGATTCAGAAAATAAACTGTTGCCAAAACAAGAAAGGAAAAAGCAAGCAAGATCCCGGAATAGAGATTTGCCAAGCCGTAATTCATCGCTTCTACTTGATCATAAATCGCCACAGAGATGACACGGGTTTCTCCAGGAATATTCCCGCCCACCATGAGGACAACGCCAAACTCTCCTATGGTATGAGCGAAAGACAATATGCATGCGGTCAATAGTGAGGTTTTAATGTTAGGAAGCAAAACTTTAAATAAGGTAGTCAATTTACTTTTCCCCAAGAGATAGGAAGCATCCATCAGATTACGGGGTAGCATCCGAAATCCTGCCTGAATGGGTTGAATCATAAATGGCAAACTGTAAATCATAGATGCAATGACCAATCCAGGAAAAGAAAAAACGAGTCTTAAGTCAAAGTACTTTTCAATAAATCCCCCAAAGGCATTTGCTGGACTAAATGCGATCAACAAGTAAAAACCTAAGACCGATGGAGGTAAAACCAAAGGCAAACCCACCACAGCTTCAATTAAAATTTTTGCTCTAATCTTGCTAAAAGCCAACCAATACGCTAAAGGAACCCCGATAAGGAACAACATCATTGTAGTAATCAACGCCAATTTGAAAGTCAAATAAAAGGGTCCAAAATCCAGCATTGAAATTATGGTTTGGTGAATCCAAAATAAGAAAGAATCTCGGTTGCGGTGCTCCCTTTTACAAAATCAAGAAAGTCTACTGCTAAGTGATTTTGGTTTGCTCTTTTAGTAATTACAGCTCCCTGTAGAAGTGGCTGATGACTAGTATCCGGAATGAGATAGTATACTCCTCCGAGCCTTTTCATCGTCGGAGACAGCGCAAGAGATAGTGCTATGATCCCGATATCTGCCGCTCCAGTTGTGACAAATTGAGCAGTTTGGGAAATGTTTTCACCGAATACTAGATTACCTTTCACTGAATCCAATACCTTATAATGCTTCATCGCCTCTACAGCTCTTTTGCCATAAGGAGCGTGGTCGGGATTCGCAATGGCTATTTTTCTAACTAAAGTGGACTTTAGAGATTCCATTTTGTCCTTGGTTGGATCAATCTTTCTACTCCAAAGAACGATTCGTCCAATCCCATAAGGATAGACCTCAGAAGCCGCAAATCCACGTTCTTTGAGCAAATTCGGGTAATTGATATCTGCTGAAAAGAAAAGATCGAAGGGTGCACTGTTGGAGATTTGCTCAAAAAGTTTTCCCGAAGAACCATAGGTCACTTGAACCAGTCGCTTGTCAGTTTGATTGAAAACAGCTATGACCGAATCCAAAGCAAACTTCAAATCAGCCGCTGCAGCTATTAAAATTTTTTCGGAAGATTGGGCGGGGGAAGAAAATGCCATCAACACCAATCCCAATCCTAGTATGAACACTTTTATCCTCATGCTTAAGTTCAATCTTGTGCAAAAGCCACTTTAATCACTCGCAGTTCCCTGATCCATCGAGCGGGTCGCTTGTCTCCCGAAGCTACGATGCGAAAAGGTCCTTCACCAGTCGGAAGTGGTTTTCCGTCCATTTCGAAGGCTAAAAGCACTATGTTATCTGTAAATTCAGGATCGACTTCTGCCAGAGAATAGATCACCTCATACCCATCAGCAGCTCGCATGATCAGGTATTTGGTCAGGTTTTCACCTCGTAAATCTTTACCTAAAGTCACTCCAGCTTCTTGAAGCAAATCCACTAAAACAACACCTTTATAGATTCGAGACTGGTCATCTCTGTCTTTTACGGTCACTTCCTGAACATTCATTTTTCCCAAATCCTCCAAGGAAAGTCTAAGCGGCTTCATTACTTCTCCTATCACCTGTATGGACCTGCTCTCCTGGGCATGTCCAAACCGAACAACAGCAAGTAGGATCAAGCACAAAAAAGAGATTTTTTTCACAATTGTATTCATGAGTCTTTTGAATTTTAGGGTTTATGAGGATTGGAAAAAGCGGGATTGGTGATAAAGCTGGAATCAGTAAGCATAGTTAGAAAAGCGATGAGATCTTCTTTTTGCTGAATAGAAAGTCCCATTCCCCTGCCTCCATTTTGATTCTTTTTTCCCACGACAAAAGCGCTCAAAGTTTCACTTTCCTGAATATGATCACTGTAGTGGTCCAATACTTCTTCCAAAGTAGCAAATCGACCATCATGCATGTACGGTCCCGTCAAAGCAATATTGCGTAAGGTAGGAACTCGAAACCGACCCAAGTCAGTCGCCTCTCCTGTGAATTCAATCCTTCCGGGATCTGCCGGAATCTGATCCAAACCATTGTTATGAAACAGTTCTTTAAACATTTTGGGAGTGCCGTGGCAGTGTTCGCAATTGCTACCTCCCATCGCTACTTGAGGGCCGGTTTTGAAAAGCTCCATTCCTCGTAGCTCTTGTTCAGTCAGGTTATAATTTCCTGCTAAATATCGATCAAAAGGAGAATCCGCAGAAATCAGCACCCGTTCAAACTGGGCGATGGCCTTTAAGATTCTGTCTTCAGTAAGCGTTGGACTTCCAAATGCCTTTTCAAAAAACTCGGGATAGCGTTCTGATTCTTTCAATTTTTGTACTGACACTTCCAAAGACTGTCCCATTTCATGGTGATCTGTCAGAGGAAAAACTGCCTGAGTCTCCAAACCTTGGAAAAGCTTATTGATCATCATCGTTAAGGAATTAATCGTAATCAGAAAACAAACATCGATATATACCCAAATATATATCGCTTTTCCAAGTAACGCTGATAGAATTCAAGCAATTTTTGGATTTCCACCACCAAAATAAAATAAACAGGTTTTTGATATCGAAATTATAGAAATCGAAGGAATTCAGTTTCCTTTTCGATCATAGACTCAAGGGTCTCAACTAGTCTTTTATATTCGAAAATCACCTTGCGACCCTGATCTGTCAGTTCAGCCCCACCTCCCTTTTCGCCTCCTTTGTGAGAAATCACATACGGATGTGCCCCTCTGGCATTCATATCGGAAATGAGGTCCCAAGCCTTTTTATAAGACATCCCCATTTTCTTGGCGGCTTTGGCAATCGAACCTTCCTGATCGATGAGTTCTATTAATTGAGCCGGACCTGGTCCAAAAAACTTTTTCCCGTCGATATCGATCCAGCAACGAAAGCGGATTTCTTTTCCTTCCATAAGAATAAAAATAGAGCAAGTTCGGTGGAATGAAAACTCGCTTGATCCAACTTTGATAATGAATAGATAGGTAAGGCAAAAGGATTGGTTCTATCCCTCAACATTTTTTTTCCGGTAGTTACATGAAGGATTTATGATAAAAAACTATTTGAATCCTACAATAAATGTTTTTTGAATACTTATATATTCCTTTCTTGTACAATTCTAATGGACCATTATCTATATCCAAGATAGTATAAGACAATTGAAATTTCAGTTTGTTATTAATTACGATTTAGCATAGAAATGCCTTAAACAAGCCATTTTTAGGCATAATTCATAAATTTTGCTTCAATACCACAGGTGTATTTTTTTTCAATTTGAAGATACTAAAAGGATAAAAATTACCTTATATTTCCATCCTGTTTTCACGACATAACCTATTTGCCATCTTTTCAAAACTAAAAAGCATCATATTTATTATATCTGGTAATATACAGTTACAGTAGGTCAAAAATAATAGAATTTGTGAATCAAAAGATTTTGCTCAAGTTTTCATTTTTTATCTTAATCCAAATATCGTCCCTTCTTTTTGGACCTGAAAAAGCCATAGCTCAATCTGGAGATTATTTTCTTGATTCAACTGGAGCCCCTCATAATTATGTGATGGAAATTTGGGACAACTCCAATGGTTTGCCTCAAAATGCTGTTTTTGCTCTGGAAAAAGATAATCATGGGTATCTGTGGATTGCCACAGAAGAAGGACTTGCAAGACTCGATGGCGTTTCTACAAAGGTTTTTGACAAAGAAACCTACCCTAAAATGCTTGAACAGACCTATTACACTTTTTATAAAAGCCCAAGTGGGATTTGGGCATCATCTGATAGAAGCATCGCCCTTCTGGAAAAATACATCAAAAAAGTGATTGACTGTACTACAATTACAGAAAACACTTGGATAAGGGCTATTGTCGAATATGAAAACGGAGGTTTATTAATCGGAACTCAGATTGGGAAGATCTACATCTGGGAAAACGGGAAATTTAGTGTTTTAGATTTTTGGAAACCCGAAATTCAACTCGAAATCCTTAGCTTTTTTTCTCTGGGAAATTCAAAATTATTGGTCGGCACCAATCACGGACTTTATGAACTTGACTTAAAATCGAAACAATCAAATCTGGTTTCATCAGAAGATTTTTCAGTCCAAAAAGTTTTTGGTTCTATCGGGTCAATTTTCATTTCATCACCGGACTCTGGAGTTTTTCGCTTAAATGAAAACTATGAATTGGAAAACATCCTTTCCTACGATCAGGCTAAAGACATTAACCCAAGCAGCCTGACGATCGATTCTAAAAATAACATTTGGGCCGGATCTCTCGAAAGAGGCTTGATTTTAATAGAAAATGGAAACATCACTCGATATACCTATCCCGAATTAAAAAACTATGCGATTCGGAAAATAATCAAGGAAAATGACAATCTATATCTGGGGACTTTGGGGAAAGGATTAGCCTTAATTAAGCCGGCCAAAGTCAATCAGCTAAACTTTGAAAAATTAAAAGAAAAAAATATCAAAGCAGTCTTTCAGGATAAAGATAGCAGCATTTGGATTGGAACTAGATCAGATGGTTTGCATCGAATCAAAAATGGAAAAATCAGTTCCTTGACCGCAAATGACGGCCTCATCCAAAATGGAGTGACTACCATAGCATCTTTAAAAGGCAAAATCTACTCCGGGTCGTCATCAGGAATATCTGTAATTGATACCCAATCCGGAAAAGTCGTGGATAAGATAACCCAACAAGATGGACTCAAAAGCAACCATGTCTATGCCCTATTCAAAGACTCGAAAGATTGGTTATGGATTTTGACCAGATATGGTGGAATGCATTATTTCGATGAAAACGGAATTCTTTACACCGTCGATCTGCCTGAATATTTTTCAAATACCAACTTTATTAGTATCGCTGAATTGAAAGACAAACAAATTGTCATCGGAAGTTCCAATCAAGGAATATTCAGATTAGAGAATGGTAAATTTATCCAAAATCAAACTTTGCCACTTAGCCCCGGGGAGGATATAGTCTATGCTATATACGAAGATGAAATTGGAGACCTTTGGTTTGGTACTCATGGAGGCTTGGTGCTCTTGAAGGATGGAAAATTCAAACCCTTGAAAAAATCAAGTGGCCTAAAATCTCAAAGCGTTTACAGCATTACCAGTGACGGGTTAGATGGAGTTTGGGTCAGTAATAATTTTGGAGTTCAATATTTATCTAATTCAGAACTCGAAAGATTCAAGGAATCCAATGAAAAAGATTTCTTTGTTGGTACTACCCTATATAACCAAAGTATGGGCATGCCAAATTCGGAGGCTAATGGTTTGATCTTTCCAGCAGCCCTGAGAGATTTTTCCGGGAAAATATGGATTCCTACAGTGGAAGGAGTTGGCATCATTGATCCCACTTCTATAGCTTCAGAAGTATCAGAGTCAGTCAATTTCACTTGGGATGAAGTTCAAATTGGGTATAAAAAATCACCCATTGTGGATAAAATCAAAATCCCCCAAGGAGTGAGTATGTTTCATGTTTCATTTAGTCTTATAGATTTTGAAAATCCCACTCAATATTCGCTCTTTTACAGAATAGACAGCAAAACAGACAGTTGGCTCCCTATCAAAGACCAGAGACAACTCATGTTTAATGGATTGAAACCGGGTAGTTACAATTTTGAAATAAAGGTTCTCCGATATGGGAAACTGGATTCGATCCAAAGGTTACCGATTGTAGTATCAGCATCCTTGTTTGAGACCACAGCCTTTAAGATATTTTTAGGCATCGTGGGAGTACTTTTGGTTTACTTTATGGTGAAATACTATTTAAATAGTAAAATGAAGAATAACTTGGAAGCCATGGTGAACCAAAGAACTCTGGAGCTAAGTACAACAAATAAAAAACTGAAAGATGCCGTTCGGGAGATTGAGGATCAAAACTTGATATTAAAGGAGATTACATGGAATCAGTCCCATTTAGTCAGAGCTCCTCTCACCAAAGCGATGGGCATCAATCAATTATTAATCAAGTATCCAGCCTATTCTGATGTGGGGAAAAGTAAAGAAGACCTTGAAATCGAGCTACTGTCCACATTAAAACAACTTGATCAAATAGTAAAAGAAACACACGCCAAATCCGAAAATTTGAAAAATTAATGATGTCAAATACACCCCTTGTCCTTATTATCGATGATGATCCCGGAGTATTGTTTCTCCACAAAATCATAGTCAAGGAAGGCAACTTGAGCAAAAGCCCAGCTACTTTTTTGGATGCAGCCCAAGCTTTGGAATTTATTTTACCCTTGGATTCATCTGGTACCAAAATTTTGATTTTTCTGGATATCAATATGCCACGAATCAACGGCTGGGAATTTTTGGAACTCTTAGGCGAAAAAATACAACATGCAGATATCAAAGTGATTATGGTCACTTCCTCATTAAGTATCGCTGAACGGGAAAAATCAAAAGAATACAATGTCGTGATTGATTTTTGGGAAAAACCTATGGATGAAATTCAAGTATCGGCCTTGATTGGAAATTTGGGAGATTGGTTGGTTGTTGAATAGAATTTCTGGCATTCTCAAAATGGAAATCAATATGTTTTTTTAGCCATTCTGGTTATAAGGCCCAAAATTTGAATAACCACATCTTCTGCTGATTCTTCGAATCTATCAAAGCATTAAATAGCTTTATTTTACTTGCTTTACTCGATAGACGCTCAACTCGACAGTCCAGAAGACTGTTTTAATTTATAAAGTAAGATTCGACCCGTCTGCAACAGGAATCACTCCATTCTAAGAAAATGTGGAGTTTATAACTATCTCAAATCCAAATTTTTCTTAAAATGCCCCATTCCTAGGCAAAAAGCACAGTGCTCCCTATGCTTCCACTGAATTATTTCTAACCTTCACCCGTTAATCAAGTCGACAATCAAAAAAAACTCATGAAGAAGTTCATACTAATATTTCTGGGAATTCTGGTTTTTCTGATTGGTGCAGCGGTAGCTATTCCATTCTTATTTAAAGACAAAATCATAGCCCGAGTAAATCAGGAACTTGATCAGGCTCTTAACGCCAAGATATACTACGATGTGGATCAGGTTTCACTGAGTCTATTCCGAAACTTCCCATCTGTCAGTGCTGGACTGGGGAATTTTGGAATTGTTGGTTTGGAGCCTTTTCAAAATGACACATTGGTTCATGCTGAGGAATTGACAATGGATTTCAATCTCAGATCCATCCTCTTTGACGATTATCCAACATTGACCGGGCTTCACCTGAACGGAGGAGACCTTTACATCAAAGTTCTGGAAGATGGACGAGCCAATTATGATATCACCAAAGAATCCACCTCAACTGAGCCTGAGGCAGAAAGTAACTTCAAACTGGGAGTTGACTTGATCGAGATCAATAATGTAAACTTGATCTACGACGATAGGTCCTTGAAGTTTGTCATGGCTTTAGCTGGTATCGAGGCTAAAGGTAGTGGGAAGTTCACCCAGGATGTCTATGATTTGCCCCTCAAACTCAAGGCAACCATAGCTGATGTAAACTATGAAGGTGTCCACTACCTGAGCAACAAAAAATTTACAGGAGAGACTTTGCTTCAGGTGGATTTGGAGCAAATGAAATTTACAGTGGCGGATGGACGATTTGGACTCAATGATTTTCTTTTTGACCTGAGCGGGGTGATCGGTCTACCCGAAGAAGGAATCGCGTTGGATCTCACTTTTGGCAGTGAAGAGACTGATTTCAAAAATATCCTCTCACTTGTGCCGGGTATCTACACGGAAAGCTTTTCGTCAATAAAAACCACCGGGACACTTGCCTTCAATGGTTTTGTGAAAGGGCTTTATGCCGAAGATATTTTCCCAGCCTTTGACTTCCGGCTTGATGTGAAAGATGGGATGTTTCAATACCCTGATCTTCCCATGCCTGTCAAGGATATCAATTTGAATTTTCAGGCTAAAAATGAAACCAGCATCCTTGAAAATACCAGTATTTCCATTCCGGTTTTTTCGATGAACCTCGGTTCTAATCCTATATCTGGCGATTTTAAACTTTTGAACCTGAAGGATTATGACTTGGAGGGGAAGTTAATCGGAAAGCTTAATCTGAAGGAATTGACTTCTGTATTCCCAATTGACAAGACACAATTGGGTGGCATTCTGGATTTCAACGCCAGCGCAAAAGGCCGCTACGATTCAACGCTGAAAGTCCTTCCTAGCATGGATATTAGATTGAATTTGGAAAATGGTTTTGTACAAAATACCGACTATCCTGTGCCATTGGAGCAGCTTCATGCTAAAGCGGTGATCTTAAATCAAAAAGGAACCATGCAGGATTTTAGGGTAGATGTGAGCTCTTTTGGATTTGACTTGGAAGGAGAAAAAATCAGGGGTAACCTCAAAATCAATGATTTCGAAGCACTCAATTGGAACGGAGTAATCAACGGTAGTCTGGATCTGAAAAAATTAACGGCAATTTTTCCGATTGCCGACACCAAATTGGAAGGCTTAATCAAAACCGATCTGCAAACTTCAGGTTCGTATGCTGATGTAGAAAAAGAGCGCTACGATCGCTTGCAAGCCTCAGGTACGATGGATGTCAAAGAATTATATTATAAATCGACAGACTATCCTCAAGGTGTCAGAATCCTGGAAGCCCATGCAGATTTCAATCCTCAGCGGGTTAACCTAACAAAATTCGACTCAAAACTTGGAAAAAGCCCTCTAACAGCCAGTGGATTTCTGTCCAATTACATGGACTATTTACTCTCTGAAAAAGGAGTTTTAAAAGGTCAGCTGAGCTTGAACAGCACTAAATTTGACGTAAATGAATGGATGAGCAGCAGCACCACCGATGCTGAAAGCTCTGAGATGGAAGTCGTTCCATTACCGGTCAACGTGGATTTCACCATGAATATGGTTGCGGATGAAGTGATCTATGACAACTTGAATCTAAAGGAAGTCAGTGGAAATATGACCCTGAGAAATGGCGTTCTAACATTTTCAGAAACAGGGATGAAAACACTGGATGGACGGATCAGATTAAATGGAAATTACGATCCTAGAAATCTTGCCGCACCCCTGTTTAATTTCAATTTGGACATTTCAGAGTTAAGCATTGCCAAAGCTTTCCAAAGCTTCGAGACAATCAAGGCATTTGCTCCAATCGCTAGTGATATAACCGGAAAAGTCAATACCAATATCAGTTTCTCCGGACTTTTGGGTCAGGATATGATGCCTGTGCTTTCTTCTCTTGACGTTCAGGGAATTCTAAAAATCGCCGAAGCAGCCCTGAAAGACAGTAAAATCCTTGAGACAGTCACAAGTCTAACCCGCCTTAAGGATGGAAATACACTCACCCTGAGAAATCTGAATATCCCGATTGTAATCCAAGATGGTAGGATGGAAGTTAAACCTTTCGATTTGCGTCTTTGGGACTATCAGACCAATATTCAGGGGAGTGCAGGGTTTGACGGATCGATCAACTACCTGTTGAACATGCAAGTTCCTGCCGGAAAATTCGGAGCTCAAGCCAATTCGATTTTGGCAACAATCTCTGGAACAGAATCTTCAGAATCCACGATGATCCCGGTGGCTATCAATCTTGGAGGTACTTATAACCAACCTAAAATCAGCCTCGCCGGAGGCAATAGCATCGAGAATTTGCTGACCAATGCATTGAAATCCAGATTCAGTTCGGAAAAAGAAGACTTGCAGGAAAAAGCAACAGCAGAATTCCAAGCAGCCCAAGACAGCATCAAGCAAGAAATCAAACTTAAAGCTGAAGTCTTCCAAGACAGCCTCAAAAAAGAAGTAGAGAAAAAAACCAATGAGACTACTGGAAAAGCGGTGGACGAGGCTAAAACTTTACTGAGAGGCCTGATTACGAAACCAAAGGCTAAGCCTGATACCACGAAGGTGGATAATTGAGGGGTCATTGAAATACGCTTCGCGAAATAAAGTGGAGATAAGCTGCGCTAGATACAGTTGAAATACGCTTCGCGAAATATGGTGGAAATATGCTTCTCGGCATATTGTTTAGATATGCTGTGCGAGATAGAAAAAAAATGGTTGAAGCTTTGATATGATGGAAATATGCTTTGCGAAGCCTATCACGGTTTCGGGCTTAGGGAAGGTGGCGATTTTCACCATTCCGATAGGTATCGGAATAGTGTCCCAAACTTTGATGAACGGGAAATGTATCTGCGGTGCTCTGAACGGCTACTGTTTCCAAACCTAGTTGTAGAACCTGTGCTTCTTGTCATTCGGTAAGTGTTTTTTTATTTTCAATTATAAATTGTTCAAAAGTTGTCGGTTGTCGATTGGTAATTTTCTCCACCCAGTTAGTTGTCACCGGTTCTTTCTGAAATCTTGGGAAATAGTGAAGCAAAATCATTACAAGAATAAACATTGTAGGTGTTGTTTCTCTTCTTTTTGTCAGGAAGAAACTAATTAGGTTAGGTGAAATATATTGAATGTCTGTTCCCAAATTGCTGCTCAATATTTTCGCCATTTCCCCAAAGGTCAACTTCTCTTTACAGGTTAAATCATACGATTTATTAATATGCTCCGATATGTTTGTCAAGATAGTTGCAGAAACTACACCAATGTCACGAACGTCAACTAGCGTAAATTTTGCGTTGCCGGCAGGTAGATAAATTCTTTTTCTATTCACTAAGTCATTATGCAAGGTTGTAGTAAAGTTTTGCATAAAATAAGCAGGTCGTAAAAATGTATAGGGTATTTTACTGTCAATAATAAGTTTCTCAATTTTGTAATGCGGTATTATTTTACTTTTCTCAACGCCCTGAACTGATAAGAATACAACGTGTTTAACTCCGTTTTCTTTACAGGTGTCAATGATAGGTTTAAAATATTTTTCTACTTCTGAAATTTGTGGCGGTCGTAATAAAAAAAGGACTTCACAATCGGTCAAAGCGGTTTTGTAAGTCTTAACATCTGTAAAATCAAATATGGAAAAATTTAATTTGTAGGCCGATAATTTAATTCTGTCTTCGTTTGAGTTCCTTACTCCGGCATAAATGTCAAGTTTATGGTCAATGTTTTGCAATGACTTTATCACTTCCGTCCCAACATTTCCTGTCGCCCCGGTAATTAAAACTTTTGCCATACTATCTATGTGAACTGTTTATTAGTGTTAGTGTCACCTGAATCTGACGATGGGTATGGCTTTCACAACTTGCCAAGGAGGAAAGACCATTTTCGTGGAGAAAAAGCTGCAAATGACGAAAATCCGTTCTCCGAAGAATCAAATATTTCAGAAAGTTGACGGCTGACTCCCGGTTTTGAGAATGAATCCCGTTGAGAAGTCCTGCAAACTCCTCCTCTACCCCTGACATGGCTTGATTAAGTTCCATCAGTTGACTTTTCATTTCATTGAGAGCATCCACCATAATGTTTTTAGGTTTCCTGCAATTTCCGAATTCTTTGGATCAAAGAGTAGATCAAATCTTAGGTTCACCTTTTATTTTTAAATAAAAATCCAACGTTAATCCGTCTCAATTCTAAGTAATTACTTATTCCCCTTGAATTTTTTTGAATTTTTTTTAGGCCCTGATTGAAGCGAAAAACAGTGGCTCTTCGTCATGGTGATGTATTTGAAACTTAACCCAACGCTTTATGTACTTCACCTCAAAAATTAAAATGCCAATTCGAAAAAGATTAAAATTCGCTGCTAGCCTCATTGTAGGTTCCCTTGCATTGACCGGGTGCTTAGTCAACCTCGAATCTCCGCAATTACCTCCTGCCGCTTATGTTTCGATTTTCCAAGGCTCTACAGCCGCTCCTGCCATGGACGTTTTTGCGAATCAAAATCGTGTGAATCAATCTCCTTTGACTTACAGCCAAATAATTCCTTATAGTGCATTCTTCACGGGCACCCGAGATTTCAGATTTTCGGCTTTCAATTCTGCCACAGCACTTCTGGAAAAGAACTTTGTACTGAAAGCAGATTCTGTGTATTCCATCTTTGTGGCAGACAAAGCTGCCGGCATCGATGCGATTTTGATAAAAGACATCTGGAAAGATCCGGTGGCAGAAAAGTCCCAACTGAGATTTGTCCACCTTTCCTCAGATACCGAACCAGTTTATTTGGAAATCTCAGGCTCGACCAATCCACTGATACCTGAATCAAGCTTTAAGGCAATTTCTGACTTTAAAGAAGTAAACAAAGGCAACTACACACTCCGAGTGAAATCGAAGGAAACAAACGCAATCCTGATTCAAACTGGGACTTTAGAAATCCAAGGTAACCGAGTCTATTCCCTGATTCTAAGAGGCCTAAGCGCTGAAAGCACCGGAGACAAAAAGCTTGATCTTCAGCTGGTAACCAACTATATCAATTATTAAACTTTTCAAAAGACGCCTTATTTTTTTGGTTTTTTTCTCGGAGCTGGGGGGCTTCGGGATTTTTTTTTGGTTTGGGAAACAGGATTGATCAATCTCAAACCTGGCAGGTTTCAAAAACCCGCCAGGTTTTCACAGCTTTGGCGCAACACCGATGCGCTCATCGCCCGTTGTGAATTGCTTTCAAAATGTTACTTTCCTAGGGAAATCACAGCAAGCGTGTTTTTTAGCTTTCATATTTTTGGTTGTGAATTGCTTTCAAAATGTTACTTTCCTAGGGAAATCACAGCACTATTGGAGGAGCTTTAATGAAAACTCCGTTGTGAATTGCTTTCAAAATGTTACTTTCCTAGGGAAATCACAGCTTGTGATCTGTTACCTAAAGAGTTAATGAAGTTGTGAATTGCTTTCAAAATGTTACTTTCCTAGGGAAATCACAGCATTAACACCGTTTATTACGGTTAAAAGAGTGTTGTGAATTGCTTTCAAAATGTTACTTTCCTAGGGAAATCACAGCGCAAAGGCCCTATTGCAGCGGCTAACCCCCGTTGTGAATTGCTTTCAAAATGTTACTTTCCTAGGGAAATCACAGCTTCCGCTTCTCTGCTAGCTTAGTAATGATTGTTGTGAATTGCTTTCAAAATGTTACTTTCCTAGGGAAATCACAGCGCTTACCTGCAACATGGACGGCTGACCGGGTTGTGAATTGCTTTCAAAATGTTACTTTCCTAGGGAAATCACAGCCTAATTCTTTAAAAGGGTTTTGAACTGTTGGTTGTGAATTGCTTTCAAAATGTTACTTTCCTAGGGAAATCACAGCTTACCACACTGATAGCCACCAATACTTGGGGTTGTGAATTGCTTTCAAAATGTTACTTTCCTAGGGAAATCACAGCAAGCGGGACTACAAACCTTTTTCTCCAGAAGTTGTGAATTGCTTTCAAAATGTTACTTTCCTAGGGAAATCACAGCTAGTTCTGCCAGCTAAAGGGCTGTAAATACGTTGTGAATTGCTTTCAAAATGTTACTTTCCTAGGGAAATCACAGCTAATTCAGATAATTCTAAGTTAGACTTAGAGTTGTGAATTGCTTTCAAAATGTTACTTTCCTAGGGAAATCACAGCCGGTCATCCGACATCAAACATCCAATACCTGTTGTGAATTGCTTTCAAAATGTTACTTTCCTAGGGAAATCACAGCATCCGAAGATTCGATTTGTGTTTCCTTTCTGTTGTGAATTGCTTTCAAAATGTTACTTTCCTAGGGAAATCACAGCTCTCCACAATCGACCTTCCACCCTGCTTTCGTTGTGAATTGCTTTCAAAATGTTACTTTCCTAGGGAAATCACAGCGAGGTTGGCAAATACCCATAAGAGCGCAAAGTTGTGAATTGCTTTCAAAATGTTACTTTCCTAGGGAAATCACAGCCGAGTCCACGATGTCTCCAGACAGCCCACGTTGTGAATTGCTTTCAAAATGTTACTTTCCTAGGGAAATCACAGCAGCCCCGTGTGTGTTTTGCGTCCAGCACTTGTTGTGAATTGCTTTCAAAATGTTACTTTCCTAGGGAAATCACAGCCAAATATAGAAAATTCAACCCACAGGTTGCGTTGTGAATTGCTTTCAAAATGTTACTTTCCTAGGGAAATCACAGCGAAGCCAACTCAGCCAGCAGGAGCAGATCCGTTGTGAATTGCTTTCAAAATGTTACTTTCCTAGGGAAATCACAGCTTGTGGTGGTAAACGTTACCGTTCTTTCTGGTTGTGAATTGCTTTCAAAATGTTACTTTCCTAGGGAAATCACAGCCAACAATCGGCTCCTGAGGATCAGGCTGTGGTTGTGAATTGCTTTCAAAATGTTACTTTCCTAGGGAAATCACAGCTGAGGTATCGTTCTATTGGTTTGGCGTTTCGTTGTGAATTGCTTTCAAAATGTTACTTTCCTAGGGAAATCACAGCAAACTCGTTTGGATGTACTCTGCTTACCTGTTGTGAATTGCTTTCAAAATGTTACTTTCCTAGGGAAATCACAGCAAGATTTACCCCCGCTTTAAGCAGTAGGCCGTTGTGAATTGCTTTCAAAATGTTACTTTCCTAGGGAAATCACAGCGCTGTTTGGAGCATCTTCTATACCCTCATTGTTGTGAATTGCTTTCAAAATGTTACTTTCCTAGGGAAATCACAGCTTACGTGAGTTTGTGGATGCTTTTAATTCAGTTGTGAATTGCTTTCAAAATGTTACTTTCCTAGGGAAATCACAGCTTCTTGATAGAAAGGAAGAGCATTATGCTGTTGTGAATTGCTTTCAAAATGTTACTTTCCTAGGGAAATCACAGCGGAACGCTGGAAGATGCGCTCACAGCTGCCGTTGTGAATTGCTTTCAAAATGTTACTTTCCTAGGGAAATCACAGCGCTTCATATTGGAGCAGTATTGCGCCACTTGTTGTGAATTGCTTTCAAAATGTTACTTTCCTAGGGAAATCACAGCAAGCTTCAGAAACAAATCGAAATCAATCAGTTGTGAATTGCTTTCAAAATGTTACTTTCCTAGGGAAATCACAGCGCTTCGGAACGAAACCTGCAACAAGTCTTTGTTGTGAATTGCTTTCAAAATGTTACTTTCCTAGGGAAATCACAGCAATGCGCTTTTGTGGATTACTTCACTTGGCGTTGTGAATTGCTTTCAAAATGTTACTTTCCTAGGGAAATCACAGCACAGCCTCTGAGCAGGTGACTGAGTTGACAGGTTGTGAATTGCTTTCAAAATGTTACTTTCCTAGGGAAATCACAGCTTTCGATGGAGATGCAGCAGGAGGCACGGCGTTGTGAATTGCTTTCAAAATGTTACTTTCCTAGGGAAATCACAGCTTGCCACAGGTCAGCCTTTTGCTAAGATTCGTTGTGAATTGCTTTCAAAATGTTACTTTCCTAGGGAAATCACAGCTTTCTACAGTGAGCGCATTAGTCCATACCTGTTGTGAATTGCTTTCAAAATGTTACTTTCCTAGGGAAATCACAGCCAACTTAATTCAGGCACTTGACAATAGCTTGTTGTGAATTGCTTTCAAAATGTTACTTTCCTAGGGAAATCACAGCCCACTGGCTTGAGATGACGGCAGGAGATGCGTTGTGAATTGCTTTCAAAATGTTACTTTCCTAGGGAAATCACAGCTTTGACTCCTGAGTCTTGCGCTCCTGTGAGGTTGTGAATTGCTTTCAAAATGTTACTTTCCTAGGGAAATCACAGCAACTTTTGTCATCTCCACCGAGTCGCCCAAGTTGTGAATTGCTTTCAAAATGTTACTTTCCTAGGGAAATCACAGCCGGCAAGGAATACGAGACCACTCTGATCCTGTTGTGAATTGCTTTCAAAATGTTACTTTCCTAGGGAAATCACAGCCTTTTTCTGAAGTGGTGTAATCCTCTTCATGTTGTGAATTGCTTTCAAAATGTTACTTTCCTAGGGAAATCACAGCATTGTCGTTGATATGAGTCGCTTCTCCTTTGTTGTGAATTGCTTTCAAAATGTTACTTTCCTAGGGAAATCTTAGCTTGTGGTATATTTTTGATTTGTAGTCTTCAGTTGTGAATTGCTTTCAAAATGTTACTTTCCTAGGGAAATCACAGCTTCAGGATGTGGAACATCGTCAGCAGTACAGTTGTGAATTGCTTTCAAAATGTTACTTTCCTAGGGAAATCACAGCCAAGGAAGTAGCCAAGACACTCGACACCTAGTTGTGAATTGCTTTCAAAATGTTACTTTCCTAGGGAAATCACAGCTGACCACTGACCACTTACTTCTCACTACTGTTGTGAATTGCTTTCAAAATGTTACTTTCCTAGGGAAATCACAGCAGAAGAAGCAGTATTAGGAGCCTTGATGCTGTTGTGAATTGCTTTCAAAATGTTACTTTCCTAGGGAAATCACAGCGCCTTTGCGGTTAGATAGATTCACGAGTAAGTTGTGAATTGCTTTCAAAATGTTACTTTCCTAGGGAAATCACAGCAACAGACCCTTTGATTGCTGGAGTTCTTTGGTTGTGAATTGCTTTCAAAATGTTACTTTCCTAGGGAAATCACAGCTTTTTGAATCCACCCAACTCTTAAGTACTTGTTGTGAATTGCTTTCAAAATGTTACTTTCCTAGGGAAATCACAGCCAGCACAAAGTTTGAATCGAAGGAAAACAGGTTGTGAATTGCTTTCAAAATGTTACTTTCCTAGGGAAATCACAGCAGTTGCTGAATGCATGCCGAATGGCTGGATGTTGTGAATTGCTTTCAAAATGTTACTTTCCTAGGGAAATCACAGCCCAAAGCAGAAGGAATTAAACCAGAGAAGCGTTGTGAATTGCTTTCAAAATGTTACTTTCCTAGGGAAATCACAGCAGATCCAGTACCTGAAGACAACTGGCTAGGTTGTGAATTGCTTTCAAAATGTTACTTTCCTAGGGAAATCACAGCAAATTGAACCCACACTGTGGGATTTTCCTTGTTGTGAATTGCTTTCAAAATGTTACTTTCCTAGGGAAATCACAGCATGTATTACTTTCATTACATGGCAGTTATCGTTGTGAATTGCTTTCAAAATGTTACTTTCCTAGGGAAATCACAGCCTTGGACAGTGGGATTCGGATACGTAGCACGTTGTGAATTGCTTTCAAAATGTTACTTTCCTAGGGAAATCACAGCCATTAGACGAAGCAATCGAAGCAGGTTTAAGTTGTGAATTGCTTTCAAAATGTTACTTTCCTAGGGAAATCACAGCCATAGGTCGTGTAGTTCTGCAGCACATCATGTTGTGAATTGCTTTCAAAATGTTACTTTCCTAGGGAAATCACAGCTGATGCAGACTATTCCAATGCCTACCCTTAGTTGTGAATTGCTTTCAAAATGTTACTTTCCTAGGGAAATCACAGCTGGAATGTATGCGAGTGGGTTTATCATTCGGTTGTGAATTGCTTTCAAAATGTTACTTTCCTAGGGAAATCACAGCAGGCAGTGGCCGTGCGGGACAATGTGCAGTGTTGTGAATTGCTTTCAAAATGTTACTTTCCTAGGGAAATCACAGCAAGCTATTGCCTAGGGCATCTACACTGCCGGTTGTGAATTGCTTTCAAAATGTTACTTTCCTAGGGAAATCACAGCTGTCCAAATCTCCAAAAACGTCTAATCGCTGTTGTGAATTGCTTTCAAAATGTTACTTTCCTAGGGAAATCACAGCGGAATTTGGCACTTACCTGAGCCAAAACCAGTTGTGAATTGCTTTCAAAATGTTACTTTCCTAGGGAAATCACAGCAGTCAAGCCCGACTGAATCGTGCAATAGCCGTTGTGAATTGCTTTCAAAATGTTACTTTCCTAGGGAAATCACAGCAGACCATGCCATTAAGCAGCCTAAATACCTGTTGTGAATTGCTTTCAAAATGTTACTTTCCTAGGGAAATCACAGCTGGAAATTTAGGGGCCGTTGCTGAGTTTGAGTTGTGAATTGCTTTCAAAATGTTACTTTCCTAGGGAAATCACAGCGGCAGCTAAAAGGAACAATCGAAAGGATCGTTGTGAATTGCTTTCAAAATGTTACTTTCCTAGGGAAATCACAGCTTATCAATCCGTCAATCACTGCAATTTCTTGTTGTGAATTGCTTTCAAAATGTTACTTTCCTAGGGAAATCACAGCTCATCATTAGTCCACCCATTTCTTCATCTCGTTGTGAATTGCTTTCAAAATGTTACTTTCCTAGGGAAATCACAGCGTTAACTTGATATTGATGTGACTAGAACCGGTTGTGAATTGCTTTCAAAATGTTACTTTCCTAGGGAAATCACAGCCTTCAACCACATTTCCCCCGTAATAGCTAGGTTGTGAATTGCTTTCAAAATGTTACTTTCCTAGGGAAATCACAGCAAATGGCTTTGAAACCCTTGGTTGATACCCGTTGTGAATTGCTTTCAAAATGTTACTTTCCTAGGGAAATCACAGCCTCTGACCATTTGTTGGCAGCGGATTTAACGTTGTGAATTGCTTTCAAAATGTTACTTTCCTAGGGAAATCACAGCATTACCCATGTAAAGCTGTCGGGTCGAAAAGTTGTGAATTGCTTTCAAAATGTTACTTTCCTAGGGAAATCACAGCAGGTCGGGGATCTTCCAGGCCAGCCTGTTCGTTGTGAATTGCTTTCAAAATGTTACTTTCCTAGGGAAATCACAGCTTCCTCTTATAAATGTAAACCTTTGATCGTGTTGTGAATTGCTTTCAAAATGTTACTTTCCTAGGGAAATCACAGCGCCTTGGTTAAATTCTGCTTAGATCCCATTGTTGTGAATTGCTTTCAAAATGTTACTTTCCTAGGGAAATCACAGCCGACCTTTTGAACGTCCTTTCGAAAGATTTGTTGTGAATTGCTTTCAAAATGTTACTTTCCTAGGGAAATCACAGCTCCCTTCCTTTACATACCATTGAGCTTGCTGTTGTGAATTGCTTTCAAAATGTTACTTTCCTAGGGAAATCACAGCTGGGCAGCACCGATTTACAAAGGCAACCAAGTTGTGAATTGCTTTCAAAATGTTACTTTCCTAGGGAAATCACAGCGACCCATCTCTGTAAAATTTTGCCTGATTGGTTGTGAATTGCTTTCAAAATGTTACTTTCCTAGGGAAATCACAGCAAGACCGGACAACCTCGCATGGGTCATCAGGTTGTGAATTGCTTTCAAAATGTTACTTTCCTAGGGAAATCACAGCAAAGAAAGTGCATTACTACCGAGGGAGAACGTTGTGAATTGCTTTCAAAATGTTACTTTCCTAGGGAAATCACAGCAATTTACAGGGTCTTTTGATTTCACATACTGTTGTGAATTGCTTTCAAAATGTTACTTTCCTAGGGAAATCACAGCTGACCCTGAAATGGATCACCGCCATCTCCTGTTGTGAATTGCTTTCAAAATGTTACTTTCCTAGGGAAATCACAGCAGTTTCTGAAGTCGTAATTGAAGTGAGTACGTTGTGAATTGCTTTCAAAATGTTACTTTCCTAGGGAAATCACAGCATACCCCACGCTAAGTGGCTGGTATGCTGTTTTTTAGGACCCAAATTAGAATTGAAAAATGAGGTTTATTAGAGGAGTGGCTTGCTGAGACCTGGCAGGTTTTGAAAACCTGCCAGGTCTTGTTAAAACAACTCCAACTGTTGCGCAGGCGGTTCAGTTTCCATTGGTTTAGTCCCATAAAAAACTTCCATCATACCAAATTGCTTATCGGTAATCTGCATTATTCCAACTTTTCCTTTTGGAGGAAGATTACTCCGAACCCGCTTGGTATGCACATCGGCATTTTCTCTGCTGGCGCAAAATCTCATATAGATCGAAAACTGAAACATTGCGAATCCATTATCCAATAGATTTTTCCGGAATTTGGTTGCGATCTTTCTGTCTTTCCGAGTTTCAGTCGGTAGATCGAAGAAAACTAGGACCCACAAACTTCGATAGGCATTAAGTCTTGAATAATAGTTTTCATTCATAGTCCGGATAAATGATTTTTCGGCTTACTCCGGCAAAACAATCATATAGCGAACTGGTGGTTCGGCTCGCAGCGACCATCAGCGGACTTTTTTGCCCATCAATTCTCACATCCAATGCAGGAATACTCAGCAGTTCCTTCTTAATCTCAGTGGTCAATTCGGAATAGTCGTCCAATGTTTCGACCAAATGACAAACTACAAGGTCAACAAATGGACGATAGGGCTCCATAATATCATCCGCAAGGCAATAAGCGTTGTATTTGTTCCGGTGCCAGATTCCTACTCCTGGAAACATACCCGAAGACACCAAAGCTCTTGCGATCACTGCCCTGAGAATCGCATATCCGTAGTTCAATAGATTATTCGGAGGAATGCCCGACTGTCCTCGATTGAAGTCTTCCAAATCAAAAATACTTTGCCAATAAATTGCTGCAGCCTGCGCCTCATGATTACCACTGTCACCGGAATTTACATTTTTTGCCAAGTAATGCATTCTGGCAGAATCCTTTCCCTTTTCTTTCAGTAGTGCCGCTTGATTTTGGATTTTGGCAGTGATGGTTTGTTGCCAAAGGTTTTTTTTCAAGGGTAGCGAAGCATTGAGTTGGTGGCGAATCCGTTCCGCCTGTTCGGAATGACCATGCATCGGGAGAAGCAAACCATCTGGTAGATGCTGACTGTTACAGGTTACTACGGCAATTTTTTTTTCGGTGAGTTTTGCCAGAAGTCCATTGGTAACGGTGATCTGCTGATTTTCCAAAACGATCATACCCAAGTCCTCAATTGGAACGCTCCTACTTGGCTTATCTACTTCAGGAAAAGAAATAAGCACTTGCTCATTTTTAGTACTGAGGTACGCGGGATTTCCGAAGAATAAGGTTCGTTTGATCATTTTAAATTTGTTTTAGAAAACTAAAAGACCTGCCAGGTTTTAAAAACCTGGCAGGTCTGAACTTGCCTAACTACTCATATTCTTTATTCGAAAGCCATTCTTTCTTTGTTTCCATCATTTCTTGAATATGCGATGGCCCATCAAAGAAATTCAGATAGTAATTTCTATTAAGATTAGATGGCTTCTCTGGCTGTTGATACGCATGCCAACTCGACCATTTCCAATCTTGAATTTCTTTCACAAAACCATGTTTGATCGGATTTAAATGGATATAAAGGAATGCTTCCTGCCATTGTTTTTCATCGAGGATAGGAGTTCGTTTGAAATGCTTGACAAATAGGCTTCCCCTTCTTTCAAATCTCTTATTGAAAGCCTTTGTGTAAGAATTGAAGAAATCGCTAAATGCTTTTATTGCAGGATTTCTGGAGGAATGGCCGAGGTTGGTACTCGAAAGACCTGGCAGGTTTTGAAAACCTGCCAGGTCTGAATCCCCCTTCACTCCCACTAACAGGTGAAAATGATTAGGCATCAAGCAGTAAGCATAAGTATCCACGACATCGACTAGGTACTTTTCGTATTGCTGAAGAAAAAATCTATAATTCTCCTCTTCCGGAAAAATGTTTTCGGTTCCGTTGGCGTGGTTGTAGATGTGATAGGTTTGCCCTAGTTCCATTTGCATCTATTTATAGTTCGAAACTCCAACTTTTCCAAAGTTTCGAACTTTGGAAAAGTTAAATAAGTCTCAATTACATCCGATTGGTATTTCGCGTATTGCTGAAGAAAAAACATATAATTCTCCTCCTCCGGGAAATATTCTCATTTCCGTTGCCGTGATTGTAGAAATGGAAAGATTGAGAATAATCCATTTTTTACAATTTTGAAATATTTCCTAACCTGTCAACTTTAAGCTTCCAACAAATAGATTTAATTTGAATACCATCAAGAGAATTTTGGTTTTTAGATTGTGGACTTCCTAACCCTAATTCATTTTGAATAGGTAGTTTAATCTCTACCTTTTCTTGCTCCTTATTTGGCATGTTGAAAAGTAAACTTGCAATATTTGCAGGCACAAAATTCATTGTGCTACCACTTCCATCTGTAAATTTATATATCCTATTCATTTGTTCTTTTTTCATCACTGTAAAATCAACCCAGTTCGGATTCTCCATTTCTTCCGGTGCTGGAACATATACTAAATCGCTTGGGTTTAATACAAAACTTAATTTGAAATCCGGGTCTTCAGGATGTGTAGCTGGACATGGCTTGAAACCTTGTTTTAAGCTTTCAACCGACTCTCTTAAAGTTGGTATGTAAAATTTTCTATCGGTTCCTTTTTGATAAAAACCACAGAATGCATTACTTCCTGCCGCTGTAACAACATATTTTGTGCTTTTTTGTCCTTCTTCCGATACTGAAAATTTAGTTCCCATAGCATCGCTTGTTCTTACTTTATAAATTGGATGATGAAATTTCCCGTTGTTTAGTTCCATAATCTTGTTATTTAATTCTTTTACACCATCAGAAGAAAAAGCATTTTCTGTATCAAATCTCGTTTTGTCATCAATAATTTCTTTATAATTATCAAGATGATTTTCTATTATACGTTGAATTCCTGTATCGGTAATGGATTGAATTGCTTTTATTATTTTTTCTGATGGTATCTGAGCAAAATTTGTCAACTCATTTCCAAAACGGGTTGCTACAAATTTTTCATAAACATTTACCGTTGGATATTTACTTCCTAATTCTTCAATTATTTGTTTAAATGATTTACTATCAATCTTTTTTAAATTGTTTATCTCTTTCAATAATTCAATATCAACCAAATCAAATTTTTCATTTAAATATTTTTCTAAACTGACAGTAATAGTTTTATTCTGCAATTTCACTTTTCCGTAAAAAGTATCTTCGTGGAGTCGTTTTCTAACGTTATAATTTTCAACTTCTTTTAAACCTTCTTGTTTTATAACATTTATTTTTCCGTCTTCAAGTTTTAAATATTTATTCCATCTCTGACGAATAACACGATTTTTTTGTTTGAAACTTGCAATGGTATTTTCGAGTGCGTTTTGGGCAATTTCTTTAAACACTTTGCTTTTTGTTTCTCCAAATTGATATTCAACCTCATCAATGCCATCTTTTGTTTTTATTTGAGCTGGTGGAAGAAAATACCATTCTTTTTCATCATTAAATCCTTTTCTAGAGTTTGTCAATTGGTACTTAATCCCTTTTCTTGTTTTTAATTTTTCATCATCATTCTCTTCTTGTGATGAAATATTATTGAGATATTGAACGTGATTTTCAGTTGTTAATGCAATTACCAAAGCATCCAAAGCATGATGGCGATGGTCAATTCTCTTCGGGTCAAAATTTTTGTTTGCCTCTTCGGGAACTGTATTGATAAAAACTTGATGCCCATTTATTTCCCTATAGCCTCCAAATAAATTAGAATTGGTTAATTCATTTAATCGTTTAAATCTTGGAGAAATAATTTCATTCCAAGCATCATTTAATTGCCAATGCCTTTTTAATGTTGAGGTAATTTTGCCATTTGTTGCTAAAACATTTTTGGAGCGGAAAGTATCTTCGTCTTTTTCTCTTACAATGTTGCTTAGCAACTTCATCGCCATTTTGGAAATATATTGACTGTTGTTCAATTGACTATTGGTAAACTCTTCTGGTATTTCTTTGCTCAACAAAATTTCTCTTTTCTTTCCAGAAAAATTATTTTTTACTAATTCTTCATATTCGTGAATACTAATTATCGCAGTTTGTGTATCGTGAGCAGAACAATACACTTTTTTTGATTTTGCCTTAAAAATAAATCCGTAACCTGTCGCAGATTTTTTCTCTTTATTAATCTCCGTTTCACAAATCACTTTATTATAAAGTGAATTTAGCGTGATACGTTCTTGTGGAAAGATGTGTTCAATCTCATATTTTTTTCTATCGAACAAATCAGATAATTTGATGAACTTGCCTGTGTAAGGAGATTGGTATCTTTGGTCAAGCCAAAGTTTATATCGTTCAAAATCACTTCTGCTAATTTTAGAAAACTCTTTTGTCGTTATTTCTTTGATTTCTTTCTTAGTAATTTTGCCATTAGATAATTCATATTCAGTGCTATCTTTATCATATTCGATTGATGACAAAAGGCTCTCTTCTAGTATTCTTAATTTTTCTTGTTGGAAAGGCGATTTTTCATGAAGTGAAGAATTATTTCTTTTTAATTCTCTAAGAAGTTCAATAATTCTCTCGTTGGCTTTTCTGTTTTCTTTGTTGTTCTTATCGTCTTTTTCCTTTTGCTTATTATTCTTTTGCATTTCCCGACCTAATTCGATGTGAATTCTGCTGAATAATTTATTGTAAATAATTCTTCCTTCTTCATCTGTACCAATTTCTTCTCCGTAGTATTTCCAAATATCTTTTACAACGTGAAGGGTTTCAACCAAAATCTTTTCTACCGTAGGATTATTTAAAGAATGTTGCTTAAATTCATTTTTCAAGTAATTCTCAATATCATAAGGCGATTGCCAAAACTGCACTTCGCCTACTTCAGAATAGCGTCCATAAACCAAATAAGAAGCACTCGAAACCCAAAGACCTTGGAAGTCTTTTAACTCGCCATTTATTTCTTCTTTATCTAAAACCTTTAGTTTTACCTCTTGATCTGCTTTGGATAAAATATCTTCAACATTTTTTTCATTCCAATACTTTCCGAGCCTTAAAAAAGGCAACATTTTTTTGATTGCTTTTTCAGAATAGGTGCCATAATCATTGGTGTAACCTCCAAAAGAACTGAAACTTTTAATTAACTCATTTAAAAAATCTTGAGATAAATCTGATTTTTCAAGTAATCTGCTAATGATATTTTTTAAGCCTTTATTAAATTCATCTTTCTTCTTTACAGAATAAAAGAAATGCCAAAGGCTGTACTCATTTTCTGCAGTAAGAAATTCTTTATATTTTGAGCCCAAAACTCTTTTTGAAAGCAGGATAAATTTATACCGCGTTGGATTACAAGGTTCTTTTTCAGAGGCAAGATTCCATTTGTAACTTTCTGATTTAATCTCTATATCTTTGTGCTTTTTATTTAGAAACCCAAGAACATCTTTTTCTGTAACGCTTTCTTTGTCATTCAAAAAGGCATATATTTCCTCTTTTAGTTCATGAGTTAGCAAATGACCAGTAACATCAAGATTGAATATAATTTGTTCATTGACAACATCTTCTTTTTTAATAATTTTAAGCCTTTTGATGAATTGCCAAAGCCTAAATTCTTGATAAAGAGGATTTGCTTTGTGTATTGCTTTTATCGGTTTTCTATACTTCTTTCCAGTTTTCTCATCTGTACGTTCGTAGTTCTCTTTCTCGTAAGCACAATCAGTAATCAAAGATTTCTTTGACTTTAAATCCCTTTGATAGAGTAAAATATCTTCTTTAATTAAATGGTTAAAATCTAATTCTTTAATTGATTTTTGATGATTAGTATTATTTGGATAGAGAAGTTGAACAGCTTGTTCGTACAAATTTCTATTTTTTAATTCAGGATGAAATTGTTCCTGATTTTTATAGATAACATCCAACTCTTCTCGGTAATAATCTCTTTCAATAACCGTGATTAAATCTGCTTTAATTTTCTGTTTTGGATTTTTCAGAAAATTGTAGTAAACAAAAGAAGCAACGCCTTTGGTATTGTTTTTTGTATTGAAGGATGTAAGTGAAGTTTCAGTCTTTAGTTTCATCAAAGTCCAATCTTCTTCCTTTGGAATGTTGATACTTCTGCCTTTATCAGCCCCTTTTAATATTCTATTTCCATTTTCATCATATTTAGTTTTTATGATAAAATCTCGCTTGGTATCTTTCCATTTTGGTGTGAACTTACTCTGTTGTTCCTTTATCCAACCAGTTTCCAATTCAATTTCAAAGACAAAATTTTCCTTTATTTTTTTTCCAGAATTTCTAACATCAATGATTGAAAATTCACGAACTTCATTAATGATATATTCTATCTTCTTAGTATCAATTGTACCTTCATCATCATACTTTGAAACAATTTCGACTTCCTTTAAATCTCCAATTTCTGTAATTGGAATTTTTGTTTCTTCTTTATATTTAAATAATTCAATGGCTTCATTATTGTTATCAACCAAAACAATTTCGTAAGTATCTTCATTTTCGATCTTGGTAACGCTTTGTACTTTCCCCACAAAACCATCAGTTAATTCTCCTTCTTTCTGCACTTTTTCATCTTGACCAATTACCTTTTCATACCCCCTTTTTTGATTAAAACTTAAAGTAATCCACGCCAATTGTTCTTTGGTAAGTTCAAAATCTTTATCGGTAACTGCTTTATGTCTTAAATAGTATAAAGTCCAATCATGAGGGATCTTAGTTTCGTTGCCATTTCTTTTATGATAAAACATTTCAGGATATTTTTTCCTAAAATCATTTTCCATCTGATTATAAGCGTCTATAAAAAGGAAATGAAATTTTCCATTGTCATCTTGGTAATAGGCTAACTTTTCTTCGGCTCCCTTTTTAAATTTGCCACTACGTTTCCCTTTTTCATTTTCAAATTCAATGGATAATTTATAATGTTCTGGAAGAGCCTTCAATAAATTTAAAACACAATGAAGTCGATCTCTTCTCATTAAATACCTTTCATTAAGTTTTCTTTGAGAACGAAGTGTTGTTCTTTTTGATGCTCCGCTTTCAGTTTTGGCACCACTTTCAAATTTGGTGATTTCTGCGGCATCCATAGTTAAAATACGTGAGCCTAAACCTAAAATTTTAACAATTCTCTTTTCGTGGTCAATTTCAATCAGCGCCCAGCCGATCGAGTTAGTCCCCAAATCCAATCCCAAAATTTTTTTCATCTTTTGTAAAAATTTTAAAGTTTAAAATCTATCTTCACTTTAACATTTTGAAGCAATTCACAATAAGGATTATTCCGTTGTGAAAACATTTAAGGGAGTCCCGGTTGAGCAATCAGCCGGGATTGCTTTTTTCTAACCTCCTTATCTTCTGCAAGATATTTATCTCAACTAAAAAACCTATACCCTGTACTGGGTATTTTTTGACAAAAAAGCGATTTTGGAGATCTTTTTCGGACAATTATTGTCATTTTCACAAAAAGACCTGGCAGGTTTTGAAAACCTGCCAGGTCTAAAAAAAAACCACCCCGAATCGCTCCGAGTTGGCTTTAAGTTGGTTTCGAATTCTATTTTTTATCGTTGGATAGTTCCAAAATTTACCTTGAATGATGCTCCAAACATCCCGAGCTTTTGGCCATAGCCTGAAAAATCCTGCAAGGGATGATTGTAAAATGGCATCAACTCATAACTGGTTTTTTTGGATTCGAGCAAGCGGAAGTTTACTCCCAAATTAGCTGTGGCTAAAGGGAAAAATCGGTTTTGAGGCACATCCAACGCTGATGAAAAACTGGCTGATTCAGACTTTAGCGTAAAAGAATTTGAAAGGCCAGCAGCATTGGCATCAAATACTGCCACCTGTCGAGTGTATGATGATTCTGTTTCAGCAGTTTGATTAAATGTTACCAGATTGGAAAATCCCGCCTGAACTGAAATAGATTGAGATCGGGTAATCGGGTATTTGAAGTACAATGGAATATCCACCTGAACCTGTGCAATCTCATTCTTCTCCGTAACCGGGGAGGAAAAACCTGCCACTTGCAAGTAGTTTTGGCTTTCACTCGCCTGATTCAAGTAATTGACAGCCAGACCAGAACCTATACTGAGTTTGCCCACAATATCCATATCCACCATCACTCCCAAACCTAGACTTGAACCACTTGTTGCCTGTGCGCTAGTTTGAGATGCTCCATAACCCGGAGATAAGCCCAGTGCCAATCTTGCAGAAGATGGGGTCTCCAGGATCTTTGCGATCTCTTCTTGGGTGAGTTCGGGGTCCTTTGGCAAGGCTTTGTCTGTAAGCGCATTGTCCTTTAGTCCTTCAGTTTTAAGGATTTTTTCAACTGAATTTTTTTCTTCACCTGCTATCAGGGACTGCATCAATCCCGGTTTTGTAGGATTTATGTTTGGATTAGATGGCTCGATTACCGTAGCTTGATTCGATATTTCGGTTTTTTGTAGCGGTTCCGGAATGAATTCCTGCATAACTACAGGAACTTTTTCTTTGGGAGAAACTGGTTTTTCCTTTACTGAAGTTGATACTCTTATTTCAGTAGAAACTGTGCGCGCAGCTTTAGCTTCTTTCGCTTGATTTTCCTCATCCAAAGCGAGTAATTTTTCTTCTGATTTTTCAGGATTTATCGGTTCTGCGCTTTCAGAAGGAGATAGAGCTATTTTTTCTTCCAAGGCAAGTTGCTCGGAAGGCATCGTACTGTTCGGATCAAAATCATTGGAAAGCCAAAGCCCTCCCACAACTAACAGTAAAGCTAGCGATGCAGCAATGCCGGAGATCCAATAGGCGGTTTTCTTCCGGGCAAGGGCGATTCGCTTTTTCTCAAAAGCTTCCCATGCCCCCAATTCGTACGGAAGTGGGTTTTCTTCCTGTTGCTTTCGCAGCAAGGATGCAAACCATTTGGATGTTTTATCTTCCTGCATATTCTTTCATGTGTTGTTGAATCAACTGACGAAGCTTGGTCTTTGCCCGCGTCAGGTAAACCCGGGAGGAGCTTTCGGTGATTTCCAACCGATCGGCTACTTCCCTATGACTATATCCTTCGACCTCATAGAGGTTGAATACCAATTGCAGATCCTCAGGCAGTTTGTGCAGGAGTTTGAGGATATCCTCAAAAGCCAACTGATCCGGGGCGTATATTTCATCGAAAACCGGAGTTTCGCCATTTGCTTCCTGATGATTTTGGAAGCGTTTGTCTTTCCGGTAATAATCTATCGCTGTATTGACGGTGATTCTTCTCAGCCAAGACTTGAGTGCCGGTGCTTGATCCATTTTTTTGAATGAATCAAAGCATTTCATAAAGGAGTCATTAGCAATCTCCTGCGCCAAATCTCTGCTTTTGGAATAGGACAGACTGATCCCCATGACGTAGCCATAGTATTTTTTAAAAAAGTACTCCTCATGTTTTTTTGACCGAAGTTTGCAACCTTCGATCAACTCTTGGTCAGACCAGTTCAAATCAAATTCCGCTACGTTTCTTCTAAATTTTCAAATCACAATTTCCAACACAATTGAAATCCCGAAAGCTACAATGCTCTCTGAGATAAATCGTAAACAGATCCTCAGGAGTCTGTCGTAAAGCCTTGGCTAAATCTACCTTGATCAAGTCGCGTTCAGTTTCAGAACTTACCGAACAAGTGTTGAATAATCCTGTCAAATATACCTGCATTCTCCGTGGCGAAGATTCCTGCCATCTCCCATCCCAAACCAAGTCATAGGTCCCGGAGCACCCTTTTGGACGTTCAATTTCCAGGGTGAGTTCATTTCCGCTTCGTTTGATGCTTTTGATCTCAAAATTAACCTGACAAAGTGATGAATCCTTCCTGTTGAAATCCATCCGTTGATATCTACCCGAATCTACGGTAAACCGATAACCCGAACCCTGTACTTGATAGAAATCCGCAAATCCTAACGTTGGATCTGAGTCACCTACCGAACAGCTGCATAGAAATACCAAAAGAAGAAATCGGAAAACCGAGGTCATGCGTGATTTTTTTTATTCTATGACGTTACGGGCCCAACCATTCGCTACAAGTAAGTGAAAAAAAATGTTGTCAGGGAAGTTGAATCTTTTTCGAATTAGAAATCCTATGGCTGGAACTCTAATTTGCAACTGTTGAGGAGCGGGGATTTCAGGACTCAAAGAGCGGGGTAGTGAGGAATTGCTGTTCGCAAGGATACAAAGCTCGGCGGAGAATTAATTGTCGGATTGCAAATCCTATAACTGGACCTCGACATTGCAAATGTCAAGGAACTGGGATGTCGAGGAACTGGAAAATGAATCGTTTAAAATTACCTACTCAATGAAAAAATTTTCGTGCACTACTTTCCAAAAAGTATCCGGTGTCAGCGGTTTAATGACAAACTCTTTAACGACAGGGATTGTGGCAGCTCTTTCCTGATCATCCGGGTTTAAACTGGTCGTCAGCATCACCACCACTGATCTCTCATGAATATCTTTGGTCAGTTCATTGTATTTCTCCAAAAATTCCCATCCATTCATCCCAGGCATATTAATGTCCAGAAAAATGATACCTGGTTGCGGATACTCTGCATATTTTCCATTACAAAGCAAAAAATCCAACCCTTCTTTTGCTGATCTCACGGATTGGATATGAACTCCCGTGAATTCTTCTTCCAGAATTATGGTATGATAGAAGTTTGTGGCTTCATCATCATCAATGAGCAGAACGCAATCTAGTTTCTTGATTTTATCTGTCATGATCTTTTCGATTTCGATAAGGTGAAATAAAATGAACTACCAACACCATTTATGGAATCGATCCATATCTTCCCTCCATGTAGCTCTACAATTTTTCGACAGTAGGCCAATCCAAGGCCAGTTCCTTCGTATTGCTCAGTATGATGCAATCGTTGGAAAATGTAGAAAATTTTCTCATAGTCTTTGGAGTCAATTCCAATGCCATTATCCTTAACACAAAACTCTACATGTGTTTCACTTTCGATTGCTAACACTTCTAATACAGGTGAACTATCTGATTTCCTGAATTTTAATCCATTGCTGATCAGATTCTGAAACAACATCCGCAACTCCACTGGATTACCCTCAACGACGGGCAGGTTATCGATTTTCACTTTTCCATTAGAAGCTTTCAAGGCCGCCTCAAAATCCAGCACAATTGTCTCAACCAGTTCGTTACAATCTACTTTTTGAATAACCCGCTTATTTCCAATTCTGCTAAAGTCCAACAAACCTTTAATAAGGATATTCATCCTTTTAGTGGCGGTGGATACATAATCAAGCATCTTTTTTCCTTGATCATCAAAATTTTCGGAATACTTTTTTCCGATCAAATGAACCATATTTCCAATGGTTCTCATAGGCTCTTGTAAATCATGGCTGGCTATACTGGTAAAGCGTTCCAGCTCTCGATTTTTGACTAGTAAGCCCGAGTTTAGCTTCTCCAGCTGGATTTTATGAGCTTAAAGTTCATCTTGTTTTTCATCCAATTCCTTTACCTTTTCAAACAATGTTGCCGAACTGTCAGAGAGCTGTTTGTTGATCCCTTCTAAACTAGAAAAACTACTTTTAGCAATGAAAACTAATGAGACACAGGTCCAGATGACAACAAAAGAAATCACCATATTCAATCCGGAAAGATTACTCAAATTGTCGGAAATCTCCACAGTGTGTATCACTGCAATAAGTGTCAAAAGCGTGCAAATCAGAGCTGTATAAATACTGGCATATTTTCCCGGTAATAACCAACTATATAAAATCACTACTGAGTACATCGCCGAAACAGCAACTGTCCTATCAGTATTCAGATCAACCAAAAAAATAACACTAGCAATCAATGTTGCCATAAAGATTAAAATGGCATTTTGAATTAAAAGAAATGGTCGACGTGGGGAGGCCATCAGTCTATTTTATTATTCAGCTGTTTTTTTAATTCTATAATTTCATTTTCATATGCCTTTAATTGCCTTTCCAGCTCGTAGGTCTTTAGCTCATCTTCCGGCTTCATATCGATCAACTTGGGCAAGTCTCGAATGAGAACGAAAGCTGTTGCCAAACTGACCAAGGCTGTCAATACTCTCAGGAGTGCGCTGACTCGGTAGCCTGGCCACCAAAACATGATTGCATCAATCAAGTGAGTACTTCCACAAAGAATAATAAAGGCTCCAAACAACCAGAATACAGGTAGAAAAGGAATATTCTGGCGTTTTTGGATGAAAAAGATGATGATAGCCGGAATTACAAAATAAGCCAACCAAATGGCTATGTCGCTGGTAATGTACAGCCACCCATGAAAAGAGGACCATTTGCCACATACCCATCTTGCGGGCCAATCACCTGTCTCAAACAGTTTGGAAATGAATTCATAAACCTGCTCCATAATGGGGAATTAGATGTTTGATTAACTAAATCTAAGTGATAGGAAGCAGAACTGAAAGATTTTAAAATTTTCATGCTCATGAAACATCTATCCACTAAAAATCAATTAATTATATTGGTCGAATTGGTCGAGTGAACAAAATATAATCGAACTTCTAAATCAAGTGGAACGTAACCTTGAAATTCTTTCTTAAAAATCGATTAATAAATACTGAATTCTTAATTAACCCCTTATTGGCTCCTTTTTTGCCTATGAAGCCTCTGAAAAACTAATAAAATGGGAAAAAAACAAGGATTCAAGATAAAGCACCTTCCGGGAATGTTGAAGGACACATTTAAGCTTTGGAATCTCAATAATCCTTGGAGATTGGGAGCTGTAGTTGCATATTATGCTGTTTTGTCCCTACCGGGCTTTTTGATAGTAGTGATCAATTTGGTTGGAGCATTTTGGGGTAGAGAAATAGTCCAGGGCGAGATCACGGAGCAGATTTCGGATGCCATTGGCCCTGATGCAGCTAAATCTGTGGTTGAGATTATAGAAAATTCACAAAACAGTGACAAAAACTTTTTTGCTACCATTATGGGCGTTGCAATCCTGATTTTTGGAGCAACTGGAGTTTTTTATCAGCTCCAAATATCAATGAATGAAATTTGGAGTGTTAAGGTGGATCCCAAGGCAGGAATATGGAAGTTGATTAAAGACCGGGCGCTCAGTTTGGGCTTTGTAATGGTCATCTCGTTTTTATTAATCATAAGTTTTGTGGCATCTACCGCCTTGACCGTTTTAAGCGGTTATTTGTCCAAACTATGGGAACCCGGTGTTGTGTTTGTAGCTCAAATCTTTGAGTTCGGACTCTCCACCATCGTTTTGGGCTTTTTGTTTGTACTGATATTCAGGTTTATGCCCGATATGAAAATCCAATGGAGATCTGTCTGGCTGGGAGGATTTATGACCTCTTTTCTATTCAACTTGGGGAAAATATTGCTGAGTTTTTATTTCGGAGCTGCAAATCCAAACTCAGCCTATGGAGCAGCCGGATCCGTAGTATTGATTTTACTTTGGGTGTCTTACTCTTGCTTAATCTTGTTTTTTGGAGCAGCATTTACCAGGATTTACGCTGAAAAGTATGAAGAAGAAACTCACCCAGAGGATTTTGCTATGAAGATAGAGACAGAAGAGGTCATTGTTGAAAAAGGATGCGATAACCCCTCAGATGAAAACTGCAATAACTCTTCGGAAATCGACGAAAAAGCAAAATAATCGATACTGCAAATTTGCAATTTGAGGGTTCTGTCTTGGGATATTAAATCCCGAGATAAGTTCTCGAGGTTGCAAATATCGAGGAGCGAAATGAATTGATTTAAAATTGTCAAAAATCAAAAAACGTGAGATTTTCTAAAATCACCTTGGCCTTATTGTTTTGTTCGTTATTTCTTCAGTGTCAAAATCCTGCTTCTATGAATTCCTCTCTTCGAGTACATACCCTGCGCCTCCATCCCGGTGATGATGTGATGCCTGAACTCAAGAAATTTATTGCAGACAATCAAATTGAGGCGGGCTTTATTATGTCGGCTGTAGGCAGTCTCACCCAATATAATCTACGTTTTGCCAATCAACCTGTGGGCAGTCAATCGGTAGGACATTTTGAAATAGTATCACTTACCGGCTTGCTAAGTACTGAGGGAAATCATATTCACCTTTCAGTGAGTGATAGTACCGGACGCACGATTGGCGGACATCTGCTCGATGGCAACCTTGTCTACACTACCTTAGAGCTGGTGATAGGCGAAGATTTGGGTCATATTTATTCCCGTGAAATTGACCCTACTTTTGGGTATAAGGAGTTGGTGGTTAAGAAGAAAGAAAATTAGAGATTAAGGTGAAAAGTCTTTTAAAGAAACCTGAACATTGTAGCAAGCACTACAAGATTTTCGTTATTGAAAATTCTTGATTAAGGACTTCTCCCTCGCTCTTGCCTCTCCGATAGCTTGGAACAATTAGAAAATATTGTTTACTAAACTTTATTAATGTTGTTTGTTAAACAACATTATTGTATCTTCTAGGAAATAACCTGCAATGATATCCAAGGACTTACTTTATGAGGTGGCCTTAGGTCAAAAAGATAATCTTCAAAACAGACCGCTCGGATTGCTTCGCAATGAATTAGATGATTTTTCATTGATCAAAAGCCATGCATTGATCATATCAGGAATTCGGCGATGTGGAAAAAGTACACTTTTAGTCCAATTACTGGAAAATCAATACCCTGAAGCTTTCTATCTTAATTTTGAAGATCCAAGACTTTATGGTTTTTCTGTAGAGGATTTTCAGAAAATCGATAAAATCCTTACCGAACAAGGACAAACCTCCTTGTTTTTGGATGAAGTGCAAGTCGTATCGGGTTGGGAAAGATACGTTCGTCAGAAACTCGATCAGGAAAATTTCAACATCGTAATCACAGGTTCTAATGCGTCTTTGCTCAGCAGAGAATTAGGCACCAAACTCACCGGTAGACACGTCACCCGAGAGCTTTTCCCGTTTTCCTTTGATCAATACTGTGAATTTCAGGACTTGGAGAAATCAAAGGAAAGTTCAGCAGGGTATTTAACATCTGGAGGATTTCCAGAGTATTTGAAAACTGGGAGATCGGAATTACTTCATCAATTACTGGATGATCTATTACTTCGGGATATCGCAGTCCGATATGGCGTAAGGGATGTGAAATCTTTGCAGAATCTAGCCATCTACTTGATATCCAATGTGGCGAAACTAGTGTCTGGTAATAACCTTCGAAAAGTTTTAGAAATCAAGGCTACCAGTACGGTGATGGAGTATTTTTCCTATTTGGAAGAAAGTTGGTTATTCTTTTTTGTGCCTAAGTTTAGCTATTCACAGCGGAAGCAATTGATCAACGCTAAAAAAGTATATTCTATAGATACTGGATTGGTTACTATGAATTCCAGATCGTTTTCAGAGGATCATGGTAGAAGGTTTGAAAATATGGTCTTTTTACATTTTCGCAGGAAGCATCAGGAAATCTATTATTTCGCAGAAAAACATGAATGTGATTTAGTAGTCTATGACAGACAAGGACTTGTGGAGTTAGTCCAAGTATGCCATGAGTTAAATCCCGAGAATCTCAAGAGAGAACTCGAAGGTCTTTGGGAAGCTATGAGGTTCTTTGAAAAGAAGGAAGCTGTGTTAGTTACATTTGGGCAGGAAGATGAATTTGAGCAAGATGGATTTAGGATAAAGGTGCTGCCTTTTCATATGCTTGCGACTGCTTGACCACTCACCTTGACTTTTGTATTGATTCTAAAAGTTCTCCCTATCATACAAAAAAAAGGGTGTGGCTAATCGCCGCACCCAATCCTTTTTTAAACTTAACAAGGAAAAAACCTTACTCTCGCTCTTTGGAATTTTGAAACTCCCGACGGTTGTAAAAATTCTCATCCATCAAGTCATTTTCATCAAATTGCTTTTCAGGAAAATAATTTTTAAAGACTGATACTTCATAGTCCCTGTCCACGTCCGTTCCTTTTCCAAGTCTTTTGGTTTTTGCAAAAGTGCTGTGCGTAATTTCATTGGAAACTACTTTTTTATTTTCTTTATCCAAGTTCACCAGCCCAATCGGTATGATCAAATGATTTTCTCCGTCCTTATTTAGAAACTCATGAACACCTTCGCTTGATGAAGTATTGTAGACCTCGTGCCCGTCTTCAATTAGCGAATTATCAACTTCGATATCGAGATATACCACCCGTTCTGTATTCTTGTTTACTAGCAGACGATCTACTTTTCCTATGATGCGATGATCGGTGTCTTCTACTTCCCAACCTCTGACATCACTATTATCTGAAGCTACCTTATAATCGGAAAGATCACTTAGGTAATATAGATTTTTCTTATGTTCTGACATTTTTTCTACTGTTTTGGAGAGTTACTATTCATTTTTTCAAGCAATTGTGCTGACTCCTTAAAGAAATTTTTGACTTCTTTTTTCTGATCCAACGTAAGCACGTTAGCCTTAATAGCTGTAGAAGCATTCTTAACTTTATCAGCATCGCTTGCCAAACCTGGAAAAGCTTTTTGCTGAATATTCTTTAAAGCAGTAGCCAAACTTCCAGTTGCTTCTCTAATAGAATTGGCATGAGTAGTCTCAAAAGGGTCCTTGGTGATTTTATCCGTATGAGTTCTCACCTGTGACATATCCTGTTGGACATTATACCCAACTTTATCAGCCATAGCATTAGTTGCACTGGTTAGTCTCGAAAGCGCTTCATTTGTAAACCTATGGTCAAGGCCCATTTGATCTGGATCCTCCCTTATAAAACTTACAAATGCAAGGACCGCGGAATTATTACCGGTAACCTCTCGGCTACTGGAAGCATAAGAGGATTCTTCAGTTCTTACCTCTGTTATTTCATCTCGCCCATTTCCTTCATCCCTGGAGGAAAAGAGGTAAATCAAAAGTGCAAGAAGGGCGACGCCCAAAAGTATCCAAGGCCATATTGGAGTACTTTTCTTTTCAATTTTTATTTCAGCCATAATAAATGTTTTTTGATAGTTACAGCTCAAAGAATCAAAAACTACTCCTTTTGATCTTTTTCGAAATTTCCTAATGAGATTCGGCTAATAATCAGCCTAGAGGCATTCCAAACCTGTTTATTTTGAAGATTAAAGAAAAAAATAAAAATTTGGAACGAAGCCCAATTTGCGTAGGGTCTTACTCAATTGACACCCTTCTGGGTGCGTTTTGGATGTATGATTGGAAGGATTTTTAATTTTAAATTTTCAAATTCTTGATCTGTGTGGGATGATCTCATACTTCATCTCTAAGGACCTTAATTAATCTCAGACAAAATCTCCTCTTCTTGCACCTTATCACAGACTGAACGCGACAGATTCTCCATTGACTGTATAGTTTTCCTAATGACATTTGTAAGCGTTGAAATAGGAACATTTTGACCAGTATAACTAGTCTTATAGAGCTTGTTGATCGTTTTCTTGTAAAAATTACTCAAGTCAAGTTGCTGTTCTGTAATCGGTTTTTGAGCAATATCCGAATCAATGTATCCCCTGAGTTCTTCAATTTTTTCGACAACCAGTTGTTGCAAATCACTCAAAATCTCAAGTGCTACCTTATCCTCACTGCTATGGATAGAAAGGATATTTAAGTGCACATCCTTAATCTCTTTGGCTGCATATATAAGTTCACGAAGTTTGTGCATGTACAAACTCAGCAACTTAGATTCAGGTTCCGTTAGATTATACTCTTGAAGCCTGTAATAAAATTCACTGATCTCATCTTCAATTTTCTTCAAAAAGGCGTATTTCTCCAATTCTCCGGCTGAGACACTCAGAAATGAATCAATAAATCGCTCGGTTTTTGGCTTCCCAAAATCTATTTTCATACACTCAACGATGAAGCTTTCGGTAAGGTAAAATAACCTTGAAAGTTCCTTTTTCATAGCTTGAAGTGCTAGATCAGGAACCTCAACCATGGCGAATTGAATAAATTCAGTATGAGGTACATCCCTAGTGTCCAAAAATCTTTTTTGCATAAACTGGCCAATAAAGCCAATGAAGGGGAAAAAAAGTATAATTCCACCCAAATTCAAGAGGGTGTTGAGTAAAACCAATTCCATCAAAGGCTCAGTAATATGAAGTCTATTCAATACAAAATCAATCGATTCCTTAAGGAATATAAAAGCAATTGTACCACTCACTACATTAAAGAATACATTAACAGTGGCTAACCTCTTTTTGTCAGCAGGACCTTTGAGTGAAGCTAGAATCAAGGTGGAAGTAGTTCCGATATTTGCGCCAATTATCATCGACATAGCCTGATAAATATCTATCATCCCCGAGTATAACACGCTCAGGACAATTACAATCATCGCAGAACTGGATTGAATAAGTGCCGTAATAACGATGCCTATTACTAAGAAAACCCAAAGGCCAAAACCAACAAATTCTGATAAATTTATTTGTGTTGAGAGGTCTTCAATGGATTCTTTAAGGTAATCCAAACCCAAAAAAAGTAATCCAAAACCAATTAGAAAACTACCGATGTTTTTCAGGTTTTTGCGCCTGTCCAACATCACATAAGTGAATGTACCTATTGCTAAAAAAGGAAATGACAAATTGGAAATATCTACCTTGAATCCTAAAGTAGCCACAATCCAAGCGGTAACAGTAGTACCCAAATTTGCTCCTAATACGATTCCGATAGCACTGGTAAGAGGCATCATTCCCGCTCCCAAAAAAGCAACTACCAAGAGCGTCACCAAAGAACTACTTTGCACCACGGCGGTAACCGATGCTCCTGTGAGTACTCCTTTCCATGGTTTGTTGGTGACCTTCTCCAATAAATTTCGAAACGACTTTCCGGCCAACCCATTTAGGCCTTTTTCTAAATGATACATTCCAAAAAGAAAAAGCCCCAAACCGGCCATGAATAGCCAAAAATTAAAATTAATTGCTCCTGTCATACTAAATGAAAGTAGTACAAAATCAATGAAAACTATTGAATCAGACTTGTTTTTCCTCAAAAGTGGAAAATAACTACATCATGGGTGATGGCCTAATCGAGAGTAGAAATTAATGGATTTCAAAATCTAGACAATGATCAAGGTTAAACCTATCAAAAAAATCTGCGCATATCAGCAACTTTTTTCTGCGGTGATCGGCGGGAACCTTTAAAACTCCTAACAAAAAAAACCGGGATAAAACCCCGGTTCCAATATTTTTACTACAACTTCTTCTGCCAATTCCAGCTGTCTCGCATCGAATCTTCCAGAGAATACTTTGCCTCCCAACCGAGTACTTTGTTGATTTTGGTGGTATCTGCCCAAGTTTTCACTACATCGCCAGGCCTTCTAGGTCCGATGTGATAGTTGAGCTTTACTCCACTTACTTTTTCGAAAGCATGAATTACTTCCAAAACTGTATTCCCATTTCCTGTGCCCACATTGAACACATCATAGAAATTGTTTTCCTGATCATTTAGAAAGGCTAAAGCCTTCACATGTGCATCTGCCAAATCCACCACATGGATGTAATCCCTCACACAGCTTCCGTCCGAAGTATCGTAATCATCTCCGAAAACAGTTAATTTTTCGCGGATTCCAGATGCAACTTGCGTGATGTAAGGAACAAGATTATTTGGAGTACCAAGTGGCAGTTCACCGATTTTTGCGCTTGGATGGGCTCCGACAGGATTGAAATAACGAAGAGAAATAACCCGTATTCCCGCTCTGCTTTTAACTAAGTCAATCAAAATAT
This sequence comes from Algoriphagus sp., assembly GCF_046296635.1. Classification (GTDB taxonomy): domain Bacteria; phylum Bacteroidota; class Bacteroidia; order Cytophagales; family Cyclobacteriaceae; genus Algoriphagus. The sequence continues at coordinate 16,224 of NZ_JBKBKZ010000031.1, read as the reverse complement.
CTTCGCAGATTTTTTTTGTGTTCCCATAGGGACTTTCTGCCTCTTGCCTTGGTGTAGCTTCTGTCACTGGTAGAAATTCGGGCTGCCCATAAACAGTACAAGAAGATGAAAAAACCAGGTCTTTAATTCCTCGCTCCTGCATAAACTGAAGCAAGACCATCAAGGAGCCTACATTATTTTTGTAATATTTCAGGGGTTGCGCAGTACTTTCCCCTACAGCCTTGAAAGCCGCAAAATGAATCACACCTTCAATTTTATGCTTGTCTGCAATGGATTTAAGCAGTGATTTTTTGTTGCAATCCCCTTGGTAAAAGGCAAACCTTTTTCCGGTAATCTCCTCTAGACGGTCTATTACTCGCTCCTCTGAGTTGGATAAATCATCCAAAATAATCGGTTCCATTCCTGCATTCCATAATTCCACAGCTGTATGGGAACCAATATATCCGGCACCACCGGTAATTAAAATTTTCTTCATTTTTGTTTTAAAGTCGTTCTCTCGTAAAACTATTCAATTCCTCCGAATGAACGGAAAAACCTATCGAATCAACGTGAAAGTTCCCCTTTTCTCAGAGATAGTTTCTCTTCCTTCTAACATATAAGTATAACGGAATAGGTAGGAATAGGAATTTGCAGGAGCCTCGATTCCTTTGATCAAGCCATTCCAACCTTCTGACCCAAAATAAATCAAGCCTCCCCATCGGTCCCAAATAGTAATTTGAAAATTGATCGTGCAATTGGATACGGCTTGATAAACTCCATTCCTAGGATTAAACCCTGTTGGCATACGTACTTCAGGTTTTGCTTGATTGACAATCGCAGTTCCGGTCAAAACACAGCCATTTGCATCTGTAATTAGGTATGAGAATTCCCCGTAAGGCAATTCTTCGATTCGACTACCAGTTTTCCCGGAATCCCAAAGTACTTCATAAGGTCCGGTTCCCCCGCTGATCTCCAATTCCAAAACTCCATCCAAACTTCCCTCGCAACCCGGATTTCCAACTCTCGCCAAAACTGAAATATCTTCAGGGCCTTCCATCTTGGCTTCAACTCTAACCGAACAGCCTCGACTGTCCAAAATCCTCAAATTATAAGTCCCAGGGCCCACACCCAAAACTTGCAATTCAATTCCGTTCCATATAGATTCCATTCCAACCACACTAAAAGGCGGATTTCCACCTAGAGGTTTGATCAAAAATTCCCCGTCAGTTTTACCAAAACAAGAATTTGAAAAAACAAATACTGCATCTTCAACTCTCAAGGGATCAGGTTCTGTCAAGGAAATAATCAATTTCTCCACTGCACAACCCGTCTGATCGGAAACTGTCACTTCGTATTCGCCACTAGATAGATTTTCGGCAATTCCGGTTTTCAAACTCGGATTATGAGTCCATTGAAATTCGTATTTTCCTGAGCCTCCGCTTGGATTGAGTCGGATGCTACCATTGTTTTCTCCGGGACAAGCTGGATTTAAAACGACTGGTTCACCAAGTTTGAATTGCGGATAAATGATCACTTCTAAAACCTTGGAAGTCCCAGCACAGGCTCCGTTAATTTTACTGATTTCCTCGAAATAGATAGTTTTTTTCCCTGCATTCAAATCCCAAAGAATTTCAACCTGAGGAGAATTTTGACCGGAAACCAAGCTTCCACCAGTAACAAACCAAGTATAATTTCTTCCGGCTGATTGAAATGGAACTTCGTAAATCAAAACCTCATTTGGCCCACAAAGCCCCGAATTCCCGCGAGGGAATGCTGGTTCGATGGTTTCAGTGATGTTTACATTTAAAATCAATTCTTCACCAGGACAGCCCTGATCAGTGAATGGAATTGCAGTTAGTTTAGCCTTTGGATTGGGTACACCCCATTTGACTTTGACCGAGATAGGAGTCTCTTCCAAGATCGTCCCGCCGCTTATCGTCCACACGACCCTTTCCATATTTGTCGTGTCTTCCAAAGTATAAGTAAACTCATCGATCAAAGGACAAACTGACTCGGGACCAATAAGAATTGGGTTCAAGTCTTTTACCTCCACTTCAAATCGAAAAGTCTCCTCCTTATTACAAAGTCCCTCACCTGTGGAGGCTAAAACGCTGATAATGTATTTCCCCGGAGTTTGATAAGTATGTTTGGCCTCCTGCCCCTCCACCACCGGAGTATTATCACCAAAAGACCAGGTGAATTCCTTGTATTCCTGATTTTCAGGGAAAATTTTCCAAGTCCCTTCCTGATTTAGGCAGGCGACTTTATCTCCGATCACTTCAAAGGAATACTTGGTTTCGGTTTCATATTGTACACTCTCCGTGCCTGTTCCCACCACAAAACCATAGGATTCGACTTGACCTGAACCATAAGCGTAGGCGATAAAGCCATCAGGATTTATGAGTCTATTTACACCTTCCGGAATTTGAATTTGTGCATATTCGAAGTTACTTCCAGAAACAGCTTTAAACTGTGCACCGATATTCTGCCCATTCAGAATTGTCTTTCTCGCCGATCCTTTTGTGACAATGATATTCAAAAAGTGATCAACCGTCAGGTTAAATCTCCCAAAAAGAATTCCCGTTGAAAACTGGATTTCATCGATCATTTGCTCATTTGGTGAATAAGAGAAAAAGTTGGGATCACCCAAGGAGGCGGTAAAAAACTCATTGCAAAAACCGCTTTTGGAAATAACAGCGACCGAACTTGGTTTGGATGTTTCGATGTTTGCCACATCATTTTTTCCAAATTCAAATCGAATAAATTTCCCCGCATTTAGCCTCGTCTCCAACTTCCCATTCACAAAGACATCCGTGCCGTTCTCCAAAGCCAAGACTTTGACAAATTCTCCTGAGGTTCGGTCCTTCTGCGGAACGTGTATGAAGGATTTGCCCCAAGTTTTGGTCGGGTACGCTTGTTGAAAATAGTGGTCCCCTGTGGTACCGCATACACCGGAACTTGACATTCGATTTCCTGCATAGACAGCCACATTCTTACAGTTGGTATTATTGTCATTCAGTACTCTCACGATTGTTCCGGACAAATCACCATTTGATTTGATTTGATAAGATTCTCCTGCATTGAGTTTGATTTTTAGGGAATAATTGGCCGGTATTCCTGTAGAAGTTTGGACAGATGGCAATATTTCCACTTCCGTATTATTTTCAGTTCCTACTACGATCATCGAGCTCTCCATTGTGGTGTGGTTTAAAGGGGAATTAATCACATTAGCTCGCTCGTGATGGGCCATCACCATGTATTCCAAACCGAGGGATTCTACAGGCAAAACCACCGTGGACCCTGTGCTATAAGCTCTCCCATTTAAGGCATGAACTGCAATATTTCCTGTGGAGATTACGTGAAGGAATCTTGGGCTGACCTGGCCCGATATAGGATGAATTAATCCTTCACCAATGGCATCAAATTCTTGAATTAATCGCTGCCCTTTTGCCAAATCGAAAGAAAGCGTCTGCTTTGGAGTTTCGATCGTTCCCGAGGATTTTTCATTTGCTGTGATAATCAGGACCGCCTTTTCTGACTGGACATTGACTGTGTCCAAGCTCCTGCCATTTTCCAAAAAACCAATGTAAAATTCTCTTCCGACGGTATTGAGCTGCGCCAATGTAAAAAAACTGTTTCCCAAAATGAAAAACACCAAAAACAAAAGCTTGGTAATTGGCAAATTTTGATTCATATCACTTACCCTCCCAGCCGCTTTCCCTTACCTAATCAGGATAAAAGAGCCTCTCTTTTCTTCTACTTTTCGCACTCCCTCCAAAACGAATGAATACCTCACAAAAAAGCTGTAAGACCCGGTCCCAGCAAATTCCCCATTTACCATTCCATCCCAACCTGTCACTCCGGAGTAAATCAACTGTCCCCAACGATTATAAATCAACAACTCAAAATCTGTCTCACAGTTTGAAACTCCCTCGTACAAACCTGTTCCTTGTCTTGGGTCGAAACCGGTCGGCATTCTAATCTGAGGAGCAGCCTCTTTAACAATTCCTCTTCCGATACTCACACAACCTGCCGCATCCTGAACTTCAAGTTCGTAAGTTCCAGCACTGAGCCCGGCAACAAAATTTCCATTCCCTACCAAATCCGAATCAATCCATCGGTAAATATAGGGTCCGGCACTTCCGGAAGGAAGCACAAAAAGTTCTCCGTTAGCTCCACCCGGGCAGGCAGGCTTTTCCATCCTTACATCCACTGCCAAAGCAACCGGAGAGGTAATTTCAAAACTTACAGGTATGACACACCCATTCGAATCTTTAACCTCCAAATTATAATTCCCCGACGGTAAACCGGCTAGTGAAATCGTGCCGGAAAATGTTTTTAAACCCTCGTATTGAATAGAATATGGCACAACTCCTCCTGTGACATTCAAGGTCAATTCTCCATCCGGCTTACCGAAACAAGAAACACCAATTGGCGACACAGCTAACACTTCAAGGGGTGCCGGTTCAACTACTTCAATGTTTTCAAGGATGCGCTCACATCCCAATTGATCGGTTACTTTTACACTGTAAGTTCCTGCCGATAAATTCAACGCCGTTGGGGAATTGAGTGAAGGATCATGTTGCCACACGAATTTATAGGGGGTATTACCTCCCTGAATATTTAAAGAAATGCTTCCGGAGTTCAAACCTGCACATCCTATGGCATCAATTCCACTTACGTCTGCCAAAAATTCCCCTGCAACTTGAATTTGAATTGGTGCTGCCTTTCCCTCACACTGATTATCGACTAGGCTGTAAGCAGTGTACTCTACTATTCCGGTGATTCCCGGCTGATCCCAACTGACTTCAATCTTCGATTCTCCTTGACCGGAAATAATTTGACCACCTGTCACCACCCAATCGTATCCCCTGCCTGTAATTGCATTGGGTGCAGAATAAATATGGGGAATCAGAGGATCAAAGCAGACCTGAAGTTCACCTACAGCTGAGATTACCTCTATTCTCTGATTAATTACCACGGGCAATTCAATCGGCGGGCCAGGACAACCATTCTGTGAATAGGGTATCAATCTAAGCTTGGCTTCCGTATTGGCCGGTCCCCAATTAACAAGAACAGAATCCCCATAATCTGCCACAATCAATCCTCCATCTACTTCAAACGCTCCTTTTGTCACATTAAATAGATCCTTCATTCGATACATTACCTGTTCCACTTCAGGGCACACTGAAGTTTCTCCCAACAACTCTCCCTTGGTTTCGAAAACTTCTACTTCAAAGGTCACTTCCTCCTGTTCATCGCAGGAATTTGGACTTAAGGCCGCAGATACTTTAATTTCATAATTACCGGGTTTAGTATAAATATGTCCAACTTCCTTCCCGACTTGGGGGTCAGTACCATCACCAAAATTCCAAACAAAGTACATAAAGTCAGGATTCTCAGAATTAATTTCCCATAGTCCCTCCTGATTGAGACAAGCGACTTTTTCACCTTCCACCTCAAAATCATATCCCGAATCTGCTGCGAAATTGAGATTATCCAATGCCGCACCTGCAGCGTAGCCATAGGACTCCAAATTACCAAAACCATAAACGTAGGCTGCGAACCCTTGAGCATTACGTAATTGATGAACCCCTTTTGAAATATTGACTCTGGCATAATGAAAATTTGGGTCGGCCAAAAGCAAATTAAACTGCCCTCCAATATTCACCCCATCCAAAAATGTAGCATCCTGAGTACCGGTTTTGACTACAATATTCACATAATGAGCTGTGATGGATGGTAGATTTATAGCATTAAATGTCAATCCTCTCAGAAACTGCTCACTGGGGCTATAAGTGATCATAAATGGATCTCCATTCGTTGCTCCAGGTGCCGTGGGTTGATTGCAGGCCATACTTTTGGAAAAAACAGAAACCGAAGAAGGTTTAGATGTATCAATTTTTCCGGATTCGTTGATTCCAAATTCCAGAGTCAAAAATTCTGCTCGATTTATCGTTCCTTGGAGAGTTCCGTTAACTCTCACTTCGGTATTATCCTCAGAAGCGAGCACCTTCACCAATTCTCCAGAGGTCCTCCCGGAAAGTGCAACGTGAACAAAACTTGAACCCCATGTATTGACGGGGTAAGTCTGCTGGAAAAGGACGTCATTTGCTTGTCCGCAATTTCCTACCGAAGTCCATTTATTTCCACCGAAAACTGCTATTTTCTTGCATTCATCAGCATTGTCGCCAATGACCCGCACTCTCGAACCAGTCAAATCAGCCCTTGCTTTGATCTGATAACTTTGTCCTCTGTTAAGTGTGATAGTTGAGGGTGTTCCTGCTTGATTTCCACTTATGGAATTTACACTGGTGGTAATTTCGATCTCTGTATTATCTTCGGTGGCTACCACCAGAAGTGTGCTCTCGTTATTTGTATTGGCATCATAATTCACGTTGACTGTGAGTGTCTCAAAATGAGAAGTCACATAATAATCCCTGCCCAAGGCCCCAATCGGCAAGACAACTGTCCCATCAGCACTTCGAAATCGCTCGTTAAATGCGTGCACTGCAATTTTTCCGGAGGAGGTAATATGGATTCCTTTATTTTCAATCGCACCCGAACTTCGATGAAGTAAATCCAAATCCTGAGAGGGAACTCTGAGTGTAAATTGTTGACCTGCCGTAAGTATGAAGGGCGTAGAAACTCCCTGATATTCTATAGCCCCTGTAGAATTTTCATTGGCTGTGATCTCTATTACTGCAAAATCCGGTGCTCCTGCATTATTGCCAGAGCTACCGATCCGATTGTTTTCCATGAAACCCACCCAGAACTCCTTCCCGACAGTAGAAAGCTGACCAAACGCTGAATTCCCAGTGCTCAACAGCAACAAAACAAAAACCAACCGCGCAAACATTAATCTCATAAAACTATAAGTGGGGCATTAAGAACTTTGAATATAATCAAAGCAAAAATATTCTATCATAAAATTTGACAAATGCCAAAATTGACTCAATATGCCAAGGGAACTGCTAAGCCTGAAAAAATTAATTTCCCTATCTTTGTGCCTCTAAAAAGCAGAAAATTCATGATTTCAGTAGATAATTTATCCCTCAAGTTTGGTAAGCGAACCCTCTTCGATGAGGTCAGCCTTAAATTCACCACCGGCAATTGCTATGGGGTGATCGGCGCAAACGGCGCGGGAAAATCCACCTTTTTGAAAATCCTTTCCGGCGAAATCGACTCGACTTCCGGTTCGGTAAATATAACTCCAGGCCAGCGAATGGCTGTTTTGAGCCAAAACCACTTTGCTTTTGACGAAGTCGAAGTCCTGAAGACCGTGCTGATGGGTCACAAGAAACTTTATTCCATCATGTCCGAAAAGGACGCGCTATATCTAAAGGAGGATTTCTCCGAAGCGGATGGCTTGCGTGCTTCCGAACTCGAGTCCGAATTTGCTGAGATGGACGGTTGGAATGCAGAATCAGATGCGGCCTCCCTGCTTTCCGGTTTGGGAATCTCTGAAGATCTTCACTATCTGCCGATGAATCAATTGGCCGGTAACCAAAAAGTACGGGTTTTATTAGCGCAGGCGCTTTTTGGCAATCCTGATATCCTAATTCTCGATGAACCTACCAACGACTTGGATTCCGACACCATCGAGTGGTTGGAAAACTTTCTTTTGGACTTCAAAAACATCGTAATCGTAGTTTCTCACGATAGACACTTTCTGGATACGGTCTCTACTCACGTGGTGGATATCGATTTTAGCAAAATCAAAATCTACTCCGGTAACTATACCTTCTGGTACGAATCTTCTCAACTCGCGCTCAAGCAACGATCTGATTCCAACAAGAAAGCAGAAGATAAGCGAAAGGAATTGCAGTCCTTCATTGATCGATTCTCTGCCAACGTGGCAAAATCCAAGCAGGCAACTGCCCGAAAGAAAATGATCGAGAAGCTCAATATCGATGATATCGAGCCTTCTTCCAGGAAATATCCCGGTATCATCTTCAAGCCTGAAAGAGAAGCGGGTGATCAGATCTTTATGACTGAGAACCTGGAGTTGAAAGCAGACGGGGTTACTTACTTCACAGATGTGAACCTCATGGTGGACAAGGGCGACAAAATCGCTTTCATCTCCAAAACCAAGCAGGCGGTCAATAAATTCTTCCAAACGATCATGGAGGAAATCCCATCAACCAAAGGTTCTATGAGATGGGGCGTGACCATCAACAAAGCGTATTTGCCAAACGACAACGCCAAATACTTCGAAACTGATTTGAATTTGATTGATTGGTTGAGACAATATTCGACCAATCAAGAAGAAGCTTATGTGCGGACTTTCCTTGGTCGGATGCTTTTCACAGGAGAAGAATCTTTCAAAAAATGTACAGTCCTTTCCGGAGGAGAAAAGGTTCGCTGCATGGTTTCCCGTATGATGCTCCAGAATCCAAACCTCCTCGTGATGGACGAACCAACCAATCACCTCGACTTGGAATCAATCACTGCTTTCAACAACGCAATCGTCGAATTCAACGGAACGGTGCTGATGAGTTCGTATGACCACGCTTTCGTGCAGTCTTCCGCCAACAGAATAGTAGAGTTCACTCCAAATGGAACCATAGACCGCAGAATGCCTTATGATGATTACCTCGCAAGCGAAGAAATCAAAGGAATCCGAGAAAAAATGTATGGCAAAAGCTAACTCTTAAGTCATTGCTCCTCACTGCAATCATCATCTACTTGGCAATTACGGTTGCTGTAGGAGCTTGGGCTTCCAAGTTGGTCAAGAATTCCAATGACTTTGTTTTGGCAGGGCGATCCCTGCCACTTTTTCTTTCTGCCTCTGCCCTTTTTGCTACTTGGTTTGGTTCGGAGACTATCTTTGGAGCTTCGTCTGTTTTTCTGGAAGAAGGCCTTCAGGGCGTGATGGAAGATCCTTTTGGAGGAGCGCTCTGTCTGATTTTGTTCGGCATGTTTTACTTACGACCGATGTATCGGATGGGTGTGTTGACCATTGGAGATGTTTTCAAGCGAGCATTTGGAAAGCGTGTAGAGTTTTTTGCCACTGTATTTATGGTCCCGGTGTATTTTGGCTTTGTTGCTGCACAGTTGGTGGCCTTGAGTTTGATTTTTGGAACAGTCACGGATTTGAGTTTAACTCAGGGAATCATCCTTTCTGCCGGAATAGTGGTGATTTATACCTTTCTCGGAGGAATGTGGGCCATTTCCATCACAGATTTTATACAGACAACTATGATCGTGGTTGGGCTCATTTGGGTGACCATCATGATTAGTAGAGAAGCTGGAGGAGTGAATGAAATTCTCTCAAAATCACCAGAAGGAAGCTTTCAGTTTTTCCCAGACGCTGGTTTTACTTCTTGGGTGAATTATCTCGGCGCTTGGATTATTATTGGTCTTGGCAGCATTCCAAGTCAGGACATTTATCAACGGGTGATGTCCGCCAAATCCGAAAAAGTCGCGGTTCAGTCCGCCTATCTCGCAGGAGGATTTTATTTGACATTTGGGCTTTTGCCTTTGTTTATTGCGCTTGGCGCGAAAGTCCTTTATCCCGAACTCTACCTTGAAAACAAGCAAATGCTCCTGCCTTCGATGGTTTTGGCGCATGGAGGATTACCGGTGCAGATTATTTTCTTTGGAGCCTTGATTTCTGCAATCATGAGCACGGCAAGTTCCGGTTTGCTAGCGCCTGCAGCTTTGATTTCTGAAAACCTGATTCGGCCCATTTTCAAAGAGAAACTCAAGGAGTTCCACTTTCTCTGGATTTTGAGGTTTAGCGTGGTGTTTGTTGCCCTTATTGCGACTTACATGGCTTCACGTGATTCCAATATTTATGAGCTTGTAGCCGGAGCTTCGATTCTGCTATTGGTATCCTTATTTGCGCCATTGACTGCTGGACTTTATTGGAAAAAAGCTTCCAAAGCTGGGGCAATCCTTTCCATGTTTATCGGGATGAGTGTGTATTTGATTTGTGATAATCTGGAATTAGAAATCGCCTCACATATTTTTGGCCTTTTAGCAAGTATCTTTGCCATGATCGTGGGAAGTCACCTTTTCCCAAACAAGCTCGAAGAATCTTATGAGTTATCCTAAAATTATCCTCCAAAGAGGGAAAGAGTTTTCATTACAGCGTCGCCACCATTGGGTGTTTTCCGGAGCCATTGCCAAAGCAGACCCAGGATTGGAAAGCGGAGATTTGGTGACGGTGTTTTCTGCGAAAGAGGAATTCCTTGGCATCGGTCATTTCTCACAGGGATCCATTATGGTTCGGATTATTTCCTTTGAGGAAAGAGCAATTGACCAAGACTTCTGGAATGAAAAAATTGCTTCAGCTTATGAATTAAGAAAAAATCTTGGATTAGTTGATAATCAACAAACTAACGTATTCAGATTAGTTCATGGAGAAGGGGATTTACTTCCGGGATTGATCATTGATTATTATAATGGAACAGCGGTAATTCAGGCGCATCATATCGGTATGCACAAACATATCGCTGGGATTTCGGCTGCTCTTCAGGTGGTTTTTGGAGAAAAGTTGAAAGGCGTTTACGACAAAAGCGCGGAGACACTTCCAAAAAATCTCGGCATCGAATCCAATGATTGGGTTTGGGGAAAAGCTGAAACCGACCTCGTTCAGGAATATGGAGCGACCTATCGCATTGATTGGGAAAAAGGTCAAAAAACGGGCTTTTTCATCGATCAGCGAGAAAATAGAAAATTGGTTTCGACTTATTCCAAAGGAAAAAAGGTCTTGAATACCTTCTGTTATTCCGGTGGTTTTTCAGTTTTGGCTCTGAATGAAGGTGCTTCTGAAGTTCATTCAGTGGACATTTCCAATAAAGCGATTGCACTCACTGAACAGAACTTAGGGTTAAATCCAGGTTTCACTGGAAAGCATGAATCCATTGTGGCTGATGTAGTTAAGTACATTCGGGAGATAGGTGATGATTTTGATTTGATCGTCTTAGATCCACCGGCTTTTGCAAAAAATATCAAAGCCCGACACAATGCAGTTCAGGCTTACAAGAGACTGAATGCGGAAGCGATTCGCAAAATCAAACCTGGAGGAATCATTTTCACCTTCTCCTGCAGTCAGGTGGTTGACAAAAGTTTGTTTGCCCATACAATCGCTGCCGCGGCTATGGAAACCGGGAGAAAAGTGAAAGTCCTACACCAACTCTCCCAGCCCGCTGACCATCCGATCAATATTTTCCATCCGGAAACAGAATACTTGAAGGGCTTGGTGTTGTATATTGAATAGAATATGTGAAGACACTATTCTTCTATCATTCAAATTATTTCTGGAAAATTGGCTGGATGCTTCGACTTCGCTCAGCACGGGAGACCGGAGACAAAAGACTGAAGGAAATCGGTGTCGTGCGCTTCAAAGAATTCATGGGTTTTAAATAAATCATCAATACATTTTCTCATCTCTATAAAGGTTTTTGAACAATTAAGACATGTCCCTAATTTCTTTTGCATTAATTTCACCCAACAAATCATACTAACATGTACACCGGACTTCAACATTTACACTCTGGAATAGCCTATCTCGCATTGCTTGCGCTGATTGTGGTTATTATTTATGCACTGATCGGTTCGCTTTCCGGTAGAGAATTCACCGAAAAGGATCGGAAGATCGCCATGATCGCCTTTATCTTTTCCCATGTTCAGCTTTTAGTGGGTTTGATTCTATATTTCGTCAGTCCTGTTGGATTTTCCCTACTAACAGGTGGTGGGGCGATGTCAGATTCCACAGCAAGACTTACCGCTTTGGAACATCCATTGATTAATATCATCGCAATCATCCTGATTAGCGTCGGATACATCAGATCGAAGAAAATCGCTGCTTCACGTGGCAAATTTCGAAGCATCTATATGATGTATGCGATTGGATTGGTTTTGATCCTGAGTCGAATTCCATGGAATTCTTGGTTGAACTAACCAACACTAAACTTTATGGAATCCGGTTAATCGCCGGATTTTTTTGTGGCTGGGTAATTTTAAGAGTTAGAGTTGGGTGAAAAAGAAAATTTGATAAACTACTTATCCGATGAAAAATAATGATTCCCGAATAGTTCGACCCACTACGGGGTCGGGACCAACAATCAATTTTTTTATTCCATGGGTTCCACCCGTGGCTATTGAGAAGTTAGACCCCTATTGGGGTCGGAAATAAAACTATCAACAATTGGAAATTATGACCAAGAAGTGGTCAGTTTGACCCCTCTCGGAGTTATATTTTGAAAGAATAGATATGTGACCACGAAGTGGTCGAACTTCTGAATAGCCCTAGGTGCAACCTAGGGAAATTAAATTTGGGGATCAAAAGAGCCAACCCCGAAAGGGGTTGAACAATTTCACAGTAGTTATGAATATGTTTCATTAATGAATTTCTAAAAAACAACTATATACACTAATTATACTTTTTTCAAAAATTCTATTCAATCAAATCCCGACACCCAGCACCCAACTTCCTTTTTCCACCACTCAACACTTTCTGCAACTTTGTTTCATAAACTCTGGTTTAATTCTTTTGAAGCAATTACTTTTGCAACCGTGTTACACTATCGACCCATCCTCTCACTAATCGCCTTTTTGATTTTTGGCATTGAAACCAATGCCCAGAAATGCGAATTAATCATAAGAGGAAAGATCCTACACAAAGAAAACGACAACGCGATTGAAGCAGCTTATATCTGGATCTTGGAAACTCGAACTGGAGCTGTTTCAGACCAAAGGGGGAATTTTGTGATTCGGGACCTCTGCCCGGGAACTTACACTATTAACGTCCAATACCTCGGACACAAAGAAATCCGACAAACAATCAATCTTACGAGTAACACCACTGCTCAGACCTTCCGAATGGAAGAGGAATCGTTTGAATTGGGTGGTGTGGAAGTTCACGGACATCAGGAGGCGATACAAACTACCACCGCTGTCACTTCCTTATATGGTGAAGCATTGCTTCAGTCGAGGGGTGAAAGTCTGGGCGAAAGTTTAAAACGTGTGGCCGGTGTTACCACTTTTTCTACTGGCAATACTATTTCGAAACCTGTCATTCACGGAATGCACAGCAACAGGATAATGATATTGAACAATGGAATCCGTCTGGAAGGACAGCAATGGGGTGCCGAACATGCTCCTGAAATTGATCCCTTTCTCGCAGATGAAATTACCGTAATCAAAGGTGCGGAGACTGTTCGATTCGGGCCTGAAGCCATGGGTGGAGTAATTCTGGTTAATCCCCCATCTCTTCCTACCTCAAAAAAACATTTGACAGAAATCCATCTTCTGGGTGCAAGTAATGGTGGAATGGGAAATATTGCAGCTTCTCATCAGGGTGGTTCAGAGAAAATCAAGGGACTAGGCTATCGAGTTCAAGGTTCGACGAAAAGAGCAGGAAATGTCAAATCACCTGACTATTACCAAGCGAACACAGGCATGTCTGAGTTCAATTTCTCGGGAGCGGTAGGTTATAGCTCCAAAAAACTGGGTGTGGAGGCCTATTATAGCTTTTTCAATACAGAATTGGGAATCTTAAGAGATGCTCATACCGGAAATCTTTCCGACCTGCAAGAGATCATTTCAAATGGTAGACCTTTTACCGATGCTGATTTCAGCTATGAAATCAACAACCCAAAGCAGGTTGTCGTCCACCATCTTGCCAAAATCAAATCACACTATCACCTCAATTCGGATTGGAAACTTAATTTTCAGTATGGTTTCCAGCTAAACGAGCGACAGGAATTTGACCGTCGCAGGGGTGAATTGAATGCTCGACCAAGTTTGGATTTAGAGCTTTTCACCAATACTGTAGACCTTTTTCTAGATCATAATCTGAAATCCAACTGGAGTGGATCTTTTGGTATAAATGTCATCCAGCAAGCGAACAGCAATGTCCCTGGGACTGGAGTTACTCCACTAATTCCGAATTATGACATGTTCAACGGGGGGATTTATGCCATCGAAAAATACCTGAAAGGCCCACTTGAATTGGAAGGTGGCTTACGATACGATTTCAGAACCGTAAGTGCAGCGAGATTTGTAGGTGGAGAACTGCAGGAGGCAGAACTTGACTACCAAAACTTCTCCGCATTTATTGGTGGATTATACCATTTGAGTCCAAAATTTGCCTTTACAAGTAATCTGGGCACAGCTTGGAGACCGCCAAACATCAATGAGCTATTCAGTCAGGGTCTTCACCATGGCGCTGCTGCTGTAGAAATCGGTGATCCTAACATGGTTTCTGAAAACTCACTCAAATGGGTCAATGGACTGGAATATGAAACAGAAAAAGCATTGGTTGAAATCACGGCTTATGCTAATCAAATCCAGAACTACATCTATTTAAGTCCGACCGGAGAAACTGTTGTCTCGCTTCGCGGCACGTTTAATGTCTATGAATACCTTCAGGCAGATGCCTTCTTCTACGGCCTTGATATTTCAGGAAGCTATTCCTTCTCAGATCGAATAAATGGATACTTGAAGGGCTCTATAATTCGTGCTAAAAATACGGATGAAGGGAATTATTTCCCATTCATTCCATCTGATCGAATGGATTGGGGATTTTCTTTCGCTTTCGGCAAAAATTCAAATCCAAGTTCCGACCGCATTACACTTAGTAATGTTTTGGTAGCACAACAAAATAGAGAGCCCGACTTTGATTTGGCTCCTGCTCCCCCTGCTTATGCTCTTATCAATCTTGGATACCAAAAGAAGATTCAGCTTGCTAAAAATCAATTCAATATTGGATTTCAAATCAACAACCTTTTCAATACCGAATACAAAGAATACATGAACCGATTCCGCTACTTCACAGCGGACATGGGACGGAATATTTTATTAAAACTAAATTACCAATTCTAATAAACAAACTAATCTATTACTAAACAATTTAAATTATGAAAGATTTAAGAAAACTGCCTGTTTACCTTTTTGTTGCCCTTGCTATGGGATTTGCTTCATGCGAAAGTAATGATCCTGAAGAAGAGAACGACGGCGAGGTAATCACTGATGTCACACTTAAATTTCAGGAATTAAATGCAAGTGGAGTTACAGTAGGTTCCGTGATTTCATTCAAAGCAAGTGATCCGCAAGGAATCGAAGTAGGATCTTCACCTACTATTCAGACTGTCACGTTGACTAAAGGAAAAACCTATAGAATGTCTATCGAACTTTTCAATAGTATTGAAAATGAGGATATCACTAAAGAAATTCTTGAAGAGGCTGATGAGCATCAGTTTTTTTTCCTTGGAACTGTCGTGACTGGAAACATCTTAGCAATAACCTATGACGATCCAAGCGGAGAACGAATCGGACTAAGAACCAAGGTAGTCGTTTCTTCTTCCCCAGGAACAAACAATGCCCAATTACGCGTAATCCTAAGACACGATTTGGATAAAAGCTTCCCAGGCGCCACAAACCCTAATTTTGCAAACTTTGTACAAGCAGGTGGAGAGACAGATCTTGACATCACTTTTCCAGTTGTACTCAATTAATATAAACAACTCAAAAATAAAAGGCAGCTTGATTAGGCTGCCTTTTTTTTGATTCGAAGAAAAAAAAATATGGATATAGGGAATTATGCCAGTAGACAAATTTTATTTTGCTTCACCTCGACTTCGCTCGGTGACCGATTGTTTTTGTTTCATAGGCGGGGGAGAAAAGTCGAGGTCATTTTAACCTAATGGCAATGAAGCGGATAATCAGATTTCAAATTTATGATAAGCCCTGTGATTTACCTTTACTGAATTCTTTTAAAGCTTTAAAGTCTCGATTTATAAGTGCCTCCTTTTTAACTCTCGACCAATTCTGAACCTGTTTTTCTCGTTAAAATGCTTCTTCAATTCTATCAAAATTTTCAAAATACACTATCTTCACTGGAAGATGTTTTCTGGTGAAATTTGCACCCTCACCTAACTGGTGTTGTGCAAGTCTTTTTTTCAAATTTTTGGTGCTTCCTACGTAGTATAAACCATTGCCACATTGAAGAATATACATAACTGCTTCCATAATTTAAAAATAGAGGTTCTGAAGATTTCAAATACCTAACCTAATTGACATTAGGCCTCGACTCCGCTCGGCCACCGAGGTTTTGTATATTTGGCCGGGAGGGGGGGGGGGGGGGGGGGGGGGGCCCGCCCCCCCCCCCCCCCCCCCCGCTCGCGGGACGCAAAACCGCGCCCCGTTCAGTCCGCCGGATGCCAGCCGCCGCTGCGCGGCTCGTCATCCTCGTCCAGATCGTCAGGCTCTTCCGCGGTGCCGGTAAAGGCCTCG
>NZ_JBKBKZ010000030.1:0-74032 GCF_046296635.1 Algoriphagus sp. | reverse complement strand
TGGCCCGTATCTCAGTGCCAGTGTGGGGGACCTTCCTCTCAGAACCCCTACTGATCGTCGCCTTGGTGGTCCGTTACACCGCCAACTAGCTAATCAGACGCATGCCCATCTCATACCGATGAATCTTTAACTGCAAAGAAATGCCTCTTCGCAGTGCCATGGGGTATTAATCCAGATTTCTCCGGGCTATCCCCCAGTGAAAGGTAGGTTGCATACGCGTTACGCACCCGTGCGCCGCTCTAGGTCTTAGATTACTCCTCGACTTGCCGCTCGACTTGCATGTATTAGGCCTGCCGCTAGCGTTCATCCTGAGCCAGGATCAAACTCTCCATTGTAATTTATCATTATTTCAAATCGTTGACCGCCTAAGCTTATCAACAATCTCCCGCCTGTGTCCTCAGGCTCTCATTCTCTCTTACATCATTTCAAAGAACTTTATCTCAATCTTTATCGAGAATTGCGAGACCCTAGTCCCAAATGCGAGTGCAAAGATCGTGTTTTGTTTCGTTTTTACAAAACTCAAAAGAAAAATATCTCCTTTTTTTCTTCTATTTGATCTCTGTTTTCAAATTTTCCCGGAGACGTATTCTCGAATGGGAGTGCAAACATAGAAGAGTGAATTTGATTACACAAGTGTTTCCCATACAAAAATCATAATCTTTTTTGTTGGGCCACTTTATCCTTTCTAAATCAAGACTTTGATCTTTTGAATAAAGGCACAGTACTGCAGGGCTCACCAAACATTAGTGACTTAGCAACTGGCTGAAGGGCGGAAATCATCCTGCCATAAGCAAAAAGTGGAATCGGGAAATTACTGCAACCTTTAATGACTACAGGACGATCCCTGAATGATTCTAAATCAAAAGTTGATATCACAGTTTCGGAAATCAGGGTCTCAAGTGCATCTAAATTGCCAATTGCGTATCCCTTTGAGACATGCTGGAGATAAGTACAGACCAACATAAATGCCCAAGTAGGAACTATTGCATCAGCGGAACAAGTTATGGCGACCCATTTTTCACGATAGTTCTCCCAATCAATCACTTTGAGTGCTTTTCTAAAATCCTGCTCTTTCAGAATCAATTCTTGCCAAAGAAATGGCTTCAAGTCAAAAATGATACGCTCTTCCTTGGGATAAATCTCCTCAAGATTTAACGAAATGATCGAACTTAACGACACTCTGTTGACGATATCACTCATAAGCTGAGTAGTGGATTCTTTTTAGAATGTAAAGCTTTGAATTCCTTAAGATAGTTTGGAACGAAATAGGCAATGTCAGCAAAATCCTGATTTTGGAATTTTATAAAAGCCAACTTACCCAAATGAGCAGCCGAAAATGTTAAATCCGAAACGAATTGAGCATTTTCACTTGAGACAACAGTTTTTAATTTTTCCAGTGTATCACCAGCAAAATAAACTCTCCCCCTTTCTAAAAAGTTCTGAAAAACCCCTTCTTCTAAAATCTCCGAATCCAGTTGTGCAACTGAATTTAGATTGGAATCAAATACTTCCCTGAAAACTTCCATCCTTCTTGCATCCAAAACCGGGATAATCAATGCAGCTTCTTCGGAAACCACAGCGCTTGCCAAAGCCTGAAGTGTGTTGATCGAAATCAGCGGCAAATTGAGACCGAAGGCCAAGCCTTTTGCTGTGGAGACCCCAATACGTAATCCGGTGTAAGAACCCGGCCCCTCTGATACTGCAATTCCATCCAAATCAGTTAACTCCAGCTCGGCTTTTTCCACCACATCCACAACCAACTGCATCAATCGCTCGGCATGAGCGCCTTGTTCAGTGATTTCACAAAGGCTAATCAATCTGCCTGAATCATGAACAGCAACAGAGCATACTGGGGTCGATGTCTCAATGGAAAGAATTCTTGCCATTATTTTGCTGAAGCTGATAGAATTTTAAAAGACTTCGTTGGATTTGAAAGGTAAGTTTTTGCAAGATCGATCGCAAGATCCTGATCAAGACCAGCTTCAATCATTCCTTCCTGAAAATAGTATCGAGACACAATCTCTTCACTAAGGATTTTTTTAACCTCAGCTTTGTGAGTATCCAAATCATTTTCCTTGCTGTGATTCACTTTGGCTTTGATCGCTTCAAGCTGGCTTTTGATTTCATCGAAATAGACCTCTTTTTCAGCGTACTTCTCAAGGTCTTGTACAGACTTCTCTACATAGGTTGTATAGTCATATTCTTTACCTTCCAAAAACTTTTTGAATTCTTCGTAATCACGATCGGAGATAGCAAAGGTCATTGGGTTAGAGATCGACTTATTTTTGTAAAAATATTGCGTCGCAAAATCAAAAATATGATTCCCCGCAACAAGCGTATAAGAAATCGGAGCGTACTTAACCTCGCCTACCATATCATCCGGCTCTATGCCTGCTCCGTCACGCACAATTCTGCCATTTGCAGTTTTGAAGGCTTTTCTTAATGAATCTGGTACAGATGTCAATGCCCCATTTTCTCTCGTTTGAGCGTAGTCAATAGCTTGAATACAACGCCCGCTTGGAATGTAATACTTCGCTGTGGTTACTTTGACCTGGGCATTATAAGTAAGTGGGATTGTAGTTTGTACCAACCCTTTTCCAAAAGACTTTCTTCCTACCAACACTGCTCGATCATAATCCTGAAAAGCGCCTGCCACTATCTCTGCCGCTGAAGCACTTCGCTCATTGATCAAAACAACTAAAGGAATGTCCTTATCAATTGGTGTTTTGGTAGTTTTATAGGTGTAATTGACATTTTGCAATTTCCCTAAAGTTTTAACCACTTCCTTTCCTTTGGGAATAAAGAGGTTGACGATCTCAACTGCTTCACTAAGTAATCCACCTGGATTGTCTCTCAAATCCAAAATCAATCGCTCGGCTCCTTGGCTTTTTAAATTGACCAAGGCATTTCTTACCTCTGTAGAAGCATTTGTGGTAAAATCTGACAATTTGATGTAACCAGTCTTGTCATCGATTTTTCCATAAAAAGGCACATTCTTTAATGTGATCTTTTTTCGAATCAAGGAAAAGTCTAAGGTATCCTTATCTCTAAGAATTTTTACCAATACCGGCGTATTTGCAGGTCCTTTCAAGAGCTCTGAAACCTCTGAAGTGTTCTTTTTATGAACATCAATTGAGTCTATTTTTAAAATAAAATCAGCAATCCTTAACCCGGAAGATTGAGCCGGAAAACCAGTATAAGGCATCAATATCATATTTCCTCCCCCTCGATTCCCGATCAGCGCACCTATTCCAGCGTATTCTCCGGTAGTCAGCATTCGGAAATCAGCCGATTCTTCCTCAGGAATGTATTCGGTATAAGGATCCAACTCCT
Organism: Algoriphagus sp.; assembly: GCF_046296635.1. Lineage (GTDB taxonomy): Bacteria > Bacteroidota > Bacteroidia > Cytophagales > Cyclobacteriaceae > Algoriphagus. Next base: position 70,699 of record NZ_JBKBKZ010000030.1, on the reverse strand, counting down.
CCAGCATTGCTTTGATTCCAATCGTGACCAACTTGTCCGGATCGATTTCATCTACATAATATGAATCTAGCTCTCTAACCAAAGTGGCAAAAATGTCAATGTTCTTTGCCAAGGCAAACAGCTTATCATTTTTCACCTGAAAGGCGATAGTGCCAAGGAAAAGAACTAGAACTAATGGAATAAATACAATCGGTTTTTTCAATTTCTCGATCATGAGGAAAGCGGGTTTTGAGGTAATTCCTGTTTTAAACGATTCAAGACCTGAATCATTTTGGGCTGAATCTCAGCAAATGGCATTTCTGCCTTTCCAACAAATATAAGGCCCACAATAATTCCATCGGGGGGAATGATATGCTTATTGAGTCGATAAGCTTCTTTCAGTCTTCGTTTGATGAAGTTTCGACCTACCGCTTTTTTGATTTTCTTTTTGGAAACAGAAAAAAGGACCTGATTGGGTTGAGTATTCAGCTCTGCCTTCTTTATAAAAAGCACTTTGAAGGGGTACAAAAAAAAAGAGGAACCTTTGTTAAAAAGTTCCTTGATAAGCTTTTCGGCATGTAGCCGCTCGTTCTTTGGAAGTTTAAAATTCATCGCTGGACTGGACTCGTATGTGAACATACGAAAAGCAGTGCAAAGAATTACTTCTTCAGTGTCTTTTCGGAAGAGACGGTCAACTTATGTCTACCTTTTGCTCTTCTTGCTTTGATTACCCTTCTACCGTTAGCAGACGACATTCTTTCTCTGAAGCCGTGCTTGTTCTTTCTTTTTCTTCGAGAAGGCTGGAATGTTCTTTTCATAATCGAATATCTTTAACTAGTTGCGTTCTTTATCTTCTATTCAGGCATTGTCCCTGAAAAGGATTGCAAAGATATGGACCATTTTCTGAAATACAAATCCGCTCTCTACATTTGTTGTGATAACGTATAGATTTCCTATGATTCAATATAAAATTCAATGTAAAAATCCGGTATCTCAGTTCATAGAGATCGAACTAAAACTGAATTTCAATGAAACTGAGCGTGTAAAACTCCAATTACCCGCCTGGAGAGCTGGTCGTTATCAACTCGCAAATTATGCTCAAAATATCCGAAGCTTAAGTGTGCTCGATTCCTTAGGAAATAGTCTTTTGGTAGAAAAAACAAGTAAGGACTGCTGGGAATTCAACTCCAATCAAGAAGGACCTTATAGAATCTGCTATGAATATTTCTGTGGAAAAATGGATGCTGGAAGCTCTTGGGTGGATGACGAACAAGTTTATTTGAATTTAGTCAACTGTTGTTTTGATGTGGTGGGGAAAAGTGAAGAAGAAGTTGAAGTCATTCTGGATTTACCTCAGTTTCCGAAGCAAATCAGCACGCTGATTCCTATTTTTGATTCTGTTTGGAAAGCAAATGGTTTCCAAATGCTGGCTGATTCTACAATCCTCGCCTCCAAAATCCTTACTCATTACAGTTATTCGATTGGAGAAACTCAATTTCACATTTGGATTCATGGCGAGATACATTTCGATCAAAGCCAATTTTCGGATCATTTTGAAGTTTTTTCTTCAAAATTAATTCAGGATTTTGGAGAATTCCCCGAACCGGAATATCATTTCATTTTTCAGCTTTTGCCCTATCCACACTTTCACGGTGTGGAGCATCGTCGCGGTACCGTGATTACTTTTGGACCGGCAGAAAGTCTATCAGAACCCGAGCAAATGGAAGAACTGCTTGGCGTGAGCTGTCATGAACTTTATCATGCTTGGAATGTCTGCAGAATACGACCAAAGGAACTATTACCTTATGATTTTTCCAAAGAAACCTACACCAAAGCTGGATTGCTTCTCGAAGGGGTCACCACTTATATGGGAGATCTGTACTTACTCAAGTCCGGTGTTTACGATTTACCAACCTACTTCAAGCATTTGGAGAAAGTACTTGCCAGAGAGTCCGCAAGTTTTGGCTGGCAAAATCACACCATTGCGCAATCTTCCTTTGATCTTTGGCTAGATGGATACGTAGCTGGAATACCAGACCGAAAAGTCAATATCTACACGCATGGAGCTTTGCTGGCATTGTGTATTGATGTTTTCTTATTGAAAAATGAACATTCGGCCGGTCTCATTATGAAAGAAATGTGGAAGCGATTTGGAAAGCCTTTTGAAGGCTATAACATGGAGGATTTTGAAAATTTGGTATTGGAGAAGTTTTTGGATAAAACCGAAATCCATGCCTTCTTCCTCGACTTTGTCCATGGGAAAGAAAACCTTTTTCCCTTCCTCAAATCTCAGCTTTCGTCAATTGGCATTGACATGAAAGAAACTTTGACAGAAGATGGGCTATTGCATCAATTTGGAATCAGAACAAATGCCGAAGGAGTAATTCTACAACTTCATCCCGAATCGAAAGCTTATTTTTCACTCATGAGAAATGATCAAATCTTAAATTGGACAAATGAAAAATCATCTAATTCAGCTGAAGTAAAAATTCAAATCAAAAGAAATGGTAGGGCATTGGAAATATCACTTGCAGAGGAAAAAAGATGTTTCTTTCCTGTTCTTAATCTATCTATGAGAGCAATAAATCCACTTACTGAAAAATGGAAAGCATAAAAAAAGCCTCCAAAATCAGGAGGCCTTTATAATTTTAAGCTGGTTTTCATTTATTGAAAATCAGAATCCGAAAGTGTTCCGTTAAATTTTACCGAGATCATTTTCGCTTCCAATGCAACCGGTAGCATCGGATTTTTGATAGTTAGCATCATGGGAAACAATACACCGTCTACTTCTTGATAATCCGAATAGGTAATGTCTCCAGTAGCGTCAGAGCTTGTTTTGATTTTCAGACCACTTTCTACAGAATAGTATTCATTGGTCACCATGCCGTTTGGTGCGGTGATTCCAAGCTTATTGGTTTCCTTACCGTCAATTACCTCCGTGCCTAAAAACTCCAAAACGAAACCCATTTCAGAGTAAAATTGCTCAGGGAAAACATAAGTCTGTGGTTTAAGCAAGGCAACCGTTTCCTCAGGAAGCTCTTGAACCTGCCCCATCATTATCATTTGACCACTGCCATTTACAAGCAGAGTCTTTTGCATCACATTGCCACCTACCGATGTAGATTGCATCATTCGAGTGTTTTCCGAATCAGCAATGGTTTTGATTTCGATGATTTGCCCTTGAAAGTTTGCCTCAGCTGTCATACTGGCATTTTTGATAGTTTTCACTTTGGCTTCACCGCCAACGGCCTTAATGTAATTTGCGATGATCGTGGCAGGATCATTTTCAACAATTGCAATGGGATCGCTGATGGAAATGATTCTTCCAGCCAAAAGATCACCTTGGAACGCCGTAATCATCACTGCTGAGACTAAAATTGATTTGATTTTCATGGTTTTTTATTTTAAGGGAAAATAAAAAAGAGGAGCGGAACCCCTCTTTCAATAATTATTTAACGTCAGCATCGGTTATCGGTACATTTAATTCCATCGAAGTTACTTTAGCTTCCAATGGAACCGGGATCGCAGGAGATTTAATTGTCCAAGCCATAGGTAACATTACACCGTCTTTCGCCTGATAGTCTGAATAGAATGTGTCGCCTGATGCAGGGTTTTCATATTTGATTTTCAAACCTGACTCCTGTGCGTAGTAGTTGGTCAATTTCGCCCCTGAAGCCGAGGCTATGATCACTTTATAAGCAGGAGTTCCGTCGACATCTTTCAATCCGTCAAATGTTAGGCTATATTTCATTTCCTGGTAAACAGCTTCTGGGAATAAAAATGAATTAAGAATCGCTTCTTCCACTTGAGCATCATTCATTTCGATAGATTGTCCTTGGGCAGAAATTGTACCTTTTCCATCTGCCAATGTTGTTTTTTGCATTACATTGCCTCCAACAGAGAGCTTCTGTCCATAACGGCCATTTTGAGAGTCATATACAAAAGCGAGATTCAAAGGAGTTCCCATTACATTGGCATCCATAGTGATTTTTGCAGTTTTGATAGCTTTTACTTTTTCTACTCCACCAATTGCTTTCAGATAAGTATCCAAGACTTTCTCGGCTGTCATATCAGCATCCGCTGTCAATTCCTTTGCTGGCATTCCCATGTTGTCATACATCGTGACTTCACCAAACTGCGCCAATTTTTCCTTGATCTCTGCTCCATTTCCTACCGTGGTAATTATGAATTTGTCCGGCTCAATCAAGCGTTTAGCTGTCGCATTAATATCTTCAACTGTAAAAGCATTCAATTTCTGAAGGTAAGTTGCGTAGTAGTCTTTCGGCAACTTGTATCGATCAGTGTTCAAAGCAAAATTTGCAACTGTAGACGGCTGCTCAAGAGACCTACCAAAGCTTCCTGAAAGTTCTGCTTTTGCTTTAGCTAATTCCTCTTCAGTTACTCCATTATCGACGAGATTCTGGATCTCATGAATAAACTCATAAACCGCGGAGTCGGTCACTTCGGTTCTTACTGAAGCGTTTGCTGAGATAGTTGCAACCAATTTATCTGCACCAATAGAAGAATAAGCGCCATAAGTGTAGCCTTTATCTTCACGAAGATTCATGAATAAACGAGAAGCAGAACCTCCACCCAAAATCTGATTTAGCAATCGGCTGGAGATGTAATCGTCGTCACCAATCTTCATTTTTACAGGCTGAGTCAAATTGATCACTGACTGCACCGAAGAACTTCTGTCTACCAAAGCAACTGCTCTTTTAGAAGCTCGCTCAGGCATTGGATAGGTGAATTTTGGAACTTCGCCTTTTTTCCAGTTTCCAAAATATTGCTTCACTACTTTTTCAGCTTCGACCTTATCCATATCTCCCACGATGGCGAGATAGGCAATATTTGGCTTGAAATAAGTGGTATAATATTTTTTAACGTCTTCGACCTCAATGTTATTAATTGTGGTTTCGTTGGAGGATTCGCCATAAGGGTGATTTTTCCCATATAGAACCGCGGATGAAAGTCTGCTAGAAATTGCGTTTGGATTGTCTTTGCTTTGTGCCAAACCAGTAAGCGCTTGTTTTTTCAATTTGTCCAATTCTTCTTGCGGAAATACAGGATTGTAAAGTACATCAGACATCAACTCGAGCACTTTACCCTGGTGCTTTTTCAAAGAAGACGCAAACATGGAGGTCGAGGAGACACTTAAACTTGCACCAATAAAGTCGACTTCCTGATCAAGCTGATCTTTGGATCGATTTTTAGTACCGGCCATCATCATCTCGCCTACAAAACCTGTCATTCCAGACTTATCGCCTTCCATGATTGGGTCGCGCTCCAATACCAAGGTGAAGGACACGCGAGGAAGCTTGGTATTTTTCACCACGAAAACTTTCAGACCATTTTCCAATGTGAAGGTTTCTGCTTCACCAATTTTGATTTCAGGTGCTGGTCCCGATTCTGGCAACTTACTTCTGTCCACTTGAGCAAAACTGCTCACAGTGGCAAAAAGTGTAAATACAAATGCTATTGCTAATTTTTTCATTTTTTTAGATCGATAAGGTGAAACAATTATTCAGTTGCTGGTTGAGCTGATTTAGGTAAGTAGTACAATACTACGCGTCCAGTCAGGTCCATGTACTCTTTCGCCACACGCTGTATATCAGCTTTTGTGACTTTAGAATAAGCATCCATCACTTGATTGATGTAGTTGGTGTCTCCGTAAATCACTTTTGCTTCTGCAAGATTTTCTGCAATACCGGCGATGGTAGAGTTTCCACTCACGATATTGTTTTCCATGATGTTCTTCAGCTTGGTAAATTCCTCATCAGAGATACCTTGATCTTGCACTTGCTTGATCAGTTTGTCCACTTCCGCTTCAAGATCTTTTGGTTCCACACCCATATTGGTGATTCCGTACATGAGGAATACCCCTCCATCTTCCAATTCCAATGGAATGGCAGCCACTACCAATGCTTTTTGCTGCTTATCTACCAATTCTTTGGTCATTAAGGAAGAATTACCGCCTGTCAGATAAGTGGAAAGCATTGAAAGGGCATAGGAATCCGGATGATTTCTTGGAGGCAGGTTATAGGCTTGAATTACAGCGGGAATCTGAATATTGTCATAGATAATATCTCGTATTTCAGCTGTTTTCTTAGGTTCAACCACATTGGGTCTGAAAACTTCTTTAGCTCCTTTTGGAATCTCCGAAAAATAATTTCGCACCAACTTCTCAGTGGTCGCATAATCAATATCACCAGCAATGGTCAATGTCGCATTATTTGGCACATAGAAATCTTTATAAAACTGCTGGAATTCTTCAATGGTTGCTGCATTCAAGTGATCCATAGATCCAATTGGCGCCCACTGGTAAGGATGAACTTGATAAGCTCTCACCAAAGTCTCTGGAAGGATTGTTCCGTAGGGCTGGTTTTCATAGCGCTGACGTCTCTCCTCTTTTACAACTTCCCGCTGTGTTTCCACCCCGGTCATATCCACCTTGGAGTGAAGCATCCGCTCACTTTCCATGTAAAGCGCCAATTCCAATTCATTGGAAGGAAGCAGTTCATAATAATAGGTAATGTCGTTAGACGTATAGGCGTTTAGCGTTCCTCCACGGCTTTGAATAATATTCATGTATTGACCTCTGTCGATGTTTTCCGACCCTTCAAACATCAAGTGCTCAAAGAAGTGTGCAAAACCAGTTCGCTCCGGATTCTCATTTTTGGAACCGACATGGTACAATACCGAAGTCACCACAATGGGTGTCGTATTATCCTGGTGCATGATCACATGCAGGCCGTTGTTCAAGGTGAATTCCTTGAACTCGATCTTGTTTTGGGCCAAAACCGGAATGCTGAGCACCCCGAGAATTAGGCCAAGCAAAGTAATTTTTCTCATGGTAAAAAGATTGGGTTAGTATTCAACTTAGAAATTAGAATGCAATTAGAAGGATTTAATTCAAATAAGAAATAAACCATTCGTCAAAGTAAACTATAATTAGAGGGTGTAAGGTTTCAAAAATCCACCATTGCAGGAAAAAGAAGATGAACGAGGCGAGATTTTGAGCTTTTCCCCTCGTTAATTTTTCTTAAGGATTTAATCTTGCAAGAATTTCTTTGGCCTCATGCCACTTCAATCTTGGTCCAAACTGGCTTACAATTTTGGAACTAGCCATAGATGCTAGTTTACCACTTGCTGCATAAGAATGTCCATTTGTGATTCCGAAAAGGAATGCACCCGCAAACATATCACCAGCACCATTACTGTCAATCGCAGTGGTTGGATATGGCTCAATATCAATAAAGGTGTCACCATCGAAGATCATTGCACCGTTTTTTCCCTGCGTGATCACAAAGTGTTTAGCTACTTTTTTCAGTTCTTCTCGCGCTTCAGTCAGATTATCTTTCCCGGTGAAAAGCATTGCTTCCTCTTCATTTGCAAAAAGTAAGTCAACACTCGCCCCGATCACTTCATCAAAAGGCTCCCGGAAATACTTCACCATCGCAGGATCGGAAAAGGTTAAAGCTACTTTTACCCCATTTTCTTCAGCTACTTTCTTGGCCTGTTTCATGGCAGTTTTTCCATTCTCAGAAGTAATCAGATAGCCCTCGATGAAAAGGTATTTTGAATCTTTTATCGCTGATTCATTGATGTCTTTCACGGAGAAATTTTGAGTAATTCCAAGAAAAGTATTCATCGTTCGCTCAGAATCCTCGGTCACCATCACCAGGCATTTGCCAGTGATTCCCTCTTGGAGATTTGATTCTGTCAAAGCCGAATCTACACCTGAGTCCTGCAGATCTTTAAGATAAAAGTGACCAAGTTCGTCATTGGCTACTCTAAAGCAGTAGTAAGAATTGCCTCCAAATTGGCTTACCGCAACCACGGAATTAGCCGCAGAACCTCCGGCTTGCTTTTTAGCTTCAGCAGTGTTGATGACTTCCATCAAGGAGTTTTGACGCTCCTCGTCTACCAGGGTCATTAGGCCTTTTTCGACCTTGTTGTCGAGAAAAAACTGATCTTTCACTTTGAACTCAATATCTACCAGGGCATTACCGATGCCTGTCACGTCGTATTTCTTCATTTTATAGTTTAATTGTAAAATTGAAATATTGGAAAAACTTGTCCGCCGTGGCGGATTGTATGATTTGGCTCGATGGCCAGACTCACTTCATTATTCGAAATTCAGCATTCGATATTCATTATTTAAAGATTTGAATTGGGATTAAGTTCGATACTTCTCAGCGCCTCGTAAATCGTATTTCGTAAATCGTACTTTGTCAGTCCGAGTGGAGTCGAGGACGGTATTGGACTTCGTACTGCCCAACTCTCGTTGGTCAGGTGCTCAGTCTGACACCAATCATCGGACACTTTATCAATCAAAAACCGGATGTCTCTCAAAAGCCTTCTCCCGATCAAATAAATACCGATAAGTATGATGAGTTTTGTATATCGTGGCCAAAAGCTGTTCACAAACTCGCATCATCTTCGGATTGAAGTCTCCGATCCAGTTCATTTCGATGGTTTTATATGGAAAAGAAGCTTTGCTGCTCATTTTGTCATAACTGATAATCATGGCACTTTCCACGCCCTTCCCTTGATGCTCTGGCACTACACCAAAGACCAAGCCGAGCATTTTATTGGGAGGAAAGAAAGTCTTGTACCAAAGGAACTTCACTTTGCCTATCAAGTCCATTTTTCCATTTAAATGTTTGAAGATTTGGTTGATCTCAGGGATTTGGATAAAAAAACCGACTGGTTCGCCTTTGAAGAATGCAAAGTAGATTAAGCGTGGATCAATGATCGGCTTCATCTTACCAAACATCAATTGAGCTTCTTTCAAAGCGATTGACTTTCCCATGTGTCGAGCCCATGCTTTATTATACACCGTCATGAAATATTCCGGCGCTTTTTCCTGAAGCTCTTTTCCTTTGATGTATCGAAATGAATAATCAGGATTCGCCATGATTGCATTGGCACGTTGAATCATTTTTTCATCAAAACCCAAATCTTGAACAGGACGCATATAGGTATATTGCTTGAAATAAAGCTTAAACCCATAAGCCTCAAAGAACTTCTGGTAGTACCCAAAATTCCAGGGCATGTTGTAGTTTGGTTCGGTAAATCCATCCACCAAAAGACCCCACCACTTGTCCCTCTCGCCAAAGTTGATCGGGCCATCCATGGCTTCCATGCCTTCACTTTGTAGCCAAGCCTTGGCAGTGTCCAGAAGTAAAAAAGCAGCCTCTTGATTGTCGATACACTCAAAGAATCCAACTCCGCCGGTCGGTTGCTTTTCCTTCATTTTGGGGTTAATAAAAGCTGCAACTCGACCGATATGTACTCCTTTTTCATCCTCCAGCAACCAGCGTTTAGCCTTGGCCCCATTACGAAAAAGCTTATTTGTTTCAGGGTGAAAAAGCCCTTCGATATCTGCGTCGATAGGCCGGATCCAGTTCTTTTCATTTTTATAGAGCTCTACCGCCATCTCGATAAAGGCCTTTTGATGGGCAGGCGTGGCAACTTCGATCAACTTCATTCAGGGGATTTTTTCGGCTAAAATACGGGAAGTGGGTCAAAGGGCAAAAAGTGTATAATTAATGACCGTCTCCATTTTTAATTAAAAATTAAATGCTGCCTCGTTCGAAGCAGCACTAAGAGCATTTTCTGATTTAGAAATTATTTATCATCTGTTGAACATGGGGACGTTTGAATCGCAACAAAAACCTTAAATCGTTTGATGATTCAGGCTCACCAACTTGATTTCTCCAATATTCTTTTCTGTCAATCAAATGATTATCAACTGATGAAACTTCTTGCTGTTCGGAGTTTTGTCCCTCTACAAAATAATCTTCACTAAGTAACTCACCCGTCATGTCATAATATTTCCAAGTTCCGTTTTTTCGTCCTTCCACATAGGATCCTGAACTCGCAATCATATCACTCTGCGGATAGTAGGTATACCAAACTCCATTACGAAGCCCTTTGGAATAGCGCCCTTTTTCCAGAAGATTGCCTTCACGATCATAAATGATCCGTTTTCCTTTGCCTTTATTTAGCTTTCCCCCATCTAGAACTTTCCCGGTTGGAGTTGTGAATTCGTTGATTGAAACCAATCTTCCATTTTCAAACAACTCATTTTGATAAACAAATCCTTCTCCATCGGTTATCTTCCAAGAACCAGTTTTGTTACCTTCAGTATAGATTCCTACTCGATACAATCCTTGAATCTCTGGAATTTGCTCCTGCCACTCTCCCTCTTTCAGGCCACCTTGATATGTTCCATAGGCAATCAACTGCCCAAAATTATCGTAGTTCTCCCAATTGTCCTCAAGCTCGCCTTTGGCATAGGAACCGCTTACTTCCAAACGCCCATCTTCAAAATAGTACTTAAATGCCCCATGCTCTAGGTCATTGTCAAATTCCATTGTTTTTTGAACTGTTCCGTTGGGAAAAAATGTCTGATAGGTCCCTTGTAATTTTCCTGCTTCGAAAGGGATAATCTCTGCTAGCACTCCATTGGAATAGTAGATTCGATTAGGTCCATGAAGCTGGTTGTCTAGGTAAGAGTACTCCGACTTTTTATTTCCATTTGAAAAATAAGAAATCCAGTCTCCTGATTTTTGGTCGTCCAAGTAGCTACCCGAAAGCAGTACTTCACCTGTTTTGCTAAATTCGAAAAAATCACCGTTTAGCTTTCCTTCGGAGAAATTGACCAGTTTTTTGATTTTTCCATCTGGATAAAACTCTTCCATGATTCCATCAGGAAGATTTTCCTTGAAATTAATCTGATAGAGAGGATTTGTTAGGTCGAAGTATTCAACCAAATCCCCATCCCTCACAGGTTCAACTGTAATTCTGGGATCTTCCAACTCCTCAATTCTTCCGTAGACTTTCCAAGCACCTTGCTTTTTTCCGTCTTCTAAAGGCCCTATACCGATTAGATTTATATTTCCGAAATAGAAGTATTCCCGTGGGTCATTTTCTGGCAGACCTTGGATAAAACTTAACCCAAGGATTATGGAAATAAGCACTTTCATAGGCATTGGATTTGAGCGAAAAAAACGAGTATTACACTAATTTCATTAACGAAGCCAAATTCTTAAATGTTTATCGAATGATTGGTGCTGCTGTCCAGCTTCTCCTGAAGCTGTACTCATTTTGACCCTGTTGTCCTGCTTCTCCTGAAGCTGGACTCATTTTGATTAGTAGTTCAATATGGTGCTTTCGGAAGAGCAGCACAACACAGTCTTGTTATTCTGCTTCTCCAGAAGCAGAACTTCTCGAATCAATAAAGCTCAACTTTCACCAATCCCTTTTTACCAGCATAATCTTTTGCGGAGCTAAACATATAATCCTCAGTCTCTTCAACAATCATAGCTTCAACTGGATTTTGATGAATGTAATGAAGCTTTTGCTCAAAAAAAGCACTTGATTCAATTAAAATAGCATGAAGACCATCCTTCCAAAACTTATACTTGGTAATTCTTTCTTGTGCCTCCCCTCGAATCCTAAAAAAATCCAATATCCATCCGGATCTTCACTCAATGCTCTCTTTTTCCAAACTATCCAGAATTTTTTTGGCAGTGAATTTCTTAAAGTCCTGAATGGTGTTAGAAAGCTTGAACGCTTCTTTTGATCTACAAAGTAAATGAAGGTGATTTGACATCAAACACCAGGCATAAATTTCCAAACCCTTGTATTCAACGCAAAAATTTAAACTGTCTACGACATCCAATTTGTATTCCTTTCGAGTGAACACATCAATCCATCCCTCTATCGTTAGGGTCAAAAAATACACTGAGTGTTGATCTGAAACTTGAAAAGGCTTCATAAATCTAAAAAGTGACGATGCTTAAAATTAATAATAATGCTGCTTTCGGAAAAGCAGCATAACCCAATTTCGTTGTCAGTTGTCCTGCTTCTCCTGAAGCGCTGTCCTGCTTCGCCTGAAGCTGGCCCTGTTGTCCTGCTTCTCCTGAAGCTGGACATATAATAATTTCATATGCTGCTTCTGGAGAAGCAGCATAACGTTAAAATCTACCCCTCCACCGTCGCATACAAATCAAACTCTGTCGCTTCATAAACCTTAGCTTGGACAAAGTCTCCGACTCTGCAATAAAACTTGGAAGCATCAATCAGCACTTCGTTATCCACTTCCACTGAGTCAAATTCAGTCCGGCCGACAAAGTGTCCACCTTCTTTTTTATCGATCAGAACTTTGTACGTTTTGCCGATTTTCTCCTGATTTAAGTCATAGCTGATTTGCTCCTGTACTTCCATCAAGTGATTTGCGCGGTCTTGTTTTTCTTCTTGGGAAAGCAAATCCTCCATTCCGAAAGCGTGGGTATTTTCCTCATGGGAATAGGTGAAGACTCCCAGACGCTCAAACTTCATTCGAGCTACAAAATCTACCATCTCTTGAAATTCCTTTTCTCCTTCACCCGGATGCCCGGCAATTAAAGTTGTTCGAATCGCTATCTCAGGAATCATCTCCCGGATGCTGTGAATAAGTTCTTCTTGCTTTTCGCGGGTCGTACCGCGGCGCATCGCCTTCAGCACATCAGTCGAACCGTGCTGCAAAGGAATATCCAAGTACTTACAGATATTTGGACGCTCCTTCATTACCTCGATCACATCCATCGGGAAACCGGTCGGATAAGCGTAATGCAAGCGAATCCAGTCGATTCCCTCCACATCAGAAAGCCTACGCATCAACTCTGCGAGATTTCTCTTTTTGTAAATATCCAACCCATAATAGGTCGAATCCTGAGCGATCAGAAGCAATTCTTTGGTTCCTCCGGCAGCCTTATGCTTGGCTTCTTTGACTAGCTCCTCGATTGGTCGAGATATATGACCTCCACGCATCAAGGGGATCGCACAGAAAGAACAAGGTCGATCACATCCTTCGGAAATCTTCATGTAAGCATAGTGAGCCGAGTGGGTCAGCAATCGCTCCCCCACTAATTCATGTTTGTAATCTGCCTTGAATTTTTTCAAAATAGCAGGCAAATCCCGCGTACCAAAAAATGCATCAACTTGCGGAATTTCCTTTTCCAAATCGTCTTTGTAGCGCTGAGAAAGACAGCCCGTCACGTACACTTTATCCACCAAACCTTGCTCTTTAGCATCTACATATTGTAGAATTGTGTCAATGGATTCCTGCTTGGCATTGTCGATAAATCCGCAAGTATTGATAATAATGATGTTGTTATCCTGAGAGTTAGACTCGTGACTGGCATTGATTCCGTTGCCTCTAAGCTGGGTCAATAAGACCTCGGAATCCACCAGGTTTTTGGAGCAACCCATGGTGATAATATTGACTTTGTCTTTCTTTAATGTTCTCGCTTTCACAGAATTCGCTTCAATTTGGGAGGGCAAAGGTAGGCAAAAATGGATTCGAAAGCTGATAAAGTCAGAAAGTTCCTTCCTTATCTTAGAACCGAGAGAGAAGCTAGTAAACTACATCAAAAACCTGTTATTTCTTTCAACAGCTTGAAAAATCCTTTTTTCCGTTCGGAATTTATTCCCCAATCCACTGGGACACTTTGGTAGCCTTCTTCAAATCCCTCATCTTTCATCCGATAATCAAATAATCCCCAAGACGCATAGGAGGAAACTGCTGCAGTAAAGTTGTTTTTTGGCTGCTCAAAGTTGAAATGATCATCTTCGTTGAAAATAATCGGCATAGGCCTATAGCCTGTGACATTTTTAGTCTGCTGTACCATTTCTACGATTCTATCCGGTTCCGAAACTCCATTCCCATGAAGCAAAATAAAATCGGAAGCTCTCACTACATTTTCTTTTGGGATTGTACCTCCACCATAGCTCGTACTGACCAATAATCTATTTCCATTCCTTTTTTTACTTTTTACTAATTCTATCAACTCATGAACCCGCGCTGGCTGTAGTATTTCATGGTCATAGTTGACATTACACTCATTGTTGATCTCAATTAAAATATTAGTGTATCCCTTTTCCAAAATCCAATCTACAGACTCAGTCACAGCATTTATTACTGCTTTTTCATCTGCTAATCGTTCATCTTGGCCAAAATAAAACAACCCAAGCATAGGCACCATCCCAAGTTCATCGGCTTTATCAAGAATTCTTTCCAGCCTTTCAAAATAATCCAGCCGTAATTGGCCCGCTTCGGTAAATGCAGAATTGATCCAAGGCTGACTTTGAGAATAGCCAAAAGGGCTCCCTCCTTGAAGGTTTATCGTAAATGACAAGAGTCCATGGGACTTCCAAATGGGCATATTTTCAATAAACTCATCCGTATTCCGATCAGCGTCCCACTTCTTGGTATCTGGATATTCCCAATTTTTAACAGTCTCTGGATTTAAGTCATCGAAAATCCCCTGCACCATTCTGGAATTCATCAATAAACCTTCAATCCGGTGTCCATTCCAGTATCGTCCCGGGTAGGTCAACTTCCCATTGATTAAGAATTGTTGCTCAGTAATACTGATAGTAGTCTTTCGGGAAGTTTGAGAATGAGCCGTTTCAAAAAGAAGAAAGGCACTCAAAGCGAAGAATAAGAGTTTGATTTTCATAGGTTTTATGGATTGATTAAAATGACAACCTTAATTCCAAACATGATTTTGGATTTCAATAATTTGACTTCCGCTATTTTTAGATTCGAAGCCAATATTACCTTAAGATCATTTAAGGTAATGTTTTAGTAAACCAACCTTAATGCAAATTATCACACTTCGGTAAATGCTTTACCTAATTTCGCATTGTACAGCAAATACTTTTTAACTCCTTGCATTATATTTTTGAGCCCCGATGTGAATCGGGGCTTTTTGGTTTTATAGTCAAAACATTTTTTGCTGATTTGAGGGCTTCCCTTACCTTAGATTCGAAAATCGACCTCAATGGAATTCACCGCTCCCAACGCCCAAAAATTAACTTTTGACAGGAAAAATCTCTCAGACGAAACGCTACTCAAACTTTACGAGTCACTTATCATGCCTCGCCGGATCGAGGAGAAAATGTTGATTCTTCTACGACAGGGTAGAATCACCAAATGGTTCAGCGGTTGGGGACAGGAAGCAATTTCGATTGGTGCTGTAAATGCCCTTCATGCTAATGAATTTATCCTTCCCATGCATCGAAATCTGGGGATTTTTACAGGCAGGAATATGCCTTTGGAGCGTCTTTTCGCTCAGTTTCAGGGAAAAAAGTCCGGTTTCACCAAGGGTCGTGATCGCTCCTTTCACTTTGGCAGCATCGAGCACCACGTCGTTGGAATGATTTCTCACCTTGGTCCACAGTTAGCAATAGCAGACGGGATTGGATTGGCACATAAACTCTCCGGAGAACAGAAAATCAGCCTGGTTTTTTCAGGAGACGGAGCGAGTTCGGAAGGTGATTTTCACGAGGGTTTGAATGTGGCTGCAGTCTGGAAATTACCCGTCATTTTTGTCGTGGAGCATAACGGCTACGGCCTTTCCACTCCAAGTGAGGAACAGTTTGCTTTCAAGTTTTTTACTGAAAAAGGTCCCGGATATGGAATGGAGACAGTCCGCATCCAAGGAAATAATGTGCTGGAAGTCTATGACACCATCCTGCGATTGGCGGAAAATATCCGTGAAAATCCGAGACCTGTTTTGGTTGAAGCGATCACTTTCCGAATGCGGGGACACGAAGAATCCTCCGGAACCAAGTACGTTCCCAAGCATTTGATAGAAGAATGGGCCCAGCTTGATCCTGTGGACAATTATGAGGCATATCTCGAATCAATTGGAGTATTAGATAATTCCATCAAGGAAAAACTAAATAAAAAAGTCAAAAAAGCGATCAACGATGCCTTGGAAATCGCTTTTGCTGAAGAGTCAATAACTCCAAGTTTGGAAGAAGAATTAGCAGATGTTTACTCTCCCTTTTCCCAAAAAGTAATAGAACCTGAAGGATTAAGTACTGAGAAGCGTTTCATCGATGCCATCAGCGACGGACTTCGCCAATCCATGGAAAAATATCCAAAACTCATCCTGATGGGTCAGGATATCGGAGAATACGGAGGAGTCTTTAAAATCACTGATGGGTTTAAAAATAAATTCGGAGCGGATCGCGTCAGAAATACTCCCCTATGCGAAAGTGCAATCATCGGTGCTGGACTTGGGCTCTCGATCAAAGGCTACAAAGCCATGGTGGAAATGCAGTTTGCAGACTTTGTCAGCGTCGGTTTTAATCAAATTGTGAACAACCTCGCTAAAATCCACTATCGCTGGGGTCAACATGCCGATGTGGTAATTCGAATGCCAACCGGTGCTGGAACCGCTGCAGGACCTTTTCATTCCCAATCCAATGAAGCTTGGTTTTTTCACACCCCCGGACTGAAAATCGTTTATCCTTCCAATCCTCACGATGCTAAGGGCTTGCTAAATGCAGCATTGGAAGACCCCAATCCATACCTCTACTTTGAGCACAAAATGCTTTACCGTTCCATCTCAGGGCCAGTTCCTGACAGTTACTACACTGTCGAAATTGGAAAGGCGGCTCTGGCGAAAACAGGAACTCAGATTTCGATTATCACTTATGGAATGGGCGTACATTGGGCGATCAGAGCCGTCGAAGAAATGGGCATTTCAGCAGATATTCTGGATTTGAGAACGCTGTTGCCTTGGGACCAAGAAGCCGTGGCTGCGACGGTGAAAAAGACCGGAAAGGTAATTTTCCTCCACGAAGACACCTTGACCGGAGGAATTGGAGCGGAGATCTGTGCTTGGATTTCTGAGCATTGCTTCCGCTGGCTGGATGCTCCCGTGATGCGGGAAGGCAGTTTGGATACACCTGTACCGTTTGCACCGAATCTGGAAAAGCAGTTTTTGCCTACAGAGAGATTTAAGAGGAAGTTGAGGGAGTTGGTTGAATTTTAATATTGGAAAATTGGAAGATTGGGCTGGGAGGCAAGGAAGTTAGGATGTTTGGAGTTTTTCAATTTCCAATGATCAAACTCAATGATCAATTGACAAGGAATTACTCTGAAAATTGAGAATTGGTCATTGAAGATTGATCATTTTGTACCTCGTAAATCGTAATTTAAAAATCGTCGATAAATTTCAAACCTTTAGCCAAACAAGAACTTATTTTAATTCCACCCATCCTGATTTTCGAACTGTGTAAGCGGAGAAGTTACCCAAGCCACCTTGCACATTGTTAGGAATCCTAATTGAAGTAACAAAAGGGTAGTCACCATAATATTTTTGCTGGATTACAGCCACATAATAATCATAGTAGCTTTTGCTGATGGTCCGTATTTCTGCACTTAGTTCATATTGAATCTCGGGGAAGAAAATAACCGATAAATATTCCAACACGATGATTCGCTTATTGCTTTTTGATCCAAAGACGTTGGGATTATACATAATACCTGAATTTAGTCCTCCTTCGAAGGCCACGCCATTGGTATCGACATTTAACAATCCTTCGTTGTCCAACACCACCTTGACTTGTTCAACTTGTTCAACGTCATTAAATCCGTTTGTCCTGACAAAAAACAGTAAATGGAAGTAATTTTTTTCATCCAAAAGCTCTAAATCCACTTCTACAGTGATTAGACCATTGGCCCTGTTGATAGAGAGGATTCGAAATGAGGGCGCCTCTGCTGCATTCTCAGGGACCCGATCCGTGGTTTCCACAGCCGGATATCCGGGAGCATTGACTTTGAGCGAATAGGACTTACCTGCCTCAGGCACGGACTCAAATGCAAAAAAGGCCCTGTAAGCAAAATGATTTGGAAACTTTTTTTCAATTTCAGGCAAGCCCACAGTGACAGTTGCTGAAGGTTGGAACACCCCCTCCTCCAACTTCCGGGCATCTTCCCAAAGTTCTACTTTTGCATCCGGAATATTCTGCAAGGCAAACATGGCAGTGGTAAATGGGATGTTATTGGTCACGGATATCATCAATGGTACATCGGGGCTGATATGACCATTGACTACCAATTTCTTTTGGGAATCAATGATTTCAATTGGGGAAGGAGACTCAGATAGACAGGAACAGGTCGCATAAATCAAAGCTAGGGCTGCTAAATTTCGGATGACATTAGAAGAATATTCCATAAGAAAAACCGGGGATAAGTGGAAATAAGGGATTGTCTATAAGTTGAATAGATCCGTCAGATGCTGCTCCAGGATCCTGGGATAGGAAGAAGGTGTTTTGTCGGTTATATAGATTATACACACTGACTGAAAAGCGGTGACCTCCCCAAGTAGTTGTTTTTTCGTAATTAGCAGAAACATCCAATCGGTGATAGGGCTTAAAGCGATAGGCATTTCGGGTACTGTACTCAATGAGATCTGCATTGTTTCCTATCCTATCACCCGGGATCACTACATTTTCAACGAAGGTCGAAACAGGCAATGTCACCGCTCTGCCTGTCAGGTAAATCCAAGTGGCACTGAGATTCCATCGTTTGCCAACTTGCTGATTGATCAAGGCTGAAAAATCATGTCTTCTGTCGAAAATGAACGGGAACTGTTCCCCGTTATTGATTTCTTGGAAAATTAGGTCTGATTTTGACCAAGTATAGGATATCCAACCCTGAGTTTTCCCCAACTGCTTTTGAAGCATCATTTCCACCCCTTTGGCCAATCCTTCTCCGGTGGTCACCTTTTCATTGGTGCTTCCCGTATTCAGAAAAAATGTCACCCCATCTTTGAAATCCAAAAGGCCTTCCATTTCCTTATGGAAGCCTTCTACCGTTAAATCAACCCCTCTGGAAAACGTTTTGGTATAGCCCAAAGACCACTGATTGGCATTTTGTGGACCTATCTCCGGATTAGACCCCAGCCAAAGATCAGTTGGCAGCCCGATGCCGCTATTGGTCAGCAGATGGAGGTATTGGGTCATTTTTGCGTACCCTCCCTTGATGGCGTTTGAAGAATTGATTGCCCATCTAAAGGAAGCCCTGGGCTGAATGGAAGGATAACTTACCCCACCCGACCAAAAATTACTGGCATGGATACCGACATTGACGCCCAACTGTCGGTTGATCGTAATCTCGTCCTCCACAAAAACAAACCCTTCCCATGCGTTATTCTCTTCCCTTAAGCTGGAAGAATCCTCCTCCCGTTGGTTGTTGCGGGTGATGGAGAAGTTGGACTGAAACTGATTTACAAATCTATGTCTGAGTAAAAGTCCACCAAATTTCACAAAGTGGGTTGGATTTGGGAAATAGCTGAAATCAATTTTTCCCCCAAAATCCCGGATTAAGGACTGTTGGTCAGAATAGTCCTCACTGAATATCCAGCCGCCCCCTGACCTGATTTCTACATAATTATCAGAAACGCTATTCAACTGATACCTGCTTGTAAAAAGATTGACATTGGAAAAAAGGGTTGGCTGAAAAACATGGTTCCATCGCAAAGAGGCTACCTGATTGCCCCATCCAAGTTTGACATCTTGTTCACTTTCTACCCTTGTATTTCCGAAGGAGCTTATCCTTAGTGTATTGTCTTTGTAGCGATCATTTCCCTGATAAATGCTCAGATAGATCCGATCCTTGGCAGAAAAGGTGTAATTGACCTTGGCGTTGACATCGTAGAAAGAATAATTGCTTTGGCCTCCGCTGGCACCATTTTCGATTTTTTGCCTTCTGGTAATAGGAATCAAAATGGGATCCAAAAAGCTTCTCCGGGCCGAAACCATAAAGGTCATTTTCTCCCCGGCCATCGGCCCTTCCAAAAAGAACTTCGAGGCAAAGGTACTGAGTCCGACATTTCCCGAAATCCTTTCCTTACTGCCTTCCTTCATGCTGATGTCCAAGACGGAGGAAAGCCTTCCTCCATATCGGGCAGGAAAAGCTCCTTTGGTCAAATCCATATTCTGGATTGCGTCAGAATTGAATACCGAGAGAAAGCCAAAAAGATGGGAGACATTGTACATGGGCACGCCGTCCAAGAGAATCAGATTTTGATCCTGAGATCCGCCGCGCACATTGAATCCCGAAGTGCCCTCGGTACCAAACTGCACGCCCGGAAGCAGTTGAAGAATCCGCAGGGGATCGACCTCTCCGCCGATTGCAGGCAGCTTTCGGACCAAAGCCATATTTACCTTGAAGGTACTCATCTGAATTTCCTCCACCTTGTCCTCCACCGAGACTACGGATACCTCGTCCAATAGCACATTGGCAATTTGGAGCTGGAAATTTTTTGCGATGTCTTGGAATAAAGCAACCTCTTTGGTCAGGGTCTGAAAACCCACATAAGAAATCCTAAGAGAATATGTCCCAGATGGAAGGGAAAGTGCAAAGTAACCATACTCATTGGTGGTTACTCCGATTCCTGTGCCCAAGATCTGAATGTTGGCACCGATTAGCTTTTCTCCATCGCCCTGATTGGTCACATAGCCGCTGAGGATTCTTTTTGAGGAAGCGGCAGGTGACAATAAGATAAGACTCCCCTGAATCTTATATTCCAATTGTAAGGCAGCTGTCCAAAAAGCAAGGATATCTTCAAGTTTAGCTCCCTCAAAATTTAATTCCACAACCTTCCCTTTTGGGAGGATTTGGCTTTGGTAGACAAACCGAAATGGAGTCTGCTTCTCAATACTTTCGATCAGTTGCTCGGAGGAGTAGGTTCCATTCAAACTTATCCGTTCCTGAGCTTTGGCCCAAAAAGACAAAAAACAGAGGAGAAAAATCAAGGACAACCTTACCATGAGGCACCTCCCGTTTCACAATTTCCACCTTGCATTACCATACTTGATTTGGAGGATTGCTGCAGTTCACTTCCGAAGGTCATGGCAACAGCCTGCACCATCTCATCGGGAGTCAATCCTTCAAACTTGGCCGTGAGTCCGCAGCCCATCAAAGAAGTAGCCGAGACCTTTACCTCCATGCCAAAATTATAGGCCATATCGGAGACAAACCGAGACAATGGCGCATTGTCATACTTCAGTTCTCCTGTCCACCAAGCGAGGTCATTAGCGCTTTTTCCCTTTTCTACGAACTGATCACCCAAAATGGTCAGTGACAGGTCCTTTGTCAGGATGCTGCTCCGACCTGAAGGGATACCAAATTCAACTTTACCGGAGAAAACAGAAACGGTGGCTTCGTCCGATTTAGGCGTTTGGACCAAAAAGGATGTCCCCAATACTTTGACAAAATGAGATTCGGTTTGCACCAAAAATGGTTTTTGCTCATTTCTTTTTACTTCAAAAAATGCATCGCCTTCCAAAAATACTGTTCGATCCTCCTTCAAATAGATCTTGGAAACTTTCAATTCAGCCCCCTCTTTCAACACTACGCGGGAACTGTCGGACAGCCAAATCTCCAATGGCCCTTTTCCCGCAATGTAATGTTGCTGCTTGGATGAAATTGAAAGCCAAATGGAAATAGAAATCGTCAGAATGACGGCCGCGGCTGCTGCATATTTGAAAAAGGCAGGAATAGTAAAAGTCTTCTTTTCTCCGATTTCCGCTTCAATTCCTGACCAAATTCTTTCCCGGTCAGGCAGAGGAATCCTGGAAGCCAACTTTGCAGAATTTTGCCAGAGCATTTGGTAGCTCTCCCACTTTTGAAGATTCTCAGGACTTTTGTCAAGCCACTCATGCAATTCCTGAATATCATCCTGACTCGGACTTTCGAGCCATCTTGCCAATTGTTCGTCTGTAGGTTCCATCAGTTTCCTCTTTTCCTATAAGTCGAAAAGTGGATTCAAAACCCCCATCCTGCTACTGAAAAATTTGCAGCAATCCGAAAAATAGTTGTGGAAGGAGGTTTTTTCTTAAAATTTTGAGGGCTTTACCGATTTGGTTTTCTACCGTTTTGGGACTGACATCCAGAGTTTTGGCAATATCGGCATAGCTCATCTGCTCATAGCGACTGAGCTTGAATATCACCTGACACCGGTCAGGAAGTGAATCGATCTCTTTATCAAGCAGTTCTAATTGGATATCTTCCTCCTCGACCTCCTTGACCTCGGCGATGATTCCCTCGGCCTCGAGATCTTCGGTGAATTTTAGGATATCCTTTCTTTTTCTTCGGTAATCTATGGCTTTGAAGGTGGCGGATTTCAGCAGGTAACTGGTCCAATTTTCAATGGAGGGCAGTTCAAACCTCCTTTGCCAAAGGCTCACAAAGATATCCTGACACAATTCCTCAGAAAGCTGAGAATCTCCTAATAGGGAATATAATCTTCGATATACGAGGGAATAATAGCTATCGAAAAAATCCCTGAATGAATTTTGATCGAAAGCTTTTTCAGAAGGTCGCTTGCCAAAAATACCCATCTCTTCTTCCTTTGATTGAGTACAGGGAAAACTAGCACTGGGCCTAAAAAGTTATTCTCCACATATTTCAATTGATCAGATCGGACTTAGCCTTTTCTTTTATCAAAAGTTTGATGTAGCCTGATCTATTTACTTTTAAATTCTTTTCAAAAAATAGAGATTTACACCTCCTTACCGCTACCCAAAGTTTGTGCTTTGTAGAGGAAAAATCTAGGAATCAACTCCGACCTACTCAGCACCTCGTAAAGTAAAAATCGTAAATCTTAAATGATTCAAATCCGAACACTCTTCAAAGAAGACCTATCAAAAGTTCAGTCTATTGCCCATCGCACTTGGCCATCCACTTTTGCTGATATCCTCAGTCCGGAGCAGATCGAATACATGCTCAATTGGATGTATTCTTTAGAAATGTTGGAGTCTCAATTTGAAAAGGGACACACTTTTTTGCTTGCTGAGGAAAATGGGGAAGAATTGGGATTCGCAGGTTTTGAATTGAATGTTGCCGAAGGTCCAAAAGCCAAACTTCATAAAATTTATCTATTGCCTTCTTCTCAAGGAAAAGGAGTGGGGAAAGCCTTGATTTTCGAAGTCGCAGATCGAGCAAGAAAAGCCGGACAAAAAAGTTTGCTTTTGAATGTCAATAAATACAACCAAAAGGCCATAGATTTTTACCTGAGAGTAGGTTTTCAGGAGATCTACAAAGAAGTGATCGACATCGGAAACGGCTACATAATGGATGATGTGGTGATGGAATTGAAGCTTTGAGGTTGACTTAACCTTTGAGGTTTTCCAAACCTCGAAGGTTTCATCTAAAAATCTAGCTCTGTTATGCTGCTTTTCCGAAAGCAGCATATTAGTTCTATTTGACATTGTCCTGCTTCTGGAGAAGCAGGACAACAAAAGGCTATTTTTCCCCTTAATTCTTCGAGATATGTAAAACCTCAAAGGTTATCTAACACCGTCTCCCAAAGCACCAAACCATTTGCAGAAGCAGTCGGCACAGGTTCCCAAGGCCCTTCCGGATTTTCAAGCCTTTCTTTGATTTGATCTGGTGAAAAATACCAGATGGCATAGATCATTTTCCGCACTTGATGATAGAGAAAACCCGTCCCAGTGACTTCAAAACAATAAGATTTAGCTGGTGAAAATTCGGTGGAAAAAATATCCGATTCAAAAACTCTTGCCGATAAAACTTCCCTTACAAAATCTATTTTCGTTCCACTAGCCTTGCAGAATGCTTTGAAATCATACTTTCCAATGAAAAGCTCTGCATTTTCTTGCATTTGATCCAAGGAATTAATTCCATTCACTATAGTCAAAAAAGCAGAAGCGAAAGGATGAAAAGACTCAGAATCGGAAAAAAAGTAACGGTAAGTTTTCTGCTTTACAGATTGAATCAGATTAAAATCTCTGCGAATTTCCTGAACGGTATTGAGTCGGATTTCTCCACCCAAGTTTTGGTTCAGTAATGCCAATAGCGGTTCGAATTCCAGCTTTTCCCGGAGAAATACCTGAAGAAATCCAGCTCTGCAACTTACTCCGGAATCAGTCCGACTCGAACCGATCAGACTGAAATCATCATGACCCAATACAAATCGAAAGACTCGCTCCAACTTTCCCTCCACTGTGGGTTGGCCGGCCTGCTTCGCCCAACCCTTGAATCTGGCACCGAAGTATGAAATGGAAAAGAGGTAAGAATAGGGTCTTGTGCGCATGTCTTAAATTCAATATTGACAAATCCTTTGAAACCCCTGACGGGTTAACTAAATTGAGGTAACCCAAAAGTAATGACCATGAAGAAACTTCTTAGCCTTTTGATGATTTTCGCCTGTTTTCAGGCAATCTCACAAACTCCGCCCACTAAAGAAATCCAGATCAAAATGGCAGTATTGGCTGCTCCTGAGGATCAGCGTGCCACAGCGACAGTATATGGCTATGATGCCAAAGGAGAAGTCATTTTGCTTCGCCAAGGAACAAATCAAACCGTTTGCCTAGCTGATGATTCGACAAGAGAAGGACTCAGCGTATCGTGTTACCATATCAGTGCACAGCCATTTATGGCCAGAGGTTGGGATTTAAGAAAAGAAGGTAAAAATGCAGATGAGATCTTTAAAGCAAGAGAAGCAGAATCCAAAAGCGGCAAACTTCAACTTCCTGATCAGGGAAGTTTGCTCAATGCTCTGACTGCAGATGAAAAAGATGTAAACTGGACTACAGGTGAAGCGAAAAACACTTACACTCGTTCAGTGGTCTATATTCCTTGGGCGACTGCGGAAAGCACAGGCTTACCTCTAAAACCAGCCGGTCCAGGCTTACCTTGGATCATGGATCCAGGAACTCACAGAGCGCATATTATGATCAATCCAGCGAGGAATTAGTATTAAGTTATTGGTTATTCGCAGAATTGTAAGGGGTTCGGGTTGTCACCCTGAGCGGAGTCGAAGGGTAATTAATTAATTGTTCATAGGATATGGTAGATATTCAATTTAATAACGATGAATTGGTCATTCTAAAGAACAGCCAAAGGAAAGTAATTCCATTAAAGGAACTTTCTCCTAAGCTCTTGAACGCTTCTAATAATGAACGTAATTTGTATCGGATTTCTACCTCAGGATATGGAATTCACTGGCCTTTGAATGATGAGGATATCTCCATAAAAGCATTATTTAATGACTAATAGTTTTCAGATATTAAAAATCTACTCATGGAAATCACCTTAAAAGAAGTATTTGAGGCTTCGAAAAAAGCGCTTTCAGAACTTGTAAGTTTACCAGAACCGGATTTTCGACTTGAGCAAGTGGAATATAAGAAAGATGAAAAATTATGGGATGTGGTAGTTTCCTTCCTTGTGGAAAATAAAAATCGAGCTGTTTGGGAAACCCCGATTTTCACTTCTTTGCCTTTCGAAAGAGTCTACAAACGGTTAAAAATTGATGAAAACAAAGAAGTCGTGGGTATCTACATGTTTTCCGAAATAGGATGATTTTTGTTGACACCAATGCGCTGATTCTTTTGGTTGTGGGGCTTATTGATAAGCCTCTTATCTCGACTCATAAACGAACTTCCATTTACGAATCAGTAGACTTTGATAATCTGGTTTTTTTGATTGGAAACTTGGAGAAAATCGTAACAAATCCCAACGTTTTAACTGAGGTAGACAACCTTCTAAACAACTTCCAAAAAGGTCATAGATGGGCTTATTTTCAGGTTTTGAAAGAATTGGTATCTAAGTCCACAGAAAAATTTCTTGAGTCTAAAAGGATTATTGAATCCAATGCTTTTTTTGAACTCGGTATAACAGATTCAGGAGTTTTAGAAATCTGTAAAGAGTGCGATTTGTTGATCACCGGTGATTCCAGACTTGCTGACTATGCGAACGCTTTTGGAATTAAAGTAGTGGACTTGGTGAAAATTAGAAATGAATGCTTAAACTGAAAAACCACCCCATTCTTAAAGTGATTTCTTCATTTCTAAAATGATAGCATCAAACTAAATTCTTCGAAGAAAGCCAATCCCCAACCTCGGAGGTCTATTATGCTTTGCCGCCGTTAGAGAAATTTTCGGATTCAAAAACGATAACTAAATTACTAAATCATTCAATTAGAAAGGTTACTTCCACAGCAGGGTGAATGGGAGAACTCTCAAAAACACCTATAATTCCTCCAGTGATGTAGAATCCCAGATCAATGTTTTTTGTGACCGTCTGGTCACTCAAAGAAAACCCAGACTTTTCTCCGTCTCCTAATAGGTCAAAAACTATAAAAATATTAGCGGCATTTTTTGGTAATGGAATCGGTTCATTGAATCCTACTGTATTCCATCCAGGATTATCAATAGAAACAATCTTAATTTCTCTAAGAACCTCCACGAATTCAGAAATAGAATTGTTTTTTCCAGGTCTCAAGTTTTTGGAATTATCGACTGCCAATATCCTCAACGATACATTAACTTTTTCCTTTAAATTTTGAGAGATATGGAACTTGATTTCGTCTAGGTGAAGCTGCTTTTTTTTTGGTGTTTTAACTCGAATTGTATAACGATAAAATTCATCTTCGGATCCTCCATAAAGTGTTATTGGATTAGAAACTTCCCTTATACCAGCAGATGCATCTCCAATTTTCAATTCACTCAGCAGCGTGGAATTAATGGCAAATTCAGGAAGTACAAAATCTTTGGTCTTCAAAAAAATTGTGTCCAAATCCCAAATCTGCTTTATAGAAAGCAAAGTATCATTGATTCCATAGCCAGATATATTGATCAAGGAGTTCTCGGGGATTTCCTTTTTTAGGTATTCCAGTTTCCCCGTCAAATTAGTAAAATCCATAAAACTACCTCCCTCTACTTGCACTCTGAGATATGAAAGGGGCATACGCTCATTAGAGGAATAGAAATAAGTTGTGTTTTTTTCTTGTCCATAAGACTGGACAAAGATCAATAAAAAAGGAACAATCAGCCATTTATTGACCGATGGTATAAGACACCAAAACGGGTTTTTCATAGTCTACTTCACTAAGATTTAATGACTCAATCACATCTTCATCATATTCGCCTGGTAACAACACAGTATGAAATAAACCCTCGCGAACGGCTATCGGCTTTAAAAAGAGCTCCTTCAGATCAGAATCAATCGAAAAACGGAAGGCCTTTCCATTTTGAATCAAGCCAAAGTTCAGGTTATCAATATTTTCGTTGAAGAAGTTAAAAGCAATTACGCTATCTTTTACCAGGAGATTAGTAGGAGCAAAATAATATGAACCTGATGAAAGGGTTTCGTATAGATCCTCTGCTCGATCAAATGTCGAGACCTTCTCTGGGATCCTTTTGCTTCCAAAGTCAATTACCTCAATTAAAGAAAGAGAGTCTCTCTCAATTTGATAAACTCTATCGCTAAACGGTTGCACAAGAAAATATTTATCTCCAAAATGAGATATGCTTTTGGGAAGAAAACCTTCTATAAAACCTGAAAATTGTGGTTCAAATTTAAAATTTGTAAAGTTTTCGTCAGAAAACCCATACCCTTTTTGAATTCCTGTCTCAATATCTGTGTCTGATACGAAAAACATTCTCCTCGAATTTGGAACAGAGAAAGCCCCTACCAAATAATCTTTTATATCATAAGCCTGAAAAACTGAGAAGTCCCCTAAGGAATAACTTATTAGTTTCATTTGACTTCTATCATAAATCGTAATGTTTTTTTCGTCAAAAATAAATAAATCGATTTGTACATATTCACCTGGTCCAGAACCCAATTTTAAAAGTTGTCTTTTAAACTGACCTTCCCTATCAAAAACCAAAATCGAAGATGTAACACCGTCCTCCAACACATAAATTAAAGAATCAGCAAACTCTATTTGCTTTATAACTCCTACACCAATAGAGTCCGGTACTTCCAAAAGAAATGACTCCTTTACCTTGATCCAATCACTGAAATTTTCATTTATAGCTATTGGGTCTAAATACTTTATGCTTCTAAGGTTAGATTCAGGTGTACAACCCACTACTAATATAATCAGTAGGAAATGATAAATTCTCATCTTTTATAATTTAAAATCTTCCCAGAAATTATTCTGGGAAGATTAGTTAAACCTAATAAGTTACGCACAACAGACGTAACCAACCTTGACTTTGCAACCAGATCTAAGCCACATTACTTTCATGTCCGTGACACAAACAGAATCAGAAATCCCTCCTACAGTGAATGTTTCCTGAGCCTTAACATTAACAGGCACGGATAAAATAACCATTGCAATAATAAGAATTAATAAATCTTTCATAAATATTAGATTTTAGTTTTACAAAGTATAGCAGGTTCACTCTGGCTAATCACCTCCAAAGTGATTAAAATTTTTATACGCCAATCTTTGGTACATCTGGATATTCTGGTTGCGCGCATCTCAAAAGGCAATTATAACCTGTTTTAGGTTTGCATCCCGAAACAAAAAATTGTTTCTTCATATCGAAATAAACTTTATCACAATCACCAGTTTCAGTTTGTGCCGTAGTTGGTGTTACTGAAAATGATGCGATCCCAGCAAGTGCAATTGTCATAATTACAAAGAATTTCTTTTTCATTTTTTTTAAGTTTTAAGTTAAATAAAGATTAAGAGGCCTTTAATGTGCACAACTAAAAATACTCCTCCCTGAATTAAAAAGCAAATTAACTTAGGAAAAAAAATGCGAAAAATTAATAAATGAATAAACCACCCCATTCCTGAGGTGGTTTCTTCGTTTTCGACAGGAAAGATTATCCCAAAATCTTGGCTGCCAACCAATCTCCAACTTCAGAAGTCTTATAAGCTTTTCCGCCGTCAGCAATATCCTCTGTCACATAGCCTTCGGCAAGTGATTGATTAACCACATCACTGATCAGTTTCGATTCTTCTGCCAAATCAAACGCATAATCAAACATCATGGCTGCAGAAAGAACTGTTCCCAGCGGATTTGCAATGTCTTTCCCAGCTGCTTGCGGATAAGAGCCATGGATCGGTTCGAATAGCTTCACTTTTGATCCCAAAGAAGCGGATGGCATCAAACCCATGGAACCCGAGATTACAGAAGCTTCGTCGGTCAGGATGTCACCAAAGAGGTTTTCCGTGATTAAGACATCGTAAGCTTTTGGCCATTGGATCAGTCGCATCGCAACAGCATCGACGAATTCATATTCCACTTTGACATCCGGGTATTCAGGGGCTAATTCCTGCACAGTTTCTCTCCAAAGTCGGGAAGTGGCCATCACATTGGCTTTGTCCACGCAGGTCAACAGTTTTCTCCTTTTTTGCGCAGCTTCAAAACCCATTCGTGCTAAACGGACAATCTCGTCTTTGCTGTAAATATTGGTATCGAATGCTTTGGTTCCCTGCTCATTTCTGCCTCTAGGCTCTCCGAAATAAATCCCACCTGTCAATTCTCTAAAAAACACCAAATCCACTCCGTCCACACGATCGAGTTTCAATGGAGACTTATGAACCAAGGACGGGAAAGTAAAAGTCGGTCGGACGTTGGCGAAAAGACCTAATTTCTGCCGCATTCGAAGCAAACCTTGCTCAGGTCGAACTTTGGCTTTGGGGTCATTGTCATATTTTGGATCGCCAATCGCACCAAAAAGAACTGCATCAGAAGCAGCGCAAATCTCATGTGTAGCATCCGGATAAGGATCTCCTGTGGCGTCAATAGCGCATGCGCCAACGAGTCCTTCTTGAAAGCTTATTTTGTGACCGAATTTTTGCCCGATTGCATTGACTACTTTCACTGCCTGAGCGATTACTTCAGGGCCGATGCCGTCACCCGGCAACAGCGCGATATTCATTTCCATAGTTCGTGGATTCTTTTTCTGGGTTTGTATTAAATGATTCGACGATGTTCAACATTTTTTCGGTGGCCATCATCGCAGCCACAGTTTGATCAGGGTCAAGCCCTTTTGTTTTAAAGATTTTGCCATAATCCCAGGTAATCACCGTCTCCACAAAAGCGTCGGTTTTTCCTCCCGGAGGAATAGAGACATGGTAATCAATCAACTTGGGAAGTTCCTTTTTCAGAGATTTGTAAATCTTTCTTACAGCCTTCATAAAAGAGTCGTATTGACCGTCTCCAGTGGCTGTGGCATCGTAGGGTTTTCCATGAACATTCAGCCTAAGCTGAACAGATGGCTTTAATCCCTTGGAATGTGTCATGTGATACCCTTCGATGCTGATGTTTTTGGAGATCGAGTTGTTCTGCAACACATCAGAAATGATGTAAGGCAAATCTTCTGTTGTTACTCGTTCTTTTTTGTCTCCCAATTCAATAATTCGTTGAGTTACTCTTGTGAGTTCTTCTTTCTCTAGGGAAATCCCCAACTCTTCTAAATTCTTGAGAATATTGGCTTTGCCGGAGGTCTTCCCAAGTGCGTATTTCCGCTGTCTTCCAAATCGCTCTGGAAGTAAATCATTGAAATAAAGATTCTTCTTATTGTCTCCGTCAGCATGGATTCCTGCTGTTTGAGTAAAGACATTTTCACCTACAACGGGTTTGTTGGCGGGGATATGTTGACCTGAAAACTGCTCCACCAATTTGGAAACACGGAAGATTTTTTGCTCCTGAACGCCGATCTCGAAGTCTGTGAAATCTTTGATTACGGCGATTACAGATTCCAAAGGCGCATTTCCGGCACGCTCACCCAAGCCGTTGACAGTAGTATGAATTCCGGCTGCTCCGTGAAGAATACCTTCCATGACATTGGCCACAGACAGGTCGTAATCATTGTGTGCATGAAAATCAAAGTGTGTTTCGGGAAATTTCCCAACAATCAAGTCCATGAAATCCCGAACCTCATCTGGCGAAAGCAATCCCAATGTATCGGGAAGCATAATTCGCTTGACCGACTGCCTGGTCAGAAATTCAATCAAACTGAGCGTGTATTCCGGAGAATTACGCATGCCATTTGACCAGTCTTCCAAGTAGACATTGACGGTAATTCCTTTTTCCTGAGCATAGGAAATGCTTTTTCCAATCTCTGCAAAATGCTGTTCAGGTGTCTTTTTCAACTGATGAACCAAATGATTCAGTGAGCCTTTGGTGAGTAGATTTAAAACTTTTGCGCCAGCTTCAATAATCCAATTCACTGAAACAGGCGTATCGACAAAACCCAAAACCTCCACTCGATCGAGATAGCCTTTTTGAGCTGCCCAAGCGGTGATTTTTTGAACCCCCTCCAACTCGCCCTCTGATACCCGAGCCGAAGCAACTTCGATTCGATCTACTTTGAGCTCTTCCAGCAAAAGCTTAGCAATCTGGAGCTTTTCAGAAGGCAAAAAGGAAACTCCCGAGGTCTGTTCGCCATCCCTCAGCGTGGTATCCATGATTTCTATGCGTCTGCCCACAGAATCCTCCAAGAGTTTTGAACCCTTGGAAAATTGGACTGCATGATTTCCAGTTGCCTTCATTATTAAGCTTAATTTATTTGGATGCCGCAAAGGCATCTATTTCAGCAGACATACTTAGCAAATAGTCGATGTCATCGAAGCCATTTTGCATATTGTCTTTTTTGTATTCATTGATATCAAAAGACTCGAACTCCCCTGTGGAAAGTAAGGTGATCTGCTGTTTCGGCAGATTTACTTCAATTTCAGTCTTGGGATCTGCTTGGATTGCATTGAAAAGGGTATCTGCAAATTCCGCTGAAATAGTCACTGGAAGCACTCCGATATTCAGACAGTTATTTTTAAAGATATCTGCGAAAAAGCTGGAAACCACACAGCGAAATCCATAATCATAAATCGCCCAAACCGCATGCTCTCGGCTGGAACCAGAACCAAAATTCTTTCCAGCCACCAAAATTTTACCGGAATAGGTTGGATCATTTAGGACAAAGTCCTTTTTAGGATTGCCCTCGACATCATATCTCCAGTCACGGAAGAGATTATCACCAAAACCTTCACGCTCGGTTGCCTTCAGGAATCTTGCAGGGATGATTTGGTCGGTATCCACATTTTCCGTTGGCAAAGGAACTGCGGTGCCAGTGAGGATAGTAAATTTATCGTAAGCCATGTTTTTTCTAATGAAAGATTGGAAAATTGAAAGAACTTGTCCGTCGTGGCGGATTGGAAGATTAAGGAAACCCGAGTGGTGAAGAGAAATTGAAATAATTTCTCATTTACCCAGCAAGGGAAATTAATTCCTCTTCTGACTTCTGACTTTAAAATTCTTAATTGTGAAATACTTCCCGTGGATCGGTTATTCTGCCAGTAATAGCTACAGCTGCCACGGTCAATGGAGACGCAAGCATCGTTCTAGCTCCAGGACCTTGACGGCCTTCGAAGTTTCTGTTAGATGTTGAAACCGCATATTTTCCAGAAGGAATCTTGTCGTCATTCATCGCCAAACAAGCAGAGCAACCCGGTTGACGCAAAACAAAGCCTGCTTCTTCCAAGATTTTCACCAAACCCTCTTCATTCGCCATTTTCTCCACTTCTTTGGAACCAGGCACAATCCAAGCAGTGATGTTATCCGCTTTTTTATGCCCTTTCACAAACTGAGCTACCGAACGGATATCTTCGATCCGACCATTGGTGCAAGAGCCCACAAAAACATAATCGACCAGCTTTCCTTTCACAGGTTCGCCCGGAGCAAATCCCATATATTCCAAAGATTTCAGGTAAGAAGTCTTGTTTGACCCCTCCATTCCTTCTGTTGAGGGGATGTTTCCGATTACTTTAATTCCCATTCCAGGATTGGTTCCGTAGGTAATCATCGGCTCGATATCCGCTGCTTCAAAGACTAATTCTTTGTCAAAAACAGCACCTTCATCGGTTTTCAAAGTTTTCCAATAGGCTACTGCTTTATCCCACTCTGCACCTTTTGGGGCATATTGTTTTCCTTCCAAGTAATTGAAAGTCGTCTCATCCGGTGATATCAGTCCACCACGAGCCCCCATTTCAATAGACATATTGCAAATGGTCATTCGAGCTTCCATCGACAGGCTTGTGATAGCCGAACCCGCATATTCTACAAAGTAACCTGTAGCACCTGCAGCGGATATTTTTGAAATGATGTAAAGAATGATGTCTTTAGAAGTAACACCAGCACCTAGAGTTCCATTGACGGAGATCCTCATTTTCTTGGCTTTGGATTGCATTATACACTGCGTTGCCAAAACCATTTCTACTTCCGAAGTTCCGATTCCAAAAGCAATTGCTCCAAAAGCTCCATGAGTAGAGGTATGTGAATCTCCACAAACAATCGTCATCCCCGGTTGGGTGATTCCCAATTCTGGCCCAATCACGTGCACAATGCCGTGATGAGCTGACCCTAGATCATGAAGTTCTATTCCGTGTTTTGCGCAGTTTTCGCGTAGTCGCTCTACTTGCATTCGGGAAAGCTTGTCTTTTATCGTCTGATCCTGATCGACCGTTGGCACGTTGTGATCAGGAGTAGCAACGGTTCTGCTTGGATTTTTTACACCGACTCCACGTTTTTCCAAGTTGAGAAAAGCTACCGGAGAGGTGACTTCGTGGATAAAATGCTTATCGATGAAGAACACATCGGGACCGGCAGGCACGGATTTGACCACGTGCGCATCCCATATTTTATCGAATAAAGTTGTCTTTTCCATAATTATGCTATCGCATATTCTTTGACTGGTATTTTATTGAGTGCATCGACAAAAGCTTGTGCTGAGGCCAATACGATGTCTTCATTTGAGGCAAATCCGTAATAAGGTTTTTCAGATTTAATGACCCGCATATGAACTTTTGCCACATCGTTGGAGCCATGGGTCATGGCTTGAATTAGAAATTCTTCCAATTCTACTTGAGGCTGTACCATAGTTTCAATTGCTTTCAGTACAGCGTCCACAGGACCAACCCCTGTCTCAGAAGCTTCATGTTCTTCATTTCCGATTCTAAGTTTAACCGTTGCGGAGATTTGTCCATTTGATAAATAGCTTACTTTTCCAAGCTCGATAAAATTGGAATCCTCCATGTATTTACCTACCAATCCCAAGAGATCCTTGCGGCCGATATCTCTTTTGCTATCTGCCAAAATCAAGAATTCCTCGTACACTTCACGCAGTTCCTCGCCTTCCAATTCCACACCTAATGCGTCCAAATGATGTTTTAGCGCAGCTCTTCCTGACCTTGCAGTCAACACGATGGTAGATTCATCCACTCCAACTTCCTTAGGGTCGATGATTTCATAATTCTCTCTGTGCTTCAATACACCATCTTGGTGAATGCCGGAAGAATGTGCAAAAGCATTTCTGCCCACAATTGCCTTGTTTGGTTGAACTGGCATATTCATCAGCTTGGAAACCAATCGGCTTGTTTGATAAATTTTCTGAGTCACGATGTCTGTGTAAACAGGAATGGATTTATGGCATTTGATTGCCATGACCACTTCTTCCATAGAAGTATTTCCAGCACGCTCACCGATTCCGTTGATGGTTACCTCCACCTGACGAGCACCATGCTGGACACCTGCTACGGTATTTGCGGTAGCCATACCCAAATCATTATGACAATGCGTCGCTATGATCGCACGGTCAATATTTGGTACATTATTTTTCAAGTTGGCTATGATTGCCCCGTATTGTTCGGGCAGGCAATATCCGGTTGTATCAGGAATATTGACCACGGTAGCTCCGGCTTTAATTACTTCCTCGATGATTCTGCAAAGAAAATAAGGTTCAGAACGTCCGGCATCTTCAGCGTAGAATTCTACATCCTCAACAAATCGCTTGGCATATTTGACCGCTGCTACGCCACGGGCAATGATATCTTCCGGCGTAGATCGGAGTTTGAATTGGATGTGATAGGGCGAAACACCAATTCCAGTATGAATTCGGCCCCTTTTTGCGAATTTGAGTGATTGAGCTGCTACGTCAATATCTTTTTCAACCGCTCTGGAGAGCGCACAAATAATCGGGTTGTAAACTGCCTTGGAAATCTCCTGAACAGAATTGAAATCACCTGGGCTGGATATTGGAAATCCCGCCTCGATAATATCTACTCCTAAAGCTTCCAGAGCTTTTGCCACCACAATCTTCTCCTGGGTGTTCAACTGACACCCGGGTACTTGTTCCCCATCTCTCAGGGTCGTATCAAAAATCCACAGCTTGTCACTCATATTCTTAGGGGTTTGGGTTTTAATTATTTTCTGGTCTCAACTGACGGACCACCGCACCGGCCTGCCACATTTCCGACTCTCGCAATTCTTTCAATTCAGCTTCTAGCTTTTCTCTGTAATCAGCCTTGGAGTTGGAATCAATAGACTTTTGAGCTTCTTGTCCTGTCTTTACGGACTCATAAAGCTTTTCAAAAACCGGCTTTGTCGCATCACGGAAAGGCTTCCACCAATCCAAGGCGCCTCTTTGGGCTGTAGTCGAACAGTTGGCATACATCCAATCCATTCCGTTTTCTGCCACAAGCGGCATCAATGACTGGGTCAGTTCTTCTACAGTCTCGTTGAAAGCCTCGGAAGGAGTGTGACCATTGGATCTCAACACTTCGTATTGTGCTGCAAAAATCCCTTGGATTGCGCCCATCAAAGTCCCTCTTTCTCCAGTCAAATCAGAAGTTACTTCTCTGTAGAAATCAGTCTCGAAAAGGTAGCCTGATCCAACACCGATACCCAAAGCAATCACTCGGTCTTTCGCTTTGCCTGTACCATCTTGGAAAATTGCGTAGGAAGAGTTTAGGCCTCGACCTTCCACAAACATTCTTCTTAAAGATGTACCGGAGCCTTTGGGTGCTACCAAAATCACGTCTACATCCGAAGGTGGAATGATGCCTGTTTTTTCTTTATAAGTTATTCCAAACCCGTGAGAGAAATAAAGTGCTTTACCCGGCGTCAAATGTTTTTTAACAGTAGGCCAAAGGGCGATTTGTCCCGCATCAGAAAGTAAAAACTGAAGAATTGTTCCTTTTTCACAGGCTTCCTCCAAATCAAAAAGTGTAACACCGGGAACCCAACCGTCAGATACGGCTTTATCCCAAGTCTTGGAGCCTTTTCGCTGCCCAACAATCACGTTGAATCCATTGTCCTTCAGATTTAATGCCTGACCCGGACCCTGGACTCCGTAACCCAATACTGCGATAACTTCGTTTTTGAGGACTTCTCTGGCTTTTTCCAAAGGAAATTCGTCCCTCGTTACTACATTTTCTTCAACTGTGCCGAATTTTAATTTCATCGTCTTAAATTTTGATTTAGAGGTTTGATTATGCTTGGGTTGAAATTTTATTTGATAAAGGATTCAATCGTAAGCATTCGCTTCGCCACGGCCACACGACCGGATCGGGCAAACTCCAACAATCCATATCCTTTGAGTATTTCCAATAATTCCTGAGTTTGCTCCTTGTG
This sequence comes from Algoriphagus sp., assembly GCF_046296635.1. Taxonomy (GTDB): domain Bacteria; phylum Bacteroidota; class Bacteroidia; order Cytophagales; family Cyclobacteriaceae; genus Algoriphagus. Next base: position 34,690 of record NZ_JBKBKZ010000030.1, on the reverse strand, counting down.
ACCTGTGAGTTCGAGGACCACAAAATCCGGCTCAGCAGCAATGATTTTTGCATTATGCTGACGAATCACCTTTTCCAAGCCTCCATCAAGTCTGGAGACAGGGATTTTGTAAAGCGCAATTTCCTGATACACTACACCCTCATCTTCATGATAAAAGGCCTTGATCACATCGATGATTTTCTCGATCTGATTAACCAGTTGAATAACCGTATCCTCATTTACCGTCACTTCGATGGTTACTCGATGGATTCCTGGAATTCGGCTTTCGGAGGCGGTCAAGGCATCAATATTGATCCCGCGTCGGGTGAAAATGATGGTGATTCGATTGAGAATTCCGATGAAATTCTCTGTAATGACGAAAATGGTATATCTCTTCATAGGTTTGAATTAGCTCAATCTTACCTCTTCTACCGAGCAACCGGTAGCTATCATTGGGAATACGTTGTCTTCTTTCTCGACCACTACCTCAAGGAAGAAAGGTCCATCGTGGATCAACATATCCTCAATGGCTTCCTTCAAATCAGTCCTTTCTGTTACTTTTTGAGCCCTGATATTGTAGGCATCAGCTATTTTGGTAAAATCCGGATTGTCAAGCTCTGTGAAGGAATAACGTCTGTCAAAAAACATCTGCTGCCATTGACGGACCATTCCAAGGAAGTTGTTATTCAACAGGACAATTTTCACAGGAGCTTTCGTCTGCATGATGGTACCCAATTCCTGAATAGTCATCTGAATTCCACCATCCCCAACAACACAAATCACTTGTCTCGAATAGTCGTGTAATTGAGCTCCCAACGCTGCAGGAAGGGCAAAGCCCATCGTGCCTAATCCACCGGAGGTCACTTGTGTCCTTGTTTTCTTATAGTTGAAATATCGCCAAGCAATCATTTGATGCTGACCGACGTCTGTTACCAGTATTGCATCATCTGCTTTGTATTGATTGATCTGATGGATCACTTCACCCATGGTTAGCCCCACTTTGGATGGCATAAGGTCATGCTGCTTTACTGCCTCAGTTTCCTGGCGTTCCAGCTCTCGGAATTTTTCCATCCAAGCATCATGCTTTTTGGATTGAATAGCTTCATTGAGCATGGAAAGGCTTTCTTTGCAGTCGCCCATGACAGCTACCTCCACCTTCACGTTTTTATTAACTTCAGCAGCGTCAAGTTCCAAATGAATGACTTTTGCCTGCTTTGCGTAACGCTTTAAATCGCCGGTGACACGATCGTCAAATCGCATCCCTACCGCAACCAACACATCACACTTATTAGTCAAAAGATTTGGTGCATAATTCCCATGCATACCAAGCTTACCGACATAGTTTGGATGGTCTTCAGATAAAGCTCCCGAACCCAAAAGTGTAGATGCTGCCGGTATGCCCGATTTATCCAGGAAGAACTTCAGCTCTGCTTCCGCCTTCCCCAATACTACTCCCTGACCAAAAAGCAGATAAGGTCTTTCCGCAGAATTGATCAGTTCAGCAGCTTGTTTGATCTGAGAAACTTCAATCGGAGTATGCGTCTTATAAGATCTGAACCCAAGGCAAGGGGTATAATTCCACTCTCCAAAATCAACCTGAGCATTTTTAGTAATATCGATCAAAACCGGACCTGGTCTACCGGAACGGGCGATGTAAAACCCTTTTGCGATAGCAGGAGCAATATCTTCTACTCGTCTTACCTGAATATTCCACTTGGTACCAGGCATAGAAATGCCGACCACATCAGTTTCTTGAAAGGCATCCGTTCCAAGCAAATGTGCTGCAACCTGACCGGTAATACATACCAATGGCGTGCTGTCGATCTGTGCATCCGCAAGTCCTGTTATTAAATTAGTGGCACCAGGACCAGAAGTAGCGATGCAGACTCCAACTTTGCCAGAGACTCGCGCATAGCCCTGCGCTGCGTGAATTGCTCCCTGCTCATGACGGGTCAGTACGTGTTTGACCTGATCATGATAATCATACAAGGCATCATATACCGGCATAATTGCCCCGCCTGGATAGCCAAAAATGATATTGGCATTTTCGGCTATAATTGACCTCACTACAATGTCTGCTCCTCTGATCATCGAATCCTTCATAGAATTAGAATTTATCGGTAACGCATCCTTCAGATGCGGTTGACACAAGTTTATTGTATTTTTTCAGCGTCCCCTGAAGGCCTTCGATGGATTTCGGGGACCAGGTTTTTCTACGTTCAGCAAACAATTCATCGCTTACTTGCACGCTAAGAAGTTGATTATCTGTATCTATGGTGATCAAATCATCGTCATGAAGTAATCCAATAGGACCACCACACCAAGCCTCCGGCGTCACGTGACCTACGACAAACCCATGAGTTCCTCCTGAAAATCGACCATCAGTGATCAATGCCACATCAGATCCAAGTCCTGCCCCGATAATCATAGAGGTAGGCTTTAGCATTTCCGGCATTCCGGGAGCGCCCTTAGGACCGACATTACGAATTACAACTACATCTCCTGCCTTAACCTGATGATCACGGATTGCATTATTCGCATCCAATTCTGAGTCAAAAACCCTCGCCGGTCCTGTAAATAATCGCCCTTCTTTTCCGGTAATTTTAGCAACCGCTCCTTCTGGAGCAAGATTTCCCGATAGGATACATAAGTGTCCAGTTTCTTTTATTGGTGATTCGATCGGGTGAATCACATTGACAGAAGAGGGTATGATCTGCTGAATATTTTCCAGATTTTCTGCCAATGTCTTTCCGGTCACGGTCATACAATCACCGTGTAAGTACCCCTTTTCGAGGAAGTATTTCATGAAAGCCGGTAATCCACCTTGCTCGTGTAGGTCCTCCATAAGAAATTTTCCGGAGGGCTTGAAATCTCCGATCATTGGAGTCTTAGCATTAAGCTCTTTGAAGTCCTGAAGTGAAAAGTCAACTCTAGCTGTTCGTGCAATTGCCAAAATATGCAGGACAGCATTTGTACTTCCTCCGAGTGCAATAGCTACACGTACTGCATTCTCAATGCTTTTCCGAGTGATGATATCGCTCGGTTTGATGTCTTTTTCCAATAGTATCCGCATGTACTTATTGACCTCGCGGCACTCTCGAAGTTTTTCTGGTGAATTAGCTGGAAAGGAGGCGGAATATGGCAAGGACATTCCCATCGCCTCAATTGCTGAAGACATCGTATTGGCGGTGTACATTCCCCCACAGGCGCCTGCACCAGGGCAGGCATTTCTAATCACCCCATCATAATCTTCTTCTGAGATTGATCCTTGTATTTTCTTGCCAAAGGCCTCAAAGGCAGATACAATGTTGAGTTTCTCTCCCTTGTACAGTCCTGATGCTATTGTTCCCCCATAGACCATGATAGCGGGCCGGTTGATGCGTAACATCCCCATTACAGCTCCCGGCATATTTTTATCGCATCCGGCGACGGCAATGCAGGAGTCAAAGGAATGTCCGAGGATGAATGATTCGATTGAGTCAGCGATGATTTCTCTTGAAACTAAGGAATAGCGCATTCCTAAGGTGCCCATGGAAGTTCCGTCAGAAATTCCGATGGTATTAAAAACCAAACCGGTCAGATCATATTCCTGGGAGGAGTTTTTGATCAGACCGGCGAAGTCATTCAGGTGCATATTGCAGGGATTACTTTCATAGCCGCAACTGGCTATCCCCACAAATGGCTGTTTCATTTTTTTATCGCTCAAACCAGTGGCGTACAACATGGCTTTACCCGCCGGATGCTCGTCGTTGTCGCTGATTTCCCAACTGTATTTCTTAAGGTTGTTCGGGGTCATAGGTATGAAAAATAAAAAAGTGTCCCATTTGAGTGAGACACTTTAGATTATTTATGCTGATTTATAATAGTCTAGTGCCTCACTTCGATAATCCGATGAGAATAATAAAGCTTAGCAAGAAGACTGATAGGTTCATAGGGTGGCTTGAGATTTTATGCTTCGTGAATGAATCACACGACAATATTAAAACTCATTCACCAGACTTACAATATTTAATTCTTTACAAATCGTTTTTGACAGACTTTAATAATAGAGTTAAATATTTTTTTACAAATTTTATTCTTCTTTTCAGGAAAATACGAAATCAATTTTCCAAAATAGTATCCAAATAACTGCCACTCAAAATTTTGTATCGATTTCAAGAAATTTCAAAATAACTGAAAAATTATTCTCTTTTATTTAAGAAAAAAAATGATAAGCTATCAAAAACCTAATAAAAGGTGAAAACATTAAGGATTTATCAAAGATGTAAAAGGAATTCTCCATCAATGAAATTCACTTATTTTTGTCAAAACCCCGTCAACAAATGATCAGCTTTCCAAACGCCAAAATAAACTTAGGTCTTCATATTACCGGTAAGCGAAAAGACGGGTACCATGACATCGAAACTTGTATGGTTCCGATACCCCTACACGATGCATTGGAAATGATCCTTGACAAAAAGCCTACTTGCAATTCTTCAGGCCTGGAAATTCCGGGTGATCCAACCGATAATTTGATTTTGAAGGCTGAAAAACTGTTAAGGAAAGACTTTCCAAATTTGCCAACTTTAAATATTCACCTGCATAAAAACATTCCAATGGGTGCAGGTTTAGGTGGTGGATCGGCTGATGGAGCTTTTGCGCTTAAGTTGATGAATAATTTGTTTGATCTGCATTTGGATGATTTCTTCTTGGAAGAATATGCTGCTCAACTCGGAAGTGACTGCCCATTTTTTATCGAAAACACACCTAAAATTGCCAGAGGAAGAGGTGAGATTTTAGAACCAATTGATATTTCGCTCAAAGGAAACTACATCCTCTTAATCAATCCTCGAATCCATATCGGCACCAAAGAAGCCTATGCAGGAGTAACACCGGCCACTCCCAAAATTAAGCTTGAGGAAATTTTAGCAGATCGAAACCGCTGGAAAACAGAGCTTGTCAATGACTTCGAGCTCAGCATTTTCAAAAACCATCCAGAAATTGCAGCTATAAAAGAAAAGCTTTACCAAGCTGGTGCTTTCTACGCAGCGATGTCGGGTTCTGGATCGAGTGTGTTTGGATTATTTGCCAAGCAACCTTCAGAATTGGAGTTTTCAGATCGCTATTTCAGGTTTGAAAGTTTTTTATAAAAAACCAGATTCAAACTGGATACAAACTGTAAATGTTTTTATATTTACATTTCATAAATATAAATTACAATGGCGACCTTCACTAGTACACTACCCGACGACCTACTGCAGCGACTCGCTGACTATGCCAAGAAGCTTTCTCTTCCCAAAAATAAATTGATGGAGAATGCGCTGAATCTCTATCTGGATCACCTCAAGAGGGCCGAATACGCCAAATCTTACAGACAAGCAGCGCAGGATGAGGACATTCTTCTGGTAGCAGAAGAAGGAATGGGTGACTACTTGAAGCAGATCGAAGATGAGGCAGGGTGAAATTTGGATGTCAGATCTGAATCCTGTAATTGGCTCTGAGCAAGCAGGCAGAAGACCTGTGGTAATTCTGAGCGGTAATCTGATGAATAAATTTCTGCAAGTAGTGATCACCGCTCCACTCACTTCCAAAATCAAAAACTATCAGGGAAATCCGATTTTGAAACCTTCGTCTTTGAATGGACTGAAATTGGAGTCTGAACTGATGGTTTTTCATATCCGATCTATCTCCAAAGATCGATTAATAGAAAAAATCGGAGAAATCACAAAAGAAGAATTACTAACAGCGCTCGCCACACTTAACGATATTACTACGCTTTAACGGTTCTCAACCAAGTGTTCTTACGGCTTTTCTTCTCTTATTCCAAAAATTCAAGACAGGATAAATCAGGACCGAAAGGAGTATAATCAGCGTTCCGATGTAAAATTGGGTAGTCATTTTTTCACTTTCCCCCAAAATCATAACTGCAAGTAAAATCCCATAAACAGGCTCCAGATTCATAGTTAAGTTTATTGAAAAAACAGGAAGTCTTTTCATTAATTCAACCGTAACAGAAAAAGGGTAAACGGTACAAACCAATCCTAAAATTAAAAGCCATAGCCAATCCCAACCCGTCCACATCCATTGAATTGAATTTGCCTGAGTCATTAGTCCTGTATAAAATGGCAACATCATCAGGGCAAAAAGGCAAGCAGCAAGCATTTCGTAAAATGTAATTTGGTAGGGAGAATGCCTTTGAGAGAGTCTCCCATTCAAGACCGAAAACAAAGCCGCTAAAAATGCTGAAACCAAGGCCACCGAGAGCCCCAACCAATATCCTGATTCAAACTGAAAAATCACTAACAGTCCGGAAATCACTATAAATCCCAAAACAACTTCATACCATTTTACTTTGGTCCGATTCACTAATGGCTCGATAAAAGCTGTCCAAAGTGAGGTGGTAGCCATTCCGGCTAAGCAGACGGAAGCAGTGGATAATCGGGCAGACCAGAAAAAGGTGATCCAGTGAAGTGAAATCAAAATTCCGACTCCCATTATTTTTAATATTTGAGAGGGGGGTACTACAAGAGACTCCTTTTTGAAGTAAATCAGTCCTGCCACCCCAATAGAGGCAATGAGCGTTCGATAAAACACCAACTCCAGTGAGGGCAAACTAATCAGCAAACCCAAAATGGCTGTAAAACCCCAAATCAAAACAATGAAATGGAGTATTAAATAATCTTTTACAGTACGTTGAAGCAACATCTATCTCGGCACTGTTTTATATAGCACAAGACCTGTCACCGCAAAGACAATATTAGGTAGCCAAACCGAAAAAATTGGATATTGAGAACCAGCTTCGGCAAAAGTTCTGGACAGTATAAAAAGCAGGATGTAGACAAAAGCCAATAAAAACCCCATCGCAATCTGAAACCCGGAGCCCCCTCTTGTCTTTCTGGCAGACATAATCACTCCTATGAAAGTCAAAATCAAAGCCGCAAAAGGAGACATAAATCGGACATACCGCTCGATCCGGTAAAAGCTCACGTTATCTGCACCACGATCTTCCAAAATCTTTATCTGACGGCTCAATTCCGGGAGTTTAAGGGTTTCATGATGATTTTCGGGCAAATTAAAATCCGCCGGTGAAATCGAGAGTATTGTATCCAATTTTTCCCCAGAGGTATATCCTTCACCTCGGTCCTCGAGTTTTCTCAGTCTCCAATTGATTAACGTCCAGACATTTTTTGCGGTATCCCACTCAATCCGATCCGAGGAAAGCTTTGATAATAGCTGTCCGTCATTTATTTCTTCTAAAGTAAAGTAGTATCCAGTATTACTCGTTTTGTAAAAACGGTTAAAATAAGCATAGGCCTCTGGACCAACTTTGATGTGAATATCCGTGTCTGTGGATGCGCTACCCTTGTCCAAATAGGCAATTCTAAACTTAGTAACTCCTCCTGTTGCTAAAGGTAAAACCCATCCATTGAGAAGAAAACTTATCGCTCCGATCATTGAAGCTGCAAACAGGAAAGGTCTTAGCAATCTCACAAAACTAACTCCTGAACTAAGAATCGCGATGATTTCAGTTCTTCCTGCCATTTTGGAGGTGATGAAAATGACCGCAATAAATACTGTAATAGGTGTCAGGAGATTATTGAGATACAGGCCATAATTCCCCATGTATTTCAAAATATCTTTGGCAGGAACGGAATTGCGGATGTAGGTATCATTCTTTTCCGTGAAGTCCAAAACCAAAACTACAAGGATCAGCATGACCACTACGAAAAAGTAGGTCTTCAAAAATTCCTTGATGATCAGTTTGTCTAGAATCTTCATTTCAAAGTCGTGTGCTCACTTTTTTCACCATCTGATCCTTCCAAACGGCAAAATCCCCAGCTTGGATATGTTCTCTTGCTTGACCCACCAACCAAAGGTAAAAAGCCAAATTATGAATACTTGCAATTTGCGCTGCAAGAATTTCCTTAGAAACAGTCAGGTGTCGAAGATAAGCTTTGGAATAAAAAGTACTCGCATAATTTCCTATCGCAGGATCAATCGAGCTAAAATCATCCTTCCATTTTTCATTTCGGATGTTGATAATTCCTTCCGAGGTGAAAAGCATACCATTTCGGGCATTTCTTGTAGGCATCACACAGTCAAACATATCAACACCCAAAGCGATACATTCCAAAATATTCGCCGGAGTACCCACTCCCATCAGATAGCGTGGCTTATCCGAGGGTAAAATATCCGTCACCAATTCGGTCATTTCATACATCATTTCGGCAGGTTCTCCCACCGAAAGTCCTCCAATCGCATTGCCTTCTCTTCCTTGTGCAGCGATGAATTCCGCACTTTGCTTGCGCAAATCCTTGTAAACCGAACCCTGAACAATAGGAAAAAACGTCTGGCTGTAGCCATATTTTCCTTCCGTTGAATCGAATCGGTCAATGCAACGCGTCAACCATCTATGGGTCATTTCTATAGAATTCCTCGCATAGCCATATTCGCAAGGAAAAGGTGTGCATTCGTCAAAAGCCATGATGATGTCAGCTCCGATTGTACGCTGGATATCCATTACATTTTCCGGAGTAAACTCATGCTTGGACCCATCGATATGAGATTTGAAGGTCACGCCAGCTTCTTTGATTTTTCGGGTTCCGGAAAGTGAAAAAACCTGATAACCACCACTATCAGTTAAAATGGGTCGATCCCAGCCGTTGAATTTATGAAGCCCTCCGGCTTTCTCGAGAATGTCAAGTCCGGGTCTTAAATATAGGTGATAGGTGTTTCCAAGAATGATCTGAGCCCTGACATCTTCTTTAAGTTCGCGCTGATGAACTGCCTTGACAGTAGCTGCAGTTCCGACAGGCATAAAAATAGGGGTTTGTATTTCCCCATGTTCAGTAAAAAGTGTCCCTGTTCGTGCTTTTGTGTGTAAATCTTTTTTTTCTAAAGTAAACTTCATATCGTACTTTCTGAGGCTGTAGCACTGAGCTACAATCTATCCGGATTAGCACGCAAAAATATCCACTATTTCTTAAATGAGTTGCTGAAATTGATTTTATATTTGCCCAGCAAAATTGACCTATGGGCCTATTTTTACTCTGGTTTTTCTTTGGCATCGGCGTTATCATACAGGTAGTTTATCTTCTTGTGATTTTCGGACGAACTGCCTTGTTTAAATCATTCACAAAGTCTGCAAAAAACCAAAACCCTGAGGAGGGTGTGACAGTCCTTGTGGCTGCTCACAATGAATTTCAAAACCTCAAGGTCCTCATTCCCAAACTTTTCGAGCAGGATTATCCAAAATTTGATGTGATGATTGTCAATGATCGCAGCACCGATCGGACGAAAAGATTGCTGGAAGAGATGATGGCCATCTACCCGAAACTTAGGTCCGTCACGATTAAATACACACCTAAACATGTGACTGCAAAAAAATTTGCACTCACCCTTGGTATCAAAGTAGCAAAAAATGACGTCATACTACTGACAGACGCTGACTGCATGCCAACTAGCAACCAATGGATTCGAAAAATGACTGCGCCGGTGCGAGAAAATGACAAAACTTTCTCCATTGGCTTCTCAGGTTATGCCATCAAATCCACCATGCTCAATAAATGGATTCAGTTTGAGACCATTTTGACAGCACTATTTTACTTTTCTTTTGGATTGTGGAAAGCGCCATTCATGGGAGTGGGTAGAAATCTCTGCTACCGTAAAAGTTTCTTCATGGATATAAAGGCCTTCAAGGGAATCTGGCATTTGGAAGGTGGCGATGATGACCTTTTTGTCAATCAATATGCCACTGGGAAGAACTCCACAATTGTGATCGATCCAGAGGCCAATACAACTTCGATTCCTAAAGAAACTTGGAAAGAATACCTGATTCAGAAAAAAAGACACCTGCATGCCGGAAAATATTACAGAGCCGAAGACAAGCGAAAAATTGGATTATTCTCTTTTTCTCATGCATTATTTTGGATTGGAGCATTAGGACTGTTAATTTATTTTGGATTAGGGCAACATTTGGAACAATTTTTAATCGTTTTGGGTATTGTTTTAGTACGATCTGCAATGGTGGTGTGGATTTTCAAATCTGCCTCCAAAAAAATTCAGGGTTCCACGACTCCTATGAATATCCTTGTTAACGACATTTCGTATCTGGGATATTTCTGGGTTTTGGGATCAGTTTCTTACCAAGCAAAAGACATCCAATGGAAATAAACGAACGCGGTTTTTCAAACAAAGCACTCGAAGATTTCGATCTGATCGATCGTGCCGTCCAAGGTAAAGACCAGCAAGCCTACGCTACTTTGATGAAGCGGTATAAAAAGGCCGTTTATTTTATGATCCTAAAGATGATCCGAGATGCAGATGATGCTGAGGATTTGACAATGGAAGCTTTTGCCAAGGCGTTCCGAAATTTGGAGCGTTTTAAAAAAGATTACACATTCAGCACCTGGTTGTTTCGAATTGCTACTAACAATACCATTGACTTCATTCGAAAGAAAAAGCTCAAAACCATGAGTCTTAATAATACTCTTTCGGATGATAGCGGAAATGCAGTAACTATCGATATCGAAGACGATGACAACAATCCACAGGATGTCTATATCCGCACGCAGCGAATCGAGATGGTTCGGATCTTTGTAGATAAACTTCCCGCCAAATACCGAAAGTTGGTGCAGCTTCGATATTTCGATGAGCTATCCTATGAGGAGATTGCCCAAGAACTGGAGAAGCCCCTTGGAACTGTCAAAGCTCAACTTCATAGATCGCGTGAATTGCTTTTTGAAATCGCTTCAGGAAAAGAAAAACATATCTGATGAACTCTGGTACCGAGCTTATCCTTTCCTATTTTCCAAATCTAAGCGAAAACCAAATCGCACAATTCGAGAAGCTTCAGGAGCTCTATGAAGATTGGAATTCCAAAATCAACGTGATCAGTCGCAAAGACATGGACAAATTTTACGTCCATCATGTCTTGCATTCCTTGGGTATTGCCAAAGTGATGGCATTTCAGCCCGGAACAAAAGTCCTAGACATCGGCACAGGAGGAGGATTTCCAGGAGTTCCTTTAGCCATACTTTTCCCTGATACTCATTTTCATTTGGTTGATTCCATCGGGAAAAAAATAAGCGTGGTGAAAGATGTCGCCAAGCAATTGAAGCTAACTAATGTAGAGGCACAGCAAGCCCGGGCTGAAGAGTTGGTTCGCAAATATGATTTTGTAATCAGCCGCGCAGTAACTCAGATGGTCAATTTTTATCCTTGGGTGAAGGGAAAGATCAAAAAAGAGGACTTCAACGAATTCCAAAACGGCATCCTCTATCTGAAAGGTGGAGATGTGGATGAAGAAATGGAGGCACTTGACAAATCGTATGTCGTCTACCATCTAGAAGATTACTTCAAAGAGGAATTTTTTCAGACCAAAAAGGTGGTCTACATGCCTTGGGAGGATAAAAGGTAATGAAGTGTATTTTTGAAGGTGCAGTGTTTTGTATTTTTTGTACCTTCTAAAATACATTTTTAATTATTTCATGTACCTTTGAAGATACAATGGATGACTTTCTCAAAAGATATCAGTCTCTTCTTTCCAATGTCCAACTTGGATTCGAGCGAAACCTTTCTTCCAAAATCAATTGGGATGCTAGGGCTATTGGACAAAAAGGAGCACGAGGAACAGGGAAGTCTACACTCATGCTTCAGCAAATCAAAAAGCTGGAAGACTTTTCAAAATCCGTATATATTTCACTGGATGACCTATATTTCAAAAACAACACTGTACTAGAAACTGCTGAACAACTTTATCGAGACGGAATCCGATATCTTTACTTGGATGAAGTTCACAAATACCAAGATTGGCAACGGGAAATAAAAAATCTGTATGACTTCTACCCTGATCTGAAGTTGATCATTTCAGGATCTTCTATTCTTGAACTTCAAAAATCGAGTGTTGACCTGAGTCGAAGGGTCTTGTTTTATGAATTGACAAGTCTTTCCTTTCGAGAATTCTTAGAACTGAAATACCACGTCATAATTCCAAGTTTTACCCTTGAAGAATTGCAATCCAATCACATTTCGATTGCTCAAAGTATCAAGGAAAAGCTAGACTCGCCACTTATTTACTTTCGAGAATTCTTGGAACATGGTGCTTATCCCTACTTTATGGAAGGGATTGCAGATTTCAGCTATCGACTTCAGCAAGTGGTAAATGTGGTTATCGATTATGATTTACCTGAGGCTAAAGACATCTCCGTAAGCACCCAAGGCAAACTGAAGAAGCTACTTTTTATACTCTCCGAATCTGTTCCATTCACTCCGAACATATCAAAACTAGCCACTCAACTCGGAACAACTCGGCCAATTCTAACTGAAATGTTGCACTTACTGGAAGAAGCGCGCCTAGTTCGAAATCTACGATCCGCAACAAAAGGCACTTCTTTACTTAATAAACCCGAAAAAATCTACCTTTCCAATACCAGTTTGATCCATAGTTTTTCAGAAAAAGGAAGAAATCAAGGGAATCTCAGAGAGACTTTTGCAATTGATCAACTCCAAAATGCAGGCTATTCAGTCACTTTTCCGAAACAGGGAGATTTTCTAGTGAATGAAACTCAATTATTAGAAATCGGAGGAGCGGGAAAAGGTGCTTCCCAGGTTTCGGATTTTGAGAACCATCTGATTTTCTCCGACGACTTGGAAATCGGCTGGGGAAGAAAGCTACCGCTGTTTTTGCTTGGTTTTTTATATTAAAAATAAGATTGAGGCTTGTACAATTTCAAAATGAAAGCTGTACAATTTCAAAATAACCTTTGTACAATTTCAAAGTATAAGCTGTACAATTTCAAAATAAAACTTGTACAAATTCAAAATTAACCTTGTACAAATTCAAAATAGGTTGTTCCTTTGTAGCAAATGAATGTAATCAATAGGCACATTTACAAGGCTATACGGGAATATCAAGACAAATACCCGATTCTAGCTCTGACTGGACCAAGGCAGTCAGGGAAGACAACCTTGTTGAAAAAACTTTTTCCTGATTACCGCTACGTCAGTTTAGAAAATCCGGATGCCCGTGATTTTGCGCTGAAAGACCCTAATGGATTTTTGGCTGAATACAATGACCAAATGATCTTTGATGAAGTCCAACAGGCCCCGGCAATTTTCTCCTACCTCCAAACTTTGGTAGACAGCCGACCTGATCGGATGGGAGGATTTATTCTTTCCGGCTCTCAAAATTTCCACTTGATGGAGCGAATCACACAAAGTCTCGCGGGAAGAGTAGCGCTGTTCAAGTTGTTTCCACTGGATATTCAGGAACTGAAGGATGCGAATTTGCTTGCTGAAGATCCTTTTGATCAACTTCTTCACGGTTTCTATCCTGCGCTCTATGACCGGAAGATCTCTCCGGGAGTTTTCTATTCTAACTACGTGCAGACCTATGTGAATCGTGATGTGACGGAACTCATGACTGTGAAGGATTTGAGGCAATTTCAAAACTTCCTGAGTCTCTGCGCTGCACGCGCAGGTCAACTCTTGAATCTGAGCGCTTTGGCCAATGAAACCGGAATCAGTCAACCCACAGCAAAGTCCTGGCTTTCCGCACTTGAGTCGAGCTACATCACGTTTCAACTCTATCCTTATCACAAGAATTTCAGCAAGCGAGTGGTCAAAACTCCCAAGCTCTATTTCTATGACACGGGACTATTGGCCTTTCTCCTAAAAATCAAAAACAGAGAAACCTTGCTAACCCATCCTGTCAAAGGCGCTTTGTTTGAAAACATGATCATTGCCGAATTTCACAAGCAAATGCATCATGGGTACCAAAATCAAAGTCCTTGGTTTTGGAGAGACAACCATGGCGATGAAGTGGACTTGCTGTTGGATCAGGGTCTAAGCTTGGACATCTTTGAAATCAAAGCCAGTGAAACGATCCTCACTGAAAACTTCAAAGGCTTAACAAAATTTGAGCAGATATCTGATATTCCATTGAATACGAAAGGCTTGATCAATACAGGGGATCTAAATCAAAAACGATCACACGGACATGTGATTTCCTGGAGGGATTTTCCTAAATTTTAGGTTAAATTCTCTGCCTGAAGAGATTAGAAAAACAGGTTGCAAATTCTCCGACAATTACCTCCTTTCCTTTAGTGGCTTTCACAGATAAGCCTTAATTTGAAGGCTCAATTCCCTGTGATATGTATATAATTTTTGATACCGAGACCACCGGTTTGCCCCGGGATTACAATGCCCCCATGTCCGATGTGGACAATTGGCCACGTCTCGTTCAGATTGCCTGGCAGCTACACGACGTCCGTGGCAAGCTCCTTTCCAACCATAATTACATCATTCGGCCAGAGGGCTTTACCATTCCCTACAATGCAGAGAAAGTCCACGGCATCTCTACCAAACGTGCTTTGGCGGAAGGTCATGATTTAAAAGAAATCCTACAAGTCTTCCGTGAAGATGTGATTCAAGCCAAGTACCTCGTTGGTCACAACATCGGCTTTGACATCAATGTGGTCGGTTCAGAGTATCTCCGTTCAGCCTTAGTAATGCCTTTAGCAGAGAAAAAGGAATTGGACACCAAAGATATTTCCACCGAATTCTGTGCACTTCCCGGCGGAAAAGGCGGAAAATTCAAGTGGCCCACTTTGACTGAACTTCATCAGAAATTGTTCGGTGGAGGTTTTGGTGATGCCCACGATGCCGCTTACGATGTGGACGCAACTGCCCGATGTTTCTTTGGCTTGATCACCCAAGGTATTCAACAGCCGGAAGCAGGAATCACCATTGCAGAAGTTATTTATGAAGCCCCAAGCTTGGCAGAAGCTAACTTTGTCCAAGCCAAAGATGCCCAAAAAGCCAGTGCAAAAGACGTTCTAAAGCAGGCTGGAAAAGCTGACATTTCAGATTTGGCAAATGTGCCATTTACGCATTTGCACGTTCATAGTCAGTATTCTGTTTTACAGGCAACCTCTGAAATCCCTTCTTTAGTCGCCAAGGCAAAAGCCTTCGGTATGACAGCTATAGCCATGACTGACCATGGTAATATGATGGGTACTTTCAACTTCGTGAAGGAGGCAATGGCAAAAGAGCTTAAGCCAATTCTAGGCTGCGAATTTAATCTAAATCGTGACCGTAAAAATAAATCCAACAAGGACGACGGCTATCAGACTGTCTTGCTGGCTAAAAATAAAGCTGGGTATCACAACCTGGCAAAACTAGCCTCCTACGCCAATACTGAGGGTTTTTATTACGTGCCTCGAATCGACAAAGACCTTTTGGTTCAGTACAAAGGCGATTTGATTGCTACCACAGGAGGACTTTGGGGAGAGATTCCCTATCTGATTCTGAACGTCGGAGAAACTCAGGCGGAGGAGGCTTTTGTCTGGTGGAAGGAGCAGTTTGGAGATGATTTTTATGTAGAGCTCAATCGGCACGGAATTCCTGAAGAGGAAAAAGTCAATGAGGTGCTTTTGGATTTTGCCCTGAAATATGATGTAAAGTATTTCGCTGCCAACAATACCTACTACAATGAAAAGCCAGATGCCAAAGCACATGATATTTTGCTTTGCGTGAAAGATGGCGAGTTGGTAGAAAAGCCTAAAAAGTATATTGGGAAGCGTGGTCGGGAATTCCGCTACGGTTTTCCAAACGATGAATTCTACATCAAAAGTCCTGAAGAGATGAAAAAGCTCTTTTCGGACTTACCTGAAGCCATCATTTGTACGCAGGAAATTGTTGACAAAATAGAGGCGTACAAACTTGCGAGAGAGGTTTTACTTCCAAAATTTGACATCCCTGAAGAATTTAAGCATCCAGAGGATGAAGTGGATGGAGGAAAGCGTGGAGAAAATGCTTACCTGCGTCATTTAACCTATGAAGGTGCCAAGAAGCGCTACAAGGAATTAACCCCAGAAATACAGGATCGCCTGGACTTTGAGCTTGCGACCGTTGAAAAAACCGGCTACCCAGGTTACTTCTTGATCGTGCAAGACTTCATCGTCGAAGCCCGAAAAATGGGAGTTTCTGTGGGGCCTGGCCGTGGTTCTGCCGCAGGATCTGCAGTGGCCTATTGCACTGGCATCACCAACATCGATCCAATTGAGTACAACCTGCTTTTTGAGAGATTCCTAAATCCTGACCGGGTATCCATGCCCGATATTGACATTGACTTTGACGATGAAGGACGCCAGTCAGTGATTGATTATGTGATCAAAAAATACGGATCAAATCAAGTCGCACAAATTATCACTTACGGTACTATGGCGGCCAAGTCGGCGATCCGGGATACTGCAAGGGTATTGAATCTTCCTCTGGCAGAAGCCGGTAGATTAGCCAATCTGGTTCCTGATATTAAATTGAAAGTACTTTTTGCTTTGCAAGGAAATCGGGCAGCAATTTCTGAAAAACTGAATGGCCAAGGTGAAATGATTGCCAAGGCAGATGAATTGATTCGGATCTCCAAAGGCCAGGATGAGTCCGCCAAAACCATCAATCAAGCCACAATGCTGGAAGGTTCGGTGCGGAATCTTGGCATCCACGCTTGCGGTGTAATCATCACTCCAAGCGACATCACCAACTTCGTCCCTGTCGCTTTAGCAAAGGACTCAGACATGGTTTGTACCCAGTTTGACAACTCGGTGGTGGAATCAGCAGGCTTGCTGAAAATGGACTTTTTGGGCCTGAAAACCTTGACCTTGATCAAGGATGCGATCAAAATCGTCAAGGAACGACACGGCATTCAGCTTAACGCAGATGAATTTGATATCGAGGATGCTAAAACCTATGAGCTTTTCCAACGTGGTGAAACGGTCGGCATTTTTCAATATGAATCTGCCGGAATGCAGAAATACATGCGCGAATTGAAGCCGACTGTTTTTGCGGATTTAATCGCCATGAACGCTTTGTATCGCCCAGGACCTTTGGCTTACATTCCGTCTTTTATCAAAAGAAAACATGGAACCGAGCCGATCACTTATGATCTGGATGACATGAAGGAGTACTTGGAAGAGACCTACGGAATCACGGTCTACCAAGAACAGGTGATGCTTTTATCTCAGAAGTTAGCAGGATTCACTAAAGGTGAGGCTGACGTTTTGCGTAAGGCAATGGGTAAAAAGCAGAAGGATGTCTTGGATAAAATGAAGCCAAAATTCGTCGAACAGGCTTCAGCTAAAGGCCACGATGCTAAAAAACTTGAAAAGATCTGGACTGACTGGGAGGCTTTTGCATCCTACGCATTTAACAAATCCCACTCGACCTGCTACGCTTGGATAGCCTATCAGACTGCATATTTGAAGGCGCATTACCCGGCAGAATACATGGCTTCGGTGCTGAGCAACAACATGAATGACATCACCCAAGTGTCATTTTTCATGGAGGAATGTAAGCGAATGGGCATCAAAGTCGCCGGGCCGGATGTCAACGAATCCAAGGGCGGATTTACAGTGAACAAAGCCGGTGAAGTACGCTTTGGGATGGCTGCCATCAAAGGTGCAGGTTCGGCAGCGGTAGAAGAAATCATCATCGAACGAGAGAAAAATGGCCCTTACAAAAACATTTTTGACTTTGCTAAGCGAGTCAATTCCAGAGCCCTTAACAAAAAAACGATGGAGGCACTTGCCATGGCAGGAGCGTTTGATGGCTTCAAAGAACATCATAGAAGACAATATCTCGAGGCACCTCCAGGAGATATAACCCTTATCGAAAAGGCAACCAAATACGCTCAAAAGATTCAGCAAGAAGAAGACAGTGCGCAAGTGAGTCTCTTTGGAGGAGGAGGGGGAAGTATGGAAGTTCCTGTGCCGACGATCGCTCCGATGGAGCCATTTTCGCAGATCCAACAGCTAAATATCGAAAAAGAGGTGGTGGGACTTTTCATCTCCGGTCACCCGCTTGATCAGTATCGACTCGAGATCGAATCCTTCACCAATACTCCTCTGACTGCATTGGCTGATTTGGAAAGCCTGAGAGGGAAAAGTGAACTTAAGCTCGCTGGATCTGTCAGTAGTTTCGCCCATCGGACGACTAAAACCGGGAAGCCTTTCGGGACTTTAACCATGGAAGACTACCACGGCTCATTTACTTTCTTCCTTTTCGGAGATGATTACGTGAAATTCAAAGAGTACTTCATGACAGGTTGGTTCTTATTCTTGACAGGAAAAGTAGAACAACGAAAGTGGGGAAATGAAAATGAGGTGGAGTTTAAAATTAACAGCATGATGCTCCTGAGTGAAGTTCGTGGAAAAATGGTGAAGGGGATCCGAGTCAATATCGATCTGGATGACCTGACTTTGGACTTGATGGAAAAACTGGAAGCCATTACGACCAAGTACAAGGGCGATGCGAAACTCTACATTGATGTGGTCGACAAAAAGGAAAACATTGCATTGGAGCTTTTCTCCAAAAAATTCACCATCGATCCGAGTTCAGAAATGATTCAGGAACTTAAGACAATACCAGAGGTAGTTTATAAAGTTGTCTAGATAAAAAGAGGAAGCAAATTGCTTCCTTTTTTATTACCTAAGAAATAATTACATTGATATGACATTGATTGTTAAATCCTTTACAATTGAGACCAATTACTTTAGTATTTTTCCTTTTTGTGGCATTGCTTTCAGCCTGTTCTGACCCAGGAGAACCTACTCCAATAATTGAAGTGGATCAACGGATTATTTTTCTTGAACAGGTGTTAAACGGCCAGTTGTCCACTCCAGAAGGAAAACTCAAGAGCGAGTCATTCTATTATGGCCCAAACACCCTCCAATATCGCACAGATTTTTATTACGATTCCCAAGGACGGGAACTCTTGCGAGTTGGGATCCAAGATGAGGATACCACAGCAGTATATCTTAACGAATATCTGGAAGATGGGAAATTAGATCAGACAGGTATGTATTCATTGGGTCCGGCTGGGTTTGTCTTCACGCATTATTTCAAAAGGTTCTATGAAAATAATGGTCAAACGATCAACGTGTTGATTGGGAGAGACGGTAATTTTTCTCAACACGAACAGTTTAAGCTTGATGAGCGGGGAAGGAAAATTTCCTATCGTAGAGGTACTGAAACTGCCTATGACCTTCATGAATACTTTTATGCAAATGACCAGTCAACTCAAATCATTGAGGAACACTATCTCCAAAGTGGAATGACGGAGCCATTTTATCGCTATCGCTATGATTATGATGAACAGGATCTCCTTTTTGCAAAATCCCTACAGCTTCTAGGTCCTGAATACAGGCCAGCATTTGAATACAACTATGATGAAAAAGGTAATCTTATTGAGGAAATCACTAACGACCTCTATTTTGGCACTTTACCTACGGAAAGAAAAACATTTGAATATTATTGATCTCATTTTGATTTCTTCAATCTCCCATAGACATAATTTCTAATCCTATCGGAACTTAATAGCCTCGATTCCGCTTTTGCTGATATATTTGAAAACAGAAATTATAAATCCAATAATAAAATGGGAAAAGCAATAGAAATCACCGACGCCAACTTTGAAGAAATAATCGCAGGCGACCAACCTATTTTGGTTGACTTTTGGGCGGAATGGTGCGGACCATGTAAAATGATCGGTCCTGTGGTAGAACAATTGGCGGCAGAATATGACGGCAAAGCGGTCATTGGCAAAGTGGATGTAGACTCCAATCCCTCTGTGGCGCAAGCCTTCGGAATCCGTTCAATCCCAACCCTCCTTTTCTTCAAGGGCGGACAAATCGTCGACAAGCAAGTCGGAGCAGTACCAAAAGCCGTCCTAGCTCAAAAGCTTGACGCACAACTTTAAATCTTAATTACATTTAGATTCGAAAGCCGTAAAGAACTCTTTGCGGCTTTTTTTATTTCAAAGTAAATTTTACGATAACCGGATTTTCAGATTTCCCAAAATTTGGCTCAAGACCATATGATGCATAATCTGCATTTGTTAAGTAACAATAAACTTCGTTTTCATTTAAATAAAACGGTCTTTTGAAGATAACTTTGTCATCAGATGAATTATAAAGTGTTTTTTTTGATTTATCATAAATCATGGAGTTTTCCAACTCACCTTCATCCCATGAAATAAAGAACAAATACTTAGAGTTTTCTATAAAATTTCCATTATGATAATGGGGCAACTCTTTCATCATCTGATCAAACATTTCGTTGAATGGTTTTACCTTGGTTTCTTTGGGAATACCCTTATCACTAAAATCAATGAAATACTTTGGTTTAAATCCATCAGCAGTAACTGTATAAATTGTATCATTCATTGATTTTGAAAAAAGAACTTCTTTATTTAAGTTGTAAAAATCTCCGGCAGTAACCATTTGGTCTGTTTTCGAAAAGTCATAAACAAAACTTTTTTTCTGACCTGTTGGCAAATGAAAAATCAAACCATGATAATCCATTTCATTTCCAAAAAAATTCCCATCTAAATGGACCGCAAGATTTTCAGAATCAAGAAACTTGATTGATTTTGCTTTAAAATCAATCCTTTCTTCCTCAATAAAATGTCCGTCAACTAAACTGTAGTAAAGAAGCTTGGATTGATTATTATCCAACACACACAGGATGTCTTGATCGGGAATAATTGAAAAGTCAAAAGGAAGAATAAACTTTCCAGGACCTTCTCCAGCTTCGCCAATTTTAAATTGGCAATTGCCCACGCTGTCAAACTTTAAAATTGATTTTGTTTTCGATTTATCTGAAATTATGAATGAAGAGTTATTGAATTCAACTTTGGTTATATCGCCTACAATACAATCCTCGCAAAACTCAAGTGGAATATAACTTGTGTCTGAAAATATTCCGGGCACTATATTTATTTTTTTCTGAACATCAATTATTTCAATAGAACTTTCGCTCTCAACTTTTTTTTGACAGGACCAAATTGAAATAAAAAAAACATACACAAGAAACGACCTCAACATGCTTTTTAGTTATTTTAAAATTAAACAGGCTCAGATTATCTGAGCCTGAAACCGAATTCTAGTCTCCAATTTCTGGATCCTTTTTTGGATGAGAAACACAACAGATAGCCATCGTAGTTTGGTCGCAAACAAGCTCCCATCTTCCATTTGGTCCCCCTCTACTTTGATTCCCTGTGGATTCGTGGCCTTCGTTACAAGCTGCAACCGTAGAAGGTACAGATGAGAACATCGCGAAACCCAAGAACAATGCGGTTAATACTAGTTTTGACTTTAGCATAGATAAATTGTTTTTGGTTAATAAAAAAGACTCCCTATAAAGGTTGTTCCAAGAAAGGAAGAAAGAAATAAACAAGTATTTGGGTAACTTATTTAAAAAAAATCATAAGATTAAAAATCTTAATTGTCACCTAGCTATTAAATCGCTTATACCAAACTGGAGCCGCGATGGGAAGTTTTTGATCATCAATGCCGCTGGACTTCTGGAAAAAATAGACCTAAAAGGAAAGCAATTAGGTAAAATCAATCTCGATGGCATTAACACAGTGAACAATGACCATGGATTAACCTTCGACGGAAAGTTCTTGGTCTTCAGCAAAAATGATGAAGCTGCTGCACCCGGCAATAATTCCCGAGTCTATGTGACCAATGCAGAAGGCAGCAATCTAAGACTGGTGACACCTGATTTCCCCAGTTATTGGCATGGAATAAGCCCAGACAATAAGTATCTCGTATACACTGCTCAGCGAAACGGCGAGTGGGACATTTATCGAATTCCAACTGCTAGCGGAACTGAGGAGAAAATTACAGATGCGAAAGGTTTGGACGATGGGCCGGAATATAACTACGACGGTAATTGGATCTACTTCAATTCGCACCGAACTGGAAAAATGCACCTTTATCGCATCAATACCAGCTTTAATTATGTTTAATTGAAGCGATTCAGATCTAAATTTTACCTTTGTGCCACCTATGGCAGAACACCTGATTTCTCTTGATCAATTTTTGAGTTTGCGCAAGCAAATCCCAATAATTGATGCCCGAAGTGAAAGTGAATTTATTCAAAGCCATATCCCCGGAGCGGTCAATCTCCCGATTTTAACGAACAGCGAGCGGGTAATTGTCGGTACACTGTATAAGGATAAAGGATCTGAAGCTGCGACTCTGAAAGGGTTTGAGTTGGTTGGGCCGAGATTTCATCAAATTCAAAAAGAAGCCATCCGACTATTCCCTAATCGAAAAATCATTGTCTATTGCTGGAGAGGCGGGATGCGAAGCCAAATTTTATCTTGGCTTCTTGAGATGATGGGTTTTGAAATTTATCGACTAAAAGGAGGCTACAAAACCTATCGAACGTTCACTTTTGAAGAAGTCAGGAAAGACCGAAAATTGATTGTGCTGGGGGGAAAAACCGGTTCTGCAAAAACCGTCTTGCTTCAAAAGCTCAAAGAAAAAGGCGAGCAAATTCTCGATCTGGAGAGAATTGCTAATCACAAGGGTTCATCTTTTGGAGCAATTGGGCTGCCTCCACAGCCTACCGTAGAGCAGTTTGAAAATCTATTAGCAGAAAATCTTCTCGTTCTCGATCCATCTATTCCAACTTGGGTGGAAAATGAAAGTCGGAAAATTGGACGGCTCATCCTTCCTGATCGACTGTATGAACAAATGAGTAAAGCACCACTTATCGATGTGCAGAAAACAGCAAAAGAGCGAATTGCGCATATCGCCGAGGAATATGGCGATCTACCGGAAGACGAGCTAATTGCAGCTGTTAAACGTATTCAAAAACGACTTGGAGGACTACGGACACAACAAGCTATAGAAGCCATCCAAGAGAAAAGGAAAGCGGATTGGATTGCCAATCTTTTGATCTATTATGACAAGACTTACGAGTTTGACTTGACACATCATGAAGAAGAAAAAACCACAATCCTTGATCTCTCTGGGAAATCACTGGAAGAACAGGTGTTACTTTTACTGAAAATCAAAAATAAAATCGAGCCTGCCTGAGGCAGACAGGCATGACTAGTACGTCACACACTGGGATGATTATTACTACAAGCGAGATTCCACCTGCCTGCCGGCAGGCAGGTGTGGCCTTTAAAAAACAAATTATAATCACATGAAATACCCATGTCGAGCGGCCGACACACAGGAGCATGATTATCTAGGGTATTCCATATGGCCATTGAAAAAAAAATTATAATCATATGAAAATGATGGAAAATAAACCAACTAGGCTAACTGAATGGAGTGAAGGATCTGGTTGCGGTTGCAAAATTGCGCCAGCTATCTTGGATCAAATTCTAAGTTCAAGCGGTTCATTTTTCCAATCTGACCCAAATCTTTTGGTTGGAAATTCGCATAAAGATGATGCAGCAGTATATCAGGTTTCGGATGATTTGGCGGTGATCAATACTGTTGATTTTTTTACACCTATTGTGGATGATCCGTTTGATTTTGGGAGAATTGCTGCGGCTAATGCCATTTCGGATGTGTATGCCATGGGAGGCAAGCCGATTTTTGCCAATGCAATCTTAAGCTGGCCTGTGGAAAAGATCGTGCCTGAACTAGCCGCAAAAGTATTAGAAGGTGCAAAAAGTATCTGTAAGCAAGCTGGAATTGAATTGGCAGGAGGACATTCGATTGCTGCCAAAGACCCGATTTTTGGTCTTTCCGTCAATGGAATAATTCATCCCAGAAAAATCAAAACCAATCAAGGCTCCAAACAAGGAGATTTGCTTTTTCTGACCAAACCACTTGGAATCGGAGTTTTGGCTACAGCTTTGAAAAGAGAAAAAATACAGGAAAAGGATTATCTCAATTTACTTGATACTGCTTGCAAGCTGAATTCCATCGGAGCTGTACTCGGAAATCATGAAGAAGTTCATGCAATGACAGATGTTACAGGATTTGGGCTCTTGGGCCATTTGATTGAAATGGCTGAAGGCGCCGGACTTTCTGCGGAAATAGAAATCAGTAAACTTCCCTTGATCGAAGGAATTCAGGAGTATATCAATCAATTTATTTTCCCTGATAACACCTACCGGAACTGGAATGCCTATAATACCAAAACAAAAGGTGTGGTCGGAATGGACTTGGTCAAGCTTTGTGATCCGCAGACTAGCGGGGGGCTTTTGATTTCAGTAGCACCGGAAAACCTCGGGTGGTTTGAAGAAACGATGATGCACGAAAATCAGCCATTTTGGGAAATCGGGAAGTTTGTGGTAAAAGGAGAGCATGTGGTGGAAGTTTTGCAGTAACTTCTCCTTGAGATCGATTAAACCCAAATACCATGAAAACGCTATTCCTGCTTTCATTTATTTTCCTAGCTAATTCATTCAAAGGTTTGGCACAGGTTCCTGAAAACATTACTTCTGAACTTATAGTACTGAATGTAAAGACAGCCGAAGAGCGAACTATTTTGAAGGAGCAGCGCCATTTTGAAGCTCCAAATTGGTCAAGAGACGGCGATTTTCTATTGATTAACACCGCAGGGTATTTAGAAAAAGTTGATCTGAATGGCCAAAAATTAGGTCAGTTTTACTCTGAACTAATCACTCGAGCCAATAACGATCATGGGATTAGCTTTGATGGCAAATTGTTGATTATCAGTAAAAGTGAGCCAGGTAAAAGCTCTCAGATCTACACCATGCCAATGGATGGAACATCACCCCCACAATTGATCACGGAAAAATACCCGAGCTACTGGCACGGAATCAGTCCTGACGGAAAAATGCTTGCCTACTGCGCACAACGAGACGGAGAATGGGATGTCTATGTGATTCCTACTCAAGGTGGAGAGGAAATACGTCTGACAAATACAGCGGGACTGGACGATGGACCGGAGTATTCTTACGATGGACAATGGATTTATTTCAATTCGCACCGCTCGGGAAGGATGCAAGCCTATCGGATGAAAACTGATGGCAGTCAACAGGAGCAACTTACCTTTGATGAATTGGACAACTGGTTTCCTCATCCCTCCCCAGATAATAAAACTGCAGTAATAATCTCATACTTGGAGGACCAAAAAGGCGCCCATCCCTTTGGCAAAGATGTAAAACTCCGATTACTGAATGTGGAGACCAAAGAAATCAAGGATTTAACATCGGTCTTCTATGGCGGGCAAGGCACTATCAATGTACACAGCTGGTCTCCTGATGGGGATTGGATTGCCTATGTGCGGTATCACAAAAATTAGGATTAATCCTTAATCATGCTCAATTAGTGGAGATACCCCGCCTGAAACCATAAACTTCATCACATCAGAGCTTGTCACTCCAGTTAAAGGTTTTACTTTTTCACGCTTTGCCAAAAATACGTTACCGGATACGTTATAGCTATGTGGAAAATAGACTGCAACCAGTTCTGGATGACTGATAATAGTCAAATCTTCCTGAGTAATAAAACCCAAACGGCACAACGAATCACTAATTTCAACGATCACAGGAGCGCTAAATTTCTTTTTGTCCCCGACAAATGCACCCATCAAGTCCTTAATGCTGGTATACAGCAAATTGACCAAGGGAATCTTAAAAACTCCTCGCTCGAACCAATCAAAAAATGGTTTGGCGAAGAATAAGCTGGCAAAATATCCTACGAAGGTAATCAAGGCCAAAACCATCAAAATCCCTATTCCTGGAATGGGCACGGGGATCAGGTTATCCAAAAAAATGAAAATTGCATAGACTACATAGACCGTCACAGCAAGTGGCGTGAGAAATAGTAATCCTCTAAAAAAATAGGAAATAATTCTTCGGGAGGTGAATGTCATAAGTTGGTTGATTTTGGGTATAGAGATCAAAAAAAATGCCTGATCCTAGGGATTAGACATTTAATGAAATAAAGGTATTACGTACTCAGTCCAGCAATTTAATTTTTACACTTCGATAGTAAATTACACTTTGCGGATCGTGAGCTTGCAAAGCAATAGTTCCTCGATCGAATTTCTTTTCTCCGGCATTAGCTGGCCTGTTTGTATCTTCAGATTCGGTGTATTCCATGACCACTTGATCATTTATTTTCACTGTGGCGTGGTCACCCTTTACAATGATGTGATAAGTGTACCATTCCCCATCGTGGACATAGACTTCACGGACGTCATTGAAAGAATATAGACTTCCGGACTTTCTCCAGTCGCTGTGAGATTGATTTACCTGAATTTCATAGCCTTTGTTGGGCCAGCCCGTCTCTTGATATGCTGTGTGAATAAAAATCCCTGAATTGGCTTTAGGCATTGTTTTCACTTCAACCTTCAATTCAAAGTCTTTGAAATCATGATTTCCAACTGGACCGGCATAAAAAGCATGTGCTCTGGGTCCATCAATTTTTATGGAATTATCCACAATAGCAAAGGAGGATGGATTTTCTGAGATTTTCCAGCCATCAAAGTTTTTGCCGTTGAAAAGTTCAATCCATTCACCCGACTGGGAAAATGCTGCAAATGATAACGAAAATAAGGCAAGTGAGAACAGAAGCTTCTTCATGGTTTTTGGGTCCTAGGTTTTTGATCTTCTAAGATAAAAACTCTAAGAGGAAACCTAGTCACCATTAAAAAGAAAAGGCCCTGAAAAACTTATTTCAGAGCCTTTAATTAGAAAAAGATTTTGTTTAGATATCAATTCCCATAAAGGACATAAAAGCCAAGCCCATTAGACCTGTCAGAAGCATCGTGATGCCCAATCCCTTTAATCCATTTGGAACATGGGAATACTTCAATTTCTCACGAATTGCGGCAAGGGCTACAATTGCCAAAAAGAAACCAGTTCCAGAACCAAAACCATAGACTGCTGATTCAGCAAATGTATAGTCTCTTTGTGCCATAAATAAAGAACCTCCAAGAATAGCACAGTTCACAGCGATCAGGGGAAGGAATATACCCAATTGACCATACAAGGCTGGCGCAAACTTTTCCACAATCATCTCAACCAACTGAACCATGGCTGCAATGATCGCAATGAACATGATGAATCTAAGGAAGGTAAGATCTATAGTGGCTAGTGAGGCATTAACCCAGGTCAATGCACCTTCTTTGAGCACAAATTCATTCAAAAGCCAATTGACCGGTACCGTCACAGTCAAAACAAAGATTACTGCTGCACCAAGTCCAAGTGCTGTACTTACTTTTTTGGAAACTGCTAAGAAAGAGCACATTCCAAGGAAGTAAGCGAAAACCATATTGTCGATAAAGATCGACCGAATAGCTAAGCTAAATAATTCCATTTTTTAAATATTTTTAGTGTTCAACATAACCTGTTTTGGTACGCTGTACCCAAATGATCAACCCGAGAATGATGAATGCTCCCACAGGAGAAACCATCAGGCCATTGGTAGCAAGCTTAAAGTCTGGACCGAAAATGCTTGACACATATTCAAAAACCGGAATTCCAAATACTGCTCCTGAGCCCCACAGTTCTCTAAAGAATGCCACAGCCAAAATGATCCATGAATACCCCAATGCGGAACCAAAACCGTCCAAAATAGCATCATATGGCTTATTTCCCAATGCGAATGCCTCCAATCGACCCATTACAATACAATTGGTAATAATCAATCCGACGAATACTGAAAGTTCTTTATACATGTCGTATGCAAAAGCTTTCAGTACTTCAGAAACCAAAGTAACCAGGGTAGCTACAACAGCCAGTTGAACGATAATTCGAACTCGGGTCGGAATCGTATTTCGCAACAGCGAGATGGCCAAATTAGCCATTACAATTACGAAAATTACCGAAATTGCCATTACTAAGGTAGGCTTCATTTGGGTGGTCACCGCCAGCGCTGAGCAAATCCCCAGAACCTGTATGGTGATCGGGTTTTCGTCGACCAATGGGTCAGATATAAGTTTTTTACGACGTTTGGAAAATAAAGCCTCTGAAGGCTTTTTTTCAATCGCTTTTTCTAATGTTTCAGCACTCATTTTTTATTAATTAGGTGAGTTGAATTTTTATTAAAGACCGGCTACAGCGGTACTAGAAGACTTTTGCTTGATGAATGCCTCGTAGTGGCTCAAATATGACTTCAACATATTATTCACCCCATTTGCAGTAATAGTGGCTCCCGACATCCCGTCTACCTTATGAGAATCGCTTGAGTAGTCTTTACCCTCCCCTTTCATCATTTGCACAGCGACCAGTTCTCCAGAATCGTCAAATACTTTTTTGTCCACGTATCGCTCCTGTACTCCACCTTCGGTTATTCTGGCACCAAGACCCGGGGTTTCGCCAGCATGAGCCAAGGTGATTCCCTTCACTGTGTTCATATCTGTATCCAAAGCAATAAAGCCCCAGATTGCATCCCAAAGACCTGCTCCGTAAAGCGGAAAAATGTAGGATTGAACATCATCACTTCCACCATCTCCAAGAAAAATGAAAACTGGAAATAATCTTTTATCAGCAGGTTTCTTGTAATTTTTTGCAATATCTACTGTCTCAGCAGTAACCGATATACCTGCGTCTTCGGAAACTTCTTTACCATTGATATCCACTACGACTGAAGAGATTCTCTTGGCATAGTATTCATTGATCTGCTCCGGATTCATCGCATCGATTTCTTCTGCAGAAATCACTGCACCTAGGATCTGCTTTTTCTTATCCAAAGCGATCGCTTCCTTTTGCAAAGGACCGAGAACTTGTGAAGTTCCGGATAGAAGAAGTCCAAGTACTACGGTCAAAATGACCGAGAACGTAATAATGTAAGCGTTAGACTGTTGCACGTTGTAACCTCCTTGTTTTATTGGCTTTTACTACATAATAATCAATCAGGGGAGCAAACACATTCATAAACAGAACGGCAAGCATGATTCCCTCTGGATAAGCTGGATTTGTCACTCGAATGATAACGGTAAATACACCAATCAAAAGACCATAGATCCATTTCCCAGTTTCAGTTTGAGAAGCTGAGACAGGATCTGTTGCCATGAATACAATACCAAACGCTAGACCTCCCATTACCCAGTGATATTGAGGTGGCATAGCCATATATTCGTTCACAGCAAGTACGTTCAATAAAAATCCCATCAGGTAAGCACCTGCAAACCCGGAAACGATAATCTTCCAGCTAGCAACACCAGTGCCGATTAAGATGGCCGCACCTAATAAGGCCATGAGGGTAGAGGTCTCTCCTATTGATCCAGGTATCCAACCCATAAATAAGTTAGAAAAGCTAAATACATCAGCCCCTAGGACGGTATTGTGTTCGGCCAAGGCATCAACTACCGGAACACCATCTACACCTGCATTATACGCTACTGCAAGTGCTGTTGCTCCAGAGAATCCATCCACTGCTGTTTTCTCCCCTAGGTAGGTCCATACTTGATCACCTGAGATCTGCGCAGGATAAGCGAAATACAAAAAAGCTCTCGCAGTCATTGCCACGTTCAGGATATTCATTCCTGTGCCACCAAAAACTTCTTTTGCAATCACCACAGCAAAAACTGTTGCTAATGCTACTTGCCAAAGCGGTGTGGAAGCCGGAACCACCAAAGGAATCAACATCCCCGTTACTAGGAAACCTTCGTTGATTGGGTGCTTACGTATAACGGCAAAAGTTGCTTCGACCAAGCCTCCTGCGGCATAAGCAACGATTACAATTGGAAGTACAAGCGTAAGACCAATGATTGCTTTATCACCAAAATTATCCCACAGGCCGGCTGTTTCCCCTGTTGCCAACAAACTCTGATGTCCAGTATTGTAAATACCGAACAGCAAACATGGGATCATGGCAATCACCACGGTGATCATCATACGCTTCAGGTCAATGGCGTCTTTTACTTGGGCACCTTTAATACCTGTGGTATGATTGGGGGAAAAGAGAAAGGTCTCTCCCGCCTCAAATGCATAATATAAACTTTCAAGCTTTCCTCCTTTTTCAAAAAGGGGACGCTGCTTGTCCATCAAATCTCTTAGAAACTTCATATGGATTAACTGTATTGGATTAATTCTATACCTTTTCTTACCAACTCCTGCACCGGGTGCTTGGACACATCGACAAATTCGCAAAGTGCCAAATCCTCTTCTACAATCTCATAGATTCCCAATTCTTCCATTTCGTCATAATCTTCTGCCATGATGGCTTTCAACAAATAAACAGGAAGAATATCCATTGGAGTCACTGACTCAAACACACCAGTTTGCACAAATGCCCGCTCCTCTCCTCTTGCATTTGAATCAAGAACAAACTCCTTATTTGGAGTAAGGAAGGATAAAAGACCCAATGCACGGTGATAACTAAGTTTGGAAGCAGTCGGTTTGGCCCAGCCCAAAAACTCATAATAATCTCCCTCAGGGATGACTGTAATCTGATTGCTATAAAAACCAAGAAAGCCTTCCAGATTGATTTTTTCGCCAGTCAAAACGTTTCCGGAGATTACTCTCACGTGACCGGAGTTTAGATTTCCCTTTACAAAAGGAGAAACATTGGCACCGACATAGGTTTTCACATACGCTGCCTTTGTCAATTCAGAACCAGTGAGTGCAATCACTTTGGAGGCATCGTAAATTCCTTCCAAAACCGCTTTACCTATTTGAGCTACTCCCGTTGGATTGACTGTCCATACGATATCTCCTTTGTTGATTGGGTCAAGGTGATGGATCTGAACCCCTACGTTACCGGCTGGATGCGGTCCGGAGAATTGATTGACTTGAGCATTTTTTACTCCGGAGAATACACCCGCCGTTGGCTTGGAACCGTCAACATTGAGATGGACTTTCCCTGAGGTAAGTTTTGCCAATGCATCGATTCCTGCCTGAAAATACTTTTCCTCACCTTGCAAGGTAAATCCGTAATCAGGAGCAAGCGGATGCGTATCAAAAGCCGAAATGAAAATCGCTTTTGGGGTGTCGGTTGGGTTGGCCACAATTCCAAAAGGCCGCTGCATGATATTTGGCCAAACTCCGGTGGAGGCTAGTTTTGCAGCTAGGGAATCTCGACTTTGATCTAAATCAATTTTTCCAAAATTTTCATGAGCGACTGTTTTGTCAGCCAAAATTTTGATTTCGAGAAGCTTCCGCTTATCTCCTCTTTTGATCTCAACGATCTCACCGGATACAGGAGCTGCATAGATGACCTGATCCAAAGCTTTGTCGATCAGAATTGGAGTTCCGGCCTTCACCGTATCACCTTCATTGACAAGGACTTTTGGACGCTGAAGTCCTATGAAGTCTGTCGGCTTAATGGCGAAAGTCTGAGCTGAGGCAAAATTAGCGATCTCTTGCGAGGCCTTTCCTACCAGTCTGATGTCAAATCCTTTCTTAAGCTTCACTATTTTAGACATATCTGTTTTTGAACTATGAGCTATTGAAAAACGCCCCAAATCTAAAGAAAAACCATTTGAATTGGAGCTTTAATCATATTAAATGTTCGAACTTTTGATATAAGGGGCCATCGGTGGATATCAGGCATGAAGTAAGTTTTCTTCTAAGGACTCCAAGTAGGATTTTACCTGTTCCATTAACCACATGGGTGTAGAGGTAGCTCCACAGATACCTACCCTATCCTCTTGATGAAACCACTCAGGGTCTAAGTCTGTTTCGCTTTCGATAAAATAACTTCTTGGATTTTCACTGAGGCAGATCTGATAAAGTGCCTTTCCGTTAGAGCTTTTCTTTCCCGAAACGAAAAGAATCACATCATTTTCTTGGGAAAACTTCTTCAGCTGTGGCTCTCGATTGGACACCTGTCTACAGATAGAATCATTGGCATTGAAGTCCAATTCGGTAAGATCACCTTTGGCAGTTTTGATTCGATCCTCAATTTTCTGAGAAAGCTCATAAAAGCCCTTCGTGCTTTTTGTTGTTTGGCTAAAAAGTGTGACTGGACGACTGTAATCTATCTTATCGAGATCAGCATCTTCCATCACCACCACTGCTTTTTCCAGGGTTTGACCCGTCAAGCCGATCACTTCTGCATGACCTTTTTTACCATAGATGACGATTTGGCCATTTTCCCGCTCCATTTTATCAAAAGCATTTTTCACACGATGCTGAAGCTTGAGTACAACGGGACAAGAAGCATCTATAAGTTCGATATTATTTTCAATCGCTGTTCTGTAAGTTTCTGGAGGTTCTCCATGTGCTCTGATCAAAACTTTGCAATTGGTCAATTCCTGAAGCTGATCTCGATCGATGACCACGAGACCCTTTTCTCTCAGGCGGCTGACCTCCATGTCGTTGTGAACAATGTCGCCTAAGCAATACAGCTGATCACTGTTCTCCATCTCATCTTCGGCCATTTTGATGGCAAATTCAACTCCGAAACAATAGCCTGAATTTTTATCTATGGTTACCTGCATAATCTTTTTCGTTATCGATTACTCCTTTTGCCAACTGCACAATCTGTGCTACCTGCTCTTCAAAAGTCAGATTACTTGTGTCAATTTCAACTGCATCCGGGACTTTGATCAAAGGACTTTCTTTCCTTGTCGAATCAATTCGATCCCGTTCGGCAAGATTTTTAATTATGTCTTCCAATTCCACAAGGTCACCTTTTTCATAAAGTTCCTGCTGTCTTCTAACCGCCCTAGTTTCTAAATCGGCTGTCATGAAGACTTTCAATTCAGCATCTGGAAAAACAACCGAACCAATATCCCGTCCATCCATTACCACACCTTTTTTTCTCCCTAAACGCTTTTGCTGCGCAACCAGTTCTTTGCGGATTTCTTTGACGGTAGCTATTTCACTTACCTTTTCGGATACACCCATAGATCGGATTTCATCCTCTACGTTAAGACCATTGAGGTAAGTTTCTTGCTTGCCTGAATCGGGGTTAATTTGAAAAGTAATTTCCAATGTTCTTAACCCCTTTTCTACATCATGGGGATTGGAAATGGAAAGAAAATTATTCAAAAAATGCAATGTAGCCGCACGATACATCGCTCCTGAATCAATATAAGTAAAGCCTAAATCTTTAGCCACTGCCTTTGCGGTAGAGCTCTTCCCGCATCCCGAATATCCATCTATAGCAACGACAATTTTACCCATCAAAAAAAACCTGTCTTGGTTTACTGATTAACTTTGCGCAAATATAGGTGTTTTAATCTTAACCGTTTCCCCAATCTGTGAATGCGAATCGCACCGGTCAAATGGAAGTTCATGGATTTTTATTCCAATCAACTATGAAAATCAAAGGAAATCTTGTTGACATCCTAAATCGAAAAATTAACACTGCAGAAATTGAAATATCCGAGGGGAAAATTCTTGAAATCAAGAAAATACAACCCGAAGCCAATCTACCTTTTCTAATGCCTGGATTCATTGATGCACATGTCCATGTGGAATCTTCCATGCTAGTCCCATCTGAGTTTGCGCGATTGGCGGTGGTCCATGGCACTGTTGCAACTATCTCTGATCCCCATGAAATTGCCAATGTATGCGGAATGGAAGGGGTAGAATATATGATCGAAAATGGGAACCAAGTTCCTTTCAAGTTCTACTTTGGTGCGCCCTCTTGTGTGCCGGCCACACCATTTGAAACAGCTGGGGGAGAAATCAATGCTGGGGAAATCGAGAAACTGATGGCAAGGCCGGAGATTCACTACTTGGCTGAAATGATGAACTGGCCGGGAACAGTAAACGGTGATCCACTGGTGATGGAAAAAATCAGGATTTCACAGAAATATGGCAAACCAATCGATGGTCATGCGCCAGGGTTGAAAGGTGAACTTGCAGCAAAATATGTTAATGCTGGTCCAAGTACAGATCACGAATGCTTCACAGCTGAGGAAGCTCGGGGCAAACTTGAACTTGGAATGAAAATCGCCATCCGCGAAGGATCTGCTGCCAAAAATTTTGAAGCACTGATTGATTTGATTGATGAGTTTCCGGATATGATTATGTTTTGTTCGGATGACAAGCATCCCGACAATCTTGCTTTCAGCCACATCAATGAACTAGCAGCGAGAGCAATAGCGAAAGGGAAAGACTTATTTGATGTTCTCAAAGCTGCTTGCATCACTCCCATTTCACACTATTCCTTGAATGTTGGACAACTTCGAGCCGGGGATCCGGCAGATTTTATCCTGGTTAAGGATCTAATTAGTTTTGAGGTGCTTTCTACATGTATTGATGGAAAAATGGTGGCTGAAAATGGTAAAACGCTTATTAACAGCATCGAAAACACCCTCCTCAACAATTTCAATACCTCACTCAAAAGACGTGAAGATTTCCAAGTTCTGGCTAAAAGTACCAAAGTTAGAATAATTGAAGCCTTGGATGGACAATTGATCACTCCTGAAATTCAAGGAGAAATTAAGATTCTAAATGGTTTTGCCGAATCCAATCTTGAGCGTGATATCCTTAAAATCGCGGTAGTCAATCGCTATCAAGATTCAACTCCCGCAGTAGCATTTATAAAAAACTTCGGGTTGAAATCCGGTGCTATCGCTTCATCAGTAGGCCACGATTCACACAATATTATTGCAGTGGGAGTAGATGCTGATTCCATCTGCAAAGCTGTTAATCTGATTATTGAAGCCAAAGGTGGAATATCAGCGGTCTCCGAAAGTAGAGAGGAAATCCTCCCCCTCCCCGTGGCAGGAATTATGTCACCAAACGATGGCTATCAAGTAGCCAAGGCCTATACAAAAATCGACCGATTGGCGAAAGAAATGGGATCAAATCTCAACTCGCCATTTATGACCCTCAGCTTTATGGCATTGCTGGTCATTCCTGATTTGAAGCTCAGCGATAAAGGATTGTTTGATGGACAGACATTTCAATTCACTGAAGTTTTTATTTAGCTAAAAGTTAGGCAACCTCTACTTTTTCCAAAAAGGGTATAAAAAAATATGGATATACGCAATTCTGCCAGTAGCCAAATTCTATTTAGTTTCACCTCGACTTCGCTCGGTGTCCGTT
>NZ_JBKBKZ010000029.1:0-74518 GCF_046296635.1 Algoriphagus sp. | reverse complement strand
TAACCTGAAATCCGGTGGCCGAGCGAAGTCGAGGCCATTTTGATCTACTGGCAAAGAAGCGTATATCCAAATTTTTTATTCTTTAAAATAACAGAATCAATACCTATAAATCGCCGCTACGCCGGTCTCAGACGGCATTTGTTCCGGAGTAAGTACAGTAACACTTCCACCCATTTTCATGGCCAACTCACTCATGTCATCCAGCAAATCATCTACTCTTGGATTATCTAGATCTTTATTTTGGATATTTCCAGTGACCAAATTGGTGATTCGACTTGCAATAATCCGGTCAGCTTCGATGATCAGGGTATCTACTCTACCCTCTACCAAGGCCACAGCTACTTCTTTAATTTCCTCACTTCCCAAACCATTGGCTTTTGCCTGATTAAATCTGCTTACCAGTTCTTCTTGCTGTCGCAAAAATTCCGGTTCCATAACTTCCCAGGCCATGGTAGCCAATTTCTCTATTGAAACTGAAGGTGGATTGATCTTGATTCCATCCTGCAATAACAAAGGGTTTTTATTTACTTTTTGGAATAGGTTATGGTATTCCGGCAATGCGGCAAGCAAAAGCGGCAAACCGGTAGGCTTGGAGTGGTATCGCGCAATGGACTCCGCCACCGCTCTGAAATAACGCTCTGAATCGATATCTACCTCATCTGTCTTGCTTCCGTGACCATGATGCATGGTTGACCCAGTTCCACCATAAGAGGCAACAGTGATATGCTCATCGGTTGTTTCATCACCTAGCGCATCGGTCATAGTAGCCGGCACTTCATCATGAAGATCAATTTGGATCAGAGCATGTCGATTCCCCTCGTAAAGTTGGATATCATGCTGATTCACTGCCAATACATGAAATCTATCCGTGGATTGCAAATAATTTTGAATGGGCTTGGTGTGAAAACTGTCAGCAACCAGCGCAATTTCATTTGGACTTATAGCCATATCAACTCCAAAAAGAAATCCTTGGGAACTGAATATTGCCAAGCCAAGGGAAGTATGATCCCAAAAACCTCTTCTACTTGTGAGTTCGATCAAAGGGGCTAAATGGGATTCAGTCTCATCATTTGAATACTTTCGAAGTAGAGATTCTTCCAGTTCTTTCATCAAATTCTTAAATCGTATCGGATCCTGAAGATTTTCAGGATGGGTACGATGCGTAGGCATATAAAGTGAAATACATGGGGATGCTTCAACTGACAAAAGTTCCTGAAGAATTTCCTTGGTTAAGGGAAGGGTGTTTTTTTTGGTTTGCATAAAGATAAATTAATTAGTTATTGATGGGTATTAATTGAACTCGATTTGCTTGGATGTGTCATCCAATGATGATTTTTGAAAATTTTCAGTTTGGGATTAAAACAAAATCAAGCTCAAAGCCTAAGCCCGAGCGCTTGAAAACTGAATATGAGCAACCCTAAATCGATCTAAAAAGGGTGGGAAAAGATCAGATATCCTTGGATTGTTTAAATACTCTTTTGACTAGCTACAATGGCGAATTATTTAAAACTTCTGAGTAGAATTTTTAAAACCCCTTCCCGTAAATGTCTGAGTTAATTCATGCCAACAGATTACTCTTTACCTAACGGCTGAGAATATTCAAGGTTATAAGGAACTTTCGTTGGGAACCTATCTGGGTAGAGATTTCGATCAATTCACTTTTGGTAAATTACTTTTGGTAAATTACTTTTAGTAAATTACTTTTGGTGAACTCAGAAAGGAAGTTATCATGTCAACGAAATACAAAACTCCAACAAACCCTTTTCCAACATCGGGATATTATGGTCCACGATATTTTTGTGATCGGGAAAAAGAGAGCCAAACTTTAGTCCAATTCCTTCAAAACGGCCAATCTTGTCTATTAATGGGTCACCGGAGGATGGGCAAAACAGCCTTAATTCACCACGTGAAAGAATTGCTTCCTGCTGATTGGGAATTTATTTATTTGGATATCCTTTCTACAGAAAATGAACAGCAGCTGCTAAATACTCTAGGGGCGTCTCTTCTTGAACATTTTTCCGAAAAAGACAGCATGGGAAAGAAGGTTTGGGAATTCGTCAAAAGTCTAAGACCTACTATTTCTTTTGACCAACTGAGTGGTATTCCTCAGGTAAGTTTCCAAACAAGTCAAGCCGAAAAGCCAATTATTGATTTACTCGGATTTTTGGCAAGCTGGCAGAAACCCATTGTGATTGCGATTGATGAGTTTCAACAAATCCATTCCTATCCGGAAAAAAACACAGATGCTTGGCTTCGGTCGGCTATCCAACAATTACAGAATGTATTCTTTCTCTTTTCCGGAAGCCAACAATCCATCCTGAGTGAACTCTTTTCAGATCCTTCACGCCCGTTTTACAAAAGTGCCAGCCCTCTAAAACTCGAAAAAATAAATAAAGAAGAATACAAAAAGTTCATCGTAAGCACTTTTGCAGACCATAGAAAAACGATGCCCACCGATGTAGCGGATCAACTATTGGACTGGACCAAATGCCACACCTATTATGTCCAATTGCTATGCAACCGGATTTTTCAGATGCCCATTTCAGTTTATGGAGCAAGTCATTGGCAGACCTCTGCCCAACAGATTCTTGATGAAAATGAGACCTTTTTCCTTCATTACCGAACCCTACTTAGCCATCAGCAGTGGAAACTGGCAGTAGCAATTGCCAAAACAGGACGAGTCTATGGTCCAACTTCCAAAGATTTCATTGGAAAAAACAGTCTGGGCAGCTCAGCCACAGTTTTCAAATCCTTGGATATCTTAATAGAAAAAGAAATGATATTCAAAGAACTCGACTCCGTAGGAAACACCTATTACGAGGTATATGATGTGTTTTTTGAAAGATGGATTCAGGGGACTTATTGAGTCATAAAATCAAAACATAAAAAAGACGATCTCCATTTCTTTGGTACATATAAAGACTTCCTACTATGGAATTGTGTCCACCAAAAACAAGTTAGGCTTGGAGACCGTCTTACTGCAAATCAATCTTTCTGGGAATTTATCAGATAGGGAGTTTTACCGTCAGTGATGATGATTTTGGCATTCGGAGACTTGGCAAGTTCTAGAAAGGCCTCAATACTCCGGAGTTCAATAATCTCCCGTACTAAACCTTCGGCGAGGATTTTTTGGGCTTCCCTTGTACCTTCAGCTTCAATTTTTCGCCGTTCAGCTTCTTTTCTCTCTCTATCCAAAACATATTCCATCTGTTGCGCTTCCTGCTCGGCGGAGAGTTTTCGTTCGATAGCCCGACTCAATTCCTCGGGCAGCTTAATACTTTTCATCAATACTCGCTCAATAATAAAGCCTCGCT
This sequence comes from Algoriphagus sp., assembly GCF_046296635.1. GTDB lineage: Bacteria > Bacteroidota > Bacteroidia > Cytophagales > Cyclobacteriaceae > Algoriphagus. The sequence goes on along the minus strand of NZ_JBKBKZ010000029.1, from coordinate 71,204 downwards.
CCTCCAACGACTCATCCATTCTTTCCAAGATTTGATTCTCAATCTGACTACGCATCCCTGAATGCATATCTTTGGCCATATATTGGGCACTGACATCGGCTGCAGCAGACCTAAAAACATTCATGATCAAGACCGATTCATAATTCGTTCCGATGTCTTCAAGGATAAAGGGAACCTTATTTTTATCAATGCTGTAAAGAATTGATATTTCGGACTCGATAGTCAAACCTTCTTTGCTAGGCAAACTAAGTCTTACCTGCTGATTGACAGTTCGAATGGGAATTTTTAGAACTTTGGTACTGAATGGATTGAAGGCTACCATTCCCCCTTCAATTACTTTGGGATTAAGCCTTCCATATTTCCTTTTTACCCCTACCTCCCCTTGTCGCACGACGGCACAAGAAGTAAATCCAATACAGGCAACTGCCAGCAAAAACACGATCTGTCTCATTGATTTTAGCGTTTGATTTGCTCAGTTTAACGGAAAAAATCCCAGCCAAGGTTAGGTAAAATCTTTAAAATCAAGCTTTGTAACTAACTTTTTTTAGGTCCGTTTATAGTCAAAAATCTAATCACCAGGGAGCTGCAATTTCCAAATCACCATTATCACGAGAAACTAGCCGTTCCTTACAGACCTTACAATAATAATATTTTAGATTACCATACCAGTCAGTATTCAACTCATTTACAAGTCTTAATTTTGTATCACAATCAGGACAGGGAATCAGGATTATTTTAGTTTTCGGTTGTGCCTTCATAATTCAAGATTTTTTATAATACGATTTCTTCCCAGGAATCACCCCTCTAACTCCACCCCGGGGATCTTCTACATCCCCTTCGTATCTAGGTATCAAATGGATATGAACATGATCAACAGTTTGTCCGGCATGCACTCCGACGTTGATCCCAATATTGAATCCTACGGGATTGAATTTTTCAGAGATTACTTTCTTCACTTCATTGAGCATAAAAAAGCAGGAGGATTGTTCTTTAAAACTCAATTCAAAATAGTCAGAAGCATGTCGTTTAGGAATTACCAAAGCATGACCAGGATTGACCGGGAATTTGTCAAGAATCGAAAAGGCTTGGGCTGATTCTACGATCATTTCAACTTCTGCAGCTGGATTACAAAAAGGACATTCTGAATTCAGTTTTTCAACTTGATTGTAATGTCGATACTCGTAAATCTCGCAATTGTCATTTTTGTAAATGGAATTGAAAGGAAGAATAACATTGGTTTGAAAAGTACGCTTTTGATGGATTTTGTGAGTTCTGAAACCTTCAAATGTAATATCGCGCCTGACAGCCAAATATGCTTTGCCTGTCCTTTTTAGCAAAGCTGAAATCTCCATTAGGACTTTGGACTGCTCCTCTGGAAGCAACACATTCAAAACATAAAAGCAGATTATAGTGTCAAACTTCTGTTTAGGATACTCTGGGAAATAGTGCCTGTCATAACCACTAATCTGAAAACCGTGAGACTTGAGAATTTCAACATCTTTCCCAAATCCACATCCAAAATCCAAAATCTCTCCTTTCAGGAGATTTCTTTCCTTTATAATCCTTGCTGGAAAAGAAAGGGATTCACGCTCTTTGGCGGTTAAGTGGCTGAATTCATTTCTGGTTCCCATGGGTTAAATCCTCTTTTTTCAATTAAAAAATTACAAGATTCCTTCATTTGATTAATGGCTAAATGTCTCCAGTTTTTGATATCATTATTTCCCAGAAGACTGATTTTAATCTCAGATTGAAATCTGGATTTATAGGTTTCATCCAACAATTCCCAATAATGAAGAATCATCTTTTTCTGACTTTCAATCAATCTTGGAGTAGGTATTTTATCCCTTTTGTTATTGTTGATTTTGGGTACTGCTGGAAGTAAATTCCAGAGATCATTATTTTTCCATACGGCAAATGGAATTACATGATCAACCTCAATCTTATCAGTTTGTGCACCCGTCCAAACACATTTAGTCTCTCCTTTCTCTCTTAAAAGACCATCAAATAGCCCTTTCGACTCGGCTGAATCTTTTTCCGTAACAGGAGATTCTAATAAATTTCCAAGAACTTTTTCAATAGGAAGCTTTTTGCCAGAGGCGTTAACAGAGAATTCCGCCCATTTAAAAAATATGGAATCTTGACCACTGATGAAACTTCCTAAGACTTGAAAAGCTTCATAGTATTCAAAAGGAATAGAAAATGTTCCAAAATTTGAAACAAGATAATCCGCGTCAACTCTTGTGACCCTAATAGATTTTTTTGGTTTTTCAGGTCTATAAATTGAATGAAAATCAGAGGAAATTGATCTTCCAATATAGTACATCGGCATTCTTCTAAGTGTTGAATTGAGCCGAGTAGCCAAGCTTACTACAACACTTGAAATCTCATCAGATACTCCCTTTCTTTTCAAATCATTGTAAAAAACCGATAATCCTCCTTTTCCATTATAATACTCAGCAACAGTGATGAGCTCACTTTCAAAAGACAACTTCGCATTTCCATGAATCTGTGGAATCTTATTTTTCGAATCAAAAATAGGATAATAGTAAATCATCCATTTTTCAATCAGCAAACCCGTAGGGATATGAACCCGATCGTCTTTAAATTCCAAAAAAGGACTGTTCTCTTGGATCAAATCAATAGTTCCTCTTAAAAGAGCAAACTTATAGGTAGTAGCCTTACTGTCCCGCTCAATGATCTTACTGATATTTGAAAAAATCTCCTTGTTCATAGATTTCAATAACAATCTGAACTAAGATAGCTTAAGTTATTTTAACCTCAAAAATAAGAGCCTCCCGGAAATCTTCATTGACCCTAATCTGCGAAAATCTGTGTTTTTTTCTGTGCAAACCTGCCTAACGGCAGTCAGGTCTGCGGGAAACCCTACTCCCTAAAACCAAAAAAACCACAACCCTTGCGAGCTGTGGTTTTATTTTGGGATCTATTGCTTGATTACTTTCCGCCTAGGGCGTTGGCACCTGCTACGATCTCGAGGATTTCGTTGGTGATGGCTGCCTGACGGGTTCTGTTGTACATCAATTTCAGTTCTTTCAGCAAGTCTCCGGCATTTTCGGTGGCTTTGTCCATCGCGGTCATTCGAGCACCATGTTCTGAAGCATTGCTTTCCAAGATGGCTTTTAGGAATTGTGTCCGCAAGGCTTTTGGTACCAACTCCTCGATGATAAACTCACGGGAAGGCTCCAAGATATAGTCTGTTTCGACAGTGACTTGTTCGGAAGTTACCGCTGCCATTGGGAGGAATTGCTCCGTCTTGACAAACTGAGTAGCCACGTTTTTGAATTCGTTGAAGATCAAAAACACCTGATCAAACTCTCCTGCTACAAACGCATTCATGGCATAATTTGCCGCCTCACGAATATTATCTGTCGCAAGATTTAAGAAAAGTGTAGAGAAGTCTTCGATTCTTGGGTAGTCGGTCTTTTTGAAATACTCCAAAGACTTCTTACCAATCGGCATAATCGTAATGTCAGCACCTGCAAATTGCTCACGTATGGCAAGATTGGTTGCTTTCATCACATTGGAATTGAAGGCTCCGCAGAGACCTTTGTCCGAAGTGATGGGAATCAAAAGCACCTTTTTCACTTCTCGCTTTTCTGCGTAGACAAGGTCTGTAGCACCCTCAGAGGCTGCAGAGACATTGTTGAGAATTGCGGTCAACTTCTGAGAGAATGGACGCATCTGAATGATTTTGTCCTGTGCTCTTCTCAGCTTGGCGGCGGACACCATTTTCATGGCCTTGGTAATCTGCTGTGTAGAGATTACCGAGGTGATTCGCTGCTTTACTTCCTTAAGATTAGCCATCAGTGAGTTGTACTTATATCTATCCGGCGAGGTCGCCGCCGCCGGGGATTTTCAATTATTTAGCGTATTTCGGTGCCAATTCAGCAGCCGCGGTAGCAAGAATCTTTCCTGCACCATCCACATCACCTTTGAGAATCAATTGCAATGCCTCAGGATATGTAGTCTCAAGCAACACGTAGAATTCCTTCTCAAATGCTCTTGCATTTTCCACAGGAACACTATCCATCAAACCTCTGGTAGAAGCATAGATGATCGCTACCTGATTAGCTACAGATACCGGGGCATATTGAGGCTGCTTTAGGATTTCCTGGTTACGACGACCTCTTTCGATGGTTCGCTTGGTCGTAGCATCAAGATCAGAACCGAACTTAGAGAAAGCCTCCAATTCACGGAACTGTGCCTGATCCAATTTCAAGGTACCTGCTACCTTCTTCATTGATTTGATCTGGGCGTTACCACCCACTCGGGATACGGAGATACCCACGTTGATCGCAGGACGGATACCGGAGTTAAAAAGGTTGGTCTCCAAGAAGATCTGACCGTCAGTAATTGAGATTACGTTAGTCGGGATATAAGCGGAAACGTCACCTGCCTGAGTTTCGATGATTGGTAGTGCTGTCAAGGATCCTCCTCCTTTGACCAAAGGTCTCAAGGAATCAGGAAGGTCATTCATCTGTCTAGCGATCTCATCAGACTTGTTGATTTTCGCAGCTCTTTCAAGCAATCTTGAGTGAAGATAGAATACGTCACCAGGATAAGCTTCACGTCCAGGAGGTCTTCTCAAAAGTAGGGATACTTCACGGTAAGCAACCGCCTGCTTGGAAAGGTCATCATAAACCACCAAAGCCGGACGACCGGTATCTCTGAAAAATTCACCGATTGAAGCTCCTGCAAATGGTGCAAAGAACTGCATCGGAGCAGGATCTGCAGCAGATGCAGAAACAATACAAGTATATGGAAGCGCACCACCTTTTTCCAAAGCTGCTACAATACCTGCTACTGTACTTGCTTTCTGTCCGATCGCAACATAAATACAGAATACAGGCTCTCCTTTTTCGTAAAATTCTTTTTGGTTGATAATCGCATCAATAACTACGGCAGTCTTACCAGTCTGACGGTCACCGATCACCAATTCCCGCTGACCACGGCCAATTGGAATCATTGCATCGATGGACTTGATACCCGTCTGAAGTGGTTCGTTTACAGGCTGACGGTAGATTACCCCGGGGGCTTTACGCTCCAGTGGCATTTCATAAAGAGGACCCAAGATTGGACCTTTTCCGTCGATTGGATTCCCTAAGGTATCCACTACACGACCAAGCATACCTTCACCTACCATGATAGATGCAATTTTCTTGGTTCTCTTTACAGTATCGCCTTCTTTGATCTCTTTGGAATCACCAAACAATACGGCCCCAACGTTATCTTCTTCAAGGTTTAGAACCATCGCCTTCATTCCGTTGTCGAATTCAAGCAATTCTCCGGATTGAGCTTTGGAAAGTCCATAGATACGGGCTACCCCATCACCTACTTGGAGGACTGTACCTACTTCTTCAAGTTCGGCTGCAGTTCTGACGCCTGCGAGTTGTTCTCTTAGGATCGCCGAAACTTCATCAGGTCTAATATTCGCCATGTTATCGTTTATTAATGCTTTTTTTAGATTTTACTTTCGTAGAGATTTACAGAAAACTCAGCTTTCAATTCTCTCAGTTTGCTGCTTAGTGACTCATCCAATTGACGATCGTTTACCCGAAGGATAAATCCACCGATCAAGTCCGGATTGATTTTCTCGATAAGGCTCACTGTTTTCATTCCGGATATTTCCAAAACGATTTTGGTAAACTCAGCTCGCTGTTTATCATCCAAGGGGAAAGTGGTAGTCACTTCCGCTACTTGAATGGAATTATGCCGCTGATATTGAGCCTCGAGTTCACGAGCGATCTCAATGATGACATCCACTCGATTTTTTCTGCAGAGAATGTCAAAGAAAGCCATAGTGGCTTTTGTAGTTTCTCTTTTTTCAAAGAGTGCCTTTAAAATCTTAAGCTTTTTGTCAGAATTCACGATGGGATTCTTCATCGCAAGTTCTAGATCTCGGTTGGATTTAGCCAAATCGACCAAATGCTTAAAATCCTGATACACCTCTTCCAATTGACCTCTTTCGATGGCCAATTCCATCAGAGACTTGGCATAAGCGTATGCAACTCTATGGTTTGACATGAGGGTTAGTTAAGCTTTATATCTTTTATAAATTCGTCAACGAGAGCTTTTTGAGCTTTTTCGTCAGTCAAATTTCTTCTCAATAATTTTTCAGCCACTTCAATGGTCAAAATCGCTACTTGGTTTTTAACTTCAGTCAGCGCAGCCTTCTTTTCATTTTCGATTACTGCTTTTGCATTCTCGATTTGCAGTGCACCAACTTTGGCAGCTTCATTTTTCGCGTCTTCGATCATTTTGACAGAAGCTTCCTGAGCTTTTCTCAAAATAACATCTCGCTCCAAACGAGCCTCAGCAAGCAATTTTTCATTGTCTGCTTTGAGGTTAGCCATTTCATTCCGAGCTGTTTCAGCAGCTTTAAGGGAATTTTCGATGCTAGTTTCCCGCTCTTCAAGGGCTGCAAGCATTGGCTTCCAGGCAAATTTGATGAGAATGAAAAGCAAGCCAAGGAAGCCGAAAAGCTGCCAGAAAATAAGACCGGAACCTGGGGTTATTAAATCCATGAGTTATGTTTTATTTCAAATTGTTCAATAGAAAATAAGGAAGAGGAAAAGGCCTAGCGCCAATTCCTCTTCAATTTTTTTAGCTGATGCCCGCGATGTTAAGCGCGATCAACAAGCAAATTACGGCTGCGAACAGGGAAACCACCTCGATCAAGGCAGCAATGATCAACATTGCACCTTGGATCTTACCAGCAGCTTCAGGCTGACGAGCAATAGATTCCATTGCTTGGCCACCAATACGACCGATACCAAGTCCTGCGCCAATCGCAACAATACCAGCACCGATACCAGCTCCCATAAGAGCGAAACCAGCAGACAATAAGATAGACATTAACATAATTGATTGATTTATAAATTGAACAAAGAAATTACTGATTAATGATGATCGTCGTGCGCATGTTCCGCCACCGCAGAACCGATGTACATTGCCGAAAACAGCGTAAATACATAAGCCTGAATAGTGGCCACGAGCAATTCGATGATATTGATGAAGGTCACCATTACGGTACTGACTACACCGATTGTGACGGATTCAAAGATAAAAGCAAGAGCAATGAAACCTAAGATCACAATGTGACCTGCAGTGATCGCAACAAAAAGTCGAACCATCAATGCAAAAGGCTTGGTGAACAAACCGATAATTTCTACCGGCACGATGATTAAAAGCATTGGAATCGGCACACCCGGAGTCATAAAGACGTGTTTCCAGTAATCCTTATTTCCGTTGACGTTGGTAATGATGAAAGTCAAAAGAGCCAATACCATCGTCACAGCAATATTTCCAGTCATGTTAGCAGCACCAGGAAGTAATCCTAGCAAATTGCCAAACCAAACAAAAAGGAAAAGGGTGATCAAGTAGGGTACAAATTTCTTGTATTTCGGTCCGATGGATTTCTGTGCGATTTCGTCTCGGACGAAGATGACGATCGGCTCAAGGATAGCAGCGGCACCTTTTGGAGCTACAGCGCCATTTTTCTTGTAATGATTCGCAGCGGAAAGCGCAAGATAAGCTACAAGGAACATGACAATGAACATCATGACCACATTTTTAGTGATGGAAAAATCAGTGAAGCTAGCTCCATCCACTCGGCCTAATTTATCGTGATCATCGATGAAATAGCCTTCGTGGGCATATTCTTTACCGAATTTATGAGTCTCATGGTTTTGAAAATCTGAAGATTTAAAAAACTCCAAACCACGATCTCCAGAGTAAACGATCACAGGAAGGGGAAGAGTCACATGTGTATGTCCAAAAGTAGCAAAGTGCCACTCATGAGAATCCACCACGTGATGCATGATAAAGCTCGTTTTATCTTCTTCGGAATCTGACGCGAAGGTCGGATTTGCGAAAACAAGCATAAAAGCTGATAATAAAAGACTTAAGGCCAATAATTTACGCGTCATCAACTCTTTTTTTTGAGGGGCTACTTCGAAATCGGGCGCAAGTTAGACAGAAAGGCGTAGATATCAAAAATCAAGTAGAACAAAAAAACTATAAAGAAATCGGCGATAAACAGAATAATATTCTCCATTTCGGGCCAAACCTCGAGTCCAATGAAAACAAGTGAGGCGATGAATCTAAGAATCATTGCTAAAACCATGATTTGGAAGAAATTTTCTCCAAAATTTTTAAGCAAAAAGGCATTCAAAAGGCTAATCAAAAAGGAAGTTATTGCCATAAATGCAACGATTTCCCAAATTTTGGAATGAATCACCATCGGCAAAATGAGTTGCAGAATCAAAATAAAAAGCACCAAAGCAGCCGTTGCCAGTAAAAATTGGAGGTGCATATTTTTAGGAAGCGTCATTTCAATTTTTTTTGCAAAAATAACCCAAAATATTTAAGCGTGTCTTGAATTACTATCCGCCTATATCAGCGCTCTTTTTCTGTGAATATCAGCGGGAATATTCGTCCTGATTTACATAAAACAATATTTGCAAATCAACCGAAATTGTTCAACCCTTTTAGGGTTGATGTCCTTGATTTAATCTCTTCTATACCCCGCGTTTCACACGGGGCTATTCAAAGTTCAACCCTTTCAGGGTTAATTAATCAAAAACACCCTTATCCTTCTCTCTAACTCCCCCATAATTGATATTCTCTAACACCGGACTAAAAGCCTTTCCCTTGTCTATTATCTTAAATCTTGCTTCTATTGTCTTGTGTCTAATATCTTGTATCGAATATCTTGCCTCTAACCACTCACTTATCCTGCTTTATCTGCATCCAAAGCTGATAAAATGCAACAAAGACGGAAACGAAACAGCAAACCAAAATCCAAACGGGAAATTTTATTCCGGATCGCTGATCCAGCCAATAACCCAGATAAGTGCCCGCAGCGATGATCCCGAATAATTGAAAGGCGAGTCCAATGTATTTGACGTAAACAGGTGTCCCGCCATCATTATTTGTCTTTTTATCCTGATTCCCTTCCATAATGAAGTGAAAGTATCTAAAAATTTCAGGAAAAACGGGTGCAATTTTGTCTTCTGGTACGATTTGGGCTTTATCGTCGTTCGGTAAGTAAGTTAAAAAGTCTATTTTGGTATTCTAATTTGGTGATTTCTGAAATGAGAAGATTTTCCGGGCTGGCTATAGTAGCATTTATTTTTATCGGAGCCTGTTCCTCTGATCGCAACACCTTTACCAACAGGGCTTTCCATAATTTAACATCACATTACAATGCCTATTATCTGGCCGATGTCAAAATAAAAGACGTCGAAAGTCAAATTTTTAAAAATTACAAAGAAGACTTCACCCAGGTTTTGCCGGTTTTCGTTCCCATTGACTCAGCCACTATTCAACAGAATAAGGTTCTTCTGGATTCCGCACGAGAGCTATCGTCCAAATCCATCGACTGGCACAGAATCTCGAAATGGGTAGATGACAGTTACTATCTGTTGGGTAAGATCGATTATCTCCAAGCGCATCAGGATGATGCACTCAACGCCTTCAAATTCGTCAACAGCACAAGCAAAAGCAAAGAACTCAGGCATAAGGCATTAATCAGCCTTCTTCGCCTCTATGTGGATCGAAGGGAATATGAAAATGCCAATTTTACAATTGATTATTTATCTAAAGAGACTCCAATTAGCGACGAAAACCGCTTTCAACTCTTCAAAACCCTAGCCTATTATTACGAAAGTAGAGCGGACCAAAATGGAGTAATCGGTGCACTTGATCGTGCAGTTGGCTATGCGCCTGATAAAAAAGAAGAGTCACGGATCAATTTTATTTTGGCGCAGCGCTATCAGCGGGAGGGTCTTGATGCCTTGGCCTATGACTTCTACCGAAAGTCATTGGATGGAAATCCCCCATACGAACGAAGTTTTTTTGCAACGCTGTATGCCCAACAAGTGGCGGAGCTTAATAAATCTAAGGACCTGAGAAAAGTAAGAAACTATTATGATGGACTTTATAAAGACCCGAAAAACAGAGACCTTAAAGATGTAGTGATTTATGAGCGTGCTCTTTTTGAAGAAAAGCAAGGCGACATCCCGCTAACACTACAATTGCTTCACCAAGCTGCAAAAGAACCGGGAAGCAACCCTCGCTTGAAAGGCTACATCTATCAAAAGCTAGCTGAAATAAACATCCAGGAATTCAAAGACTACCGTGCCACCAAATATTACTTGGACAGTGCACTTACCTTCATTCTTGAAACTGACCCTGTAGCTATTTCCATTCAAGAGCAAAAAAAGACACTGGATCAATATGTGTTTCATGTGGAGCGAATTCAGCTCAATGATAGTTTGACCATTATTGCAGGGCTAAGTCCAGCAGAGCAGGAAGCCATTGCTCAAAAGTTTATCAATTCCGAAGAGGAACGGTTGATTGCAGAAGCCCGGGCCAAAGAAGTACCTAAAAATTCCAATATTTTCAATAACCTACTTGCCTTTAGCGGAAAAGACCCAGGAGCAAGTTTTTATTTTGATAATGGTGTTGCCATGCAACAAGGTGCCATCGAATTTAGCAGAGTATGGGGTAATCGCCCCATGCAGGACAATTGGAGAAGGCGGTCCGCAATATTCCAAACTACCACACAGTCTCAGCAACAGACGGGATTATCAGACTCATTAGCTACAACAGAGAACCCTATTTTGGCGGCGTTACCAACAATGGAGAGTCTTTTATCAAAAATTCCAAATACCCCCGAACAACTTTCATTACTAAATTCTGAGCTGGAAGAATCTTATTTTGAACTAGGCAAACTTCTCTATTTTAACTTCAAAGAAATTAGACCAAGCATCAATAATTTAGAAACTCTAATTCGAACCTACCCAAATACGGTCCGCAAACCGGAAGCTTATTACTTACTTTATTTGGGTCAAAAAGATTCCGGAGGAAACTTTGAGCAATATGTAGGCCGACTAAACCGCGAATTCCCTGAATCTCAATACACCTATTCTGTCAATAATCCGAATGCAGCATCCGGTAATTTGGCTGCCTTAGAATCCTCCAAAGGATATGAACAAGCCTATAACGCCTACTATTCCGGACAGTATCAACAAGCCAGGGGATTGGTAAAATCAACGCTGGAAGATTATCCTCTGACTCGTAATACCGAAAAGCTGCTATTGTTAGATATTATGGTGACTGGAAAGTTGGAAAGTAAAGAAAGATTCAAAGGAAGATTAGAAACCTACATTGAAAATACCAAAGAAGAAGCTTTGGTTAATTTGGCAAGAAATATGCTCAGGCCATTGCTCAGCAGCGAAGAACTCGCTGTCTTGGAACCATTGGTTAGTGTGGAATTGGATTCAGCCCAACTGGCATTGACAAATGATTCCGAAAAAGCAGGAAAAGAAGTCCCTGCAGATTCTCCATATAAGCTAAACGAAGCACAAACACATATCTTTGTGATCGCTTTAAGTCGAAGTGAAGCCGAAGCTGCAAAAAACCTCTTGGTTGACCTCGAAAACTTCCATGCAAGTAACTTCCCCAATGCACGTCTCCGTACGGGAAACATGAACATGAATCAGGAAAATGCGATTTATATTATAAGTCCTTTTTCTAACTCCGAAAAAGCAAAAGAGTACTTCCTGAAGTTTTCAGAAGAATTTAAATCCCAAGGATTATCAGAAAGCGCCCGAACAAACTCTTTCTTTATTTCTATCGAAAACTTTCAAACCCTCAACAAAACCAAAAACACGGCAGAATATCTCATCTTCTTCCGATCCATATATCAGTAAAATCATATGTCAAAAACTACCAAACCATCTATTCCTGTTTGGGCCGGTAAAACAATAAAATACCTTTGGATTGCATTTATCGGAGGGATTGTATTCTTTATTCTCTTTGTGTGGATGGTCAGCGTCAATTTCCTTGGCTTGTTTGGCTCTTTACCCGATTTCAAAGCACTTGAAAATCCCGAAAGTGAATTGGCCTCCGAGCTATATTCAGCAGATGGATTTCTATTGGGCACTTATGCGAGAGAAAACAGAAGTCCGGTAAAGTACGATGAGCTATCACCAAATTTGGTTCAAGCCCTGATTGCAACTGAAGATGTCCGGTTTACGGAGCATTCAGGCATTGACATGACGGCGATGCTTCGAGTATTTTTCAAATCTATCATACTGGGTCAAGATGCAGGAGGAGGTTCCACATTGAGTCAACAGACAGCTAAAAACCTTTTTAAAACCAGGACTGATGCTTCTCAGGGGATTTTAAGTTCAGTTCCTGGCTTGCGAATGCTGATCATCAAAGTTAAGGAATGGATTGTTGCCACCCAGTTAGAAAAGGCGTATACCAAAAATGAGATCCTAACCTTGTACTTGAATACATCCGAATTCGGATCAAATGCTTACGGAATAAAAACTGCCTCAGGAACCTTCTTCAACAAATTGCCATCCGAGCTAGCAGTGCAGGAAGCAGCGGTATTAGTGGGACTTTTCAAAGCTCCAACCTACTATAGTCCGGTTTTTAATCCTGATAACTCTTTGAGGAGAAGAAATACCGTCCTTGCCCAAATGGTGAAAAACGGCGCTATGGATAAGTCAGTTTTTGACTCGATATCTCAGCTTCCCATCGAACTTGACTACCGGGTTCGAAACCAAAATCATGGTCTAGCAACTTATTTCCGAGAAATTGTCAAAGCAGATTTGATCAAGTGGAGCAAAGAAAACTTAAAGTCTGATGGATCAGCTTATGACCTATTTGGTGATGGATTAAGAATTTATGTTACGCTAGACAGTAGAATGCAACGCTACGCTGAAGAAGCTGTACAAGAACACATGTCAGGTCTTCAAAAGGAGTTTTACAAAGAAATGGGTAAAAGAGATCCATGGATTGATGAGAACTTTCAAGTGATCCCCAACTTTATTGAAAATGCGGTTAAAAGGACTGAAGCCTATCGACTGCTAAAAGTGAGATATGGTGACGATACAGACTCCATCAATCTGAAACTTAACGAAAAGAAGAAGATGAGGGTCTTTGCTTGGGAAGGGGAAATAGACACCCTGATGAGTACGATGGACTCCATGCGATACTATAAGAAGTTCCTTCAGGCTGGCTTCATGAGTATGGACCCGGAAACCGGACACATCAAAGCTTGGGTTGGTGGTATCGACCACAAATACTTCAAGTTTGACCACGTCAAGCAGGCTAAGCGTCAACCAGGATCTACTTTCAAGCCATTCGTATATGCAGCTGCCATAGAAAATGGCTACAGCCCCTGCTACTCTGTAGTGGATCAACCGGTGGAAGTGTATATCCCCGGCCAACCGGCTTGGAGTCCATCCAACGCGAATAGTAAATTCTCCTATCAAAAGATGACCATCCGGCAAGCAATGGCTGAATCTGTAAACTCGGTTACTGCATATATGATGAAAAAATTGAGTCCACGAATTGTTATAGAAACAGCAAGAAGACTGGGAATAACCAGTGATTTGGAAGAAGTTCCTTCCTTGGCTTTGGGTGTAAATGATGTCTCAATTTTCGAAATGACTGGCGCTTTTGGTACGTTCGTCAATAAAGGTGAACATACTACGCCTTATTACATTGATAGAATCGAAGACAAAAACGGGAATGTAATTCAGCAATTTACCCCACGTAAAAAGCCTGCCATGAGTGAAGAACACGCTTATTTGATGTTGTATATGCTTCGAGGTGGATTTGAAGAGAGAGGAGGAACGAGTCAAGGAGTTCCTTATACACTTCGAGAAGGAAATGAACTTGGAGGTAAAACCGGGACAACTCAAAATGCATCTGACGGATGGTATATGGGTGTAAGTAAAGATTTGGTTTCTGGAACTTGGGTTGGTGGTGATGACCGGGCTATCCACTTCAGAAGTTGGATAGCAGGTCAGGGTAGCAGAACTGCAAGGCCTATTTGGGTTAAGTTCATGAGCAAAGTCTACGACGATAAAAGCCTAGGTTACACTAAAGGCCCTTTTCCAAGACCTGATCGGCCGCTTAGCATTGAGATCAATTGTGATCGATATGAACAGGAAAGTCAACGATTTGCTGATTTTGATTACGACGCCAAAAAGAACGATTTCTAAATCATTTAATTTTAAATTTTACTTTAAAGAAAACAGCCCGAATCAAGGGCTGTTTTTTTAATTTTAAGCCATGCAGTCCTCCTCATTTCTCCCGGAAGAACACCTTCAATTACCCGATCATCCCGGGGTATATAAGTATTTCAATAACGAGGACGAATTGATTTACGTAGGCAAGGCTAAAAGCTTAAAAAAGCGAGTAAGCAGCTATTTCAACAAAAACACAGGAGTCAATCTGAAGACCAGAAGAATGGTCAAGGAAATCCGACGGATTGAAATCACCTTGGTGGATAGTGAACTGGACGCGCTACTTCTGGAGAATAACCTAATCAAGAAAGTCCAACCGAGATATAATATTTTACTTAGGGACGATAAGACCTATCCCTATTTGTTGATCACCAAAGAACACTTTCCAAGAATTTTTCAGACAAGAAAACACATTCCTAAACGAGGGACGTATTTTGGACCATTTGCCAGTGTAAAGGCAATGAATAATGTCCTTGATCTAATCCGAGACCTTTTTACGATCCGGACCTGCAAGCTTGATCTTTCTCCATATAAGATCGATGAAGCTAAATACAAGGTCTGTCTGGAATATCACATCGGCAATTGCCAGGGGCCCTGTGAAGGCCTACAAAAGGAGCAACAATACCTCAAGGATTTAGAACAGGCAAAGCACATTCTCAAAGGGAACCTTGGAGTTCCCAAGGCTTATTTCCGACAAGAAATGCAGGCTCTGTCAGAAAACTTGGAGTTTGAAAAAGCTCAGAAAATGAAGAACAAACTGGACTTGTTAGAGAAGTACCAGTCCAAGTCTTTGATCACTAGTCCGAGCATTCAAAATCTTGACGTCTGCACTTTAGTCTCCGATGAAAAATACGCCTATGTGAATTATATGCGGGTCATTAATGGAGCAATGATCACTTCCAAAAATGTGGAATTGAAGAAAAAGCTTGATGAAAGTAGCGAGGAATTGCTCCTAACAGCACTTGTAAGATTGCAAGATCAATTTCAAAGTAACGCTGAAGAAATCCTTGTCAATATTGAACCTGAGAATCCAATTGAAGGGCTCAATCTTACCGTTCCTAAGATCGGCGATAAAAAGAAGCTGATTGATCTGTCTCTTAAAAATGCCCTTTACTACAAAAAGGAAAAAGCACTACTTCAGGGACTAAATCAAGACAAAAAAGACCGTGTTATACGTCAACTTCAACAGGATCTCAGCCTTCCTGAAATACCTGATCATATCGAATGCTTTGACAACTCAAACATCCAAGGAACAAATCCTGTGGCAAGTATGGTCTGCTTTCTGGCTGGAAAACCAGCTGTGAAGGAATATCGGCACTACCATATTAAGACAGTGGAAGGTCCAAATGATTTTGCCAGCATGAAGGAGATCGTAGGAAGGCGGTATAAGCGATTGATTGAAGAAGAGAAACCTCTTCCTAAACTGATTGTAATTGACGGTGGAAAAGGCCAACTCTCTTCGGCAGTTGAAGCACTACAGGAATTGGGAGTCTATGGCAAAATGCCGATAATCGGTATTGCTAAGCGATTGGAGGAAATCTATTTCCCCGGAGATTCTTATCCCATTCATATTGATAAGAAATCTGAAAGCTTAAAACTCCTACAGCGCATACGGGATGAAGCTCACCGATTTGCCATTACTTTCCACAGGAATGTTCGAAGTAAAAATGCTTTTGGAACTCAATTGACCGGCATCACAGGAATTGGAGAAAATACAGCTGACAAACTGTTGAAGCATTTTAAATCAGTCAAAAATATAAAGTCAGCCACTGAAAGCGAATTAATAGCAGTGATCGGATCGAGTCGAAGTAAAGCACTGCTGGAATGGATGGAAAAAAATAAAGGGGCCTAAGCCCCTTTTCTATTTTACCACTCCCAAAGGGAGTTTTCAAATTCTAATAATTTGTATTCAAATTCCAATGAATTGAGATAAGCTTGCATCTCAGGATTTGGATGATCAGTCTTAATCAGATCGGCAATTAGGGCCTCATCAGGATTTGTAAACCTTCTTACTACTGATCTAAACAACCTTGATTCAAAAGCTTCATCATAAGTTAGACTCTTAGAGATGTTTTGAAAATTAATCCAACGAGCAGTAGGATGGTTTTTGAAATAATTGATAAAGTCCTTATACCTAAGGTATGCAATTGTCTTTTGACCCGCATTTGCATTTGTCTGAGACGGCATTACCAATTCGATATATTTAATATCAAACTTCAGCTGTGAATGATGCTTTTCAAAAACAAAGTCTTCTTTGAAATCGATGTAATACAACTGCTTTGTAAATATGGAATCTCCATTTGCTGAAATCCAGAAATTATCCTGAAACTCTGCAATTGAAAGTGGCTTAGTAAAGTCAGCATCAGCGAATACTTCTAATGCATTTTCGTCAACCACTGCTTTGTAAATGTGGCCTACAATGCCATTTGCTTTGTTGTCTCCCGATCCATATAACGAAAGATTGTATTTTTCTCTAAGGTCGACACGTCTCCAAACAGAGATTTGATACATTTTGTCATCGTCCCGAATTCGCTTGGCTGAATAGATAGTATCCATAGAGAATTGGCGATCACCAAATCCTGATGGATTGACACTAGTGGCCACTTGCGCGTTGGCGCTAACTGGCAGCAATCCAACGACAACCAAAACTGCCAGGAAGATGTATTGCACAAATCGTTTCATAACTTTCTTTGTTTACTTCGAAAACCGATTACTTCACGCCGAGTCGGATAATCTGTCTTAATTCAGAGTTGATTTTATTACCTCTGAAGTTTGTTCTTGTTACTTGTGTTACTCGAATGACGATGTCATCACCAGCTCTTGCACTTTCAAGAAGCGTTCTCATACTTCCACCGATTGGAACTGAACCTCTTGGTACATCACTTCTCAATAGAATTATTTCACCACCTGTCACCTCAAAATTGGAATCTTTAGCCATTGTTCGAGCAAATGTAGGTTCCGCAACTGCTGCAACTTTCATTCCACTAAAAACATTGACCCCATGACCAACAGCTCCATCAATTTCAGAACCATTTGAAGCTAAGGCTTTTATTGTTGGTAATGGAACCGGTTTAATATCAAACGCAACATCACCAATTTTATTCCCACCACTGCTAACCCCAATTGTTACTTTTCCGGATCCTCCTGGGATTACTGTCAGTTGACCTGGTTGATTCCCTTTGATAGATTGGCCATTGCTGACACTGAAATCTGGAGAATAGGTATTGCCTAATGCCGGAACCTCGATCAACAATTCATTTGCACAATCCGCATAAAGCTGCTGAACTACTTCAGAAGAAACTTTGATTACAGGTCGAGCGACAAAATATTCATATTCAACCGGGATTACTTGATCTTCACCGCCGACGTTTGTTGTTATCTCACCCTTCAGTACTTGTCTGGAAAGTCCTCGATCATCATAACTTCCTGCAGGAGGAACAGTAAATTCAACCTTGCCAAACCCATTTTCGACAGGAACCGCACGACCACCAAGTGTCATTGTTGGTGCTGCTGAGGATGAAGCAGAGGCGATAAACATATCACCTTGGAATTTGGTACCTGCAGCTACTACATTGGATACCGCTGCAATTTTGCCTTCTAGAATATCTGCTTTGAAATAAAAAGTACCGATTGATTTAGCAATTTCACTAAGCGCATCACTTTCGATATTTAATACTTCATTTTGATACTGAGAGATTAATGCTAAAACTGCTCCAACAGGAGACTTCACGAATGTTAGATTAACGAAGCTTTTATTTCTTGCTTCTCTGTCATTTGCAAATAGATCAATGTCTTTTGCGTCTCTTGCGATAGGCTGAAAAGTCATCCCTGTGATTCCAATGCCATCCAATATTCCAGTAATCTGAGTTGGATATCCATTGAGTTTTTCCTTGAGCTCCTCACCTTTACCGCTATTAGCAAATAGATTACCTGGAACTTCAGTATTTTTCAAGGCAGAATTGACAAAGTTGCCTTCTTCATTCTTGGCATTGGCCTGTGTGATAAGCTGCTGCTTCAGATCTTCCAAGTAAGCAAAGATTTCTTTGGTGGCTTCTCTTACTTGCTGAGATGCTGCCACTTTTGGTACATCTTTAGGATTATTTCCCTGCTCTTCAACTGCACCTCTTATTGTAGCTACTGATGATTCATTCTTTGTAATGTAATTTCTAGAAGTTCTTTCCATTCCATCATTGATGAGGACGAACTTCTGGAGGATCTGATTACTTACTTGGAGAGCCAATAAGGCTGTCAAAACCAAGTACATCATCCCGATCATCCTTTGTCTAGGTGTCTCTTTAGCTCCTGCCATCTTTTGTTAGATTTCTATTATTTAGATGTTTGGACTTGATTAACCTTTCATGGCAGAAAGCATTCCTCCATAGATTTTATTCAATGAGCTAACGTTTTGATTGAGCTTGGCTAGTTCGTTTTTGAAAGCTTCAGTTTCTTTGCCTGCTTCAGATAAGCCTTGCATAGCTGAGGTCATGTTACTGTAGAATTTATTTAATGTCTTCACATGACTATTTGCATCCTGCAATTCCATTTCGTAAACTGAATTTAGAGCAGTAAGATTTTTTGTAACTGTTATAACCTGACTATGATACGCCTTAGCATCCTGAGAAGCCCCAGACATTTCTGTGAGCGCGGCAGCAGTTTTACCATAAGATGCATTCAAATCAATCAAAGTTTTTGCTGCAGACTTAACATTAGTAGCGTATTCATTTGTAGCAACAGCAGCGTCAGAAAGATTACCCATTTTCTCAGCTGAGGTGGCTAAATTTTGCATTCCTTTTCCTAAGCTTTCAATCAATTCGGGACCAATTTTAGCTTTTACAAGCATATCATCTAGTTTTGCGGAAACGTCATCACCTTTAGATTTTTTAGGAGCACCATCAGCTAGTTCCGGATAAATCTTGCTCCAATCCATCTCTTCGGCTCTTGGTTCAAAGGCAGAAAGAAAAAAGATAATTGCCTCTGTAGTTAATCCCACCCCAATCATAATATTGGCAAATTGCCAATCGAGGATTTTAAACATTGCGCCGAGAATCACGACAGCGGCACCAATGCCATAGATTTTTGGCATCCAATTGCCGTAAAATTTTGTTTTAAACGAGTTGCTGTTGCTAGCCATTGAAAATTATTAATTAAGGTTAAGGTTGTTTAGCGTATTTGATGGTTTATCTTCTTGTTCTTTTGGATGACTTGACATCCATTGATCCGGATCTACCCATGAAAGTCATCGCAGTTCTGAAACCAATGTGTGCCTGAGCTACATCCTGATATTCATAAGTACGGGTAGAAGTTTCTAAGTAATGAGCAATGTCTTTCCAACTTCCGCCTCTTACAATTTTTCTTGGTTCATTGGGATCATTATAGACTGGATCCAAATCCCAAGTATCCACTCGGGAAGTTGCCTTGTAAGCATCCATTACCCATTCCGCTACATTTCCGGACATATTATAAAGTCCAAAACCATTCGGAGCAAAAACATCAACTGGAGCTGTATATGCAAAACCATCGTCGATATAATTACCTCTACCTGGCTTGAAATTGGCCATTAAGCAACCTCTCTTATTTTTAATGTAAGGCCCTCCCCAAGGGTATTTTGCGACATCCTTTCCACCTTTTGCGGCATATTCCCATTCGGCTTCTGAAGGAAGTCTAAAACCTGGAACATCAAAATCAGAGTCATCATTGGCTCTGAGGTGATAGGTTCTCCACTCGCAGTATTGCTGTGCCTGATCCCATGTAATCCCCACCACAGGATAATTATCAAATGCCGGGTGGTCAAAATAGAACTCCATCAATGGATCTCCATAATGATAAGAAAAACTGGTGGACCAGACTGTAGTGTCAGGCCTTAATTCTTCATAATTGAAAGTAGGAGGATCTTTCAAAGTGGTAGGAGTGCCTGTCGCCAATTCTCCATTTTTCACAGCTTCCAAAAATTGTCTGTATTTGTTATTGGATACTTCATATTTATCCATAAAAAATTCAGAAATAGTTATCTGCTTGTTCATTGCAGATTGTGTATAAGCTATATCCTCATCAGATTGACCCATCCAAAAGGTCCCCGCTCTCACCGGAACCATATCTATGGGAAGGTTTTGCTGCCAACTAGCTCTTTTAGCTACACCGGTAACTTCACCTCGTCTATTAGCCTTTTCACTCGCAGATCCTTTCTTATTAAAAAGCCCGCAACCTGGCAAAAGAGTTGCTAAAGCTAGGCCCAAAGAAATAGGCACTAAGCGGATTTTCATTTTTTTATACATAAATGACGTTTTTGAAATCATCAAATTTTTGCTCAAACAAATTCAATTCGAATATCGAAATTTAGGCGAATTCTGCACAATAATGCAAATAACCTGCCAAATAATAACCTTTTTGTAAACCAACCGTATCGAGCCAAATATTCAAAACACCTCTATGATCAAAACCTAAATCTTGGGGTTCTTTGAATTACTCTTTCTATTTCTCTGCTGGATGTTGGGAGGATGTACCTAAGCATCAATTCATGGCTAGTTGGTGATTTTGCTTCCAATCCACCCACGACCAAATCAAAAGCATACCCCAACTTCAAGGAATTATCACTAAGAAGGCTATAACCAAGGATCAAAGAAACGGATTCTTCTCCCCTAAAAGCTATTCCACCGTTTATTTTATTCTGATGTGTTGCCATAACGCTTACATCGTATGAAAAATTATTAAATGATACAGTTTTTATTAATAAGCTGGGTTCTATTCTTAATTGACCAATGGGCCTTATTCTGTATCCAAATAACAGGTAAGAGTGATTTTTTAACTGGTTAGCGAATGCACCGTCTCCAAAATCGAAGGAAGGTTGATTTAGGTGTTTTGAACTTAATCCCAAATAATAGTTCCCACGATCATAAAGGACACCTGCACCAAAATCCAAAGCTACCTGACCTTCTTTTCCTGATTGAGGCAAACCCGGTTCGGGATTAACAACAATAAATTCATCATAATTTAAGGAACTGGAAAAAATACCAACATATCCACCAAGACTAAGCGTGGCACGGTTGATTTTTTTGTGATAACTCCCTTTAACATTCATTTCGAGATTTCCGCTGGGTCCAATTTGGTCGTTTACTATTGAAAGGCCGTACCCGATGTTTTTGGAATCCAGCCTACCTTCTGCAGTAATCAATTGCGTGGTGGGCGCTCCTCCTTGACCGGAGGATGTGGTATAATTTAACCATTGGGATCGATGGAGAGCCGAAAAACGATAACCTCCCTCTTTTCCGGCAAAGGCAGGATTGTAAAACATGCCATTGTACATGTATTGAGTGAATTGTGCGTCTTGCTGCCCTTGTACTAAGCCTGCGCAAAAACACAGAATCAACGAAACTCCAAACTTTAAAAAATTTTCTAGTCGGCTTTTAGTAATCATTTGGTTATGGTATATCCAATTTTAAACTAGTGTATGAATTTAAACTGAAAAACCACAGAAAATGATTTTTGATTTACAAATTATTTGCCTTTTTGATGTAAAGCTCTAACGCGCCTGTCATGCTAGGGGCATTCGGCATTGGAGCTTCGATATCCAAAATCAAATCTACATCTCTCACTGCTTGTGCGGTTGTTGGACCAAATGCTGCAATTCGAGTATTTCCCTGCACGAAATCGGGGAAGTTTTGTTTCAAAGATTTGATCCCTGATGGACTGAAAAAAGCCAAAACATCATACTTCACGTCTGCCAAGTCAGATAAGTCTGCGGCTACAGTATGATAAATGATAGCCTCAGTGAAAGAAATACCATGTTTTTCCATATACCCGGGGATATCGTCTTTGCGGATGTCCGAACATGGAAATAAATATTTTTCACTTTTATGCTTTTTAAAATAATCAAAAAGATCTTCTGCTGTTTTTTGCCCTACGAAAAGCTTCCGTTTTCTAATAACAATGTATTTCTGCAAATAATGAGCAGTCTGATCCGAAATACAGAAATATTTCATCTCTGCAGGCATTTCAATCTTAAAGTCTTTACAAATAGAAAAAAAGTGATCTATGGCGTTTCTGCTTGTAAATATGATCGCTGTATGCTTTAGGATATCAATTTTTTGCTTTCGAAATTCCTTTGGCGGAACCGGCTCTACCTTAATAAATTGCCTAAAATCAATTTTGATCTTGTACTTCTCCGATAACTGAACATAGGGAGAGTTCACATCGGTTGGTTTGGGCTGGGAAACAAGAATACTTTTTACTGGCTTAAAGCGATCTTTAGGAGCTGCACTCATGCTAGTTATTTCCTTAATTATTTGAATTGATTCCGTTATCAACCCAGATACATTATCCATTTGGAAAGGATAAGAAAGGGTATCAATTCGGCGATGCAAAGGTAGGTAAATAAATGGTATTTCTTAAAACTCAGTCGATTCATCATAATGAGGAACAAACCAAGCACTCCGACGATATAAAGCCAAAAAAATCCTGAAATCAAAAGTGAGAGAGCCGATTCCAAACCTGAATAATTATTGACAACAAAATAGGCTGACACTAAGATCAATACCGAACACCCAAATACAACTAGCCGCAAAAGATAGAAGAAGTGGGAAAATTCAGCCTTGCCCAGATCGAACAAATAGGAAACAACTCGGATACCTATAAATTTTACCACCAAAAAAACTAAAATACCAAATGCCCCTATCAGCCAGACCAACAATAGTGAGGAATAATCCAAGCCAATCCAGGTTTCCAGCCAGTCTTTTTGAAAGATCACCAAGCCAATCACGACAGCTTCGGAGAGCATCATTCCGACAATCAACAAATAAAAAATGATATCAAATGAAAAAAACTTTTGAAGGTTTCCACTATCAGAAAAATCCTCGGCACTGATTACTGCTAATGGCTGTGTCATCACTTCCAGCAAATAAGGGTAGGCAAGTTTGTAGAGGGCAAGAAAAAATAGAATCAGAAAAAGCCCCGTAAAATAAAAATCCTTAACATATTGAGGAATAAAACGCTCAAATATCGGTGTGCTTTCAGCGTCAATACTTGCTTCAAGAACACTCTCCTTTTCAACTACCTTCTTAACACTTGCGTTTAGTTGCGCTAAATTTGGACTTACCACAGTGAACGTTACGGTATCTTTTCCAAACTCCTGTCGCAGGTCCTTTGTATCCACATAAAACAAATTATCTCCAGTAGTGAGTCTCCAAAGCTTTTGATCTATAAAAACAGTCGATTCTGAAGGTAACTTGATTTGGAATTTGGATTCGGGAAATCCAGCAAGATCCAGCTTTAATTCAATTTGATTGTTGCTTCCAAACCAGGATTCCTCGCGTGCAGTTTTCCATTTGCCATCGTAATTCTCCAAAACCTGAGCATGAAGCCCGAGGCTACTCAGAATTAAAAAAAAGACAAGTACCAGTCTGAATTTTGACATAAAATTATAATCTCTAAAACCGAGCTAAATACCCAAAATGAACTCTTGAATAGGAAAACGATAAGGGCTGTGAACTTGACTTTCCAATCGCAAGCACAAAGCTGAATAATCCTCCGTCAGTGTCCAAATTGATTCCTGTTCCAAATGAAAAAGGACGATCAATTTTTTGTGAATTGTAGGGCGTTTCAATAATCCCCAAATCTGCAAATACCATTAAGAAAGAATTTTGATCAAAAAACAAACGCTGCTCCATATTTAAATAGCCAAAGTTTTTTGCAAAGAAATTTTTCTCGTTAAACCCTCGAATACTTTTTAGCCCACCAATACGGTACAATTCATTCAAGAATAAATTTTGATTTTGGAGAAACCCTCCAACACCTCGAAACCACATGCCCCAAGTGGGCTTTATGAAAAGGTGTTTTTCTCCGGAAAACCAACCTTGATACTGTGGGGAAGATTCCTCAAGGCCTGCATACAATTCTTCAGGCAATCCCGTATTTTGGAGAACTCGCTTGTTACCAAGAGAAATCGTTCCTTGAATCCTACTTCCATTCCTTGGTGAAATCGGGGAATCCAACTTATTCCAATCAATTCCAATTCCGTACTGATTCCATCGGTAATCAATTGAAGCTGGTAAATTCAACCCAAATGAAAGATCACCAGGTGAAATCAAATCTCCTGCTTGCCTTTTTGTAAAAAAATTCAAATACCCATCGTCAGATAATCGGTATCCAAAATCCAACTCAAAAGTCCTGTTTACGAAACTGCTATCTTGTTTCAGTAAAGAAAAACCCGCCGAAACGTCCAAAGGTGAACGAAATACAAACGACTCTTTCACTTTGGCCTCTAAAGATTGAGACTGAATATTCAGTCGCTGCCAATTGAGTGAAAAATCCCGGCCTTTTCCGCCTAGATGATACAACTGAAGGTCTACCTCACCTGTAACAAGTACTTTTCCGGGTTCATTTTCATTGGGCAAAAGTCCAATCACCCCGTCAAAGACATTTACCCTCCGATCTTGAATCGTGAATATTGGCCTTGCACGTTGCGTCTGAAAAGTCAACTCGGGAGATCCAACCAGGGTGAAATACGGCGACCTGCGGATAGTTTGAGTTGTTTTTTGCAATTCCTTCTGTGAAAAAATTCTTCCAGGAACTAAGCCCGAAACTTGCTGAAGATATTGAACTTTCGTTTTACTTTCTCCCGCGATACCCAAACTGTCCCAAGTAATCCTCGGACCGGAATCGAATACCAAAACTCCAGAAATTAAACTGTCATTCACAGTGAGGCTATCCATTCTCAATTTTGCAAAAGGAAAACCTTGATTTTCGGCATGACCCAGCGTACGGTCAATCCAGAGATAGGGCTCCGGATAATTCAATCCAATCTGCCCCAATGCGTTCAAAAATTCCTTTGGAATACTTTCCGTTTTAATATTTTCCCATCGAAAAAGTCTTCCAAAATTCCAGGCTAAAAAAAGGGTGTCTGTTTGAAATTCCTTTTGAAAGTATCCTTCTAAATACCCTTGAGCTTGAAAAACTCGTGAAACCGAGTCGACTAAAATATCGGCTTCTTCCAGCCGTGACACATCTCGAATTATTTTGTTTTCAGCCAGTGGAGCGAGTTTCCATTCCACCCGAATGACATCTTGCCCAAGACAAATGGCTTGGCCAAAAGCGATCCAACTGATTACCGTCAACAAAAACGACTTCAAGGGGCTATTCGAGATTGATTATATTCGCAAGATAATTGAATTCACTTGGCAGGCATCTACATCCACATTCCCTTTTGCAAGCAGGCTTGCCACTATTGTGACTTTCATTTTAGCACCAATCTGAGTCGTGTAGACCAAATGGTTTTGGCCATTGGCCGGGAACTTGAATTGCGTAAAGATTACCTTGAGTCAAAAGTTATAGAAACAGTCTACTTTGGAGGCGGTACACCTTCCCTACTTTCAGGAAAACAATTGGAATTTTTATTGGAAAAAGTCAGACAAAATTTTCCCTCAGACTGGAAAGAAGTCACCCTTGAGGCCAATCCTGATGACCTCTCAGATCAAAATCTCGCCATTTGGAAAGGCTTGGGAATTGATAGACTAAGTCTGGGGATTCAGAGTTTTCAGGAAAATGTCCTTCGATTCTATAATAGAGCACACTCCTCTGAAGAGGCTTTAAAGGCAATTTCACGAGGAAGAAATGCCGGATTTGAAAAGTTTTCGATAGACTTGATTTATGGATTTCCACATACAGACCATTCTATTTGGGAAAAAGACCTGGAAGAAGCGATCCGGCAGGACCCAGGTCACATTTCCGCTTACTCCTTAACCGTTGAGCCAAAAACGGCCCTTGGGAAATGGACCGAAAATGGCAAATTTCTGCCTGCAAAAGAGGACTTTGTAGCAGAACAATTCGAATGGCTACAGACTCAGACCGAAAAAGCCGGATATATTCAATACGAAATTTCCAATTTCGGGAAACCGCGCCAGTTTGCCCTTCATAATACCAATTACTGGAAAGGAGTCCCCTATTTAGGACTTGGGCCAAGCGCACATTCTTATGATGGGAAAAATCGGGGCCATAATCCCGCCTCCAATACCCATTACCTCAAAAATTTAGAGTCGAATGTCCCCCCCTTTGAAATAGAATCCTTATCAGGCACAGATCAGGTGAATGACCGAATACTGACTGGCTTGAGGACAATGTGGGGACTTTCTCCAAGCGAATTAGTTCTGGAATTCGGAGTTGATATTTTACGCATCAAGGAAAAGGAGCTTGAAAAATTAGAAAGTCAGGGTTGGCTGTTATGGGATGGCAAAATCTTATCTTTGAGCAAAAAGGGGATGCTGCTTGCAGACAGTATTGCCACCGAACTATTTATTTGATTACTTGAAATCGAACATGTTGTATGAAATACGAATCCAATCAAGGTAGAAAGAAAGATGCAGCACCGATGGAGGCAGCCTTTAATGAACTGCTGAAAGCATACCGACTGGAAGATAAATTCAAAGAAAAACAACTGATAAGCGCTTGGGGTGAAATCGTGGGAAAAACTATTTCGGACCGAACTACCTCAGTATTTATAAAGGAAAAAAAACTTTTTGTTAAACTTACTTCAGGGCCTGTCAAAAAAGAGTTAATGTTCAACCGATCCAAAGTATTGATGCTGATCGAAGAAAAAGTTGGAAAAGGTGTGGTGGATGAATTGGTTTGTCTTTGATTCGATTTTGACAATTTTTAACTGGTCATACTTGACTGGATTCACCTTATCTATCCAAGATTACTTCAGTTTAAGTATTATTGCGCTGGAATTCAGATGATCAAACTACCCTCTATTCATATCGGCAAACTCAGCCTTTTACTTGCCATCTTAGTATGGCTGGCTTTGCTATTTGTGGATTTGGTCCGGCTTTTTGGGATGATCAATGAAATAAATTCAGGGATATCCGATGAGATCACCTGGATTTTGGAGATTCTGTTTTTCTTCACTCTCTACGGGTTTTACAGCTACACCATTGGTAAAAATATACAGAGTGATTTTTTGAACCTCCTCTGGAGAGCAGCATCTACCGGAATTTTTGCCAGCGGTGCTGCCCTTTTGATGGAGCTTTTTTACTTGTCTTTAGGAGACAGTAAACTGGCGTCGGAACCTTTCTTGAAAAACTTTTTCTACCATGTCAATTTTGCACTTACGACCATTTTCCTGATTTCATCTGCTCTGCTTTGGAAGCACCTGATACTTTATCAGAAGAGTAAACAAGTGGTGAAGCAGTGGCAAGCTTTCGAATTTGCGATGCTTGTGGCGATGTTTTTTGTTTTTTTCAACAAGAACAACTTCGATTACAGCTTCCTCTTTGGGATGGTGATTCTGCTTGTGATTTCGGCGGTACTTTCCGGTAATTTAAAATGGATTCCTTACCTGACTTTCAAAGAAAAGTGGAAGTCCCTGCTTTTTTTATTCTTAATTCTAATATGTATTGGCTATTTATTTAGGCGGTTCATGGCCTATTCGGAGGCTGAAGTCTACCAAGTGAATTTGACCGACAATTTATTTTTGATGGCGTTGTTCGGTTTTATTTTCATTTATGCCCTTTTCAGTTTTTTGGTTACACTCTTCAATCTGCCCACATCCTCGGTATTTGAGCAAAAACTTACTGAGGCAATAAACTTTCAGCGGCTGAGTCAGTCGATTCAACCTGGCGAAAATGAGGAGCAGGTGCTTGATATTCTGTTGGATAGCTGCATGAGTGCTTCCTATTCTGATGCTGCATGGATTGAAGTTAACCCCGATGAACAAAAATCAGAATCCAATCAACTCAGATTCTTGGATGAATCCTCCAAGTATGAGCTTTCTGCATTGCTCAAAAAACAAAAAAATGTAGTGGACTGGGAATCCAACAACCAGCCTGAGACACTTCAAGCCCTTACTGTGAGGCTTGAGCATCCTCGCTATGAATCAATCCTGTTAGTTCCCCTTGTTATCAATAAGACATCTTTTGGAAGAATAGTACTATGTAAGGAAGTCCGGGACGGATTCAATAAAGAAATGGTTAATATCATCAGCACCTTTGTCCGACAGGCTTGTATTGCAGTAGAAAACCATCGGCTATTGAATCAGGCGATTCAAAGTGAACGGTATCAAGAGGAATTGCAAATTGCCCAAAGGGTTCAGAAAGCACTACTACCTACAAAGCTGGACCATCCTGATTCTTTTAGCATTTGTGCATTTTCCAATGCAGCCGATGAAGTTGGAGGCGATTATTACGATACCTATCAGCTGGACGAAGACCGATATGTATTAATCATTGGTGATGTGTCTGGTAAGGGTACCTCAGCGGCATTTCACATGTCTCAGATGAAAGGTGTGTTCCATAGTCTAATTCAGCTTAATCTCAGTCCTGCGCAATTTATGATTAAGGCTAATTCAGCCTTAAGTAAATGCTTGGGTAAAAATCATTTCATTACCGCCTCGATTTTTCAAATAAATATTTCCGAAAAAGAAATCTGTCACTCCCGAGCGGGTCATATCCCTACACTATTTTATAAATCAAAAGAAGCTAAATCAGATTTTCTGTTCTTTGATGGCCTGGGACTTGGCATTTTAAGAAACAAGCAGTACGAAAACCACGTTCAGGAAAAAAGTTTTAGCTATGAAGCTGGGGACATTTTAGTCCTGATTACTGATGGAATAATAGAAGCAAAAAATCAGAAAGGCCAGCAATTTGGCTTTGAGCGGATAAGAAGTCTTGTCGAAATTCACCACTCTAAAAGCCCAAGTGAAATACAAACCCAACTAATCGATTCGCTTCACGTTTTTGTGGGTGGGGATAGAATGATAGACGACGACTACTCGATTATGGTCGTGAAATTCCAATAACATACAAATTGAAACAAACCCTTTATTTAAAGAATTCGTAAGCCATGCTTCGACTGGAAAAATCAAAAGAACATCAAAGTGAAATTCTCAGCCTATTCGGTGAAGTGGATGCCAGTAACTCAGTGATCCTTGACGAAGCCATACAAGAGTTGGTCGATGGAGGATCGAAATCGATTATCATAGATGGCAAAAAACTAGAATACATTTCCTCCGCGGGGTTGGGAGTATTCATGTCCTATTTGGAGGACTTCCATGAAAAGGGAATAACCATGAAAATCTGTGAATTGACCCCGAGAGTAAATGAAGTATTTAAGATTTTGGGACTGGATCAACTCATCCCAATTTATCAGGATAGAGCGGCGGCATTCGCTGATTAAAAAATGAATTATAGTCTAAATATCGCTTGCCAAACCTCGGCACTTTCTAAATTGAGAATTTTCCTTCATCAAGCGCTGAACGAGGTAAGACTCAATGAGATCGAAAAGCATCAAGTTACCCTTGCTGTCGAAGAAGTGTGTTCCAATCTTATTATACATTCACATGGATGCAATCCCGAGGATAGCATTCAACTTGAAATAAAAAATTCCGACCAGAAATTAATCGTAGAAATCTCTGACCAAGGTCAAGCCTTTAACATTTTAGATTACAAAGCTCCAGATCTAAAAAAAGTGATGGTAGAAAAACGAAAAGGTGGGTTGGGCATAATTTTAGTAAGAAAAATTATGGATGAAATCGAATTTGAATCTGAAAACGGCACGAACACCTGCCGCTTAATCAAATGGCTTCATTCCTAATTTTGGTTAAATGCCCGAGAAATACGGGTAAAGAGTCGAATTCCTGATAAATTTGTAACATTGCATACTAAATCGGCCATCTTTCTATTCATGAATCACCGAACAATTTCGGCATATCTGGTTTTTCCTTTATTTATCTCTTTGTTTGGCATATCGCCGTGGGCCTCAGCACAGAATCCTAATCAGGTGCTACTCACCCTGGATGGTAATCCAGTCGACAAGGACGAATTGGTCTATTTAATTTCCAAAGGAAAAAATTCCGATACTCCTAAGTCCGGTGTCAGTCGGGATGAGTTTGAAGAAAATCTCGATCTTTTTGTTAATTATAAATTAAAAGTAAGGGAAGCAGAATCCTTAGGATTGGATAAAACCATTGAATTCTCAAGAGAATTTGATTCATTCAAAGAAACGTTGATTTACCCTTACTTGATCAAAAATTCTCTTGAAGAAGGTGAACTTCGAAAAGCCTACTCTCGCATGCAGGAAGTGATTCGGGCTAGTCACATCCTTTTCCAATTTCCTCCAAATGCCAGTTCGGAGGATAGTCTTATCGTATTGAAAATGGCATTGAAGGTTCGTGGAGAAATCGAAAATGGAGGCAATATTAATGAACTTGCTGTACAATATTCAGACGACCCCTCAGCAAAAGCTAATAAGGGAGATCTAGGCTACTTCAGCAGTCTACAAATGGTTCAGCCTTTCGAAGATGCTGCATTCAATCTTCAAGTTGGGCAGTTGTCTGATCCAGTATTATCCAACTTTGGCTATCACATTATTCAGGTTCAAGATCGTCAACAGAATCCTGGACTTGTTCGCGTTTCACATATTTTGGTTCGATTTGATCCCAAAGACCCAACTCAGGAAGAAAATGCCAGAAGGAAAATTTCGGATATCTATGCTGAAATCCAAAAGGAAAGTACCGTTTGGGAAGATATTGTAAAGACATTCTCTGAAGATCCAGCCACCAATCGTAGAGGTGGAATTCTCCCTTGGTTCGGTGTGGGCAGCATGATCCCTGAATTTGAGATGGCCGCATTTTCTTTGACAGAATTTGGAGAGGTTTCCCCTCCCCTCAAAACTCAATATGGTTATCATATTCTACGTCTTGAGGAAAAAAAACCTATTGAATCTTTTGAAGATATGGAAGAAACAATTCGATCTAAAATCTTGAGAGATTCTCGATCTGGTATGATCCAGTCTCAGGTAGTTGCCATTCAGAAGGCCCGCTATAACTTTTCGGAAAATGAAAGTATGGTAGCTCAATTAGCCCAAATACTGAATTCAACTAACAAATCAACTTTTGAATCCGCATTGATTAGTAGTTCCTTGGAAAAGTCAACCCTTTTTACGCTGCAAGGTAAAACCTACACGGCTACCGATCTCCTTAATTTTATGAAAAATGAGGAAATCAGTCCAAGAATCAAAGGAGGCACATTTGATATTTGGTATGATCGGTTTGTTTCCAATACATTGGCTCAAACCGAGGAAAAAGACCTGGAGGCCAACAATAAAGAATATAAAATGCTCCTAAAAGAATACCGGGATGGTATTTTGCTTTTCTCATTGATGAATCAAGAAGTTTGGCAGAAAGGGATCAACGATTCAATTGGCCAGGTAGAATTCTTCAGAAAGAATATCACAAAGTATCAGTGGAAAAATAGAGTTGAAGCCTACCTGGTTAAGGTTTTAGATCGCAGCCAGTTAGAAAATGCCCGGAAATCTCTTCGTGAAAGTGGATTTAACACTGTATCAATCCAAGATTTTGAAGCTAATTACCAAAGCAATTCACCATTGGCATATCAAACAGAAAATGGCATTTTCGAATATGCGGATCATGGAGTGCTTTCCAAAGTTAATTTGGACACCTCTTATCAAGAGATCGAGATAGACGGTATGCTATATCTGGTGATTCTGGGACAGAAATTCCCATCTGAACCTAAAAAATTTGAAGAATCTAGAGGATTGGTAATTAGAGATTATCAAGAGCACCTGGATAAGACCCTCATACAAGCGCTAAAAAGCAAATATCCAATTAAGATAAATCCTCGGGTGAAAGAGGAAGCTTTTCTGGCATTGAATCAATAACCAAGGTTCCCAACTTTCGGAATTAAAAGATCACCTACTATTATGAAGTTTCTCAATCGACTTATTTTCAGCCTTCTTGGAGTGATGACTTTAGGTCATTCCTTTTCCCAGGAAGCCCCTCCGTCTGGACAAGTGCTGGATAAAATTGTCGCCAAAGTAAATAATAACATTATCCTAGAATCAGAAGTCCAGCAAACATACATCGAGGCACTAGCCCAAGCTCAGCAAGGAATAATAGCGCCAACACGATGCGAGGTATTTGAGAGCTTGATGATCAATAAATTGATGGTCGCCAAGGCTGAGATAGATTCGGTACTGGTGACTGAACCGGAGGTCTTGTTGCAAGTGAATAACCGATTCAATGCTGTGATGCAGCAGTTTGGAGGTGATGAGAGTGTCCTTGTCCAAGTCTATGGAAAAACTGCGGAACAACTGAAGAGCGAAATTGAAGATGTGATAAGGGAGCAACTGGTAGTCTCCAAGATGAGATCAAAGATCACAGAGGGAATCACTGTATCTCCGGCTGATGTTCGTTCTTTTTTCAATACCATCCCCAAAGATTCTCTTCCTTTATTCACATCCGAGGCTACGGTTGGGCAGATTGTAAGAAAACCAGAGGTCAGTCCCCAAGTAAGGGAGCAACTTATAGCTCAGTTGACACAATTCAAACAAGACATTCTGGAAGGAAAAGCGGATTTTGCCGAACTAGCCAAGCAGCATTCCGAAGATCCTGGATCTGGTCCGCAAGGGGGAGACTTAGGATTTTTCAGGAGAGGTGAATTGGCACCTGAATATGAGTCAACCTCATTAGGACTTCGACCAGGAGAAATAAGTGATCCTGTCGAAACTCAGTTTGGTTTTCACATGATTCAATTGCTGGAGATCAAAGGAACAAGCTATAATACCCGCCATATCCTTCGAATTCCAACTGCCAGCGAAGAGGATATTTTGAAAGCGGAACGTTACCTTGACAGCCTCAGGAAAGAGATTCAAGCCGGAAAAGTAGACTTTGCAAAAGCTGCCAAAGAATATTCAACTGATAGAGCTACTTCCGACAACGGAGGTTTTTTCACAGACCCCGCTACCAATTCAAATCGACTTTCTCTTAGAACGCTCGAAGATCCGGTCCTTTACTTTACCATCGACACCATGGCCGTTGGAAATATCACTACACCCATTCGATTTATAGACCCAAGAGAGGGCACCAAAGTGCGGATATTGTATTATAAAGCCAAATACCCAGCTCATCGGGCAAACTTGCAAGATGATTATGAGAAACTAAAGGCTGCCACACTTCGACGAAAGGAGGATGAGATTTTAGAAAAGTGGTTTGTCACTGCCAAAGAAGATGTTTTTATTGACATTGATCCAAACTATGATCGATGCAATCCTCTCCAAGGAAAATAAAAAATGCCCCCAAAGACTAATCTCTGGGGGCATTTTTTTGATAGGATAAGTGTTATGGGAATTACTTTTTACCGAACAGTGCTTTAATTCCTAAAAAAATCTGCCTGAATCCTTCCTTCATAAACCCTTTGGATTCCTGAATTTTTGGGCCAAATTCTTCTTTTTTCTCTTTGAATTCTCGCTCCAGCATTTCTTTACCTTTCCGGAGTTCCTCTTCAAGTGAAGTTTTATTTTCCTTTAGATCCTTTATCTTTTGTTCGATTTCTTCTTTGACATCAGCACTAGCCTCTGCCCCTTTTTGGATGAGTTCTTCTATTTTATCTCCAATTTCTCTAAGTACCTCTTCGATATCTTGAGCAGTTGATTTTTTCTTTTCCATAGCCAAAAGTGATAAATTAGGACCTTAAGTTAAACGAAATTATTGAAAACCAGTGGTCTTTAATAAAATCAATCTTCTACAGGCTCTCCCGATTGAGTCTGCTTTTCATAAAGATCAGCATAAACTCCCTTTTGATTCATGAGTGAATCATGGTCTCCCCGCTCAATAATTTTCCCGTCATCCAATACGATTATATGATCTGCAAGCTTTGCAGATGATACCCGGTGAGATATGATCACTGAAGTCCGGTTTTCCATAATTTTTCGCAATGCGGTCAAAATCGAGTTTTCTGTTTTGGTATCGACAGCAGAAAGACAATCATCCAAAATCAGAATTTTGGGTTCCTTGGCAATGGCTCGGGCAATAGAAACACGTTGCTTTTGACCCCCAGACAAGGTGATGCCCCGCTCACCTAGTATTGTTTCGAAGCCTTTCGGAAAGTCAATTATATTCTGGTAAACATCAGCGTCTTTTGCTGCTTTTTCCACTATAGCCTGATCCGCATGGTCTATACCAAATGCGATATTGTTGGCTATAGAATCTGAAAATAGAAAAACATCCTGTGGCACAAAGCCGATTTGCTTCCTTAATGCCGATATATCATAATTGCGGATGTCTTGGCCATCTATCAAAATGCGGCCAGTAGATGGATCATACATTCGCATCAGAAGATTGGCAATGGTTGACTTTCCCGATCCTGTCGTTCCTATTATTCCCAAGGTTTGACCTGCTTTGATTTCAAAAGAAACCTGATCCAGGGCCTGAATTCCCGATTCAGGGTAGCGAAAAGAAAGATTCTCAACAAGAATACTGCCTTGAATATCCGATACCACATTTTCAAGACTGACTATATCATTTTTGATATCCAAAAATTCGTTGATCCTAGTTTGCGAAGCCGCCGCGCGTTGCACAATGCTGGTGACCCATCCGAGTGAGGTGACTGGCCAAGTTAGGATATTGACATATAAGATGAACTCAGCAATGACACCATAGCCAATCTCCCCTTGGATTACCTGCATACCGCCCACATATACTGTGATGATGGTAGAAATTCCCACCAAAGCCATAATGAGCGGGAAAAACAGGGCATTAACCCGTGTCAGATTGATCGATTTTACTTTATATTCTTCGCTAGCTTTGGTAAAATCTCTGGCGGAATCTTCCTCTCTCACAAAGGCCTTCAACACTCTAATGCCGGAAAAAGCTTCCTGAACGAAAGTGCTTAATTCTGACAGGCTCCTTTGAATTTTTTCAGATCGTTCGTTGATTAAGTTATTAACGAAATAGATGCTTACAGACAAAATAGGCAGTGGAAGTAGGGAATAAAATGTCAATTCAGCATTTACAGAAATCATGTAAAAAATCACAAGGGGGAAGAGTATCAACAAATTCAACCCATACATTATGGCTGGCCCCAAATACATCCTTACCCGACTTACATCCTCGGTAATTCTAGCCATAAGATCCCCGGTGCTGTTCTTGCGATAAAAACTAAGAGGAAGATTTTGGTAGTGGTTGAAGATTTCGTTCTTCATATCATATTCTACCTTTCGGGACATGATTATAATGGTCTGCCTAATGAGAAAAAGAAAAAAACCTCTCAATAAGGCCATTACCAAAATCAATACGCCGAAAATAAACACAAACTGCAAAAAATTTTCTCTGGCAATTTCTCCCATTCCTCCCTGCATTAGCGGGCGATAAATAGAGAAACTCTCCACCACATAATCTATGGCTATTCGTACTAGTTGTGCAGGAATAATTACGAAGACATTGGATATCACAGTGAATAGTATTCCCAACAGCAATAATCCCTTGTATTTATATAAATACTTATTGATTCTCCAAAGTGACTTCACCAAATAAAAACTTTAAAATCGAGGATAAACTTATAGAAACTATGGAAGTAATTCCTTTGCGGGCTGATAAAAGTATTTAATTTTGTATCAGCCTATATTCTCAGGCTACAACCCAAATATAACATATTCTAAAAAGCTAAGTTCAGATGTTAGAGATTAAAGCTACCGAAAGTGTGCGAGAGGGGTCTATTTTTGGACAAATCAGCACCATGGATCACGAGCAACTTGTGATTTGTCATGACCAAGCGACTGGCCTTAAGGCACTTATTGGGATTCATAATACGGTACTTGGACCGGCCCTTGGAGGTACACGAATGTGGCCTTATGCTTCGGAAGCTGAAGCCATCACCGATGTTCTAAGACTATCCAGAGGAATGACTTTTAAAAATGCCCTCGCCGGACTTAATCTCGGAGGAGGTAAAGCTGTATTGATCGGTGATCCAAAACTGAAAAATGAGGCCTTTCTTAGAAGATTCGGTCGCTTTGTGGAAAGCCTTGGTGGCCGATATGTAACTGCAGAGGATGTAAACATGAAAACGTCAGACATGGAATACATTGCCATGGAGACCCGTCATGTTACGGGACTGCCACAAATCAAAGGCGGAGCCGGCGATCCATCCCCTGTCACTTCGTTTGGTGTATATATGGGAATGAAAGCAGCAGCAAAGAAGGCCTTTGGTTCTGAATCTCTCAAAGGAAAGAAAATCGGTGTGCAGGGTGTTGGACAAGTAGGAAAATACCTCATCGAATACCTGGTAAAAGAAGGTGCCGAAATAATGATTACTGATATTTTCGAGGATAAATTAAAAGAAATAGCCAAGTCTTCGGGTGCTACCGTAGTGGATCCAAATGTAATCTATGATCTGCCTATGGATATTTATGCCCCTTGTGCCCTTGGTGCCACCATCAATGATCAAACAATTGATAGACTGAAATGTGCTGTGATAGCCGGCGGAGCAAACAATCAGCTTCAAGATGAAGATAAACATGGCAAGATTCTCATGGACAAAGGAATTATCTATGCTCCTGACTTTTTGATCAATGCCGGAGGTGTAATTAATGTGGGGGCCGAATACTACCAGGATTATAACAAAGAGACTGTCTTTGCACAAACTGAAAAAATCTATGACACTTGTCTGAGCATCCTCGTTAAATCTGAAATTGAGAAAATTCCTGCCCAACAGGCAGCAATCGAAGTCGCTAAAGCTAGAATTGAGGCAATGGGAAGGGTAAAACTTCCATTTTAAAAGAATTTAATATTTTCCAAAAGACCACCGAAAAACTAGCGTTCGGTGGTTTTTTTTGTCCCATACCTAATGGGTATACCCCATTCAATTTCCCTATATTTGCAATTCTTTTAAAACCTTTATGCTAAACAGAAGAATCCTCAGAGTCAAGGCATTTCAGAATCTTTACGCCTTCGAACAATGCAAAGGATCCAATCTCAATATTGCCCGAGACTTCATCCGGGAGTCTTTTTTGCCTGATCTCAATAGTATGGAAGTGCAGGACAAACCTGCTTTGATCAAGGATGCCGAAGAAGCAATTAAACTCTTTGACCAAAATCTGGAAAATACAACTTTGCTCAAATCTACTGATGCAAAGCCAAAAATAAAGCAAGTCGTTCTGGCAGCAATTCAGCAGTTTCATTCAGCTACTGAAAAAGACCGTCAGTTCATGCTTAAAAACATGGTCATTTCGGCAGAACGCATCCCTCAACTCTACCTTTTGGCCATTGAACTTTTGCAAGCTTTTGCCAAACATGTAGCCAAAGAAATAGAGAAAAAGAAAAAACTTGCAGGAGACAGTCCCATAGCATTTACAAATGAGATTAACCTAGCCAACAATCAGGTATTGAAAGTGATTCGCGAATCTCCGACTTACAGGGCTGCAATCGCACGGAATAATGTCAATCTTGATGACATTGAACTTGAGCTGAAAGAATGGTTTCGTGATTACATCAAGCCTTCGGAAACTTATCAGGCTTACCTTCTTTTGGCCGAACCTACCATGGATCAAGATTATGAAGCAGCGGATGATTTATTGAAAAAAATTCTTTTCAAGAATGAGGTGATCCTCAACCTTTTTTCTGAAAAAGACCTGAATTGGACTGAAAATAAATCGGTGGTTCGTAGTCTGGCATCAAAAGTATTAAAGAATGCCTCTGACCCCAGCCTTTCGGAGGCTGATAAGCTACCGGATATTGCCATCAACTGGGAGGAGGATAAGGAGTTTTTTCAAAATATCTTTAACTTCACGATTGAAAATATTGATTCCAGCAAGGAATTGATCGCTAATAAAACAAAGAATTGGGATATTGATCGACTTGCATTTACCGACAAAATCATCATTTCGATGGCTATCGCGGAAATGAAGAATTTCCCGAGTATCCCAATAAAAGTAAGTATCAATGAGTACATTGATATTTCCAAAACTTATAGTACGCCAAAGAGCAAGCAGTTTGTAAACGGTTTATTGGATGTTTTGGCAAAAGAACTAACCGATAGCGGCCAAATCCGTAAGAGTGGACGAGGACTATTAGACAATAAATAAGGAAACCATGAGTAAAAGCACAAATACACTATTCGCATTTGCATTAGGCACCGGAGTCGGTGCTGCTTTGGGCATTTTGTTTGCTCCTGATACTGGAGCAAATACCCGAGACAGACTTTCTTTTAAACTTTCCAAATACAAAAAAGAATTGGAAGAACTTATCGGAGACTTAGTTGAAGGGAAAGAGCTTCATCTCAACGATGCAAAAACTGAGGGAAAGCGAGTAATTTCTGAGGCGAAAAACAAAGCGGAAAACCTGCTAAATGACGTTAATAAATTAATCGATCAAATAAACCAAGGTAATAACTAAGATTCTATGAAAATTAAATTGCTCAGCGTTTTTGCATTGGTGTTGGTTTTGGCCAGCTCATGCGAACAAAAAAGTGACCAGGCTGCCAAAATTCAGGCATTAGAGGACAAAATCGCACAACTGGAAAACAACAACACCGCGGTAACTCCGGTAAATGCACAGACTACAACTGCTGCAGACCCAAGTACCTTGGGAGGATTCCAGTTTGCTGAAATGGAGTACG
Organism: Algoriphagus sp.; assembly: GCF_046296635.1. Taxonomy (GTDB): domain Bacteria; phylum Bacteroidota; class Bacteroidia; order Cytophagales; family Cyclobacteriaceae; genus Algoriphagus. Next base: position 32,746 of record NZ_JBKBKZ010000029.1, on the reverse strand, counting down.
ATTTTGGAAATATCAATGAAGGTCAAGTGGTGGAGCACATCTTCAACTTTACCAACAATGGCCAATCTCCATTGGTGATATCCAATATCACTGCTTCCTGCGGATGTACAAGTCCTGATTGGACCAAAACTCCAGTTAATCCCGGTGATAAAGGCTTTGTAAAAGTAGCCTTCAATTCTACCGCAAAATCCGGTGCTCAGGCACCAACTGTGACAATTCAGGCAAATACAAACCCAACAATAACCAGATTGAGTTTGAAAGGGTCAGTTACTCCTAAGTTGGCCGGTGCAGCAGCTCCTGCCGGTCCATTGAAACGATAAATATGATTTCTACTGTATTAGCTCAAGCCGCCGCAGGTGGCAGTGGTATTCTTGGTCAAGTGTTCCTCTTCGGCTCAATAATCCTGATTATGTATTTTTTCATGATCAGACCTCAGCAGAAAAAACAAAAAGATACCAGGAAATTCATTGAAGAAATAAAAAAGGGAGATGATGTCGTTACTATCGGTGGCCTCCACGGAAAAGTTTACAGTGTGGATGGAGATACTGTCCAAATTGAACTGGACCGAGGTCTTAAGGTGAAAATCGAAAAATCCGCTATTTCTCTCGACTTCTCAAAAAAGTCAACTCCAACAAAATAAATTGAGCTTTGCCGGAAACTAAAAAATCCTCCGGAAGGATTTCTTCCAGGAAACTCTCCAATTTAAAAGTGGTAGTCCTCTGCATTGCAGCGGCTACCACTTTTTGGATTTTAAATGCCCTGAACAAGGACAATTACACGACTGTTGTGGATTATCCCTTAGCTTGGGATTTTGATCAGGAACGATTCATGGCCGTTCAGCCTCTTCCTGAAAGTTTCCCCATTGAAATCTCCGGGGATGGTTGGGATTTGCTTCGGAAATATTTCAGACTCAATGAGCCCCCTTTCATCATCAATTTGGCAGAACCTTCCTCCAGAGGGTTTATTCTGACTTCCGATTTAAAGCGCCCATTAGGTGATTTTATTTCACCGACTACCCTTGTAGGAGCATTGAAAGACTCCATTCATTTTCAAATTGATCGAATTGAAACGAGATCCTTAGATTTGGTTCTGGATAGTGCTAGCTTCAGTTTAGCAAAAAATGTAGAAATCGACGGTCCCATTAATTTTTCTCCAAAAAAAGTGACCGTTACTGGACCAAGTTCCCTTTTGGATGGTTATAGTGGGAAATTCCCAGTGAAATTAAATGAAAACAGAATCAGTGAAAATTTCCAAAAAACCGTTTCTGTAGAAATAGAAAAAAAATTAACTGAATTTGTTAGTCTTCAAGAAGAAACAATTGAAGTCAACTTTTCGATAATCCAATATCTGGAAGGAAATAAACGACTCAAAATAAGAAAGGTCAATTTTCCAAAATCAGTCACTTTGGTTAATGAGGAGCTGACCCCCATGATGTCTTATTTAGTAAATGAAGGCAAAGTGACAGAATTAAAGGATGTGGAATTTGAGGCAGTTTTGGATTATGGAAAAAGGAATCGAGAAGACAGCACGCTCATGATCGAAGTAAGCCCACGACCAAACTACATCAAAAACATTGTCGTGAATCCTGCCCTTGTGAAGTTGAAATATGACTAATTCTAGGCCAAAATTGGTAGGTATCACCGGAGGAATTGGGTCTGGAAAATCTACTGTTTGCCAGATGTTTCAGATTCTGGGTATACCGGTTTATTCTGCAGATGACAGGGCAAAGTGGCTTATGTCCAATGACTCCAATTTGAAATCCCAATTGATTAATGAATTTGGAGCAGACACCTATCTCCATGATGGTTCCCTGAATCGAATTTTTCTCGCTGAACAGGTATTTTCCGATCCGGAAAAAGTAAAAAAAATCAATTCACTTGTTCACCCCGCAGTTGGGACGGATTTCAAATCATGGGCTGAAAACCAAACAGCTCCTTACCTACTCAAAGAGGCTGCACTTCTTTTTGAAACCGGATCTGCTGAAGAACTTGACAAAGTCATCAATGTCAGTTCACCACTCAAAATCCGAATGGCCCGTGTACTCATGCGGGATACCCATCGAAGTGAAGAACAAATCAATCAAATCATCAATCAGCAACTACCCGATGAAAAGAAAAACGAACTGGCTGATTTCGTGATTAAAAACTCTGAAAATAAACTCCTGATCCCTCAGGTGCTTGAGATCCACAAGAAACTGTGTTAAGGATTTATCTAATCTCTTCATACCAAGTCTTATGGACAATTTTCCATTTTCCATCCACTTTCATCAGGGTTAAAAGGTCATAGGAATAGATCCTCGGCCACAGAAGCTCCGTCTCGACCAGATGATTCACCAACGGTTTCATTTTAGATTTTCCTAAATGGAGTCGAATCCCAAATACCGATGCAGAACTTTCGGCATTCGTATCCCTTCAGGAGTTTGGTTATTTTCCAAGATTGCTGCTACAATCCGAGGTAGTGCCAAAGCGCTTCCATTTAGGGAATGAGCTAATTGTGTTTTCTTATCTTCTCCTTTGAAACGAAGCTTCAGTCTGTTAGCCTGGTAGGTTTCAAAATTTGAAACTGAGCTCACCTCCAACCATCGCTCCTGCGCTGCGGAATAGACTTCCATGTCGTAAGTCAGCGCAGAAGTGAAGCCCACATCTCCTCCACACAATCTGAGAACTCGGTAAGGCAATTCCAGCTTTTGCAAAAGGCCCTGAACATAGCTACTCATGCTTTCAAGCGTCTCATAGGATTTATCCGGATGGGTGATTTGGACCACCTCCACTTTGTCAAACTGGTGTAGACGATTCAAGCCTCTCACATGCGCTCCCCAACTTCCTGCCTCTCTTCTGAAGCAAGGCGTATAGCCTACATTTTTGATGGGTAGATCCTCCTCGGACAAGATCACATCCCGGTATAAATTAGTAATCGGCACCTCTGCTGTTGGAATGAGATAAAGCTGATCAGCTGTGGCAAAATACATCTGCCCTTCTTTATCCGGAAGTTGCCCGGTACCATATCCAGAGTCTTCATTGACCAAGATTGGCGGCTGTATTTCTGTATACCCAGCAGCTAAGGCTTCATCCAAAAAGAAATTGATCAATGCCCGCTGAAGTCTGGCTCCTTTGCCTTTGTATACAGGAAAGCCCGCCCCGGTGATTTTCACACCTAGGTCGAAGTCGATGATGTCATATTTTTTTATCAACTCCCAATGCGGCAGTTTCCCCTCAAATAATGCTGGTATCTCGCCATTTTCTAAAACCACTTCATTGTCTTCTGCTGATTTACCTTTTGGAACAGAGGTATGTGGCACATTTGGAATGGTATATAACAAGGCCTTAAGCTCTTCTTCCGTTTGCGCATATTGCGCCTCCAAATCCTTAATCTGTTCTTTGATTTGGGAGGTTCGCTCCCGAATAGCCACAGCCTCCTCAGCCCTACCTTCCTTCATGAGTACACCTATCTGTTTAGAGATAAGATTAGCTTCAGCCTGAATTTGATCACGTTGGGACTGAGTAGTTTTTCTCAAGTCATCCAGAGAAATCACTTGATCCAAAATTGCAGGTGCATTATGAAAATTTCTTTTTTGCAGACCGGCTAGCACATCGGCATAGTTTTCCCGGATTTGATTAACTAAAAGCATGAAGTATTCTTGATTTGATGCCCAAAGATAAGTACTTATCGGACATAGACAGTTTTGACTACACTGGAGAAAGGTCCCTCCAATTCTTTCCCGTCGGTTCGGGTCAGTTTTACATTTACCTTATAATCTCCAATCGGTAAATTTGCCACACGAACAGGCGACATGTGATCCACCTCATATTCCAGGTCATTGACCCTGATTTGCACTTTGAGTCGATCAAGCTTCATGTCGCCCCCCAAGACCAAAAAGTCGATGATTAATTCTTCGCCGAAAGGAAGAGTTTGTTCATTGGTTGGCAAATTCAAGGCAATATATGGTTCGGCGGAGTAAGGAAATGCTCTCGAGTCTCCCACCATAAAATCCCGGTCGATGTAGTTGCCAAAATTCTTTAGCGAATATCCATCCCCATCCACAAGATAAGCGACCACACGATAGGTCCCTTCTGTTAGTTCTCGTTGGAAAATTGGGGAAAAAAAGCCGATCCGATCACCTCCATTGAAAATCAGGAAAAGTTTTGGGTTTTGTGAGACTTCCTCAAAATATGAGAAATTTTTGATGTTAAATTCAAATGGAACTTTCCCTGGCCTGAAAACTTGGTTTCCGAGTGGAGTGTAAAGTTCAAGTATGGCATCAGGAAAATTAGATGAGTCTTCATATTGATAAAAGCTGACTTTCGGCAAAACTGCAGTCCCTGCAATTGAATCTTGCTTAAGATCAATGATAGATTCATTAATTTTTCGCTTACTTTCTGAACAGGACCAGCCTAATACACTGACCAAAAGACTTAGAAATACGATTTTCTTCATGGATCAATCCTAATTGAGTTTAAAGATATTTAATTTTGAAGAATTATATTGGCAAATCAACTAATCATTAAAACAAATGGACATCTTATTCGATGAAATTCCAAGTTTGGACCTCGCAGATTTCACCTCCGGAACTTCGGATCAGAAATCTGCATTTGTGAAAAAACTGGGCGAAGCATATCAAAATATCGGGTTTGTAGCAATTAAAAACCACGGACTATCCAAGGATCTTCAAGATAGACTCTATGGATCAATAAAATCCTTTTTTGCTTTGCCGGATGAAATAAAAAAGAAATACGAGAAGCCGGAAATCGGCTATCAGCGCGGATATACCGGTAAAGGTAAGGAACATGCAAAAGGCCGAAATACTGGTGATTTAAAAGAATTTTATCATGTAGGTCAAGAATTAAGCCTTATTCCAGACTCCGATTCGGTAAAGAGTGAATACCCCGAAAACCTTTGGCCTTCGGAAGTTCAGGGCTTTCAAAATGATGCAATCGAAGCTTTCCAGACGCTTGAAAATGCAGGAAAATCCATGCTCAAGGCAATTGCATTAAGTTTGGATCTGCAAGAAGACTACTTCGAAGACAAGGTAGTTCATGGAAATTCAATCTTGCGTCAAATTCATTACTTCCCTATCGAGAATCCAGATGAAGTTCCAGCAGACGCAGTCCGAGCAGCGGAACACGGAGACATCAACCTAATCACCCTTCTTATGGGTGCAAGTGCAGATGGGTTGCAGGTCTTAAGAAAAGATGGAAAATGGATTCCTATCACCGCCCTTCCGGACCAATTGGTGGTCAATGTGGGAGATATGCTCGAGCGTCTGACCAATAAAAAATTAAAGTCAACGATCCATCGAGTGGTCAATCCTCCGCGCGAATTGATGCATACGAGCAGATTTTCGATTCCTTTCTTCATGCATCCAAGATCCGAGATGGATTTGACCTGTTTGGAAAGTTGCATCGATGATCAAAATCCAAAACAGTTTGCAGATGCTACAGCAGGGGAGTTTCTGGATGAAAGACTCCGCGAATTAGGCCTGAAGAAATAAGATGTCGGTCCGCCAAGTCCGATATTATGTATTTCTAAAGGATGTCTTTGCGCTGTCCATTACAGCATTTGGCGGACCCCAGGCATTTTTGGCAATGCTCTTGGAGCGGATGGTGAAAAATCGAGCCTACATTTCAGAAGAGGAGCTTTGGGAACTTAATGCCTTGTGCAATATCCTCCCGGGCCCCTCTTCTACTCAACTGATTTCTGCCATTGGATTTCGCGTAGGCGGTCCCAATTTAGCCTATTTGGCATTACTCGTTTGGATCCTACCTGCCACCCTCCTCATGATCGGGACAGCTGTAGTGATAAGTTTTTTGCAGGAAAATACTCCCGGAGCCCTTGACTTTGCCCGATTTATCCAACCGATGGCTATTGGGTTTATCATTTTTGCAGCCCAGAAGACCATTAGCAAAATGATAAAAAGTACGGATGCTATGATCTTATTATTGATCTCGGCTTTCGTTTCGTTCTTTTACAGTTCCCCTTATATTTTCCCAGTCATGCTGGTACTTGGTGGATTGAGTACTTCTATCAAATATAAAAAGCAGCCAAAAGTTGAAGAGGATAAGTCATTGACCATAAAATGGGCGAACTTTTATCTTTGGGGCGGGGTATTAATTCTGGCGGCTGTCGCAGGAGCAATAACAAAATATCAACCCATCCTGCTTTTTGAGAACTTTTATCGAAATGGTAGTTTGATTTTTGGTGGGGGTCAAGTTTTGGTTCCTTACCTCTACACAGAATTTGTCGACTTCAAGCATTTTCTGACCTCCGAGGAATTTCTTACAGGTTATGCGATTTCTCAGGGAATTCCTGGCCCCACTTTTTCTATCGCATCCTATGTTGGTGCCTTGTCGATGCGAGAATTTGGTTTGATGGGTTTTCTGATTGGAGGGCTAATTGCAGCTGCTGGAATTTTTCTTCCAGGCATTTTCCTGATATTTTTTGTGATTCGTTTTTGGGATCAGCTGAAACTTTACAGACCTGTACGCGCTGCCTTGGAGGGAATCAATGCCGTGTCCTGTGGGATGTTGATCGCTGCTGCTTATTTACTTTTTGAACCACTTGAGGCTAACATCCTTCATATTATTTTTATACTTGGAACGTATTCTGTCTTGCAGTTTACCAAAATCTCCTCACCAATAATTATTCTTGTAGGTATCGCTCTAGGCATTTTGGCAAACTACTTTACACTTTAATTTTACAGTAAAAACAACTAAAAGGAACAAGAATACTGTCCAAAGCGTTTTGTCTTGTGAATTGATTTCCTAACTTTCTCACATGCAAGCCTACGAATTTATCAATAATCTCATCCCGCCCCTCAAACTTACTGATCGGGCAGGAATGGCATTGGCTTGGATGGAAGAGATTCGAATCGATTCTTTGCCCGTTTCTGATCAAGGTCGATTTTTGGGGTTTGTAAATGATGAAGTTATTTTTGACTTGAATGATCCTGAGCAATTAATAGGAACGATCGAATTAGAATCGGGTTCATGTTGGGTTTTTTCTAATAAACATATATACGACGTACTCAGGGTGGCCTCTGAACACCATTCCAATCTAGTGGCTGTCTTAGACAGAGACAATACCTATCTCGGAGTAGTGACCATGGAAGATGCTATTGCAGCTTTTGCGGATAGTTTGTCAATTAAGTCTCAAGGCAGCGTATTGATACTTTCCCTTTCTATGACTGATTACCATTTGTCTGAAATTTCCAGGCTAGTGGAATCTGAAAATGCTAAAATCCTCAGTTCCTTTATTACCATTGACCCCTTGGATGACAGTAAAATCAAGCTCACGCTGAAGCTTGATAAACTGGAACTTAGACATATAAAAGCTACGCTTGAGCGCTTCGGATATCGAGTGATAGATCATTATCAAGAAGAAGCAGGTGTCAGTGGAGAAGAAGACCGAATCGGGAACTTGCTGAGATTTTTAGATATTTAGGGAATGAAAATCGCCCTACATGGCCTGACTTTGAAGGCAGAATATATCGCTGAAATTGAGCTACTTTTCAAGGAATTAGCTAAGCATAATATCGAAATTCTTGTCACTGAGCCACTTGATCGAGCTTTGAAAATGACCGGGAAAAAGACCCTAAGCTATTGGGTCATAGAAAATCAAGACGAATTAAGAGAAGTCGATTTTTTAATTTCGATTGGAGGTGATGGTACGCTACTGGATGCTGTATGCCTAGTCGGAAATTTAGAAATTCCCATTTTAGGACTGAATACTGGCAGATTGGGATTTCTGGCCACAGTTGCCACAGATCGAATTGGTGAGGCAATAGAACATCTTGCCGGAGGAAACTTCCAAATAGAAGCTCGTTCACTGATCTCCTTGCAGTCAAGTCGTAAACTTTTCAATGGATTGAATTTTGCATTAAATGAATTCACGATACACAAACGTGACACCTCTTCAATGATTACCGTGCACACTTACATTGACGGAAAATACCTCAACTCCTATTGGGCAGATGGATTGATCGTCTCCACCCCTACAGGTTCTACGGGATATTCATTAAGCTGTGGAGGGCCTTTAATTACGCCGGGTGCTAAAAGTTTTGTTATCACTCCTGTGAGCCCTCACAACCTTAATGTCAGACCAATTATAGTATCAGATGAATGTGAAGTCAGTTTTGAGATCGAAGGGAGAACCGATAAATTCCTGATTTCACTCGATTCGCGATCAACTTCCATCTCCTCGGAGGTAAAACTCAGTGTTAAAAAGGAACTCTTTTCGGCAAAATTGGTCAAATTGCCACATTACCATTTCTTTGATACCCTAAGGCAAAAATTGAATTGGGGTTTTGACATGAGAAACTAATAAAAACCCAAAAATAAGCTTAACAATTATTAACCCGTGAAATACAAAAGAGCGTTTTTTAAACGTTAGGTACTTCATAACTTGCATCGTCTTGAAAAAAGTCAATTTTTACGTTATCAGACACTTACTTCTATTAATGCTTGTATTTACGGGGTATATTATCCCAGTCCATGCTCAAAAATATGAAGTAGGTGCAGGACTAGGTTTAGCAACCACATCCGGAGAAATAAATAGAAAAATTGATCCCCGACAGATCGGGCTTCAAGGCACGTTCTTTGGCAAGAGAAATTTTGATAATGTATGGAGCTTAAGAGTAGCAATTAGCTCTTCAATACTTCAGTCTGAGGATAGCCTCAGGCCTTTGGATCCTGCGGCAAGATTTAGAGACGCAAGATTCAGAGGTGGAGTCATTGAAGGCAGTGCAGTGATGGAGTTTAATTTTCTGGACTTTCTACGGAACGATTCAGAGTTTAGATGGTCGCCTTACGCATTCTTTGGATTAGGATATTCGCATTTCTTGATGAAAGGAAATACCTACCAATTTTTGTTTTCAGAGCGATATAATTTAGGCTCGGTCGTGATACCTTTTGGAGGTGGGATCAAGTACAAATTGGATGATCGATGGATGTTGGCTGCTGAATTAGGTTTCAGGCCAACGATGACAGACTACCTAGACAAAATTGACAGTAGCCTTCCGGCGATTCCAAGATATCAGCAAGCAGTTGATCCTGCGACAGGGCAAGTCCCACCATTTGGAATCAACTTTGGTAACCCAAATACTAAAGACTGGTACTACTTCCTCGGATTTACGATCAGCTATACAATAGGCAATGTAAAGTGCTATGCCTATTAATTAATTAAAGGCTAGGACTGAATATTGGAAAAGAAATAGCATTTTTGTACCTCTAAAAATGCAGGTACCCGATCCATTGGAATGAAGGAAAAACCAGACCTAACCAACATCCCCAGACATCTCGCAATAATCATGGACGGCAACGGCCGTTGGGCAAAGAAAAAAGGTGCCATGAGAATATTCGGACATCGACACGCTATCCAGGCTGTGAAAGATGCGATCGAAGGTGCTGAAAATTTAGGTATTAAATACCTAACCCTTTTCTCCTTCTCCACGGAGAATTGGTCCAGGCCTCAAGACGAGGTAAGAGCCCTAATGGAACTTTTGGTTAAAACGATCATCGATGAGATTTCGCTCATGATGAAAAATAACATCCGGCTGATTTCAATTGGAGATGTATCAAGCCTTCCTAATTCTGCTTACGAGAAATTAATTGAAGCTCAAAAGCAAACAGAAAACAATACTGGTCTCACCGTCATATTGGCACTTAGCTATAGTGGACAGTGGGAACTTACTCAAGCTACCAAACGCATTGCTCAAAAAGTCTCTGAAGGAAAATTAAAGCCTGAAGACATTACGCAGCAAACAGTTGCAGATCATTTGGAAACTGCCGGTATTCCTGACCCTGAACTAATGATCAGAACAAGTGGGGAGTATCGAATAAGTAATTTCCTCCTTTGGCAACTAGCGTATACTGAGCTTTACTTTTCACCAGTATTATGGCCTGATTTCAGGATAGAGCACCTTTATGCCGCAGTAGAAGATTATCAGAAACGTGAAAGAAGATTCGGGAAAACCGGCGAGCAAGTTAAATCTTAAGGAATTGAAGGAATCAAACATGACAATAAACCTCGAACTGAGGCATATACCCCCGATAGCTCTCGGGGAGCGACATGAGAGATTCCAAATGACCTTTTTAGGTCAAATAATAATTATATGAAGAGAATTTTAATTATTCTGTTGTTTTTAATTGGGTCCAATTCGGCCTTTTCTCAAATCAGATTGGGACAAAGTCGTTATGCCTCTACCAAACCAATCGATATTCTGGAACTGAACTACGCCAAGCCGCAAAAATTCAGAATTGCAGAAATTAAAGCAGTCGGTTTGACCACTCTGGATGAAATTGCGATTATTTCATTATCAGGTTTAAAAGTCGATGATCGGATAGAAGTCCCTGGAGATGCCATATCCAATGCACTGAAAAAACTGTGGCGGCAGGGAATCATCGGAGATGTAAAAATCCTGGTCACCAAAATCGAAGAAGATGATATCTACCTCCTTCTTGACCTAACAGAGCGCCCTCGATTTTCAGTAGTGGAATTTAACGGAATAAATAAAACCCAAGAGGGTGAACTTCGGGATAAAGTCAACATCAGAGGTCGGGTAGTTCGCGATGATGTACTTAACACTGCAAAAAGAAATATTGAAAAATATTACCTGGATAAAGGATACTTAAATACTGATGTCAAAATTTATCAGGATAGAGATACCACCCTCCCAAACAGTGTGAAACTTCGATTTGACATCGATATCAACTCCAAAGTAAAAATCAATGCAGTCCAATTCTATGGAAACGAAGAACTTTCTGATCGTGCATTGAAAGGAAAGATGAAGAAAACCAAGGAGCATGCGCGAGTAGCGATCTTCAAGGACATTTACACAAGAATTAGCGATGCTGATGCTGAAAGTGTGAAAAATTCAATCTTTCATACCGATACAGTATCAAAGGAGGCAGCAAAAAGTTACATCAACCAAAACTTCAAACTCAACTTTTTCAATGGATCAAAATACATCCCCAAGGAATATAGAAATGACAAGCAAAGTGTCATCAACTTCTATAACACGAAGGGTTTCCGTGATGCTAAAATCTTGACTGACTCTGTTTACAGCTTTGCTCAGGACAAAATCAATGTTGACATTGAGGTAGAGGAGGGTCGAAAATATTATTACAGAAACATCACCTTCACCGGTAATTACATACACGAAAGTGAGGTGCTTCAGGCACGACTAGGTATCGCAAAAGGAGATGTGTACGATAAAGAAAAACTCGACAAACGCCTGAATTACGATCCTCAAAAGGGAGATGATGTAAGTTCACTTTATCAAGATAACGGATACTTATTTTTCAACATCGATCCAGTAGAAATCAACGTAGTCGGCGACTCGATCGATATGGAAATGAGAATCATGGAAGGTCCTCAGGTCACCGTGAATAGCGTAAATATCAAAGGCAACGACAGAACTTCAGATCACGTGGTCATGCGGGAAATCCGAATTCTACCTGGTCAAAAGTTTAGTAGAAAAGACTTGGTAAGAACTATTCGTGAGCTTTCTACTCTGGGATACTTTGACCCGGAAAAAATCAATCCTGACCTCAGACCTAACTTTGAAGCAGCTACAGTGGATATCACATTCGAACTGGAAGAGCGGCCAAATGATCAAATAGAACTATCCGGAGGTTGGGGTGGATTCTATGGATTCGTAGGTACAGTTGGTCTGGTTTTCAATAATTTCTCTGTAAAAAACATAGGAGACTTCAGCAAGTGGGATCCGCTTCCAGTAGGTGACGGACAGAAGCTTTCACTGCGTGTACAAGCCAATGGTCAAACCTTCCAAAACTATTCATTGTCACTGACTGAACCTTGGTTTGGAGGTAAAAAACCTAATGCTTTAAGTTTCTCTTTCAATCACTCCATTCAAAGACAAGTCGATTTCTTCAACCGCAACAACTTCGGGAATTCTTTGGGATTCTTTAAGATCACGGGTGTAACCTTAGGCATGGCTAGGCGAGTGAAGTGGCCGGATGATTTTTTCAGTATCAGCAACTCGATTCAGTTTCAAAACTATGAATTCGATCAGTTTGGAACCTCTTTTGGTCTAAGCTATCCATCCGGTAATTCCAAAAGTTTGACTTTGAATACTACCATTGCAAGAAACAACGTCGACAACACGATCTATCCAAGACAGGGCTCGAACATTATGCTTTCCGGGGCATTTACTCCACCCTATTCATCTTTGAATGCGAATATCAACGGCGAATCCACGGACCAGCAAAAATATAACTGGCTAGAATACCATAAATGGATGTTTGACGCATCATTCTTCACCCCACTCCTCGGTTCTACCAAGTGGGTGGCGAGTGCACGGGCACACATGGGCTTCCTTGGTTCCTATGGCAATAAAATCGGAATCATTCCTTTGGAGCGATTCGTAATGGGTGGAGATGGTATGACCTTTAACAACTTTGCCTTAGGCCAAGAAATTATCGGCCTAAGAGGCTACGAAAATCAGGTGATCACACCAGGAAGAGATAGTCGAGGCACTGCCAACCCGGAGCCTTATGGTGGTGTGGTGTATAATAAATTCGTTACAGAAATACGATTCTTGGTCTCACCAAACCCTTCGGCTACGATATTCTTGTTGGCTTTTGCTGAAGCTGGAAACAACTGGGGATCCTATAAAGATTATAACCCATACGATTTGAAAAAGTCAGCGGGAGTTGGAGCAAGAATATTTATGCCGGCATTCGGCCTTTTAGGGGTAGACTGGGGTTATGGGTTTGATCCAATGCCTGGATCATTGCAGCGGAGCGGTCCACAATTTCACTTCACCATTGGTCAGCAGTTTAGATAATCTTGTGATCAGTTGTTCGTTTGGTTAATTTATGCAAAAAATAAAGTGTTGCTTTATCTTAATAATGACTACTGAAAACTGAATCAAGACATGAATAAATCGCTGAAAATTGTACTTTTGCTGCTCTTTCTGATACAAGGTGGCACTTTAACAGCTCAAAAGGTAGGATATATAGATTCAGAATACATCTTGAATAAGCATCCGGACTACAAAGTTGTTCAAGATATGTTAAACCAATTGGGCTCTGATTGGAAGAAAGAGGCACAAAGTTTGGATCAGGAAATTAAAGAACTTACTTCTCAGCTAAAGGCTGAGGAGGTATTATTGACAGAAGAAATGTACCAGCAAAGGCTGAGTGAAATCAAAGCGAAGCAAAAGGCTTCTCAAGAATTCAACAGTCGGATCTTTGGAATCGACGGCATGTATTATCAAAAGCAGGCAGAACTGCTTCAGCCTTTACAGTCTAAGATCTACGAAGCCATAGAGCGAGTGTCGAGAAGAAATAACTTAGGTATGCTATTCGACAAAGCTGCAGGGCCATCGGCAATAATTTATAGTGATCCAAGACACGACTATTCTGAGTTTGTCCTGGATGAATTGGGAATTGAAGACAACAAATAAACAGAACACAAATGATGAAATCGAGCAAGAATTTGAACATCTCAAATTTAGATGGAAATAAACTCGGCGAGATTCCATATCGCCACTTAAAAACAAATTATATACATATGAAAGTAAAAGTTATCCTATCCGCATTAGCACTGCTATTCGTAGGATTTGCAGCTCAGGCCCAAGATGTGAAAATCGGCTATACGAGTGTGGAATTTATCATGGACCTGATGCCAGAAATGGAGCAAATCGGAGCAGATATCCAGGATTATCAAACTCAGCTGCAAACAAACATCCAAACAAAGGGAGCAGATTTCCAAAGAAAAGTGCAAGCTTATCAGCAAGCCGCACCTACTATGACTGAAGAAGCAAGAGCAGCTAAGGAAGCTGAATTGACTAAGCTTCAGAATGACCTTCAGAAGTATGAGCAAGATGCTCAAGTTTCTTATCAGCGAAAGCTCGGAGAATTGCTTGAGCCGGTACAGACTAAAGTAATCAATGCGATCAATGCGGTAGCTGCTGAAAACAATTACACGCACATCTTCGCGGAGACTGCAGGTCAATCTCCGGTATTGCTTTACACCAAGGAAGAGGACAAATTCACTGAATTGGTAATAGCTAAGCTTGGCCTGACAATGCCAACTCCTCCTGCAGGAGCTCCAAATCGTAATTAATCCCTAAGTACAAAGTGCTCTTCAAAGGCTGTCTTTTTAATAAGGCAGCCTTTTTTTATAATCTCAAGTGTTTTGATCTTGCATCTTGTGTCTCGTGTCTAACATCTCGAATATGCCCAAGAAAAACCCAAAAGACATCATTTCCAAAAGTCAAGATGCCATATTGGTGGATTTCTATGCGGACTGGTGTGGACCTTGTCAGACTATGAATCCAATCCTTGAGGAAGTTTTGGCAGACTTAAAAGGGAAAATAAAACTTCTCAAACTCAACGTGGACAAGCACCCACAAATGGCACAGCAATTTGCCGTTCGATCAATTCCCCATTACATTCTTTTTAAAAGGGGGAAGATACTTTGGAGAAAAGGAGGGGTTTTGACAAAGCGGGAATTACTCAAAACCTTAAAGGATTTTTAAAAGGCCAAACCAATAACAATAAATAATTAGTTTTGGTAAGCAAAGAAAGGTATTTGAAATATAGTTTTTTGGCTTCCTTTCCTTTACATAAATGCGCAGCCTTTCACTTTTCAAAAGACGGAATTAGTCTCAATAAAAAATTATACCTACCTTCATCTAAGTATTTGGTAATCAACATCAAAAATCCAGAGTACCTTCTGGCCCAGTTTACTCAGATAATATTACAATTCTGAATATAGTAATCAGCTTGTTCCAACTTGAGTTTTTGAATTGAAAATATTTCTGATTTCTCACTGAGATAGACTAATGACAAAACGGACTCTGTTATTGTCGCTCTTTCTAGTTTTAGCATCATTGAAGCCCTTCATTTACTAATAAAATGCCCTCCACCCTTACTGATTATAGCAGCTTATTTTTCTTGAGCCCATTTCCAAAGTGGGTCTATGATTTGGCAACTTATGAAATACTTGATGTCAATCAGGCGGCAATAGATCATTATGGCTATTCCCGGGAGGAATTTTTGCGCCTTACTCCTAAAGACCTTCGTCCAAAGCAAGAAATTCCTGTTCTTTTGTCCGCACATGCCAATATTTCCCAGCAGGACGGGAACATATACTTTGGTGTTTTCACCCACCAAAAAAAGTCCGGCGAACTAATCAGAATGAAGATCTACGGACACAAAGTCGATTTCGCAGACAAAAAATGCATGGTCGTTGTCTGTCAGGACGTCACAGAAGAGGAACGGCAAGTTCAAGCTCTCAAAGAATCTGAAGCTAGGCTTAAAGCAGCTTCATCTATAGCTAAACTAGGCTATTGGAGACAAGAATTGGATACGGATATCCTTACCTGGTCTGAAGAAATTTTTAAAATCTGGGGAAGAGATCGATCAACTTTTGATGTCAGTTTCAAGAATTTTTATGAGTCAATCCATCCGGATGACAAAAAGGCCTTTGAAGTTGCGCAAAGGTCAACTTTTGAAGGAGGAAAAGAGCTTGACTTTATCCATCGTATTGTTCTTCCGGATGGAACTATTAAATGGGTCCACGAACTGGCGCGTCTTGTCAAGGATGAATCAGGCAAACCCATTATTTTGGAAGGAACGGTTCAGGATGTCACCCAACAAAAAGAAGAAGAGCAGCGAATAAAGCTACTGGAGACAAATCTTAGCCATATTTTTGAAGCCATACCGGATATTATTTGTTTGCTTGATTTTAAGGGAAGGTTCCTGAAAATTAACAAAGCAGGAAGTGAAATGCTGGGCTACAGTGAAGAAGAACTTCTCAACCTATCCTTTGATGACTTGGTTCATCCAGAGGATAAAAAGAACACTATTGCGGATACCAATATGGGCATCAAGGAGTCAGCCTACAAATTTGAAAACCGTTTTTTGAATAGAAAAGGGGAGATCATCTGGTTAAGCTGGAATTGCAACTCCATGATGGAAGAAGGGTTGATTTATGCTTCTGCTAAGAACATCACCGTAGAAAAAAAACTCCAAGAACTTAATTCCCAAGCTTCTTCTCTGGCAAGAATCGGAAGCTGGGAAGTCGACCGTACTGAAGAGAAACTTTATTGGTCCAAAATGGTCCATGAGCTTCATGAAACTGATCCTGAAACTTTCATTCCGGATGTAACTAGTGGCATAAACTTTTACCGGGAAGATTTTCGTGAAATGGTGAGGGAAAATCTCTTAAAGTGCATCAATGAAGGCGGATCTTTCAATTTTGAAGCTGTCTTGGTCACAGCTAAAAACAATGAGCTGTGGGTTAGGACAATTGGTTCGAGCGAGTTTTTGGATGGAAAGTGCATAAGGGTATTTGGTAGCTTTCAAGATATTCATGAAAAGAAAGAATCTGAAAATCGACTCGTGTCATTAGCAGACAATTTGCCGGGAGTGGTAGTACAGTATCTAATTAACCCTGACGGCACAGACTCGATGAAGTATGTCAGTAAAGGATCCAAAGAAATATTTGGATTTGAGCCTGAAGAAATCAAAAACGACATAAACCTGCTTTGGAGTCAAATCAAAGCAACAGGTGAATTTGAGCGAATCCAAAAGCAAATTGAGGATTCGATAAAAAGTAAAACCAAATCAAAATTTCAGTGGAAATTCCTGATGCCAGATGGCACAATCCGTCTTCATGCTGGCTATGGAACTCCTGAATTTATGACAGATGGAACGGTAGTTTTTAATGCTTTGGTACTGGATATCACTGAAGAAAAAAAGAAGGAGGACCTGCTAAACCAAGTCAGTAGGATGGCTATTGTCGGCAGTTGGGAACTTGACTTACTGAGCAAGAATGGAGATTCCATGTATTGGTCTCCAATAATCAGAGAAATTTTGGAAGTGGACGAAAACTACAACGCTTCGAATTTTAAAGGACTAGAATTTTTGACGGAAGAGAGTCAAATTCAAGTTCAAAATTCCATGGAAAAGCTCATTAAGACCGGAGAGGAATTTGATCTCGAAATCTTTTTAAAAACTGCAAAAGGAAATGATCGCTGGATCAGATGTATAGGTAAAAGCGAGCGGATCCATGGCAAAAGTGTCAAGACATTTGGAAGCTTTCAGGATATCCACAAGAAAAAGATCAATGAGGTAACATTACAAAAAAGTCTAAAAACACTCGAAGACTATAAATTTTCCTTAGATCAATCAGCAATTGTAGCCTTTACTGATGATAAAGGAGTGATCACATTTGTCAATGACAATTTCTGTAAAATATCAAAATACTCAGAACAGGAATTAATAGGAAAAACACACAAGCTCATTAATTCCAACCATCACCCAAAATCATTTTTTGTTGACCTATGGAAAACCATTGCCTCTGGTAATGTCTGGAGAGGTGAAATAAAAAACATAGCGAAGGACGGTTCTTATTATTGGGTAGATACAACTATCGTCCCTTTTTTGGATGAAAATAATAAACCCTTTCAATACTTGGCAATCCGATTTGACGTGACTAATAGAAAGATTGCAGATGAAAAAATCTTTAAAGCGCTGGATGAAAAAAACAGGATTTTGGAAAGTATCGGAGATGCCTTCTTTACGATGGATCGAAATTTTATCGTTTCCTATTGGAACAGAGCAGCAGAGGAGCTTATAGGAATAAAAAGAAATCAGCTAATCGGAAATAATCTTTGGGAAGTCTTTCCGGATGCGGTTTCACTCCCTTCTTATACCAATTATCATAAAGCACTCCAGACTGGCCAGGCTATAACATTCGAAGACTACTATGGAACCTGGCTGGAAATAAACGCCTATCCTTCAGAAGAAGGGATCACAGTTTTTTTTAGGGATATTTCCTTGCGGAAAGAAGCCGACCAGCGACTTCTTAAAGCCTTCGAAGAAAAAAACAATATACTTGAAAGTATCGGCGATGCTTTTTATGCACTAGATGGTGAATTAAATTTTACTTACATGAATTCTAGCTGTGCCAATTTATTAGCTGTTAAAAAAGAAAAAACTATAGGTAAAAACCTGTTCACGGAATTTCCAGATTTAAGAAATACGCTATTCGAAGATGAATTAAGAAAGGTTCAGCATACAGCTGAGGCCAGAAAATTCGAATTTTATTACGCTCCTTTGGATGCGTGGTTTGAGGAAAGCATTTATCCTACACCTACCGGTATTTCTGTATACTTTGTAGATGTTACGCAGCGCAAAAACGCGAATGCAGAAATTGCAAAAAGTGAGGAAAAAAGAAGGCTTATCATGAATGGTGCATTGGATGCCATTATATCTATTGATACAAACGAAACTATTACCTTCTGGAATACTCAAGCAGAAGTAATTTTTGGGTGGGAAGAAAAAGAGGTGATAGGAAAACCATTATCCGAAATAATAATTCCAGAACCCTTCCGTAGGTACCATGTCGAAGGATTAAAAAACTATCTAAAAACAGGAGAAGGGAAAGCAATTAATGTACTGCTGGATTTATCAGCTCTTCGTCGAAATGGTGAGGAATTTCCGATTGAACTAACAGTAATCCCAATTAAACAGGAAGGTGAAGAATTTTTCTGTGCTTTCATAAGGGATATTACGCAACGTAAAAAAACAGAAAAAGACTTGTTAAATGCCTTCCAAGAGCGAAAAAGTATCCTGGAACGAATCGGTGACGCCTTTTTTGCCTTGGATAAAGATTGGAACGTCACCTATTGGAACAAAAAGGCTGAGGAAATCATTGGTATCAATCGAGAGGATTTGGTAGGACATAACCTTTGGGAAAAATTTCCCCTAGCGGGGGAACTTGAGTTTTTTAGGCAATACAAACGGGCTTTTGATACCCAAACTCCTGTTCATTTCGAGGAGTATTTCCCTCCCTATAACCAATGGTATGAAGCGAATGGCTATCCTTCTCCTGAAGGAATTAGTGTTTTCTTCAGAGATATTACAGACAAAAAACTGGCTGAAGAACAAATTCTCCAAGCCAACGAACGGTTTGAGAAAGTCACTGAAGCGACCAATGACGCCATTTGGGATTGGGACATCGAAAATAAAACCTATTTCAGAAGTAAGGGGATAGAAAAATTCTTTGGCGTTGCCTCCTCCCAAACATTAGATGAAGAAGACTTCTGGAAAGACAAATTCCATCCCGAAGATCTCCCTAAAATCAAGCAAAGTATTGACATCGCCTTGCAAAATCCTGAAACATTAAGATGGGAATTGGAATATAGAATCTTCAAAGAGGATGGAGAAATCGGCTATGTGGTAGATAAAGGAGTCATCGTCCGAAATAAAAAAGGCAAAGCCATTCGAATGGTCGGAGCTATGACAGATATCTCGGACAGGAAGAAGCATGAGGAAGAGTTGCTTAGCTTAAATGAATCTCTAAAAAAATATGCGAATGATCTAGAACTGACCAACGAGCAGTTGGAACAGTTTGCTTTTATAGCATCTCATGACTTACAGGAGCCTTTGCGGATGATAACAAGTTTTATGGATCAACTTCAGCGAAAATATGGGGAACAGCTTGATGATAAAGCTCATCAATACATTCACTTTGCGACCAATGGTGCCAAGCGGATGAAGCAGATTATTCTTGATCTTCTCGAATATTCAAGGGCGGGAAAATTTAATGAAACAATATCCAAAGTCAATCTTGATTTGCTAATAAGCGATTACAAATCGCTGAGAAAAAAGGTAATCGATGAAAAGTCAGCCATTATCGACTATTCTACTCTCCCAGTAATCGAAAGTTATAGGGCTCCATTAACTCAGACCCTCCACTGCCTATTGGATAATGCCATCAAATATTCGCGGAATGGAGTTCCTCCCAAGATTGAGCTAAGCGTAAAAGAAACCCTAAGCGAATGGATCTTCTCCATCCGAGATAACGGAATCGGTATAGATCCTATGTTTTTTGATAAGATCTTCATCATTTTCCAGCGATTGCACAATCGGGATCAATATGCAGGAAGTGGAATTGGATTGTCCATTGTGAAAAAACAAGTTGAATCCTGGGGAGGAAAAATCTGGCTGGAATCCACACCAGGAGAAGGCTCGCATTTCTTCTTTACAATTCCAAAAAGCCGGAAAAATCAACTTGAAATAAAAGAAAATCTATAATGCAATTAGTGACAAAATTGAGAGGTAAAGTAGTGCAAAACTGCATCTCAAAAGATGGGGACACCGCTTCTCTCAATTATTGGAGTGATGTAATATTCGCAGAAAGTATCTTTGCTCTGACACCTCTCAGTTTGCTTACAATTATCCCAGCAGTGATTATCTGTCTTCAGACTGAGTCCTATTTAATTTTAGGGTTTGATTTGTTTGTTTTTGTGATGCTGATATTCATCGCATACATCCCGGGGATTGCGGTATCCGCCAGAAAATACCTGTTGATATTTTTACTTTTTCTTGCTTCATTTATTCTTTTGATCGAGTTAGGAAGTTTTGGTCCAGGTTTGGTGTACCTGCTCGGTGTTACCATTTTTATGTTACTCTTTTTCCCTGACAAAAATCCCTATTTACCGTTTTCACTAACACTTGTTTTCTGTATCATCTATGGATTCATTCTTCATTTCAACCTAATCTCAACCTTTCCTGAGGAGGGAAGTGTTGTGGGCGCTTGGATAGCCATTTCTTCCAATGTCCTGTTTCTGTCCGCAATGATGACTTTAATGATTCCTTTCTTTTTTTCTAAGTTGGATTCCACCCTAAAAGAAAAAGTTAAGCTGCTTGAGTCTATTCGAAAGACAAATAACGAGCTGAATAAGTCAATAGCAGAAGTAAAAGTCAAAAATTCAGAATTGGAAGAATATGCCTTTGTAGCCTCTCATGACTTACAGGAGCAACTACGAATGATAAGCAGCTTTCTGGATAAGTTATCCTCCAAATACCAAGATCAACTGGATCAAAAAGCCCATCAGTACATTTCCTTTGCCACTGAAGGGGCCCATCGGATGAGACAAATAATTCAAGAACTTCTGAATCATTCTAATGCAGGAAGATACTCCGAAGAGGTGGAAGTAGTCAGTCTTCAAGATTTACTAAATGATTACTTAATTTCCCGGAACAAGATAATTTTAGAAAAAAGTGTTCAATTTATAGCAGACCAATTACCCACAATTCTTGCCAATAAGTGTTCACTCACCCAAACCTTTCATTGTCTTTTGGACAATGCAATCACCTATTCTAAAAAAGACATACCCCCAAAAATTCAGATCAAAGTGGAGGATCACCCTGAAGAATGGCTGTTTTCTATTCAAGACAATGGAATTGGAATCGATCAACGATTTTTCGAGAAAATCTTTGTGATATTTCAACGTCTTCATAATCGGGGCGAGTACAGTGGTACTGGCGTAGGTTTGTCCATTGTGAAGAAAAATGTAGAATCTTGGGGAGGAAAAATTTGGCTTGAGTCTACACCCGGCGAAGGGTCCACATTCTACTTCACCCACCCAATAACCGCTTAACCTATGAATTATAATTTCCCGATTATTGGCATTGGTGCTTCTGCCGGTGGTCTAGAGCCGTTGGAATTATTTTTTGAATATGCAAAGCTTCCCTCAGATTTTTCCTATGTCCTGATCCAGCATTTAGCTCCCAATCACAAGAGCCTGATGGATGAATTGCTGGCTAGGCATACTCGGCTGCCCATTCTCATCATTGAGCACGACATGATTTTGGAAAAAGGCAAAATCTACCTCAATCCACCTAAAAAGTTTGTGGAACTTCAAGAGGGTAGATTTATACTCAGTGAAAAGGAGGACAGAAAACTAAGCTTCCCTATCAGTACATTTTTAAACTCCTTGGCAGAGCAGGCTCACGAAAAAGCTTGCGCTATCATCTTATCCGGTACCGGCAGCGATGGCTCAGAAGGAATCAAATTCATCAAAGAAAAAGGTGGTCTTGTCCTCGCACAAAGTCCTGACACCGCCAAATTTGACGGCATGCCCAAAAGTGCCATCCTCACAGGTGCAGTAGATAAGGTTTGTTCTGTTCAAGAGATGCATCAGGAATTAGATTCTTACTTTACCTACAATTTGGGATTGATTGGGGTAAAACTGGAATCCAAAGATTCCAAATCTCTCATCGCAGCGATTCTTCAAACTGTCTATAAAAAGCTCGGTGTGGATTTCACCGAATACAAATACACCACCGTTTCCCGGCGTATTGCCCGAAGAATGAGCCTACTGGGATTTCCAGAAATGGAGGAATACCTCCAGTACCTTAGGGAAACTAATTCGGAAGCTACACTTCTTTCCAAGGAATTATTGATCGGCGTGACTCGGTTTTTCAGAGATGAAGAGTCATTTTACTACCTTAAAAGTCAGGTTATCCCACAACTCATTGAAAACAATCAAGAAACCAAATCCATCCGTGTCTGGGTGCCAGCCTGCTCCACGGGAGAGGAAGCTTACACGCTTGCAATCCTAATAAAGGATCATCTGCGGATCAACAAACTCCAGTATGAGGTCAGTATTTTCGCGACAGATTTGGATAAGGATGCAATCAAACAGGCAGCCAACCGGATTTTTCCAGAGAGTATTTCTTCCGAAATCCCTCCGGAGTACCTGAACATGTATTTTATTCCTCAGCGCAAAGGATTCACTATTTCGAAAGAGATTCGGGAGATGATCATATTCTCTGCGCATAATGTGGTACAAGACCCACCTTTCAATAAAATTGACCTGATCAGTTGCAGGAATTTTCTGATCTATCTCAATAACGAACTACAACAGCGGCTCTTTATGCTGTTCCAATATTCATTGAAGACCGGCGGTTTTTTGTTTTTGGGATCCAGTGAGTCATTGGGCGATGCCATCGATAACTTCATCGAGGTGGATAAAAAGCACAAGGTATTTGTAAATCGAGAAAATAAGAAAGTAGTACAACAACTACGCAACTCCAGTCGCAGAGCTTTATCACCCACTGAATTGGTCGATAATTCGATTGTCACTGCAGTACAATCTTCCACTCCCTCAAACAAGAACAAGCTCCTTGCAGAAATCCAAAATACGCTTATTCAAGAGTATGTACCGGATTCTATGGTCACGGATGAAAATTTCAATCTGCTTCATACCACAGGCAATGCACACAGATGGCTGACACTCCCAGCAGGTGAGATCAGTATGAATGTGCTGAAAATGCTGCCTGAATCTCTGGCCTTGCCCTTTGAAGTGGTGGCTAGCAAAGTCTTAGCTACGGGAGATCCCATTCGGATAAATCATGTGGAGATTACCGGCTCGCTGAAAAACTTCTATAATGCCGACAAACAACTCCGAATTCTAGTCCGAAAGACAGAGCTTGTTGAAGGTCTGAAACAGTTGATTGCCACATTTGAGCAAGAGGAAAGCGCTGGCGGCTTATCACCATCTGAGGAAATTGATATTAGTTTTGCCTCCAAGGAGAAAATCAACATACTTGAGCGTGAACTTAGAATCAATCGGGAAAACCTTCAAAGCACTATAGAAGAACTCGAATCGAGTAATGAGGAACTTCAAGCTGCCAATGAAGAACTCCAGAGCTCTAATGAAGAACTGGAATCTGTCAATGAAGAACTCTATACTGTCAATGCAGAATTCCAGCAAAAAATAGTTGAACTATCCGAATCAAACAATGACCTGAACAACCTGATTCAAAGTACAGAAATTGCCCTACTTTTCCTGGACACTAACCTTAATATTAGAAGATTCACACCTGCGATAAAGAAAATTCTGGATTTGCTTCCTCACGATATCGGTAGGAATATCAGCCACTTTCGGGGCAAGATTCAGCTGGATAATTTCATGGAACACATTGAAACAGTTTTTGAAAACCTTGTTCCCTTTGAAACTCAGATTACGGATAGCAGGGATGGAGAATACATTTTAAAGATTTCCCCTTTCAAAACACAGAAAAATGAAATTCAAGGAGTGGTATTGGTCTTCATCGATATGATTAAGGCAAGCCGAATGGAACGAGCTTTGGAAATTTCGGACAATGCTTTGGAGGCACTTCATACGAAGCACGACAAACAGAGCGCTTTATTTGAATTGATCGCAAATAATTCCAGAGACATGATCTCCATCATCGATATGGAGGGGAAGATGCAATACTGTTCACCCTCCGGAGTTGAAATAACTGGTTTCCCTGAGGAGCGTCTGGTGGGAATGAATTTAACAGATCGCCTCCCAGATCCCATTCACAAAAAACGATGGCTTAAAGCAATCGAGGAAATAAAAAATGGGCAAACACCAAATCTGATTCAATTCAAATTCAAAACTTGGAATGGAACTCATCGCTGGATGGAATCTAATCTGAAGCCGCTCAATCTATCTGGGAAGTCCGTGAATATCCTTGTGACCACACGAGATATACATCAGCGAATGCTTCGAGATGTAGAATTGCAGAAGTTAGCTTTGATTGCCGAACAGACCAGCAATGCGGTCATCATCACAGACAGCAATGGAAAAATAACCTTTGTAAATGAGGCTTTTGAAAAAATGACCGGGTATACCGAGGAAGAAGTCCTGGGGAAAAAACCGGGACATATCCTACAGGGAAAGGAAAGCTCCAATGAAATGATAAACAAAATGTCAATTGCGATCAGAAACCAAACCTCAATCGAGGTTGAGTTGATCAACTACACTAAATCAGGAAACAAATACATGGTCAGAATCCAAATGGAGCCCATGTTTGACAAAAACCAAGAGCTGATCGGCTTCTTCTCAATCCAAAACGATATCACCAACCAAAAAGATCAGGAGGGACAAATTCACCGCCTCAATCAAAAGATCAAATCTCAAAACCAAAAACTGGAGGAAGTCAATAAGTCCCTTGAAGAATTTGCCTACGTGGCTTCCCATGATCTGAAAGCCCCTATTCGAAATATCAGCGGACTGCTGGAATTAATCCAAAAGAAGGGAGAAAAGCTTGATCCCGAAAAACGGGCAAATTATTTTGAGGTTATTCGTTCTTCCTCCCAAGAATTAGGTCGGCTTATCGATAATCTGCTGGAATATTCACGGTCAGGAAAACTGCAGGAAGAACTTGAAACAGTCAAATTGGAGCCCATTTTCAAATCTGTTGTCCAACAATTTGACCTGGAAATCAACAAATTGAAAGGGAAAATCACACTTGATTTGGATGTTGAAGAAATTCAAGTCTACCCAATTCTATTCAAGAGACTACTCACTAATCTGATCAGCAATTCAATAAAATACAGAAGTGACAAACCAGTAGAGATAAAAATTTCAGCCAAATCCTACGATGATTGGATAGAATTTAGGATTATTGATAATGGAATCGGAATACCCGCGCAGCATTTGGATGAGATTTTTAAGATTTTCAAAACTCTTGGGAACAGCACAGATAGTAACGGA
Source organism: Algoriphagus sp. (assembly GCF_046296635.1). GTDB lineage: Bacteria > Bacteroidota > Bacteroidia > Cytophagales > Cyclobacteriaceae > Algoriphagus. The sequence continues at coordinate 7,437 of NZ_JBKBKZ010000029.1, read as the reverse complement.
ATTGGTCTATCAGTCTGCAAAAAAATAGTAGAACACCATGGAGGAAAGATTTGGGTCGAATCTCAACCAGGTCTTGGCTCCACATTTATCTTTCAAATCACCCTATAACTTTAAATAAATTGATGAAACCCGCCCACATACTTTTGGTAGAAGACAATGAAGGAGACATAATCCTCACACTGGATGCTTTCGAGGAGAGTAAAATCAAAACCGAAATCAGTGTTGTAAGAAATGGCCAAGAAGCATTGGATTTCCTGTTCCAAAGAGCACAATATACTGATGTTCAAAAACCCGACTTGATTCTTCTTGACATTAATATCCCAATTTATAATGGACATGAGGTCCTAAGATTGATCAAACAAAACGATTCCACCAAAAAAATTCCGGTGATCATGTTGACGACTTCTTCCAGTCAAAAGGACGTAAATCTCGCTTACGAACACCATGCAAATAGCTATGTGAAGAAACCATTGGAAATGGAGGAATTTCTAGAGGCAATACTTAAGATTGAGGAATTCTGGTTGCAGATTTCCAAATTGGCGGATTAGGAATTGTTTTAGGTTTTAACCTAAATCACTGAACTTCAAATTATTTTTTATGATTTTCCGCTTCTTTGTCAGTTGGAATTTTGGCTAAAGCCTGATTGTGATTATAATTCTTAGAGGAATGGGCTAAAGCCGCATTCCTATTGATGGCCTCTGAATCCCAGATGGAAATAAGGTCCGACACCCTCCGGGGTCGCAGGGATCGTATTGTGGTTTCTAAATCCACGGGTTCCACCCGTGGCTACGCCACGCCTGTGCGCCTGTGGCGTAGCGCACAGGTATTGAAAAGTTTGACCCCTTATCAGGGGTCGGGAATCTAAACAAGAGGGAGGAACAAACCATTGACCACGAAGTGGTCGAACCTTTCAATAACCCTAGGTGAAACCTAGGGAATTGAATGTCAAGATGGCGAATGTCAACCCTGAAGGGTGTTGAACTACAAAAGAAATTTCTCTTCAAATTCAATTTCTTGTTCGATTAACAATGCCCTGTATTCGTCTAAAAACGACACATTTTTATGATGTTCCTCCTGATTTTTGACATAATTGATCAATCGCTCCTTTGACTTTATGGACTCTGAAAAGGCTCCATAGCCATCCTGCCAACCTTTAAATTTTGGAAAAATCCCTTCTCGTTTTATGAAGTCATCACAAGCTAATTTGATATCCTTCACCAAGGAAGAAATAGCGATTGTGGGATGAACATGAGTAAGAATATGCAGATGATCTTCCACACCATTGACCCGATAGAGATGGCAATTTTTATTGGTGAGAAGTTGGTGGATAAAAGAAAACATCCGCTTTTTATCTTCCTGGATGATTGTTGGTTCGCGGTGTTTTGTGGAATAGACAATGTGGTAAATCAATTGCGTGTGCGTTCCCATAAAAATCAGGTTTTGGTGAAAAATGAATTATATGAATTTCGAAATTTTGGATGATTATGACAATTGGTTTAAGGATTAGTTCGGCCCTTTCAGGCCTGCCTGCCGGCAAAGGCAGGGTCGTGGGGAATCTATCATATGTACCGTTATCCACGGGTTTCACCCGCGGCTAAGCCACGGTGCACAGGTATTGCGATGTTGGAGCCCTGTCGGGGTCAGAAATTTAAGTCAAAGCTTAAAGAATATGGGATTTTGGCAAATCGGATTTATAAGAAAAAGACGGTGAAGCCGTCTAACCTTTCAATAGCCCCCGGTAAGACCGGGGGAAAAATGTAAACGACAAAAAATAACAACCCCGAAGGGTGTTGAACTTTTAGGAAAGTGATGAATAAGGTTCGACACCCTCCGGGGTCGCGGGGATCGTATCGTTGTTTCTAAATCCACGGGTTTCACCCGCGGCTACGCCACGGCGCACAGGTATTGAAAAGTTTGACCCCTTATCAGGGGTCGGGAATGACAATAGAAATGATCAAACAAATGACCTCGAAGTGCCTGCCTGTCCGGTAGGCAGGGTCGGACCTCTGAATACTTGTGCGCTACGCCACATGCGCACAGGCGTGGCGTAGCCCTACCTAGAGAAAAGAAGGTCAAGATAGCGAATGTCAACCCTGCCTTTGCGGGCCCGAAGCTTTAGTCCCGATGAGCGTAGCGGTTTCGGGAGGTGTTGAACTTTTTAGAAATGGTGTTACAAATTCCTTGAGGAAAATGATATTCTTCCAGAACGGTCCAAATCATCAAAGGCCCCTATTTAGGAGCCCTTGCTATTATTAAGTGAAGAATTTTAATCGAATCACTTCCTGTTCGGTAAGGAAGCGGTAGTGACCTCGCTTCAGGTCCTTCTTATCCAATCCGGCATAAATCACTCGGTCAAGTGCAGTGACTTCATATCCCAGATGGGCAAAAAGCCTTCTTACTATTCTATTTCGTCCGATGTGTATTTCCAGTCCTAAAATTGTTCTATCGAGCGATAACACTTGCATATCATCTACGGTGACATCACCATCTTCGAGAGTCAATCCTGCTCTGATTTCCAGTTCATGGTTTAGCGTCAATGGCTTATCCAAGGTTACCTGATAGATTTTTTTAACCTCATTGGATGGATGAGAGAGCTTGGCAGTCAGTTCGCCGTCATTGGTAAATAGTAACAAGCCAGTCGTATTTCTATCCAATCTTCCAACCGGGAAGATTCGCTCTTCACAGGCATTTCCCACCAAATTCATCACGGTCTTCCTTTCCATAGGATCGTCGGTCGTAGTAATGAAATCTTTTGGTTTGTTTAATAATACATAAACAGGCTTTTCGGGATTGACTTTTTTACCTTGATAGACCACTCGATCTGATTTTTTGACCTTATAACCCATCTCGGTAATTACCTGTCCATTGACTGTAATTAAGCCTTTTGCAATCAGGTCATCTGCTTCTCTTCGTCCGCAGATTCCAGAGTTTGATATGTATTTGTTTAATCTGAAAGAGTCTGATTCTTCTTTACCTTTAACTTTTCGGGCCGGTAAGGCATCGAAATTATAATCCGGTCTTTCAATATCCAATTCCTGGCGATTAGGTCTGTTTTTACCAAATCCACGCTTTTCCGAGAATTTTTCCTCGTTATATTTTGGTTGCTCGGGAGCGAAAACGGGCTTTTGATCACGCCCTCTTCCTTTGTAGACTAGTCTTTCACTATGTTCCTTTGGAGTCTGATCGGCTGAAAAATCTTTTTTGAATGAGGGCTTTTCAGTTCTTGGTTTGGATTCATTTCCAAACTTGCGCTCATCAGAATCTCTTTTAGGGAAACGATCTAGCTTATCACCGTAAGTTTTCTTGGGAGAATCAGAGCTTTCACGTCTTTCGAACTTCTTTCCGGCAAAACCTTCTTTCTTGAATCCTTCAGGCTTATCGCCAAATGACTTCTTAGGATAGTCAGCTCCGTCTCTTTTTTCAAACTTCTTTTTGAATCCTTCACCTTTGTCGAAGCGCTTATCTCCGAACGGCTTTCGCTCAGAATCTCCTGATCCAAAACGCTTTCCATAACCTGACTTATCAGCACCCTTATCATCCGAATTAAAGAATCGACCTTTTGGCTTATCTCCGTAAGATGGCTTGGAATCAGATTTGAAATCCGGCTTTTTTCCAAAAGACTTCTTTCCATAAGAATCGTCCTTTTTACCATAGGAAGGCTTGGAATCATCTCGCTTACCATAAGATGGCTTGCTATAGGAATCATCTTTTTTCCCGAAGGAAGGTTTGGAGTCGTCACGCTTGCCGAAGGAAGGCTTACTGAAGGAATCATCCTTCTTTCCGAAGGATTTTCCTTTTGGAGAGGATTTACCCTCTCCCTTATCGAAGCGGGGTCCGCTTGATGAAAAATCTGATTTTCCGGTTGATTTTGAAGCGCCGGAATCTTTGCGATCGTCGTTAAAAAACGGCTTTCTTGAATTGTTTTTTTTCATAGTATGCAGCATCACTGCTGTAGTTAATTGTATAAAATTAAGAGTCTGAAATTGAGCAAGACAAACAGGTCAATCACTGAAATGAAGATTCATCTTGCGAGATTCCACCTGCCTGCCGTCAGGCAGGTATGGCCTATGAAAATAAAATCATAAGCACATGAACTACAAACGCTTAATCGGGGCATAAAGATACGTCTAAGAAGACTGAATTTCTACACCCGATACAAAATATTCTTAAAGATCAACCCTTGTTTTTGTAATAATATTCTGTGGCATTGCGGACAGATCCTTCTGAACGTAATAAATCATTGGCAGATTGGTAATCCAGACCTGTGGCTTCCATGATCATTTTTGTCCCTCGATCGACTAGTTTCGCATTGGAAAGCTGCATATCCACCATTTTGTTCCCTTTCACCCTGCCTAGCTTGATCATAACAGTAGTTGAGATCATATTCAATACCAGCTTCTGTGCGGTACCTGATTTCATTCGTGTACTTCCTGTGACAAACTCCGGCCCTACGACTACTTCGACGGGAAATTCAACAGCTCTTGCCAAAATAGAATCTGGATTACATGTAATGCAACCTGTGAGTAAGCCATTCTCTCGTGCTGTTTTTACACCTCCTACGACATAGGGTGTAGAACCTGAGGCCGCTATTCCGATTACAGTATCCAATTCAGAAAATCCATGTTCTTGGATGTCTTTCCAAGCCATATCCGGATCGTCTTCTGCATTTTCTACTGCCTTGCGAATGGCTGCATCTCCTCCTGCTATCAGTCCAATCACCCAGTCATGAGGAACTCCATAAGTCGGTGGACATTCGGAGGCATCCAAAATCCCAAGTCTTCCGCTTGTCCCTGCACCGATGTAAAACAACCTGCCTCCTTCTCTCATCCGGGGCACAATTTGATCTACAAGCGCCGATATAGCAGGAATGATCAATTTAACTGCCGGAGCTACTTTATGATCTTCCGCATTGATACTTTGAAGAAGTTCGGTGCTATCCATTTTCTCCAAATCTTCATATTCAGAACTGCTTTCAGTGACTTTCATATTCATAGTAGTTCCTGATGGTAAAGTGTCAGTCCTGCAATCGGACTTTCGATGATAATATTGACTTGAATTCCAGCATCCGAGGCGGCTTTTCTCAAAATATCACTGTTGTAATATGCAATCGAACCAACAAAATTTACAGGCTTGTTTTTAAAATCATGATACTTGAAAATATGCTTTTTGAAAAAATCCATAAAGGAATTGTAATACAAACCGAAACAGTATGGATCAGCTTTGTTTTCTGTGATAAATCGACAAAAACTTCCCATGTACCTGCTCGGAAACGGCTGCCGATACACATGGTCCTGAATAATATTTTGAGTGATATGAAACCGCTCAATCGCCGCTTCACGAATCTTTACGGGCATTTCTTCATGGATAAAATCTATCAAAAACTGCCTGCCAACATAACATCCCCCACCCTCATCACCTAAAATATAACCGGCTGCCGGTCGGGTCGCTATGATTTCTTTGCCATCGTAATCACAACTGTTGGACCCTGTACCAAGGATACAAGCTATCCCTGCTTGATGACCGCAGGTAGCATGTGCCGCGGCAGCAAGATCGTGATTTACATGTATTTGAGCATGATTGAAAATCGTGCGGAGTGCGCTCGAAACTTCATTATTTCGATCCGGAGAGGAACAACCTGCTCCATAAAAGTAAATTTCCTCTATTTCAGTTTCGAGATTAACCAGAAAGTCATGACGCATCTGAATCGCCATCTCCTCGGCAGTCATGTAATAAGGATTGAATCCTACTCCCCGGTATTGACTGATTTTGCCATCCTTATGGATTACTCTCCAGTCTGTCTTGCTGGAACCGCTGTCTGCAATTAATATCATGATGAAGCAAGTTGGCCAATGGCCTGAAACTTTTCAAATACTTTTTCAGTGTGAGGAGCATCTACTAATTCATCGGTCAAATCCTGACCCGCCCAGTGTTCGTAATGCATCCCTTTTTTCCACAATTTAGAGATACTAACATCGTAAATCACCCCTTTGAATGCCACCCAAATCTCCGGTCTGTCCTGACCATTTCTCAGTGCAAGTTGTTGCTTGGTATAAGTCTTCATCAATACAGCTTAATCTGGGCATTGATCCAGCGATCGGGTATTTCACCTTTTTGCGCCAGCTGATAATCTGAATAGCTGCATGGAACTGTACTCACACGATCAAAGCGAGATGTTTCATTGTGAGGTATCTCCATCCACCATTTTCCACTTCTTTTGCTTTTATAGAAAACGAGAACATTTGGCTTGGTATCTAATGAAACCGTGTATTTGATATAATCAGCACTTTTAAATGATAAACTGTCCTTTCTGGAATAAAAGCCCTCGATAAAATACCAAATCATCACGGCGGCAACTTTTGCCGACTTATTATTAGCATCGTCAAAATAAGGATCATATCCATAGAGTCCGATAGAACTCAGCTTCTCATTCATCCCGGCAAACCAAAAAATCTGACATGCTTCTTCCGCAGTCAATCCAAAAGGTTGCGCATCAACTGCCCCGGGTGCATCAGCAGATTGAATGGAGCAAAGATCAAAACTCAACAAATCGGCATCCCGGATCAGTGGTTCAGTTTCCTTGAAATTATCTCTGATCTGCCCTAATCTCACATGATCAAAATAGAGCTTCTCCATCACATTAATCAAGGTGGGATCGACCAAAAAACTCTGATAGGCAAGATGAGTATATGAAAAAAGAAAATTTGGCTGGTGTAAAACGATCTCTTGGGTGTGACGGTCATCTTCCGGGCCAAGTTCCTCCATGTCCACCTTGGCATCTATCGTCACCAAACTAACCAGTTTTTTCATTTTTTGATAGGACAAATATTGTCCATAATCCAAATCATGGGATCCTCCAAAGTAAACTGGCAGGATTTGTTGCTTCATCAGTGCCTCTCCGACTTGTCGCATGTTTTGATAGGTGTCATTAAGCGAATTGCCGGAAATCAGATCTCCCAAATCTGCAATGCGATAGGGTACCAGACTCTTTTTAAGGAAATATAGCTTTTCACGAATTTCTGAACTTCCTCTTTCGATACTTTCCGAATACTTTGCTCCACGTTTTTCTTTGATTCCTATCAGTGCTATTTGAATCCCTTTTAGGTCAGGGAAATTTTCTGAATGAATATGAATCTGATGGAAAAAGGAGTTTTCTGGATATTTTTTTTCTTGAAGAAAATCTTCAACGGGTTCAAAAAAGGATTGAATGTTCATAAGGTAAGGATGTGGTTATAAAAATACTGACTTTAGGCAATTCTGCCACTACAGGAATTAAATCTTGGGAATCCTTTGGAAGACCGGAGACGGAAGAAAATCTGAGCTTGAATAAATATTAAGTATCTGGATTTGATAATCTTCACAAGCAGAATAATTAATCTGTATATCCGCTTCTTTGCCAGTAAATCAAAATGGCCTCGACTTCGCTCGGCCTCCGGATTC
>NZ_JBKBKZ010000028.1:0-76595 GCF_046296635.1 Algoriphagus sp. | reverse complement strand
AAAAAGCTACATCCAATACAATAAGGAGGACGAAGCGTTAAGAAAAGCTTCAGTGAAGCTTTTTAGCTTCGGGCCAGCTTGCAGGGGAGGCTATCAAATGAATACCTAATGTTAAAAAGCTATCCCGATATCCTCCGGTCATCGGGACGGGCCATCCAATACAATAAGGATTAAGACGAAAGATAGCAATAGCCATAATATGTGTAGGTTAAAGCTCAAAAAGCTACATCCAATACAATAAGGATTAAGACTTTACGGTTATATTATTTATTTGAACAAAGTAATTTTCAAAAAGCTATCCCGATCCCTGCGGTCATCCCGACAGGCCATCCAATACAATAAGGATTAAGACGTGCAAACTAATCTCATAGCACCACCACCTGCATTCTCAAAACGCTACATCCAATACCCTTCGACTCCGCTCAGGGCAGGCAATAAGGAGGGCCGAGCGTTAAAAAAAGGTCCGGCGGGACTTTTTTAGCGAGGAGCCAGCTTACAGGGGAGGCTATATGGCGTAAACAAAACATCAAAAAGCTATCCCGATATCCCTGCGGTGACCTATCCGTTTATTTCGAACAATTTCAACAACTCCCCTCCTCTTTTCCAAAGCTTTTCTTAGTTTTATACACGCCGTTTTTCTTACTCATACCACTCAACTCTATGTCTGACTCCAAAAAACCACAAGTAAGATACCTCGCCATTGACAGTTGTCTTAAGAACAAACGTAACTGTGGAACTAATGATTTGAAAAAAGCCTGTGACAAAGCTCTTTCTGACTACTTAAGTGAAGAAGTGGAAGTCAGTATCCGGCAAATACAGATTGACCTCAAATACCTGCAGTATAGCAACTATGCAGCCCCTATTGAAGAATATTTTGATTCTTTCGATAAAAGGAAAAAGTACTACCGGTATTCCGATTCAGACTATTCCATTCGCAAGCAAACCTTAAAGCCGGATGATCGAGATGCATTGAATGAGGCATTGCAGACCCTGTTGGCCTTTGAAGGAAGGCCGGAGGTGGAGTGGATTCATGAACTTATTGGTCGAATCCTACCTGATCCGGAAAAGGTTATGCCATCCACCGCCATCTTATATGAAGAAAATCCAGATCAGGTGGGAAGGCAACATATTCATCCCCTTTTTCAAGCAATTCGAAAAAAAACTCCACTTCAAATCACTTACCTTGCTTTCGGAAAACCGGAAGACGATCACTTCATATCGCCCTATTTACTCAAGGAATACAACAACCGATGGTATATCCTCTGCAAAACCAATCATTTTGATCACTTAACCTGCCTTGCACTCGATCGAATAAAGCAAATTGAGCCGACCTCAAAATACCCTTTCATTCCCTATCCAGAAGATGAAGACCCAAAAGAATTTTTCTTTAACTTCCTTGGAGTGACCTGGGAGAAGAGACCAGTTGAAAATGTCACACTTTTTATTAAAAAAACCAGGATTTTATATGTCTTGACAAAACGAATCCACCATACTCAACAACACAATCCCCTCCCCGAAAATCCCGAATGGGATGAAATCACCCTCAAATTAATTCCCAATAAAGAATTCTATTCCCAAATGCTGTTTTTCGGAGATGATCTTAAGATTATTAGCCCTGATTCTGTCAGAGATCAAATGAAATCTATTGTAGCTAACATGTTTGAAAATTATCTTCAATAAATGCCTAGATGCCTTTTTTCACAAATTCTTTCTAAAAATCCCTGTGCGAACGGGGATTTTTTTTGCCCAATTCAAATAGGCGAACTAGGTTTTCACCTATCATGATTTGCTTTGTCCCATCATCAAAAACAAAAAATCATGGACAGCAAAACCACATCATTCCGCTTAAGCCGACACGGGAGTGTTCGGATGGAGCAAAGAGGAATAAAGGCCGATATGGTGAGACTTGTACTCAGTCAAGGGCAGGTTATCCGAAAGCAGGGACTCCGGTATTACTACGTACCCAAATCCTTTGCAACAAATTGGGAAAGAAAAGAACAGGAGGCAGTCAGGGATCTTATCGTAATCACCGATAAAAGCGGAGCTCAACTCATCACCTGCTATCGAAACCCTCAGGCAGTGAAAGCCATTAAGCGTAAAACCAAGTATCTCTGTAAAGGGAAGTTGAATTGAAACTTGAAAAACGAAATCCGGAACATGCCAAGAACTTACTTTCGACATCATAACCCTGATTTTAAAATAACTCAAAAGGAGGTGAATCATGAAAAATAAAATACACGAATCAAGACTGCGCCGACCCGATTTAAACTTGCATCGAATTCTGGAAACGCCCGAGTCGAGACTTGAAATCCAAGCACCAAAAATTCAAGCATGACCTTAGTCTTTGCCTGTCTTAAATCAGAAAATGGGTGCTTGAAAAAAATTAAATACACGAATCAAGACTGCGCCGACCCGATCTAAACTTGCATCGAATTCTGGAAACGCCCGAGTCGAGACTTGAAATCCAAGCACCAAAAATTCAAGTAGATGGCCTTAGTCCTTACCTGTCTTAAATCAGAAAATGGATTCTGGGAAAAAAATAAAATACACGAACTAAAATTTCGCCTATGCCACTTAACCTTGCATCGACAAAGGAAAAACCGAGAAACAAAAGTAATTGAAATTTAAAACCAAAGGAGGTGAATCATGAAACACAAGTCTAAAAATACAACGGGCCTGTAGCCTGACATCCAAAGCCAACAGACTCCTGATTTTTTCAGGTTCTCTCCGGAATAGGATTAAAGCACGGCCGCCCAAAGCCAAAAATCCTAATTCACACTTTAAAACCGGAAAGGAGGACCTCATGACTGAATTCCAAATCCAACCACACAAAGAAGCCTACCAGGAAGCCTTGCTCGACCGCCGTTGGCGGGAACTACGGGAAGCTATTCTGGACAGAGACCGCCATCAGTGCAGAAGTTGCGGATCCCAGACAAGCCTACACGTCCATCATCGCCAATATCATCGGATCAAAACGACTGGCATATGGATCAAGCCTTGGGAATATCCCGAATACCTGCTGATCACGCTCTGCCATTCCTGCCACCAAACAGGTCATCAACAGTTTTCAATTCCAATCAAAGACATCTAACCCTTTAAACGACACAGCTATGACAACTTTCTTTCAAAAAATATTCGGAACGAGACCTGCAACTGCTCAGCCAGAAATGCCGGCCCCAATTGTATCTCCTGCATTCCCGTCTCGGGATTTGTTTATCGAAGACCGGGAGCCAAGAGAATTTCTGAGTCCTGAACCCGCCAGACTGACAAAGCGGGAGAAAACAATCCTGGAAGAACTCCTCGCACTGGACTACGCAGGAATGGGCCACAAAGACGGCTATGAGATCCATGATCTCGCCGGACTGGACATGCAACTGGAACTGATCGCCACTGACTTCAGACAAGCATTTGACAAGGCTCTGCAAGACATTGAGGTCCAACTGGAACCACTCGGCATTCATCTGACCGATAGGATGAGAGAGGAAACTCCTGAGCTCTTTGAGAAAATTCACACCCGTCAGGATCAATTGGTCAAGCAAAAGCGCGAGCTGATGACTCAAAAAGACCTGGCAGTGACAGGAGAGGGATTTGTGGAGAAACCATACCGGTATTACAAGGCCGGGTTTAGACGAGGCTATGACCTTTATGTAGAAGAACAACTCATTTTCAAACACATCAAAACACTCTAAGGCTATGACAACTCTCATGAAAATTTTCTGCACCCTGTTTGGCTACGACTACGAAACTGTCTTGCGTCAGCCCACGGCCAGCCGACAAAAAATCGTTACGCTTGGCCTACTCATCCTAATTCCGGTTATCCTTTGGGCTTTCTCGGGATTCTATCTCGCACACTTCCTGCTGGGTCTGGGCTACATTGCTTCGGCAATCGTCGCCCTCACCCTAGGAGGCATCATCCTGGCAGTGGACCGGAGCTTTGTAGCCACCCCCAAAACAGGGAGGACCCTTGGACTTATAGTACTGAGATTTGGATTCGCAGTGGTATCCACCGTATTGGGATCAGTCGCATTGGACTTGGCCTTGTTCCAGGGAGATCTGGCAGAGTATCGTCAGGCTCTCCTCTCGGAATCAAGAAGTCATGAAGAGGAAGCTTATAAGGCAGACCATAGTGCTGAACTAACCCGATTGGAACAACTTCTACCTGTATTGCAGGCAAGGGAAACCAGCCTTGGTGATGCACACATTCTGGAAATGACGGGAAAGGGAGGCTCCGGAAAGACTGGTAAAGGAAAAATCTCTGACGCCATCGAGCATCAAAAAGTCGAGACTGCAAAAGAAGCCGCACGGGTGGAAGAAGCGCTCGGAGCTGAAAGAACTAGACTTGATGAGGCGGCAAAAGCGCATGCCGAGCAAAAACTCACCAAGAGGCAGGACGCACTGCTCAGCCAACTGAAGGATTTGCATGGCTTTGTATTTAGCGATGGATATGCGATTGCGATTTACTTCTTCTTCTTCGCCTTTGTGGCGATGCTCGAGGTCTTTTTTATCCTCTATAAGTCCTTTACCTCGGACACCATTTTCGAGGATTGGCTGGAGGCAGAGGAAAGCTACGGCAAGCAAAAACTGGAAGCCTATCGCAGAAGAAAAGCGCAGGTGGCCAGAGAATACGGTGCCCTCGGTGAGGATTATGCTCAAGTCAGACAGCTGCTTGGAGAGACTCCTACCCGAAGGATCATTTGAACTCAACGATTTTATACACCTTAAACCTAAAAAAAGATGGGAAAGCCTACTAAAGAACAATGGGAAGAGATAATCGACGCGGTAGCGGAGATGCTCAAGAAATTGGCGGGTACACTGGGAAAATAAGTTTCCCGACCGACCAAATGGTGGGGATTCGCCCCGAAAGCAATCGGTGCGGGACTGAGTACAAAGTGGAAAAGTCCCGGTTTTAATTTTTCACTCTCTAAATCACAAAACCATGACTTCTAAATTAAAAATCATCCTTTCCATCGCAGCAGCCTTGCTCCCAATCGCCTTAAAGTTTATCGAGGAAAGGGAGAAAAAGGGTTCCACCAGTGCGTGATCTGCGAGAAACTGTCAACACTGCTTAAGAGCAGATGTAAGCCTAAGGGTGCCTCCCCTGAAGAATCCAAACGAGTCAAGCAAAGACAGAATTGGACTTCCGGCGGTAGGATAAATCTGAACCGTAGAGAGTGCAAACCAATCAAATGCAGAAAAAATGACCGAAACAACTAAAGAACAATGGGAAGAGATAATCGACGCGGTAGCCGAGATGCTCAAGAAATTGGCGGGTACACTGGGGAAATAAATTTCCCGACCGACCAAGTTAAGGGGACTGCCCCCGAAAGCGACAGGTACGGGACTGAGTACAGAATGGAAAAGTCCCGGTTTTATTTCCTTACTCTTTTAAACTCGTGAGTTAACACCAATCTTTAATTACTCAAATGCAAAATCTCCTGATTCAATTCCTGATACTCTTTTTCAAGGGATTTTATCTCTTTTTTGAGTGAGTAAACTCGTAAAATTAGAAAGATGCCAATCCAAAAAAACATGCCGCCAAATCTTAAGATCGCCTTCCCTGCCTTGAAATCCTGTTCAGTTATTTGGGAATTACTATACGCAGTTTGAAAGATCCCCATCATTAAAATCGCCAATAGAAAAATCCCCATGTAGAAATAGGTTTTATTCCTAAGACCCTCCTTTTCAATCAGGTTTACACTGATGATTTCTTTTTTAATTTGAAGAGCCCGCAGTTTTCCCAAATCAATCATAGCCGTGGTTATTACGTCAAAAACACTTTAAATGGTGCTGATCATGGTAGTCCTTTTTTATTAAAAACTTATTTGCAAAAGGGTGGCAAATCCTTTTCTCCTAAACCAAAAGGAATGTCCTCTCCTCTATCTTTGGCCCCTTTTCGGATATCGAGATGAAATGAAAGAAGCCTGATATTCACAGCAGTGGTCAGTTCATCTTTATCCTCCAAAAATTCATCGGTTTCAGTTTCGTTGAGCGCAAAATACTTTTTCACCAATGTTTCCTGACGGGGTGCAAACCAAGCCCAGTATCGATAAAAGATGTCAACAAGATTTCCTTCAAACGGTAATGAATACAAAGCAATCTGAAATGAATTTTTCTCCTTTAAAGCAAGGACAAAATATTCTTCTCCATTTTCTTTCAAAATACCTTCAGCATTCAATATAATTTCAATCAGAGTTTCCTCATCAGGCAAATCCAAGTTCAGATAAATAGCCTCCACAACTAACGACTTTTCCCAATTTTTAAAAAAGCCCAATGAATGTTGAATGCCTTTAAAAAACCAATAAAAATTATTCCAGCTCCAAAAGTGATAAGGTTCGAATTGACCATTTTCATTGAAAAACTCATAAGTTGGCATATACTTCAATATCCAAGTCTCTGCCTCATCCAGGTTAAGTTTATCTTTCCCCTCGATAAATTCTGATTCCGCCCTCAATGCTATTTCGGTGTGAATCACTTCATCTGGGCTCCCTTTATATCCAGGCATTTCATCTTCAAAAATTGACAGCCTAATCTGTTCCCCATACCAATCTTTTCTTTCCTTGCATCGCAAAGAATAACACTCAAAAATATCTAAGATGGAGTGATCTTTTCCATCATCTGTCAACTCAACGATAAATCTAAAATCAAGATAATTCCGGGTTTTATCCCCTGTAAATCGATATGCTGTACGAATCAGAGTAGGATTGCAGGTCAGATTGCAGCAGTTTCCCGACTCTACTTCTAGGAAAGCGTCCCCCGCTTTTTTGAACTCCTTAAATGTCTCTTCCACCTTTCTGACAAAAAGATTCTTTGGGAGATCCTGAAACGTGGATTCAGGATTTAGAAGTTCGCTCAACTCCTTTGCATCCATTGAAGAAAAGGCACTTAATACTTGATTGAGGTAAAAATCCATAGTTTAATGCCATTAAGTGCTCGATATACGAAAAAACAATAATTGGAGAAAAATTAAAAGTAATAAGTATCTGTGTAAAAGAATTCTGAGGGAAAATGTCTGATTATAAAACTTCACTCTTTTTTCTCCGATGCTTCGCCTCCCTATTTTAATTGTTAAACTCAACAAATTTCCACTTCAACATCATCTCAATTTTCAAGAACAATATTCCACCCACTCCCTTCCTACCTCAATCTTTCTTAGCTCGGCAATTTCACCTTTGGGATAATAGAACTGGGCCAAGTCTGCTCCTAAGGCATGGGTCAATTTGGACTTGATTCTGGAGAATTTTTCACTGGCTGAGTTGCTCAATGGATTACTCAAGGAAGCAATATTTGCCTCAACCATCGCCGGATCGCTTCCATTATACAGACTGGCATAAATCTCTTTCAGCTCTGGTTTGAAATCACTAAGCTCAACCAGTCTAATCCCCTCGGGATGCTTGAGGTACAAGAGAAATAAGGTTTTTTCCAGAGGCGTAAATTTTACCTCCAAGTTACCGAGCTCCGGGAAAATGATTCGTTTGCTCTCTCCTTTGACTTGGAGTTTCAATGGTTTGGGATCCAATTTCCACCTGCTTTTGAATAGCATCTGATCCCGAATTCCTTCAATTATGGACAGAACTTGGCGTATCACAGCTCTATCCACATTCCTTCTATCCATCAAATCCATGCAAGCAGGACAGATATCGGCAGTGCGAAGCTTCAGGGAAACCTTCTTTTTTTCAGCACAGAAATCATTCATGCAACCTCGGGCCTCCTTGTGAAGAAAGGCATTCAAATCACTGTAATTGGTAAATGTGAGTCGTTTCAAAATCGCAGAAGCCACATGGTATGCAACCGGATATCGATGATCACTCCCCGTGTAGTGTTCCCAAAAAGCAGTATGGACAAACAAGTTTCGGTTTCCCTTTGGGTCTCCTGCCGTAAACCAACCGTATTCATTGGAATGCTCGGTCAGTAGAACGATAAAATCATTTTCGGAAATCCTCTGGTTGGTTCGATACTCCTGGCATTGATCAAAAATGGTGTCCCAGGACACCTTATGATAGGACGGAGGCGGCTCGAAGTATTGTACCATGGAGTTGGATATCCTTTCATACACCACCATCGGCTCCAATTTCTGACTATCCAGATCAATAGTTTCAAAGGGAACCTCTTCCAACCTGTCCTGCGGAATTTCCAAGTGCTTTTCTTGGGTCCTGAATTGAAGCGGACCTTGAAAGGTTTTCAGTAATTCCAGAACCTCCCAGAATTTTTCGGCTGGATATTCTTGGGAACGGATTAGCCAAATTGTATACATGTGTTAAAAATTGCTGGTTAGAAAAATCCTGGCCACTGCGGCCAGGATCCATATTACTTATTCTTTGCCAAAAACCAAGGCCTAATATCCAAAAGGGGCAATTGCCCTTAGAGGTTTTAGTACGTTTCAATTAATGCGACATAAATGGTTTCAGGGTAATCTCCTTGAAACACATATTTTGTCACCGGGCACAACCAAATTTCGAAACCATCTTCAGCTTTATAGTAAGCTCCAGAATCAACAGCGGGATGGCCTACACTTTCTAGATAACCATCATCTTTATCGATTTTAGTTCTATGAAATGTATCTATAAGTTCTTCGCCATATCCTAGTGGCTGATCTGAAAAAGTCAATGTGACGTAATTTGAATCTCCTCCATATACTCCACATAGAATATCAACTACATCATATAATAGGTCCAAATATTTATCTGAACCACCAACCATTTGTAGGTTATCTTTAGTTCCTAATCCTTTTTCAAGAAATTCAGGTAAATCGATATACCATCTGCCTTCTTCTTTATAAAACCTATGTGTATGTCTTTTCATTGTCTATTTTTTTTGTTTGTTTAAATTATAAGGTGGCTAAGAACTTGAGGCTGCTCGATTATGGCTATTAGAATTGATTTTTGTCTGATTTATTTTTGAAAAACTCCTCCTTTTTAACACCCTTTGATTTCAATTTCATGAAATCCGTAATCTCCTCACTGACAAAATTCATTGAGGCCGCTATTGTGTTTTTCTCGAAACTGAAAGAGTTTTTTCCATTTCGGTCCAATTCTCGGGTTGCCTCTTCCACATTCAGTCCAGCACCGAGGAAAAGAAATTGCCATTTCCCGCTTAATTCCAACTCATTTATTAGACGTTTGACTTCAGAACCATTGAAGATCCGAGATGAGTTTTCGAAGCCGTCAGTCAGAATTAGCATGACCACGTCAGTGTGCTCATTCTCAAGCTCACTCCTCAATTTTGATTTTAGAAATTGGATGCTATTACCGATTGCATCATAAAGAGATGTCATCCCATCAGGAAAAATTTCTTTCCAATCAATTACTGCTTGAGAAATAGGCACTATGCCCTCAGAAAACTTCAGAACCTGATTGAAAGCACAATAAGAAAAAAATAAATCCTGGTCTGTGAATTCAACTTGCTTGTCTTTGAATCCCTGCAATTGGGTTTGGAAACTTTGTCTTGCCTCTTTCCAGCAAGAATCCATACTGCCGCTTCGGTCAAGGACCAGATGATAATACGTTTGTTTGTTCATGGCTTTGTTTTTAAATCTTCCGAAAGTTCCGTCAAAACCTTGATGCCGCTAAATCTCTGCAAGCTTGTAGTCTACTTACAATAAAAATTCGCTCGAACTGAATCCGATTTCTCACGAACTCAAAAAAGCATTTCTTAGGAGCTGAGGGCCATTTGTGTTAGCCTACGGTAAATCACACTATACTGTGAAATTAAAGACCAATTATATATCCCTATTAGTAAAACGAACAATAAATCATACTATAATGTGATTTATATTTGAATAATTAGATTTATTCATTAATTTAGATCTAAAATCACATTATAATGACAATTGAAGAAATAGGATCTGTCATTCGGGAACGAAGAAAGTTATTGGTGATCACTCAGCCCGAATTGGCTGATATGGCCCAAGTAAGCATAAATACACTCTACAAATTGGAAAGAGGCGAGGCAAACCCATCAGTTAAAATATTGAACCAACTGGCGGAAGTTTTGGGATTGGAGCTCAATCTTGGCATTAAGAAACTTGATCTATGAAAACCGCCGAAGTATTGCGCGATGGGGAAAGGATTGGACTTTTGATTAAAGAAGGTTCCAAAAGATATAAATTTCAATACGATGAGGCCTGGTTCAACAATCCAGATAATCCATCTGTAAGTCTTACCCTACCTAAAACCAAAAGGGAATTTGTTTCCGATCATTTGTTTCCATTCTTCTTCAACATGCTCTCGGAAGGGGTGAATCTGAAACTTCAGGCCAGAAGTTATCAAATAGATGAAAACGATTTTTTCTCACTGCTACTTCAAACAGCCACCACTGACACCATTGGAGCTGTCACTCTAAAAGCAATCTAAGGAATGAATCTTCATCTCAAAAATTGCCCTATCACCCTCAGCTCCAGTTTCAAGAGTTATAGCCCCATTGGATTAAAACAGCTTTTCAGTGGAAAGAAGACTTCACATCTACTTCCATACGAAAGTCATCAGCCCGAAAATGAGGCTGAAATGGAAGAGATGCTTGAAAACAGAAAACGGATATCAATTTCCGGAGCACAGGAAAAGCTTTCGGCTATTTGGGAAAAGGGATCGGTAAGACTGACGAAGAATGGTGAACAAGGAACCTTTATTCTAAAGCCTTTTCCAAGAGATATGGAACGAGTAGATATGGTACCTGCAAACGAGCATTTGACAATGCAGATTGCCAAACAGGTTTTTGGATTACGAGTGGCTGAGAATGGATTGATTTTCTATCAAAACGGCGAACCAGCATATATTACCAAACGATTTGATATTGATTACTCAACTGGGAAAAAGCTTGGAAAAGAGGATTTTGCAACCCTGGCAGGAAAAACCAAGGAAACTGACGGGGAGGAATTCAAGTACAATTACAGCTATGAAGGAATAGCTGATCTTATCAAAAAATATGTAGGAGCCTACCCTTTTGCATTAGAGGAGTTTTTTAAGCTGATGGTTTTCAATTTCCTGTTTTCAAACGGAGATGCACACCTGAAGAACTTTAGTCTCCTTGAAACCTCACAAGGTGACCACATGCTAAGTCCTGCTTATGATTTAGTAAATACCCGCCTTCATGTAAAAGATCCTGAACTCGCCTTAAAAGACGGTCTATTCAAGGATGACTTTTTAACTCCAAGCTTTGAGGCAAACGGATTTTTGGCTTACGATGATTTTTGGGAGTTTGGTATTAGAATAGGGATTCTGAAATCCAGAGTACTTAAGGTAATGGATCAATATCGATCACCATTAGATGAAGTAGCAAAACTAACAGAAAGAAGCTTCTTGGATAATGACTCAAAAAACCTTTATTTGAACTCCTATCAGACCCGGTTGAAATCCTTGAATTATTCCTTTACAAAGTTGATTTGAAATTGAAAAGGTAGGATTAGATGGTGAAAAATTGGTGAGCTGATATCAAAGAGAGTGTTGTAGGTGTTCGTTACATTTAAATTTTAGCTATTGGCTTCCCCTTCATCCCTGCATCGACCAATTGAGCAAGAAAAATTGCAAATGGCTTGATATCTTGTTTAGTACTGGCTTGTTCCAACGCTTGCATATATTCATCACGTTGTTCCACCGGGATAACTGTCCATGGATATCCTCCGGATGCAAGCATTACATTCATTAAAAACCTTCCCATCCTACCGTTTCCATCTATGTATGGATGGATAAAAACAAATACAAAATGCCCGAGAACTGCCCTTACGGCCGCAC
This sequence comes from Algoriphagus sp., assembly GCF_046296635.1. Classification (GTDB taxonomy): domain Bacteria; phylum Bacteroidota; class Bacteroidia; order Cytophagales; family Cyclobacteriaceae; genus Algoriphagus. Next base: position 64,872 of record NZ_JBKBKZ010000028.1, on the reverse strand, counting down.
TCGGTTCTTCTGCCAATAGTTGAAACAGAACTGGCATAGCATCTCGCACTGCTTCTTTGTTTAAAGGTGTATGCATCGAATTGCCAATATAAACTTGGTGATTTCTGTATCCTGACAGGTCTGCTGGTTTCAATAAACCGGCGATTATACTGGGCCCAAAAAGCTCGCGATACCATTCACCATGATCCTCGTCAGCCACTTGACCAGGATTTGATTTTCCCAAAACCTTCTTCACGCTCACTTTTACCGAATTAAAGGCATCCCAATAGCCTCTTGCAGCCATTGCATCCCGCTGTTGGCTATCGGCTTTGTTTGCTTCACTATTCCAGTTCCCAGCTCTGATCTTTTCAATCATTTCAGGAGTAACTCTATATTTCTCAATCGATAAGGAATGATAGGCATCTGTTATAAAGATATCTTCCACTGATTTAATGTAAGAATCTATATCTGTGGGAATACCCGGTTCTGACGGAAATTGAGCATTTATCGTTTCCCTCATACCCATCCACATTAATTTGATTCTGCTTTCATAAGGAGATCTTATTCGGGAAGTAAAAATCATTGGCGTTGGCTTTTCAAATGGATCAGTAACTCGAACATCATAACCGGCCTTAATCATTGTCTCTGAGATATTAGTTGCGATTTTTTCCTTACCAATATTACTGAGCGCTCCTGCAATCCTTCCGGCAATAACACTATGCCCCCCGTTTAACAATAAAGACAGGATTTCAGAGGAATCGCTGAACAATGATAGGGCTGTTCTCACGTCCAAGGAATTTTGGGTGTAGGTATTGGGGGAACATCTCACCAATGCAGCAGGCAAAGAATACATGCGTATGCCCTGATTTACTTCACATTCATTCTTATCCGGCAGATTGGCTTTCAATAAAAACAACGAGGTGTTATAAGGCAAAGGAGTTGTAGCATTATTTGCTTTGGGCGACCGCACAATCAATTGCAAGGGAATGGAGGTATTTCCAGCGTGTAGCACCAAGGATTGTTCTGCTGAAACGCACCACTCTTCCCCAAATCTATCTTCCAGATATTGAGTACAGAACTCCCAATAATTACTGAACCAAACCGTACTATCGCCTTTGCCAAAAGTTGGTGAAACGATCAGATACCATCCTTTATAAACCTCTTCGATAAAATTATTTTTTAGCAAGCGCTCTCTATGCGTACGGCTGAGCATCTCCGATTTAATTGCCACGATTCCTCGATCTTGAAGTACTTTTAATTCTTGAAGTGAATCAGCTAACTTTTCTGCTGGAGTTGCCATATACTTTCAATTGAATTTTAAATGCATTGTTATTAGTTCAATAAATCAATGATGTATTAATACAATAATTTAATGATGTATCAAATCTATAAAATAATGCTGTATTAACTCAATAAAATACAGAATATCCATCGATTTCGATTTAAGCATTAGCAATGCCGCAGCCTTGGAGCAATTTATTTGTTCATTAAATTCACTTGTTCACGAATCGTGAACAATCGACTAAGGACCAATATTTTGAAATAAGGAATACATCCAAATAAAATATGATGAGTCAACGGCCGAGCTTCAATTATATGCTTTCGACGAAATAGCGGAAAAGGTACTCCAGGTGCTGCGGAATGATTTGAGACGGTGACTCCTCACTTCATACAAATAAAATTAAGTGGTCCGTGAAGACACGAACCACGGCGATAGAGAACCACAGCGATTACTCCAGGCATATGGAGCAAAAGTCCTGTAAGCACGCCCTTCAATAGCCCAGCTTTTTAAAGCTGGGTTTTTAGAATCGAAAGATGAATTCCAGCGATGGCGCTTATGGTCGATATGGAAAAGGAAGTAGTTGCCAGCGCAATGGAAATGTATAGGCGGATTAAAAATCCCACAGAAATACCTCGAAATTGCAAATTCCAAGGACCCAAGGATTTCTTAAGAACTAAGGACCTTCCCCCCTCCAGCCTTACAATCGAAGCTTGAACCCTCCATTGATCACAAATCCATCGACAGGAGCATAGATATCCCTGAACTCAGGATCGGCCAAAGAGCCGGTATAAATCGTGTCAAATCGAGTTTGCCTCGCATCCAGAAAGTTTTCAAAATTGAGGAAAACGGAAAATCGCTCGCCGAGATTCTTTTCTGTCATAAATCCAAAAATCCAGTAAGATTGGCCAATTGCTCCATCATTTAGCACTTGGGGGCTGAAATAGTAAGCTTCCAAACCAAACCGGAAATTTTCATGCTTTTCATACATCAGTACATTATTCAGACGATGCTTTGCTACAAGCGGAAAGGGTGTTTTGATTTGTTGGATGGTTTGGCTTACATCAGAAAAGGTATAGCCTAAAAACAGTTTAAAATCCTTGTATTCCCATTTCATATTGACTTCAACTCCTTGAGTCTGAAGCTGTCCCTCCGGCTGAGTATAGCTATAAAATGTATTGTTATTCAAGGTTAAAATCAATGGATTGTAGATGGATGTAGTGAAAAAAAGCACGTTGGTGTTAAGTACTAATTCTTCCCCGATAGCCATCCGATAATTGGCGTCCAAATTGATTCCGGCAGAACGCTCAGCTTCCAGGGAATTGGGATCGATGGGCAATACCTGTCTGAATGTAAGCCGTTCTGTCTCTTCGGTAAAAACGGTGGGCGATTTATAACCTAATCCTCCACCAAGACGAAAGGTCAGAAGCTCGGTGGGTTCATACATCAGTGACAATTTGGGTAAGGCAAATGTCCCATAATCTTGCTGGGTATCCACTCTAAGGCCGGACTCCATCGTCCATTGTGGCGAAATCTCCCAGAGGTTTTGAATAAAGGCTCCAAAAGTATTTAGTTGATAATCCAAAGGTCGGTCAGGGTTTCCCTGAGATTGAGTGAATTTTTCCGTCCAAAGATTAACTCCCCCCACCCATTCAGATTTACCCCTATTGGTTCTCAGATTCAATTCCGAAAAACTGGCAAATTGATTTCCACCAAAGCTGTAATCAGGGATGGAAATGGTCCGCTCAAAAATGTTGAAGCTGTTTATGAATTGAAAATCCCAATTTTCATCAATTTCCAGGCGATAGTCCAATTGGGTTGATATCCGGTTTGTAATATTCTTTTCAAAATAGGGATCGGTTACTTCCTTTCCTTGAATAAAAGCCAGATTCCCTCCAAGACGCTCTTCGGTAGTCCAATTCAATCCGACAATTAATTCACTTTGATCTGATGGATTCCAGAAAAGTTTGGGATTGACGGTGAATCGATCAAATTTGGGAATGGCGGTAAGACCAATTGAAGCCGGATCGTAAGCCGTTCCTTTGTTGTAGGATGCAAAAACGGTCGTTCCGATTTTACCGGATTTTTGTGAATAAAATCCACTGACATCCAGTCCCAAAGCAGAAGTCCCGTTGATCATCAGGTCAATTCCACCATCTTCCTCAGGCCTTTTGGAAATTAAATTGACCAATCCTGCGATGGCTCCTCCCCCATATAGCGTGGAAGCCGAACCTTTGATCACTTCCACTTGTGCCAAATCAAGCGGGGGAATCTGCATCAAACTCAAGCCTCCTGAGTAACCCGAATAGAGCGGTAGTCCATCTCGCAATAGTTGCGTGTATTTACCATCCAATCCCTGAATTCGAATACTGGAATTATAGCTTGTGGCGGAGGTTTGTTGGGTCTGAATGCCGGTACTTTCATTAAGCAACATTCGGATATCCCCAGGCTTCATATAGCCTTTTTCGGCAAGTTCCTCTCCTGCGATGACCTCCACACGAGTTGGAATATCCTCGATCACCCGGCTACTCCGGGTAGATTGGATCATGACCACTTCCATTTCTTCCTCCTCGTGGTGTAGCTCAATGATTTCCAAAGTTTCTCCAACAGGAAAAGTCCGCTTGATGCGTTGCGTTTCAAATCCTAAAAATCTGATTTCTATGGTATAAGTGCCATTGGGAACATTTTCGAAAACTGCAATTCCTTCTCCGTCGCTAACTTCTCCGAGTTTAAGTTCTTTAATCTGTACTGTCGCACCAGAAATTGCCTCCCCGCTTTCCTCATCGATAATTTTTAAGCGATAGATTTCCTGGCCAAAACCAAGGGAAGACCAAAAGAATAAGGCACAAAATCCTAGAAGTAATTTCATGTATTTATAATTTTTTCTTTATGGCCACATGGAATCTCGCATAGTTTATAATCATCCCTCTGTGTGTTCCCGTACGTACGGGATCATGCTCGATTTCATATGATTATAATTTTTTTTCAAAGGCCATACCTGCCTGCCGGCAGGCAGGTGGAATCTCGCATGGATTATAATCATTCCTCTGTGTGTTCCCGTACGTACGGGATCATGCTCGATTTCATGTGGTAATTTGATTTTTGAAGGCCATATGGAATTGGGAGGTCGAAACTAGCAAGTTTCGGGCAGACACTTCTAATTTTTAAACTGGAAATCTCAAGAGCAAAAGCGCTGTAGCCACGCTCTTCAATAGCCCAGCTTTTTAAGCTGGATCTTAAGAGTTAAAAGATGAATCCCGGCGATTGCGCTTAAGGTTGATATGGAAAAGGATTTGATGCCAGCACAATGGAAATGTGTATGCGGATTAAAAATCCTACAGAAATACCTCGGAATTGCAAATTCCAAGGAACCAAATGAAATTAGGTGGTTCGTGGAGACACGAACCACGGCGATAGAGAAATACTACCACGGCGATTACTCCAAGAATTTGGAGCAAAAGGGCTGTAGGCACGCCCTTTAATAGCCCAGCTTTTTAAAGCTGGGTTTTAAGAATTGAAAGATGAATCCCAGCGATGGCGCAGTAAGATTGATATAGAAAAGGAAGTAGATGCCAGCGCAATGGAAATGTAGGATTGTTGGTAGAATTGTTACGTGTACAGACCTTCCAAATCCCCCTTTCCCCTTTAAAAACCATTTATTCTCTTATCGAGAATATAGGTGCGGAAAAATTTTTATAGGCGCATTTTGAATATATTCAGAATTTTTGAGCGCAGAATTATACTCACTTCTCATTCGAGGCATTCATTCCTCAGAATAGGCATTTTTTTACGGGAGAAAAATTATTTGCCCTAAATCAGTATTCAAATATTCACCCGTTATTATTCTAATCGACTCAAGACAAATGGAGGTGGTGTCCAGAGTTTTTAGCATCGGCGAAAAACCACACACCTAATCGAAGTGCCTGAAGTGCAACAAAAAACAAGTGTCCAAAGGAGGTTTAGTGTTGAAATTATGCAATTCAAAATTTTTGCAAACTCAATAAAAAGCCATTTCTTTTTTTAAAAAAAACTTCAAGAGCTAAAGCAAACGGACTACTAAAACGCCATTGAAAATTCCGATCACCACTTGGCTTAATTCCTGTAATGGTGAAGCAAACTGTGCAATGGGGAAAACGGATGAATTACCTTTTTCCTTGTGATGGTTGGGCTAATTTGAAAGGCCATAGAGTGCTGATTAACTAATCTCCAATTGAAAATCCACATCAAATTCATGGTCAGCCTTCGTTGCAAATTGATCGTTCAGCAACAGTTGGACAGGATAGGCATCCATTATTTGTCCATAGATCTTGGGGTGGTGGAAACTGAAAATATTATCCCATGTGATCAGATTGAAGAATTGAGGAAAAGCCTCCAGCTTGTCGGTTTGGAAATACTTGAAGACAGAAAAAGTATTTTGATCGACAAAATCAAAAACGGAATCATCGAATTGATCCATTGTAGTAAGGATGAATTACGAGTAAACCATTCTGATTATATCAGCAAAAAAGTAGGCTACGATTACACCTATTTATCGAATATTTTTTCTGAAGTCGAGGGGATAACGATTCAGCAATTCATCATCCTGCACAAAATCGAAAAGGTAAAGGAGTTGCTGCTCTATGGGGAACTCTCACTTACAGAAATCTCTCATAGAATGAATTACAGCAGCGTTTCCCATCTATCAACCCAGTTTAAAAAGGTGACGGGCCTCACCCCATCATTTTTTAATCAATTGAAAAAAAGAGAAATGAGAAACTGAAGGATCTGCGAGCTAAAGGCATTTTCTTCATGACAGTTTTGCTGGAAGCCGGGAGACCGAAGTGATCAATATTTTACTCCTGATTTTCACAATTGGAAGGGAAGGATTACTTTACAATTAAGGAATTAAGGTCATTAAGTGCCGTAATTGAGCTCCAGATTCGGATTCTTTTACGTCAAGTCATGTGCTCTTCTTGTTCACCAAAGCTGAAAGCCCAACCTAAATGTTCTCAATTTTCTAAATGGTTAAAATTCTAAAGGTCTTTTTGCTGATTCAAAATGTAGCTTAAAAAAAAGCAGCCCTGAATAATCAGAACTGCCTTTTTAAATAGAAAACCAAATTGACTTTCTCGGATCAGTATTTCTTACTTAGCCGGAGTGATATCAATGATTACGGTACGGTTGTAAGCACGCTCTTCAGGGAATTTGTTTTTGAACGGCGAGACTTTTTCATCCTCCCCAAGTCCCTTGACTACAAATTTCACATCAGTTCTTCCTGCCTTCGTCAGACTTTTTTCAAGAATACTTCTGACATCATTAGCTCGTGCTAGCGACAATCCTAGGTTGTATGCTTCCTCTCCAATGGTATCAGTATGACCATGAATAGTCACTGTACCTCCTTGTGGTATCTTGGGAGCCACCACTTCCGTGAGGTATTTCTCATAGCTCGCTAAGGCCTTAGCATCGTTGAATTCATAGATAATACTATATCTATTGCCTTCTTTACTTGTCGGTGGCGTCCAAAGAACCATTTTTACCGGAGTCTCTTTTCTGATCGTTTGACCATCTTTGGTTAGACCCACCATGGTCACTGTATAATCCCCTTCCGGCTTTTTACCCAACATCGATTCACCTGACAGACTTACTTTTTCTGAAGTAAAAGGCCCGAAATTCTGTATTTTTCCCTGCGAATCTTTTACTTCCAAAGACCAGGAAGTGAAGGCTTCCTTAGCTCCATCCACATCGAAAGTAACATAACTTTCTTCAGGAGCTACCAGAGAGACTGGCTTTAGAGGTGCTTCTAAACCACCATTAAATTCCATCAATAATTGTGGTGAACTGCTTTCGATAGACACACGGCGATCACCTTCCAGTAATAGATTCAGTTCCTGCGATGTTCTTGACTTTTGGGAAGAGATTCTTGGTTGCGTCAAGCCTTCGGTAGCAATTCTTGATGCGTCGATTCCCCAAGTGCTAACCAAATAAGTCTTAACTGATTCAGACATTTTCTTGGCTTCTAGAGCACCTTTCTCTGTAGACCCAACCAATTTGATATTAGTGGAAGGATATTTCATCATGCGTTCGCCAAGTATATTCAGCACATTGTAATACACCATCAGTTGTCGATCAGCCCGGCCAGCTAGATCTTTCGGTGCAAAGACATCCAATTGATCTGCTTTGAAATCTTTTACCTGACTTTTTTCAAGCGTTACATAGCGATTTGGAATAGCAGTGGAATTTGCATCAAAGTACACGTAGTTCCGAATTGGAAATGTCTCCAGGAAGCTGGTTGATCCAGGCTTATTCTCAGGAGAGTTTACAGCAAATTTAACCACTGGCACTGCCATTGGTGCAGGAGCCGGAGCTTGTACTGTCATTGGGATTTTACGCCCTTTACCAAACTTCAAAGCTGCCCCTACACGAAGCGTAGTCAGAGTCCAAGTTTCGGTAGAACGGGGATTCTGTCCAAAATATGGCTGGATGGCGACGAATGGTGAAAGGATGGTTTGTACTTTTTTGTTTTGGGAGGAAAGCTGAATATCATGTCCAGCTCCAATTTGCAGCGAAATCAGTTTTTGGTTCATATCGCTGAATTCCCCAGTTACTGCGGGAGTCGGTGCTTGATCAGGAAAATCCGGATTGATTCCCAATTGGTACTTGAATGCATTCGTTCTATTGAACGCAAATCGTGGACCTACATATAAATAGAAGCTATTTTTAAAAGGAGCAAAACGAAGGCTCGGCTCTATAGTAAGGTAACTCAAATCAGTAGACAAATCCGCCGGACAATTGCACGGAGTAGTGATCTGGTCAAATGAACTCTTACGGCTGTCATGTCCTGCCTGAAGCATCATTCCAAAACTCGATCCCAGACGATGATATTCGATCACAGGACCGAGAAACAAGCCAACCCCATTTCCGTGATTGAACCCCGCAGGAATGGTTAAAGTTGAGTTTAAACGCTGAGTAAGGCCTTGATTGAAGTTGAAATTCGCTCCGGCCGCCACTCCAAACTTCCAAGCAGGTCTGCTGTACTGATCCTGCTGAGCTTGAACCGTGATATGAGTTCCTGCCCCAAATATCATTGCGCCAACAAGAAGGGCTTTGACAGGGAGGAAATTAGGGGACCACGCAGCGCGCGATCCCTTAGTTTTATGTGTTATTAAGTTCATTAGTTTGAATTAAGGTTTTTCGATGGTATTTGTATTTGTCATCACTACCGCTCCATTGAGCACGAGCATTCTGCCTACGATCTTGGCATTGGAATTCATGGTGACTGAGGTCAATGCCAATACATTTCCTTTGAATGCGGTATTGTCTCCAATCGTAGCAGAGCTTCCTACTTGCCAGAAGATATTTTCGGCTTTAGCACCTCCACTGAGGATAATACTTCCACCTGCTCCTCCTACTGTGGTAAAACTTGAACCAATCTGGAAAATCCAGACAGCGTTAGGATCACCCTTTGCATCCAAAGTCAGATCACCTGCCTGTATCAAAAGCGAGGTATTGCTTTTGTAAATGCCAGGAGCAAGTGTTTTACCACCCTGGTCACCCGCGATAGTTGAAGGTGCCGGAGAAGTAGCTCCTTCAGCAAACAAATACGCTTCTAACAGATGTTGTTTAGCTTGTATCAACATGGCTGCCACGCCTGCTGGAGAGGCATCATCGGAGGCATAGATTGCTCCATTCACAATAGTTGCAGGCGGAAACCCGGTTACAGAAGAACGTGCACCAGGAGTAATACCTACATCCAAGTTTCGGATTACACTGAAGCCAGCATTATTACTGATTCCAGTGGCAGCGAAAATTCCAAACCTTCCGGCAGTCTTAAGATCTACAAAATAGGCAGACTGCTGAGTCAGGGTTGTGAAGGTCCAGACATAATTCTCAGCCAAACCGGTTCCTGCCAGATTTTGCGCACCTGTAGTGATAGTCGCAGTGTACGTTTGGTTAGGTGAAAGCGGGTTATTAGGAGTAAACGATGCCGTAGTTCCAATGTAAGTTACAGACCCATTGATCGTATTTGCACCTTGTCTGAGTGTAAAGGTTGTTCCCGAAATCGTCGCTGGATTCATTGGCTCACTGAATGTGGCTCTGATTACTTTATTCAGTGGAACATTTTGCTCATTGTTTTGCGGGTCAGTAGAAAGCACCGTTGGAGCGACTGCAACTGCCGTAGTAAATGTCCAGACATAATTATTGGCCAATGCAGTACCTGTTGAATTCTTAGCCCCCGTAGTGATTGTTGCGGTATAGACTAGACCAGGTAAAAGAGGATTAGTTGGCACAAATGAGGCAGTCGTACCAGTATAAGAAACAGTACCTGTAACAACTGTATTGCCTTGTTTTACCAAGAATGTCTCTCCTGTTATCGAGGCAGGATCCATCGTTTCACTGAAAACCGCTTTGATAGTCTTATTTAAGGCTACATTTGTCGCGTTGTTTTCAGGGTCAGTAGAAAGCACCGTTGGAGCGACTGCAACTGCCGTAGTAAATGACCAGACATAATTATTGGCCAATGCAGTACCTGTTGAACTCTTAGCCCCCGTAGTGATTGTTGCGGTATAGACTAGTCCAGGTAAAAGAGGATTAGTTGGCACAAATGAGGCAGTTGTACCTGAATAAGAAACTGTACCTGTAACAACTGTATTGCCTTGTTTTACCAAGAATGTCTCTCCTGTTATCGAGGCAGGATCCATCGTTTCACTGAAAACCGCTTTGATAGTCTTATTCAAGGCTATATTTGTCGCGTTGTTTTCAGGGTCTGTAGAAAGCACCGTTGGAGCCACTGCAACTGCCGTAGTAAATGACCAGACATAATTATTGGCCAATGCAGTACCTGTTGAACTCTTAGCCCCTGTAGTGATTGTTGCGGTATAGACTAGACCAGGTAAAAGAGGATTAGTTGGCACAAATGAGGCAGTCGTACCTGAATAAGAAACCGTACCTGTAACAACTGTATTGCCTTGTTTCACCAAGAATGTCTCTCCTGTTATCGAGGCAGGATCCATCGTTTCACTGAAAACCGCTTTGATAGTCTTATTCAAGGCTACATTTGTCGCGTTGTTTTCAGGATCTGTTGAAGTAACAGTCGGTGGAACTGGCGCTACTGTGGTAAATGACCAAACATAATTATTGGCCATCGCAGTACCTGTTGAACTCTTTGCACCGGTAGTGATGGTAGCCGTATAGACTAGGCCTGCCAAAAGCGGATTTGTTGGTACAAAAGATGCCGTGGTGCCTGTATATGATACCATGCCAGCTACTATTACATCTCCTTGTTTAACCAAGAATGTCTCTCCTGTTATCGAGGCAGGATCCATCGTTTCACTGAAAACCGCTTTGATAGTCTTATTCAAGGCTACGTTTGTCGCGTTGTTTTCAGGATCTGTTGAAGTAACAGTCGGTGGAACCGGTGGAACAGTTGTGAATGTCCAAATGTAATCACTAGCCAATGCTGTACCTGACACGTTTTTAGCACCTGCGGTAATCGTAGCAGTATAAACAAGATTAGGGGATAGCGGATTGGTTGGTACAAAGGAAGCTGTGGTACCGAGATAGGTGACCGTTCCAGCTACTACTGTATCTCCTTGTTTCACCAGGAATGTCGTCCCTGTGATAGTAGCAGGATCCATCACTTCACTGAAGAACGCTTTAATTGTCTTATTCAAAGGTACGTTAGTTGCTTTGTCCACAGGATCAGTGGAAGTTACAGTCGGTGGAACCGGAGCAGCAGAAGTCGTGAATGTCCAGACATAGTTATTTTCCATTGCCAGACCTGACAGATTCTTCACGCCGGTAGTGATGGTGGCCGTATAAACCAAGCTTGGTGATAAAGGACTATTTGGCACGAAGGAGGCAGTACCTCCTGAATAGGTAACCGTACCAGGAATTACTGTGTCTCCTTGCTTTAATAGGAATGTTGCACCAGAAATTGTAGTAGGATCCATTGCCTCACTGAAAGTGGCTTTTATGGTCTTGTTATAAGACACATTAGTCGCTTTGTCCACAGGGTCAGTGGAGGTTACTGTTGGAGGAACTATCGCAGCAGCTGTTGTAAATGACCAAACATAATTGCTCGCCATTGCGGTACCCAATAAATTCTTGGCACCATTAGTAATAGTGGCTGTGTAGATTAGGCTAGGCGACAGGGGATTATTTGCTACAAAAGATGCTGTTGTACCTGCATAACTCACTACTCCTGTGATTACATTGTTCCCTTGTTTCAAGGTGAAAGTCATCGTTGAAATTGAAGCAGGATCCATCGCTTCACTGAAAACCGCTTTGATAGTCTTATTCAAGGCTACGTTTGTCGAGTTGTTTTCAGGATCTGTAGATATTACCGTCGGTACGATTAGAGCTTCCGCTGCGGCCGTCGTGAATTTCCAGATATAGTTGCTTCCCAGCGGAGTTCCAAGAATATTCTTAGCACCGGTGGTGATGGTACCGATATAGACAAGACCTGGAGAAAGCGGACTGCTTGGCGTGAAAGTCAATGTACTTCCATTGAAGCTAAGTGTTCCGTTTATCGTCGTATTTCCTTGTTTTAGTGAAAAGGTGGATGCATTAATAGTAGACGGATCCATTGCTTGACTGAATACCGCTTTGACTACTTTGTCAAAGGCAACATTTGTAGCATTATTCACAGGATCTGTAGAAGTAACAGTCGGAGCAACAGCGACCTCAGATGCAGCAGTTGTAAAACTCCAGACATAATTGGTTGCTAGGGCTGTACCCAATGTATTCTTAGCACCGGTAGTGATTGTGCCAGTATAAACAAGATTAGGAGAAAGCGGACTATTCGGTTTGAAAGTAAGCGTTGTTCCACTGAAGCTGAGTGTCCCGTTTACCACAGTATTACCTTGCTTTAAGGAAAAGGTCGATGCCGTAATTGTAGCAGGATTCATCTCTTGGCTGAAAACAGCTTTGACCGTTTTATCGAATGCTACATTTATTGCATTAATCCCAGGATCTGTAGAAACGACCGTCGGAGCAACAACTACCTCAGAAGCCGCAGTAGTAAAAGTCCAGACATAATTTCCACCAAGGGCAATTCCTAATTTATTTTTAGCACCCGTGGTGACGGTACCCGTGTAGACAAGACTGGAAGATAGAGGCGTGTTGGAGATGAATGTAGCAGTTGTACCGCTATAAGTTACCGTTCCCGCAATGACCTTATCACCTTGTTTTACTGTGAATGTTGCTCCAGACAGTGTATTTGGATCCATCTCTTGGCTGAAAACCACACTGACATCTGTATTGATCGAAACATTTATTGCCTTATCTGCTGGATCGGTTGATACAATAGTTGGGGCCGCACCTGTATTAAAGGTCCAGGTGTAGGCAACTGCAAGAGGGATTCCGTCTGTATTTACCGCATCAACACTTATTGTGCCTGTGTAGGTAGTGGACGGCAAAAGATCTACTGAAGGAATAAATGTAGCAACACCGTTACTGTAACTTACAGCACCTGTTAAGCCTGTTGTCCCGTTATTCAATGTAAATGAAGTAGCATTAATTGTCGAAGGATCCATTTCTGCACTGAAAGTGGCAGTGATGCCAGTGTTAAGTGCAATTCCTGTAGCTAGATTAGTAGGGCTAGTAGAAGTCACAGTAGGTGCGACACCTGTAGTAAATGTCCATACATAAGGAGTCTGTAATACATTTCCCAATAAATCCGTCACAATCGGTTCTACCGTACCTGTATAGGTAGTATTAGCGCTAAGAGGACTATCCGGAAGAAAATTCATGGTGTTCGTTGGGGCATCATAAGTCAATGTACCGGAGACACTACTATCTACTCCGCCTGATGCATTCATTACTCTCAAGCTAAAGGCCGCTGCCTTAATGCTGGCAGGATTCATTTCCTCATTGAAAGTCACAGAAATGAGCTTATTCAGGGGAACTCCAACAGCTTTATCTGTAGGATTTGTGGACTCTACTTCGGGGCAAATTCCAAGGAGTTCATCAAAGGTATCTTGGCAACTTGCGAAGACTGCCGTTATCGATAAGGCGACCAAAATGGACCGCCAAAATCGGTTCTTAGTAGTTTCTGTTTTCATAAAACTTAAATTTTATTTTTCATTTAGTGTACTGGGTGATCAATTTTATATCCGCTGGTAATTCGAGTAGGAATAGATTAAAAAAAGATATAAACGGAATAAATAGTGAAAATTGAAATTGGTAACATCAAATTTGCATTTGGTAGGAAATTTGGTTTTTAGCTCTTTAACAGCCTTTTTTGAATCCTATATTGGCTAAAGGTGATGTGTCTATTTGCTGAAAAAGTTATACTCCAAGAGAAAGAAATTACATATTTCACTGATTTTGAAAAGTAGCAAACGGCGCATTTTCCAAGTAAAATTTCTATTATTAGGTTTGAATCTGAGTGATACCTTAAAGTTTCGGATACAGAATTTCAACCAACCATTCTAAATGCTAAAACTCTTTTTTTTGATTTCCATTGGACTCATTATACTCAACCCAAATCCTGCATTTTCCCAGCAAAAAACCGGGCTATTGGAAATCTCTAAATTCGTAGACGGAGATACTTTTTGGGTGCTCAATGAAAGGGGACAAAATGAAAAAATCCGATTAATCGGGATCAACACTCCTGAGGTGAGACGAACAGGCAGAAAAGAGGTAGAATACTTTGGCCAGGAAGCTTCTGACTTCGTGAAAAAGACGCTGACAGGAAAGAAAGTCAGACTGGAATACGATGTCCAACGGTACGATCGATATAAGAGAACATTGGCTTATGTTTATCTGGACGACGGCACATTTTTGAATGCCCTTTTGGTAAAAGAAGGGTATGCAACCGCCGCAACCTTTCCTCCTAATGTGAAATACTCAGAATATTTCGTAAAGCTGGAACGGGAAGCAAGGACTCTAAAGAAGGGGATGTGGAAGGATTGAGTCTTGAGGATTTACTCTTTAAATTATATGTATATACGCTACTTTGCCAGTAGATCAAAATGGCCTCGACTTCGCTCGGCCACCGGATTTGATGTTGTTAAAGGGAGGGGAGGAACATGCGGCTGCGCCGCATATTCCTCCCCTCCCTCAAAAACAAACCAACGGACACCGAGCGAAGTCGAGGTGGAACATAATAAAATTTGGCTGGTGGCAGAAAAGCATATACCCAAAATTTGTACAATACCCTGACTTTACCCCACCCTTGACTCCGAATACAAGTCATAAGCAGCCACCAATAATTGTCTGGCAGGGGAATAGCCATACTTTTCATGTTCCTCGATTTCACTTCGATTGATTGCAAAACCCGGTAAATACTTTTCATCCAACTCGTCCCAAAAAATCAACAAATAGCAATACGAGATCGGACTCGCCCTTCCTGCTTCCATCCAGGAATTAAAAAGTGCTTCATCAAGGGATTTTGGGTATCTCAGTCCTTCGAACATGGGAAAGATTTTTCTTATTCGATCATAAAAGTAGGCAATGCGAATAAATGTTTAGCTAGAAAATCTATATACTAGGAAGCAAAAAAGAATCCCAACCTTCTTTGTGGAAAGTTGGGACACTAGTTGATTTTTTGTGAATATCCTCCTCTTCACAAGTAGATAAAAAAGTATCTGGCAATTAAAATCTAAATTTAAGGCCTTCTTTGACTGCGGCCTCTTCGGTCTTCTCCTGCGCGCCGTGGCGTGGTCTCCGGTCTTCCAGCCTCAAACCTATGGAAGATTCGCCTGCTGAGAGAAATTCTTATACCTATATTCTTGAACTTTTCCAAGATCAATACACATCCAAAATCTGATATCTAAGCCCATTATATTCAATGATATCACCTTTTTTCTTACCCTTCATTTCTGGATAAATGGGTGCATGAACGGACAGTCCAAAAACTGATTTGCCATTCACTTCTACCGATTCGATGGAGGTGCTCACAAAGAAAATGCGTTGATCGGTCTCTATCACTGACCCTTCCCCTATTTCCTCGGTGACAGATTCCGGATCGATATTTTCCAAGACCATCAACTCATTTCTTAGAAAAAGTAATTCGTGCTCCATTCTCACCAATAGATCATTTTGCTCAGAGGTACCACGACCACCTTGGCTTTCCGATTCATCTTTGGTAGTCACCTCGGATTTGAGTCGAGCTACCTCCTTTTCAAAATCAGAAATGGTCAATTGCTGCTTGATGGTGCAAGCGTGTAAAATGCTGCTTTTCGAAAGTCTGGAGCTCATAGTAATATCAGATTATTGTTTACAATGATAGCTAACGCCAAACTTGCTTCATATGACGAAAGTCAGCAAAGAAACTGATTTAGAAATCAATGACTTGCTGACAGATAACACTTTGAGAATGAAATTTCATTTCAGATGGATTTCAATTCTTCCCAGCAAGCCAAATTCTCATCCATTTTTAAATAATAACTCTATTACCTTTCTCCGCACTTTCAAGAATTGCCTGAACGATTCGAATATCTCTGAGCCCTTCTTCTCCAGGCACCAAATACGAATTTCCTTCCATAAACGCCTTGGCATCCTGATCCATTTGATTGGCTTGTTGCCAAGGCACATCATAAGGAAAGTTGATCTCTCCAAGCGGGCTTTTTCCTTTGTTTCCAGCGTAAGAAGAAAAAGGAGCCATTTCTATAGTACCTTTTTCACATGTGATATTCAGAAAGTTGACGTTTTCCGCGAAAGATGTCTTGATCTTCCCGATTACACCTCCGGGGAATTCCAGTTCCGCCTCCACGATATCTCCCAATCCATCTTTATAAATTTCGGGACGCTCTGTCCAGACTTTGGCGGAATTAACAGCGACAGGCTCCATATTTGAACCCAATCTTGCACCTTGAATTGAATAAACCCCCATATCATAAATCACTCCTCCACCCATTTCACGCTTTTGCTTCCAGTGATCCGTTCTTCCTTCACGATACCCCGCTGCACAATCCAGGCTTAACACTTTCCCCAATGAACCCTCTCGGACTATCTTTTGGTACGCTTGGGTATTCGGTTCATGCTGACAGCGATAGCCAATAGAAAGTCCAACACCATTTGCTTTGCAGGCATCAATCATCGCTTGGCAATCTTCCGCTGTGACAGCCATGGGCTTTTCGCACCAAACTTCCTTTTTGGCCTTTGCGGCACGTTCCACATACTCCCGATGCATGGAGGGAGGGAGCACCACATAGATTACGTCGATATCCGGATTGTCCACAATCGTGTCAAAATTATCGTAGTTATAAATGTTTTTATCCGGGATATTGTATTTCGCTTTCCAAGTTTCGGCCTTTGATGGAGTTCCTGTCACGATACCAGCGAGATAGCAATGCTTGGTGTTTTGCAGAGCAGGAGCGAGTAGGTCAGTGCTATAGTACCCGAGTCCAACCAAAGCAACGCCGAGTTTATCTTTCTTGGATTTATTGCTGCAAGCAAAAAGGCTGGAGGATGCCAAGAGCCCGAGTCCGGTGGCCAATCCAAGGGTTTTGAGTGAATCGCGTCTAGAGGTCATAGAGTCAAAATTTGATTGAAAAAATAAGTTATTGGTTCTTTGTCTTTTATAAAAACCAAACTAGAGGTATTTTCAAATAATATTCTTCCTGATTGAAAATTCACATTGAAACTAATAACCTTCCCAATTATGAAAAAGCTTCTTATTCTTGTCTTCCTAGCCTTACCTATCATTGCTTTTGCGCAAACCAAGCCTTATTTATCACTTGATGATGCAGAACGAATCACTGAAGCCGCTGAAGCGAAAGCTATGGCTGAGGGCTGGAATGTTGTCATCGCTATTCTTGACGATGGCGGACATCTGATTTCTTTGAAACGGATGGATGGTGTCCAAATCGGATCAATTGATGTTGCTCAAGCCAAAGCAAAATCCGCTTTGTATTTCAAGCGACCCACGAAAGTTTTTGAAGAGGCAATGAAAGGCGAAGGAGGTGGCAGAATCGCTACCCTTCCGAATGCTGTCGGCGTCGAAGGCGGCCTCCCGATTTTCAGAGATGGCATCATCGTTGGTTCCATCGGTATCTCCGGCGTGACCTCCGCTCAGGATGGAATCATTGCAGAAGCAGGAGTGAAAGGGTATTGAGGAGGGATGAATTTGAATGTCTGAGTTCCGGATTTTAGGGTCGGATGTCAGGTGACCGATGACCGATGAATACCCAAAATCAAGTGTTTCGAAGAATTTTCTATTCTTTAATTCACACTACTGGTAAGATCCCGGATATCCACATTTGATTTTTTATTAGTTTAGATTCTAAGTTAATTTAGATCAATGAAGAAATTATTTTACCTATCGATTATTGGCATCCTAATTTCTTGCTCGGAGAAAGCTGAGGTTATCACCGGGAAATTAGAAGATTTTATTTCGGGTGAAGTCAGTTTTGAGCGGGATGAAAAAACCGGCTTCATGGGATTTAGGGAACCCATCCTAATTGATGGAAAGGAAGTTGTTTATACTGAATGGAATGGCATGTTTCAATTTTTTGATGCTCAGACTGGCTCGAGGTTAACACAATTTCAACTTCCAAAAGAAGGCCCAAATTCCCTAAAAGGTGGTTATCACGGTGGGAAAGCTTTTGACGGCCTGATTTTAATAGCTGCAAACAACATCGGAAATGTAAATTTTTATCAGTCGGATTCTCTTTTCAGAACTCTAAAATTGGATATGAATTCCTATGTATCGAAAGGTTATCTGGAATTACCAGACCCAGAGAACAGCTTGCATATTCTTTCGGAAAACGAATTCGAAATCACCTTCGATCCTTTTGAAATTATGTCATTTCGTACGAAGAAGGATGGCTTGGATCTTGAATTCGGATCCTGGATTGGCAAATTTGATTCTTTGGGAAACTGGTTATGCAAATCTGACTTCAAGGCTCCCTATGATGAGACCTATGCAAATTCTATTTCAGCGGGCAAATTATTGAGGCTCTTGGAGAATGGGAATTCTTGGGCAATGTTTCCCTTTTCTGACTCACTTTACTTAATCAAGGATTGTAAGATCATTGACCGAAAAAAACTGGATGGTTTGACTCCTAAAACCTATTTCCCTGAGCTATTTATTGAAAATGGGAATTCAGGGTCATGGGAAAAACCGGACAATAGCGCGATGAATAAGCACTTGCTATATGATTCGAAAACTAACCTTCGAGTACGAGTAACTTTAATCAATCAAATACGAACGAAGCCAGAAATCAAGGACATCAGACAACGAATGTTCCTCAATGAAACCACTTATTTATTATCGATTTATGATGAGGCGTGGAATCTCAAAGCGGAACTTGAGTTCACTTATCCTGTAGGCAGTAGATTAGAAAATATCTTCTTAAGCTCAGGCTACATTTACCTAAATAAGTCTGAGCAAAAGTCGGAGGATGAATATGAGTTTCATAAAATTGACTTGAGTCGGTTTATTAATTAGAAGCTATCATAAATGAAAAACTTTGCTCCACTCCTCCTAGTCTTTTTGATTCTTTTCTCCTGTTCAAAGAATCCTGCCTCCAACATTTATCAAGGGAAATTGGAGGAGTTAATTGTTGGTGAATTTACTTTTCATCTTGACTCATTAACCAAATCTGTATATGAAATAAAAGTAGTTAAAGATGGAAATCATGAACTTCTTTTAACAAAAAAATCTGCTCTGAAGTATAAAGGTTGGGCTTTTGTTTTTACAGATCCAGTGTCAGGATTTGAGGTAAATAGAATAGAAATTCCATACCAAGGTCCTGAATCCATGAAAGCAGGAATTTCAGGAAATGTCGTTATATCCAAATATTCGGTATTCGTAGTGAATCTCATGGGAGAAATTGCTGAGTATAACCAAAATGGACAACAAATTAGGTTCTTTTGCAACCTTAAAAATTACCTTGATAGTAATGAGATAAATAAAACGCGTTTAAGTCTTAATAGGAAATTTGAATTCATTGAAGACGCTATCTTACAATTTAATGTGAAACCCAATACAAATAACCTCCCCGAATCTAACGGGCAGAAATATGAATTTTCCATCAATTTTACTGAATGGATACTATCTATAAATCTAAATACCCTGCAAATTGAAAAAAGTGATTTTGGTATGCCTCAGGGGTATGAACGATTTAAAAATGATTTCACGGCAACAAACTTGGTAGGGTCATATGACCTTAAGAGAAATAAATATTATTTGGGCTGGCCTAGTTCAAATGAAATCTATGTTTTAGAAGGAGTAGATCTAATTGAAAGAATCACACCTGGATCGAATGTAGAATTTAATTTTATACCAAGGGAAATTGAGCTTTTACCAAGCGGATGGACAAATTGGGCCTTACCAAAAGAAGGGGCTGAAAATCTCTTTTTGCTTTATGTTGAAAAAAATGACTTGATTCTTAAATGCTCAAAGATAAAGGAATCTGGAGCTGGAAAAACAAAGTTTGAACGCACAAAACACTATGTTCTAAGTGTTTATTCAGGGGATTGGGATCCACTTGGAGAATACTTTTTTGATTATGAATTCGAATTAGATCTCGAAAATTGGTTTCTCACTTCAGAAGGTCTTTTCATCAACAAACCCGAGCAAAAGTCCGAGGATGAATATGAGTTTTACAAAATTGATTTGTCAAGATTTAAAAATTAAGCCCTAATCTTCGTCTATAAATTTGCGCCGATCTGCGACCTTTTCTGCGGCGGTCTGCGGGAAATAAAAAAACGACTGATCTTTGGCTAAAGCCCCATTTAGATCATAATTCTTTAAGGAATGGGCTAAAGCCACATTCCTATTCATAATTCTGTATTTTCAATTGGATTTCACTCAATTCAATTTGGTCGTTTATAAATCTGCGCCGATCTGCGTCTTTTTCTGCGTTGCTCTGCGGGAAATAAAAAAACGACTGATCTTTGGCTAAAGCCCCATTTGGATAATAATCCTCTTAGGAATGGGCTAAAGCCGCATTCCAATTCATAATCCTGAATTTCAATTTGATTTCACACAGGCCAATTGGGTTTTGTATAAATCCGTGAAAACCTGCCTGCCGCAGGCAGGTCTGTGTGTTTTTCTGTGAAGATCTGTGGGAAACAAAACGACTAAATCTCCCCAGCCGCTCGTAAATCATAAATCTTAAATCGTACTTAGGTATACATCGCCCCATTCACATGCAGCACCTGTCCTGAGATATAACTACTCATATCGGAAG
Source organism: Algoriphagus sp. (assembly GCF_046296635.1). Lineage (GTDB taxonomy): Bacteria > Bacteroidota > Bacteroidia > Cytophagales > Cyclobacteriaceae > Algoriphagus. The sequence continues at coordinate 44,493 of NZ_JBKBKZ010000028.1, read as the reverse complement.
CCAAAAACACACAGGCATTTGCTACTTCTTCCGGCTGTCCGCCACGCTTCATCGGTATTCCATCTCTCCAGCCCTGCACCGTCTTTTCATCCAAAGCCCCGGTCATTTCAGTTTCAATAAATCCCGGCGCCACCGCATTGCATCTAATATTTCTTGATCCTAGTTCCAAAGCCACTGACTTCGTGAAACCGATGATTCCGGCTTTGGATGCCGCATAATTTGCCTGACCGGCATTGCCTTTCACTCCTACAACTGAAGTCATGTTGATGATGGAACCAGCTTTGGCCTTCATCATAGTGCGTGAAGCCGCTTTTACGGTATTGAAGCAGGACTTCAGGTTCACATTCATGATTTCGTCCCAAGCTTCTTCAGTCATTCGCATCAGAAGGTTGTCTCGGGTGATGCCGGCATTATTCACCAAAATATCCAAGGCACCAAAATCAGCCACCACGTCAGTAATCAATTGCTCAGCAGCTTTGAAATCCGATGCATCGGAGCGATAGCCTTTAGCCTTAATTCCATAAGCTTCCAATTCTCCCTCAAGTGCCTGGCCCTTTTCCACACTGGACAAAAAAGTGAAGGCAACATTTGCCCCTTCCTCTGCAAATCGAATAGCAATAGACCTGCCTATTCCCTTTGAAGCTCCTGTTATCAATGCGGTTTTCCCTGTGAGTAATCCCATGAAGTGTAAAATTTTGTTTGGCCAAAATTAGAAAAAAAGCTCAGATTTCTGCTTTTCCAAAATTTATCAAATCGGTTTTAAATTGAAAACCAAAGTATTAAATCTCTAAAAATTGATTTCGCAAAATATAAGTGGGAGGATTAATGATTTGTTAAAATTTTCCCTTAAAAAGCTTAATTATTTCAGTTTTAGAGGGTTTTGAAGTAAAAGCCATGTGGGAACTCGGATTTTTTTCTGAAGCCAAAAGGCCTATTTTTGCAGAGTTTCAATTTGTAATCAAACAAGAATTAGATATGTCTTCGACAAAATTTGACTTGATCGTGCTGGGAAGTGGACCGGGTGGCTATGTAGCAGCGATTCGTGCTTCTCAACTCGGACTGAAAACTGCCATCGTGGAAGCAGCTGAGTTAGGAGGCATTTGCCTCAACTGGGGTTGTATTCCAACCAAAGCTTTGCTGAAAAGCGCACAGGTTTTTGAATATATCAATCATGCGGCAGATTACGGCATCACAGTGAAAGGTGCTGATGCAGACTTCACCGGAATGATAAAAAGAAGCCGAGGTGTTGCCGACGGAATGAGCAAGGGCGTGCAGTTTTTAATGAAAAAAAACAAAATCGAAGTCATCACCGGATGGGGTAAAATCCAGCCCGGTAAAAAAGTAGAAGTTGAAGACAAAGAAGGAAAAAAGACAGTTTACGCTGCTGATAACATCATTATCGCTACAGGTGCCCGAGCTAGACAATTGCCATCACTGAAAATCGATGAAAAAAAGATCATAGGATATCGAAAAGCCATGACCTTGGAAAAGCAGCCAAAAACAATGGTTGTCGTAGGATCAGGAGCTATCGGGGTGGAATTCGCCTATTTCTACAACTCCATTGGAACCAAGGTAACCATCGTGGAATTCATGGATAGAATCGTCCCTGGAGAAGATGCGGAAGTCTCCAAAACTTTAGAAAAAATTTACAAAAAAGCTGGCATGACCATCATGACCGCTTCGGAAGTGACGGCAGTGGACACCAAAGGTGCCGGTTGCAAAGTGACTGTGAAGACCGCCAAAGGTGAAGAGACGCTGGAATGTGAAATTGTCCTTTCCGCAGCTGGTGTAGTTTCCAATTTGGAAAACATCGGCTTGGAGGATGTTGGAATTTTGGTAGAGCGAGGCAAAATCAAAGTTGACGAATACTACAAAACCAATATGCCGGGATATTATGCCATCGGGGATGTGATCCCTGGACCAGCATTGGCGCATGTCGCATCGGCTGAAGGCATCACATGCGTAGAAAAGATTGTCGGTCACCACCCGGAACCAATAAATTACAACAATATCCCAGGCTGTACTTATTGCTCCCCGGAGATCGCGTCGGTAGGTTTTACAGAAGCACAAGCTGTGGAAGCTGGATATGAAGTAAAAGTGGGGAAATTTCCATTCTCAGCATCCGGAAAAGCTTCGGCAGCAGGAGCGAAGGACGGATTTGTGAAATTGGTATTTGATAAAAAATATGGAGAGCTCCTCGGCGCTCACATGATTGGAGCCAACGTAACCGAAATGATCGCTGAGATCGTTGCGATCCGCAAACTGGAAACTACTGGGCATGATTTGATTAAAACCATTCATCCACACCCGACGATGTCAGAGGCAATAATGGAGGCAGCGGCAGCAGCTTACGATGAAGTAATTCATCTTTAATTGAAAATAAATGAACACCAAGCTAAAACTTTCAGCTTGGTGTTCTATTTTTAAGCGTATTCTATTTCAACCCATTGACCTTTGCAGGAAGAACAACTTATCGAAGGCTTAAGAGCCAAAGACCGGAAAACCACGGAATATCTCTATGAGAAATATTCACGTGCTTTGTTTTCTGTGATTTCAAGAATTATTTCTGATCCAGACATTGCGGAAGAGATTTTTCACGATTCATTTATTAAAATCACTCGAAAAATAGATTCATACGAGGAGTCGAAAGGCCGTTTATATACTTGGATGGCTAATATTTGCCGCAATTCAGCCATTGACAAACTTCGCTCCAAAGAAATTTCACAATCTGCTAAGACCAACGGAATTGATGACTTCGTATATGGACTTGAAAGTCAGTCAGGAACTATGGAGCAGGTAGAGGCGATAGGAGTAAAGGAGTTGATCAATAACTTAAATCAGGATCAACGATTTATCATAGACCATATATACTTCAAAGGATACACGCATTCGGAGGTCTCGGAGGAATATGACATTCCTCTCGGTACAGTCAAATCCCGTGTCAGGGCTGCACTTCAAGTATTAAAAAAGAACTTAGACAGAATCTAGTGGATATTCAATCATACATAGCATCAGGTAAACTTGAACTCTTCCTATTGGGAGAGTTGACTGAGCGCGAGCGTGAGGAAGTCCTGACCCTGGCAAAAACTTATCCCGAAATCCAAAAGGAATTGGATGAGTTGGAGGAAGCAATGCATTCCTTTGACCATTTGACAGGACCATCACCCTCACCAGAGATCAAAGCACGAATATTTGAAAGTTTGGAATCAGACTTCAAAATAGAAGCGCCTAAAAAGGTAACAGCGGCAAAACCGGCAGAAACCAAGGTGGTACAGCTTTCCCCTTGGAAAAACTTTGCAGTAGCAGCATCTTTAGTGGCAGTATTAGCGAGTGCCGCGGCGATTTATTTCGCAGGTAAGTATTACGACGTAGATGAAAGATTCACCGCTTTGCTGCAAGATCAGCAAGTGATGGCGGATAACTTTAATCAAGTCAAACTTCAATACGAAGAGACAGATTCCAGATTGGATCGCTTGATAGCCGGTGATTTCAAACGAGTGGAAATGAAAGGCGAAGGTTTTGAGATGCAGAAAGACGCTAAAGTGGATGTCTTCTGGGATCAAAGCAAGCAAGAAGTCTTCGTTGCGGTGAACAATTTGAACTCTCTTTCCTCAGAATTCGACTACCAACTCTGGGCAATCGGCAAAGACGGTCCCGTGGGAATTGGTTTAGTTAATCCTGGAGAGAAATTCACCCTTCAGCAGATGCAAGCTGTCGCAGAAGCAGGAGTCTTTGCGATTACCATCGAGCCAAAAGGCGGATCCAAAGCGCCAACCCTAGAAAAGTTGGTTGTGTTAGGAGAAGTTGCTTAACTTACTTAGTATGAAAATCCCAAAGCCTGCTTTGCAAAAAGCGGGCTTTTTTTTTTAAAAAGGTTTGCATTTTTAACTTTATTTTTTTTTTTTTGATTAACTAAAACCAATTTTACTTTGATAAAAAAATCAGTAATCACGTTATGTTTAATTGTTGGTGCAATTGGATTCTCAAATCCCGAGTCCAAGGCCGACGCCGGAATTCCGAGAGGTAAATGGATTGATGTTTACCAGGGAGGGTCTATCCCGGTAGGTGCAGTGTGTGCAAGTTCATTACTTACCAAAAAGTGTATCGTTGGAGACACTAAATCATATGCCCCACCTACGATTGGAGGATAAGAAAACCTCGACCCACTATTACTTGATAAGAATGCTAGCAATTAGCATTCTTATCATAATTTGGTCTTGTTCTGATAAGAATGGATCAACAATTTTTATTGGATCAAAAGATCATTTTTCAGAGAACGCAACAAATCTCGAAAACATCTTTACTCCCTTGATGGAAAATCAGTACAATCGATATTCTTTTACCCAGATATATAATGATTCCTTATTGTTTGGGATGAATCCCTTTATAAATAAAACCAAAATTGATGTAATCAACCTTTTAGAACCTAAAAAATCATATGCTATAAAGTTAAAAGAAAAAGAATTCAGCGTAAATCCTTCTTCATTCTTTATCCATAATCTTGACAGCATTTTTCTTTTGCAGCCAAGTAGTAAGGAAATATCACTTATAAATAGTTCAGGTGAATTGATTGAAAAATTTGATTTTAATAAACCTATACTAGAAAAATATGAATTGCTTGAGTTTCTACCTCTCAAACCAATTTTTCATGATGGAAACCTCTACGTCAATGTTCGACCAATTGGTCTGCTTGAAAATAGCGATTTCCTAAGCTTGCCTCAATTCCTACAAGTAAATACCCTTACCAACGAATTATTACTTTTAGGTGAAATGAACTCAATCGCAGCTTATTTAGGGAATAATGAAGTAAATACTGATTTTTACTCTCCATATTATCAGGTTATCAATTCTAATTTACTTATTATATACCCATTTTATCCTTTTCTTATTCAAATAAATTTAGATTCACCAAAATCAACTCCTAAGTTTCATCCAATAAAAAGTCAATATGTTGAGAAAACTTCACCATTAGCTTCATCCAGAATTCACGAAGATCAATTCCTAAACGCAACTTACCGTTCAAGTATCACTACCTTTTCAGATTTAAATTTTCATAAAGGATCAAAATTAATATCGATAATTTTTATGCATCCTTTTGAAAGCCTTTCAGCGGAAGGCCGTTTAAAATCGTGGAATTCACGAGAAAGTTCCCTGATAATAATGGATACATCATTTGCAATAACTTCAGAAATTAAATTTAGAAATGGAGAATTACTTATGAATGCCTCCATCCCGTTTAGTTCTAGTTTAAGAATAGCAAACTCAATCGAAAATGAAAAAATTGAAGATAGTCTTCATTATTACAGGCATATTGATTTTTCAAAAATGTCAAGAAAACACTGACTTAAAAAATTTTAATTTACACTTAGAATACTTCAAAGAAATTAATTTCCATAACTATAATGAATATGAGTATATTCTAATTTACGATAAATACGGTTGTGAATTCTGCAATACCAAAGCGGACCCCATTATATCAAAATACTACAACAACTATAATGTAAAACTCATAGAGTTGTCAAACCCAAATGAAGTAAATTATCAGCACGAAATCATAGTGGATTCCGGCAGGATTTATTACAGCTTTCCCTTTCAATTCGATGGATTAACAATAATTAATCTAAAAGCGAAAAAAATTTTAAAGCCGCTAAATGAAAGTATAAAATGAAATATAAATCATTAACATTCATTTTTATTTTATTATTTAACTACTCAAAATCTCAAAGCCTAGAGTTCACGTTTATTGATATGTATACAGGTCTTGCCATACCTATGGTACAGATAGATATTTGCAACAAAAGATTTGAAGCAAATGAATTTGGAATGTTAAAGGTTAATCTTGCGGAAGAGATTTGTGAATTTTCTGCTTTTGCTTTTAATTTTAAAATTCTTAATGGCAAAATCGCAATCAAAAATAAAAACCAAATTACCTTAAAGCTTGAGCCATTAGAGGTACAATTGAAGGATTTCGAAATAATAGCAGATAAAATTAATATTACAGATGGGAGAGAAATAGTCAGAATTGCTCTTGCAAACTTCGAAGTGACTCATGAAAAAATTCAATTTCCAGTTGAAATTCAAGATAGCACTTCTTATACGATTGGTAATGAATCATTTTTTACAACAATTAATGACGGGAAATTTACGGACCATGATCTTTTTAATATGAAGTTTTCTCAGAAAAAAACCATTACCAATCCATCAAAATACAATTTTTTAAAGGAAATTAATGCTCAAAATGGAGCATCTACAATTCAACAAAAACTAAAAGAATATAAAATAAATAGAACAGATTATCTTTCAGAAACAGATTGTGATATTTATAGTAATATAGATTGTTATTTCTCGACTTTCTATTCTTCAATAAGAACGCTAAGGATTAACCCATATTTTTCAAACGTTCCAAAAAATCAGGAATTTGATCATTATGGATACTTTAATGAAGATTTTCTTATCAATCATGAATTTAAGCTGTTAAGTCTTGATACCATCTCGGGAAGAGCTTGTTATTTTATTCAAATTTTACCAAATAGAAAATCTCCACCAATTTCCATTGCTGGTCAAGGTGTGTCAAACTGGTATAACCCAACTGGTAAAATTTGGATAGACATGGAAGACCTAGCTCTAACAAGATTGCATTATAAATATCAATTTACGTTAAAGTCTAGATTATTTAGCCACAAGGTAGATAAAGCTGAATATGAATCAGGAAAAATATATTTTGAAAATTTTCTTGAATTTAAAAAGATAGGAAATAAATTTTCACCTGTATACCAAATCACAAGAGAAAAAAACAGAAACCTAAGAATTTTTTATACTGATACTTTTTTCGAGCCAGTTTACGTCGAACATTATTTAAAGTTTAAATCTCCAAACCCTTAATTTTAGTAGACACTCAGATTTAAACAAGTTATTCCATTTATCTTTAAAAAATGGAACTCCAACTCTCCACTCCTGCCCTGCTCTTTTCAGCCATTACCTTATTGATGTTGGCTTTCACGAATCGATTTTTGGCCATTGCCACCCTAATTCGTGGTTTGCACAAAAACTATCGCTCTGAACCGGAATCCGAGCTAATCGTTGAGCAGATTCACAATCTCCGCCGTCGATTGACGCTTATCAAAAACATGCAGCTGTTTGGAGTTTTCAGCTTTTTAATGTGCATCGTTTGTATGTATTTGCTTTTTCTAGGCTACACCCTTGCTGCCAATTGGGTATTTGTAGCTAGCATGCTTTCGCTTCTGATTTCTTTGATGATTTCCTTGGTGGAAATCCAGATTTCAACCAAAGCATTGAACCTGGAGCTTTCAGATATGGAAAAAATCTTCGAAAAGCGGAAAAGCAGCCTAGATATTTTCTTTAAAAAAGATCCTAAAAATGAAAATGAGTAAAAAATCAAAGTATTTCTCCCATGTTGATTGATTTAAGAAGTGATACAGTAACCCGGCCGACTCCGGGAATGAAAGACGCCATGTTTTCCGCCCCGTTGGGGGATGATGTGTTTGGAGAAGATCCGGCAGTCAATGCGCTGGAGGAGAAGATTGCAACCCTTTTTGGAATGGAAGCAGCGCTATTTTGCCCTTCTGGCACCATGACCAATCAGATTGCCATTCGCCTCCACACTCGAATTCAGACGGAAGTGATCTGCCATCAATATTCCCATATTTACCTCTATGAGGGTGGTGGAATCATGGCCAATTCCCATGCTTCAGTCAAACTTTTACCGGGAGATCTGGGGAAAATCACTGCATCACAAATCGCAGAGTCCATCAATCCTGATGATGTGCATGCTCCGGAGACTACCTTGGTTTCGCTGGAAAACACGATGAATAAAGGTGGAGGCAGCATTTATACTCTGGATGAAATCAAGCCAATTCATGCGCTTTGCAAGGAAAAAGGTATCAAACTTCACCTGGACGGTGCGAGACTTTTCAATGCTTTGGTGGAAACTGGCGACAGTCCTGCCGATTGGGGCGCTCAGTTTGACACGATTTCGATTTGCTTGAGTAAGGGATTAGGCTGTCCGATTGGTTCGGCATTGCTTGGATCAAAAGCAGATATTAAACAAGCCAGAAAGGTCCGTAAGGTTTTCGGTGGAGGAATGCGACAGGCAGGATTTCTCGCTGCTGCTGGCATTTATGCTTTGGATCATCAAGTCGAACGACTAAAGGAGGATCATGCAAGAGCCAGAACTCTAGGAGAAATGCTTAGCAAACTCCCCTACGTTTCGGAGATTTTCCCCGTGGCAACCAATATTGTGATTGCAAGATTGCAGGGAACTACTCCAGAGGAATTCATGAAAAAGCTGGCGGAGCAAAACATCAAATCCGTCAAATTCGGAAAAGATCTTGTACGTTTTGTTACCCACTTGGATTTTGATGATGTGCAATTGGAGGAGTTTGGGAGAAGGGTAAAAGAAATTTGAGATTCGGTATTTGAATTTTGAAATCAATTACTAACTTCAAACGTTAGTATCGTAAAACAGAACTAGTGATACAATCTTTTGGCGACAAGGAAACTGAGAAAGTTTGGAATGGAACCCGTTCGGCTAAACTCCCAAATGAAATTCAAGAAATCGCAAGAAGGAAACTTAGAATGCTCAATAACTCTCAAAACATAAATGATTTAAGAATTCCCCCATCAAATCACCTTGAAAAACTCTCAGGAAATTTATCGGGCCAATTTAGTATTCGCATCAATAAACAATGGCGCATCATCTTTACATGGGAAGGCAATCAATCATTTAATGTTCAAATAGTGGATTATCATTGATATCAAAATAATGGAAAATCTTAAAAACATCCATCCTGGAGAAATTCTGTCGGAAGAATTCTTAAAACCAATGAAAGTCTCCGCTTACAGACTTGCCAAAGAAACTCATATTCCTCAAACTCGCATCTCTGAAATCATTCAGGGAAAAAGGAGGATTACCGCAGATTCAGCGTTGAGGTTTTCCAGATTTTTTGGTACTTCCCCGAAATTCTGGCTTGGGCTTCAGGATGATTTTGATCTTGAGGAAGAAAAAACCACCAAACAAACATCGATTGATTCAATCACTCCATTCGATTACAATCAGGCCTAAAAGGCCTTTTTTTTATTCTAATTTGCGTTTCTATTCACAAATCAACCCATTTTGATTCTTGCCTATCGGCTCCATTTCTTGATACTAAAATCTAGCTACTTGATACTTTCTTGCTTCTAATCTCTTGCCTCTAAAAAAATGAACCCCACTCCCCTAGCCGAACGCATGCGTCCTACCCGATTGGAAGACTTGATCGGTCAGGAGCATTTATCCTCCCCCAACTCTTTTCTTCACAAAGCTATCAGGTCTGGAAATGTGCCTTCTTTGATCCTTTGGGGACCTCCAGGAGTGGGCAAAACTACGATCGCAAACATCATCGCCAATGAGATCAAAGCCCCATTTTACACTTTAAGTGCCATCAGTTCCGGCGTGAAAGATATCCGTGAAGTGATCGAAAAAGCAAGGTTTCAACAAGGAGTGGTTCTTTTTATAGACGAGATCCACCGCTTCAATAAATCTCAGCAAGATGCACTACTTGGCGCAGTGGAAAAAGGAACCATTCGCCTTATTGGTGCGACAACAGAAAACCCTTCCTTTGAGATCAATGCGGCTTTGCTGTCTAGATGTCAGGTTTTTACCCTGAATGCTTTGGGCAAACCCGAACTGGAAGCGATGATGCATCAGGCTTTGGAAAAAGATGTCGAGCTTAAGAAAATTACAGTAGAGCTTAAGGAAATCGATGCCTTGCTTCGAATCTCAGGCGGCGATGGTCGAAAACTACTCAACCTCCTAGAAATCGTAATTGACGGAATCAACGAGAACCCTTGCCAAATCACAGATGAAATCGTGATGACAATCGCACAACAAAAAGTTGCGCTGTACGACAAATCCGGCGAACAGCATTATGACATCATTTCGGCATTTATCAAATCTATTCGCGGTTCAGATCCAAATGCTGCTGTCTATTGGTTGGCCCGGATGATCGAGGGCGGAGAAGATGTAAAATTCATCGCACGACGACTAGTTATCTTATCCTCGGAGGACATCGGAAATGCAAATCCAAATGCACTGCTCTTAGCTACCAATTGCTTCGAAGCCGTCAAAATCATCGGTTATCCGGAGGCGAAAATCATCCTTTCCCAATGCGTGACCTATTTGGCGAGTTCTCCGAAAAGTAACGCCTCTTACATGGCCATCAACCAAGCCCAAGCCTTGGTCCGTGAAAAAGGAGACTTGTCAGTTCCCCTTCACCTCAGAAACGCTCCAACCAAACTGATGAAGGATCTTAACTATGGAAAAGCCTACATGTATTCCCATGACTTCCCAGGCAACTTTGTCGCTCAGGAATTTTTACCCGATGAAATCAAAGGCACCAAACTCTATGAACCCGGAGAAAATGCTCGTGAAAACGAGTTGCGGAAATATCTGTCCGGGAAATGGAAAGGGAAGTATGGCTATTAATGCAATTTTTGATTTAAGAAGTACGATTTACGAGGCTTGATGAAAGGATTTGTACTTGGCCCCATTTGATCTATAATCGAATACAAGTGCTAAATTTTTACCCAAAAAATCTGTGGAAATCTGCGGCTTTTTCTGCGTAAATCTGCGGGAAATCATTTTCATCTGAAGAAAACAAAAAAAAATACCCCTCATTTTCAAACAATTGCAAACGAATCAAACATTTTATTTGCCTGTAAAAAATTAGAATCTACCTTTGCAATCCGTTTGATAAGAGACGGGAGTTTAGCTCAGCTGGTTCAGAGCATCCCGACTACATCGGGAGAGTCGGGATTCAAATCCAACTTTAAAGTGAACCAAAACATCTTGGGAGTTTAGCTCAGCTGGTTCAGAGCATCCCGACTACATCGGGAGAGTCGGGATTCAAATCCTACTTTAAAGTGAACCAAAACATCTTGGGAGTTTAGCTCAGCTGGTTCAGAGCATCTGCCTTACAAGCAGAGGGTCGGGGGTTCGAATCCCTCAACTCCCACATTTTATAGTTTAGCTCAGTTGTTTCAGAGCATACAAATTGGATAAAGAAATGAGATAAGATCTTTTCTATCGTGAATTAAAACATCTTGGGAGTTTAGCTCAGCTGGTTCAGAGCATCCCGACTACATCGGGAGAGTCGGGATTCAAATCCTACTTTAAAGTGAACCAAAACATCTTGGGAGTTTAGCTCAGCTGGTTCAGAGCATCTGCCTTACAAGCAGAGGGTCGGGGGTTCGAATCCCTCAACTCCCACATTTTATAGTTTAGCTCAGTTGTTTCAGAGCATACAAATTGGATAAAGAAATGAGATAAGATCTTTTCTATCGTGAATTAAAACATCTTGGGAGTTTAGCTCAGCTGGTTCAGAGCATCCCGACTACATCGGGAGAGTCGGGATTCAAATCCTACTTTAAAGTGAACCAAAACATCTTGGGAGTTTAGCTCAGCTGGTTCAGAGCATCTGCCTTACAAGCAGAGGGTCGGGGGTTCGAATCCCTCAACTCCCACTAAAGCCTAGGAGAAATCTTAGGCTTTTTTTATTTTTAACTATGCCATGTTCATTTTATATCCTTTTTTCAATGTCGAAAGACAAATTCTACATTGGTCATACTTGTGAGGAGATACAGGAGAGAATCAGAAAGCACAATTCAAACCATAAAGGATTCACTGGAAATCAAGCAGACTGGAAACTGGTTTTCATTGAAAAATTTCCTGACAAATCGAGTGCTTATGCCAGGGAGAGGTCTGTAAAATCATGGAAATCAAAGAAAAAAATTGAAGAATTAATTAAAGATTTACCCTGATGGTTCAGAGCATCCCGATACAATCGGGAGGGTCGGGGGTTCTCCCGAAAGCTTTCGGGACTCAACTCCCACTAAAGCCTCGGTGAAATCTGAGGCTTTTTTATTTCCTTTTTTTTAGCTACGAAAACAAAAAATCGAATGTCATTTCTAACATTCGATTTTAATTTATCTGTGTCCATCTGTGACATCTGTGAGAAACAAATTCTCTCTATTCCAGATTAACCATTATCCCAGCCCTGAACCATCTCCCAGGCATTTGAACTGTCCCAGCCTCGATGTAATCAGTGTTCGTGATATTGGAAGCCTCAGCAAAGAATCCCAACTTTCCTAGCCGATTATAGTCCACTCTCATATCCAACAAGAAATAAGGATCTAAACTGATCCGCTCTACATAGCGCATTTTGGTATTCCACTCTACTTTTTCACCCAGTCCAACCAAAACACCTCCAATCAATTGATTTCTCAAAGCAGTCAATGCATAGCGGGACTCCAAACCCGGTTGAGTAGTGAAATTCGCGTCGATGAAATTGTAGGAAACCATCAATTCCTTGATCTGAACAGCTTTACCATTTGGGTTAACTCGATAATTAGTGGATGCCTCAATACCGTTAAAACCTACTTCATTGAAATTTTGAGGCTGCCATGGCTGATTTGAACTTGTTCTGGTCCATTCGATTACGCTTTCAGAGTAGCGATTGAAATACACCAATTCACCCCTCCAATTGGAATGCGTCCATTTCCCTCCAAACTCAAAAGATCTTGCCTGCTCTGGTTGTAAATCAGGATTTCCAATGTTTGTCGGACCTGCATAGAATAGATCTGTATAGGTTGGGATTCGGAAACTTGAACCAATTCCTGAATAAAGTCGGATGGCATTTGACACTTGGTAGCCAACTTCCAAACCCGGAAAATGCTTCCATCCATATTCTGAATAGTAGTTGGAATAGACCCCGGCACGGAGATCGGTTTTATCACCTAAGTTGACCAATTGCTCCAAGAAAAGCCCTATTAAACTTCTTTCGTGATCTCCGAGGTTATTGCTTACGATTTGCTCTTTTCTCAGTTCAAGTCCAAAACCGGTCACACCCAATTTACTTTTATAGCTACCGTTTGTCTCGAGGGCAAAAACATCGGAGGTATGATTATTTTGAAAAAACGCAGGTTCATTTCTCCGAAGCCGATACTCATCAACATTTCGTCTTCCATACAACCGTGTATTAATAGATAAAGATTGATGATTGAAAGTATGACTCAAGGCACCAAGGGTAGTTTGGATACTTTCCCATTGGTCGGGGAAAGCTGAAGTATAAAATCCATTCGCCCCAAAAGTCCGGTCCGTGTAAGCGATCATTCCACGAATTGAGTTTTTGGCATTGAGATCCAATCCTCCTTCGTAAAAAATATTGCTCACCTGATAGTCGGAATTGTACTGATGGCCATTCGACTCGTCATAGGAAACCGCTAAGTTTTGCTTGTATTTCCCTGCCGGAAGCGAACCAGCTAGGTTAATCCCTTTCATCCCAAAATCTCCTCCATAACCTTGCAACTTAAGACTCTTGGTATCACTCAAATTCGTAATGACATTGACCGCCCCGGTGTAAGCATTCTGTCCAAAGATTCTCGAAGCCGGACCTTTCAGCACCTCCACGCGATCGATGTTCACCAATGGAATGGGAATATTCATCATGTGGTGCCCTGATTGTGGATCTGAAAGCTTAATTCCATTTAGCAGCATCAACGTCTGATCAAATGTTCCTCCCCGAATACCGATATCCGCCTGTACTCCCGAAACGCCTCGTTGTCTGACGTCCACTCCGGGCACAAAGCTCAGCACCTCCTGAAGGCTCCTTGCCGGGGAAGTTTCGATTTGCTGCCGATCTATTACAGAAATATTTCTGCTTTGCTTCGAAAATGGAATCTGAATTCGATTTTCCTGAATAATTATTTCATTTAAATTTTGAGCAGTCGTGTCTGTTTGGGAATAAACTTGAACCGATAAAATGGCTAAACAGCCGATTAGGAGTGCTTTTTTCATTTAGGATGATAGAATTTTGGCCAAAGATAAAGTCCTTTTACTTCATGCTCCAACCAAAATCTGAATCTAAAATTTGGTTAATGAATTTCCCTTTTGAAAAAAAGCATCCGTTCAATTGCTCAGAGTCCGTATTTTGGCAGCAAATTGAAAGAAAATGATAAAATTTAAACTAATCGGGTGGATGATGACTCTCCTGCTATTATCGGGGAGTATATCCACTTTTGGACAGCAGGCAAGAGAGAACAATCAAAAAGATTTTGGAGAATTTCTGGACCGAACAGGAAATAGCTACAGAACTGCCTCGGGCAAACCCGGAGAAGCTTACTGGCAAAATGCTGCAGATTATCAAATCGAAGTAAGTTTGAATGATTCGACTCATGTCCTTTCCGGAAAAGTCACCATCACTTATACAAACAACAGCCCCGAAACACTGGATTTCATTTGGCTTCAGCTGGAGCAAAATCGATTTACTCCAGATTCCCGAGGTACATTGACCACTCCTATTCAAGGAAATCGCTACAATGGAGATATTGACGGAGGATACAACATCAGTAATGTAATTGCAAAGGTTGGTGCCAAAGGAGCTAATTCAGCCAAACACCTGATCGATGATACGCGAATGCAAGTTTGGTTTGCAGAGCCGATTCCTGCCAAAGGCGGCAAGGCGACTGTTTCCATGGACTTTTCTTTCAAAGTGCCTCAAAAAGGCATGGATCGAATGGGGAGATTGAAAGTGAAAGACGGATGGATCTATGCCTTTGCTCAATGGTATCCAAAATTGGCTGTATTTGACGATATCGAAGGTTGGAATGTGGAACCATACCTGGGGGCAGGTGAATTCTATCTGGAATACGGCAATTTCGATTACAAAGTAACCGTGCCCTATGACCACATTGTCGTAGGTTCTGGCAAACTGATGAATCCGAATGAAGTTCTGAGCAAGGAGATTCAAAACAGAATGGCAAAAGCCATGTCAAGTGATACTACAATTTATTTGATCACTCCAGACGAAATCAAAAACACTCAATTGACCCGTCCAAAACAAAGCGGCACAGTAACTTGGCATTTCAGAATTCAAAATGCTAGGGACGTAGCCTTTGCAACTTCTGACTCCTTTATCTGGGATGCTTCCAAGATCAGTTTGCCTTCTGGCAAGACAATCCTTGCTCAATCTGTCTATCCGATGGAAAGTAATGGGCAAGATGCATGGACTCGATCAACGGAATACACCAAGGCTTCTATCGAATATTACTCCGAAAAATGGTTTGAATTCCCTTACGAAGCCGCAACAAACGTAGCCGCCGAGATTGGTGGAATGGAGTATCCTGGTTTAAACTTCTGTCATTACAATTCCAAAGGTGCGTCGCTTTGGGGCGTGACAGATCATGAATTTGGGCACAACTGGTTCCCGATGATCGTCGGCACGAATGAACGTCGCTATGCATGGATGGACGAAGGATTCAACACCTTCATCAACCACTACAGCTCCAATGCCTTCAATAATGGAGAATATCCTTCAAACTTGACAGAAACCCGTCGTTTCAATAATTATTTTTCAAATGAAGGACGTGAGGGGATCGACAATTACCCTGATATAACTGATACCCGAAATCTTGGAATGGTAGCTTACATGAAGCCTGCTATTGGTTTGATTATGCTAAGAGAATATATTTTGGGTGAAGAGCGATTTGACAATGCCTTCAAATCATATATCAAAACTTGGGCATACAAGCATCCACAACCGAATGACTTTTTCAATCACATGGAAAATGTAGCTGGGGAAAACCTCAGCTGGTTTTGGAAAGGTTGGTTTTATGGAAATGGAAATATCGACTTAGGCATTACCTCGGTACAGCCCTATGGAGGAAATTATCTTGTAAATCTGGTAAACAAGGGAGATTTCCCTATGCCGGTTCTATTGGAAGTCGTCTATGACGATGATACCAAAGAGCGCATCAAACTCCCAGTGGAGATCTGGCAAAGAGGAAATACCTGGTCTTACCTCCACAAAACCAGCAAAAAAGTTAAATCTGTGGAAATCGATCCTGACAAGGTTACCACTGACATCAACCTTGGCAACGACCTTTGGCCAGTGACACTGTATAAATAATGAAAATGGCTCCCACTTAAATTTGGGAGCTATTTTTTTAAGAATTCTTTTCCCTATTATAAAAAGTAGACTTGGTGCGAAACCTAATTTTTTAATTTTCCAATCTTGTAATCTTTCAATTCTTACTCCAAGGCCTGCTCCAAATCCTCCAGCAAATCATCCGTATGCTCCAACCCAACCGATACTCTCAGCAGATTTTGCGGAGTTTTGGTATCGGGTCCTTCTACAGAAGCTCGTCGCTCAATAAGACTTTCTACTCCTCCAAGGCTCGTAGCATTTGCGAAATATCGAAGCTTGGAAACGACTTCGTCTGCACGTTTAGCATCTCCTTTAACCATAAATGAAATGATCCCGCCAAATCCACTCATTTGCGAAGCGGCAATCTCATGACCTGGGTGGGATTTCAATCCCGGATAAAAGACTTTCTCTACATTGGGATGATTCAAAAGGTATTCCGCCAAAATCGTCGCATGTTCTGCATGGCCTTTCATTCGATAGGCCAAAGTCCGAATACTTCTGCAGAGCATATAGCAATCCGTGGGAGAAGGAACGGCTCCGCCGACACGCTGGACAATTTTAATCTTTTCCCAAAAAGGATTGACTTCCTTGGTAATCAAAGCTCCTCCTAAAATATCGGAGTGCCCGCCAAAATACTTTGTACTGCTATGCATGACGATATCTGCACCCAAATCAATCGGGTTTTGAAAGACCGATGTGGCAAAGGTGTTGTCACAAGCGAGGATTGCATGTTGAGCTTTTGCAAGCTTTGAAAGTTCCCTGATATCTGTGATTTTCAAAAGCGGATTAGAAGGGGTTTCTACCCAAAAAAGTCTGGTTGTGGGTCGAATGGCCTTTTTAACTTCTTCGAGATTACTCATGTCAACGAAGCTCACTTCTAATATCCCTGCAAAGAGCTGTACCATCGAATTATGTAAACCATGATACATATCGTCAGGAGCCACGATGTGAGACCCCGGCTCCAAAGCTTGGAACACAGCCGTTCCGGAAGCATTACCCGAGGCAAATGCTGCAGCATCCGCACCTTTTTCCATTGCTGCAAGTACATCTTCTAGCGCTTTCCGGTTGGGATTGTTAGCTCGGGAGTACATCATTTCTCCCGCACCATGCTCGAAGGTTGTGCTGAGCGTTATTGGCTGGACAACAGGCTTTGCTGAGTCAGTAATTAGATTTCCTTTGTGTATGGTAAGGGTTTCGAATCGCATTATTATAGTTTTTAAAATTGAAATTAGAAAAGTCTCTCTTGAGTTTGCCCATATTTCTAAAATTTCCTTAAAGAGTAAACCTGATTCCAACCATTTCTGATTTTTTCTCCTCTTTTAAAATGCGAGCCTACTATAAGCGGAAACTGAATGCAAACATTTCACTTCAGGTTGGAGTCATTCCGACCGAAAATCTGAAGACATTCTATCCAACTATCGGAATACGATTCTGGTAATAGGATAAAACTTATTCAAAAGCAGAAAGCCAGCATATCACTGGCTTTCTGATTTTAAAATATATTGAGGAAACTTCAGTTATCTTTATTTTTGTGTCTTATATCTTGTGTCTTAAGACTCTCCTCTATCTAATCCTATCCACCGACCGAACCAATGCTTCATCTTTTCGGATAAATCGGTTGGCAAGCATATTACAGACCATGCCGATAAGTACAGCCCAAAAACCAATCTGATATTCCCCGGCTACCTCTGCTGCAATTTCCTGATTAATTCCGTTGGTAGTCAAAAAAACCGTTGCAACCAGACCTACCATAATTAAGCTATTGATCATGTTGAGCATCATTTGCCTGGAGCGGACCTTGTATTGGAAAATAGAAATCAACGCTAAAAGCCCTGCGAAAGAAGCCAATGCCGCGATGTACCACTTGGAAGAGGATTGGATCTCCTCCCCTGATGAATCCAAATTTGTCAACATAAATGCAGTAAGGTTCCAGGAATCACCAGTACCTGAACCTGTGTCCACTTGCTCCCAGAGCGGTGTCCCAATGGTAACTCCCATGGCTATTACCACAAGGAAAAGAAATATTGTTTGAAGGCGTTGAATCATTTTATCACTTTTTTTTGGCAAAGAAAAGATCAAATCCAATCATAACCAAGAATGGAAAAGTCTCCCAGAGGATTTGATAGGGAATTGTATCTTTGCAGCAGTATGAGTGAGACCAAGCGGTATTTCCTGGAATTGAGCTATAAGGGCACCCCTTTTCATGGTTGGCAAATTCAAAAAAATTCGTTTACAGTGCAGGAATGTCTTGAAACTGCCCTTAGCACCTATTTTCGAAAGCCAATATATGTAACCGGTAGTGGGCGAACTGACACGGGAGTACATGCTTCGATGCAAGTTTGCCACTTTGATTTGGCTGACAGTCTGCCAGGAGAAAATTTCCTGAAAGCGATTAATTCCATTTTGCCTAAGGAAATATCCATCCACACGATTCGTGAGGTGAACCCAGATGCTCATGCTCGATTTAATGCGAGAAGAAGATCCTACGTCTACCGGATTATTTTCAGGAAAAACCCGTTTCTGAATGACTTGGCTTGGATGTGCTTCCACAGTCCGGATGTGGAAAAAATGAATGAGGCTGCAAAAGCTTTACTCCGCCATGAGGATTTTGAGTGCTTCAGCAAAGTGCATACCGAGGTCAAGCACTTCCGATGTGAAATTATATCAGCCCACTGGGAACAAAAGGACGGCCAATTGCTATTTCATATAACCGCAAATCGTTTTTTGCGTGGTATGGTACGGGCAATTGTTGGAACTTTGATGGAAGTGGGGCTTGGGTTGAGAAAAGTCGAGGAAATGGATGAATTAATTCTAGCCCGAAACCGTGCCATTGCCGGAAAAGCTGCACCTGCTAAAGGACTTTTCCTCAGTCAAATCGTTTACCCAGAAGACATTTACCTAGATTAAACAGCCTTGAGCTTAGAAAAAGAAAAAGAATCGTCAGGCGAAATCGTCGACATGAAAGTACTGCGACAGCTTTACTCTTTCGTAAAGCCATACAAGGCGCAGTTTTACTTTCTGGTGTTTTTGACGATTGCTATGGCGATTTTGGCACCCACTCGACCTTATTTTATCCAGATTGCTATTGATGATTATGTGGCTATTGGAGATTCGGGAGGATTACTTCGGATCATTTACATCCTTGTAGGACTAATGATTCTTCAGGCGCTCGTGCAATGGGCACACACCTATTATTCAGGCTGGATAGGGCAAGTCATCATTAAAGATATCCGAGTGAGGCTTTATAAGCATTTGCTTAAGCTTCGGTTGAAGTTTTTTGACAATACGCCAATTGGCCGCTTAGTCACTCGAAATGTATCCGATATTGAAACATTGGCGGATGTCTTCAGTGAGGGATTAGCCGCGATTATTGGCGATTTGCTACAGATTATCACGATTCTGGGGGTAATGTTTTACATCGACTGGAAGCTGACTCTGGTGAGTTTGTGTACACTTCCATTGTTGATCATTTCAACTTATGTATTTAAGGAGAAAATCAAAGTCACCTTTAATGATGTGAGAAATGCGGTTTCCAATCTGAATTCATTCCTTCAGGAGCACATCACCGGGATGAATATCGTGCAGATATTCAACCGAGAGCAGCGGGAATTCGAAAAATTCAAAGACATCAATCGGGAACATCGGACAGCACATATCCGCTCTGTATTGTATTACTCCATTTACTTTCCTGTAGCTGAAATCATTCAAGCCATCGGCATCGGCTTGGTAGTGTGGTATGGGGCAGTGGGAGTTTTGGGACTTGAGATGCAAATCGGGGTACTGATCTCATTCATCATGTACCTTCAGCTTTTTTTTAGACCTATTCGGCAAATCGCTGATCGATTCAATACCCTGCAAATGGGGGTGGTCAGCTCTTCCAGAATCTTCAAATTATTGGCCAGCACTGATAATATTGCAAATGAGGGAAGCCATAAACCGGAAAAAATCCAGGGAAATATCCGCCTGGAAAATGTCTGGTTTGCCTATGTAGATGAAGATTATGTACTTAAAAACATCAACTTCGAGGTGAAAGCTGGTCAAACCATCGCCTTAGTAGGAGCTACAGGCGCAGGAAAATCCTCCATTATAAACTTGATTTCCAGATTTTACGAAATCAATAAAGGGCAGATTTTCATCGATGGCACAGAGATCCGAGAATTTGAATTAGGAACTTTGCGCAAGCACATCGGTGTAGTCTTGCAGGATGTTTTTCTTTTCTCCAACAGTATTTACCACAACATCACACTGGGTAACCCGTCTATTTCTAGGGAGCAAGTCTTAGAAGCAGCGGAAAATGTGGGTGCCAGAAAATTCATCGAACGCTTACCTGGGGGACTGGATTATAATGTCATGGAGCGAGGGGCAACCTTATCAGTAGGTCAGCGACAGCTGATTTCGTTCGTCAGAGCGATGGTCTACAATCCTGAAATCCTGATTTTGGATGAGGCTACATCTTCTGTAGACAGTGAAACCGAGGAACTCATTCAGGAATCTACCGAGAAAATGATGAAGGGTCGGACGTCCATTGTCATTGCACATAGGCTTTCAACCATCCAAAAAGCTGATAAAATTCTTGTCCTTCACAAAGGAGAAATCGTAGAATCAGGGACACATGATTCGCTACTCGAATTGGGTGGATATTATACTCAGCTGCACCAGATGCAGCTAAAAATGATGGCGATTTAGTGCTAAAAAAAGAACTGAACCAAAACTTATAAAAGTGAAGTATTGTATTCTTTTTCTATTTCTTCTGGGCCCATTTCTTGGTTATGCGCAGGAAAGAGGCGTAGGAATTCGTCTAGGTGAACCTCTTTCCTTGACCTACAAGGACTTTATAGAAGATTATCTATCCTTTGAAATTATGCTTGGCGGTGCCGGAGTCAATGGCTCGGATTACTACAGAAAGGCATTTGAAAAAAATCCTCCTACTTCGAATTCCTTTTACCAAACTCACTCTGCAAGCAGAGGAGTCTCCGTCAACTTCCGGATGGCGCTTCATGAGGACATCACGGATGTTTTTGAAATCACCCAAGGTTCTCTATTAGGCTATGGTGGTGCGGGCGTACAGCTACGAACTACCAATGTGAAGTACTCTTATTTCCAAAATACTCCTAGCAATCCATCCATCCTGAGAGAAGAGCGAACTAACCTAGACATTGGTCCTGAGATATTTGCCGGGGCTGAGTATTATTTTGACAATACACCAATCAGTGTTTTTGTGGAAGTAGGTATGTTTTTAGAATTAATTGATCGAATCAATTTTAAAGGTCAAGGCGGAATTGGAATTCGATATCTTTTTTAAGCGATGAAAAAAATCGGAGTAAGTCTAATCGTTATACTGACGATTTTCATTGTAACCTATTTCATATATGACCGACTAGGAGGTAATAACCCAATCGAAATCGAATTAGTTGAAAGTTCTCCTCCACAGCTTGCGGGAAAGTCCTTCAAGGGACAACCACAGGATGCGGAATTGGCCATCACATTTAAATCAATTGAAACACTCCTTTCCTTAAATCCGGGAAAGAAAATTCACACTATTTATTTTCAGGAACCTAGTGGCAAATTGGATACAATGGAAGTTTTTGTAGGTCTCGATTTACCTTTCCCGCCGGCAGATCTTGAATCGATGATTTTTACTGAGTCCAGATTCCTACTAGCCACCATCAAAGGCAATAAATGGGTGATGCCCGGACCTCTTAAAGTTAAAGAGAAGCTAGAGGCAGCAGCTAGGCAACAAAGCCTTTCACTTTCAGGCATTTTCATTGACAAGATCATTAGCGAATCTGAAGTTCAGGTAATTGCACCAATTCGTTAGCGAATTCTTTTTTTAGTAAACAAAACCTTGGCATGAAACCTGCCGTGGAAGGTGAAAACAAAATCTAAAATCATGCGAAATTTTACTTCAATTTTTGGCCTCTCCATGTTATTGGTATTTGTGTCATGTGAAGGCCCAGAAGGACTGCAAGGGCCTCAGGGACCACAAGGTGCGCAGGGACCACAAGGTGCACCAGGCGCTCCGGGTGTCAATATAGTAGCAACTACTTACGAAGCAGAAGTTGATTTTACCGAAGCTGGAGATTGGGAAGCTTTTCTTGAATTTCCAAATGAACTGGTTGAAAGCGATGTAATAATAACCTATATCCTTTGGGATGTAGTCCAAAATAGGCCAATCTGGAGAGCGCTTCCCCAAACGGTTTTCTTTCAGCGAGGCCCTCTGGTATATAATTATGATTTCACACAATTAGACGTTCGTCTTTTTTTAGATGGAACTGTTGACTTTAAAACCCTTGATGATGCATGGACACAAAATCAAGTTTTTAGAATTGTGGTTGTTCCTTCAGACTTCCCAAGTAGCAGAATTGATTTCAACAACTATGAGGCGGTTACCAAAATGTTGGGCATAACCGATTCGGATTTCAAAAAAATTGAGGTCAAAAAGAAGAACTAAGAAGGAAACCAACACCTAATTCAAACATGGCCCGGACTTCCGGGCTTTGTTTTTTTATTTTTTGAACCCTCCCAAAAGTAATTTGGTCCTTATCTTTGCGCCTATGCAACTCAAAAATGATTTGCTGCTTCGTGCAGCGAGAGGTGAAAAGACAGAGCGAACGCCTGTATGGCTAATGCGGCAAGCTGGACGAATCCTTCCAGAATACCGGGCTGTCCGTGACTCTGTGAGTGGATTTATCGAACTAGCACAAAGTCCAGACTTGGCAGCAGAAGTCACTATTCAGCCTGTAGATATTTTGGATGTGGATGCAGCAATTATTTTTTCAGACATTCTGGTCATCCCCGAAGCAATGGGTTTGCCATACGAAATGATAGAAAAGCGTGGGCCATGGTTTCCTAAAACGATAAGTAGCCAGTCAGATTTGAAAAAATTGAGAATTGCTGATGGAGAAAATGACTTGAAATACGTCATTGATGCAATTCAGATAACAAAAAAAGCCCTCAACGGAAGAGTTCCTCTGATTGGTTTTGCCGGTGCTCCTTGGACGATTTTTGCATACATGGTCGAGGGAAGCGGAAGTAAAACTTTTTCCAAATCACGGGAAATGTTGTATCGCGATCCAGTCTTATCTCATAAATTACTTCAGTTAATCACTGATTCCACGATTAACTATCTTAAGGCGCAAATACGCGCCGGAGTAGATTTGGTGCAGCTTTTTGACAGTTGGGCGGGGATTTTGGGACCAAAACAATACCAAGAATTCTCATTGAATTACATCTCCCAAATCTGCGATGCGATCACAGAAGTCCCGATGACTGTATTTGCAAAAGGCGCATTTTTTGCCAGAGAAAAAATGGGGCAGCTTAACTGCGAAACCATCGGACTGGACTGGAATATGGGGATTGCAGAATCAAGGAAACTAATTGGGTCCTCTAAAACGCTTCAAGGAAATTTAGACCCGGCGGCGCTTTATGGTAATCCTGATCAAGTTCGGGCAGCTACAATTGAAATGATGGAGCAGTTCCGAGGATCACGCCACATTGCCAATCTCGGTCACGGAGTATATCCCGATATTAATCCGGAAATGGTAAAAGTATTCATTCAGACAGTAAAGGAATTCAAGTGATTTAGTCACCTCTCGAATTAAAAAAAGCTGTCCAAATTAATTTTGGACAGCTTTTTTACTTTGTCTAAGTACTATGTAAAAAATTGACTTGCTCAATCTTGGGGGATTATGACATCGCCAATTTTGATTTTCCCCAACTGAAGAGCGACCACATTTTGACCAAAGTAAACTTTGTTATTTATGGTGCGATAGCTGGAAAGTGTTTTGAGTGGTTCTTTACCTTTTTCAGCTGTTTCTTGATTAACCGTGGTCATCACACAGCGTGCACAGGGCTTTACGATCTGAAATTGCAAGTCACCAATTTTGATTTTGCGAAGCGAATCTTCCATAAAAGCTGTCCCCCCGGAAAAAACGATATTTGGCCTAAATCGATTCATCGGAACTGGTATCTCCAGGCGGGAATTCAAGTCGTTCAGTGATTCCTGACCAATAATCAAGTAGGGCATCCCATCTGCAAAGCTGACAGATTCACCCTTCACTGCATAGCGTAGATCCACTTTTCTGTGACTTGTTTCGGGCATGATCACTAAGTGGACCTGAAAATCTAAAATTTCAGAAAACCAACTGCTGATTTCAGGGTGTACTACTTTTGCCAAGACTCGATCATCCCAGATGGTAACCAGAATCTCCGGACCAGTCGCTGAATCGAATGGGATTTTAATCGATTTTTCTTTTTCACTCTTATGAAAAACTAACAGCCCGGTTTTCTCTAATTTCACTGCTAACAGAGCCAAACTAGAATGCTCCCGCTGAGAAACAAATCGGCCAGAATTATCGACCAACATCCATCTTCTGTCGTATTGCAAACCCTTTTCTTCCACCATGGCCTCAGAAAGGCGAATTCCACCCAATGATTTGATTGGGTAAATAAAAATATCCTGTACGACCAGCTTCTCTTCCATTGATCAAAAATATAATAAATAGGCTTTGGGTCAGCCTAGGAAAAATAATTTACTTGAAGTCATGGCTTTTACAAGTGCCCAGATACTAGGGCTCACTTCAATATGATGGCGAAGGAAAATTATCGTCACACCTAGCAGGATGACGAAAAACCATTTGGCTCGTTCACGAATATTGTTGGTAGAAAAATGTCGCATCATCTGTTAGATGCGAGGTCTTAAGATAAGGTTGCACAAGTAGGTTCCTTTTCTCAAAGCCTGCCAAAATCGGCAGGTCCATTTTTTCAAAAGGTGACAATTCGATTTTTTTGATTCAAAATCCATGGCAGTCTCACTGACAAACTGACACCAAATCGGGTAATTTCTCCAGTGGCACATCCATTGAAGAAAGGGGATTGTACAATTTATGCAACTATCTAAATCTATATAATCATGGGAAAAATTATAGGCATTGACTTGGGTACCACCAACTCCTGCGTAGCCGTAATGGAAGGTAACGAACCCGTAGTCATCCAAAACAGCGAAGGAAGAAGAACCACTCCTTCAATTGTGGCTTTTCTTGACAATGGAAACGGTGAGCGAAAAGTGGGTGATCCCGCAAAACGTCAGGCAATTACTAACCCCGCAAATACCATTTCCTCAGTTAAGCGATTCATGGGAAAGAAATTCTCTGAAGTATCAGCTGAGAAAAAGCATGCATCTTACAAAGTAGAGCAAGGAACAAATGATACTGTAGTCGTAAGAATCGGCGACAGATCATATACTCCACAGGAACTTTCTGCAATGATCCTTCAAAAAATGAAGAGCACTGCTGAAGATTTCTTGGGTCAGACTGTAACTGAAGCTGTCATCACCGTTCCCGCATATTTCAATGATGCAGAACGTCAGGCAACCAAAGAAGCAGGACAAATCGCAGGTCTTGAAGTGAAGCGTATCATCAACGAGCCAACAGCTGCTGCTTTGGCATACGGGATGGACAAGAAGCATCAGGACATGAAAATCGCCGTGTATGACCTTGGCGGTGGTACCTTCGATATTTCAATTCTTGAATTGGGAGACGGAGTGTTTGAAGTAAAATCTACCAACGGCGATGTTCACTTGGGTGGAGACGACTTTGACCAAGTAATCATCGACTGGTTGGCAAATGAATTCCAAACCGAAGAGTCCATCGATCTTAGAAATGATCCAATGGCACTTCAACGTTTGAAAGAAGCTGCTGAAAAAGCAAAAATTGAGCTTTCTAGCTCTGCTTCTACAGAAATCAACCTTCCTTACATCACTGCAACTCAAACAGGTCCAAAGCACTTGGTGAGACAATTAAGCAGAGCGAAGTTTGAGCAACTTTCAGAGACTTTGGTAAGAAGATCTATGGATCCTTGCATCAAAGCATTGAAAGATGCAGGCATGACTGCCGCTGATATTGACGAAGTAATCTTGGTTGGTGGTTCTACCCGAATTCCAAAAATTCAGGAAGAAGTTGAAAAATTCTTCGGAAAGAAGCCTTCTAAAGGTGTAAATCCTGATGAAGTAGTAGCGATCGGTGCTGCGATTCAGGGTGGTGTTTTGACTGGTGAAGTGAAGGATGTACTTCTTTTGGATGTGACTCCACTTTCTTTGGGTATCGAAACCATGGGTGGTGTGTTTACCAAACTGATTGAATCTAATACCACTATTCCTACCAAGAAATCAGAAGTGTTCTCAACTGCTGTTGATAATCAGCCTGCCGTGGATATCCACGTACTTCAAGGCGAGAGATCCTTGGCAAAAGACAACCGATCCATCGGTAGATTCCAGCTTTCTGATATTCCACCTGCTCAAAGAGGTGTACCTCAAATCGAAGTGACTTTCGACATTGACGCAAACGGTATTCTGAATGTATCTGCAAAAGATAAAGGAACTGGAAAAGAGCAAAAGATTAAAATCGAAGCTTCTTCCGGACTTTCTCAAGATGATATCGAAAGAATGAAGCGTGAGGCAGAAGCCAATGCATCTTCTGATAAGGCTGAAAAAGAAAAGATCGAAAAGTTAAACCAAGCTGACAGCCTGATTTTCTCAACAGAGAAACAATTGAAAGAATATGGCGACAAGCTTTCTGATAGCAATAAAGCCAACATCAGCTCTGCTTTGGAAGCTTTGAAATCTGCTCATGGATCTAAAAACCTTGAAGGAATCGATGCTGCCATGGAAAACTTGAATAAAGCATGGGAAGCCGCATCTCAAGAAATGTATAATGCTGCAGGAGCGGGTGCTCAGCCAGGACCAGAAGCCAATGCAGGAGAAAGTACTGCTGGCGACGGAGTCTCTGATGTGGACTACGAGGAAGTAAGCGAAGACAAAAAATAAGTTAAGCTAATCCAACAAATACGGCATCTGTTTTTGACAGGTGCCGTTGATTTATTCAGAGCCAAGAATCAAGATTTCAAATCAAGACTCTTGGCTCTTTTTCTTCCCAACAAATTAGAAATGAGATGCAATTAACCGCTGAAAATAAATTAAAGAAACTGATCGTAGTCGGGGATAGGGTTTTGATCCGGTTGAAAAAACCAAACGAGAAAACCGGCTCGGGGCTTTACCTTCCGCCTGGTGTTCAGGAAAAAGAAAAAGTACAGCAAGGATATATTATCAAAGCTGGTCCCGGATATCCTATTCCAATGCCGGTAGAGGATAGCGAACCTTGGATGGATCAGGAAGAAAAAATCAAATATGTGCCGTTGCAGGCAAAAGAAGGAGATTTAGCGATTTTCATTCTTTCAGGAGCTCACGAAGTAGTCTATGAGGGAGAAAAGTATTACATCGTATCACAAGGGGCAATTCTGATGTTGGAACGAGAAACTGAATTATAAAAATAAAGCCCGAATGACCGGGCTTTTTTAATTTAGTGAATCCAAGATTTTTTTGGTCTCATTGACTTTGGCTCTTCATAGACAGCTTTAGTGTCTACGGTTGTAGGCTTCTTATCCCAAGGATTTCTATTTTTTGCATGAATACCTTTTGGATTATCGATGGTTTCTCGGAAACCAACATTAAGCTTCGAAGCAGGTTCACTCATCCATACCTCGGTATTCTTTGCGGCTGGGCCCTGAAGGGCAGAAGGATGAGACTCATGAACCAAAGTAATTTTTGGCCCTTGAACTGTTCCAGCAGGCGCATTCTTAAACTTAGGTCCCATTAACATGTCTTGGGAAAACGAAAGCGTGGAAATGAGGAAGGTAGAAGTAAACAGGGTCAACTTTTTCATAGCTGTACATTTGGGTTGATACAAAACTATACAGATTTTTCAGACCCAAGGTTACATTAATCAGTTGATTTAGGTCAAATAGGCCCTAGAAAAACAAATATTATTCTTAATAGCAGCAAATACCTCACCTAAACAGCATATAATTTTGAACCTGAATAATTGGAAAAATTAATTTTTCAAACAAAGATTGTATTGAAAGCAACTGATAATCTCAGCTTTTGCACAAAAAATAAAAAACCGGGATGAAATTCACCCCGGCTTTAACTTAACAATAGACCCTGTTTATATTCTTTATTATCAAACGATTATTTTTAGTTCATTGGCCCATACAATATTTGAAGAGCACTAATGTCATTAACAGTAAAAGGTATATCTATCCCCGGATTACAAGCTTGCATCCATGAAAATTGAGGCCCAATAGGAGAAAGGGGTATATGGTTTGCCCCAATAGAACTAACGCCCTCATTAGGATTTTCCACCCATGGTCCACAACTGAAAGTTCTATCCATGAAATCCGTATGCCTAAATCCTATTGAATGCCCAATTTCATGAGCAATTATTGTTGCTATTGCATTAACATTCAAATTCGCATTTTCAATTGTTGTACGGTTTAGATTAATACTGAAACCTGGACGCCCTTGAATCGGAAACGACCCTGTACCCCAAATCTGATTGGCTCCGTCGTAAAATGCCCACAATGTGATATCGGTCTCTGTCCCCATCATCTTATCTCTTTTAATATCACTAGGATTATTTGAATAAACCTTTTTCAAAAATGTATGCCTAAGTCCCAAGTTATTATATCGTTGAATAGCTATCTCTAGTGCTTGGTGGTATATAAGAGGACTTGACTTTACTGCAATTCTAATTGTTCTAGAGGGATAAACCAACGCATTAGTATGGTAATGCTTGTTCTCAACACCTACACTTTTCTTGCCGCCATTCTCAAGAGGCTCAAAAAAATACGACTCAGGAAAGAAAATGTCATTTTCGACAATATATCCACTGTCAACATTGATAATGCGATTAACATTGAACCCCTCCCTATTCAAAATCTCAACTACGTGACTAGGAATATTATCAGCATAATCAAAAGACTTGGATAAATGAAGATCACTTATCAAAATACTGTCATCAACAGTTTCAAATTCCTCCGAACACGATGACAACAACACAAAAACTAAAGCATAAATTTTAAATGGCTTCATAAGATTAATGTTATTAAAATGAGAATACTGCCGCCATGACGCATGAAATCAAGGCTTTAGAGTCGTTGAGATCCTTATCTTTGAAGAAATCATTACTCATCCTATCGACTCTGAGTTCGGGAATCAAAGTCAAATTGCCACCGATTTTGATATTGCCTGACAGTGTTGCAGCAAAGACACTTCCACTGCCTTCTGAATCCAACCCAACCACTTTTTCCAGACCTCCGTTGAACACACTGAAGTATTCTCCACGGAACCCAAGTCCAAACTTGTCGGAAGGCTTGGTTTGAAGATAACCAGCAAATCCATAAAATCCAGCTCCATCGCCAGCGACTTCCCGGATTTCAGAACCTGTAAAAATCTCGCCGGAACTAGTGGTATTGTAGGTGGTATTGAAACCAAGGTAAAACTTATCTGTCAGATCAAACCCAGTAGTCAAATCCACCTGGAATGTTTTTCCCAAGGAAGATTGGTCCCTGATCAAGCTGCCATCATTACTCAATTTACCATCTTGGTCTCCGTATACAAAGTTCAGGTAAGTACTCCCGGCATCTGTAGAATATCCCAGTTGTGCTCCAAGCGTGTAGGTACCGATGAGGTTAAATTCGGTCATGTCAGTAGGGTTCATCACTGCTGCCAAAAAGGAGAACTTATCTGAAAGTTGGAAATTAGCCTTTAACCCCGTGTGAGAAAATGGACCGTAAGAGAACATGTAGGAAGTGGAGTAATTGAAGTTGGCTGTTGGAGAGATGACTTCGTAACCGAGGAAGGTATTGAAATTTCCCATGGTCAAAGTAACCTTGTCAGACACATTCCAATAAACATACAACTGGTTGACAATCTGTGAACTTCCTGCCATTCCCCCACTATAAAGAGGAGATCCAAATACGGCATCTTCACCTCTTGGACCGAAAACCAAATCTGCGACAGCACCCACTTTCTTACCTTCGTAAGTCGCAATAATATTAGCCATGCCCAGTGAAAAACCAGGTAGATTTCCAAAAGATGAAGCTGGAGCTTGAAAATTCTCCCCTTTGTTGGGGGCATTAAGATTTGCGCGAAAATATGCGTCAATTGAACCTGAAAGTGTCAATGAGCCTGTTTCTTCAGTAGTTGCTTCTTGAGCGTTTGCAACCTGATAAGTGGAGAAAACCACACATAGTATTAGTAGGAATAAATTTTTCATTTTAATTTTGAATGTTGGTGAATGATAGAGTTGACCAATAGATCCTCGGACTGGCCGAAAGAGAGTCGCGTTTTTTTCTCCAGCCGAGGGTCTTTACTTTTAATTGAGAATTATTCGTCGTAAATGATAGTGTACCCTCGAATTCCATGTTCGTGAGAATCCAGGCCACTTTTCTCATGTTCTTCAGATACTCTTATACCCATAGTGGCTTTTAGAACATAGAAAATCAGGAAGGCGGAACCGAAGGCCATCGCCCCACAGACTGCCACACCGATAAGTTGTGCTAAGAATGAATGTTCCGGGTTGGTTGAAAAAATTCCGACAGCCAAGGTCCCCCAAACACCGCAAGTAAGGTGAACCGATACCGCACCTACTACATCATCGAGCTTGAGTTTGTCAAGTAGTATTGCAGATAGCACAACCAGAATTCCCGCAACAAATCCAATAAGCAAGGCAGCAGCCGGAGTAAATACATCTGCACCTGCCGTAATACCTACTAAACCGGCCAAAATTCCGTTGAGAAGCATTCCAAGGTCAAGTCTCTTGAAAGTGAAATAAGCGGTGAAGAATCCACCAAGACC
Organism: Algoriphagus sp.; assembly: GCF_046296635.1. Lineage (GTDB taxonomy): Bacteria > Bacteroidota > Bacteroidia > Cytophagales > Cyclobacteriaceae > Algoriphagus. The sequence continues at coordinate 13,821 of NZ_JBKBKZ010000028.1, read as the reverse complement.
CCCAGCACATGCACCAAGTGAAGTGATAACCAAAACCGAGGAAACAAGAGCCGGATCAGCAGAAAGAACAGATCCTCCATTAAACCCGAACCAACCTAACCAAAGTAAGAATACTCCAATAACAGCCAAAGGAACACTTGCACCGGGTTTCTCCATGGTTTTACCATTGATATATTTCCCAATTCTAGGTCCAACTAGAATCACACCTGCCAGCGCTCCCCATCCACCGACTGAGTGAACTAAAGTACTTCCGGCAAAGTCATAGAATCCCAAATCATCTAAGGCTCCACCACCCCATTTCCAGCTACCTATCAACGGATACACCAATCCCACAAAAAGGACGGTAAAAATCAAATAGGCGGAAATTTTTACTCGCTCAGCTATGGCGCCAGATACTATGGTAGCAGCTGTTGCGGCAAACATGGCCTGAAAGAGGAAATCGGTCCAGTAGGTATACCCTCCATCAGCATAGCCGGCTGTAACATCAGCATCTGCGGGAGAAAACCAAAACATGTTCCACCCTGCTGAGTCAAAACTGAACCAGCCTGGGACCTCAAATCCAGGATACATAAGGTAAAAACCTACTAGAGCATAGGACACAATTCCAATAATAGGTGTGATTGTGTTTTTGAACAGGATGTTCACTGTATTTTTGGCTTGGCCAAATCCAGTCTCAACTCCAGCAAATCCAAGGTGCATAATAAACACCAAGGCTGTGGAAAGCATCATCCATACATTATTTGTCGTCAAGAGATTTTGCGAAATCTCCAAAGACAAATCCGTGGTCGCGGCCAGATCTTGGGCCAACAGGGTAGCGAAATTCATCATAGGTTTTAGGTTAAATTTTGAACGTTTTCAGAATTTAAATAGGTTTGATAGCCGAAGCTTGATTCGAATGTAATTATAAAAAAAGCATAAAAACAAACTGAATTTTGTAGTATTGACAATTTTTACAAGATTATTGTATCAAATTTTAATCAAAAATTACATTTTTTTCAATAATTATTCATTTTTAGGTTGTTTTGTAAACCATCTTAGTGAAAAAATAAAATTTGGCTATCCTCTAAGATATTTTATGGAATCGATTACGAAATAGCCTAAACAGTATATAAATAATTATTTGATTATTTTTTTAGAATATTATTCTATGAATTACGAAAAAATAGAATTTTAATTCATTTTATAAATTTTATCAAAAACATAATTTTTAAAAAAGTAATTATTTTTCAAACTTAAATCCGAATTAAACATGTATCAATTGAAAAAAATGAATAAAATTTTAACCTCAAAATAAAAAAAGTTCGAAATACTCGAACTTTTGCTCCAAATTTATCCTTGTTCCTATTTTTTTAACTTGGCATATTCCTTTGCAAAGTATGTCAGTATAATTTTTGCCCCGGATCGCTTAATCGAGAGCAAGATTTCATGCATCGCTCGTTCAGAATCCAACCAACCTTGAGCCGCAGCAGCTTTGATCATACTGTATTCACCTGATACGTTATAGGCAGCAATAGGAACAGGGTAATTATCACTCAGAAGCTTGATAATATCCAGGTAACTCAGTGCAGGCTTTACCATGAGGAAATCTGCGCCTTCTTCCAAATCAAGATCTGCTTCAATCAAGGCTTCTTTAGAATTAGCCGGATTCATTTGATAGGTCTTTTTGTCTCCAAACTTAGGCGCAGAATCCAATGCATCCCGAAATGGTCCGTAAAAGGCGCTCGCATATTTTGCTGTATAAGACATGATAGATGTATCCGTAAAACCGTTTTCATCCAACAAATCCCGAATATATCCCACTCTCCCATCCATCATATCTGAGGGTCCCAGAATATCAACCCCGGCTTCTGCTTGAGCTAAAGACATTCTACCCAAAATTTCTAAGGTTTCGTCATTCATGATTTTGCCATTTTTGACCAAGCCATCATGCCCATCACTGCTATAGGGATCCATCGCCACATCGGAAATTAGGCAAACTTCCGGGAATTGTTTTTTGATTTCCCTCAGGGCTTTGAGGTAAAAAGTTTCTGGATTATAGCTTTCGGAAGCAACAGAATCCTTGAGTGATTCCGGATATGCCGGAAACACATCAAATGTGGTAATTCCGAGTTTCATGCATTCTTCTATTTCTTTAAGGAGAAGGTCCTGAGAAAATCTGAAAATTCCAGGCATTGAATTGACTTCGATCTTTTGGTTTGAACCCTCAACCAAAAACATTGGGAAAATCAGGTCCTTCACAGAAAGACTGGTTTCTTCTACCAAATTTCTTATTGATTCAGATTTGCGATTTCTTCGAGGTCTTCTTTGCATCAGCTTAATAAATTAAATCTAAAATTGTATCAACATCCAAATTGCGGTAGTCTTGAATATAATGATTGCAAACTGGCAATTCATCTTTGGTATGACTACTTAAGACAGCAACTACGCGCATTCCTGCCCTGAGTCCAGCAGTGGCTCCTGAGAATGAATCTTCGAAAACAATACAATCCGCCGGTTCTACTCCCATATTTTGCGCACTTTTCAAATACACTTCCGGATCAGGTTTATGTTTGCTTACCTGTTCACTAGCCAAAGCCGACTCCAGATAGGGAAAAAGATCGAGTCTGCCTGCGATGAGTTCCAAATTGGCAAAAGGAGCGGAAGTAGCCACTCCTGTCTTTACATTCGTATTTTTTAAAGCGTGGAAAAACTCCATAAAGCCTGGAATAGGGTCTACATGATGTTGATAAATTTCCCGGAAAAGACTTTCCTTTTCAAATTCCAAATCTGCGAGTTCTTCACCTTCAATTTTTCTTCCCAGAAAATGACTTAGGATATAGCCATTGTTTTTTCCATACATATGAAGCATAAACTCTTCCTCGGTTGGGAATAGATCACGTTTTTGAAAGAAAATCTTAAAAGCCTGAGAATGGAATGGATTGGTGTGACAGATGACCCCATCCATATCGAATATTACTGCTTTTGTCATCAGAAAGATTGAAAATGAAAGAATCGCTTCAGACCGAAGTCAAAAGCGATCCAAGGAATAGGTGATTTTATTATTTATTGAATTTGGAAATCACTTTTTCGATGATGTCACAGCATTCATGGAGTTGTTCTTCGGTCATTACCAGCGGTGGTGCAAAACGGATGATATTTCCATGGGTTGGTTTTGCCAGAAGTCCATTTTCAGCCAATTGTACACAGATATCCCAAGCAGTAGTGCTTTCTGCAGAATCATTAATAACCACTGCATTGAGTAACCCTTTTCCCCTAACCAGTTTTGCTATGGGATTCTTATCGACCATTTGCTGCATTCGCTGACGAAAGATCTTTCCAAGTTTCCGTGCATTTAGAGCAAGTTTTTCATCCCGTACTACTTCCAAAGCTGCCATAGCGACTTTGGCACCAAGCGGATTCCCTCCAAAAGTAGATCCGTGCTGACCTGGCTTGATGACATCCATAATTTCTCGATCTGCTAAAACCGCAGAAACTGGATAAAATCCGCCCGAAATAGCTTTTCCTAGGATTAAAATATCCGGCTTGGTGTATGTTTCTTGCTTTTCACAGTGACCTTCACAGGTACAATTCCCACAAACAGCGAGCAGAGAGCCTGTTCTTGCGATTCCAGTCTGAATTTCATCGGCGATAAAAAGTACATTTTGTGCTTTACATGCAGCTTTGGCATTTTTCATGTAATCTTCACTCGGAACATATACTCCCGCCTCGCCCTGAATCGGCTCAATCAGGAATCCCACAACACCATCCGTTTTCAATGCCTCCTCGAGTGCGTCTATATTATTATATGGTATGCGAATGAATCCTTCTGTAAATGGCCCAAAGCTCTTGCGAGCATTCGCATCATTTGAAAAAGAAATAATCGTGGTAGTACGACCGTGGAAATTATTTTCCGCAACTATGATTTTTGCCTGATTTTCCGCTACTCCTTTCCGCTCATATCCCCACTTCCGGGCAAGTTTCAAAGCTGTCTCCACTCCTTCTGCTCCGGTATTCATTGGCAAAACCATATCGAATCCGAAATATTCGGTGATATATTTTTCAAATGGTCCAAGCACATCATTATAAAATGCTCTTGAGGTCAAGGTCAGTGTTCCCAACTGCTCAATCATTGCATCCTTTATTCTTGGATGACAGTGGCCTTGGTTGACAGCAGAGTATGCAGAGAGAAAATCATAGTAACGTTTGCCTTCAACATCCCAGAGGAATACACCTTCTCCCCGTGCCAATACAACAGGCAAAGGATGATAATTGTGAGCTCCGTATTTTTCTTCTAGTTGGATGGCTTGTTTGCTGGAAGTGATTGTCTCCATGATTTGGTTATTTTTACGAAAATCTAAAAAGGTTTACGCCTCAAATATAGTAATTGCCCCTTGTCAAACCGATGAAACAGGAAAAGAACCCAACTCCTAAACTTACTTCTGAGGACTATTATTTCAATCCACAAGGATTAATGGTTTTCACCGAAAAATATCATCTAAAGAGAGGCTATTGCTGTGGGAGCGGATGCAGACATTGTCCGTTCCCAATAGGTAAATGATTTAGGGAAGAATTTTAAAACTGCTTGTTGTTAATTGCCAAAAAGTTCCGATATTTGCAGACTAATTACAGAAACGCATCCCAATTACGATACAATATCATGGCAAAAGTTTGTGACATTACCGGAAAAAGACCTCAAGTAGGTAACAACGTGTCCCATGCAAATAATAAAACCAAGCGTAGATTTTACCCAAATCTTCATAAGAAGAGTTTCTACGTTCCTGAAGAAGACGCATGGATCACTTTGAAAGTATGCTCTAAGGCATTAAGAACGATCAATAAGAACGGTATTACTGCAGTCTTGAAAAAAGCGCAGGACACTGGAATGATTATAATTAAATAATCAAAGTCACAGTCCCTTAAATAAATACAGAGATGGCTAAGAAAGGAAATAGAGTACAAGTGATTATGGAATGCACAGAGCATAAAAACTCTGGTATGCCAGGTACTTCTAGATACATCACAACAAAAAACAGAAAAAATACGACTGAGCGATTAGAGTTGAAGAAATTCAATCCAATCCTAAAGAAGGTTACTGTTCATAAAGAAATTAAATAATTTAGCTCGGAAGTAATTCCGCTTAAACAACAAAGATATGGCTAAGAAAGTAGTAGCAACCCTAAAAAAAGAAGGTGGCGTATCTTACGCCAAAGTGATCAGAGCGGTAAAGTCTGAAAAGACCGGCGCCTATACCTTCCGAGAAGAGATGGTTCCAGCAGCTCTTGTGCAGGAAACCTTGAAAAAATAATTTGCCAAGCGCATTGCGATGCATACTTAGTCCCTCTGGTTAAAAATCAGCAGGGACTTTTTCATTATATTCCACTTTTAAAAACTGTGCAACATGGGAATCTTTGGATTTTTCTCAAAAGAAAAAAAAGAAAGTCTTGACCAAGGACTTCAAAAGACCAGTGAATCCATCTTCTCCAAATTAAGCAAAGCTGTTGTAGGGAAATCTCAAGTTGATGAAGAGGTACTCGATCAATTGGAGGAAATCCTCATCACCTCAGATGTCGGGGTAGACACGACTATCAAGGTTATTAAAAGGATTGAAGAACGAGTTGCACGAGACAAATACCTAAATTCTGCCGAATTGGATGTCATTCTCAGAGAAGAGATTGCTTCACTTCTCGAAGAAAACAATTCCCAGGATTTACTGGATTTTGATATTCCTGCCGGAAAGAAACCTTATGTGATTATGGTTGTCGGTGTAAATGGAGTAGGTAAAACCACCACCATTGGTAAGCTTGCAAATATGTTTAAAAATGCCGGCAAATCTGTCCTTTTGGGAGCAGCGGATACCTTCCGTGCAGCCGCAGTAGATCAATTGATTCTATGGGGTGACCGTGTGGGAGTACCAGTCGTGTCACATGGAATGAATACAGACCCAGCTGCAGTGGCATTTGACGCTGTAAAGCAAGGCGTGGATAATGGCGCAGATATAGTCATCGTGGATACAGCTGGTAGACTTCATACCAAAGTGAACCTGATGAATGAATTAAGCAAAATCAAGCGAGTGATGCAGAAGTTTATCCCGGATGCGCCGCATGAAATCCTTCTGGTGTTGGATGGATCTACCGGTCAAAATGCATTTATTCAAGCAAAAGAGTTTACAAGGGTGACCGAAATCTCGGCCTTGGCAATTACCAAACTGGATGGCACAGCCAAAGGTGGCGTAGTGATCGGAATCTCTGACCAATTCAAAATTCCAGTCAAATACATTGGCGTAGGTGAAAAAATGACCGATCTTCAGATTTTTAACAGAAAAGAATTTGTAGACTCACTCTTCAAAAAGAAATAAAATCCACCAACTGGATTAGGTACCTCGGAAACCCCGAGGTATTTTTTTTTGCAAAAACTTGAACAAGAAGATATATTTATCGTACTTCACAATGATATCATTTTAACATCATAATGAAATGGAAAAAATAATCAAACCATCCTCAGGCTACCTTTATCTTTTCTTGGCATTGGCCGGAATCGCAGCCTCCATCTATCTCTTCACCCAAGAACTATTCCTCTTGGGGGCAATCCTCCTCTTTATATCCATCATTTGTCTTCCGGGCTTCTTCATTGTAGAACCAAACAAAGCCGTTGTCATGCTTTTATTTGGGGAATACAAGGGTACGGTCAAGGCTTACGGATTCTTTTGGGTGAATCCATTTATGACGAAAAAGAAGATATCCCTTCGAGTCCGAAACTTTGAAAACAAACCTGTCAAAGTGAATGACAAAATAGGGAATCCTGTAATGATCGGTACCATTGTCGTTTGGCAAGTTGAAGACACATTCAAAACCACTTTCGATGTCGAAGACTATGAAAATTTTGTACATCTGCAGACTGATGCAGCCGTTAGGAAGATGGCAGGCTTATTTTCATACGATAATTTTGAAGATGATCATTCTGAAATCACCCTTAGATCCGGGGTAGAGGAAGTGAATCATTCCCTAGAACAAGAGATTTCTGATCGACTGAATCATGCCGGAATTAAAGTAATTGAAGCCAGAATTTCTCATTTGGCCTATGCTTCTGAGATTGCTTCGGCAATGCTACAGCGTCAGCAAGCCACAGCAATCGTCGCAGCAAGACAAAAGATAGTGGAAGGAGCAGTAGGGATGGTAGAGATGGCTTTAGCAGATTTGAAAATGAAAGATATTATAGAGTTTGATAATGACAAAAAAGCTGTCATGGTTTCAAATTTGATGGTTGTCCTTTGCTCCGACAAAAGTGCAAGTCCTGTTTTGAACGTAGGAACGCTAAATCAATAAGATATGCACGGGAGAATTTTCAAGGAAGAACAAACTTATAAAGGTACATGGGTAATGTACTTCATACTTATGTTGGAAATTCCCACGCTCGTTTTGGTTACTTTTCTTGTTCTAAATGATGATTCAGGTAGAAAGGAAGGGATTTATGGCTTAATTTCTTTCTTCCTCATAATGATTATTGTTTCGACTTTTCTATTCAAGTTAAAGTTGAAAACGAGAATTGATGAGACTGGTATTCACTATGCTTATTTTCCTTTGATCAAGTGGCGAACAATTTCTAAAAAACAGATCAAATCTGCTGAATTAATTATGTTTAACCCGCTTGCAGATCATGGAGGGTGGGGTATCAAAGGGAACAAAACAACCAAAGCTTACACCGTCATCGGGGATGCTGGATTGTCGATAGACCTTGGAGAAAAGAAGAAAATTGTGATTGGAACTCAAAAGCCAAAAGAATTAGGTGAGTTCTTAGAAAACTGGATGAAGGGTTAAAGCATGTCCAAGAAAAAGGCGTTTGCACTCAGGCTAGACGAATCAATGATGAAGGCAATTGAAAAATGGGCTGCTGATGAATTTCGTAGTACAAATGGTCAATTGGAATGGATCATCCGGGAAGCATTACGTAAAGCAGGAAGATTGCCCAAAAGCAATACAGATGAACTATCTGACTAATATGTAGCTTATACAACTGAAAAACTCAAATATCATTTAATTATGAAAAAATTATCATTAATTCTAGGCTTACTAGTTGCACTTGTTTTTACAACCGCAGGCAATTACACCTATGGACAATCTGAATCCAGTCCTACAAAAAAAGAGTTAAAAGAAGAGAAAAAAATTCAGAAAGCTAAACTGAATTTGGAAAAGTCCAAGATGAAGCTGGGTAAAGCAAAAGACAAATACAATTCCAATTTAAGTAAGTTTGAAAAGAGAAATTCAGCGGGCAAACTCTCTCCAAATGCTGTTGCGAAAATCACAAAATCATTGGAAAAGCAACGTAAAAGTATAAATAAGTTACAGGATCAGATTGCCAAACTTGAGAGGTTCCTTGAGGAATCGGATGAAATTATTTGATCCAGGATTCAATATTTATAATGTTATACGGAGCTAGTATTCTATTAGCTCCGTACTTTTTTATAGGGAATAAGTAACTTGCTGTGCAATTTAACCACGATGAAGACCTTAATCAGTTTTGTAATCCGCTACATCCCTCGGCCCATTCTTCAGACTGTAAGCCCCTTGGCTATGAAGATGCTTTCGATATTTAACCAAGGAAATGAGGTTGAATGCCCAATCTGTGGTAGTCAGTTCAAAAAATTCCTTCCATATGGTCGGGTAGCGAGAGAAAATGCACTTTGTCCAAGCTGCCTAGCTTTGGAAAGACACCGACTGATGTGGCTTTTTCTCAAAGAAAAAACTGATTTTTTTAAAGAAAAACTGAAAGTGCTACACGTAGCTCCAGAACATTGTTTTATTGATCGATTTGAAGCATTGGGGAATTTGGAATATATCACAGCTGATATTGAATCACCTTTGGCAAAAGTGAAAATGGACGTTCATTCTATTCCTTTCGCAGACAATTCGTTCGATGTGATTTTTTGCAACCACGTTTTAGAGCACGTGGAGGACGACATTAAAGTATGTTCTGAATTCAATCGGGTATTGAAACATAATGGATGGGGGATTTTGCAATCACCCGTATACAGCCATGAAAAAACACTAGAAGACAAGAATATCACTGATCCAGCAGAACGGGAGCGCCTTTTTGGACAACGGGACCATGTACGGAAATTTGGAAAAGATTATGCTTCGCGGCTCAGAAAATCAGGACTTCAAATTGAAGAAAATCAATTTGTAAAAAATCTTTCAGATGAGAAGACCGCACGATTTGCTTTGGCAAAGGATGAAACTCTTTTTGTGTGTCGAAAAGGGCTTTAACTCGACAACTTTTTATTGAAAAGTTCCACTACCAATCCCAGCCCATAACTACATAACTGGATAATCGACGTAAAAAGAGCCAAATCACCTACGAGAATTGACCTATACTTCCAACTTGCCTGATAAATAACTAAGACTGCCCACGCACCAAAAATCAATAAATGGGGGATTATGAAAACTCGGAAAAAGATTCCGTTCAACAAAAGTGAAAGTAAAAACATTAGAAAAAAAGTAGGCATCCAATGAACTAACTTGATGGCCTCAGGGTGAAACCTGGAGACGTTGACGCGATTTCTCCCAAAAGAAAAGGCCTGTTTGGCAAAGGATATAAGTGTATTTTTTCGCTTATGGTAAACAAAGGCTTCTTCGACCAACTCTAACCTAAATCCAGCTTTTTTGATCCGAATACTCCATTCAATATCTTCACCTCGTTTTGGATCTACAAACCCTCCAGTAGTTTCAAAAACTTGACGAGAGACTCCCATGTTGAATCCCCGAGCTTGATATTTCGATGGATCTTTGAGTTTTCCTCGAATTCCGCCAGTCGTCCAAAAGGAAGTCATGGCAAAATCCATGGCTTTTTGAAGATTGGAGAAATCAGCTGCAGCAGCATCTGGCCCACCAAAGGCATCCAAATTTTTTTCCAGAATTGCGGATTTTAAAATCAATAAATAATTTTCAGGAAGAATGACGTCTGAGTCCAGAATAACGAAAAAATCGCCATTGGCTTGAGACATTCCAAAATTTCGAGCAAAACCTTGCCCTTGATTCTCTCGAAAAAAATAGTTAACAGAGATCTTGGATTGAAATAAAGATGCGATTTTGTCAGATCTATCTTTGGAACCATCCTCTACGAGAACCACTTCAAAATCTTGAAAGGATTGATTCACTAGACTGGTTAAGAGGTCAAATATTTCAGATGGTCTATTATAAACCGGTATGATAATCGAAAAAAGCATTAGAAATCAAAATTGAGTTCTTCATCGATTTTATATTCGATTTCCTTGGATTGATTTGAAGTCATCAATTCAGCTATGAAACCAGTTACAAACAATTGGACTCCAATAATCAAGGCAACCAAGGCGAGAAAAAACAAAGGTTGATCCACGATTTCCCGGACTTTTAGTCCTTTGCTTAGCCCATAGACTTTTTCAAAAATCAACCAAGCAGTAATTACAAATCCTGTCAAAAATGACAGTGTACCCAAAAGCCCAAAAAAGTGCATTGGCTTTTTCTTGTAGCGGTGTACAAATGAAACCGTAATCAAATCCAAAAACCCGTTTAAAAATCGCTCTAAGCCAAATTTGGATTCCCCATACTTTCGTGGTTGGTGTTGGACGATTTTTTCGCCGATTTTGGCAAAACCATTCCACTTGGCTAAAAGAGGAATGTAGCGATGCATTTCGCCATAAATCTGAATGTTTTTCACCACCTTATTTCGATAGGCTTTCAACCCACAGTTGAAATCATGGAGTTGAATTCCGGAAATCCAGCGTGTCACTCCATTGAAAAACTTGGAGGGAATAGTTTTAGAAATAGGGTCATGCCGCTCTTTTTTCCAGCCTGAGACCACGTCCAATCCCCCAGCGGTAACCATTTCGTATAATCCGGGGATTTCATCAGGACTGTCTTGTAAGTCTGCATCCATGGTTATTACCACCTCTCCTGCTGCACGACGAAAACCAGCATCTAAGGCAGCTGATTTGCCAAAATTCCGAGTGAAATTTAAGCCTTTAAAATCCGAATTTTGGTTAGAGATTTTTTGGATGACATCCCAAGAACGGTCGGTACTTCCATCATTAATAAAAATTACTTCAAAAGAAAAGTCGTGTGTCTCCATCACACGACTGATCCATTGTGCTAGTTCTGGAATAGATTCTTCCTCGTTGAAAACAGGAACAACTACGGAGATTTGGGTCATAGATTAGAAATCAAGCGATTTATCTCGCTTTTTGAGTATTGCAGCCAAAATTAACGCAACGATGGCATAAAAAATCAACAAAAATCCAAAACCTTTAATTTGTCCCATTACTGTAAAACTCCCAGCTGTCGATTTACGCATTTCCTCAAGTTGAGCAGGAGGCAAAGCATCTGGATTAGCACCAAACCTTTCCATTGTTTTCAAACTAGTCTGAAAAGCTTCATCTGCTAATACCTGTGGCAATGAAGGGTCCACCACATGATATAATAACATGACTCCTATCATTCCCACTATCCCTGATATGACCATGGTAATAAAACTGAAATTAAAAGCAGCTCCAAAAGCCATAAATCCTCCTATTTCATTGCGGTATTGAATTCCAAAATAAATAATGAGTCCTACCATAATTACCAAAGAAACTAATCCGAACCAGCCGGAAGCCAATAGGGATGAATCAATAAAATACGCAAGGTACGTAATTGCCAAAGAGATCAGACCAATGGTCAATCCTGGTTTAATTGCCGCTTGAATAGGTGTTTGTTGCTCTTCCATAAAAGATTTAGTTAGGGTTTTTCCTCAAAATTATTGAAATAATAATGCTAAAAAACATTCCGGGGATGATTTTCCAAATTCCGTCATTTAAAGCAACGTTCCATGGAGTCAATCCTTGCATACTTTGTTCTGTAGCAACGTATGAATTTTCTCCTACCTGGGAGATGATCATTTCCATATTTTCAAATAATAGGGCAATCTTTTGAGACTTTATAACCTCAAACAAATCAGGTGAAAAATGTAGCACCAACCAGATTCCCAGAGTAGACAAAACGCCAATAATCCCATAAGTAACAAACCCGACTGTCATTCCTTCTGCAAAGGATAGATAGCCGGAATTTGAATATTCCTTAAAGAATTTTATGGACAAGAAAATGGAAACAGGTATCAAAAAGTAGCCAAAAATCAAATTGAGATTAGTGGGATCAGGATATAAATAGGAGAGAAAATAAAAAGAAATTACACTTAATACTCCTCCAAGCGTTCCAAATTGATAAGCAGTACGTAGATATTTATGCATCTATCTGAATCAATTGACCTTTTTGAACGACATATTTGACTTTTCCCTGAAGCTCCATTCCAAACCATGGATGGTTTGCTGAAAGCGACTGATTTGATTTTTCATTAAAAACCCATTTTTCATTTGGGTCAAAAATTGTGAGCGAGTTTGCTGTTTCTCCAATTATTTTCTCTGGTCCCACTGTGATTTTCTCAATCAAAAGTTCCCATCCTAATTCCTCGGAGAGTTTTACCAAGGAAGGGAGAAAGGTCTGCAATCCCGCCATCCCAAATGCCGCCAAATCAAATTCAGCAAACTTGGAATCAAAATCCTGAGGTTGATGATTTGAAACAATCGCATCAATAGTTCCATCTTTCAAACCTTGAACCAGAGCTTTACGATCTTCTTTTCCACGAAATGGTGGCTTTACTTTATAATTAGAATCAAAAGTCTCCAAATCAGAATCAGAAAAAATCAATTGATAAATGGATATATCTGCTGTCACCTGAAGTCCTTCTTTCTTTGCCTTCCTTATCAAATCGACACCCTTTGATGTATTTATCGTCTGGAAATGCACACATCCACCAGAATATCTTAAAATCTCTAAGTTCCTTTGAATAGCAACATCCTCTGCTAAATTCGGAATCCCTTTTACTCCTAACTTAGTGGAAATCTCACCTTCATTCATTTGCCCGAACAGCCCCAACAGAGGGTCATAAGCGTGATCAAATAACACCCCATCAAACTTCTGAAGATATTGGAGGATCTTCATGTATCGGTCAGAATTCGCTAATGTCTTAATCCCATCCCCGAAAAATCGAAGTCCGGATTGAAAATGCATGTCAAGAATTTCGGTTAGGTCTTCTCCCTCTGCATTCCTTGTTACTGCTCCCATGACAAGTAAGTTTGCAGGATGGGACTTGGCTTTATTTAAAACGAAATCCACTTCATTCTTTGTTTGAATAACTGGATCTGTATTAGGCATTACCAAAGCCTGAGCAAATCCACTCGCTGTCAAGGAATCACAAAGACTTTCAACAGTTTCTCTGTATTCCTGACCTGGTTCTCCTAATCCGCACCGAAGATCGATCCATCCTTTAGAAGCAAAATAATCGGTACAATCAATTTTATTCTCAAAATCCAATGCACTGGTATCAACAACTTTACTAATTATCCCATTTTCAAGTGAAAAATCCGAAGGTTCTAAAATCCTGCCTTCTTGAATCAATCTGAGGTTTTTTAGTAATACTGCCATTCATTTAAGTTTTGCTGCAAAAGTGCAACTTTAAAGTAGAAAAAGAAAAGTACTCGGAATATTTCCTGCATTTCAGGATATGAAAGGGAAGTTGTGATCAAAGCTAGAAGCTAGGAGGATGGAAGTTTGTGAGCAGTAAGTAGTAAGTGGTAAAAAGTAACTAGTTCATCGCTCTTGCTTCACACCTCTTGATACTTACGTCTTGATACCTGCTACTTTGGGGAAGCTGGGAAGTTAGGAAGTAGGTAGGCTGGAAGATTGTGAGCAGTAAGTGATAAAAAGTAAGTGGTTCTTTGCTCTTGTTTCTAGCTTCTTGCTTCTTTGGTCTTGATACAAGCGTCTTGATACTTGATAC
>NZ_JBKBKZ010000027.1:0-76841 GCF_046296635.1 Algoriphagus sp. | reverse complement strand
ATGCGGGAAAACCGCACGTACGGATTGAAGAGGGGGTACGTCAGGGATTCTCTTCCCTGACGACTCTACTCTACTGAGAAATAGAAATCACCTCACCAGTATTTTCTTCACCACCACTTTCCGATCCTCCGTTTCCAGTTGCAAGAAGTAAATGCCAGGCTGCAGCGTTTGAGCTTGGATTTCTATTTCCCGATTTGCTGGTATAGTTATTTCTTCCAGTAAAACCTGTCCCAAAGAGGTGACCAATCTGGCTTTCGCCGTTATATTCGAAATGACCTTGAACGGTCCTGAGGTCGGATTGGGATAGATTTTGACTAACAGATCTCTTTCATTTGTCTCTTCTGTTTTTACGGAACTTAAATATGTAATTCCCCCTCCACGGCTTCCCAAGATCAGATCGACTTGATCATCAAAACCCGGATTGACAACCGAAATCCAGGTATTTCTTCCTAAGCGGAATGGCAGATTTTGATCCCCGATTTTCACCAACACTTCTTCCCGAACGTCTGAGTTTATCATGTCCTTGATCAGAAAAATTCTTCCTGTCTGATCCACTGCATACAGATCCGGTTTCTCCTGAATTCGTACAGCCACACTGAGATTTCGATTGGCAGGATTGTCTTGGTATCCGAGGAAATTGGCTGTTTTAAGCGTAGCAGATCCAGTTTCCAAATCCACTTCATACAAAGTCAAACTGCCATTTTGCGAAGCGACGAGAAAATGATCTTTCCCTTGATATGGAAAAAAGCTCAACTGATCACCCACCCTCAACGTCAAGCCCGAAAGTGGAAAATCCGTCCAGTTTGACCCTTGTCCCCGAAGTAAAACCTGCGAAGGAACTCCATTGGTGTTTCGCACACCGGATGCCAGCAAGTAAGATTGATTTTTTACACTTCCGTATTCGATGAGTTGAAGATCGAGGAGATTCAAAGCTGAAAGCTCAAGATAATTCGAATTGAGCAACTCAAATTGATTTCCCGAATAGCTGAGTCGATAGGCTTGGCCCATGATATTTTCTCCATTTTTCGCATTGGCTGTTAGCCAAAGTTCGCCTGCAAAGACATTTCCTTTGAAATAGGGCCGGGCATTTTCTCCCAAATCGAAAAGTTGATCCTGGAGTATTGGGCTGACAGTTCCGTTACCTTTCTCCTGCTTCACTACCGAATTAGCAAAGTCAATTCGAAAAGGAGCGGAAGTTTCATTGGTATTCAAGCTGATCACAAGATCTTCTTCGATCAACTGCCCCACATGATATCTAGGAAAATTGGGTAAAGCTCCATATCCGGGAACTTGAGTTGAAAAAGATGTAAAAAGAGGACTATCTGATGAACCTTGGTTGGGTAGAAAGTAGAGGGAGTTGCATTCGTCTCGACCTATCAGCAAATCGGGTATACCATCGCCTGTAAAATCCCGATATAGGATGCTATGCCCTCCGGCATGCTGGATCCGTGCATTTTCGTTAGCATCGAGCCGGAAATTAATTGGTCGGCCGTCACATCTCACTCCTAAAGAAATGGTATCACACCCACAAAAGACCATATTTCCCCAAAAATCTACAGGGAAGGCGAATCCATCGATGTCGGGAGTTCCTTTTCTCTCCACGGAAGTATTGCGGAAGAATTCCAAGAAATCACCTTGGGCAAAATTGAAAATCACCAAATCCAAATCTCCGTCCCCGTCAATATCCTGAAGGAGAGGCGTGTCTAGGTTGTTGACAGGGATGTTGCCAGATCCATCAAGTCTAAGGAAGTTTTGTGCCAAAGTCCAGGAAATCTGAGTGCCTTGGGAAGTATTGCGATAAGCACGAATTCCGAGTGGGGTGGAGGTGAAGAGATCCTTTTTTCCATCCCGATCAAAATCCGCCAAGACCAAAAACCCGCTGATATCCGATGGGAAAAAATAGCTGAGCTCGGGCCGGAAAGAGAAGTTTTCTTCCTTTTTCTCAAAAACTTGAAGGGCTCGAGAGTTGATATCCCAAATCACCCATTCTTCGACCCCGTCTCCAGTCAAGTCAATGGTCTGGATTTGAGCGGAATTAATCCCTTGAGAAAAGGAGATGGGTACGTTTTGACCGTTGACTGAAATGGATTTTTCCTTATCAAATTCAAAAACGGTCTGAGGGAATACTTTAAAGCTAATCAGGGCGAAAAGTATAAGAATTGATTTTTGCATGAAGAGGTAAAATTCAAACTCTAAAATAAAACGAAAGAGCCCCCTCAAAGATGTGAATCATTGCGTTATTTTGGGCATAAATTTTCCTCAAAAATGAATCTGGACATTCTTTATAGTCTTTTTCTGAAAAGTACCGGAGTGAGCACCGACACCCGCAAAATCGATCCGGGAAACATCTTCTTTGCACTGAAAGGGCCCAATTTCAACGCAAATGAGTTCGCCCCAAAAGCCTTGGAAATGGGTGCTTCATTAGTTGTAATCGATGAGGCCGAATTTTTCGTCGAAGACGATGAGCGCTACTTTATCTGTGAAGATGTATTGACGACGTTACAAAATCTGTCTACATATCACCGAAGGAAATTTAGCATTCCAGTGATCGGATTGACAGGTTCGAATGGGAAAACCACCTCAAAGGAACTTTTGAATGCCGTTTTGAAACAAAAATTTAATACACTGGCCACAATTGGCAACCTAAATAATCACATCGGTGTACCTTTGACCTTGCTTCGGCTCAAAGCTGAGCACGAGATTGCAATCATCGAAATGGGAGCGAATAAGCAGGGCGATATCAAGGAACTCTGTGACATTGCTGAGCCTACTCATGGATTTATTACGAACATCGGCAAAGCGCATCTCGAGGGAATGGGCGGTCCGGAGGGCGTGCTGAAAACCAAAACCGAGCTTTTTCAATTTTTAAGAGAAACTAATGGGGCCGTATTTATCAATTCTCAGGACCCTATCCTTTCCAACATGGCCAAGCGGTTTGAAAAACCAGTGCTTTATCCGGCTCAAGACGATTTCTGCGAGGTGAATTTTCTTGGAGCAGATCCATTTGTGAAGTTTTCGGTGGCGGGAGTAGAAGGTGAGCACCTGACCTCTATGATCGGAGCGTATAATTTTGGAAATATTGCCAATGCACTGACGATCGGGAAGTTTTTTGGAGTGGAGATGGAGAATGCAGTGGCAGGAATTGTCAACTATAAACCCGAAAACATGCGCTCTCAGTTGGTTGAGAAGCGCAGTAACTTGATCATTCTCGATGCTTACAATGCCAATCCATCCAGTATGGAAGTGGCGATCCGAACTTTTGGGCAGATGACCGGAAGAAAGTATAAGATGGTCATCCTAGGTGATATGTTTGAGCTCGGCGAGCATGCTGAGGCCGAGCATCGAAGGCTGGGAGAAATTGTGAGTGAATATCCGATTGACAAGGTTTGCTTTACCGGAAAACTGATAGCTTCAGCACTGGAAAAAGCACCTAAAGCCCTCTATTTCCCAGATCCTTTTTCCTTCCGAAACTGGCTTCAGGACAGTCAATTAGAGGATTATTTGATTTTGATAAAGGGAAGTAGGGGGATGAAGTTGGAGGGATTGGTGAATTTTATTTGAAAGAAGAAAGGAAGATTTCAGGTGAAAAAACAGAAATTTTAGACTTTCTGTAATCTGACAAATTTCTGGTAATGATTCCTTTTATTTCTGGATTTTGAAGGGCGGTAAAATACTGAATGGCATCCTCAAAATCTGAAAAGCCACTTTTGATTGCCGCGTAGATTTCTTTTTCCGTAACCGGAAGGATTTTGCAGAACCTTAATAATTCTGATATCTTTTCAAGGGCAATATCATTTCCGTACTGTTTCCGAAGTAGGTAATGGATATTTGCAACAGTCAGGGAAGAGAAGAAAATCTGAATTTTTTGATTATATCCTTTTTCAAAAATCTCATCAGCAGAGAAATTAAATGGATCCCTATTTAGCAGAAAATCAAGAATCACATCTGAATCAATAAAGAAACTAGAGCCCATATTTTTCCATCAATGCTTTTGTCAGCTCTTCCTTATAATCAAATTCGCCTTCATGCTTAAGGCATCCTTTCAACTTCATAAAGCTTTCTGGAAGCGGTTTTAGTTCACTTTTCTTTGGTTCTTCTTTCTTTTCAAATGTGATATGCTTGAAGTAGTTTTCCACCAAAGAAGATAAACTTTGGCCTTGTCGGGCTGCATATTCCTTGGCTTTTTCGATCACATCTTTTTCGATGGTAAGCGTTAATTTCGTATTCATGACACGTGTAGCTTTTGAGAATTTAACACGTGTAATTTAGCTAAAAAGTTCCCATTCATTACGGTTTTGTGTTTTTGAATTTTAAGACTTGAAACTTCATTACCGTTCAATAAGTTAACCTTTAGAATCCTAGTTAAAGATTTCTAACTTTATCCTTTGACCTTTCCTTATGCGTCCCTACCTCGATTTCCTTTCCGCCTTAGCCCAAAACAACCACAAAGACTGGATGGATGCCAACAAGAAATGGTATCTGGAAACCAAGGAGCGATTTCTGGAAGATGTGGCAGTTTTGCTGAAGGAAATGACAGAACTGGAACCACAGCTTTCAGCTTTCAAACCAAAAGATTGTGTTTTTCGACAAAATCGGGATGTGCGTTTTTCCGCCAATAAAGATCCGTATAAGTCCAACTTCGGAGCTTATTTTTCTCCAGGAGGAAAAAAGTCTCCAGGTCCAGGCTATTACCTTCAGGTCCAACCTGGAAATTCATTTCTGGCAGGTGGGATTTGGATGCCGGAAGCGGATACTTTAAAGAAAATCCGAAAAGAAATTGATTACAGCGGCGCTGAACTGGAGCGAATAGAAAATGACCCAGAGTTCAAGAAGCTTTTTAAAGGAATCGAAGGCGACAAACTCAAAACCAGTCCAAGAGATTATGAAGCCGATCATCCATTCATTGAATACCTCAAGCTGAAAAGTTATACGGTATCACATCCAATATCTGATAAAGCTGTGGAATCTGGCGCTTTTGTCACTTTTGCATTGGATGGTTTCCGAAGGATGAAGCCATTTAATGACTTTTTGACTCACGCGATTGAGGAGGTGGAGGATGGTTCGGGAATCTTGTAAGTCGGAATTATTCAGTATGAAGTCTAAAATTTCAGCTTTCTGACTTCAGCTTTCATCCTTCAATTCTCATCCTTTCCAAGGTAGCGGCCACCCCGTCTTCTTTGTGATGGAGCGTGATTTCCTTGGCCACAGCTTTCACTTCAGGTCTTGCATTGGCTACAGCGACTCCCCAACCCACCTTTTGAATCAGGTCAATATCATTGTAGTTGTCTCCAAAGGCGATGACTTCTTCCATTCCAAAGTCATAGAGATTTTCCAAGACCAGTTTTAATGCAGTTGCTTTGGATATTTTTCGAGGAGCGATCTCGATGTATGTATCCTTGGATCGGTACAAATGCAAATCCGCTGAATATGCGAGGTGCAATTCTCCAAAAAGCCAAGAGATTTCATTCGATTCGCCCATCACCATGACTTTATGAGCTCCCAGATTATCTTTAGCCCATAGGTCCAAAACATCATTTCCACTCATCCAGGTAGGCTCCACTTTGGTGTTTTGGATCTCTCGTTTTGACCAATAGTCTTCCTTGGGCTCGTACCAGTTTTCTCCATGATAAAGGCTGACGTGGATTTCGGTTTTTCGAGTCATTTCCAGGATTTTGGCCACCAGATTTAGAGGGATGTCAACTGAATCCAGAACATCCCCCAATTTATCCAAGACAAATCCGCCATTGTAGGCGATCAATGGCTCATTGGATTTTCCCAAATCTCGAAGCAAATGGCGCATCGCATCGGGCATCCTGGAACTGGCAAGAATTACCGGGAAATCCTTCGGGAATTGGTTGATCACAGATTTCAACCTTGGAGAAAGATCTCGTTCGGAATTGAGTAGTGTTCCGTCGATATCGGAACAGATAGCTTTGAAATTCATTTTATTGTTGGTGTGGGTATTAGAAAAAAGATCAAATGCTGAATGGATTTGCACTAGAAATCTGCCGTGTCAAAGGTGTATTCCTGTATGGCGATATTTTCAGGATTTGAAGGATCAGACAGGATAAATTGAACCGTGATTTTTTGATAGTTGGCAGATTTTGCAAAATCTCGGAGATAGATTTCAGCACATTTTCGAGCTAAAATTTCAGGTTGATATCCTAAGATGGCAGGATCTCCATTTTCCAATTTTAAAAAAATGGTGGATTCAGGAGAATCATCGATGGTTGATTGGCTGAGGTTAACACTCATTCCCTGAAACTTTCCCAAAGCTCTGATTTCCTCGGAAGGCATAAATCCTTTGCCCATAAGGCTTTCCATTCCACTAAAAGCTAAGCGCATTATGTCTTCTGGTTCGCAAGAGCAGGAACAGAGTGAGATTAAAATTGAAAAGAGAAGAAAGGGTCTGGCTATTGGCATATTTTCATTTGTTCTTTGAATTTAACCAATCTCTTAAAAAAATTAAGGCCTTTTGATATTTGGAGGTTCTTTCATATTTCGGAAACCATGCCGCTAGCTAGCGGGAGGCGCTAATCAACGGAGCTTATCAACCATTCAAGGTATTTCCGGCTCTTTTTCTTTTTGATTTCAAGCTCGCGTTTCAATGCAGAAGTTCTGTCAGCTAATTTTTCTGTGTATTTGATTTCCCAAAGTGGAGCACCTGTTTTAGTAGAAGGTGTGGAACCGGAATTGTGGTGTTTTAATCTGCTCTCTAACTTATCGGTTGATCCAATTTAGAATTTGTTCGTTTTGGAGCTGAAAATAATGTAGACGAAGTACATAATCCAAAATAGCTAAAAATTAAAAAAGGCAAGTTAAAAACTTGCCTTAGTGGAGAATATCGGATTCGAACCGATGACCCCTACACTGCCAGCGTAGTGCTCTAGCCAACTGAGCTAATCCCCCTTTTATTCTTTCTCGGATTCGAACCGCTGACCCTCCCGATTGCTATCGGGATGCTCTAGCCAACTGAGCTAATCCCCCTTTTATTCTTTCTCGGATTCGAACCGCTAGCCTGTCCCGAAGAATTTCGGGAACCCTCCCGATTGCTATCGGGATGCTCTAGCCAACTGAGCTAATCCCCCTTTTATTCTTTCTCGGATTCGAACCACTAGCCTGTCCCGAAGAATTTCGGGAACCCTCCCGATTGCTATCGGGATGCTCTAGTCCCGAACACTTTCGGGAAGCTAATCCCCCGATCGGAGTGCAAATATAGAACGCGATTCGTCCCTCGCAAATAAATCTTTACTCTTGCCCATAATTTATCCGAGTCAGGATGCTTCGTCCTAACGTCACCTCGTCGGTAAATTCCAATTCTCCTCCTACAGGAATTCCTCTTGCGATGGAGCTCACTTTGACGCCGGATTCCTTTAATCTTTTGCTTAGGTAAAATGATGTGGTATCGCCTTCCATCGTGGCTGACAGTGCCAAAATAATTTCAGAAACTTCTCCTGTCGTGACCCGAGATAAAAGCGATTCGATTTTTAGTTCTTCCGGTCCAATTCCCTGAATAGGTGAAATCACTCCACCCAAAACATGGTAAAGTCCCTGATATTGGTTGGTGTTTTCGATGGCTAATACATCACGAATATCTTCTACCACGCAGATGATAGATCGATCCCTTCGATGACTTTTGCAGATGCTGCATTCTTCATCATCCGAAATGTTATGGCAAGTCCGGCAATATT
Organism: Algoriphagus sp.; assembly: GCF_046296635.1. Taxonomy (GTDB): domain Bacteria; phylum Bacteroidota; class Bacteroidia; order Cytophagales; family Cyclobacteriaceae; genus Algoriphagus. The sequence continues at coordinate 69,150 of NZ_JBKBKZ010000027.1, read as the reverse complement.
GAATTTCCTCCCGCATTTTGGTAATCGCTAAGGCTAAAGCCTCAGTGACAACCTCATTTTGCTTTAATAGATGAAGGGCTAAACGAAGCGCTGTTTTTTTGCCAATGCCAGGGAGACGGGATATTTCCGTGACGGCATCTTCGATTAATTTGGAGGGAAAGTTCAAGAAAGCTAAGAATTAAAGAATGGTTGCCTGAATCCCTGAATCGAGAATTGCTTCACACATCGGCTTAAGCTCTTCCATTGAGCCTTTTTTTACAGCGCACTTTCCTTTGTAATGGATTACAATCGTGCATTGCTCCGCTTGCTCGTGAGAGTGTTTGCAGACTTTCATCAAAATATTGATGACATGCTCGAATGTATTGACGTCATCATTGAAGACCACTAGATCCAATTCCTCTTGGTCCTGCAGTTCTTCCAGGAGAATTTCCGACTCTTCGATGTAGGGGAGGGTTGTGCTTGAATGGTTCATTTTGCAAAATTAAGAATAATAGACAACTTAGCGTGATACCTGACCTTCCTTTATGAATTACCAAGTTGTCCTGATAGTCATTTCGGCTTATTTTCTTGTACTTTTTTTGATCTCTTGGTACACTTCTCGTCAGGTGACTGCTGAAACTTTTTTTACCGGTGACAGGCAATCGCCTTGGTTTTTGGTTGCATTTGGGATGATTGGAGCCTCACTTTCCGGTGTGACTTTTATTTCAGTTCCCGGTGAAATAGGAAATAGTAACTTCTTTTATTTCCAGGTTGTTTTGGGCTATACATTGGGTTATTTCACCATTGCCAAGGTGCTCCTTCCACTTTATTATCGACTTAATTTAGTATCCATTTATTCCTATTTGGAGGATCGATTTGGGTTTTGGTCGTACAAAACTGGTGCCTTCTTCTTTATTCTTTCTCGGGCTTTAGGCTCATCTCTAAGACTTTATCTTGTGGCCAGTGTATTACAGTTAATCCTATTTGACCCTTTAGGAGTTCCATTTTGGGTTTCTGTTTTGATCACAGTGGGATTGATTTGGCTCTACACCCATCGTGGAGGGATAAAAACTGTCGTTTGGACTGATACGCTACAGACGTTTTTTATGCTTGCTACGGTCGTGATCACAATTTATTTTATTGGAAATGAGCTCGGACTCAAAAGCCTCGGGGCTTACATCTCTTCCGTTGCGAAGGATAGTCGCTCAGAGATTTTCAACTGGGATTGGAAAGCAGGTACCAATTTTTTCAAGCAGTTTATTTCTGGAGCATTCATTACCATCGTGATGACTGGACTTGATCAAGATATGATGCAGAAAAATCTAACCTGCAAGAATATCGGTGATGCACAGAAAAATATGTTTTGGTTTACGACCATTTTGGTGATTGTTAACCTTCTTTTCCTTTCCCTTGGTGTGCTTCTTTATTTATATGCCGAAAGCAAAGGCATTCCACTTCCTACAAAATCAGATGAACTTTTCCCACTCCTGGCTACACAGCATTTTTCGGCTTTTGTAGGAATTGTATTTGTCCTGGGAATTACGGCCGCTGCTTATTCCAGTGCAGATTCTACGTTGACAGCTCTGACCACGTCATTTTGCATAGATTTTCTGCAGATCGAGCGAAAATATGCACCTGAAAAAAGGGTCTCCATTCGTAAAAAAGTCCACCTCATTTTTACCGGACTGATGTTTTTTATGATTTTGGGATTCTATTGGCTTAACGATCAAAGCGTCATCAACTCTGTCTTTATCATTGCCGGATACACCTACGGACCTTTGCTTGGGCTCTATTCCTTTGGGCTTTTTACCAAAATGAAAGTCAAAGACCGCTTTGTCCCCTACATTGCTGTGGCTGCTCCGATCATTACTTTCATCATTAGCAAAAATTCAGAGCAGTGGTTCTGGGGCTACAAATTCGGATTTGAGGCATTGATTTTAAATGGGGCTTTTATGTTTTTGGGGCTTTATCTGCTGCGCAAAAAGGACTAAATACCTAGCTCTATTTCAGGGTTCCAAAAGACTTTCTCAAAGTCTTGGACTTGGTCATTTTCTACTTGGACTCCATCTGCTTCCAAAAGTTCCTGCATTCGTGTGGAGGTCTCGAAGTGATGTTTTCCAGTAAGCAATCCTCGTCGATTTACCACTCGCTGAGCAGGCACATCCAGCATAGTATGTGCGGCATTCATGGCGTAACCAACCATACGAGCACCACTTTTTAACCCCAAATAGTGCGCAATTGCCCCATAGCTGGTCACCCGACCTCTAGGAATTTCTCGTACGACCTGATAGACCAAATCGAAGTAGTTAACCTTGTCTGTGCTCATGATTCCAGTTGATCAAAGCTTGATTAATTTCTTTTTTCACGAGGTTTTCGGTTATTTTTTCGCCGGTTTTGATGGGAAATTGAAATCTGACCATGAAAGTTTCGGCTTTTCGTTCAATTACATTCAATTGGGCACCTTCGGTAAATACGATATCCGGATATTTTTTAAGTCGTTCGGTGAGTTTTTCCTCTATGGCATCCATGTGAATTTCATTTTTAGATGAAATCTCGAAATCAAAAATTACCTGATGGGTATTGTTTTTTGAAAAGTTGACTACATCTGAATTTAATGCCATAGAATTGGGGATCAGGATGATTTCTCCTGCATCATTTTTCAATACCATATTTATCAGGGTGATATCACGAATGAAGCCTATATGCCTCCCAACATGAATTTTGTCTCCGACTTCCAATTGATCCGAAAACATCATGATCAAGCCATTGACGATATTGGTGATGTAATCCTTAGTCAAAAGTGCGATAGCCGCTGCCACGATTGTGATACTTGTCAAGAACTCCAAAGGTTTGATGCCGAAAGCCAGCATTAGGCAGATCAATAATGCAAAACTGTTGAGCAAACTTGCGATCCTGTCTATACCAAGCACAAAATTGGGCTGAACTTTTGTTTCCTCACGTTGTCTTAGGTAAATCCGGAGCGTGATAATTCGTCCCAAGGATATGATCAAATTGGCGCTGATCAAAAAAATCAAGGCTCGAATGATGTTGTTGAAAATTGCAAACTTTTCAAGAAAAGGACTTAAAATGGTGTCTCCTTCATAAATAATCTCCAAAATAATTAGCAAGAAAAGCTTAATTACAAAGTTTCTTTTGCGGACATTCTCTTTGGAACGGATACTGCTTTTGAGGTGATTCATATTTCAATCGAAAAATAAAGTCTAATTTTAGCGATTATCGAAACAAATTCAGAGAAGACATGAGCAGAAATATAATAGTTACTGGTGCAGCAGGGGGTCTTGGAAGGGCTGTTGTAGATAAATTCAAGCGGGAAGGTTATCATGTGATTGCTCTGTTAAAACCTAATGAAGACGATCCAGTAGAGGAAGCGGATGACAATTATGAAGTTGACGTCACGGATGAGACAGCTGTTTTAGAGTTTGTCAGGGAGTTTCAGATGCAGTATAATGACTTGGATGCTTTAGCCTTGTTAGTTGGAGGGTTTTCGATGGGGGACATGGAGTCCACTCCGGAAAAAGACATTCAAACCATGTTTCACTTGAATTTTTTCAGTGGATATCACATGGTTCGGGGATTTCTGCCGATTATGAAAAAGCAGCAAAAAGGTACTTTTCTTTTTGTGGGGGCTAGACCTGCAATGGAATTGGATAGCGCAATGGGTACGATTGCTTACTCTTTGAGCAAAAAGTTGGTCTTGACACTTGCAGAAATTCTGGCTCAAGAAGTAAAAGACACACAAATCCGAAGTCATGTTTTTGTGCCAAGCATTATCGATACTGAGGCCAATCGGGAATCAATGCCTGAGGCTGATTTTACGCAGTGGGTAAGTCCTAAAGAAATAGCTGAGGCGATGCATTATGCGGTGAATAACCCAGCATTGCGAAATATGACATTCAAACTTTATGGTGGAGTTTAATTTTGTATAACTATGGTAAATAAGATTCTCTTTTCAGGCCTTTTTTGTATCCTTTTGAGTTTTAATGGATTTGCTCAAACTGAAGAACAAGAAGTAGAGGCCGTGATCAAAAGTCTTTTTGACGGAATGCGCACAAAAAATGCAGATCAAGTCGCTGCGGCTTTTTCAAAAGATGCTCTGATGCAGACAATCATTGCAAAACCCGAAGGAAGTGAAGTTGGAAGTAATCCCGTGGCGGATTTTGTAAAACGAATTGCCACGACCCCTGAGGGCACGAACTTGGATGAACGAATCTTGGATTACCAAATCAAAATAGATGGTACCATGGCATCAGCTTGGACGCCCTATCAGTTTTATGTCAACGGTAATTTCAGTCATTGCGGAGTAAACTCTTTCCAGCTGGTAAAAATGGCAGAAGGCTGGAAAATCGTGTATATAATAGACACTCGAAGAAAAGAACCCTGCGAAAGCTAAAATTTATGAACGAATTCAAATCGAAAGTTTATCAGGCTGCTTTGACGCAACTGAAAGAGAAAGAAGCATTACTCAACCAAGAGCGGAAAAATGTAATTGAGAGCATTCTTGAAGAGGAAAAAAACAGTGCTGGAGACAAATATGAAACCAGTAGGGAAACCATCACCCAAGATCTAAATACCCTGGAAAAGCAAATCAAGCAGGGTAAACTTGATTTGGACGAATTATATAGACTTCAATCGATAAAAGATACACCGGTCTCTGTGCAGGAGGGTGCTTTATTAAAGCTTGGTGCTGATTGGTTTTTGATGGCCGTCAGTATTGGACAAGTTAAGGTAGAGGATACTAAGGTATTTTTGATGAGTAAAAATTCTCCCTTAGGTGAGTTATTGATCGGCAAGAAAAAGAAAGATCAGGTGAACTTCCGAGGAAAAATGCATGTAATCGAAGAGTTGATTTAACTAGACTTTAGTCTTTATTGGGTATAAAGCTCATCAGTTCTGTGGTGCCGTCCAGAAGGGTGAGCTTTTCCTTTTTCACAGTGAAATTTTTCACTCTTTCCAAGGCAGAAATGAATTCGGGTTCTGCAGTTCCCGGGCAAGCCTTTTTGGTCATAGCACCGGGTTCCAGACTAATTTCAGTTCCTTTCAAGGTAAATTCACCTGAGAAATTATTACATCCTGAAAATCCGGCCAATCTTCCTCCCTCTAAGAAATCCAAAGATGGGAGTTCCATCCCAAATTTACTTTTGTCAATTTGATTGCCTGCTAAGGAATAAAGTACCCAATTATTTCTGGTCAAAATACTTACTGAATTCAAGCCTTCGGTACCGACGCATCCACTGCAAAAAAGAAGGAAAAACACAAGAGATAGTATGCGAATTTGTGTCATAGAGTTCAAAATCTAAACTTTCTATAAGTTAGGAAAATAGATCTCATCTCAATTTTTATTCCATTAAGAAATTTTAAAATCCAATTATCAAATGATCAACGTTTTTGATTTAAGGCTGCTGAAAATTTAGAAAAAATGCAAATCTCCATCACTTTGTTTGGTCAAACCGTTTTTTCGCTGTAAGATTGTCAAGTCAATCTTCCAGTCATGGTTCTTGCAGCACATTCTTTTTCATTCTTTTCAGCACTTCCAACAGTGGATATGTGTGCACCTGTATTTTTTACTTTCACCACTGGAATGACTACCATGATTACGGGGTGACCCGTTGTCATCTTTAGTTACTCGCCCCTGAGGCCATTTCGGCCAATCATTTATTTCCAGCATTTATTTCCAGTTTGAACATGAAAATCATCAAGTTTGGAGGTTCTTCCGTAGCGAACTCCGAAAATATCCGAAAGGTATTTGCGATCCTTCAAGACAAGCTCAAGCAGCATGAGATTGCAGTTGTTTTTTCGGCTTTTGGCGGGGTCACAGAGACGCTTTTAACCATCGCACGATTGTCCAGAGAAGGAGATCAGGTCTACCGTGACCTTTTGCAAACTTTGGAGGAAAAGCATCTGGACATCGTTCGTCAGTTGATTGCTGTCCAAAACCAATCCACAGTCATGACCTATGTGAAGGTTCGATTCAAGGAATTGGAGGATCTTTTTCACGGAATCTACCTTATCAAAGAAAATTCAGCTCGCACACTAGACTATGTGGCAAGCTTTGGAGAGCGACTCTCTGCGTTCATTTTGGCAGAAGCCATGGCTGGAAAAGGTATAAAGACGCAATTTGTAGATGCTCGCGATGTCATCCGAACTAATGATCGATTCGGACAAGCGCGCGTGGATTTTGAGGTGACCAATACTCAGGTTAAGGATTATTTTATCAAACACGATGGAGTAAAAGTTATCACTGGCTTCATAGCTTCCACTGCCAAAGGAGAGACTACCACTCTTGGTCGATCAGGTTCTGATTACACAGCAGCGATTTTTGCGGCAGCTTTGGAAGCTCAGGATCTGGAGATTTGGACTGATGTTTCTGGTGTTTTGACTGCTGATCCGAAATTGGTTTACACCGCATTTACCATTCCTCAGCTGAGCTACAATGAAGCCATGGAGCTTTCGCATTTTGGGGCGAAAGTTATTTTCCCTGCTACCATGCAGCCGGCGATGCGGAAAAGTATCCCGATCCACATCAAGAATACCTTTGAACCGGAAAATGCCGGTACGCTCATCAATGGTGAAGTAAGCCACGGTGCCTTGATCAAAGGGATCAGCTCGATGTCCAATATCTCGATCGTCACCGTGCAAGGTGCAGGCTTGATGGAAGGTGGAGCGACTGTGAGCCGAGTTTTCAAAGCTTTGGCGGAAGCCAAAGTGAATATTCTACTGATTTCTCAGGCATCGTCGGAACATAGTCTTTGCTTGGCGATCAAAACCCATGAAGCTTATCAGGGCAAAGAGGCGATCGAAAAAGAGTTTTACTACGAAATCAAATCCGGCGAAATGGATGAAGTGTCCTTGCTTCACGGCTTGGCGACTGTAGCCGTAGTAGGAGAAAATATGAAACAAAACCCAGGCGCATCCGGACGAATGTTCCGAGCTTTGGGAAGAAATAATATCAACGTAGCGGCGATTGCACAGGGAAGTTCGGAATTGAATATCTCTGCCGTAATCCCACAGATTGATTTGCAAAAGGCCTTGAACGCGCTCCATGAGGCTTTTTTCCTTTCCGAAAATAAAGTGCTCCACGTCTTCTTGGTTGGCACAGGACTGATTGGTCAGGCACTGATCAAAATGATCAAGTCGCAGCAGAATAAATTGCTGCGTGCCAATGAATTGGATATCCAAATTCATGGCTTGGCAAATAGTCGATTTATGGCATTCCATGAAGATGGATTTGATCTAAAAAATCCACATCAGCTCAGTGATTCCGATCAAAAAATGGATCTTGACAAATTCATTCAAACCATGGAGGAGATGAACTTCTCCAACTCGGTCTTTGTGGATTGCACTGCAAGTCTGGAAGTGGCAGATACCTATTCCCGAGTCTTGGAAGCGAAAGTTGGGATCGTGACTCCAAACAAAAAGGCAAATTCAGGCTCGATGGATCAGTATCGAGCTTTGAAGCGAATTGCTAAGCGTCGAGGGGTCAACTTCTTATATGAAACCAATGTGGCGGCTGGACTTCCGGTGATTAATACCTTGCAGGATTTAATGCTTTCAGGTGATCGGGTGATCCGAATCGAAGCCGTGCTCAGCGGCTCTATGAACTTCATTTTCTCCGAACTTGAAAACGGAGCACCTTTTTCCGAAGTGGTAAAAGTTGCCAAAGAAAAAGGCTTTACCGAACCCGATCCACGAGATGATCTGAGTGGAATGGACGTCGCTCGGAAAATTTTGATTCTTGGTCGGGAAGCCGAACAGGAATTGGAGTTTGATGATATCACCATCCAAAGTATGGTTCCGGAAGATTGTAAGCAGACTGCTTCAGTGGATGAGTTTTTCGAAAAGCTGAAAAGTCACGATTCCGATTTTGCCAAGCTTTTAGCTGATGCAAAAGCTAAAGGTGAAAGACTTCGATTCATGGCAACATTGGAAGATGGAAAAGCCAAAGTTGGTTTGAAATCCCTGCCAGAATCCCATCCTTTCTCAAGCTTGAAGGGAAGTGACAACATGATCCTGTTGACCACAGAACGTTATCACGATCGCCCGATGATCATCAGAGGACCGGGTGCTGGAGCGGATGTGACCGCTGCGGGTGTGTTTGCAGACGTGATTCGAATCGGTAACTATACTCGGGAATAATGCGATCGGTCAAAGCTTTTGCACCCGCTACAGTCGCCAATGTGTCCTGTGGATTCGATATCCTTGGATTTGCAATTGATGCCATGGGTGATGAGGTGGAAATTCGGCTTAGGGAAGGCCGAGGTCTGAAAGTCGTCACTATCCAAGGAGACGAAGGAAGATTGCCATACGAGGTAGAGAAAAATACCTGTGCCGTTGCCATCCAAGCTATGCTCGATGAGATGGGGAAGGATATTGGAATGGATATTTCTCTGAAAAAAGGCTTGCCTTTAGGTTCGGGAATGGGTTCCAGTGCGGCGAGTGCAGTTGCGGCATTAGTTGCGGCAAATTATTTGCTCGGAGCTCCATTTGAAAAGAAAAACCTACTTCCCTTTGCGATAGCTGCAGAAAAAGCAGCTTGTGGCGCAGGTCATGCGGATAATGTCGCTCCGAGTTTGTTGGGGGGATTTGTTCTGATTCGGGATTATCATCCACTTGATGTAATCAAACTTCACGTGCCGGATGGATTGCATTGCACTTTGTTGCATCCGCATTTCGAACTGAAAACCTCCGATTCTAGATCTGTATTGAGAGACAATGTATCCCTGAAGCATTCCACAATTCAGTCTGGTAATGTAGCGGGATTGATTGCTGGATTGTTTCAGGAAGATTTCGAATTGATCGGAAGATCGCTGCGGGATGTAATCGCCGAACCTTACCGAGCGACCTTGATTCCGGGTTTTTACGAAGTGAAAGAAGCAGTAAAGTCTGCCGGAGCTTTGGGAATGGGGATTTCCGGTTCGGGCCCCACACTTTTCACACTTTCCAAAGGTGCTGAAGCCTCCGAAGCCATCATCAAAGCTGCACAGGAAGTCTATGATTCCATCGGACTTGGAGTCGACGCCTATCATTCAGCGATTAACATCCGAGGCGCCTACGTTCTCGAAGAAAAGTAAGACTATGCAGTACTTCAGCACCAATAATCCAAATTATAAAGTTTCGCTTTCCGAGGCAGTAATCAAAGGTCTTGCGCCCGATAATGGCTTGTATATGCCTGAACGAATCCCTGTATTGTCGGAAGAATTGCTCCAAAAGCTTCCTGGAATGAGTTTTCAGGAAATTGGTTATGCGGTGATTTCAGCATTGTTTTCTGAGGATTTGAGCGAAAGTCAGATCAGGGAACTGGTGGATCATACGCTGACTTTTGATGCTCCTCTCATGAAAGTGGAGGAGGATATCTTCAGTTTAGAATTGTTTCATGGACCAACTTTGGCCTTTAAGGACTTTGGAGCCCGGTTTTGCTCAAAATTGATGAGCATGTTGGTTGAGAAATCGAGTCAAACACTTCGCGTTCTGGTGGCGACATCAGGAGATACGGGAAGTGCTGTGGCCAATGGATTTTTGGGAGTAGAAGGGGTTGAGGTCATTATTCTTTTTCCAAAAGGAAAAGTTAGCCCGCTTCAGGAAAAGCAGTTTACGACGCTTGGGCAAAACATCACTGCTTTGGAAGTTGATGGGGTTTTTGATGATTGTCAGACCTTAGTGAAGCAGGCTTTTTTGGATGCTGAATTGAATAGTAAATTGCTGTTGACCTCTGCTAATTCCATCAATATCGCTCGCTGGATTCCTCAGTGCTTATATTATTTCTATGCCTTTTCGAGACTTCCAAAAAACGGAAAAAAGATTGTTTTTGCTGTTCCTAGTGGGAATTTCGGGAATCTGGGCGCTGGAATTTTAGCGCAGCGAATGGGATTGCCGATTGATCAATTTGTTGCAGCTACTAATGTCAACAAGGTTGTTCCGGATTATTTGCATGGTTCAGCTTTTCAGGCTCAACCATCGATTCCAACAGTATCCAACTCCATGGATGTGGGCAATCCGAGCAACTTCCCAAGACTTGTTTCACTCTATCATGGAGATGAAAATCTGTTCAGGGAAAGAGTGAAAGGCTATTTCTACGACGACGAAGAGACGATCCAGGCTATTCAAAAAATCCAGTCAACAGGCTATACGCTCGATCCGCACGGGGCAGTTGGGTATTTGGGGCTGAAAGATTTTATGAATGAAAATTCTGGCTTTGTTGGAGTATTTCTGGAAACAGCTCATCCGGGAAAATTCCGGGATGTGGTTGAGGAAGCTTTAGACGAAGAGCTAATCCTTCCTGAACGATTGGCAGCTTTTCTGGAAGGTGAAAAAAAGGTGATCGAGTTGGGAAAAAGTTTTGAGGGGTTTAAAGGGTTTTTGGGTAAACTGATTTGAAGAATGATGATATCATTTGATACTATCACAGTACCTTTCAAACCTATTCCCAAGGCTCAAAAACAGGGATTTGACTTAATCCTAATTTTCACTAGCTGTGTTTACTTTTTAATATTTTTCGAATCTCTTCTTTTTCATTTAGGCTTTCAGGTAAATTTACAGATCCAAAAAGACCTTTGAATTCTTCCGGGACAACCAATTTTTCATTTTCGGATTTGATAAGACCTTTTCCTGATTTGAAGTTCGACTTAGATTTCATATAAACTCCTGATTTAATGGTTAGAGCACCCTCTTAGGATCATTTTTTCAAATTAACTAACTTATCGTTTAAAATTCCCGAATCCCTCACTATTTTCAGGTCTTCCCAAACCTAACCTTACCATGAAAACCCCAATCCTTTATCTCTTTTCTTTAGTTTTTGCATTTGCATGCTCCCAACCTAAAGAGGAGGTTCAGATGGAAGCTGAACATGAAACTTCCAAATACCTTCACGCTCCTTTAGTAGAGAACATCTACACGGCAGATCCTTCTGCACATGTTTTTGAAGGGAAAATCTACATCTACCCATCTCACGACATCCAAACTGAAGTCGAAGAGGACGATATGGGTTCGCATTTTGACATGAAAGATTATCATGTTTTTTCAATGGATAAGCCAGGTGGAACGGTCACGGATCATGGCGTAGCGTTGAGATTGGAGGACATTCCTTGGGCGAGCCGTCAGCTTTGGGCACCTGATGCGGCTTCAAAAGACGGAAAGTACTACTTGTATTTTCCCGCCAAGGAAAAGAGTGGTATTTTCAAAATTGGTGTAGCAGTGTCGGATCGCCCTGAGGGTCCATTTACCGCAGAACCTGAGCCGATCAAAGGGACATTTAGCATGGATCCTGCAGTTTTCCAGGACGGAGATAATTACTTTTTACTTTGGGGCGGAATCTGGGGTGGTCAGCTTCAGTGGTATGAGGATCAGAAATTGATATCGGGAAGAAAAGGTCCAACTGACGGAATTCCTGCCGATGATGAAAAGGCGCTGATGCCATACATCGCCAAATTGGGAGATTCGATGACTGAGTTGGCCGAAAAGCCAAAAGAGATCTTGATCCTAGACGAAAATGGCAGTCCGATCAAGGCTGGGGACAACAATAGAAGATTTTTCGAGGCAGCGTGGATGCACAAGTATGATGGAAAGTATTATTTGTCCTACTCCACTGGCGACACTCATTTCATTGCATACGCGATCGGAAATAATTCTTATGGTCCATTTACTTATCAGGGAAATGTCCTAGATCCAGTGGAAGGATGGACCAATCACCATTCGATTGTAGAGTTTGAGGGGAAGTGGTATCTCTTCTATCATGACACGGAATTATCCGGAAAAACACCGCTTCGCAATATCAAAATGGCTGAGCTGATTCATCAAGCCGATGGAAAAATCCAAACGATCAAGTCCATGAATTAAGAAAAGCTGGGGTGACGGCTTTTTTTCGAAGTGAAATTACTTCCATATCAAATTTCTAAATCCAGAACGATTCTTAAGTTTTCGTTGACTTTTTTCTGCAATTCTTTTGAAAGGATTCCTATCCGCTTGATTAACCTTCGATTATCGATAGCTCGGATTTGATCGATCATGATGTCGCAATTTTCCTTGAGATTTGATTCACCTGAAGTCAGATGAATTCTCAATATTTTGCTTTCCAACTTGACATTTGTAGTGATTGGGCATATTAATATGCTTGGATGAAGTGCATTTAAAAGATCAGTTTGGACAATCAGGATCGGTCTAGTTTTGCCAGCTTCGGTGCCGAACCTTGGGTCCAAGTTCGCTAACCAAATTTCAAATTTTTTACCATTCATTTTCTTCCAATTGATCAAATTCCCTCAAAACTTCCATTGAATTTTCACTCACGAGTTTGGATTCTGTGGCTAAGGTTTCGGCCAAAAGTTTTCTCTTTTGAACCTGATTGAAAAATTCAAGTGCTTCATTGATGTACCTGTTTCGGGAGATTTTCACCTGTTCGAGTACTTTTTCAGTTTCCTCAAAAACGGCATCATCAAGCTTTAAAGAGAGTGTTTTCATGATTCTATAAAGTATATAATAAAAGTATATACTAATTTCAAAATGAAAGGTATCTCAAGGGATTATTATTTGCCTAATAAGAGATTGGAACAAAGAAAAATTCTATGCGCATTGTTTTTCAAGTTAGAAAATGTAATTCTGTATCGTGAAATTCAAAAAGAAAAGCTTTCCTAAGGTCATTACCATTCTCGGTTTGTCTACCATTGGAATCATTATCCTCGCGGTCAGTTCTTTGGGAGAAGATGAAACTACTGAAATAAGAGTTGAATTGAACTCTTCTCTTGACACAAAACCTTCTTTAAGAGATAGCCTTGAGGACTTTGGTAAGGAACTTTTGGGAGTGCCCTATATCTATGCGGGATCTAGCAGGGCAGGCTTTGACTGCTCTGGATTTGTTCATTATGTTTTTAAAAATTTTGGTATTTCCGTTCCTAGGAGTTCTTCCCAATTTTCTGATTTTGGAGAAGAAGTGGCACTGGACTTAGTTCAAAAAGGTGATATTCTGGTCTTTTTAAGCCCCACCAGAGATGAAATCGGTCACCTCGGGATAGTTATCAATCCAAACGGAATGGAAACTGAATTTATTCATGCTTCTTCCGGTAAAGAAATGCAGGTTGTGATTTCAAGTCTTAAACAGCCGAATTACAACCGAAGGTTTGTGAAGGCGATAAAGGTTATAGAAGAGTAATGGAATTATTTCCTTTGGTCTAATTAGAATAGAGTGCTGAAAGAAATGGATAATTGTAATTCCTGAGAAGTTAAATATAAAAGCAATTTCTATTTCTTTCGCTCAATGGTATAGCTGACAAGATCTCTCAATGAAGTTTTATGAATAGAATTTGGGAACTCAGCCAGAATCTCCAGTGCTTCCTGATAGAAGCCATTCATTTTTCCTTTGGCGTAATCTAGTCCACCACTTTTTTTCACGAAATCTATCACTTCATTCACCGCTTTTTTATCCTCAGATCGGTTTCGAATTAGATAAATGATCTTCTTTTTAGTCAGCCAATCTGAATTTCGAAGTGCATAGATCAGCGGAAGAGTCATCTTCTTTTCTTTGATGTCAATGCCTACAGGCTTGCCGATCTCATCCTCTCCAAAATCAAACAAGTCATCCTTGATTTGGAAAGCCATACCCACTTTTTCTCCGAAAAGCCTCATTTTTTCAATTATAGCCTCATCATTTCCAACACTTGAAGCACCTACTGAGCAGCACGAAGCAATCAAGCTGGCCGTCTTTTTTCGGATGATATCGTAATATACTTCTTCGTCTACGTCCAGCTTTCGTGCTTTGTAGCTTTGCAAAAGTTCCCCCTCCGACATTTCCTTCACAGCATTGGAGACAATCCTTAAGAGATGGAAATCGCCGTGGTCCACACTGAGTAAAAGTCCTCGGGAGAGAAGATAGTCACCTACCAAAACAGCGATTTTGTTTTTCCAAAGGGCATTGATTGAAAAAAAACCACGACGGTAATTTGAGTCATCTACCACATCATCGTGAACCAAAGTTGCAGTGTGGAGTAGTTCAATCAAGGCTGCACCGCGGTGGGTGGATTCGTTGATTTCCCCACAAACTCCAGCGGTCAAAAACACAAACATTGGCCGCATCTGCTTGCCTTTGCGCTTGACGATGTAATTGGTGATGTGGTCGAGAAGCTTGACCTTACTTTTCATAAAGTCCCGAAACTTATGCTCGAATTGAGCCATTTCGGCTTCGATGGGGACTTGTATTTGTTTGAGGTCTGTCTTCATTGGGGAATGATGGCGTAAAAATAATACCGTTTGGCTCTTAGGCAAGGGAATCTCTTTCTACTCTTGACCAAACACAAGGAAATTGAGAATCGTTTTCGGATTTTATGTAATTTGTATGAGTTGCGTTTCAACCGAAATATAAAGCACATTCAGAACTATGAACAGTAGAAAAATTGAAATTAAATGGGGCGTCCTATTTATACTTATTGGACTGATTTGGATGGTTTTTGAAAAGACCATGGGTTGGCATGATGTACATATCGACAAGCATGCTACTTATTCAATGTTTATTGCTCCAATTGCTATTGCAATTTATGTTTTTGCGCTTTTGGATAAGAAAAGAAATTTCTATGGAGGAAAAATGACTTATATGGATGGATTTAAGTCTGGTTTGATCATTACATTAGTTGTGGTGGTTTTGAGTCCGTTAAGTCAATATATCACCAGTACCTACATCACTCCTGATTTTTTCAAAAATATTATTGAGTATTCAATCGCTTCTGGTAATATGGATGAAAAAGCTGCAATAGAATATTTCAATCTTCGAAAATATATGATCCAATCTGCCTTTGGAGCTGCGGTTATGGGTTTAGTCACCTCAGCTTTAGTTGCTTTTTTTGTTCGATCAAAACAATGATTGATTCCACTTTCCAATGAGTTCTCTTTGGAATAGCATTTTATCTATCTTTGAGATCTTTGTAACCACATTTAACTTTGGACGAGAAATACATCAAGCACCGATATGAACCCATAATTCCGAGTAAGAATGAATGGCCGGTGGTGAAGTTGGCCCGTGAACGAAGGGAATTTGTAAAAAAAGTAGCTGACTTAGCTCAATTGAGGGTTTTAGGACTTACAGGGAAAAACCCAGAAATCCTAAAAGAGGAGTTGGAAACAACGCTCTATCGGGAAAAACTTCGGATTAAGCAAAATCCCTGGGCAGTAGATCCCGATGATGAAAATCTATTTTGGAATGATGTAAGATCCTCCTTGCTCCAAATAAACACTGATCTTGCTCTGGAAAAGTCTAAGCGATTTGAGGCATATAAAGCAGTCCTACATCGAATAAACTCTCGATATGCAGAGGAAATAGCTTCCAATTTTAAAGCCTCCCACTATAAGTTTACCAGGAGTGTTGTCACTTATGGCTTTTCCCGCCTGCTCAATGCCGCTAGAGTTAAAGGCATCAAGTCCATTTTTAGTAATCAATACACACTTCAGGATAAAATCCAGATTACAGGTCAAACAGATCAGATTCGTGATTTGGCTACTAAGGGGACGATTGTCATGGTTCCCACGCACTTTTCCAATCTTGACAGTATTTTGATTGGATGGATTATCTCCGTCTTAGGAATGCCTCCATTTATCTATGGTGCAGGATTAAATCTTTTCAATATTTCAATCTTTGCCTACTTCATGAATGCACTTGGTGCGTATAAGGTGGATCGTCGGAAGAAGAACTTGATGTACTTGGAGACGTTGAAAACGTACTCTAAGGAAGCAATACAGTTTGGCTGTCATAGTTTGTTTTTTCCTGGGGGAACCCGTTCCCGGAGTGGAATGATAGAATCAAGGCTCAAGTTGGGTCTTCTGAGCACAGCTATTGAGGCCCAACGAGCAAATTTTCAACAAGGATTCAACGATATCTCCGGTAAGATTTTCATCGTTCCTGTGACAATCAATTATCATTTTGTGCTGGAGGCGCCGAGTTTGATTCGTGACCATTTGAGCATTACAGGCCAGGAACGCTATTATAAAGAAAATGATGAGTTTTCTACTTCGTATAAAATCTCTAAGTTTTTGGTGAAATTCTTTACCAAAGGTTCTGATATCTCAGTTTCCATAGGTAGAGCGATGGATGTTTTAGGCAACTATGTCGATCAAGATGGGCATAGTTTGGATAAGAGAGGAAGAAGGATTGATACTCGGGATTATTTTATTTCTGAGGGAAAAATCTCCATTGACCAACAGCGAGAGGAAGAATATACCAATATGTTGGGAAAACGAATTGTGGAGGAATTTCACAAGATCAACCGGGTTTTCAGTTCGCATTTGGTGGCGTTTGTGGGGTTTGAGTTTATCAAAGCCAAAAATAATAAGCTTGATATTTTCGACTTGATCAGGCTTCCGGAAGAATATATTTTGATTCCTTACGATGAATTCAAATCAGCCTGTCAGCTAGTGATGGATAGAATTATGGAATTGAAATCCCAAGGAATGATAGATATCGCTCCGCACATGATAAGATCCATGGATGAGATCATTGCTCATGGGATTGACAATGTGGGGATGTATCATGCCAAACGCCCGCTGATTAGGGATAGTCAAGGTGACATTGCGACAGAGGATATGAGTTTGCTTTATTTTTATCATAATAGACTGCACGGATATGGCCTTGAGAAACTCTTCTAAATCAAAGAAAATAGGTGTCGTAGGAGTCGGAAGTTTTGGGACTGCCATTGCCAATATGCTAGCTGAAAAAAGCGAAGTAATGGTCTATGCCCGCAAAGAAGAAGTGGTAGAAGAAATCAATACTTCGCACCGAACTTCCGGAAGGGAAATCAACCCAGCTATCCGAGCAACGTTGAATCCTGAGGAACTATGTAAAACATGCAATATTCTCTTTTTCATGATTCCTTCCTCCGCCTTTGCGGAAGTAGTTAAGAATTTTGCCCCCTTTTTGTATCCTTATCACTTGATTATTCACGGGACTAAAGGACTTGCACTGAATCTTGGACCTGGAGAAAGTTTGGGAACAGTTCAAAAACTGAAAAGAAGTCAGATCCTTACCATGAGCGAGGTGATCCTGCAGGAAACTGTGGCTGTGCGTGTGGGTTGTCTGGCAGGACCAAATATTTCCAAAGAATTGAGTATTGGTCATCCCGCCGCGACTGTGATTGCCAGCAAATACAATGAGGTGATAATGGAAGGTCAACGATTGCTCCGCTCTGAAAAATTTCAGGTTTACGGCAACTCAGATATCATTGGTGTTGAGCTAAGCGGTGTACTCAAAAATATTATCGCAATCGCCTCCGGTGCATTAGCCGGTTTGGGATTGGGAGAAAATGCAAAGGGGTTGCTGATCTCCCGAGGTATGGTCGAGATGGTTCACTTGAGCAAAGCACTAGGTGGGAGTGTCCAGGCTGTAATGGGATTGGCTGGCATTGGTGACTTAGTGACTACCTGTAATTCGGTGGATTCACGGAATTTCACAGTAGGATTGAGGTTAGCAAAAGGAGAAACGCTTGAACAGATTTTAGCTTCCATGGATGAAGTGGCAGAAGGTGTAAATACCATTCGTGTGATGGATGCTTTTATAAAAACAGCGGGTATTCGTGCCCCTATAACAGAAAATCTCCATCGGGTCCTTTTTGAAGATTTGTCGATAGAGGATGCACTCCAATTCCTAATGAAATACCCGTTCAGTGTAGATGTGGACTTTGTGTAGGAAATAGCTTTAAATTAGAGTTATGGAAATACGCTATTTGACGAAAGAAGAAAGTAACCGAATTCGAGAAGAAGAATTTTTAGCTTTGGAACCACAAGATCGGCTCATCGCTTTTCTGGAATTAAGTAGAAGGGTAAATCGACTTTTCCCTACAAAGAATACTTTTGAAGAAAGGACCAAGGGGAATTTCATTCTGATTAAGAAAAAATGACTCAGATCTGGAAAGAGACAATAACCCAATTTATTGAGTTATCTAATAAATATGGTGTTAAAATGATATTAATTGGTGGAGGAGCTGTCAATTTTCATGGATATCAGAGACATTCAGCTGATGTAGATTTTTGGATTAAACCTGATGATGAAAACCTCAAAAAGCTTGTATTTACATTCCAAGAAATGGGGTTTGAAATACACGAATTCCCTGATGAAGTTAAAAATCGAAATAAAAATATCTCAGTGAAGTTTACGCCAGATGATTTGGATTTGGAATTAATAACTCGATTTGAGATAGGGAAATCTTTTGACGAGGCTTATCAAGATTCCGAGGAAGTAAAAATCGGTAAAGAAACCTTGAAAAAATGGAGAGTCTTATCTTTTTCAGATTTACTTGAAAGCAAAAGGCGGGCTGCTAGGCCAAAGGATTTGTTAGATATTGAACAACTTAAATTAAAAAGAAAAGAGGGCTAATTGAAGCCCTCTTTGTTATTTATGCCGATGGCAATAATTTGATTAATAATCCTGTCCCCTCGGTAATGGCATAAATAAAACCATCGGGACTTTGGGATACTTGCCTCACTCGGCCGATTCCAGGTAATAATTTCTCTTCACCAGTAGCACGAGTCCCATTCATTTCAACTCTAGCTATATGATTACCAGCCAAGGCAGCAACCAATATATTTCCTTTCCATGCTGGATATTTATCTGAAGTCACTAGAGTCATTCCGCAGGTGGCAATAGATGGTGTCCAGTATTTGACAGGTTGTTCCATTCCCTCCTTCTCCGTAATGTTGGTGATCGGAGTACCGTTGTAATTTTGTCCATAAGTGATGACCGGCCATCCGTAGTTTTTGCCTTTTTGGATCAGGTTGAGTTCGTCACCACCCATCGGGCCATGCTCGACAGACCAGAGACGATTATTTGCCTCATCATAGATCATTCCCTGAGGATTTCGGTTTCCATAAGTCCAAATGGAAGCAATGGCATTTGCGGTGTTGACAAAGGGGTTATCAGTTGGGATTCTACCGTCGTCATGAATGCGGTGGACTTTCCCGTGTGAATTGCTGAGGTTTTGTGCATTATTCTGACTTCCTCGCTCTCCATTGGTAAAAAACAGAAAATTCTGTTTGTCAAAAACGATTCGGCTTCCATAGTGAGTTCCTCCATTCCATGCAGGCGTGGTGACAATTAAATCTTCAAAAGCCATGGCGGTATTGCCATTGAGTTTGAATCGTGCCACAGTGGTCGCTCCACCACCCGGAACCGGCTTTGCATAAGAAATGTAAATCCAGCCATTTTGCGCATAGTTAGGATGTACAATGATATCCAATAAACCTGCCTGACCATTTGCATAGACGGCGGGGAGACCTTGGACTTTCTGTCCGGTAGATTTATCCTTGTCGAAAATGAGAATTTCACCCTTACGCTCAGTTATCAGCATTCTGCCATCTCCTAACCAAGTCATACCCCAGGGATTTTGAAAGCCAGTATGCAGGGTGTCAACCTTGAATGTCATTTTATCTGACTTAGTAGCAAATTGGTATTCGATATTTGAGGTTTCAGGGAGCGAATCTTCCTCTTTCGGGGTGCAGGATTTTCCTAATGTGGAAATTCCTAAAAAAA
Source organism: Algoriphagus sp. (assembly GCF_046296635.1). Classification (GTDB taxonomy): domain Bacteria; phylum Bacteroidota; class Bacteroidia; order Cytophagales; family Cyclobacteriaceae; genus Algoriphagus. The sequence goes on along the minus strand of NZ_JBKBKZ010000027.1, from coordinate 49,664 downwards.
GAACTACAGGCAAGAGTCGATGTATCAGTTTCATAATCATTTGATTTAACAGTCATTTTTCCTAACGTCCGTTTCCTGCTGCTAGTTTTCAAAGGACTGACTGAAATATAAATACGATTAAAATTTCAATTTGGATCCATCAAAAAAAAGACCTCAGCGGATTCCGCAGAGGTCTTTTCAATCTTTTTTCTGGAAATTTTATCGAATTGGCAGAAGCTTCACCATCAATCCTGTAGCTTCCGTGATTGCATAGATGTATCCATCCGGACTTTCTGCAACTTGACGAACACGTCCGATATCCTGAAGTAATTTTTCCTCTCCAACATAGGTAGTACCATCCATTTCAACTCTTGCAATATGTTGCTTTGCAAGTGCTGCTACCAGAATGTTTCCTTTCCAGGTTGGGTATTTGTCAGAAGTAACCAAGGTCATTCCGCAAGTGGCAATGGATGGTACCCAATAATGCTTAGGCTGCTCCATTCCTTCTTTTTCTGTAATATCGGTGATTGGTGTTCCGTTGTAATTTATTCCATAAGTGATCACCGGCCAACCGTAGTTCTTGCCTTTTTCGATGAGGTTTAGCTCATCGCCACCCATTGGACCATGCTCAACTTCCCAGATTCTGTTGTTTGCTTTGTCATAGACAAGACCCTGTGGATTTCTATTTCCATAGGTCCAAATAGAAGCCACAGCACCGACTGAATCTACAAATGGATTGTCAGATGGGATCGTGCCGTCATCATTAATTCTATGAATTTTACCATGCGCATTGGTCAAATCCTGAGCGTTCATTGGGATATTTCCTTTGTCACCATTGGAGAAATAAAGGTATCCGTCATTGTCAAAGATAATTCTGCTACCGAAGTGGCGACCACCTTTCCATGCTGGACCAGCTGTGATAAGATCCTCTTGGTTCACAGCAGTATTACCTTCAAGCTTGAATCGCATGATGGTAGTAGCAGCGGTGGTGTCCTCGAAATTTTTTGCGTAAGCGATATAAATCCAGCCGTTCTCCGCAAACTTTGGATGGAGTGCGATGTCCAGTAATCCTGCCTGGTTGACATTGTGTACCGCTGGAAGACCTTGAATTTTTTCACCGGTATATTTGTCATTCTTGAAGACCAAAATTTCACCTTTTCGCTCAGTTACAAGCATCCTTCCATCCGGAAGCCAAGTCATACCCCAAGGATTCTCAAGTTCACTGTAAAGGGTATCCACTTTAATCAGCAACTTATCTGTCTGGGTGGCAAAAGTTTCGTCAATAGGTTCTACTGCAGGTTCTTTAGGGCCACAAGAGGTCCATAATGTGACCGAGCTTAAAGCAATTGCAACAGTTAAAGAAAGTTTGTTTGAATACATAGTTTCGGAATTTTTCTACTTCTAAGGTAAGGCAAAAGATTCAGAATCAGAATAAAATCTTGTTTAGCGGCTAAAAACGTTGATTTCCGACCTAGGAACTTGGATCATTTGCTCGGCTTCCTCTACCATCAATTTGGATCCGATCAGCAAGGGTGTTCGTTGATGTAGCGTTTCGGGTTGAATGTCCAAAATTCGGTTTTCCCCATCACTTGCTTTTCCTCCTGCCTGCTCAATGATAAAGGCCAGCGCATTTGCCTCATAAAGTAGGCGAAGCTTTCCATTTGGATTTTTGGAAGTTGCCGGGTATAGGTAAATGCCTCCTTTGAGTAGGTTTCTGTGAAAATCAGCCACCAAACTCCCGATGTAGCGGGATTGAAATCTTTTTTCTTTGCAATCTTTTACATATTGGCTGACCCCAGGCTCCCAGTCCAATTCCAACCCCTCATTGATGGAATAGATCTTCCCTGTCTCAGGGGCTATAATATCGGGATGGGATAGGAAAAACTCTCCTAAACTCGCCTCATAGGTAAAGCCACAAACTCCACAGCCCGTTGTGTAAACCAACATAGTGGAAGAACCATAAAGCACATAGCCAGCTGCTACTTGTTGGTTTCCGGGCTGCATGATATCCTCGCTTGTGACTGGACTTCCGATAGGGGTCACTCTGCGATAAATAGAAAAAATCGTTCCGATGCTTATGTTCACATCGATATTTGAGCTCCCGTCAAGGGGGTCGATGGCGACCACATACTTTCCGGATTTATTCTGCAGATCGATTACAGCGTCTTCTTCTTCCGATACAATGGCACAAACTTCTCCGCCTTTGCTGAGTGCTCGCATAAATCGAATGTTTGCAATGACATCAAGTTTTTGTTGTTCTTCTCCTTGAACATTTGTCTGTCCAAAAGCACCACCGATATTTGATAAGCCAGCTCGGTTTGTTTCCCGGTTGACTATCTTCGCAGCTAGGGCAATGTCTCGGAGAAGTTGGGACAATTCGCCTGAAGCAAATGGAAAATCGCCCTGTTTGAGTTTGATGTAGCGATCGAGTGTAATGCCGACAGAATAGGCTAGTGCATTCTGATCCGGCTTATAGGGGAAAGTTTTCATTATAGGAAAAATACAATTATTGGGTTTATACTCTCGAAAAGTAAGAATAAAATTTCATGCCAAAAACCTTAATCTACAAATTTGGAGGTGCATCTGTCAAAGATCCTGAATCCCTGAGAAACTTAGCTGAAATTCTACGTAATCGATTGCGAAATCAGCTTGTAATTGTTGTTTCTGCCATGGGGAAAACAACAAATGGATTAGAATCTATCCTTTCAAAAAAGTTGAATGGAGAAGATTATTCTGAGAATAGTGCAATTTTAAAAAATTACCACAAAGTTGTTTGTCAGGATTTATTTCCTGAAATACACCCAATTTTTGCCCAGCTCGATAATTTGTTTCTACAATTGGATAATGATCTGGAGAAGGAATTGAGCAAAATGAATTACGATGAATTCTATGATCAGATCGTGAGTTTTGGAGAATTAGTCTCTTCTCGAATCGTTGCTGAATACTTATGTTTGCAAAACTTGATTGTGCTATGGCAAGATGCGAGATCTGTAATTCATACCGATTCGGACTTTCGGTTTGCCAAGATAAATTGGGAGAAAACCCGAAAATCCTGTCAGGATAAATGGAAACCGCTTTTGGATAATTTTCCGATTTTGACACAAGGTTTCATTGGATCTGATCCCAAAGGCAAGACGACCACCCTCGGTCGAGAGGGCTCAGATTTCACCGCTGCGATTCTGGCAACAAGTTTGGATGCAGGCTCGGTCACGATTTGGAAGGATGTGCCCGGAGTCCTCAACGCTGATCCTAAACTTTTCCCTAACACCAAGAAATTTGATGAATTGGGGTACCGTGAAGCTGCTGAAATGACCTATTTCGGTGCATCTGTCATTCATCCGAAAACCATTAAACCGCTCGCTAATTCCGGAATTCCGCTTTTCGTCAAATCTTTTCTTGCACCAGAAGCGCTTGGAACTAAAATTCATGAAAGTGCCGCTCCGCATCAGGTTCCAACTATCGTTTTGAAAAAAGATCAGGTGTTGGTCAGCTTCAAGGTGACCGATTTTACATTCATCGAGGAAAAGCACATTCACCGAGTTTATGAACAGCTGCAGTCCTTAAAACTGCGAGTGAATATGTTGCAACTTTCGGCAATTAGCATTTCAATAGTTATCGATACTCAACTCTTCAAATTAGATCAATTGATCTCAAAACTCCGAGATGAGTTCGAGATTCGATATAATGAAGGGCTTGAACTATTGACGATTTTGCATCAAAAAGAAGAAGAAATTCCTGCGCTGCTAGAAGGATATGAGGTGCTGCTGGAGCAGTCATCGCGGAATTCGTTTCAGGTGGTGAGGAGGAAAAATTGACGCGATTTTCATCTCATTAGCTTTTAACCCGAAATATGCATTAGACTTCCTATTACGAGCTCAAAATACTTCAAAATCAATCGCTTTGCTACATTTAACTCATTCACCGTAGCGGTGCTATGCCTCATTCGTTAAATACTTGATTTTCTTGCATTTTTAGCTCTCATTACGGACCCTAATGCATAATCCGGGTTTAACGATTAAGATTCCCTCAGAGATTTCTTTAACTTCAAGAAATCAAACCTTAAACCTAATAACCAAATGGAGACAAGAAGAATTTTTCTCAAAAGAGCCGGTCTGTCGACATTGGCTTTAAGTTTACCCTTCACTGAAACACTAGCTGCTATGGATTTTCAAAATGATCACAAAGTTCTCCGTGTTGCAATTATGGGACTTGGAAGTTATGGAAGTCGTGTCGCAGATGCGATGATTAATTCCAAAAGAGCAAAACTTGTAGGAGTGATCAGCGGAACTCCATCCAAAGTGGAGACTTGGAAGAAGAAATATGGCATTCCTGACAAAAACTGCTACAACTACGAGAATTTCGATGAGATCAAGAATAATCCTGATATTGATGCGGTTTATGTGATTACTCCGAATGCCTTACACAAGCCACAATCCATTCGTGTTGCAAAAGCCGGAAAGCATGTGATTTGCGAGAAACCAATGGCACTCAATGCTGCTGAAGGCCGGGAAATGGTAGCTGCTTGCAAGGCTGCTGGAGTTCATTTACTTGTTGGCTATCGAATGCACTTTGAGGCAAAAACCCAGGAAGTTGTTCGTCAGCAACGGGCTGGAGAATTTGGAAAAACCCTATTTTTCCATGGCTTGAGTGGGTTTATCATCGGAGATCCAACGCAGTGGAGATTGAATTACGAATTAGCAGGTGGAGGTTCGATGATGGATATCGGAATATACTCTATCAATGGAGCGCGCTATATGCTTGGCGAAGAGCCAATTTGGGTGACGGCCCAAGAAGTAAAAACTGATCTGGTTAAATTTAAGGAAGGTGTGGATGAGACCATCGCGTTCCAAATGGGGTTTCCATCCGGTGCGGTAGCTACTTGCCTTTCCACCTACGCACTCAATAATTTAGATAAGTTCTTTCTGAATGGAACCAAAGGTTTTGCGGAAATGCAACCTTCAACCGGTTATGGACCGATCAAAGCTTGGACCAACAAAGGTCCAATCGAAGCTGAACATGTCACCCATCAAACCACGCAAATGGACGAAATGGCAGCAATTATATTGGATGGGGAAAAGCCAATGATTCCGGTGGATGGAGAAGAAGGCTTGAAGGATTTGGTAATTGTGGATGCGATATACAAATCCATAAAGACAGGTGAAAAAGTAATGATCGCCTAATTCTCTGACTTTAATATCAACTGCATAAATACCAGATTCAGCCATTTTCCGAATTTGAATCCGACTTCAGAAAATCGAGCTACTTCTTTGAATCCAAGTCGTTCGTGAAATTGATAACTTCCCACATTTTCTGAATCCATTCCTGCGATCATGACATGAAATCCCATTTCAGTCGCAATCTGGATCAGTTGTCGCATCATTTCAGTGCCCAGTCCTTTGGATTGGGCTTTTTTGGTTAAGTAAATCGAATGCTCGATGGTTTTATCGTATCCAGGCTTGGCTCGGAATCTACCAAAAGTCGCATAGCCTCCGATTTCGCCACCTACTTCTCCAATTAGAATAGGAAAGCCATCTTTTATTTTTTCTTCGAAAAGCTTCGCTACCTCCACTAAGTTTTTGGGCTCGTAGTCGTAATTATGGGAGGTATTTAGAATAGAGTCATTGATAATGTCCAGAATAGCAGGAGTATCACTTTCTTGGTAGGATCGGATTAAAAATGACATTATTGAAATAGCTTGATGATTTTTTCGATTCCCGGTAAATAGGCTGTGCCAAACAGATTCAAATGAACGAGTAGAGGATAGAGATTATAGAGTCCGATTCGGCTTTCGAAGTCAGGTTCCAAAGGTAAAATGGATTCATATGCCTCGTAAAACCGAGAATCAAAACCACCAAATAATTTTGAAAAGGCTAAATCCATTTCTCGATGTCCAAAGTAGATCGCAGGATCAATCAAACATGGTTTTCCGTTCTGATCACAAATCACATTACCTGACCAAAGATCTCCATGTAGTAATGCCGGTTTCTCTTTTGGGAACAAAGAATTTAATTTGGAATAAATGGTCTGGAATTTTTTCAGAAAATCAAGTGGAATCAGCTTGTCGAAATAAGCTTTGCCCACCATGGGTTCGAGGCGCTGCTCAATGAAGAATTCTGACCAATTGTCATATTGATAGTTCTTTTGATGCAATGACGCGATGTAGTTATCAGAATCCAGTCCGAAAGTAGTGCTATTCGTCAGGTGGAGGTGAGCAAGCCCTAATCCCAAATCTTCCCAATAATCCAACTGCTGTCGTGAAGAGGAAATGAATTCCGAAAGCAGGTAATTAAAATCTTCGATTCGACCATATCCAAATGTTTCCGGAATTTTAAGAAAAGTTGAGTTTCGAAGCATTTGAAGACCCTCAGCCTCTTTTGCTAAAATATTTCGTTCGTGGTCAATATTTACTTTTAAGAAAAATATCCCTTCAGAGGTTTCTAATCTTACTCCTTGGTTTTGATTTCCTGCGGCAATAAGAACAGCGGATTTTAGCTGAGCCAAGGGGCCCAAAGTTTCAAAAATTACTTGTTGATAGATTTCATTCTGATCAAGCATAAATTTGGTGCACTTCTTTGACCTTTATCAGAAAATCATCAATTGACTGATTCAAGATTTGAAAGATCTCATCAAAGCCTTCTTCTCCTCCATAATAAGGGTCCGGGACGGCAAGACCTTGTTCTCCATTCTCAAAATCCCGCATTAGGAAAATTTCTTTATCAGGAAACTTGTATCTGTCTTTTAGGTTATTCAGGTTCCGAAGATTATTCTCGTCCATGGCGATGATATAATGAAAGTCTCTGAAATCAGTTCGATTTACCTGTCTTGCGCGGTGAGTCATCATGAGGCCATTTTTTTTGGCGCATTTGATGGAGCGCTCATCCGGGAGCTCTCCAATATGAAAATCTGAGGTGCCTGCGCTATCGGATTTGAATTGACTTTCTAGTCCCATTTTTTGAATTTTATAGTTAAAAATTACCTCAGCTAGCGGAGAGCGGCAAATATTACCTAAGCAGACGAATAGAACTTTAATCATGTTGATCAATCAACTTTTATGAAAGGCTGGTTTACTTAAAAAAGTAGAGTATTGAAATTACAGATTTTTGATAGTATTAGCACAAGAGTAATTTCAAAATTGTCATTTTTTTTTATGTGTACAAAAATCTTTCTTCTTCTTGTGAAAAAATGAGGTTTTGTCTTTGAATGGCTACTTTTGAAAAATGAACTTGGTTTATCGCGTAGTTTTATTTTTGATTTCAGGAGTTTTATACCTGCTCAAGCCCTTTTCGGCCAAGTTGAACCACTTTTTGGAAAGTAGAACGTCACTATTCAAAGAACTGGTAATCTTCCGTAATTCTTATCATGGTTCTGTAGCTTGGTTTCATGTGGCTTCTCTGGGAGAGTATGAACAAGCTCGCCCGGTGATTTCAGTTCTTAAGTGTGAAAAGCCCGAGATGGCAGTGGTGGTTAGTTTTTTCAGTCCTTCGGGATACAATAATGTGGTGCACAAGCCACATCAAAATGTGGAATTCATCACTTATTTACCTTTAGATCGTAAAAGTCTTGCGGAAAAATTTGTAGCTCTTTTGAAGCCCGATCTTGTTTTTTTTGTCAAATATGACCTTTGGTTTCATCACATTCAGGCTTTGAAAGAAAGTAAAATTCCAGTGTTTTTAATAGCTGCAAGTTTCCGGGAGGATCAAAGTTTTTTCGGAGTGTTTGGATCATTCTTCCGACAAAATCTTTTAGCAATGGATTGGATTTTTACTCAAAATGAAAAAAGTCTGAGACTGCTTAAGAACATTGGATACAGTAAGGCAAGTATGGCAGGGGACACACGATTTGATCGGGTAGCGTCAACAGCCGCTTCTCCAAAAGCACTTCCTGAAATTAAAAATTGGACTGCCGAGCGCCCCGTGGTTGTTATTGGTTCGGCCTGGGATGAAGACATGAAGCTCTTAATACCCTTGATAAACTCTCGACCTAATTACTGTTGGATCATAGCTCCTCATGATTTGAATCCTGAACCCATGAATCGTTGGACTTCTCAGATTCAGCTACAATCGAAGCGCTATTCTTCTTGGAGCTCAACTGATTCAAATTCGGTACTATTCATCGACAATATCGGCATGCTTTCCTCGCTTTTCCAGTTTGCCAAATTAGCATACGTTGGCGGAGGGTTTGGAAAGGGGCTTCACAATATTTTAGAACCCATGGGTTTTGGAGTCCCAGTAATTTTTGGCGAAGTGAAAAATCCCTCAAAATTTCCTGAAGCTGCACAAAGTGAATTGGAGGGCTGTGGTTTTTCGGTTGTGAATGAAGAATCATTGATGGAGTGTTTCGCAAAGCTGGAGCAAGTGGATTTTTACCAAAAAGCAGTTGATTCCGCTCAAAATTGGGTAAAATCGAACCTTGGTGCAGCGGATCGGATTATTGAAAAAGTTAGCAAACTGAGTTCAAAAATATGAGGGGAAGAGTCATCAAATCGACCGGAAGCTGGTACATCGTTCAGGTGGACGATAAGGTGATTTCTGCTCGACTGAAGGGGAAGTTTAAGCAAGATGAACTCAAACTGACTAATCCGATAGCTGTCGGAGATTGGGTGGTATTGGAGCGGGAGGAAAATCAAGAAACGGCTGTGATTTCCGAGATTTTGCCACGTGAAAATTACGTGATCCGTAAATCCACGCGGAAACAGCACTTTTCTCACATTATTGCCAGTAATTTGGACCAAGCGATATTAGTCATCACGATGAAAAAGCCTCGAACTTCATTGGGGTTCATCGATCGATTTTTGGTGAGTACAGAAAGCTTCCGTATTCCAGCGGTTTTGGTAGTGAATAAAATGGATCAGCTGGAAGGCGATGACGAGGAAGAATGGCTGCAGGATATTCATGAAATTTATGAACCTCTTGGCTATGTGGTTTTGGAGGTTTCGGCACTGAAAGAAGCTGGATTAAAAGAAAAATTCTTACCTCTGATCCAAGGAAAATCCAGCTTGATCTCGGGCCATTCGGGTGTCGGGAAGTCAACTCTTTTGAATGCGATAGTACCGGAAGCTAAACAGGACACGAAGGAAATATCAGGATTTAGTGCAAAGGGAGTGCATACTACCACCTTTGCCGAGCTTTTTACGATACCCGAGGGAGGAGATTTAATCGACACACCCGGAATCAAGGAGTTTGGAATTTTGGATGTGGAGGATAATGAGCTATCTCATTATTTCCCGGAAATGAGAAAATACCTAGGCCAATGCAAATACAATAACTGTACTCACATCAATGAGCCGGGATGTGTGGTGCTGAAAAAATTGGAAGAGGGATATATTCATCCCTATCGTTACCAAAGCTATGTGAATATTCTACATGAGGAAGATAGTCATCGTTGATCGGCTTTGAATCCAATCCAAATTGGCCTAATTTTCATTTTTCAAAATCATCCTATGAGCGAAGTACTCAACCATAAGCAGGTCGGACAAAAAATCACCCGAATGGCTTTCGAAATCTATGAGCGAAATGTGAATTCGGCAGGAGTAGTTTTTGCCGGAATCACTGGAATGGGAATGAGTATGGCGAGACTTTTGGCAGAAGAGTTGAAGCAAATTTCTCCAATTAAGGTCGAACTTGTAGAAGTGTTTTTGGATAAAAAGGCAGTTTCTAAATCAGAAGTTGAGCTCTCGGATAATTTCGAAGTGATCAATAAAACCATCATATTGGTAGATGATGTCCTAAATACCGGTAAAACATTGGTCTATGCCATGAAGCCTTTTTTGGATCAGGAAATTCACAAAATGGAGATTGCTGTCTTGGTCAACAGAAGTCATGGACTATTTCCACTTCGCCCGGATTATACGGGATACGAACTCTCCACCACACTCAACGAGCACATCCGTGTAGATGTGTCAGGCAATCAACATTCAGTCCAGCTTCAGTAATACCATGTCTGTACATTCCTCCGCGAATCTCAAGCGAATCACTACCCACACGCTGCTCGAAATGAAGCAACGGGGTGAAAAGATATCCATGCTTACAGCCTATGATTACTCCATGGCAAAAATTGTAGATGAAGCAGGTATTGATATTATTTTGGTAGGAGATTCTGCCTCTAATGTGATGGCTGGTCACGAAACTACACTTCCTATCACGCTTGACCAGATGATCTACCACGCTTCCGCAGTAGTTAGAGCGGTGAAGCGAGCTTTTGTCGTGGTCGATATTCCTTTCGGAAATTATCAGGGAAATAGCTCGGAGGCTTTAAGATCAGCTATCCGAATAATGAAAGAATCAGGGGCTCATTCGGTGAAAGTGGAGGGAGGATCTGAAATCAAAGAATCGGTACTTCGTATTTTGAGTGCAGGGGTACCGGTGATGGGACATCTGGGATTGACTCCGCAATCAATTTATAAATTCGGTACATATACTGTCCGGGCAAAGGAAGAAGCAGAGGCGCAAAAACTTCTTGAGGATGCCAAAACCCTTGAGGAATGCGGTTGCTTTGCTTTGGTTTTGGAAAAAATCCCAGCCTCTCTTGCCAAAAAAGTAGCTGAAACTGTAACTATTCCCGTGATTGGAATAGGAGCGGGTGGTGATGTAGATGGACAAGTGCTGGTGATGCATGATATGCTAGGGATCACTCAGGAATTCAAACCCAGATTTTTAAGACAATACGCCGATTTACAAGCAGTGATGTTGGATGCATTCAAACGATATATTTCTGATGTGAAAGCAAAAGACTTCCCGAATGAATCGGAGAGTTATTGAATTTACCGCATAATTAACACAGCAGCACTTTTTCGGAAGTGCTTTTTTTTGCTCATACAAATACGACAAATGGCGTATTCCCCAGAACATTGGTGGTCGGTAGCTTTGATCAAAATTCATATTATCATGCAAAAGCGATCAACAACCACCCCCAAATTATTCCTTGTCATACTTTTGGTATGGGCGATAGGAATAGGAAGTTATGCACAGGAGCCAGCTTGGAAACTTAGTCTGGAAAAAGGAGTCGAATGGACCAAATACACCCCAAATAAAATTCTTCTAGTCGGAAGTTCTGACTGGGGACTTCATGGAGTAGATGCAAGTACCGGAAAACTTCTTTGGTCGAATAGTGATCTTTACAATTCTGCAAAGGCTCTTAAAGGGCCTGATGGCAAAAAAGTCGGATACACGCCTGACCTCATCCGTGTCTTGGAAGATCCAAATGATCCTGGAGTCTCTGATTTCGCCATTGTGAAATATACAGATGATATCTTAGTCAAAAACTTTGTGGTGATAAACATCCGAAGTGGAGAAGTGGTGATCAACCCAAAGATGGCCGGTATGCCTGTCGTGAAAATTGTAGGTCCTGAGCAGGCTACTTTCAATTATTATGGCTCAGATTTTATTCCTGAATTAAAGGCTGTAGTGCTCACGGCTAGTTTTGTGGACATGTATAAGGCTGGAAAACCTTACACTCAGATCACTAAATTTATCGATTTGGAAACAGGTAAATTAGCGTGGGAGAGTGATCAGTTTTCATCTAAATTTCTCCCTGTAGTGACTTCGGACAATAATCTGCTATTCATTGGAGAGAAAACTTCAGCCAAAATTAATGCTAAGACAGGTGCTCCGGTTTGGACTTTTGAGGTAGCGGACAAGAAAAATAATTTCGAGGCATTTGATGCAAATATTCACTTAACAGAGGGGTATTTCTACCAGAAAAAGGGAAATCAGGGAGTCGTCTCAGCAGTCGATCTACATACAGGAAAAGTGCTCTGGGAAAAACCCCTTGCAACCAAAGATGCTCCGGTTCTAACTGCTGAAAACTTTGGAGTGATCGTCGTAGATGATAAGAACTTTACGCTAATGGAAGCTGAGACAGGAAACACGAAATGGACAGCTAAAAAACTTTCGGGCATCGTGGTAGATTTGGGAAAAGACCGAGGAATTGCCGTAGGTGAAAAGGATAAATATCTTACTGTTCTGGATAAGAATACCGGTGCAGAAAAATGGTCGCAAAAAATTAAAGGAATTCAAATAGATCAGCTTACGGGAGCAGGAATCATGTATTATGACGAGAATGGAAGTGTAGGCCTCTTTGGTTTCGATGGTCAGCCCGTTTGGGACAAAAAAGATATGATCAAAGGCCCCGGAATATTGAGGGCCAAGCCATCCTTGGATCAGGAGGTTTTTTTTGCTGATGGAAAGATTTACCACGTCAATTTGGCCACAGGGCAGAAAAAAGTAATTGTTAATAAAGTTGAATTTGGAGAAAAAGAAACTCCTGACAATTTGGAATTCACTGGAGTGAACTTTGTGTTATCTTCCTCTCAAAATATGATGGGATTTGATCCAAACGGAACAATCCTTTATCAAGATCATTGGGCTTCGCCGAAGATCAGTTTGGCTGGAAGGATCGCAATGAGAACAGCACAAATTGCGATGGTGGCTATGGCCTCAGCGGCAGCTTATCAGCAAGGAGCCACTCAAGGTTCAACCTTCGCTCCAACATCAATCAGCAAGCAATATGGCCATCAGCGGGAGTTTTTTGAAGATATGTCGGGTGCTTTTGGTCAGGTAGCCAATCAACGATTTAAAGCCTCCTCATCTAAAGGTATTTACAGTTTTATCCTCACTGATGTAGGAGCAGGAGTTGGTTTGGTAAAAGTGGACAAGATCAGTGGAAAGGAAACAGGGAAAATAGTATTGAATGACAAAGAGCCAGTCTATGATTCAGATCCTGAAAATGGGATGATCTTCTACAAACCGTCTAAAAAGGAGGTTTTCGGGTACGTTTTCTAGTTCGCAGGATCATTTATTAGAAACAAAAAAATCCCGATTTCGGGATTTTTTTGTTTCTGATATTTCTAAAGAGTATGTCAAAAATCAAGATTTGATTTCTTCAGTTTTTTGCTTTACCCGAAGCATAAAATCGCTTAAGGCATTCATGAAATTAATAAACGCATCGTATGGCGTGTCGTAAGGACTGAAATACTCATGTACTGATCCATCGGAGAAAAATTTTGTACACATGTAGTAGAAATGATCGGAGGTCTGCAAGTATCCCCAGTCCCGCTGGATTTCAGGATCATCAATGCCTTTTACTAATTTTTCCATTTCATATAACCTATCAAATGCTTCGTCCTGCATGTCGTTTCCGAGCCATGCGGTTAAATCACGCTCTTCATCTGCCCATGAGATCGGTACCGGTACGTGAATTTTACTGACAGCAGGAACCGCCCTCGCAACTTCCGAAGGTGTAGAGAAAGTAAAGTTTGAATGATTTAAAACCGCCTCAGGCAGATGTCTCATGAATTCGAAAATTCCTGTCTCCGCCCATTGATGTTCTCCGAAAGTTTCATAATCCATAAATAGATTGACCACTTGCTCTTCCTTTGGGATAGCATTGATCCACTTGATGAATTTGTCTGTTGTCAGAGGGTAATCAGCCCAGGTTTTATTGCTAAATCGGAAGGCAATGTCATCAGATAGGAGAAAGTTTTTCAAAAGCACTTTCAACTTTGGTTCAATGGCATTGGAATAAACATAATTTGGGCTTTTCCATCCCAAGATATGTTTAGCACCTTCGGTCAAAATCGCTTCGTACCCTAATTCTGCCACCATCGCTCCGATTTGATCTGAATAAATCAGCTCAGTATTTCTAAAGACTTTCGGGGTATAGCCATTGAAAAGCTCCTTGATTCTATCCTGATGTTTCCTGACTAAGCTTGTAAATTCCTCCTGACTTTTCAATGCTGCCAAGGAATGTGTATATGTTTCATTCAACAGTTCCACTTTTCCGGTAGCTACCAGCTTCTGAAAACTTTCCAGAACATCAGGTGCATAAGCTTCCATCTGATCCAAGAAAGTGCCGGAAAGCGAAAATGCTACTTTGAATTTACCGTTATACTTCTGAATTAATTCCAGTAGTAAAGCATTCATAGGCAAATAGCACTTTTGTGCGACCTTTCGGATCACATTGCGATTTAAGTAATCATCCCAATAATGGTGATCTTCACCAATATCAAAAAAACGATAAGGTTTCAATCTAAAAGGCTGGTGCACCTGAAAGTAAAAGCAGATGGTTCTCATGATCGTTCGGCTAAAGTTTTTTCGTATACAGTCACTAGTTTGGCAGCCACGTGCTCCCATTTTAATTTTTTCAATTCCTCGCTTCCAAGTTCTTTGAACATGCGCGAAATTCCGTCATAATGCAATAAGGCAAAGATTGCATCAGCCATGGCATCTACATCCCAGAAGTCAACCTTAATGGCATTTCTGAGGACTTCAGCCACACCGGATTGCTTGGAAATTATTACAGGTGTGTTATGACGAACAGCTTCCAATGGAGCAATTCCAAAAGGTTCTGACACCGATGGCATCACGTAGACATCAGAAATTGCATACATATGATCTACATCATCACCTTTCAAAAATCCAGTAAAGTGGAATCTTGTGGCCATCCGTAATTCTGCGACTCGGTCAATCATAGGATTAAGCAAATCACCATTTCCTGCCATCACAAAGCGTACATTTGGATCACGATCGATGACTTTTTTAGCCGCTTCGACAAAATATTCAGGACCTTTTTGAAAAGTGATCCGGCCTAAAAAGGTTACAATTTTTTCCGGGACCTTCTTTTCGTATTCAGATTTGATAATACTCGCATCCAAAACTGCATTATGAAGAACTGTTACCTTGCTGGCAGGGACGCCGTATTTTCTTATGATGATGTTTTTGGTGAGTTGGCTGACGGCGACAATATGATCAGCAGCATGCATTCCAGCACGTTCGATATCGTAAACAGGTTTATTTACTGTTTCACCTGATCGGTCATATTCGGTTGCGTGAACATGGACTACCAAAGGTTTTCCGCTAATCTCTTTTGCAGCAATCCCTGCTGGAAACGCCAACCAATCGTGGGCGTGAATTATATCGAAACTGGGTTTGTCCCGAGCTATCTGAGCTGCAACGAGTGCATACCGAGATACTTCTTCCATCAGATTTTTACCATACTTTCCACTGAACTCAAACTTGTTAGTGAAAATACTCTCATCAACATCCGTTCTGTCGTGGATCGCATAATCTGTGAATTTTTTGAATTGTTCCGGACCTAAGTAAGGAACCAAAAAGCTGCTTACTTCCAAATAGGTAAGATTCTTCCAAAATTTCTTAAACCGCTTTTCTCTATAATCGATCTGGATATCACTTGCATTCACAAAATCGGCAAGGGGTTCTTCATCTCCCCATAATTTTGGAACAACAAATATCACCTCCTGATTGTGGTGGTTCATTCCTTTGACCAATCCATAACAGGCTGTACCTAATCCCCCGGAAATATGAGGTGGAAATTCCCACCCAAACATTAACACTTTCATAAAAGAGTCATTTTTATATCCTTTTGACTAAGTCCATCATTCTAAGTAGTTCTGCCACACTCCAAGCTTGCGAAATGGAGCCTTTTGGCCGGTGAGGAGGATCACCATCATAGATTTCAGCCACCGTTCCGATTCCATATTGAGACATGACACCATCAAAACCTTTGATAATTTTCTGCACAAAGTTTTTAGCCGCCTTTCCATGAAGTTTTAAGTACCCCTCCACAAAGTGACCTAAAAGCCAGGCCCAAACTGTGCCGTTGTGGTAGGCATTGTCCCGACTGATTTGATTGCCAAAATAGTATCCCTTATATCCGGGATCGTCTGGAGAAAGCGATCGAAGTCCCCGCGTTGTCAAGAGTTTTGATTTGACGATTTCTAAGATTTTGTCATTTTTTTCTTCACTTAGCATCGTGTAAGGCAGAGAAGTTGCAAAGAGCATATTGGGACGGATAGTCCAATCCTTCTCCTCGCCATCCATCACATCAGCCAAGTAGCCATAGTCCCAAGACCAAAATTCCCGGTCAAAAGAATCTTTAACCTGTGCTCCAAGGGTTGCAAATTCTTCTTCCCCACTTAACTCGTGGAAAAATAATAATGCATTATACCAAAGGGCTTGAATTTCCACAGGACAGCCAATCCGAGGAGTTACGGGTCCATCAGGAGTGATAGCGTCCATCCAAGTCAAAGCTACATCTTTTTGGCCGCCCCAAATCAGGCCATTTTCCATCATGTGGATATTATATGAGGTTCCTGCTTTGTAGCCTTCTATGATTCCTCGAAGTTTTTCGAGGTAGCGGTCTTTAATGGTCTTCTTGTCACCAGTGTAAACTATATACTGCTGCAGTGTCCAAAAAAACCAAAGAGGAGCATCCATTGATGTCATGTTGGTAAAGTCCCCACTTCCGATATTTGGAAAAAGCGGACCCTTAAGATCTCTGGACATAGTGTCCATGATGTTTAAAAAAGTTTCCGTATCACCATTGGATAAGGTTAGTCCTGGTGCAGCTATGAAAGTGTCTCTTCCCCACCATCCAAACCAAGGATACCCTGCAATAATTCTAGTGTCGCCATCTCTATTTCGAATGAACTGACCGGCGGAATTTTTAAGGCAGTTTTCGAAATTATTTCTTGGGATCCTTCTCGCAATTTCCTTTTGAAATGCATTTTGTCGTGTTTTTGGGTCCGCTTCTGTCAAACCTGCTGACAGAATTACCGATTCACCTTTTGCTATTTCAAATTCAAAATAACCAGGCACAAACAAATCCTCCTGATAATCATATCCTCTTTCCCGTTCCTGAATGTATTCGACATTATTGTACCAATTAGGCTTCGAAACAAATTCGTTTTTCTTTGAAAGCTGAAGGAATAGTGGGTCATACTCTTTGTATAACTGAAATTTCACCCCATTGGGAGCTTTTGAAAACTCCTTATTGATTGTGTCATTCTCTTTACATAGGCTGTGATACCCTCGGAATGCTAAGAAGGGCTGGATTTGAATTTTGGTGGGAGAGTGGGCATCCAGCAGGGTATAGCGGATCATCACTCGATCTCGATTGGTATCCAGAATTATTTCCTTTTGCAATACTACTCCCCCAACCCGGTAAGTCAGTTTGGGAATAGGTTCAGAGTCAAAATCTTCCAGATACTTATGACCTCGTGGAGAATAGTTGCCTGGAAACTTACTTATTCCAAGTTGGAATCGTGCGCCGTGTTGGATCACTGTCTCATGGACAGTTGATAGCAAGACATGGTTCTGTGAATCAATCTGAGGCTGAGGAACTACCAACAATCCGTGGTACTTACGTGTGTTACATCCGATAATTGTAGTGCTCGTGTAGGTACCAGAACGGTTTGTCCGGATGATTTCTCTTTCGAGAGAATAATTCAGGTTGATTAATTGGGTTTTATCAAAGTGGATATAACTCATAAAAGGGATATTGTAAAGATTTAAAAATAGAGTTTTGATTTGATAAGAAAAATTATGTGGAAAAAATAAAAGGTTATGTTTCCATAACCTTCATTAATCTGATGCAAAAATTCTCATGAATGAATCATTTCTCGCTGAATTTCTTCAAAATTTTTGAGGGATTCCTCAAATTTCACAAAGTAATTGTGGACTAAACGAATGTTAATCGGTTTGACCACCGGGAATTTTGGAGAGGACTTGAACAAAGTAAACATGTGAGCGTGGTTTAGTTAGAAATGAGCTTGTCAAATGTTATGCCAAGTCACAGTCCTAAGTAAAGCAAAAACCCCTCGACTTGAGGGGTTTGGGTGAAAGACCGGGTTCGAACCGGCGACCTCTGGATCCACAAACCAGCGCTCTAACCAGCTGAGCTACAATCACCATTTAATCCCATTTGGAAGTGGAGATCTCAAATGGTTCGCAAAAGTAATAATTCTGGGTACTTAGCGCAAGGCAGTCCTTAAATATTTCTTAAAAAAGTGATTCGCTCACCTTTCTTCCCTTCGTTAAATGTTCCCTCATCGTACGCTAAATGTCCGGAGACGATCGTTCGAGTGACTTTTGATTGAAAAGTATGTCCCTCAAAAGGAGACCAGCCACATTTGGATAATATATTTTCTTTAGAGACGGTCCAAGGCGAATTCAAATCCACCAAAACCAAATCAGCATAATATCCTTCGCGGATAAATCCTCTTTTCTCAATCTGAAAAAGGATTGCAACATTATGCGACATCTTTTGGACGATTTTCTCAAGAGAGATTTTTCCTTGATGATAAAAATCCAGCATTGCCACGAGACTATGCTGATTCAAAGGACCGCCGGAAGGGGCCTTAGTATACGATAGTGATTTTTCTTCCAAAGTGTGTGGCGCATGATCCGTCGCAATAACATCGATTCGATCATCTAACATGGCTTGGAAGATTTGGTCCCGGTCATTTGCTGACTTTACTGCAGGATTCCACTTGATCAGGTTGCCCTTTGTCGCATAATCTTCTTCCGAAAACCATATGTGGTGAATGCAAGCTTCCGCTGTTATTCGTTTTTGCTCCAGAGGAATGGTATTGTTAAACAACTCCAGTTCTTTTGCTGTGCTGATGTGAAGGATGTGGAGCCTGGTTCCATGTTTTTTCGCCATAGCCACTGCTCTACTTGAAGCATTATAACAAGCCTCTTCTGATCTGATCTTGGGATGGAATTTTACTGGGATATCCTCCCCATATATTGCCTTAAACTCCTCGAGATTAGCTTTTATAATGTGGTCATTTTCAGAATGGAGAGCCAACAGTCCCTTATAATTACTAAAAATTCCTTCCAGAGATTCGATGTTATCCACCACCATGTTGCCCGTCGAGGAACCCTGAAAAACTTTCAGTCCACAGACCTTATGGAGGTCTAGTTTTAGGATTTCATCCAGATTATCATTGGTCCCACCAAAAAAGAAAGAATAATTGGCGAGGGAAACTTCTTTAGCTCGGGCGTATTTTTCTTCCAATAGAGCAATCGTTACGGCCTGTGGGACTGTGTTTGGCATCTCCATATAAGTGGTCGTGCCACCAGCGACTCCAGCTTTTGCCTCAGTATAAATTTCCGCCTTGTGCGTCAATCCTGGCTCTCGAAAGTGAACTTGGTCATCAATTAAGCCTGGCAACAGGTGCTTTCCTTCACCATTAATATGGATATCAGCCGTTTCAGCGCTTAAGTCAGTTCCGATTTTGGCAATTCGGCCATCCTTGACCAAAACATCGCCAAGACTAATCCGGCCTTCATTGACTATATTTGCACCGGTGATCAGGATACTTTTCATGTGTTTATAATTTGATTTTGAATTGTCACATGGAATGCCCTGAATAATCATCCTCCTGTGTGAGATTTATTCCCATGGGCATTTCATCTTTTCTTTCATTTTCGATTACCGAAATCTTTCCAAAAATAACAAACATGAGTGATGAGGCCCTAGGTTTTGATGCTTTTAAGCTAAATAAACAATTGCTCGAGGCAGTGACCGCTGCAGGCTACACGCAACCAACTCCAATTCAAGAAAAAGCGATTCCACTGGCCCTAGCAGGACACGATGTTTTAGGAATAGCGCAGACAGGGACTGGCAAAACTGCAGCTTATGTGCTTCCGCTTTTGATGAAAGTAAAATATGCACAGGGAGCTCACGCCAGAGGAATAATTTTAGCGCCAACTCGTGAGCTAGTTATGCAGATTGAGGAAGTAGCCAAGCAACTTGCTCAAAATACAGACCTTCGGATCGTGAGTCTTTATGGAGGATTGGGTCCAAAAACCCAAATCGAGAACATCACTGCTGGAGTGGATATCATTATCTCTACGCCAGGTCGGTTCATGGATTTGTACCGAAAGGGGACTATCTACACCAAAGACATTAAAACAATGGTCTTGGATGAGGCGGACAAAATCATGGATATGGGTTTTATGCCTCAGATTCGCTCCATTTTGGAGGTGATTCCTTCGAAAAGGCAGAATTTACTTTTCTCTGCGACTTTTAGCGCGCGAGTAGAAAACCTCGCCTCAGAGTTCCTTGAATTTCCTGAGCGGGTAGAAGTAACTCCTTCGGCGACGACGGCCGAAACCATCGCTCAAGTCAAATATCACCTGCCCAATATCAAAACCAAGATCAATTTATTAGAGCATTTGCTGGCAAATGAGGAAATCAATCGGGCAATAATTTTTACCCGAAGCCGAAAGAATGCGGAATCAGTGTTTAGTTTTTTGGAGCGAAAACACTTGGGCGAGATTCGTGTCATTCATGCCAACAAAGGGCAGAACACACGGATCAATTCCATGGAGGACTTCAAGGGTGGAGAAGTCAGAATACTGGTGGCGACAGATGTTGCTTCTAGAGGTTTGGATGTGACGATGGTTTCGCACGTGATTAACTTTGATGTGCCGCTGATCTATGAAGATTACGTGCACCGAATTGGGCGAACTGGCAGAGCTGAACAGGAAGGCAAAGCAATCACATTTGTGAACCCGGCTGAAATCTATCACTTTGATCGGATCGAGGATATCATTCGCATGCGTGTGGATTTATTGCCGATTCCTGGAGTTGTAGATGTTCCTGATACGCCTTTTGAGGAAAAGCAAGGGTATGAGCGTGAACTGGATCGACTAAAACAACGTGATAATCCGGATTACAAAGGAGCGTTCCACGAGAAAAAAGCTCCACCAAAAGCCAATATCGGTAAAGGGGAGAAGGTCCGGGCAAAGAAACATGTGAAGAAACCCAACCGTAATCAGATGAAAACGAAGAATCAGAAGAATAAAGGAAAATAGAAAAACCTTGTCTATATTATTTAGGTAAATCTAGGAAAACTGACAAATGGCTCGGGAAATCCAGCCCAAATCATAATTCAATGAAAAATCTGTTTTTAGCAATTATTTTTTCGATCATAGTTTTTTCATGCGGGTCAAAGATTTCAGAATCTGAGCTAATTCCTGAAATTGTCAGGGTAAGTATTCCTATCACATCTGATCAACTCAACTCATACCAAGTCCTTAATAATTATTCCGAGAGCGGCTCCAACAAATTGATCGCTTACAATGGAGCGAGGCATTCGCTTGATTTTTTTGATCTGGATAAATCTGAAGTAATTAGATCAGAAAAATTGGATAAAGAGGGTCCAAATGGAATCGGAGCGGTGGAGTCTGTTTACTGGCATAATTCAGATTCGATATTTATGTACGAGCGCGGAAAGGTACATATCCTAAAAGAAGGTGGTCAAAAGGTAAATTCTATTGACTTTTATGAATTGTTCACAGGAAAAAATTTAGGCGAACCAGTTTGTAATTTTTATTTCAAGCTCAATTTCCTTGAAAATGAAAAGCTGATTTTCTTTTCCCTCATTTATCATGGAGTAAGCCTTGAAGAAAGGGCTGCTTTGCCCTTAGTTGCTTCTTTAAATCTTGAAACTTTGGAAGTAAAGCCTCTTTCTATTAGACATACGCAGCATTATAAAAAAGTCAGTGGAAATGTAGGTTTCATTACTTACCTAGGATTTCAGGATTTTATGAAGGATCGATTGATTTATAATTTTCAATATGAATCCACACTTTTCGCTCAAAATGTTCTGATACAGGAAAAATCAGATAGTGAGGTACATGAGATGAAATTCACCCCGGAATTACTAGAATTGGAGAATATTGATCAGCATGCTATTGACAATCCACATTTCTTAACTCCTATTCCAGATAATCATCGAAATCTGATTTATAGAGGGATTTGGGATTCGCCTGATACGTCTCTCCCTGAGTCTGGATTTACAGAAAAGAAAATATCAATAGCGGTTTTTGATTCTGATCTTTCACTTATTACATACTATAGTCTCCCCAATTACACCTATCAAATCAATAATTGGTTCGTTAATGAAAATGGATTGTATTTAAATTACGCCCATCCTCGAAACGAAAAGGTGTCTGAGGATTTTTTAGTATTTCATGTATTTCAATTTGACCAGGCGAATTAAGAAAAATGATTGGGGCATTTGGTTTAATTTTTGGCCTTTTATTCAATCCAATATCAGAAACTATTCAAGTTCCGCTGGATCATGCTGATCCTCAAAGCAGGATGATTAAGGTCACCTATCATTTTGAAAATGAATTTGATCCTAGAAGAGAAACAGTTTTCACCTTGGATGATCCGATTGATGATGCCTTTCAGGAGTTTGATTTAAGTGAAAACATCAAAGCAGAATTCAATTGGGTAAGGATCTCAGGGAGGCATTTCTCGGAGGATTTACAAAATTTCATTGAGGAATATGCCGAAGATGATTGGGGTAAAATCTATAACTGGCTCAACCAAAATCAGATATCCAATGATATTGAGCTGATCCGAAAGAAAGTTCTTGGAGAAGGCAAAGTGATGCTAATTGGGTATTCCTCTTCCACAGGAATTTTGCTTCATTATTTGTCTACTTATTCTCAAAGGGTGGACAAACTGATTTGCATCAATCCATTTCTGATGGATATTCAGACTAATCTCAGCTTTTGGAATTTTTCAAACTATTTTCAAGACCAATCCACGGTCTTGACCGATGCCGAATTCTTTGAATTTGCTTACAGATCTTCCGTGGATTATTTCAATTCTGACCCTTCCTTGAGAGATAGTTTGATTGATTCATC
This sequence comes from Algoriphagus sp., assembly GCF_046296635.1. Classification (GTDB taxonomy): domain Bacteria; phylum Bacteroidota; class Bacteroidia; order Cytophagales; family Cyclobacteriaceae; genus Algoriphagus. The sequence continues at coordinate 27,219 of NZ_JBKBKZ010000027.1, read as the reverse complement.
GATGAAAGAATTTAAAGAAAACCCTTCAAATTCGATGGAAATAAATTTTCCAACATCTTTTACTGTCCGTGCCTTCGAGCATACCATAGAACTCATGGCTCATGGGAATTCCGATTTTCCTGTTGCAAATTTTTTAAAAGAGAAAAGTGAACCACTTTGGACAACGTACTCGGAGAAAAGATTCCCTTTGATCGGGACAAACTATGATGTGGGATTAAGCTTCGAGGGACAAGTAATAATTCTTGGAAGTGCTTATGACCTCTTGATCAATCCAAAAGTTGTTGATGTGCTGGCTGAATTTTTTCCAAGAAGTACTTTGGTTTTGTTTAGAGACGGACATTCTATGGAAAAGACCAAAAAAGCAGAAGAATTCTCCGATTTGCTTTTAGCGTTTTTGAAAGATAATTTTCAAATGAAGGTGAAAGCGTATCAAAGTCTCACAAACTTAAACTTGCTTTTTCTAGGGAAAGATTACAATACTATTCGTGTAGACTGAAAATTAAAAAGGTCCCAATTGCTCGGGACCATTTTTATTATCTGTCAGTTCTGGTATTTGTTCCATCCACTGGAGTTCGTTGCTCTCTGTTGGCAAGATCCCAAGCAGTATGGAAGATTAACTGTGCACGCTTGGTCATCAGTGGGAACTCGATTTTATCCACCGTGTCTGAGACTTGGTGATAATCATCATGCACTCCGTTGAAGAAGAAGATCACCGGAATGTCATGCTTTGCGAAGTTGTAGTGATCCGATCTGTAGTAAAATCTGTTTGGATCATCTTCCGCGTCATAGCGGTAATCTAGGATCAGGTTAGTGTAGGTGATATTGTTGTATTCGTTGATTACCTTCAGATGAGAAGAAAGCATCTCCGAACCGATCACATACACATAGTCTTTATTTTCTTCTTTTTGGTATTCGTAGTCAATACGGCCTACCATGTCAATATTGATATTATTGACCGTGTTTGCCAATGGAAATATTGGGCTTTCCGCATAATATGCAGATCCTAAAAGGCCTTTTTCCTCGCCAGTTACATTCAGGAAAAGAATACTTCTTCTTGGCTTAATTCCGTCTTTGGCAGCCATTGCAAAAGCCTCAGCAATTTCCATTACAGAAACGGTTCCCGATCCGTCATCATCCGCACCGTTGAAAACCTCACCAGTTGAGCTCACACCTACGTGGTCATAATGAGAAGAAATCACTAATACTTCTTCTTTCTTATCTGTTCCTTCCAAATAGCCCATCACGTTCACTGCATCTACCGGAGTTTTGGTTTTCACTACTTGGTAAGTTGCTTTTTGCGAAGCAATTTTCTCAGGAGAAGACTTTGCAGCTTCTTTTAAAGTCTCCAAAGGAGTGCCGAAAAGCTGAGCCATTTTATCCGAACTGACCATAAAGATTGGACGTTGATCAGTTTCTCTATCAAAGTCAATTCGGCCTCTTCCGGCCAAAGTCTTGGAACGATTGGCGATTCGGTCGAAATTTGCTTGGCCTTCCATTGTTACGATAACGATTCCAGCAGCTCCTGCATCCATCACTTTGGTGACCAGATCATTGCTTCGCACGCCTACAGCCCAGAGGCCAACAAGTTTACCTTTTACGTCTACTTTAGCTAGATTTTCGTCAGTGACCAAGCCTAAGAAAACGAGCTCAGACTTGGCTGCCTTTGCCATATTTCCATCTCCAGAGAAGACGAAATCCTGATTTTCCACAAGTTTAGACTTGCCAATTTGTAACGTGACCTTACTGAAGTTTGCACTCACCAAGGGGACACTTTGGAAATAACTTCCGTCTACTGGAGCTGACAAACCGATTTTTTTGTAAAAATCCGCCAAATATTGTGCGGCAACTTTCCCGGTTTCAGATCCTGTGTCTCGTCCTTGCATCTCGTCTGAGGCAAGATAGGTGAGGTGTTTTGTCAGGTCTTCTACGCTAATTGTATTTGCGTATTTGACTTGAGCTGGAGTTTGTGCAAGGGTAGGGAAAGCCAAACCCAAAGCTATTGCTCCACCAAGTATCAATCCTTTGTTCATAAGTTTATAATTATTTTTTTGCCATTCAGAATTTCGATTTGTGACGCAATGGTCATGCACGAATTCATATAGTTTTAACTTTAGGTTGCTAAACTAGACAAAAATTTAACCCTTGGAAAAACCGTTTGTCAAGAACCGGTGTTTAGTAGTAAATTATTCTTCATCCGCAACCCCTTTTCCTCTAAGAAATAGTACCTTTGCGCTCGTAAAAACAGGATGATTTCAAACCCAAATACTTTACAATTCTAAGCGTTCTTTATGCAGATCAATCTTTCTAATGCTGTCAAATTTGAGAGCAGACACAATGGCCCGACCGAGGCGGAAATCGCAGAGATGTTGGAGAAAATCGGGGCTTCTTCCTTAGAGGAATTAATCAACCAAACCGTACCAGAATCGATTCAACTAGAGCGCCCACTCAATCTTCCTGCGGCACAGTTGGAGTCCGAATTCCTCAAAAACTTCAAAAAGCTCGCTTCCAAAAACAAAGTATTCAAGTCTTATATCGGCTTAGGTTACTATGATACATTGGTGCCAAATGTAGTTTTGAGAAATGTTCTGGAGAATCCGGGATGGTATACTGCTTACACTCCTTACCAAGCGGAAATTGCGCAAGGAAGATTGGAAGCTTTGATCAACTTCCAAACTGTGGTGATGGAATTGACGGGTATGGAACTGGCAAATGCATCCCTTTTGGACGAAGGAACAGCTTCAGCTGAGGCGATGACTATGCTTCATGCAGTGAAGCCGAGAGAAAAAAAGAATGCGAATAAATATTTTGTCGACGAGAAAGTATTCCCGCAAACAAAGGCGCTATTAGTTACCAGAGCAGAACCGATTGGTATCGAGCTTGTTTTCGGACCAATTTCAGCGTTGGATTTGACCGATCCGGAGTTGTACGGTGTGATGTTCCAATATCCAAATATGGATGGGGAAGTCGTCGATTATTCAGCAATTGTTGCTTCTGCAAAAGACAATAAAGTCTTGACCGCATTTGCCTCAGACCTTTTGGCATTGACGCTTTTGACTTCTCCCGGAGAGATGGGCGCAGACGTAGTGGTTGGTTCCGCCCAGCGATTTGGAGTGCCAATGGGATATGGCGGACCGCATTCAGCATTTTTTGCTACTAAAGATGAGTTCAAGCGACAGATTCCTGGACGAATTATAGGTGTATCCATCGATCGCGCTGGTAACAAAGCGTACAGAATGGCGCTGCAGACAAGAGAGCAGCACATTAAAAGAGAAAAAGCAACTTCGAATATTTGCACTGCACAGGTTCTTTTGGCAGTAATGTCAAACTTCTATGCAGTATATCACGGTCCAAAAGGACTGAAAAACATTGCATTGAGAACTCACGGCTTGGCTAAATTGACGGCAAAAGCTTTAACAGAACTTGGATTTGAAGTTTCCGGAAAGGAATTTTTCGATACACTGAAAGTTTCGGTTGATTCAGCTGCGCAAGCGAAAATCAAAGAATTGGCTGAGGAATCTAAAATTAACTTCAGATTCGGAGAAGGAACCATTTTCATTGCTTTCGACGAGGCAAAGACATTGGAGGATGCGACTGAGGTGATTTCTCTTTTCGCTAACGCAAAAGGAGAATCGATTCCTGATGTGGCTATTCTTTCAGAAAATCTTTCTCTGGAATTGCCTGAGTCATTAATCAGAAAATCTGAATACCTGACTCATCCGGTATTCAACAATTACCATAGCGAGCACGAAATGCTTCGCTATATCAAAAAATTGGAAAGTAAGGATCTTTCACTCGTTCATTCGATGATTTCATTGGGCTCATGTACGATGAAATTGAATGCTACTGCTGAAATGATACCAGTGACTTGGCCTGAGTTTGGTCAATTGCACCCATTTGCACCGATTGATCAGACCGAAGGATACCAAGAGCTTTTTGAAAATCTACGAACTTGGTTGACCGAAATTACAGGATTTGCAGATACATCTTTACAGCCAAATTCAGGTGCTCAAGGTGAATATGCAGGACTTATGGTCATCAGAGCTTATCACATCAACCGAGGTGAAGGACACAGAAATGTAGCCTTGATCCCAACTTCGGCGCACGGCACGAATCCAGCTTCGGCTGTAATGGCGGGAATGAAAGTTGTTTTGGTTAAATGTGACGAAAAAGGCAATATCGATATCGATGATCTGAAATCAAAAGCTACTGAACACAAGGATGATCTTTCCTGCTTGATGGTAACTTATCCATCTACTCATGGTGTGTTTGAGGAAGCAATTCAGGAAATCTGCGCTACCATTCATCAATACGGTGGTCAAGTTTACATGGACGGTGCAAATATGAATGCTCAAGTCGGCTTGACATCTCCTGGCCGAATAGGGGCTGATGTTTGTCACCTCAATTTGCACAAGACATTCTGTATTCCTCACGGTGGAGGTGGACCGGGTATGGGGCCAATTTGTGTAGCTAGTCATTTGGCACCTTTCCTTCCTGGCAATCCATTAGTGAAAACAGGTGGAGATCAGGCTGTTTCTTCCATTTCTTCTGCACCATACGGAAGTGCTAGTATTTTGCCCATTTCATACGCCTATATTGCTATGATGGGTCCAGATGGATTGACCAACGCAACGAAAATGGCGATCCTTAACGCCAATTATATCAAAGAAAGATTGAGTGGACATTATCCAATTCTTTACACTGGATCTAAAGGACGAGCTGCACACGAGATGATCGTTGATTGCAGGTCATTCAAGGAAGTAGGAGTAGAGGTGGAGGATATTGCCAAGCGATTGATGGACTATGGTTATCATGCGCCTACTGTATCTTTCCCTGTTGCTGGAACTTTGATGATCGAGCCTACTGAATCTGAGACTAAAGCTGAATTGGATAAGTTCTGTGATGCTTTACTTTCTATTCGTGAAGAAATCCGAGAAATCGAAGAAGGAAAAGCAGACCGAGTTGAGAACGTATTGAAAAATGCACCGCACACTGCCATTATGGTATTGAGTGGAGAATGGACGATGCCATATTCAAGAGAAAAAGCCGTTTTCCCAATTTCATACGTGAAAGAAGGTAAGTTCTGGCCAACAGTAAGAAGAATCGATTCTGCTTACGGTGACCGAAACTTGGTTTGTAGCTGTATTCCTGTTGAGGAGTACGTAACCGAGACTGAATTGGCTTAAGCAAGAAAAACTTTTAATAATGAGAAAGGGGCTGCAATTTCGGCCCCTTTCTCATTTAATCAGCTGGGTAAGGATTTGATTCAGAGAGTTCAATTTCCAGACCACCAAATTTTTTTGCTACAAAATTGTAAATGATGGCCCCCAATGCTCCTATTATAAAACCGAGAATTCCATATACGATTGGAATTAGAATAAGAATGAATATTCCTAATCCTGCTCCCATCATTGGAATCTCTTCACTTGCAAATGTTCCAATGAAACTGAAAATCAAGGCATAAATTATCCCGATGAATATTCCCAATAGCCCTAAAGTGAGGCCATAAACTTTGGCTGCTGAGCCTACTCCGATTTTTTTGATTACTTGCATGAAGCTGGTATTAAAAGTTAGAACTAAAAAATAGGCAAAAAAAAAGCACGTCCCAAAACGTGCTCTTATTTTTTTCTTTTATTTTAAACATTAACATGCCGTTCTGCATGATAAGATGACCTTACCAAGGGTCCGGATTCAACATATTTCAATCCTCTTTTTAATCCCTCTTCGCGGTACTGCGCAAAAAGATCTGGATGAATGAATTCAGCTACCTCGATGTGCATTTTTGTAGGCTGAAGGTATTGGCCTAAGGTCAGAATATCGCAGCCATTGGCCACAAGATCATCCATAGCTTTATGGACCTCCTCTTGAGTTTCACCCAAACCGAGCATGATTCCAGTTTTGGTTCGTTTGCCAAATTCCTTGGTCAGTTTGATTTGCTCAAGTGATCGCTCATATTTTGCCTGAGGCCGTACTCTTCGATATAGACTTCCGACAGTTTCCATGTTGTGAGACACAACTTCTTGTCCGCCGCTGATCATTCGATACAGCGCATCCCAATTTGATTTCACATCCGGAATAAGCGTTTCAATGGTTGTCGCTGGAGAAAGTTCTTTGGTCTGAACTACTGTCTGATACCAGATTTCAGCTCCTTTATCTTTGAGCTCATCTCTATTTACAGAGGTAAGTACGGCGTGTTTTACTCCCATCAACTTGATAGCTTCAGCCACTCTTCGAGGCTCATCGGTGTCGTATTCAGGTGGTCTTCCAGTAGCTACAGCACAGAAAGAACAGGATCTGGTACATACATTTCCCAAAATCATGAAAGTAGCTGTTCCCGCACCCCAACATTCTCCCATGTTAGGACAATTTCCACTTTCGCAGATGGTATGAAGTTTATGTTCGTCGACTAGCTTACGGACTTTAGCGTATTCTTTTCCGATAGGGAGCTTCACACGAAGCCAATCTGGCTTTTTACGTCGAGTTGCTTCTTCGGAAATTACAGGTAATTCAATCATTACTATCAAGTTTGATACAAAGGTAATTCAGAGAGCTACAAAAAACCAGTGAGGTTTATTTTCGGAATCCGTAGAAGAAAGTGAAATAGGCTGACTGAAAAATCTGATTGTTTTCAGCGGTGGGAATTAGTGGGATTTCTTTATTGTAACCTTCCAGCATATAACCGACTTCCAATCCAGTAGCACTACTTCTGAAGACACCAAATTCAAACATTAACGCAGCTTTCAAAGTCGCACCTATAGCTATTTCTGATTTTCCTATTCCCTCAAAAAGTCCTCCGGACCCCAAGATGTTACTCCTGCTTTGATGTATTTCCGAATTGTATTGTTCTTTTACCGTTTGGACTCGACTAACGGCATATTCAATATAATAAGGTGCAATTATTCCTATTGTTGGTCCTGCCGCAGCTAGTGCACTTACTTGTACACCTTGATTTGGAGCTTTTTTAAACAGAATAATTTCTCGGCCATAGTGTGGACGAATCGCATAAAGGTAATTGGACTTTCCGAAAATATAGCTGTTACCTAAAACAGTGGTATATCTGGCTTCCTTAGGGTTTTTTACATTTGAAAGTTCAATTCCCCAGAATGAAAACTGACTATCATCTATTCTCGTTCCGGCTTTGAAAACTATACCTCCAATAAGTCCACCATTGGTGTTCTTGTTAACGCCAAAAAAATATTCTCTGTCATATTCATAATTACCTACATCATCTCTTTGAGAAAAAGATTCAAAGTAGACAAAAAAGAAAAGTACGGGTAATAATAATTTCAGCTTGCTCATTAGAAATGGAAGAAAATATTGCTCAATTTTTGAGTTCATGTATTTAACTGAATTTTAAAAGTAAGAGTTTATGATCACTATAAAAAGTTTGATTTTGAAGAAATTGAGGCTAAATGGGATTGACTTGCATCTGATTAATCTAGTTTAGATGAAAAGCCAAACGGAGATTTAAAAATACTTTGTATACTTATTCTACGGTTTCCAGAGTCTACTTTTGATTGTGGATTTTAACCTAAATTCGAAACATATTCTATGTTGAGTTCCTGTCAAGATTTTAAACCCAAATGTCATGTGTTATCTTTTTGAAAGTTTTAAAGGCTGGAAAGCTTATTGTGAAAGCCAAAACGTCAGCTTAGTTCAATCAGTCATTGAGTATGAGATCGAACAGAAAAATTCTTCTGAAGAAAAAATTTGGGCTGGTCTTCAGCATGCGTATTCCGTGATGAAAGATGCTGTCAGCACAGGACTGGTAGAAGAAATGACTTCTAGGTCTGGGATGATTAACAATGGAGCAAAAAAGGTCTATAATTATCCGCTTGCAGTACTATCTCCCGAATTTCAAAAGTTAATATCTCGGGCTCTCGCTGCAAAAGAAGTTAATTCCTGTATGGGAAGAGTAGTAGCAGCACCTACAGCCGGAGCTTCAGGGATTTTACCAGGTACATTAGTGACTTTACAAGAAATCCATAATTTACCTGATTCAAAAATATTAGAAGGGCTCTTAGTAGGAGCAGGCATTGCGTTAATTATAGAAGAAAAGGCGAGTTTGGCGGGAGCTGTAGGAGGCTGTCAAGCAGAAACAGGTTCAGCTGCAGCAATGGCCGCTGGGGGGATTGTTTATTGTCTTGATGGCACAATAGATCAAGTTTTCAATGCCGTAGCCATTACTATTCAATGTATGCTTGGATTGGTTTGCGATCCGGTGGCAGGGCTGGTAGAGGTGCCCTGCGTAGTGCGAAACGCAAGTGCAGCAGCGATTGCTTTCAGTTCAGCTCAGATAGCATTGGCTAATGTCAATGCCGTAATCCCCGTGGATGAATGTATCGAAGCGATGGGTGAAATAGGCGCTTCTATGGAAAGTAGATATAAAGAAACAGCATTAGGGGGGCTAGCGGCTACTTTAACGGGTCAAGAAATTTCCAATCGGGTGTTGATTCAGGATATAGAAATCTTGCCGGATGAAAATTTACCCTAGTAAACGATCAAAAAATGGAATTCGTAGAATCTGCTCAATGGTAAGGCTAAAAATTGCAGACCAAAGTATAGCGCTCCATAACATATGAAAGTAAATTCTTCCCTTTTTGGTCCCAAATGAAACCAATATCAAAGTGCCTCCAATTGGCGTAAGAAAAATAGGAGTGGCTAATGCAATCCCTATTTCGCCATACTTTTTCCATAATGTCACTATTGATCTTGACCTTTTACTGAAAACGACGCCTTTCCTTTTAATACGAAGTGCTAATATTTTTTTGATCCTTGTGCCCAAGAGAGTGAATATAAAAACACTGGTCATCATACCTGAGACGCTGACCAGCATTATTTTCCAAAAACCATAACCCGCAGCAGAGCCTAATACTGGGCCTGCTATAAATTTGAAAAGGCAAAGGAAATAAATACCAAAGAAAGTGATCAGTGATTCGCTCATAGGAGAAAATACAAATATGCGAAATAGCTCAAAAGAAGTATTGTTCCCTCCGCTTTTGAAATTTGCATTTTTGTTTTCATCAAAGGAAAAAGGAGCAAAGAGATTCCAATCATCCAAAGGTAATCAGACTGAATAAAGGCTTCTGAAATTTCAATGGGGCTTATTATCGCTGTAATTCCAATTATCGATAAGATGTTCATGATATTACTTCCCAGTATATTTCCCAGTGCGAGGTCAGTTCTCTTGGATAATGCGGCAATGATTGAAGTAATAAGTTCGGGGAGACTCGTGCCAATGGCAACAATGGTAACTCCTATGACACGTTCCGAAATCCCAAATTCTCGTGATATTAAAACGGCATTGGTCACTAATAGCTCTGACCCAAAATATAAGCCGATGATCCCGATGATTAGGAAACCAATCGAAACAGCCCATCCATAAGTTTTGACATGATTAAATTCCTCAACGACGGATTCTTTTTCTTTATTTAATTCTTTACCCAGATTTCTAAAAAGGTAAGCATTGAAAGCAATCATTCCGGAAAATAGAATTATACCCTCCCAAAATGAAATAAAAAGGTCAAGGCTTAGAAAGTAAAAAAATAGGGTAAAAAGAATCATTGCGGCATAGTCAAACCTGATATGACTTCGGCGAATCACAATAGGATAGAAAAGACCACTCAGACCCAAGACGAGAGCCAAGTTGGAAATATTGGACCCTACCACATTCCCGATTGAGATGTCACTATTACCTTTCAAAGCTGCATTTACACTGACTAGGAGCTCAGGCGCAGAAGTACCAAATGCTACAACAGTTAAGCCAATTAGCCCAGCGCTCATTCCCAGCTTTAAGGCAATTGAGGAAGCTCCATCGACCAAAAATTTACCTCCAATAAGTAAAATGACTAAACCTAGTCCAAGAAAAAAATAGACCATATTTTCTTAAAGTTTTTCTCCAAAAGCCAAATCTCCAGCATCCCCTAACCCAGGGACAATAAAGGATTGATCATTCAAAGATTGGTCCAAAGCGCCTATCCAGATTTTATGAGGAGTTTTGAGATGTTCATTGATATACTTTATTCCTTCGGGAGATGCAATGATTGCTGCTATATGGATGATTTCAGGCAAGCCATGTGTTAAAATGCTTTCTATTGATCTAACAATGGATTTCCCAGTTGCCAGCATAGGGTCAGCCAATATTATTGTTTTCCCTTCCACATTAGGACTAGCATGATAGTCCAAGTTTATCTTGACATCTCTTTCACCTTCTTCCCGGAATGCACCAATAAATCCGCTTTCCGCTTTGTCGAAAAAATTCAAAAATCCCTGATAAAATGGAAGCGAGGCCCTTAAAACCGAATATACGACAGGATTGACAGATGGAATTCTGACTGAAGTTTTCGCTAATGGAGTTTGAATACCCAGTTCTTTGTATGGAAAAGATTTAGAAATTTCATAGGCTAGAATTTCCCCCAGACGCTCAAGGTTTTTGCGGAATCGCAACCTATCATTTTGAACAGTAACATCTCTAAGTTCGGCAAGGAATTGATTTCCGATTGAGTCATTATTTTCTAAAATAAACATAATGTAAGCTAAGAAGAAAAATTTCAGGTGCTTGTAACAGAACCAAAAGATAGCAATCTTTTTATGGATGTCGGACCTTCTGCTAAAAGGGATTTTACAGTTCAAATTCGATCTTCATCAAAAAAAAGCCCGACCAATTGATCGGGCTTTCAATAATTTTTATTGAAGATTTACTTCACTTCAAAGCTTGCTCTTCTTGCAAGTTGTCTTGCATCGGCAGAAGTTTTATCAACTGAAGTATCTTCTCCGTATCCTTTATATGTTAATCTTGAAACATTAACTCCTGAAGAAATCAATAGGTCGTAAACAGCTTTTGCTCTTCTTTCAGAAAGTTTCATGTTGTAATCTTCTGGACCTATTTCATCTGCAAATCCTTTTATCTCCATACTAACACCTGGATTTCTTTTCATGAAGTTTGACACATATTGTGCAGCACTTACAGAATATCCAAGAGGCTTGGAGCTGTCAAAAGCATAGTAAACATTGACATAACCATCATTGATAGCTTTCTTCAGATAATCAACTTCTGCAACAGTTTCAACTAAAGGAGGACATCCATTTGTAGAAGCTGGACCAGGCTGGAAAGGACATTTGTCCAAATGATCAGGAATTCCATCACCATCGGAGTCAAGAGTATTTCCAAAAGAGTCAACTCTAGCTCCTGCCGGAGTGCTTGGTTCTTTATCTAAATAATCAGGAATACCATCACCGTCAGAATCTTTCAGCATATCATTAATGCCATTGATTTGAGTAGCTAGTTGTTCTTTAGTAACGTATTTGTCGGGTGCGATATACCAGTCAGCGTGTTTTTCATAGTTCCCTACATAGAAGCTTAACCCTAGTGTTCCAGTCCACCAAGTTCCTGTTGCATGTATATATGGAGGTCCTGGAGGAATAGGCTGAAAGGGAGCATTGTATAAATTTCCATCCAAAGTGAATGTTTGTCTTCCATTCACATTGAAACCTATGTTTCCAGTTAATGAAATTTTTTCATTAATCCTATAAAGTGCTGAAACACCCGTGGTTGCTAAATAATAGTATTCTGGTATTGCAAAACTATAAACCGCTGGTTCATTAAAATCTATATTGCCAACTCCACCTCCCAAAAAGCCTAAAATAGTCAGCCTTTCCTCCAAAAAATGAAAATTTAATAATCTTCCAAGGTTGACCACACCTGATGTGGTAAAAACTAAATAGTCACTTGAAAAAATTGGACTTTTTCCTTTGATCTCTGAGAAGTTCCCAATTCCTAAATTACCCTTTAGTCCGAAAAATTCATTGAACATGTATCTTGATCCAATCTCAAAATGTCCAACATTTAAGGTAGGGGAGTAATATCCCGGCGAAAGAGGCCCCATTGCTTTGTTAAAACCTCCATTAACTTCAAGAGACCATTTGTTATAGTCGCTTTGTGCATGGGTATTCAAACATGCTGCAGTAAGCAACAATAGGATGAAGCAATTTTTCATGAATTAAAATAGGGTGATTACTTGTGCAAACTAGAATCAAAAAATGGGCAATAACAATTTTTCGAAAAAAAAAAGGCCCAGTTTTTAGCTGGGCCAAGTAAAATTTGAATATTTTTTATTTCACTTCAAAGCTTGCTCTTCTTGCAAGTTGTCTCGCATCGGCAGAAGACTTGTCAACCGAAGTATCTTCTCCGTATCCTTTGTAAGTTAATCTTGAAGCATCAACTCCTGAAGATAAGAGTAAGTCGTAAACCGCTTTTGCTCTTCTTTCAGAAAGTTTCATGTTATAATCTTCAGGTCCTAATTCGTCAGCGTAACCTTTTATTTCCATTTTTACACCTGGATTTCTTTTCATGAAGTTTGACACATATTGTGCAGCACTTACAGAATATCCAAGTGGCTTGGAACTGTCAAAAGCATAGTACACGTTGACATAACCATCATTGATAGCTTTTTTCAAATAATCAACTTCGGCAACAGTCTCAACGGCAGGAGGACACCCATTTGTGGAAGCTGGTCCTGGCTGGAATGGACATTTATCCAAATGATCTGGAACACCATCACCATCAGAATCAAGAGTATTTCCAAAAGAATCAACTCTAGCCCCAGCTGGAGTACTTGGTTCTTTATCCAAATAATCAGGAACACCATCGCCATCAGAGTCCTTCAACATGTCTTTAATACCATTTATTTGAGTTGCAAGCTCCTCTTTGGTGGCATATTTGTCAGCTGCAATATACCAGTCTGCGTGCTGGTCAGATTTACCTAGGTAGATGTTCAACCCAAGCGTACCTGTCCACCAAGTACCATTTGCACCGAAGAAGCCATTGCTAATATCAGGGCGAATAGCAGTTTCACCATCAAATGTTACAGTCTGGCGTCCATTGAGAATAGTAGAGATGTCACCAACCAAAGCAATTCTTTCACTTAATTTAACCTGAGGAGTCAGGCCAAAAATCAATGTATAGACATTGTCTTTAAAATCGTTAAATCTGTTTTCTTGAGGTGAAACCATACCAATGCCAGCTCCACCGTGAAGCAATAATCCAAATGATCTTGAGAAAGATTCAAAGTTCATCACACGTCCAATGTTGGCCACGCCTTGAAGATTGAGTCTATTGTATTTGGTATCAAAAGAAGGACTTTCACCTTTTACCTCCTTAAATGATCCAAACCCATAATCGAGTTTTGCACCAAATTTTTCATTAAACATGTAACGTACACCGAAATCTACGTGACCAATATTTAATGTAGGGGATAAAAAGCCTCCAGTTAGAGGAGCCATAGATTTGTTAAAACCTCCGGTTGCTTCTAGGGACCATTTGTTGAATTCCTGGGCGTTAGCATTTAGAGCTAAGGCACCAGCCATAAGGGATGAGAGTATAAATTTTTTCATGACAAAAAATTTTTGTTCAAATTTTAAGTGATTGATAGATGTGATTACAAATTTATAAACTTTTAATTTACTGCAAATCTAGATGAATTATTTAAATCGCCATCGCTAATTTGAAAATTAAAGGAACTTTTACAATAGTACTAAAATTATGTTAACACATTCAATGCCAAAATGAAATTTTTATTTGAATTATTGTCGAAACTAAGTGTTTCAGGTGATGAATCTGAAATTTCAAAATTCCTGCTTTCAAATATCCTGGAACGAAGTAAGAGTTGGAAGGTTCAGCCTGAAATTTATTTTGGCGAAGAATTTCATGATTGTTTGCTATTGAAATTTGGGATTCCAAAAACCGCAGTATTTGCACATCTAGATACAATTGGATTCATGACTCGATATCAAAACCAACTCATTGCTATAGGATCACCTGAAGTTGAACAAGGAATGGTATTAACCGGAAAAGACGGAATGGGCGATGTCATTTGTAAAATTATTGGAGACGATGAATCTTATTTTCATGACTTTCCCAGAGGAATTGAATCGGGTACTAGATTATCTTTTGCTCAAAATATTAGAATTGATGACAACTTTATTCAAGCTGCTTATTTAGATAATAGACTTGGTATTTATAACGCGCTTAAATTGTGCGAAACCCTTGAAAATGGGTGGGTTGTGTTTACTACCTATGAAGAACATGGAGGAGGAAGCATGCCTTTTTTACTTAGGTTTATTCAAGAAAATGCACCGATACGTCAAGCATTAATTTCTGATATTACTTGGATCACTGACGGGGTCGAACACCATAAGGGAGTGGTGATTTCAATCAGGGATAAATTTATTCCAAGGAAAGTTTTTATAGACAAGGTACTTCGTCTTGCAGAAAAAAGCAGAATTCCTTTTCAGGTGGAAGTGGAGGCCTATGGTGGTAGTGACGGGCGTGAAATTCAGTTTTCTCCCTATGCTATTGATTGGTGTTTTATTGGTGCTGCCGAAGATTATGTCCATTCGCCAAATGAGAAAGTTTCATTGAGGGACTTAGATTCAATGATCAAGATGTACCAGTTTCTAATGAAGGAACTTTAAATTGATAAGATGGATGCGTTCATTTCGCAAGCGAAATACTGAGGAATGAAAATTTTTAGTACCAGATTTCATTTGGCTTCCAAAAAAAATAAAACAAGATGAAAAGAATACAAATTAAGGATTTGATTTTTGAATTGTTTCTAAGCGAAAAAGATATCAAGGATCGATTGACTGTATTGGCAAGTGAAATTTCTGCTGATTTTAGCGGTCAAGATTTACTCCTGATAGGAGTCTTAAATGGATCATTTATTGTTATGGCTGATTTAGTGAGGGAGATTGATCTTCCGGTTAGTTGTGAATTTTTGAAAATATCCTCTTATTCAGGTACCCAGACTACAGGTATAGTAAAGTCCGTAATAGGACTTCCGACAGATTTAAAAGGAAAAAACGTATTGATTGTTGAAGATATTGTAGATACAGGAATTAGCATGAATTACCTGCTTTCTGAGCTTTCAAAGCAGAATCCCAAACGTTTGGCTGTCGCAACGCTTTTATTTAAGCGGACTGCATTTCAGTTTAATTATACATTGGATTATGTGGGTTTTGAAATTCCCAATAAATTTGTCGTTGGCTTTGGCCTTGATTATGATGGATTGGGACGGAATCTTCCTGATCTATATCAACTTAGTACATCTATAAAAACGACTTCTAAAATGCTGAATGTAGTGCTGTTTGGTCCTCCGGGTGCGGGTAAAGGCACCCAAAGCGAGAAGATTATTGAAAAGTTTGAACTAACACACCTCTCAACCGGAGATCTGTTTCGGAAACATTTAGGTGAAGGAACTGATCTAGGCAAGCTGGCTAAAAAATACATGGATGAAGGTCACCTAGTTCCGGATCAAGTAGTGATCAGCATGGTGGAAGATAAAATTAACAATACTAGTGGAAGCAAGGGTTTTATTTTTGATGGATTTCCCAGAACTACAGCGCAGGCAGAAGCATTGGATAAAATGCTGAAAAATCATGGAATGGCTATCTCTGGGATGATTGCTTTGGATGTCCCTCACGATGTTCTCAAAGAGAGAATAAAAGAGCGAGGAAAAACTTCCAATCGAGCTGACGATCAAAACGAAGAAAAAATCAATACCAGAATCAAAGTTTATCTGGACGAGACCCTTCCTGTAGCAAAATACTATGAGGAGCAAGGCAAATTCAAGAAGATCAATGGTGTAGGTGAAATTGAGGAGATCTTTAATCAGATATCCGTGGTAATTGATAGCTATTGATTCCCAGTTAATTATTAATTTTGCAATATAAAGACTTGGCTAAGCTTTCGGGCTTAGCCTTTTTCATTCTAAGAAATGGCAGATTCCAACTTCATTGATTACGTAAAATTCTGTTCTAGGTCGGGTGCTGGTGGAGCTGGTTCGGTCCACTTCCGCAGAGAAAAGCACGTTCCTAAAGGAGGTCCAGATGGCGGAGATGGTGGTCGAGGTGGTCATATTATTCTCCGTGGTAATTCACAGCATTGGACACTTCTACACTTGAAATACAAGAAGCACGTAATTGCAGATTCAGGCAAAGGTGGTGAAGGTGGAAAACGAACAGGTGCAGACGGAAAAGATATCATTCTTGATGTTCCATTAGGAACTGTTGCCAAAGACGCTGAGACAGGTGAAAAAAGATTTGAAATCACTGAAGATGGGCAAAAAGTTATTTTGACGGCAGGTGGTAGAGGAGGATTGGGAAATGATCACTTCAAAACCGCAACCAATCAAGCTCCCCATTTTGCGCAAACAGGTGAACCTGGAATCGAAGAATGGATTGTTTTGGAGCTGAAGCTTTTGGCCGATGTGGGTTTGGTAGGTTTTCCCAATGCTGGTAAATCAACCTTGCTCTCTTCTATCTCTGCAGCTAGACCTGAGATCGGGGATTATCCATTCACGACCTTGGTTCCTAATCTTGGAGTGGTAAGCTACCGCGATGACAAATCATTTGTGATGGCAGATATTCCTGGAATAATCGAAGGTGCAGCTGAAGGAAAAGGCCTTGGTATTCGATTTTTGAGGCATATCGAACGGAATTCGATTTTGCTTTTTATGATTCCGTCCGATGCGACAAGTATTGAGGATCAATACCGAATTTTGCTTGGAGAGTTGGGAAAATATAATCCAGAGCTCCTTGATAAAAAACGACTCCTTGCCATTTCTAAAGCCGATATGCTTGATACTGATTTGATGAAGGAGATGGAAGCTGAAGTACCCAAGGATCTTCCTTACGTTTTTATATCCTCAGTCAGTCAATTTAACCTTGATAAGCTTAAAGACCTGATCTGGCAGGCAATCCACTCCTAACCAATGTCACTTTGTCAGAAAAATCGAACTGGCAGAAACATTGATATTTGTAATCTCACCAACTATTGGCTATTTCTATGAAAAATAAAGAACAATTGGATCAAGACGTGAATCAACCAACTGATGACCAACTCGTGGAAGAAACTACCCAAATCGAGACCGAGGTCAATTTTGATGCTGAAATTGAAGAGTCTAAACTTGAAGCAGAAATTGCTGATCTGAAAGATAAATACCTGAGACTTTACTCTGATTTCGAAAATTTCCGAAAAAGAACCGCGAAGGAGCGAATTGATTTGATCAAAACGGCCTCAGAGGACGTCCTCAGAGACTTGATTCCAGTTGTTGACGATTTTGAACGAGCTACAAAAGCATCTGAAAACGAAACCGACCTTGTTAAAATCAGAGAAGGCAACCAATTGATATTCCATAAACTTGTCAGAATCTTGGAGACAAAAGGACTGAAAGTAATGGAGGATCTTACAGGAAAACCATTCAATCCGGACACCCAAGAGGCAATCACCCAAATCCCGTCACCTTCTGAGGAAATGAAAGGGATGGTTATGGATGTGGTCGAAAAGGGTTACACTTTGGGCGAAAAGGTCGTCCGATATGCTAAAGTGGTAACAGGATCTTAATTAATTATGGCAAAGAGAGACTATTACGAAGTACTTGGGGTTACTAAATCCGCTAGTGCCGACGAGATAAAAAAGGCTTACCGAAAGCTAGCGATTCAATATCACCCTGATAAGAATCCAGACAATCCTGAAGCAGAAGATAAATTCAAAGAAGCAGCAGAAGCCTACGAAGTGCTAAGCAATGCCGATAAAAAAGCAAGATACGATCAGTTTGGTCATCAAGGTCTTGGTGGAAATGGGGGTTATGGTGGAGCAGGAATGAATATGGAAGACATTTTCTCCCAATTCGGTGACATCTTTGGAGGTGGCGGAGGATTCGGATCCTTCTTTGGTGGGAGTGGAGGCAGACGAACAAAAAAAGGCACCAACCTCAGAGTAAAGCTCAAACTTAACTTGCAAGAGATTGCAAATGGAGTTGAGAAAAAAATTAAAGTCAAAAGACACGTCGTTGCCGCCGGAGTTTCTTTTAAATCCTGCGGTACCTGTCAAGGTTCTGGGCAGGTAAAGAAGGTAGTAAATACGATGTTGGGTCAAATGGTATCTGCGAGTACATGCGCAGTATGTGGAGGTAGTGGACAAATAGTTGACAAAAAACCCGCTGAAGCAGATTCACGTGGCCTTATAATTAAGGAGGAAGTGATTTCAATTAATATTCCCGGTGGTGTGGGTGAAGGAATGCAACTTAGCATGTCGGGCAAAGGAAATGAAATACCTGGTGGAATTCCTGGCGACTTGTTGATTGTAATTGAAGAATCGGAGGATAATCTACTTCAACGAGAAGGAAATAATGTGATCTATGATTTGCATGTGTCCTTTATAGATGCCGCACTGGGTGCTTCTTTGGAAGTGCCGACTATCGACGGTAAAGTGAAAATTAAAATAGATCCCGGGACTCAGAGCGGAAAAATGCTGCGGCTGAAAGGAAAAGGGATAAAGGATATTAATGGGTACCATAGAGGCGATCAACTGATCATGGTCAATGTCTGGACACCAACTGAGCTTTCAAAAGAAGAGAAAAACACACTAGAGGCGTTGAGAAGCTCTGAAAACTTCAAACCGGACCCTGGCAAACAAGACAAATCATTCTTCGATAAAATGAAGGAGTTTTTCTAAAATTTTTAAAGCTGGAAGCGATTCCGGCTTTTTTTATAATTTTAAAACCTTTTCAATCGACCGGCGTAACCTATCCGTATGCTAAAAAAACTGTGTCTGCTAGTAGTTTGGATCATGGTAATGGCCATTCCGGGTCGAGCACAATTTGTGAAAGAGTATAAGGTTTCGGAAAGGAAGGGCTTTGAAATGGTCCACCTTTATTTTTCTACCTATAAAAGTTCTACACAGCTTAAGCGAGTAATAACCCAAGACCCAGTTTATGTCCACGGGCATTTACTTAAATCAAATATTTTACCAGATTTCAATTACTCTGTTAAAGATGATGTCCTTGACGTTAAGTTAGTCCATAAAAATGTGGAGTCTGACAATCTCGGGAAAAGCATCACTTCCAAACTTTTTTCTGACAATACAAATTTCGATCACTCTTGGGACGTCAGTCTCGGATCCAATTTTTTGTATAATCTTGATTTTAATTTAGGTATGGGGAAGGCTAATTTCGATCTTTCACAAATTCCTGTTTCACAGCTAAAAATTAAAAGTGCCAGCTCGGATGTGATGATTCACTATGGCACAAACGTTCCGAATCAAGTCGAAATGGATACACTTTTAGTCACCTTAAATATGGGGACCGTAGAGGTCAAGAATGCCAATTTCACCAATGCCAGGATTGTAATTCTGGAAGTAGGTTATGGCAAAATAGATTTAAACTATAGCGATGGATTGGCGAGTTCAAGTCAGGTGATCGCAGCGGTCAGTGGAGGTAATATTTACCTTAGACTTCCTCCGGATTCCCATCCTGTTAAGATAAGTATGAAAAAAAATGCAATGTGTCGGACGGTTTTTCCAAAATACCTTAAGTCCATTGATAAAGACACCTATGTAACTAAAGGATATAAGCCCTCAGACCCAAGGTTATTAGAATTGATTTTGGATGTGGGTGTAGGTTCAATCACCGTTGAATAACTACCATTATGCTTCAAATTTCAAAATTAAATAAGTCCTACGAAAACCACCGTGCCCTTACTGATATAGAACTTTTTGTCCCCAAGGGTGTGATTTTTGGATTGTTGGGGCCCAACGGAGCAGGTAAGACCACACTCATCCGGATAGTGAATCAGATCATTGAGCAAGACAGTGGTGAGGTAGAATTAGATGGTCAAAAGCTATCCCCTGAAGACATTCGGAAAATTGGATATTTGCCTGAGGAGCGGGGACTTTACAAAAAGATGAAGGTTTGGGACCAGCTAATTTATTTTTCCAGACTTAAGGGATTGAGTGAAAGCGAGGCAAAAATCCAGATAAAAAATTGGTTAGAAAAACTCGATATAGCTTCTTGGAGAGACAAAAAAATCGAGGACCTTTCTAAGGGAATGGCCCAAAAAATTCAGTTCATTTCCACAGTCGTACATCGACCTACTCTATTAATTTTGGATGAACCTTTCTCAGGTTTTGATCCGGTGAATGCTGAAATTATCAAAAACGAAATTTTAGAATTAAAAGGAAAAGGAACCACTGTGATCCTCAGCACTCATAGAATGGAGTCAGTTGAGTTACTATGTGATCATGTCGCCATGATCAATAAGTCCAGAAAAATCCTTGACGGCACAATTCGGGAGATAAAGCGAAGTTTTAGGCCAGAAGTATTTCAAATCGGCTTGAGTCAACTCAAAAGAGACTTACCAAGTGAGTGGATTCCTAAACTATCAGAGGATCAATGGGAGTTTACACTTCCTCTGTCCGGGAAAACCCCAAATCAACTATTATCAGAAATGATGGATTTTGGAGAGATAATGACATTTAGGGAGCAAATCCCAAGTATTGAGGAGATTTTTATTCACCAAGTACAAGCCGCTACTGCAAATGAATAAGATTTTACTGGTCATTCAACGCGAGTATTTGGCTCGTGTCAAAAAGAAATCTTTTCTGATTGCAACACTACTTACTCCACTCATATTCCCTGCCATCATGGGGATATTCGTGTGGATAGCGATGGAAGAAAAGGGGAGTCAATCGCTTCGAATTATTGAAGTGATTGACGAGACAGATCTTTTTTTTATGGAAAGTTCAGAACAGTATGCATTTACCTCTTCGGTGAAGGATCTGGAATCTGCTAAAAAAATGGTACTCGATGGAGAGCGGTATGGTTTTTTATACATTCCAAAAATTGATTTGAAAAGTCCTAAAGGTATCCAGTTTTATGGTCTGGAAAATCCAAGCATTAGCCTGATGGGTTATTTGGAAAGTGCATTGAAACGAAAAATTGAAGATCAAAAGCTGTATGAACAAGGGATTGACCCTAAAATTTTAAAGGAAGTTCGTACTACAGTCTCCGTCCAATCAATCACCTTAGGTGAAGCTGGTGAAGAAAAAATCAACGATGCCACTGTTAATTATGCCTTGGGATTTGTTACGGGCATTTTGATTTACATTTTCATTTTTGTTTATGGAAATCAAATTATGCAAGGTGTTATAGAGGAGAAATCAACCCGTATTGTTGAGATCCTTGTTTCTTCACTGAAACCTTTTCAGCTTATGATGGGGAAAATTGTCGGAATCGGCGCAGTCGGATTGACTCAATTTTTGATATGGGTTGTATTGATTGGAGCCTTATCATCTTTAGTAATCGGCGTACTTGGAATGCAAATGCCTCAGCAACAAGCGATGGAAATGGCCAATCCTGAATTGTCTCAGATGACTCCAGATTCCGGTGAGCTTGCCAATATGCTCCAAGTGATCGGAGGAATTAATTTTGTTACACTTGTGGGAAGTTTCATTGTGTATTTCATTGGCGGCTACCTGTTATATGGAGCATTGTTCGCTGCTATTGGTTCAGCTGTTGACTCTCCTTCTGATGCACAGCAATTTATGCTGCCTGTAACTATTCCGTTGATCGTTGCATACATGGGGCTATTTGTTTTCGTACTTCAAGACCCAACGAGTACAGTATCTTTTTGGCTTTCTGTAGTTCCCCTGACCTCGCCAATTGCCATGATGGGAAGAATAAGTTATGGTGTTCCATTTTGGGAATTGGCCTTATCCATTGCACTTTTGATTGGAGGGTTCCTCTTTACTACTTGGCTTGCGGGCAAAATTTATCGGATTGGTATCCTGATGCACGGTACCAAACCATCATATAAGGTCCTGTGGAAATGGATCAAAAGCAGCCAATAAAAAAATCCCGATCATTTATAACTGGTCGGGATTTTAAAATTTACTTCAGATAGGCTGATAGCATCCACACTACCTTTTCTTTTTCGGTAATGTAATCGCTCATCAGAGAAGCCGTTCCTTCATCCACGTGTTCATTTGCAGCTTCGAGGGATTTTCTTTCCAGAGTTAATAGATCATTCAGGTTTTCCCGAATAATTTCCACCATTTTCTTGGCATCACTTACCTCCTTGGCTTCTTGGATCCCCGAGTTCTCAATGTATTCTCCATAGGATGAAAAAGGTCTTGCCCCTAATGTCAGAATTCGCTCAGCAACACTATCTACATTGACATTTGCCACCGTGTAGAGCTCTTCAAACTTCGCATGAAGTTCAAAGAAATTTGGCCCTGAAACGTTCCAATGAAAGTTTCTTAAGTTTTGATAATAAATTTGATAATTGGCAAGGAGCTCATTCAGCATTTTTACCAGAGTTTTGGATTCTTTAATTTCTAATCCGATGTCATTTGTCTTCATATTATTCGCTATTTTTTCCAAATTGATACACATTACTTAACGTGAAATGTCTGTTAAGGGTCACTGATAAAATCTATTACCCACTTATACTTTCAATGAAGGTAGAGAGTTAATGCTCTTGAAACCTCTTTAAACTGAATGAAAACAAGATTCCAAGATCTCACATCAATAGATTTCTATAAGAACAAGAGACAAGTCAAATGGTTGGTTTTTTTTGTATCTATTATGATTGGCTCGGGATCCATTTGGTATACCAGTTTACTGGTTGAGGAATTGCGCGAGCGAGAAAACCGACAAATCCAGCTCCTTTCAGCTGCCTTGGAATATGCTGCCACAACCTCTGAAAATCTCACTTTTATCAACCAAGAGATTATTCAGCAGAATTATTCCATTCCTATCATTATGGTCGATTCTCAAGGAGAACCAATAGAGTTTAGGAATATCAAATTCAAAAACAATTCAGGGAGGCAAGATTCCTTAAGAACACTGGATCGAGAGCTTTTAGTAATGCAGGAAGTATATGAGCCAATCTATTTGCAGGAGGCTGACATCAGAGTTTTCTATCGTAATTCGGAGCTTTTGACTAATCTCAAATATTACCCTTACGTGCAACTGGCGGTAATTTTGGTCTTTGGCTTATTGGCTTTTGCTCTTTTTAATCAAAGCAAGATTTCAGAGCAAAATCGAGTGTGGGCAGGATTGACAAAGGAAACAGCTCATCAACTTGGAACCCCAATTGCCTCGCTAATGGCTTGGATTGATTACTTGAGAAATTCTCCTGTCTGGGAAGAAAACCGGGAGATTATTCAGGAAATGGATAAGGATGTGGTGAAGCTCCGAATGGTCACGGAGCGATTTAGCAGTATTGGGAGTAAGCCACAGATTCAGCCTGAAAATCTTTACCAAGTCATCGAGGAGACGATCACCTATCTTCGTCCGCGGATTTCTACAAAAGTAGAAATGAATATAAATTCCGACACCAAAGACTTGGACGCGATGATGAATAAGCCGCTTTTCGAATGGGTAATTGAAAACATCTGCAAAAATGGTGTGGATGCGATGAGGGGAAAGGGCACATTAACGATTGATATCCTTCAGGACAGTGACAAATATGTCATCGTAGATATAAGCGATACAGGAAAAGGTATCGAAAAGAAAAATTTCCGTAAAGTATTTAATCCCGGATTTTCTACCAGGCAGCGTGGCTGGGGCTTGGGACTGACTCTGGCAAAACGAATCGTGGAAGGATACCACGGTGGGAGGATTTTTGTGAAAAACTCAGAAGTCGGAAAAGGAACAACTTTTAGAATTATGCTTTTGGGAAATTTGGAGGATGCTTCTCAGTTTATTACGGAGGGGATTCTAGAGTATTGATATATACGATTTTTGAATTACGATTTACGACCTTTTGAAGAACCTCACTCCTTAATTCCAAAAATTCAGGTTTTAAAAAAATGATTGAAGTTCGGATGGACGTCGTAAATCAAAAATCTGAAGTCGTAATTAAAAATGCCCAAAAGGCATTTTTAATTACCTTTGCCCTCTGAAATTCATTTCCCATGACGTTGAAAGAAGAGATCCAGAAGAGAAGAACTTTTGCAATTATTGCCCACCCCGATGCCGGAAAAACTACCCTGACCGAGAAATTGCTACTTTTTGGAGGTGCAATCCAAACGGCCGGCGCAGTCAAATCAAACAAAATTGACACAGCAACCAAGTCTGACTGGATGGAAATCGAGAAGCAACGAGGAATTTCTGTGGCGACTTCCGTGATGGGCTTCGAATACAAAGACATCAAAATCAACTTGCTCGATACGCCAGGTCACCAAGATTTTGCTGAGGATACCTACCGTACCCTGACCGCTGTGGATTCGGTGATCATGGTCATCGACTGCGTCAAAGGCGTCGAGATTCAGACAGAAAAGCTGATGGAAGTCTGTCGCATGCGAAATACGCCCGTGATCTGCTTTATCAACAAACTGGATCGGGAAGGACGTGATCCGTATGACTTGCTCGATGAAGTAGAGACGAAGTTGGGAATCAGTGTGAGGCCCCTTTCCTGGCCAATTGGTATGGGTAAAGGATTCAAAGGAGTCTACAATCTCTATGATCAGCAGCTTAATCTTTTTACTCCTTCTCAGCGAAAGCTAAGTGATGATCGTCAAATGTTTCAAGATCTTAATGATCCAGAATTGGATGGATTGATCGGGCCCGCGAATGCCAAACAACTTCGGGAAGATGTGGACTTGATCGAGGGGGTTTATCCTGATTTTGATGTGAATGAATACTTGGAAGGTAAAATTGCTCCGGTATTTTTTGGTTCGGCAGTGAATAATTTCGGAGTGAATGAAATGCTCGACACCTTTATCAAAATCGCTCCGGCACCAAAAAGTCGTGAAACAGATATCCGGGAAGTAATGCCTGAAGAGTCTAAGTTCTCTGGCTTTGTGTTTAAAATCCACGCAAACATGGACCCGAATCACCGAAACAGAATTGCATTTTTACGAATCTGTGCGGGGAAATTTGAGCGAAATAAGCCATACAATCATGTTCATGGGCCTAAGCCACTTCGATTTTCCAATGTGACTCAGTTTATGGCGCAGGACAAGGAAATCATCGATGAGGCTTTTCCCGGTGACATTGTTGGACTTTACGATACCGGAAATCTAAAGATTGGTGATACACTCACAGATGGAGAAAACATGGTTTTTACCGGAATCCCGAGCTTTTCACCGGAGATTTTCCGTGAAGTGGTGAACAAAGACGCAATGAAAACCAAGCAGTTGGAGAAAGGTCTCAAGCAGTTGATGGAAGAAGGCGTTGCGCAGCTTTTTACATTCGATATTGGCTCAAGAAAAGTAGTCGGGACAGTTGGTCAACTTCAGTTTGAAGTAATTCAATTCCGACTCAAGAATGAATATAACGCCACGGCAGAATTTCATCCGATGAATCTCTATAAGGCATGCTGGATCAGCAGCAAAGACAAAAAGCAATTGGATGAATTTGTACGATCCAAGAACCGCTACATCGCGCGGGACAAGGATGATAAACTGGTCTTTATGGCTGAATCAAAGTCCTGGCTGCAAATGGTGCAGGACAATTATCCGGATATAGAGTTTCACTTTACTTCGGAGTTTTAAATGGGGCAACCCTCCAAGAATTTCAAACTCTTGGAGGGTTTGTTTTTTTTCTATCCTGCTTCTCCTCCGATTGCTATCGGAGCTGGACCTATTTCAATCAAGTTGCTTTATGAGAAGAATTATAGATTTGAAAACTGGAAAAACACGGAATCTGATTCCAGATTTGGCCAAAAAAAATATAGAAGGAAATCTTAGATTAATTGTATTCAAAAGCTCTAAAAGAACTTCATTACCGAGGTAAAATCAGGGCTTTAAAATAGGCCCTGACAATTATCCGGATATCAAGTTTCAGTTTACTTTTAAGTTTATCTTGATAAGGGAGCAAAGATTTCAAATTGGATTATATCTTCATCCTGTTCATAAATATCCTTTCTAAAGAAATTTAAACCTTCACTTGTAAGGAAAATTGTGGACGGATCGTAGATTTTTGTAGAAAAAAGGTTTTCGCCGATTTTCTTAAAGTTCTCGTCCATTATTATAATTGAAAAGGAGAATTCTTTATCTCCTTGAAGAACTTTTTCTTTGGATGGTCTGATTAATGCTAATCGATAATAAACATTTCGATTTTTATCAAAAATTATTCCTCTGTATTCGGAGGTTGAAAATGAATGAATGTTTTCTTTCTCATCTCTTTCCTTAGGATTTCTCGAGAGGAAAAAGGCAGGATCAGATTCATATGGTAAAATTTCCGCTATAAATTCAGAACCAATAAAATGTTTGTCCTCAACGCCAGATTTTAAATTTTTTGTATAAATAAAGTGATCTACCGGATAACTTAAAACTAGTTGATGATTAATGTGGTCTATGGTCATGCTGGGATCATATTTAAAATAAGCTCCCCAAAATGCAGCGCTATAAATTGAAGGTAAAGTTGCTAGGTATTTTACTTTACCATCTTTGATGTTTAATGAGAGAAGACTAGGATAACCGCTGAAATCCTCCTCATAATTTTTAAGGGCACAGGTCAAAAAAAGTTGGCCTTCCAAAAAGTGAATTGGACTCAATGTCATGCTATTGGGGACAGGAATATTGCTAGGATCTGAATAGTCTGTAATTTTAAATTTATTTAAAACTTTTCCATTCCTATCTAATAAAAAAATCGGACTTGTTTGTCTATTGTAAACAAAAATTGAATCCTCATTATGGAAATAATGGGCAGAGGAATAGCCAATATTTCCCACTCCATTTGGCCCTTCTTGGTCTAACTTTATTTCACTTATTTTTTCTCCGGATTTGTAATTAAATATTTCGATGGTCTGATTATCAGAATTTAAAAAACTAACGATCTCTTCCTCAGTCTTGTAAGTTGCGGAAATTGAATTGGTAATAAATCGAGTTTTTTTGTCTAATTTGAAAATAGCATTGCCGACAGGTTTTAAATCAACTTTTCTTTCAAAAAGGGTTGAATTTTCTTGTTGGAAGAAAGGGTTGAATTGTTGTTGTTGCGAACAAGAAAACAAAACAATTAAAATTATAAATACTGAGTTTCTCACGATTATCCGAGTTGATTTTTTATAAAAGTGCCCCGGATGAACGGGGCTTTGGATTTGAAGGAGTTTAAGGAGCAATAATAGGAGGTTCTGGGTCTTGGACTACAATTAAAGAACCGCTGCAAGCTGGTCCAGATCCACCATCGAAATAGCAAATGTCACCATCTCCCCAAGGAGATGTTCTGCACACTCCGCCATTTTGTTGTGCACTTAATGAAACAGCACATACACGCTGCATCCGACCGGCTTGTGCTAAACTAAATGATAGAATCATAAAGGTCAACGCTAACAAAGTTTTTCTCATTTTGATAAAGAATTTATTGGTTAAAAAATCCCTTTCCGTGGGCGGATTTCGGTTTCCCTGATCACTTGGCCAAAATGATCACTAGCAATGTA
>NZ_JBKBKZ010000026.1:0-80713 GCF_046296635.1 Algoriphagus sp. | reverse complement strand
GCTGTTTGTTTTGTTTTTGTGTGGTGGGTTCTAATCTGGGGCGGCCCCTATTTTCCCTCCCCTCCATGTAAATATTCAGGATTCGGTGGCCGCGCGAAGTCGAGGTCATTTTGTTAAAAGGGGATACTGGTAAGAAAGCGGATATACATTTAAACTAAAAAGGGAATGACTCAAAACGGTTAGCGATGTCAACCAGAGTAAGTAAAATTTAGAATTTACAAAAGAGAAACAACGGTTATAGTTTTAGTCTAAGCTAGGGTCACCCTAAGTCCTAAAATTTCACTGAACATTCAAAACGAGAATAACAGGGTTTAGCATGCCTATAACAGAAAAATTGTGAACTTAGGTTTGATTTTTTTTTGTTTTGCTAGACAAAACATTAATTGGAAGGGCGCGGTGGGAGGATTTGCCAGCGAGCCAGCGTTCGGCCTCGTGCGGTTAGGACCGAGCGTTGAAAATCTCTTCAGTGAAGAGATTTAGCGAGGGGCCAGCTTGCAGGGTGGCGCAAATCTTGACCTTTTGGTTGTTTTGGGTCAAGCCAAAAGAACGAAGAAAAAAAATATCCTAACCTAAATCCAGAACCATAAATGAATGATTAATGTCTCAATATTTAAAGATTCCAAATCAGAATGAAATTCTATATTATGGTTTTTTTACAAAAAAAAATACGTGGCATTACCGATAGAAGTCGAAATAACGTTGTATCTGCTCCAAAGCCTTCGTACTGCGGAACTCTCATTAGTCAAGTGCTCAGGCTTACATAGAAAAGCTTTTGACTTCTTTTCAGTTTTCAATTAGAGAATCTCAATAGGCATCATTAATCTCTAACCAGTATCCATCCGGATCACGGATATAGATTTGTTTGACCCCATCCACTCGATTGGTGATCTCCCCTTTTTTTCCTGCCCAACTCTCGAATGGATAATTTTTCGATTTCATATTTTCCACAAATGCTGCCATATCAGGAATACTAAAGCAAAGGTGATTCACCTTGGAGACGTCCTTGATGATGTCAGGAGCTTCAATCAAATGAAGGGCCGCACCGCCACCGATATCATACCATGCATGAAGTCCGTCCTTGAACGGTTCTTCGATTTCTTCAAGTGACAAGACATTATGATAAAAGACCATGCTCCTTTTCAAATCTGAAACATGAACAGCAATGTGATTGACTTTGATCTGCGCAAAAGAAGTCATAGCTAGGATTAGGAAAAGAAATGTAATTAGGGGTTTCATGAATTGCATGGCCTTTTGGGTTTGGTTATTAATGATAGTTCTTTTTCTGCTAAATGAAAAAGCCAACCCATTTTATTGGATTGGCTTTTAGACTTTTATCGGACAAGAGTTTATTCTACTCCTTCTACTTTTAGATTGGTTGCCATGGAGATTCTGTCTG
The DNA here is from genome assembly GCF_046296635.1 of Algoriphagus sp. Taxonomy (GTDB): domain Bacteria; phylum Bacteroidota; class Bacteroidia; order Cytophagales; family Cyclobacteriaceae; genus Algoriphagus. The sequence continues at coordinate 79,317 of NZ_JBKBKZ010000026.1, read as the reverse complement.
CTTCTCCAAAAAGGCCTATAGCCTGCAAATAAACCTCATTTATATCATTGATTACTTTGTAGAAGGCGTTGTCATCATAAATCTGACGGCCCAAATGTGCCTTCACCAATATTTTAAGGTAATCCTTTGATTTATTGAATCCTGAAGCGTCAAATGCAACTTTGTTTTTCTTTCCATATTCCACCAGTTCCATAAGCATCGCATCGCTCACTTGATATTCTTTGTAATATTTCTCCAAAGTCATATCTGTAAATTGACTTTTATTTTTGGTCACAAAGTCGAGGATAAACTCTCGAGAAGAATCGGTATTAAATAACCTGTTGACATAAGAACTACTCATCGTAGTGTCCAGTGCTACAAAGTAATCCGGCATGATACCTCCGCCACCATAGACTGTACGACCTTTTTTGGTTTCATATTTCAGACTATCATTGAACTTGATACTATCTGCGGAGAAAAACTCTCCATGCTCATACCGATTAATCAGATCAGTCTCATAAGCACCATAATTCGAGTCATAAGGTTTCTGAATTGATCTTCCAGAGGGAGTGAAATATCTTGCAATTGTCAATCTCAGTTCTGCACCATCGGATAGATCAATTGGCATTTGGACCAAACCTTTTCCAAAAGATCTTCTACCAACTATCAAACCACGGTCATTATCCTGAATAGCACCCGCTAAAATCTCTGAGGCTGAAGCTGAACCTTCATTTATCAAAACAATTACTGATCCTTCTTCAAACATCCCCGGCTTAAATGCGTAGGCCTTTTGACTGTATTGGCTCACTTTTCCTTCCTGGGAAACAATTAAGTCCCGATCTCCAAGTAATTCATCGGCCATATTGATTGCTGCTCCCATGTAGCCACCTGGGTTTCCCTGAAGGTCAATGATCAATTTTTTCATCCCTTGCCCTTGCAATTTATTAATGGAGGTTTTGAATTCCTCATAAGTCGTAGCCGCAAATCGAGTCACTTTGATGTAACCGATTTCCTCATTAATCATATAAGATGCATTGATGCTGTATTGTGGGATTTTGTCCCGGGTTATTTCATAGGGAATCAGTCCGGATTGATTTCTTCGCTTTACCTCCACCGTGACTTTCGATCCTCTTGGACCTCTGAGATAATCAAAAACATCACGGTTTGTAATACCGATTCCTGCTACATTTTTACCATCTACACTGATGATTTGATCTCCTGACTGAATCCCTAAAGCTTCGGAAGGGCCTCCTGTCAAAGGGGCTACGACATAAATAGTGTCTCGGATGATACCAAATTCCACCCCGATGCCGTCAAATTCACCTTCCAATTGAGATTGGGCCAAAGAGGCATCACGAGCAGGAATATAACTGGAGTGGGGGTCGAGATTCTCCAGCATTTTGGTAATCCCAAATTCCACCAACTCATTCGTATCCACACTGTCCACATAATCACGGTTGATATACGTCATGATCTCTTGGAGCTTATAAAGCGCAGCCCGAAGGTCGTTTTGGTTGCTCTTTGGTTCAGCAAATGTTGCCCCGATCCAAATACCCGCAGAAATAGCCAGGGCAAGAATGATTGGAAGTCGGATTTGGGATTTTGTATTCTTAGTCTCGCTCACTTTTTCTCTATTTTATTCAATAACTCAAACTACAGCAAAATGATCCAGCGAAAAATGGATTTTAGATAAATTTAACGAATGTTTATACGACTGGAATGGATAAAGGTCCGATTTATTCACTTTTTATCACTTAAAAAAAATTATTTTTGCACAATGGATTTAAAAAGAGATTTCGAAAAAACAACAGTCGGAGAATTAGTTTCTGAAAACTACGTCTTGGCTGCTGTTTTACACTATTTCGGAATCAGTTTTTATCAGTATCCCACAGATTCTCTGGAGAAGGTTTGCTTAAAGCACAAAGTAAGCCCTCGAACCCTTATCGCTGAATTGGAAACTTGGGCAAAACGTAAGGATCCAAGCCCCGAGGAACTTTACCTGAATCCAATCGAACTCCTCGTTTCTTACTTGAAAAAGAAGCACTATTACTTTGTACGACAGGAGCTTCCATTTCTTTCAAATCTAATTTCAGGAATACAACCTGAGCAAGAATTTGCGGCTTTGATGGCCGATTTGCGAATTATGTTTCCACTTTTTGTGGATGATTTTATCCATCATATTCATGAAGAAGAGAGTAGGTTGTTCAAGCGAATCGAACTTTTACAGGATATTGAAGATGGGCATTTCAAAACCCAGGATGCAGTAACTATTTTGGAAAAAGATCCCATTCACATGCTGGCGGATCAGCATGAAATTCATGAAGATGAAATGGAGGGGATTCGGAGATTGACCAAGGACTATTTTCTGGAAGAAAATGCTCCACTAACCATGAAAGTACTTTATCACGAACTTCAAAACTTCGAGCGCGAACTCTCTATTCATGCTAAAATTGAAGATGAATTGCTCTTCCCAAAAGCCGTTGAATTAGAAAAAGAAGCGCTTCGGAAAATCCGCAAAAAAATCCAGACCAACTGATGTCTAGAGTTCTTGCTATAGACTTGGGAACTAAGCGAACTGGGTTGGCTGTTACCGATCCGCTGAAAATTCTGGCCAATCCTTTGGAGACTATTGAATCCGGGCAGCTGATGAATTATCTCAAAACCTACTGTGCCAAGGAAGATGTAGAAGCGATAGTGCTCGGACTACCTACCCGACTCAACGGACAGGACAATGAGATGACGCCAAGAGTAATGAAGTTGAAGGGAGAACTTGAAAAAACTTTTCCCGAAAAAAGAATTGTCTTAGTGGATGAACGGTTCACATCCAAAATGGCCATGCAAAGTATGATCGCAATGGGCAGCAAAAAGAAAGACCGAAAAGAAAAGGCCGGAAACTTGGACAAAGTCTCTGCGGCAATTATACTCCAATCATACCTCGAACAACAATGATTTACCCTATAGTAGCTTACGGCAATCCTATCCTTAAAAAAGAAGCGGAAGAAATTGCTGAAGGCACAGATATCAAAGCCTTGATCAATGATATGTATGCCACCATGGATTTCGCCAATGGTGTTGGCCTTGCTGCTCCTCAAATCAATCAAGGTGTTCGCCTTTTTGTGATTGACAGTAACCTCATGCTTGACGAAAAAGATGAAGAAAAAGGCATCCGTAGAGCATTTATCAACCCTATCATCCTAGATGAATATGGAGATGACTATGGATTTGAGGAAGGTTGCCTTAGTATCCCTGAAGTCCGCGCAGAAATCATCCGACCCGACAAATTGACTATCGAATACTACGATGAAAACTGGAATCTGAAGGAAGAGGAATTCTCCGGAATGACAGCTCGTGTAATTCAACATGAATACGATCATCTAGAAGGTATACTTTTCATTGACTATCTCAAAGGGCTAAAAAAACGGCTTATTCAGTCCAAGTTGATTGATGTGAGCAAAGGAAAAATCTCTACGGATTATCGCATGATCTACCCCTTGAGATAATGGAAAAAAGCCCCGAGATCCGAATCGCTTTAGTACAGACTGACCTGCATTGGCAAGACAAAACTGCCAATCTGGCAATGCTGGAGGAAAAAATTTGGAGTTTGAAAGGGCAAGCAGATCTTATTATTCTTCCGGAAATGTTCCCGACTGGCTTCACAATGGATGCTTCGTCGTTAGCTGAACCGATGAATTTGACCATCTGCAAGTGGATGAAGCAGCTTGCAGCCCAGACTCAGGCAACGATCACCGGCAGTGCGATCATTTCCGAAGGTGGCAAGTTTTTTAATCGCTTGCTTTGGGTAAATTCTGAAGGCATTATTGAGTATTACGACAAGCGGCATTTGTTTCGGATGGCAAACGAGGATGAGACCTTTTCATCAGGTAAAATACTTCCGGTGTTCAATTTGAAAGGCTGGAAATTTTGCCCTCAAGTCTGCTATGATTTGCGCTTTCCTGTTTGGTCTAGAAATGGATGGGACGATGGAAATGCCGGATATGACATAATTTTTTATATCGCCTCATGGCCTGCTGCTAGGACATCAGCATGGGACGCACTATTGCCCGCAAGAGCGATTGAAAATTTGGCTTATTCTATCGGAGTAAATCGCATAGGTGTTGATGGAAAAGAAATCGAGTACGTAGGTCACTCTGCTGCTTTTGATTTCAAAGGAGAAAGAATTTTGGATTTGGGTGAAACAGAGGATATCCGTATTGTTTCCTTTTCAGCTTCAAAACTTGACGAATATCGCACAAAGTTTCCTGCATGGCGAGATTCAGATTCCTTTCAGATACTTTAGGTTCCACAAGAACATCCAGATTACCTTTCTTCAAGCGGGATTTGAATCAATCCTAATTTTCGTATTTTAGGGCCATTAATTTCGACCCTGTTTTCACTTTTTCACCTGATGGCAATGCTGCCACCTCTCCCAAAAAGCGAAACAGGCAAATCCTTTTTAGCATCCTATCAAACTATGAGTAATCAAACTCCAAAAATCCTCTACACGCTGACCGATGAGGCGCCAGCTTTAGCCACCTATTCTCTCCTTCCTATTGTGCAGGCTTTCACCAAATCTGCCGGTGTGCAGGTGGAGACACGTGACATTTCGCTTTCGGGCAGGATTATCGCCACTTTTCCGGAGTTCCTGACACCTGAGCAGCAAATCAATGATGACCTCGCTGAACTCGGTAAAATCGCAACTACGCCTGAAGCCAATATTGTCAAATTACCGAATATTTCGGCTTCTGTGCCTCAATTGAAAGCCGCGGTTAAGGAACTTCAATCACAAGGCTATGCACTTCCTGACTATCCGGAGGAGCCAAAAACCGAGGAAGAGAAAACGATAAAAACCAAATACGATAAAATCAAAGGTTCGGCAGTTAACCCTGTCCTTCGAGAGGGAAATTCAGATCGAAGGGCACCTTTGGCCGTAAAAAATTATGCCAGGAAGCATCCTCATTCTATGGGAAAGTGGTCTTCTGACTCCAAAACGCACGTGGACAGCATGGACCATGGTGATTTTTATGGAAGTGAAAAATCCCTGACACTCTCTTCCGATACTTCTGTTTCAATCGAGTTGGTTGGAGATGACGGAAAAAGAGAAGTCCTGAAATCCGGATTGAAATTAATTCAGGGTGAAGTTATAGACGTAGCTACTTTAAGTGTTTCTGCATTAACTGCCTTCTTGAAAAAAGCAAAAGACGATGCTAAAGCAAAAGGAGTTCTCTTTTCGCTTCATATGAAAGCCACGATGATGAAGGTCTCTGATCCAATCATATTTGGACATGCCGTGAAAGTCTTTTTTGCACCGGTTTTTGAAAAACATGCCGCAACACTTGATTCTGTCGGTGTGGATGTGAATAATGGTTTTGCTGATCTTTTATCAAGCCTAGAAAAACTTCCAGAAGCTCAAAAAACTGAAATTCTAGCCGATATCGAGGCTTGCTATGCAGATGGCCCGGAGGTAGCCATGGTTAATTCGGACAAAGGAATTACCAATCTACACGTCCCCAGTGATGTGATTATCGATGCTTCTATGCCTGCTATGATCCGAACTTCCGGGCAAATGTGGAATAAAGCTGGAAATCTTCAGGACACTAAAGCAGTGATCCCTGACAGATCTTATGCGGGTGTGTACCAAGCCACCATCGATTTTTGCAAGGAGAATGGAGCATTCAATCCAGCTACCATGGGTAGTGTGCCAAACGTGGGCCTGATGGCTCAAAAAGCCGAGGAATATGGCTCGCATGATAAAACATTTGAAATTCCTTTTGCAGGAACAGTCAAAGTCATTGACTCGTCCGGTTCAGTATTATTTTCCCACGCAGTAGACGCTGGAGATATTTGGAGAATGTGTCAAACCAAAGATGCCCCTATTCAGGATTGGGTTAAATTAGCTGTCTCCAGAGCTAGACTTTCGAGCACACCTGCTGTATTCTGGCTGGATCCGGATCGCGCACATGATGCACAATTGATTAAAAAAGTAAATGAATATCTTCTGAACCACGATACAGCGGGATTGGAAATTCACATCATGCCTCCTGTTGAGGCAACTATTTTCTCTTGCCAGCGAATCAAAGAAGGTAAAGACACCATCTCCGTAACTGGAAACGTCCTTCGTGATTACCTGACGGATTTATTTCCAATCTTGGAAGTTGGAACATCTGCAAAAATGCTTTCCATCGTTCCTCTTATGAATGGTGGCGGCCTATTCGAAACCGGGGCAGGTGGATCAGCTCCAAAGCATGTGGAGCAGTTTGTGGAGGAAGGTCACCTGAGATGGGATTCTTTGGGAGAGTTTTTGGCTCTTGCAGTTTCATTGGAGCATTTAGGTCAAACTTTCCATAATCCCGAAGCTTTGTTATTAGGCCAAACACTTGACAAAGCGACTGGAAAGTGGCTTGAAAATGATAAATCACCAGCTCGAGTTGTCGGCAAACTTGACAATCGAGGAGGACATTTCTACCTAGCACTTTATTGGGCTGAGGCTTTGGCTACTCAAACCAAGGATTCAGGACTCCAGGCGAAGTTCTCTCCAATCGCAGAAGCCCTTTCGGCAAGCGAAACAAAAATTGTGGACGAATACAACAGTTCCCAAGGTAAGCCAGTTGACATTGGGGGTTATTTCCGACCTGATATATCGAAAACGTCCAATGCAATGCGTCCAAGTAAAACATTTAATGAAATTTTAGAGTCACTGGAATAGTGTATTTAGAGTCACTGGAATAGTGAAAACCAAAAGCCGGATCACCTCAAATTGATCCGGCTTTTCCTTTACCCCTCCTCAAAGTTCACTTCATTCTTTCTAAGAAATTCTTTGATCACTGAAACGTGAATGCACTCTCCAAGGTGAATGAATGCGTAATCATTGACTTTTTTGACCTTGCCATGAGCTATCACTTCCTTTTCTTCGATATCAAAGCCTAGATGCAAATGTTTGGTCCGACTTTGCATCCCGACAATTCTACCTTCATTATCAAACAAAGGCCCACCACTTTGCCCTCGAAGACCCGGTGTACTCATCTCAATTCCATAGACCTTACCACTTTTATCTCCCAAAAACCGAGTGAGCATCCCTTCAATCGGAAAACGTGGAGACCGAGGTTGTCCGGTCTTAATCCATTCCAATGTGTCTTTTTCTTCATTTAGCTGAAAGTTTGAAAACTCGGGAAAAGGAAATCCCAGCCGACAAAGCATTGCGCCAGGTTGAGCGCTTTGATCTTCTTTCAGGAAAATAGGATTACCGGAAATGGATACTTTTTCAAACCCCTCAAACTTCAGCAACGCCAAATCATACTCTGAATGAAGAAAAAATCGAATATTCGAAATATGATTGACACAATCCACAAACGTCACTTTCATCTCAGCTGTCTTCGATTCATCCAGTCCCATTCTTTTTGCAAGGGCTTTCCTTTGTCCTGTATTTAGGCCCGCAGATTCAGTCTGATATTGCAAATACTTTTTGTTGATTGCGTCAGCTTGGGTAATCCATTGAGCCACATGTTTACAAGTCAAGGCCCATCCCTCTTGATTGACAAAAAAGAGGGTTGCGGCTCCCCTTTCAATTTTTCCTCCTCCAAAATTCCTGGAAATAGAATGTATGGCGCGCGTAAATCCGGCGACTTTTTGAATTGCATTAACAAACATGGGCTTGGTTTAATGATTTTAAAAACCTCTTTTTTTCTCAAAGAATCAATTTTCAAGTTGAATCTGAAAATGTTTTTATTCGAAATCGATTGAATTAATATAAAATACATTTGGGTTCAAGAGGACGCTGTAGAAGTTTGGGCTAACCGTTATTTTGTGATAACTTAGCAACAGTCAGGATATTTTAGCCTAAAGTGGCTTCCTGATAAAGTTTGTGAAATCAAACCTATACTCAAAATCAACAATACTTATGAGCAAAATTAAAGTAGGAATCAACGGATTCGGAAGAATCGGACGATTAGCTTTCCGAGTGACCCAGGAAAGAGAAGACATTCAAGTAGTAGCGATTAACGACCTCATTGATGTCGATTACATGGCCTATATGTTAAAATATGATTCAACACACGGTCAATTCAAAGGTACCGTGGAGGTAAAAGACGGTTCTTTAATCGTGAATGGAAATAAAATCCGTGTGACTTCTGAAAAAAGCCCCGCAAACCTAAAGTGGGGTGAAGTAGGAGCTGACTATATCATCGAATCAACAGGTATTTTCTTAACCAAAGAAACTGCCCAAGGTCATATTGATGCAGGCGCAAAAAAAGTAATCATGTCTGCACCATCAAAAGACGATACTCCAATGTTTGTCATGGGAGTGAATGAGGAGTCTTACACTTCTGACATGGTGTTCGTATCGAATGCCTCTTGTACTACTAACTGCTTGGCGCCAATCGCAAAAGTATTGAATGACAACTGGGGAATCGAGGAAGGCTTGATGACTACGGTTCACGCAACAACTGCCACTCAGAAAACAGTAGATGGTCCATCTGCAAAAGACTGGAGAGGTGGACGTGGCGCGGCACAGAATATCATCCCATCTTCAACGGGCGCCGCTAAGGCTGTGGGAAAGGTGATCCCTGAATTGAACGGAAAATTGACTGGTATGGCTTTCCGAGTACCAACTCCAAATGTATCTGTGGTTGATCTAACCGTGAAGTTATCAAAGCCTGCCACATACAAAGAAGTTTGTGCTAAAATGAAAGAAGTATCTGAAACTACCATGGTTGGGGTACTTGGTTACACCGAAGATGCAGTGGTTTCAACTGATTTTGTCGGAGACCCTAGAACTTCCATCTTTGACGCTGAAGCAGGAATTCAACTTTCAGATAAGTTTTTGAAAGTAGTTGCTTGGTATGACAATGAGTGGGGCTATTCTAACAAAGTGGTCGACCTACTCGCCTATATGGCAAGAAAATAAATCCTTGAGCCCCGAAGCAATTCGGGGCTTTTTTCGTTTAAAAGGATTAGAATCGACAACTTAATAGGTTTAAATAGGTTATGAGCTAAAAGACTTAAAATGTATATACCATTATTCCCTTTAAACTTAGTAGCCTTTCCAGGTGAGGAACTTAACCTTCACATCTTTGAGCCAAGGTATCGGGAGCTCCTTACAGATGTGGAAGAAACTGGCAGTAGTTTTGGGATTTGTGTATTCACAGACAAACTGAGTGGGTTCGGAACCGAAGTAATGTTGGAAAAGGTAAGCAAACGTTATGATGATGGTCGATTGGATATTCAGACTAGAGGTTTGAGCGTTTTTAAAATTTTAAGCTTTGATAACCCCTCCAAGGGAAAGCTTTATGCCGGTGGAAATGTGTCTTTCATTCAAAATGACCCAAAAATCACCGAGGTTAAGCATCATGAATTTATTTTTTATTTGAAAGAAATGCTCTTCCTGTTGAATTTTGAAGTAGAATTCGATCCGCTCTCAATCAATTCATACACTTTCGCTCATAAGGTAGGACTAAGGTTAGAAGAAGAACTCGAATTGCTACTAATGGAATCAGAAAGTGATCGAGCAGACTTTTTGATCCGACATTTTAAAAGAATGATTCCAGTGATCAAAGCGGTAGAGAGCGCCAAAGAGAAAATTAAATTAAACGGACACTTCAAGCATCTTGATCCTTTAAAATTCTAGAAGGGTTACTATTTATAAAGAAGCTATAAAAAGAAAAAGCAGCCCATTTCTAGTCTGCTTTTGCGATCCCGCTGGGATTCGAACCCAGGACCCTCCCGATGATCCCGATGGCTATCGGGACGGGATGCTCTACCGGCTGAGCTATTTAATCATAATATTTTTATAGACTATAAATAAGAAAAGCAGACCATTTCTAGTCTGCTTAGTGATCCCGCTGGGATTCGAACCCAGGACCCATACATTAAAAGTGTATTGCTCTACCAGCTGAGCTACAGAATCAGATATTTAATAATTCGGAAAGCTTCGTTAAACTTTCGTTGAACTCGAAACCAGAACCCTCCCGATAAATGTCGGGATGCTCTACCACCCCGATAGCTATCGGGGTACAGAATCTGATTTTAATTAAATAAAAAAGCGGAACGTGATTCCGCCTAACTGTTCGTGATCCGCTTAGGATTCGAACCTAAGACCTACTGCTTAGAAGGCAGTTGCTCTATCCAGCTGAGCTAGCGGACCTGGATAACTACTTCTAGTTATTAATTAAGTCGGGGTGGCAGGATTCGAACCTACGACCTCCACATCCCAAATGTGGCGCGATACCGGGCTACGCTACACCCCGAAGACTTTTTTACTCATTATTAAAATTCAAGCAGTTCGTTTACTACTTGAGGGATTCGAACTTGGGACCTTCCCGATAGCAATCGGGACGCGATACCGGGCTACGCTACACCCCGAAGACTTTTTTACTTTTTAACTCCTTGCGAATTAAAATTGTGATCCCGCTGGGATTCGAACCCAGGACCCATACATTAAAAGTGTATTGCTCTACCAGCTGAGCTACAGAATCTAATATTTTATCTTTTTGAAAACCTCTTTAAGCTTTCCTTTATTTTGATCCCGAACCCAGAACCTAGCCGAAGATCCCGATAGTTATCGGGACGGGATGCTCTACCACCCCGACAGCTATCGGGGTACAGAATCTAATATTTTATCTTTTTGAAAACCTCGTTAAGCCTTCTTAAATCTTCCAAAATGGCTTTTTAGACTTGCTTTTTGTCCGATCAATGCCGTAATTGGACTGCAAATTTATGACTCTCGATTCTAAATGCCAAGCCCCAAATCAATCTTTCTGACAAAACTTTCTATATTTTTTTTCCTGTTTATACAAAGTATTCATTGTCAGGCCAATGTACCCCAACTTTTAGTAGCAGATTCTTTGTTTTCACAGAGAAGCTATAAGGAAGCATTGGAAATTTATCAAGGAAACTATCAATTAGGGATTTATTCGCCTTCGATGCTCCTCAAAATGGCCTTCATAACTGAAGGTATGGGAGACAAGGAAAAAGCTACGCTTTATCTAAGTAAATACTATGACCTCAGCCCTAATGCCCAGACTATTACCAAAATCAAAAGTTTAACCGGACAAACGGAATTGGTAGGGTATGAGGTAAGTGATCGAATGAGATTCGTGCTTTTTTTATTGGAATACAAAGAGATTATTGTTGGGGCTTTAACCTTGATATTGATTATTTCCTTGATTTTCCTTTGGTCCAAAGGAAACAAACTGACCGAGGCTAGATTTTACTGGCCATCCATTTTATTGATCACGCTTATCTTTGTAACAAATAATTTCCTCAAATCTCAAAATGCAGCCCTTGTTACTAAAAGCCCAACCCTGATCGTTTCGAAACCAAGTGCAGGAGGGGAAAGAGTTGATCTGGTAGAGCCGGGTCATCGTGTCAAAATCAGAGCTTCGAAAGACATCTGGTATGAAGTGGAATGGAAAGAAAAAATCGCATACATCCGTAAGGATAATGTCACTAGACTCTGAGCCAATCCCAATTATCACAAACAAAAAGCCTCGAAAATTTTCGAGGCTTTTTGTTTTAAAGTTTCTTGATTTCAAGATTTCGGAAATAAACCAGATCGCCATGATCTTGGAGAGCGATCTTTCCCTTCTTGTATTTCCCAAACCCAGGCATGTCCTTGAATTTACTTTTTGCAACCAAGGAATCCCATTCAGGCGTCCATAGCGTAGTGGAAACGATATTCACTCCATTTAGAAATAGGTCAAGCTTTCCCTGATTGATTATAATTTCAGCCTGATTCCATTCACCTACCGGCTTCACAGTCTCCTCACTGCTCACGATCAAATCATATAGATCACCTGCTCTGTGGCTAACGATCTTTGCATCAGGATGGCCATTGTTGTCCAAAACCTGCATTTCAGGACCGGTTAACCATGGATATTTGAATTCCGGGGATTCATGAACAAGAAAAATCACGCCGCTATTTCCTTTTGGAGCAATTTTCCACTCATACTTAAAATGGAAATTTTCAAACTCATCGTTGGTTACGATATCACCACCGTCTCCTGTTTGCCAACCTGCTTTATTTGTAGCGTCCAGAAATAATGCCCCATCTTCAATCTTCCAGGCTTTACCTACTTCACCTCCTCCATATTTTGACCAGCCATTGAATGTCTGACCATCAAAAAGTGAAGTCCATTCCTCATTTGAGGCTTCAACTGCTGAAGTTTCAGCAGTTGCTTTTTCTTCAGATTTAGGAGCTGAGCAGGCGGCAAGAAGTCCAGCCGCTGCCCACATTGCCAAATAGCTCTTCTTCATGGGTTATTTTTTAAGCAAAAGTACGTAACGAACCATATCCTTCGCATCATCCTCACTCAAACCAGGATGAGCTGGCATCGGAACTTCGCCCCAAACACCTACACCTCCTTGAATAACCTTCGTTGCAAGCAACGTTACATTAGCTTCAGTGTTTTCATACTTGGCGGCAACTTCAGCATAAGAAGGGCCGACGATTTTCCTTTCTACCATATGACAGGAAGTACAATCTGAAGCCTTCACTTTCTCCAAACCTTTGATGTAAATCGGGTCATTTTGATACTTTTCTTCTAGGCTCATTTCTTTGGCTGGAGCAGATGCTACCGATGTAGACTCTGCCGCCTTTTCTCCACCACCACATGCAAAGGTCAAACCTGCCAATGCAATCATTCCCACGGTAAATAAATTGTTGATCTTCATTTTTTGAGTATTTGTTTTTTTAGTAAATCAGATTCCAAGTATTTTTTTATTGAATGCCTCGTCGGCCCCGGTTCCGGCAAAGTCATCAAATGCCTTTTCTGTAACCCGAATAATATGACTTTCTATAAACGGTGCGCCCTCTGCCGCTCCTTGTTCCGGATGCTTGATGGCACACTCCCATTCTAAAACAGCCCAACCGTCATAATTGTACTGAGAAAGTTTGCTAAATATACCAGCAAAATCAACCTGTCCATCACCTAATGAACGGAATCTTCCTGCACGCTCCACCCAGCCTTGAAATCCGCCATAAACTCCCTGCTTTCCGGTTGGATTAAACTCGGCATCCTTCACATGGAACATCTTGATTCGGTCATGGTAAAAGTCAATGAATTGAAGATAATCAAGGCATTGAAGCACAAAGTGACTTGGGTCGTAGAGAATATTTGCACGCTTGTGACCACCTACTTTTTCAAGGAACATTTCAAACGTGATCCCGTCATGCAAATCCTCTCCGGGATGCAGTTCGTAGCATACATCGACTCCATATGAGTCAAATTCATTTAAAATAGGCGTCCATCTTTTTGCCAATTCGGTGAAACCAGTTTCAACCAATCCTGCGGGACGTTGTGGCCATGGATAAACCGTATGCCACATCAAGGCTCCTGAGAAGGTGGCATGAGCTGTCAATCCAAGATTAGCTGACGCTTTGGCTGCAAATTTCAATTGCTGCGTAGCCCATTCTGATTTGCCTTTAAGATCTCCTTTGAGATTTGCTGGGGCAAAGCCGTCAAACAGTTCGTTATATGCTGGATGAACTGCGACAAGTTGACCTTGTAAATGTGTGGAAAGTTCGGAAATTTCCATTCCGGCATCTGCCACGATTCCCTTGATCTCATCAGCATAGGTTTTGCTTTCTGCAGCTTTTTGCAAATCAATCATCCTGCCATCCCAACTTGGGATTTGCACGGCCTTATAGCCAAGATCGGCCATGTAGTTACTGATGTTCTTCAGGTTGTCGAACGGGGCCTTGTCATCAGCAAATTGCGCCAAAAAGATTGCTGGGCCTTTGATAGTTTTCATGGTATGTATGGTTTGAATTTTGAGCCAAAATTATTTTTCTACTACAAATGGTGTCCACTTTACCTCGGATTGAGTACTCTGAAGAACATGATCGATAAAGGCCATTCCGCGAATACCGTCTTCGATTCCGGGATAATCTTCCCACTCCCACTTTGGTTTTTCACCTGCACGATCCGCATAAATGCAGCGGGCAAAATTTCTGTACAAGTTTGCAAAAGCTTCGATATATCCCTCTGGATGTCCTGCTGGAGTTCGGGTATTTTCCTGAGCCAATGAGCCCAAATAACCCGTACCTGCTCGGAAAATTTGTGCAGGTTCATTTGGAAAACGAACCGTCAAGGAATTATTGAGTTCTTGCTCCCATTCCACACCACCTTTTTCTCCATAGACGCGGACTTTTAGGTTGTTTTCACAACCTGTATCGGTCTGAGAAGCCATCAAAACTCCGGAAGCACCATTTTCAAATCGAAGTAAAACTACTCCATCATCATCAATAGGTCTGCCCTCGATTTTGATATAAAGATCAGCGCAGAGGTATGAGACTTTCTGCCCGGAAATATATTCCGCCATGTGAAAAGCATGCGTTCCAATATCACCCATACAGCCTGCTAAACCATTTCTGGCAGGATCAGTCCGCCATTCTGCTTGTTTATTATTTTCAGTTTCCAAAAGTTTATACAACCAACCTTGAGGGTATTCGATATATACCTTTCTAACTTTTCCGATTTTGCCATCGGAGATCATCTGCTTGGCTTGCTTAATCATAGGATAGCCTGAGTAGGTATGTGTCAGTAAAAATCGCCTGTCAGAATTTTTAACGATCTGGTACAGCTCTTTTGCCTCTGCATAATTCAGCGTCAAAGGCTTATCCAATGCTACATGAAAGCCATATTTGAGTGCTTTAACCGTCGGATCAAAATGTACATTGTTAGGCGTTACTATCGCTACTACATCCATTCGGTCCGCTTCCGGTAATTGAGATTCTTTTTCATACATCTCATCATATGAGCCATAGACACGGCTTGGATCAAGCATAAGTTCCTCTCCTCTTTGTTTGGACTTGGCTGGATTTGAGCTGAAGGCCCCACATACCAATTCAAACAATCCGTCCATCAAGGCACCGTTTAAGTGGATGGCACCAATAAAGGAACCAGGCCCTCCACCTACAAGTCCGAGTTTTAATTTTTTAGCTGTTGACATGGGTCAAAAGATTAGTTTATCAGGTTTTATTGAGTTGAAAATTAATTCTATTGGAAATTTCGGGGTTCCTAAGTGTTTCAAGGCCTTAATATGATCAGTTGCTAAATTGGGTTATGAGTGGCTTTGACAAAACTTTTTAGCCACTTTCTTCAGAATCTCAAAGGAGATGCTTAAAATACAGCAAAAAGCCCAAAATCTAAATTTCAGAAACGAATTTCCGTTTTTCAATCCAAAATCACTCTATGAATTTCCCAACAAAGATCCGCCTTTCATTGATGATGTTTTTGGAGTTTTTTGTTTGGGGCTCTTGGTATGTGACGATGGGTACTTTTCTTGGAAATAACCTCCAAGCCAAAGACCAAGATATCTCACTCGCCTTTTCGACCCAATCTTTTGGTGCCATTTTCGCTCCTTTCATCGTGGGTCTGATTGCAGATCGTTATTTTCACGCCCAACGAATTTTAGGCGTAATCCACTTGATTGGTGCTGGACTAATGTATTTGCTTTATTCTGCCACTGACTTCTCAGGGTTTTTTCCTGTGCTTCTAGCATACATGATTATTTTCATGCCTACACTGGCCTTGGTCAATTCGATTTCATTCAATCAAATGAAAGATCCCGCCAAGGAGTTTTCCATCATCAGAATATGGGGAACGATTGGTTGGATTGCCGCAGGCATGTTGATCTCCTATTTAGCTTGGGACAGTCAGGCTGGCCTAGCAAGTGGATTTTTAAAAAACACCTGGATCACAGCAGCTTTCGTTTCTTTGATTTTAGGCATTTACAGTTTCACTCTCCCTGCCACACCTCCCCGAGCTAAATCCACCGGGAAGATTAAACTTTCTGAAATTTTGGGCTTAGATGCACTTTCACTTCTAAAGGATAGGAATTTCGCTATCTTCTTTCTTTCCTCAATTTTGATTTGCATTCCTTTGGCCTTTTACTACCAGAATGCCAGTCCTTTTTTGACTGAAATTGGTGTAGAAAACTCTACCGGAAAAATGGCTTTAGGACAAGTTTCCGAAGTTTTGTTTCTACTTGCATTACCAATTTTCTTTACTCGATTTGGATTTAAAAATACTATGATAGTAGCCATGTTGGCCTGGGCGATCAGATATGTGTTTTTCGCATTCGGTGATGCAGATTCCGGAGTTTGGATGCTTTTAGTTGGGATTATACTTCATGGGATTTGCTATGATTTCTTTTTTGTCAGCGGGCAGATTTACACGGATTCTCATGCGGGTGAAAAATTTAAGTCCTCTGCACAAGGCCTGATTACCCTTGCTACCTACGGCATTGGAATGCTAATCGGCTTCTGGGCAGCAGGTCAAATCTCCAATTACTACCTCGATGAGACCGGTCTTCACTTCTGGAAGTCAATTTGGTTGATTCCTTCTGGTATTTCAGTAATGGTTTTACTATTTTTCACAGCTTTTTTCAAAGAAGAAAAAGTGAAGCCTCACCTTTAAACCCCAAATACCTATGAGTTTTGATTCAAGCAGAAGGTCATCCTTCAAGAAAATGATCCTTGGTGGTGCTGCCATGGGCACATTAGCTTCTTTCGACTGGAAAGATGGCAATGCCCCACTTCACCTAAAGGGAAATATCAATCACGGCGTCTGCGCTTGGACTATGCCTTCACTCAACTTGGATGAGCTATGTGTGGCGGTTAAAAAAATCGGATTTAACGCAATCGACCTGGTTGGACCCAAGGGTTGGGATACACTCAAAACCCATGGCGTAGAATGCTCTATGTGTAACGGAGCCGAACTCGGAATTCCAAAGGGCTGGAACGATCCTCAATATCATGCTGAATTGATAAAAAATTATACCGAATTAATCCCGGTAGTCGCAAAATATGGATACAAAAATCTGATCTGTTTCTCCGGAAACAGAAACGGAATGGATGATCAAGTGGGCATGAAAAACTGCTCCGAAGGATTAAAAAAGATCATGGCTGTAGCTGAAAGGCATGGAGTGATAATTCAGATGGAATTGCTCAATAGCAAAGTGAATCACAAGGATTACATGTGTGATCTATCACCTTGGGGGATAGAACTTTGCAAAATGGTCGGGAGCGAAAACTTCAAATTACTTTACGACATCTACCACATGCAAATCGACGAGGGAGATATCATCCGAACCATTCAAACAAATCATCAATATTTCGGTCATTATCATACAGCTGGGAATCCCGGCAGAAATGAACTGGATGAAAATCAGGAAATCAACTATCCCGCTGTGATGAAAGCTATTGTGGCGACTGGCTACAAAGGATATGTCTCCCATGAATTTATCCCGAAATCAGAAGACAAAATCGCCGCACTTGCTCAAGCTGTGCAGGTCTGCGATGTGTAATTTAACAAACCAAAAATACCATACCTATGGCAAATGAAGCGTATGACGCAATCGTAGTTGGGTCAGGAATTAGTGGCGGATGGGCCGCTAAAGAGCTGACGGAGAAGGGGCTAAAAGTACTGCTCCTGGAGAGAGGCCCAATGGTTGAGCACGTAAAAGATTACAAAAGTGCCACCCTTGCCCCTTGGGAAGTTCCTCACAGAGGAAGAAGGACTGTAGAACAAATTGCTAATCACCCTAACCTTAGAAGGGATTATGTGCTCAATGAGCTCAATCTCGACTGGTGGGCTCACGAAAGTGACTCTCCTTATGTAGAAGATAAACCATTCACGTGGTTTAGAGGATATCAGGTTGGTGGTCGATCCTTGCTTTGGGGCAGACAA
The DNA here is from genome assembly GCF_046296635.1 of Algoriphagus sp. Lineage (GTDB taxonomy): Bacteria > Bacteroidota > Bacteroidia > Cytophagales > Cyclobacteriaceae > Algoriphagus. The sequence goes on along the minus strand of NZ_JBKBKZ010000026.1, from coordinate 61,654 downwards.
TCTTATCGCTGGGCAAATGTGGACTTTGAAGCAAATGCAAAAGATGGAATTGCTGTTGATTGGCCAATTCGATACAATGATGTAGCTCCTTGGTATAGCTATGTAGAAAAATTCATCGGAGTATCCGGTTCTAAAGATGGATTAGCCATCTTACCTGACGGAGAATTTCAGAAGCCTGTTCCCATGAACTGTGTGGAAATCGACGCCGCAGCTAAAATCAAAGAACACTACAAAGGCGCAAGAAATTGGACCATAGGTCGTCCCGCCAATAATACTGAACCACTTCCAGGACGACCTGGATGCCAGTACAGAAACAAGTGCTCCTTAGGCTGTCCTTTTGGAGGATATTTCAGTACTCAGGCCTCCACGCTTCCTGCGGCTCAAGCTACAGGAAATCTTACCTTGAGACCTTGGTCGATAGTAAGGAGATTGATCTATGACAAAGACACCAAAAAAGCTACCGGAGTAGAAGTATTAGATGCTGAAACCAATCAGACCGTAGAATACGATGCAAAAATCGTCTTTCTATGTGCTTCAGCATTCAACTCGACTGCAATTTTGATGCGAACAGCTACAGACATCTGGCCCGGTGGATTGGGATCTTCTTCAGGAGAACTAGGACACAATGTAATGGATCACCACTTCCGTCTGGGTGCCGGTGGCACCATGGAAGGTTATGAAGACAAATACTATTTTGGCCGAAGACCAACAGGCCTCTATATTCCAAGATTCAGAAACCTGAATGGAGAAAAGCGTGATTACATTCGCGGATTCGGATATCAAGGGGGTGCTAGCCGTAGTGGCTGGAACAGAGACGTGGCTGAGCTGGGTTTTGGAGCTCCAATGAAAGATGCCTTGACTGAACCAGGGCCATGGAGCGTTGGATTTACAGCTTTCGGGGAAATTCTTCCTTACCACGACAACACCATCAAGCTTTCAGACTCTGTGAAAGACAAATGGGGAATGGAAGCACTTGTAATGAGTGCCGAAATCAAGGACAATGAGCTGAAAATGCGTAAAGACATGATGGCTGATGCAGCAGAAATGCTTGAAGTAGCTGGTTTCAAAAATGTCAAAACCTACGATAACGGATACACATTTGGGCAAGGAATCCATGAGATGGGCACCGCTAGAATGGGTCGTGATCCAAAGACATCGGTCTTGAATGGAAACAATCAAGTGTGGGAAGCAAAAAATGTATTTGTCACAGACGGAGCTTGCATGACTTCAGCCGCAGCTCAAAATCCTTCTTTGACTTACATGGCGTTGACAGCGAGGGCAGCAGCTTTTGCAGTGGATGAATTGAAAAAGATGAACCTCTAATTCGAGAAAGAAATGACTGTAATGAATAGAAGAGACGCACTGAAAAGCGTCGTACTGATGATGGGAGGCACGATGATCGGTGCCACAGCCATCATGACCGGTTGTTCACCTGAACGACAGCTAAAAGACCTGAATTTCAGTCCTGAAGACCTTGCTTTTCTGGACGAAATCGGGGAAACTATCATACCTACCACTGATACTCCGGGAGCAAAAGCAGCAGGAATTGGTCAATTCATGGTATTTATGGTGAAAGACACTTATGATGCCGATCAGCAAAAAGCCTTCATTGACGGATTAAATCAATTGAGAAAGGATTTCAACTCTGAAAAAGGCGCCGACTTTATGAAAGCAAGTGCTGAGGATCGCTTAGCCTTCCTGAATGAAATGCAGACTAAATTCAAAGCAAGCGGCGATTCAAGAGAGCCTATAATAATCAATATGCTCCGTGATCTGACTGTTCTGGGCTATTTCACCTCCGAAATTGGCGCTACCCAAGCGCTAAGATTTGTTGAGTCACCCGGAAGATATGATGGGTGTGTTGACTATAAAAAAGGTGACAAAGCTTTTGCCCTTTAACTAATCAGGATAATCAAAACTGAGCCTGCCTCCCCAAAGGCAGGCTTTTTAATTCAACCCAATTATGAAGAATCAACGAAGAAAATTTATCCAAACCAGTGCAATGCTTGGACTGGGGGCTGCTGTAATGCCATTGCAATTTTGCGCAGCACCGAAAAAAGAAACTGTAGCTGAAGAACAAGCTAAGTCAAAACTTGACACTTTCGGTATTCAACTTTATTCGGTCAAGGAAGATATGGCTATAGATCCTCAAGGGACAATGCGCTCTCTTGCAGGATTTGGCTATAAACAATTTGAAGGATTCGATGGAGGCACAGGAATCCTCTGGGGAATGCAGCCATCCGAATTCAAGTCTTTACTTTCAGACACAGGGACTACAATGGTTGCAACTCATGCGAATGTTTTTGAAAATCTGGATACTCAAGCACAACAGGCCGCTGAAGTAGGGATGAAATACTTGATTTGCCCTTGGATTGGACCACAAAAATCATTGGACGATTACAAGAAAAAAGCAGATGAATTCAATCAGATCGGAGAAAAGTTGAAGGCTCATGGAATTAGATTCGCTTATCATAACCACGATTACACCTTCGTCAATCAAGAGGGTGCCTTGCCTCAGGATATTCTGATGAATGAAACAGATCCGGCTTTGGTAGACTTCGAAATGGATATCTATTGGGTGCACGTAGCTAATGCAAATCCAGCGGAATATCTTTCAAAATTTCCCGAAAGATTTAAACTTTGTCATTTGAAAGATGCAGAATCAGGATCGGGAGACCCGCATCAAAGGGGAGTTTTGCTGGGTAAAGGCGAAATCCAATATGCGGAATTAATAAGGCTTTCAACTGAATTAGGAATGCAACATTTCATTGTAGAGCAAGAAAGATTCCCAACTGGTACTCCAATGGAAGCCGCAGAGACCAATTCAAAATATCTCGCAGCTTTGGAATATTAAATCACTCCTCGGCTACTTTCCGACTTTCTGAACAAAAGCAGGAACATCACCACCACTAGAATAATCAGCAGAGCCACTTCAAATTGCGCCCAAATCTGGGATCGATTAATCAGAACTTTGGCTTTGCTGATTAATTTTTCACCTTCTTCCATTTGGATTTTACTCAGGTTATCCAAGTCTTTGCGCGCAAGAGTAATCTTATCATCATAGATTTTGACTTGTGCTCTATTTACACCCGAGGAATCAGAATAAAGCAAATCGTAGCTTTGAATATTAAGATCGGTTTCGATGATTTTCTTAAAATCAGCCAGATAGCTAGCTTCCTGTTCAGTCAAATTGGTGGACTCAAAATCTGTGATAATTGCAAGGATTGACCTTTCATTGGCAGCTATTTCTTGGATTACCTTCGAGTAGTCATAATCTACATTGCAATGATCAACAAGCTTTTGGATCTGAAATAAATTCTCTGAAATCTGAAAAATATATCCCTCCACGACTAATCTGTCATTGTACACCTCAGTGAAGGTATTGCTAATGCTCTGAAAGGACTGCCGCTCCAATAGATTTTTGGTATAAAGCAAGAGTAACAAAATACCGATAATGATCAGTGCTCTTACTTTTCTTCTTTTGAGGATAGAATCTTGCATGTGTTGGGTCTATTACAAAACTGTTAACTTCTAAGTAAGATACATTATCAGACTTTACAAAGGAAGGATCAAGATTTGGGCAAAATCCTTTTCTAAATAAAATTAATTAAGGCTTCTTGTCAAAAACTCTGACATAATCTACTTCCATTCGCTGTGGCCAAATATCTGAATCAACGCCTTGAGCACCTCCCCAATTTCCTCCCACCGCAATATTTAGGATCAAATGGAAGCGTTGATCAAAAGGCCATTCTTTGTAATCACCTCCAGTATTCTGAAAGGTGAAATATTTCTGCCCATCGATGAAAAAGTCAATCTTGTCTTCCTTCCAGTCAATCGCATAGACATGGAATTCTTCGTGGAAATCCGGGACCATCAACTGTGCCCCTTTCTGCGTTCCGATCGAGTGATTGAACGCTTCGGTATGTACAGTCCCATGAACTTTGCCGGGATCATACCCGACATGCTCCATGATGTCGATTTCTCCATTTTTAGGCCACCCTCCAAATTTATTTTCCTCAGGAAGCATCCAGATTGCCGGCCACGTTCCTACTCCTTTGGGAAGTTTTGCTTTGACCTCTATATAGCCATAGTGCCATGCAGCTTTTCCTTTGGAAACTAATCGGGCTGAAGTATAGCCCTTTGGGTGCGATTGATCCGCATGAGCTTCAATGATCAAAATTCCATTTTCAACCCGAGCATTTTTCAGATCTTCTTTGGAATAATATTGAAGCTCCTTATTTCCCCAACCATGGTCGCCTACATCATAACTCCAGCTTTTTGGATCAGGAAGTCCGTCATCACTGAATTCATCAGACCAGATTAATTTTTGAGAAAAAGCTTCCTGTCTACAAAACACTATAAAACAGAAACTTACAATCAGTATATATGTTAGTCTTGATGTCATTTTTATTAGTTTTTAAACTATTTTCTAATTTTTCCGTGTAATAGGGTAAATTGTTTTATTCATAAATCTAAAAATTTTAAACTATGTCATTACAACTTAAAGGTAACTGGAATCAAATTAAAGGAGAATTGAAGGAGAAGTATGCTAAACTCACCGACGATGATCTCTTATATCAGGAAGGTCAAGAAGATAAAGTACTCGGAAGACTTCAGGAAAAAACCGGAGAAAGTGTGGAAAGCCTCAGAAAGTTGATCTTTCAAGAGGAAGAAAAATAAATTTAATTCGTTTTTGAAACAAAAATGGCCGTCTGAATAAGCGGCCATTTTTGCTTTTCAATTTTCGATGATTCAAAGAGAATCGTAACTTGCTGACATAAACCCAAAAATATGGCTTATTATTTCAGATTGGGACAAATACCTCCCAAAAGACATACTCAGTTTCGTCAACCGGACGGAAGCTTATACAAGGAGGAACTCGTCAGTTCCAAGGGATTTTCTGGTATCTATTCCAATCTTTACCACATCTATAATCCCAACGAAGTCAAATCCATCGGGACTCCAAAACCATTCAGCTGGGAACCTGCTAAAGCACATGGTCTTAACCAAACGCATCTGAAAACTTCAGGGGTTGAAATAACCGGGGAAGATTACCTGAGTGCACGTCACATGCTCATGATGAACAATGATGTCATGATGGGTATTTGCACACCTCGGAAACGAAAGATGGATTACTACTTCAAAAACGCGGATGGGGATGAAATCATCTATATTCACGATGGTGAGGGTATTCTCTATTCTCAATTTGGAAAATTAGTTGTCAAAAAAGGGGATTACGTAGTGATTCCTCGGACAACGATTTACAGATTTGAGTTCAAGGAAGAAGGTCCATTGAGGCTTTTGGTAATTGAATCTCAAGGTCCAGTGGAAACTGTCAAACGCTATAGAAATGAAGTGGGGCAACTATTGGAACACTCCCCATACTGCGAGCGCGACATCCGTCCTCCTCATGAATTGCATATAGAAAAAGAAAAAGGCGACTACCTCGTTCAGATCAAAAAACAGGGATTTCTTCACCAATATTCCTATGGGCATAGCCCACTGGATATCGTTGGTTGGGATGGATTTCTTTATCCATATGCACTTTCGATTCACGATTTTGAACCGATCACAGGAAGAATTCATCAGCCACCACCTGTTCATCAGACTTTCCAGGCTTGGGGATTTGTGATCTGTTCATTTGTGCCCAGGTTATTTGATTATCATCCATTGGCTATTCCAGCACCTTACAACCATTCCAATATTGATTCGGATGAAGTACTCTACTATGCAGAGGGAGAATTTATGAGCAGAAAAGGAATCGATAGAGGTTCATTCACCATTCACATGGGTGGATTGCCTCATGGACCTCATCCGGGAACAGTGGAGAAGTCTATTGGTGCAAAAGAAACGCACGAATACGCTGTGATGCTTGATACGCACCGACCTCTATTCATCACTACGGATGCCTTAGAGTTCGTGGACAAAAACTACCCGATGAGCTGGACTGAATAATTCACCGACAAGAACAAAGAGTCGCACAATGTATCAAGCTCTTAAAACAAAACCCCATTCTAAAATTGCTAGAATGGGGTTTTTAATTTTTGATGTCAAAAACTATTTATCCAAGATTTCCTTGATAGGCTGACCTGTGGTTCCGTTTGGCATTCTTGTTTTAAGTAGAATTGACAAGGTCGGAGCAATATCAGTGATGGAGGTATAAGTCGAGCTTTTGCCAGGCTTTATCCCCCATCCGTAGAAAGCAATCGGAACATGTGTGTCGTAGGAATAGCCCGATCCATGGGTGGTACCACGCTGACCTCCTGCCAACCAAGCGGGTTCCAAAATCAATAAGACATCACCTGATGCTTTATGATTATAACCCATTTGGAGAAGATTGGGAAGGTTTTTCGTGAATTCCTGATTTCGTAAATCGAATGAAGTATACGCTTCTTTTACTCCTTTGAATCGAAGTGAAAAATCAGCAAAATCTCGCTGCATTTGCACAAAATCAATCTTCTTTTCTCTTGCAAGATCTTTGTTCAAAAAAATCTGTTCATTGGAAAAATTAAGCACCCAATTGCCCTCTCCATACATAGCCAAGGCAAAACCTCTGAGCTGATTCAGTATCATTCCTGTGTTGAAATTTCCTGCTGGTACGCGTTCGCTTATCATGTAAGCAGGAACTTCTGCTACTCCATGGTCAGATGTAAAAAAGACGAGATATTGATCTTTGCCAATAGTCTTATCCAAGTAATCAAAGAATTTAGCAAGATCTTGATCTAATCTGAGGTAGGTATCTTCCACTTCAACTGATGGAGGTCCAAAACGGTGGCCAATATAATCTGGACTGGAAAAACTCACAGCCAAGAAATCTGTTTCGCCACGTTGTCCTAACTTTTCCCCTTCAATAGCGGCATAAGCAAAATCGAGTGTTAGGGTATTTCCGTAAGGCGTAGATGAAAGTAATCCATATCCTCCGTTATCTGCTTTCAATGAATCGAGATTGTAAGGGAAAGTTGGTGTCGCTTTTCCGAAAAATGGGCCTTCGAAGTCGTTGTTGTCGGCAATGCTGTTTTTATAAGTGTTGATTGGATACAGCGTTTTCCAAGTTTGCTTCAAATAGCTATCCGGAAGTTTTTTTGCATTAAATCCCGAAACCCACTTAGGCAAAGTCAAAGAATCATAGTAATAGGTAGATGTCATAAAATCTCCATTTACATCATCGTACCAATACGCATCACCAGTATGTCCGGCTGGAAGACTGGCTCCTCGATCCTTGATTGCTATTCCTACCACTTTTGATCTCTTGCCAGTGGCAAATCGTAACTCATCAGTAATCGTGGTAGTGAGCATGTTTCTTGGACTGATCTGACCATTTCCCGGAGTTCCGGCGACATTGGTCACAGTACTGTCTTCGGCGCAGTAAATCGCCCGGCCCAGCTGCTTCACAAACCAATTATTGGCAATAACTCCGTGAGTGGCTGGAGTGGTGCCCGTGTAGACTGAGGCGTGGCCCGGGCCTGTGAAAGTAGGAATGTAATTATAATGACCATTGGTCATCATAAAACCCTGATCAGTAAATCGCTTGAATCCACCTTCACCAAAACGCTCACCAAATCTATAGAGGTATTCTTGCCTTATCTGATCAACAATTATCCCAACCACCAGTTTGGGTCTTTCTGTTTGACTTTGTGCCAAAGAAACTGATTGGACTGCAAGAAGCAGTATAACCAAGGCCAATAGTTTTCGCATGATTTATATATTTTTTTGCTAAATATAAAGATATCCCACATTTGATAGATTATCACTTTGTTAAATGGACAAAAGGACGCAGTTTCAACGCTTGAAATTTTATAATTATGATTAGATCCTTACTTTCGGCCGTATTGGCTTTGATTTTCGTGGTTTCCGGTTTTTCTCAATCCTACTTCGAGGATGGACTTTCCGCTAATTTTCATAAAGAAAGAAGACAAGCTCTCCGAGAATTAATGCCCAAAAATAGCATTGCGGTAATTTTCACCAACCCCACAAAAAACAGATCCAATGACGTTGATTTCATCTTTCATCCCAATACAGACTTTTTTTACCTGACTGGTTTTAGAGAACCCAATTCAGTTTTAGTCATTTTCAGTGAGGTACGAAATTTCGATAGTTTTTCGAGCAATGAAATCCTCTATGTTCAGCCAAGAGATCCTCGAGCTGAACAATGGAACGGGAAACGCCTTGGAGTTGATGGAGTCAAAGAAAAACTGGGATTTGAACAAGTGTTTTTGAATGAGGAATTTGGAAAAACTCCCGTATTGAATATTCAGGAATCAGAGAAAATCCTTTCGTTCAATCTGGGGAAAACTCAGGAAGAAAGTAGTGCCAATGCACCATTGATTTCCATGATTGGTAAGTTCAAAACAGAGACCCAATATCCAAAGGAGCTATCTGAAGTAACCATGGAAATGTATGAGCTAATCCGTGCCACTGAAGTGGGAAACTCCGCAAATGTCGCACAGGTAATAGGAAGGTATCAGCGCACTTATCCTGAGGTGGAAAAAGATCCCATTCTCTCAGACTTTGTAAAAGCTGATTCTCCTGAGAAAAGGATGGCAATAAAGCAAAACATCCCTGACTCAAAACTCGACATCACTTCCCTGCCAAAAATGATGGACCAACTCCGTGAAGTCAAAACAGCGGAAGAAATCGCTTTGCTGAAAAAAGCAGTAAAAATTTCTGCCGTTGGACAGATTGAAGTGATGAAAGCTGCAAAAGTGGGCATGTCCGAACGAGAAATTCAAGGAATCCATGAATTCATCTATAAACGATACGGCGCAGAGGGTTTGGGTTATCCATCCATAGTCGGAGCTGGAAATAATGGATGCATTCTTCATTACATCGAAAATGATCTAACAAATGTCGATCAGCGGCTTTTATTGATGGATTTAGGTGCAGAATGGAGAGGGTATACCGCAGATGTAACACGGACCATTCCTATCAGCGGCAAATTCAACGAAGAAGAAAAAGCCATCTATGAATTGGTTTATAAGGCCCAAGAAGCAGGGATAGCACTTTGCAAGGTGGGAACTGATTTTTCAGAAATTGGACAAGTGACACGTCAAATTATCAATGAAGGACTCGCAGATCTGGGCATTATAAAAAGAGGTGAACGCCATAATTACTTTCCACATGGCACTTCTCACCATTTAGGCTTAGATGTTCATGATAGAGGTGGATATGGATCACTTAAAGAAGGTGTTGTCTTGACTGTGGAGCCCGGAATCTACATTCCTGAGGGTAGCAACTGTGACGAAAAATGGTGGGGAATTGCCGTGAGAATTGAGGACGATATTCTCGTAACTTCCAATGGTCCAGTAAACCTTTCCGAGGATGCTCCAAGAACAGTTGAAGCCATTGAGCAAATGATGCGGATTCCCAGCATCTTGCAAAACTGGGCATTACCTGAGATCGATTGATTTGGAAGCTATATTTTCCGCCTCTTTGTTTCAAAAAGAGGTACATTGCTCAGGTTAAATTCTTTCTACATTAGATCCATTTCCCATTTCTTTTCTAGACTTGATGTAATGCAAAAATTCACGAGCACTCAACTTTTCGGCCTTCTTGTACTTTCTTTTGGTCTTTTTTTCACAGTTCAAATTAGTTTCGGCCAAGGCGCTTATATCCCATATGATCGGGATTACTACCACAAAATTGACCGATACGAAATATTGCAGGGGAGAAATAACCCTTTCTTCAACAGTGGATTTAAACCTTACCGTCGGGATATTGTAGCGCAATTTCTTGACAGCCTCGCAGAAAATCCGAAAGTAATTCTATCCAAAGCCGATCAATTTAATCTGGACTATCTGAGTCAGGACAGTTGGGAATTTTCTGAACGAAAAACTCCCGAATCGAAAAAACCCTTCCTTAAATCACTCTATAGAAGACCTGGAGATTTCGCACACTATGAAGGTGAAGATTTTGGAATTCATCTTAGTCCTGTCATCTATCTCAGCGGAGGAACAGAAACAGACAATGTCAGAAATCCGGCACGACTTGCAAGAGGACTGGTAATGAGAGGTTCTGTAGATAAAAAAGTAGGCTTTTATACCTATTTGACTACTTCAGAGGTTTTCTTTCCAAGTTGGGTGAAAAGCTACGCTCAAAATAACGGTGCAGTTCCTGGAGAAGGGTTTTGGAAGCAATATGAGGGAGACGGATACAGTTATTTTTCAGCGCTCGGCCATGTATCCTTTCAAATAACCAAGCACATCGAAATCCAAGTGGGTCACGACCGAAATTTTGCAGGTGAGGGATACCGTTCTTTCCAAATCTCTGACTTCTCGAATCCCTACATGTTTGTCAAGTTTAATACCAAGGTCTGGAAGTTTCAGCTGACCAATCTCTGGACCCAAATGACAGCAGACGTTTTTTACAACCGCGGCAGGCCGACAGATGGGCGATATCCTCAGAAATATTTTGCTTACAACCGACTGGGATTCAATGTGGGAAAAAATCTGAATTTGGGCTTTTACTCATCGATCATGACCGATAAGATCAATTTCAATTACTTCAACCCGATCATTTTCCTCCGGTGGGCAGAACAACAACAGGGCACACCGGATAAAGTCATGCTTGGCTTGGATGCCAAATGGATTTTTACTCCAGGCATGGAGCTTTATGGACAGTTTGCATTGGATGAATTTGTTTTTTCTGAGTTCTTTGGGATCGATGGTGAGGGTTCCAAACGAAACAAATATGGTGCACAGCTAGGCTACAAATACATCAATGCCTTAGGCTTGAAAAATCTGGATTTACAGTTGGAATGGAATCAGGCCAGACCCTATACTTTCCAGGAAAAAGTGGACTACCAATCTTATTCCAATTGGAATACTCCCCTCACCCACCCTAGAGGTGCCAATTTTCGAGAATTTGTCGGAATTGTAAGGTATCAACCGCTTCCACGATTGGACTTGAATTTTACCGGGTTTTACCAATATTTTGGTACTGATGAAAATGCGGCAGTCAATTGGGGAGGAAATGTACTGAAAAATCGCCTAGAGGGTAGTCCAACTGGTTTGTTTGGCAACTTTATTGGTCAGGGAATCGAAAACAGAGTCGTTCAGACCAATCTTACTGCATCCTACATGGTCAAGCACAATTTCTTTGTGGATGCCTCGCACACAATGCGAAGAAGAACCGCACAGGATTTGAACACCCCTGCAAGTAGCCACTACTTACAGTTGGCATTCCGATGGAATTTTGTCAGACCGGACTTCAACTATTGAAATAAACCTCTGCATTCAATTTTCTGTAACTTGCAGGCCGTATTACCCCTTGCTATTGGATGAAAACCTACCTTCGGATCCTGTCATATGCTCGCCCATTTGGCAAATTCGTCCCGACATACATCTTTTACACGCTTTTTTCCATCATTTTTGGACTGATCAACTTTACGCTGCTAAAGCCGCTGTTTGATGTAATATTCGAGCAAGTGGATCCGGAATCTTTGGAGAAATTCAGATCCCTTCCACCCTTTTCATTTTCCATTGATTATTTCACAGGGCTTTTCAACCACTACTTCCTATCTGTTCAGGATGATTATGGGAAAATGGGAACCTTGTTCTTTGTCTGCATCATCATCGTTTTTTCGGTCTTTCTATCCAACCTATTCACCTATCTATCTGGTATAGTTTTGGCAAAAGTTCGGGCCACCGTCATCAAAGGCATGCGGATAGACATATTTGAAAGAGTAGGAGCATTGCACATCGGGTACTTTTCCAATGAGCGAAAAGGTGATCTGATGTCCAAAATGACCAATGATGTTCAGGAGGTCGAAAACACTATTGTTCAGTCGCTTCGGGTTGTGTTTCGCGAGCCCGCGACGATTATTCTCTATTTCGTGGTCCTGTTTTTCATGTCGGTGAAATTGACACTTTTCACCATTCTAATCATCCCGATTTCGGGAGCAATCATCGGAGGAATCACTCGAAGACTCAAAAAGAAAGCAATCCAAAGTCAACAGTCCTTGGGAAGGATTGTCAATATTCTGGAAGAGACATTGGGAGGAATGCGTGTAATCAAAGCCTTCAATGCTGAGCGATTCATCGGGCAGAAATTCGAACAGGAAACTGAATACTACTCCCAGGTAAATGTGAGTATGGCACGAAAAAATGAACTTGCCTCCCCAATTTCACAATTTCTCGGAGTCAGTGTAGTAGCGGGGATTTTGGTTTACGGAGGGAGTTTGGTACTCAGCGGGGAGTCGGATTTGAGTGCGTCGAATTTCATTACTTACATCATAATTTTCACCCAAGTATTGAATCCCGCCAAGGAAATCTCCCGAGCTGTATCCAACATTCAGCGCGGAATCGCTTCGGCTGAACGGATTTTTGAAGTGGTGGACACCGAAAGTCAAATCAAGGCACCAACTATTCCAAAGCAAATTTCCGATTTCAATTCAGCTATCGAATTCAGACAAGTATCTTTTGCATATGAGGATAAACTCGTGCTGAAAAACATCAATTTTAAATTAGAAAAAGGCAAAACCATTGCCCTGGTTGGTCCATCTGGAGGAGGGAAGTCAACGTTGGCAGATTTGGTTCCGAGATTCTATGATCCTACTTCGGGTGGAATTCTACTTGATGGAACTGACCTTAGAGAATTTTCACCCTCCGATCTCAGAAGTCTAATGGGCATCGTAACTCAGGAATCTATTCTTTTTAACGATTCCGTATATAACAACATCGCCTTCGGAATTGAAAATACTACTGAAGATCAAGTGATAGCCGCAGCCAAAATCGCTAATGCACATGAATTTGTCTCTAATCTGGAAAATGGCTATCAGACCTCCATCGGTGAACGAGGATCCAAACTTTCCGGAGGCCAACGGCAACGATTGAGCATTGCTCGGGCAGTGCTGAAAAACCCCCCAATCCTGATTTTGGATGAAGCCACTTCAGCATTGGATTCAGAATCGGAGCTTTTGGTTCAAGAAGCATTGACCAAACTGATGACCAATCGAACAACCTTGGTAATTGCTCACCGTCTTAGTACCATCCAGCATGCAGATGAGATATTAGTCATTGAAAATGGCCAAATTGTACAGCGAGGAACTCATTCTGATTTGATGACAAAAGCAGGACTTTATCAAAAGCTTTCCAGTATTCAGACAGTTTGATTAAATTAGAAAACTTTAAATAATTGCCCTAAAAAAATCGATTGTGCACCTGGCAAAATACACCCGGAGAATTGCCAACCAAGCGAGATTTTAAGTGGGCTTAAAAAAAATATAGCTTATGAAAACGAGCATGACCCAAAGCGACACACAGAGGGATGCCCCGATAGCCCCGATAGCTATCGGGGGGGGAATGCATGCGAAATTCCACCTGCCTGCCGGCAGGCAGGTGTGGCCTTTAAAAATCAAATTATAATCACATGAAAAACATAGCAAAATACCTTCAAATCGTAGTGATAGCCTACTTCATTCTTTATCTGATCTTTTTTCTTGCGTTTGATACAATTGGAAAAACCTTCGGTATGGATCCCCTGACTTCCAGTTCGATGGTCAAGGTATTTCTTATAGGATTCATTTTGTCTCTAGCCGCTTGGGGCGCAGTTCTCATGCAGAATAAAAACCAAAATGATGTAATGAAAAAAATGCAGGATGAAATGAATGGGCTCAAAGCCAAAATTTATGACATCGAGCATCCAAAAGTAGTTGAGCCCAAAAGGCCAATTCCCCAGAAAAATCAGGATGATACCAGTGGAATCCTCCGTCCAAGACAAAATTTCACCGATCAATAAAGGTTTAATTTTCAGAATCCAGTATATTGAGGAGACCAATCGTCTCCTTTTTTCATTTCTACTATGGTCGCAAAAACTTTTGGAAGTGCAGTCTCAGGCGTAGATGCCAACCTGATCACCATTGAAGTCAATGTCGGACAAGGCACAAGCTTCTTCATGGTAGGTTTGCCTGACTCTGCTGTCAAAGAATCTCAGCAGCGGGTAGAGTCTGCACTGAAATACTTCAACTACCGAATGCCTCGGCAAAAAGTAGTAATCAATCTCGCTCCAGCTGACATCAGAAAGGAAGGCTCGGCCTATGACTTATCCATTGCGATGGGGATTCTTCAAGCCTCTGAGCAAGTAGAATTTCCCGAATTAGACCGTTACGTGATCATGGGTGAGCTTTCATTAGACGGGAATCTTCGCCCGATCAAAGGCGTGCTTCCCATTGCGATCGAGGCAAGAAAAAAAGGTTTTAAAGGCTTTATTCTTCCTTTGGAAAATGCAAAAGAAGCCTCAATCGTCAATAACATCGACATCATTGGAGTTGAAACTCTCGATCAAGCGGTGGAATTCCTACAGGGAAATCTACAAATCGAACCGCTAGTCACCGATACCCGAGAAATATTCTACCATTCTCTCGATGACAATGAATTTGACTTTGCAGATGTGCAAGGCCAAGAAAATATCAAGCGTGCCATGGAAATCGCAGCTGCCGGAGGTCACAATGTGATCATGATCGGTCCTCCCGGTGCAGGTAAAACCATGCTTGCCAAGCGCCTGCCCTCGATTCTCCCTCCACTTTCCCTTCAGGAAGCTTTGGAAACTACAAAGATCCATTCTGTAGCTGGGAAATTAGGAAGGAATGGTTCTCTTTTAGCCCAACGTCCATTTCGATCACCTCATCATACGATCAGTGATGTTGCCTTGGTTGGAGGAGGAGGAAATCCTCAACCCGGAGAAATTTCTTTGGCACACAACGGTGTCCTATTTTTAGACGAACTCCCGGAATTCAAACGAACGGTACTGGAAGTGATGCGTCAGCCTCTTGAAGACCGGAAGGTGACGATCTCTCGAGCTAAAGTCTCCGTGGACTACCCGGCTAATTTTATGCTGATCGCCAGTATGAATCCCTGTCCTTGCGGCTATTATAACCATCCCGAGAAGGAATGTGTCTGCGGACCGGGCATTGTGCAGCGCTATCTCAACAAGGTCAGCGGCCCCTTACTAGACCGTATCGATCTTCATGTGGAAGTAACACCGGTTAAATTTGACGAGATGACCTCCACTCGCAAGGCAGAATCAAGCAAATCCATCCGCGAGCGGGTCATCCAAGGAAGAGAACGGCAGCGTGCACGCTTTGAAAACAATCCCGAAGTCTACTGCAACGCCATGATGCCCTCTCACATGGTGAAGGAAATCTGCCAAATCAACGAAGCTGGCCGAGCCCTACTCAAAACAGCCATGGAACGGCTGGGACTATCTGCCCGAGCCTACGATCGAATTCTGAAAGTCGCTCGAACCATCGCTGATATCTCCGGCAGCGAGACAATCAAAGTCGAGCATCTGGCAGAAGCCATTCAATACAGAAGCTTGGATCGAGAAGGATGGGCGGGGTAAAAGAATAGATAAGTGAGAATTTTTTGAACATGAAAAATATGTTGCCACAGGAAATTGAAAGTAGGATTTTTACTATCCGCGGTATGCAAGTCATGCTTGATAGTGACTTGGCAGAAATGTATGAGGTAGAAACCAAAGTTTTAAACCAAGCTGTAAAGAGGAACTTAGAGCGATTCCCCAATGATTTCAGATTCCAACTTGAAGAATTTGAGTATCAAGTTTTGAGAATAAAAAAAGAAAACCTCACTCATTCTTTAAGGTCACAAATTGTGACCTTAAAGAATGGACGGGGTAAACATAGAAAGTATATACCCTTTGTTTTCACAGAACAGGGAATAGCCATGCTTTCTGCTTTACTCAATAGCAATACAGCAGTGCAGGTTAGCATTCAAATCATGCAAGCTTTCATTAGAATGCGCAAGTTCCTTATGCAAAATGCTTCCGTTTTTCAACGCCTTGACCTGTTGGAGATGAAACAATTTCATTCAGAAGAAAAAATTGAGCAGATTTTCAAAGCACTTGAGGCTGGACAACCTAAACTTGAAAAAGGAATTTTCTTTGATGGGCAAATATTTGATTCTTATGAATTCATTTCAAGTTTAATTAAAAATGCTAAATCAGAAATCATTCTGATTGACAACTATGTGGACGAATCTGTTCTCACGTTACTAACCAAACGGAGCAATAAGGTAAAGGCTTCTATTTTTTCGAAAAACATCAGCAAAGCCTTCCAACTAGACGTGGAAAAGCACAATGCTCAATATTCCGAAATCCAAATACTTCAATTCTCACAGAGCCATGATCGTTTTTTATTGATCGACAGAAGACACCTTTACCATTTCGGCGCATCTTTAAAAGACTTGGGGAAAAAATGGTTTGCTTTTTCCAAGATGGATAGCTTCGTGGAAGTAGTTATTAAGCAGTTGCAACTTGAATAAACATCCTATCTAAAATACGATTCAAATGAAAATCAACTAATTTATATTTACAAAACTTTTTTTGATCAAGCTGAAAATAAAAACTGGATTTTATTTTTTGATGAGGCAGATGCTCTTTTTGGGAAGCGTACAGAAATGAGCAGCTCGAATGATCGTTACGCCAATCAGGAAATCTCCTACCTGTCACAAAGGATCGAGGACTATCCGGGGGTGGTGATTATGGCCTCCAATTTAAAAGCTAATCTTGATGCTGCTTTCACCCGCAGGTTTCAGTCGATAATCCATTTTCCAATACCCAGCTCCTCTCAGCGTCTGAGGTTATGGCAAAATGCATTTTCCGATAAAACGGTACTCTCTGATGATATCAAACTCGAAGATATCGCTCAGAAATACGAGCTTAACGCGGGTGCTATTAACAACATTACACGGTATTGTTCGCTGATGGCCTTAAAAAAAGGGCGTAATGAGATAATGCTAAATGATGTAGTTGAAGGCCTACGCCGTGAATTCAAAAAAGATGGAAAAATAATTGATTGAATAAGAGCTGAACGAATAATCTATTTGGCCGCCTTTCTATTAATATTGGCCTAACATAAAATCACGTCGTATTCTTTCAGTCGCCATAAACTCACCTTTTTGATTAATTGAAATCAAGCATGATCCCGTACGTACGGGAACACACAGAGGGATTAATATAATCCATGCGAAGATTCCACCTGCCTGCCGGCAGGCAGGTGTGGCCTTAAAGAAAAAATTATAATCATATGAAATCGAGCATCAATGTCAAAATGTTGATTGTCCAAAAAATTCTTCCTAGCCTAATGAAAAATCTCAGCCTTGCTCTCCTTTTTTTTGCCTTAGTCTTTTCAGCATTCGCCCAGCAGGATGTTAATTACGAGGAAGCTCAAGTTCCTAATCTTATTCTTCCGGACTTGTTTGTTGACTTTCAGGGGAATATTTGTCACTGAAACTGGGTGCAAGCGTGTACTCTGAAATCTACCAGATCCCGATATCACTCCCTGACCAATACAACTATTCCCTCCATTCGCTCCACCAAAAGTCAGTAGGATATCATCTCCGGGAAGGAAAGCATGATTTGAACAGCTACGATTGGGAAAAGATTATTGACTTCGCCGATTTGCAATCGACAAAGGCGTACCAATTGTGAACCCTATTCAAATCTCACTGGGTCCAAATGGAGTGCTTTTCGCTGCAAACCAAAGCGGAGAAATCTACAGCCTTCGGGATTCAGACGGGGATGGACTGGAAGATGAGGCCTTGCTTTTTGCAGATCTTAATGAAATAGGATTGCATTCACCTGCTGGATTTACTCATAAAGGAGACACGATTTTCATCGGCACTCGCAGTGAAATCAGGGCATTTCTCGATACCAACCAAGATGGAAAAGCTGACACTTCATGGACGTTTTTCAACAAATTCCCGATCAGCGATCATCCTTATGAATGGACAAGTGCCTTAAGCGTGGGCCCGGATGGTTGGATTTATTTTGTCTTGACAACGGATTCCTGGAATCCTAGTGCTTCTCCGGATCCATTAGGACTTCGCGGTTCGATAATGAAAGTTTCTCCCGATGGTAGCCAATTTGAGCAAGTTGCCACGGGAATTCGATCCATTCATGGTATGACTTTCAACTCTTCCGGTGATTTATTTTTCGCAGACAATAAAGGCGGTGGCAATCCAACCGAGGAGCTAAACCAACTTATTCCCGGCAAATTCTATGGTCATAACCCCAAAAAATATGAAGGTAAGTTTGATACCATCACCGCACCGGTTTTTTCTCTGGAAAATGAAATCGCACCGGGAGGAATCGAATTTAATTCCGTATCTAATGACTTTGGTGGAACTGCCGGAGATCTCTTTGTGGCTTTCTATGGTCCAGGTGAGTTTTGGAACCGTGGCGCAGTAGGTCGCGTGAAAATGCAAAAAACAGCATCTGGATTCTTGTTTGAAGAGTTCCCGGTTGCGGACATACCGAAATTATCGGATCTGGCATTTGGGAAAGATGGATCGCTCTACGTCGCGCATCATGGCATTTCCGACTATTGGTATAATGCAATGGAAGAAAAAACTGGAGGATTTTACAAAATCATCTACGACCCTAGCTTGGAGGGTAAAAATCCAACAGTGAAACAAGTCAAGGAGGAAAACTTTTCTTCGGCTTCTCTCGAAAATGGGAAAGCTTTATTCGGAATCCGTGCCTGTGCAGGCTGCCACGCAGTAGATGGAGTCACAGATTTGATCGGACCAAACCTGAAAGGAATAGGCAAGGAATTTTCCCAAGAAGAAATTTTGGAAGAAATCAATAAACCTTCCGATCGAATAAAACCGAGTATGATTGCCACTCGAATCACCAAAAAGGACGGAAAGGTACTCTTGGGAAGGGTCGTTTACACCGACCAAAACAATACCTCATTAATGCTGGTTGGAAACCACGTAGTGCAAATTCCCAAATCAGAGATAAAATCTTCTGAAGAAGTTTTGACTTCCTTGATGTATGCAAATCTACTCGTTGGACTTTCTGAGCAAGAAATTAAAAACCTTCTGGATTACATTTCAAGTCTCTGAGCGAAACCCAATTTTCTTCAAAATCAAAACTCATAAACATTCCCCTCAGCACAGAGCTCCACCTCGAAATTCAATTTGAGGTTCTGAGTAGATTCTTTTAGCATTTGAACCAATTGCTCATCAGATCGGACAGGTTCATGATGGAAAAGTGCTAATTTTTTTACTCGGCACATTTTCCCGAATGCAATAGCGTCTCGCACAGAACTATGGCCCCAGCCAATTTTGCTCACGTATTCTTTAGCTGTATATGCGGCATCATGAAAAAGTAAATCCGCTCCGTTTGCAATTTCAAATCCACTTGTCCACTCGGGATCACTTGGGAAATTCGCAGAACCCATCTGGAGTTCATGGTCTGGCAAATAAGCAATTACCGTATTATCTGCTTTAAGCCTAAAGCCCAAAGTAGGCCCCGGATGACAAATGTAGTCTGATTTGATTTCTACTTGACCGATTGAAAATTGAGAATTATTTAATTCATGAATGATTGGGTGACTTGGTAATTCACTCAAGCGAACAGGAAATAATGGAGGGGAAAAATATCGTCTTAGCCGATTGACTAGAGGTTCATTACTGGTGGAAGGACCATAGATATGAACTTTAATACCAGGATTATATAAAGGAGTGAAGAAGCCCAGTCCCATCGTATGATCCATATGAAGATGAGATAAGAGCAAGTGTATTTCCCGAATATCAGGACTGAGATATTTTCCGAGTCTAAGAATTCCCGAGCCCCCATCAAGTACAATGCAAGTGTCTCCGTGTGTGACTTGGATACAGGATGTATTTCCTCCATATATGGTGTTTTCTGGTCCCGGTGCCGGGAGGGACCCCCTACATCCCCAAACTTTCACCTTCATAGTGCGTCCGTTTTCCAAAACATTGCCATTGATCCCAAAAATCGATTCGGCCTACCCATAATCGGAAAGGATGAAACGGTGATGTGAATCCGATCACCCTTAAGGCTGTCAATATAAAACGATCCAAAAGCAGGACTTTTGGTGGTAATGGTCTTAACTAAAGGCAAATCCTCTGGGACTATTGGATTACCATCACCATCGGTTGGAGTGAAAACTGTGGCCCACTCCTCTACCCTCATTCCCCCGGTCTCCCCAAAGCGTAATCCAAAAATGGTCTCGGCTGCTTCATTGTAAAACAGCAAATTCCCATCAGGATCAACTAAAAAACAGGGCATTCCAAGGCTATCTCCAAATTGCCTTGCCAAAATTAATTCTAAAGGTTGTGCTGGCATATAGTCTAAAAGAACTTGGTTAAAAATCCCCAGAAGTTAAGTAATTTTCATGAACGACAGAACTTTCTATAATTTATTTGTGAAATAGCCTGATAAAACATCTAATTAATCCCCAAACTAAATTTAATTCAAAAAATGGCACTTGAACTTCTTCTCCGGTACTTTCACTTTGTTAGCATTTTCGTGATCGTTGCCACCTTAATTTCAGAACATCTCCTTTTGGAGTCCAATTTAAGTAGAAAGAAGATTGACCGTCTTTCCAAAATCGATGGCATCTATGGCCTTTCAGTACTTTCGCTCCTCGCTGCAGGATTGACCTTATGGTTTGGAGGACATGGAAAACCTACTGAGTTCTATTCCGAAAACCCTATTTTCCATATCAAGCTTGGTTTATTTGTTGTAATAGGATTGCTATCTATTTACCCAACTGTATTTTTTATCAAGAACCGAAAAGGAAATCCAAAAGATATCGTTGCGATTCCAAAATCAATTTTTTGGATGATTCGCTTAGAACTTCTTATTGTTTTCTTGATTCCAATTCTAGCTGGCTTAATGGCTAAAGGAATTGGACTGTAATTCTTATAGCAGGAAAAATAATTTTTGTAGTTAATTAGAAGCTAGTTTACCATATTTGGACAACTTAGTTGAAAGGTAAATTGTCAAATCCCTGTCTTCTCTTATATTAAATCTCATGTGGAAATCCTTAACCTTACTGGCATTATTTCTGATTTTTTCTCAAAACCTTAAAGCTCAAAATGCAGAAAGTAAATTCCTGATTGAGGAGTACCTCCGTCAAAGTGAGAAACAGAAAAAGACAGGATTAATCATGTTAGGTGCAGGTGCCGGATCAGTTATTTTAGGCACTGTCCTATTTGGAGCCGGATGGAATAGTGGAAGCACTTTTGCCGGAGGCACCGGAGCTCTTCTATTGGCTTCCGGAAGTATTTCGACACTTGTCAGCATTCCGGTCTTGGTCAGTTCTGCATCGAACGGTAGAAAAGCAGCGAAACTTGGTCTTGGCTCGACCCAGATAGCAGCTCCAAGTTCCAGGGGTATTGGCCCAATAACTTATCCATCTTGGATTATTTCCATTCCGCTAAATTCTCAGAAATTATGAAGTATTTATTTTTAGCCTTGATGTTGTCGATTCTCAGCTTTAACGTACTCGGGCAAAATGCGGAACCATCACCACTGCAATTGGACCTAATCCAAAAAAGTGACACTCAATACAAAGCAGGCTTGTTTTTTCTTGGAGGTGGGACGGCTCTGACTTTAACTGCACTTATAATTCCAAGAAATTTCGATTTCGACAGGGGTACTAACAACACCAGAGTTATATCATTTTTGGGGTGGACCGGTTTTTTATCTATTAGCACCAGCATTCCCCTTTTTCTGAGTGCTGGTCAAAATGCAAGAATGGCAGCACGACTTTCTCTTGAAAACCAAGCGATATACCAACCAATTCCGTTTCCAAGTCAGACCAGGAACATTCCTTCTTTAAGCCTGAAAATTCCCCTTTAAGTATTCCCAGTATTTTATTTTTTCAATTTTTCAAAAAGCCAGTTGTCAGATCTAGCGCCTTGCTCTGGGTAAGTCCAATGACCAGTTTCAGGAATTACAAAGACTTCTTTAGGAGCCTTGATCTGATTATACACTGAATATAATGAAGTTGGAGGGCAGGTATCGTCATTAAATCCCCAGGAATAAAAGCCTGGTGTCTTTAAGATTCTTGCAAAATTCACTACATCATAGTACCCAAGAGTTTCGATTGCTTTGGGGAAATTGTGATACTTCAGATTGTTTCCCGTAAAAATATGAGGCCAGCCCCCTGCCCTATCATTTAAGTAGCCCGTCATATCGCTTAAGGCAGGATAAAAGGCTGATAAATACTTAATCCTAGAATCCAAGGCAGCAGTAACAATTGATAAAGCCCCACCTTGACTACCACCTTGGACGGCTAAATTTTGACCGTCATATTCGGGTAACGAGACCAAAAAGTCAACAGCGCGAATACATCCTAAATACACCCGTTTGTAATAATAAAGATCTTTATCCTGAATATTAAACATGGGGTAGCCACTCAATGCTCCGGAAGCTAAATTGGTGTATGTATTTTGAGGCAAGTCAATGGGAATGCCATGGATTCCTATTTGAAGGACTATTGCTCCCCTCCCAGCTTTAGCTAGATCTCCAAGATATGGTCTAATGCCAGCCCCCGGAACTTGCAGAATGGCAGGATATTTTTCACCGCCCTTCGGCACTGTCAAAACACCATAGACCCGGCTGTTTCCGATATTTCTAAAATTGACATGATACACATCCACTGCATCCGTACTTCTCTCTGGGACATGGATTATTTTTGCTTCCATAGGGATTTTAGCTAAATCCGCCTTTCCTGCATTCCAAAAAGCCTCAAAGTCCTCTGGCATTTTCACCGTGGGCTGAATTTTTTCGGGCTCAAAAGCTGCTGTTCCCATCCCTCGATATTCCTTACCATCGATTGTTGCAAACACCTCACAGCGAAGAAACCCAGGAGCCTTCATCCCGGCAGCTGAGATAGTAGCTTTTCCCTCTTTAAGTGATAAAGGTCCTTCTTGGAGAGACTGCATCTTTTCTTCTTTCACAAAATAGCGAACATTTTCAACAGCAATAGGTCGACCGGACTGGGTGACCGAAACTATGAATTCCACCTCTTCACCGATTTGGTAGACCCAATCCGATTTATCCGGAGAAACGGATATTTCCAGGTATTGCTTCGGGATCTGGGCAAGAGAAAGTTGTGAAAAGCCAATCAAAAGGGCCAACAAGCCTAGAAAATTGAGCTTTTTTACGGATTGGGGAGAATAAGTGGACATAAAGGTTTTGGGTATGGAAGTGAGGACTCCTTTGATTTATTTCAAATGCTAATGAAATCAAGCATGGCCCTCTTGGTGTCACACAGAGGGAAGTTCATAATCCTTGCGAGATTCCACCTGCCAGAAGCCAGGCATGTGTGGCAATTCTAGATCAATTATAAATAAATGAAAACCTTAATCCCCGAAGGAAATTCCAAGTCCTTTTGCTGCTTGGACTAGGGTATCGCTTGGATTGACCACATGGTAAGCACTAATCGCATCCTTAATTGGCACGGATGTGTAGTCATTATTTTGCAAAACTACCAATTGACCAAACTTCTCTTCAAGTACCAGTTCCATAGCTTTGACTCCAAATACTGAGGCTATCACCCTGTCAAAAGCGACCGGAGTTCCTCCTCGCTGAGTATGTCCCAAGACGGTCTCTCGAATATCTGCTTCGATCCCGGCATCTTTCAACTGCTGACTTAAGGTAAAGCAAACACCTCCTAATCGGATTCCGTGACGT
The DNA here is from genome assembly GCF_046296635.1 of Algoriphagus sp. GTDB lineage: Bacteria > Bacteroidota > Bacteroidia > Cytophagales > Cyclobacteriaceae > Algoriphagus. The sequence goes on along the minus strand of NZ_JBKBKZ010000026.1, from coordinate 38,185 downwards.
CCTTCCTCTCCTACCGAGGAGGTGATTGAGCCTTCTTTGGCATAGGCTCCCTCTGCGATGACTATATTCACGAATCCCCGTCCATTATTATATCGGCTCTTGATTCGCTCGACCACTTTTTCCAGATCATAGGGAATCTCCGGAATCAGACAAATTTCCGCTCCTCCCGCAATTGCCGTGTACAATGCAATCCAACCCGCATTTCGTCCCATCACTTCCATGATCATCACACGGTGATGACTGCTTGCTGTAGTCACCAATCGATCAAATGAATCCGTAGCAGTCTGAACGGCAGTTTGAAACCCGAAAGTAAAATCTGTAGAGTTCAAGTCGTTATCGATCGTTTTCGGTACGCCGACCACAGGCATACCAGCTTCAAACATTGCTTGAGAAATCGCTTGAGACCCATCACCACCGATATTAATGACTGCACTAAATCCTAGAGATTTCATCCTGTCAACTATCCAAGGGATTCTACTAATTTTCTTAATCGAGCCATCGGGCTGTTTTTCAGATAAACTCATCGGATTTCCTTTGTTTGTCGTTCCGATGATAGTTCCACCCAAAACGTGGATTCCGGAGACGACTTTTTCCTCTAATTTGATCAGCCGGGTGGGTTCTTCCATCAATCCGTTGAGTGCTTCATAACTACCCCAAACTTCCCAGTCATCTTCTCGGGAGGCACGCTTTACGATTCCCCTGATCACTGCATTTAATCCTGGGCAATCCCCTCCACCTGTGGTTACAAGTAATTTTTTCATTGTTATTTCATTAATTCAAAAAACTAAAGCTAAGCTTTTATTCATTTGGACTTGGAACATAGATTTCTATTTCTTAATTCCTTACATTAATTCTAGTAATTAAATCAAAGCCCTTAATTAAACTCTATTCTGGGCTACAAATCTGGAAACCCTGATTTTGTGGAAATAAGGACTCAACGAATTAAAATTTAAAAAAAGCCAATTATGCTTAAAAATGGAGAAGAAGTACCAAATGATATCAAAAGCCTGAGCAAAAAAGACCTGATCAAACGAGCTAAAAAATTTGCAAAAAAATATTATGTCGGAAATGGTGAAAAATTCAAATTAAAAAATTTTTCAACAGTACCGAAAATGGAACTAGGGCCCGAAGACAAGCCTATGGCAAAAGAGGCCTTAGCGCAAGGTGTTGAAGCTTTGGCAGCACTTCAGGATATTCTGTATGCTCAGGATCGCTGGTCTTTACTCGTGATTTTTCAGGCTATGGATGCCGCAGGAAAAGACGGGGCTGTCAAGCATGTGATGTCTGGAATCAATCCTCAAGGATGTCAAGTCACTTCGTTCAAAGTTCCAAGTGCCGAGGAATTAGATCATGATTATTTATGGAGATGCCAAAAGCGAGTGCCTGAGCGGGGTCGGATAGGAATTTTCAATCGATCTTATTATGAGGAAGTGTTGATTGTCCGTGTTCATGAGGCGATTCTTCAAAATCAAAAGCTCCCAAAGAAACTAATCACTAAAAAAATCTGGAAAGAACGATTCGAGGACATTCGGAATTATGAGCAATATCTCCACCGAAACGGTACAGTGGTTATCAAGATATTTCTCCATGTTTCCAAAGAAGAACAGAAACTGCGATTCATTGACCGAATAGATGATTCGTCAAAAAACTGGAAATTCAGCACAGGTGACATCAAAGAGAGAGGGCATTGGGATGAATATCAGGACGCCTATGAAGACATGATCAAAAATACCTCTACAAAAGACTCTCCTTGGTATGTAATTCCGGCGGATAATAAGGCTTATGCTAGAATTGGCGTTGCATCGGCAATTATAAGCGCTTTGGACCAAATGGACCTGGAATATCCTCAGGTAAGTCCAGAGAAAGTTGCTGAACTACAGGAAGTTAAAAAAGCGCTATTGGAGGAAAAAGAATGAAAGTAGGGAGGTAGGGAAGTTTGGATGTTAGGAAGGAGTTAGAGATCACTCAGTCGCAGTTTTCAGGCAACTTTTTAGCTGCCTGAAAACCGCCAGTTCTAGGTGTCTTGAGTCTTAATAGTTATGTCTAGGTACTTGAGAAAATTTAAATGTCAAACTTAATCCCTTGTGCCAATGGCAGCGAAGTCGAGTAATTGATCGTATTCGTCTGCCGGCGCATATAGGCCTTCCAGGAATCAGACCCGGATTCTCTTCCTCCCCCTGTTTCCTTTTCACCTCCAAAAGCTCCACCAATCTCAGCTCCGGAGGTCCCAATATTCACATTTGCGATTCCGCAATCCGAACCAGCTGCGGACAAAAATGCCTCTGCTTCACGCATGTTGGTCGTCATAATTGCAGACGAAAGCCCTTGAGGAACTCCATTTTGCAAAGCAATAGCTTCGAGGACAGTCCTGTATTTGATCAGATAAAGTATCGGTGCAAAAGTCTCATGCTGCACAATTTCAAAATGATTTTCCGCCTCATAAATTGCAGGCTTAACATAACATCCCGACTCATATCCAACACCGGAAAGTATTCCACCTTCCACTACCGCTTTTCCTCCTTCAGCTTTTACTTTTTCAATAGCTTTTAAATAACCATTTACGGCTTCCTGATCGATCAATGGTCCAACGTGATTTTTTTCATCGAGCGGATTTCCAATGACTAACTTCGAAAACGCTGAAGCAAGTCTTGCCTTCACTTCATCGTACACATTTTCCTGAACGATCAAGCGCCGAGTAGTCGTACATCGCTGACCTGCTGTACCCACTGCGCCAAAAAGTGCCCCTCGAATTGCAATATCCAAATCAGCATTTTCGGTAATGATGATGGCATTATTTCCGCCGAGCTCGAGTAGAGATCTTCCCAATCGCTCTCCAACAGCTTTGCCAACCAATTTCCCCATTCGAGTGGATCCAGTCGCTGAAACCAAAGGAACCCGAGGATCATGAGACATCAATTCTCCTATCTTATAATCTCCTATGATCAAATTAGAAATCCCTTCAGGCATGCCATGCTTTGCGAAAATTTTCCCAACAATCAATTGGCAAGCCACACCTGATAAAGGAGCTTTTTCCGAAGGTTTCCAAACGCAAACATCCCCACATACCCAAGCTAAGGCCGCATTCCAAGACCAAACTGCCACTGGAAAATTGAAAGCAGAGATAATTCCGACGATTCCAATCGGATGCCATTGCTCATACATCCGATGGCCGGGACGCTCCGAGTGCATGGTTAATCCATACAACTGTCGGGAAAGACCTACTGCAAAATCGCAGATATCAATCATCTCCTGCACCTCTCCTAGGCCTTCCTGATAGGATTTGCCCATTTCGTAGGAAACGAGTTTACCTAGATCGGCTTTCACTTCCCGAAGCGCATTTCCGATCTCTCGGACTATCTCCCCACGCTGGGGGGAAGGTACAAGCCGCCACTTTTCAAAAGCAATCTGTGCTTGACTAATTATAGATTCGTAAGTATCTGCATCCGATAGTTGGACTTTACCGATCAATTGCCCGTCTGCAGGTGATACCGACGCCAAATCTGATTCACTGGAATTGAGCCAGTTTACCCCAGTTGACGAACCGAGGTTTTCGGGTTTAATTCCCAAATTTTTTAATGGTTCTGAAATTCCGAAAGGATCTTGCATTGTAAAAAGGTGTTGAAATTGTCTTCCCAAAGCTAAAAAAGAAATCCATGCCGGACGAATCTAGTCCTTTTTAAAAAGCCGTTGGACGATTTTCATCGGATTATATTTCGGGAAATTTTCTGTCAATTTAGGTCCTGCGTTGATTTTATAAGCAAAGATAAATCGGTAATTCCCTGTATTGATGGTTTGGCCGACCTCTCTGACTTCCGATAAGTTTAGATTTTTATAGACGTAATTGAAATTTAAGGAAAATCGCTCGCCATTGTATCCGGCAAATCCTCTGAGAAAGTACCCTGGAACAAATTGGGTGTTTCGTTCTTGTTTTTTGCTGTCAGGAGTGGAAATAGAAAGTCCAAGATTGGCTGCTGCCGAGCCTGTTAGAAAAAAGCCCTTTCCAAAGACCAAGGTCCCGATCATTCCCGCATTCGGACCAATATGAAAAAAATCCGCGCGATCATAATTTCTTTCCCTATTGAAATTAGCCTCAGGAAGAATGAGAGAATCTCCTGATATTTTTAAGAAATAAGCCTCAGCACCGATAAAGGGGGAAAATGCAGATTTTTTTTGAATTGCAGATTGTAGAAAAGCAGCAGCTATAGACACTCTATCGCCTCGAAATACATAATTGGCGTTTACTCCGATCTTTTGAAGACTTAAGTCCTCTCTGGGCACACCAATTCCTTCCGAGCCAGGAAACTTATACCCATTGTAAAACTGGGCGAAAAGATCGATCATCCAAAAAGTAGGATAAATATGTGCTTGAAGATCAGTTGTCCTAGGAAAATCTTTTTCCCGATTTGGGTTAAGAAAACCTAAAGGACCAGCTAGGTTGAGCGTGAACTTCTGAAATGTAAAGCCAAATCCAGTATTGAGACCCGTATTTGGTGTAAAGGTGAGTGCCGGATTAGTAACTTGATATTCTGTAAACTTCCTTGATGAATAAGCACGTAACACCAGAACGTCTGCTTTCTCATCAATGTATGATGTATCCACTCCCCTACTTTGAGCTAGGGAAAATAGAGGGACAATTGAGGCTAATAACAGAAAAAAATATTTTGTAAAATTCATTGAATCAATAAATAACTAATTTTTATTCTGCTTCTCCGCTACAATCAAGCCAAGTATTTGAAAAAAAACGGTGGTACCACAACTCACTTAAAATTCCACTTCATTTAAAGGTATAATATTGATAGATGGCTCTAATGTCAGTTTCCCATTTTTTCAGAAAAATTAAGTCCATAAAATGAGCTCCTTCTGGTAATAGATCAGAAATTCAGTTTTCGCCGCAATCAGAACAATGGAATTTCTGCCTCAAAATGAGATTTTATTTTGCCTTTCGAAAGAAAGGAATCAACCTCTGCAAAGGCTCTCTAAAAATCTTCTCGAAGTTGGTCTGAGCCATCCAACACCTTTCTCAATTGGGGCAAGGTGTACTCAGATCTTATCCAGTCCCTTCCAGAATTTCAAGAAATAATATTTCAGCGGATTGGAGTATTTCAACTGCTTCCAAGGCCGACTCGCATGCGGTCGATGCCAAACTGGCGCATTCATCAAAACGGTATTTTCAAATCCCAGCTCGATAGACTTTTTTGAAATAAAAGTGTCGTACCAATCTTTTGCCTCGTCTAGCCCTGTGAAATCATAGCTTTTCAAAAAATCCAAAGTGAATAATGTACAGCAAAAACTCAGGCTTCGTTGAGTTTGAATCACGGATTCTTTTACGCCTTTGAATTTCAAATAAGGGAAATTCACCACGCCAGCTTCATCCACAGTCACTGATCCAACTAGACCGTATTTTGCATTTTTCCCTTGTTCACTAAGCAAACTTGAAATCGTGTCAGGCTTCACGACTACATCTGATTCGACTACCAAAAGCGGCACCCCTACTTCCAACGCCATCTTCTGGGCAATCTGCAAGACCAGCTTATAGTTAGGCGAAGGGTGATCCGTAAGGTCTTCGATGTGAATCAATTCGTAGCCGATTTTGGATTTATTTTCCTCCAGACTGGTTTTCGTTTCAACCGAGCTGAAATCATTGAAAATCATATGTCGCACTGAAATATCAGAGGCAGAAATAGCTTTTGCAGTATCCAGTGTAGTTTCAATCGAATTTTTCACCGGAGTGATTACAAGTACTTCAGCCATGATTTATGATTTTCGCCAAAATTAATCCTTTCTGCCAAGGCAAGAAAAGGCTGTCTAGAAGATGTACAGTTGTCAGCCTGAGCACCTGACCAACGAGAGTTGGGTAGCACGAAGGCAATGTAAATTGATTTTACAACATTTCGACTTCCCGCCACGGCGGGCAAGCTGCTCAATGTGACAAACGACATAAATTAGACAGCCTAAATTCTAATCTAATAGAAAGAATTAAACAAGTTCGCCCAATGCCTTTTTGATTCTTTTCATCGCCTCCACCAACTCTTCATCAGAGGCTGCATAGGACAATCTGATACAATTCGGTGCTCCAAATGCCTCACCTGTCACCAAGGAAACATTTGCGATTGCTAAAAGGTAAAGACAAAGGTCATCTGCAGTTTTCACTTCATATCCATGTGCTGACTTTCCGAAGAATGAACTTACATCCGGGAAAAAATAAAATGCGCCTTCAGGGATATGCGTTTTGACTCCAGGAATATCCTGAATCAAGCCCAAAACCAAATTTCTCCTTCTCAAATAGGCTTCTGCCATTGCTTTCGAAGGAGCTTGATCCCCAGAAATTCCCGCCAATGCTGCACGTTGAGCAATACCTGTTCCACCTGAGGTGAATTGACCTTGGATTTTTTCGCAGGCTTTTGCGATTTCTAAGGGAGCGCAAATATATCCTACTCTCCAACCCGTCATTGCATAGCCTTTGGAAAATCCATTGACAGTAATCGTTCTTTCGAACATCCCCGGGAATGAAGCAATGCTGTAATTTCTCCCAACAAAATTGATCAATTCATAAATCTCATCTGCAATGACCATCATGGTCGGATGCTTTTTCACCACTTCAGCTATGGCTTCCAATTCCTCCTTGGAAAAAACTGAACCGGTAGGATTGCATGGTGAGGAATAAATAACAGCTTTGGTTTTCGAAGTCACAGCTGCTTCAAGTTGAGCCGCTGTAGCTTTGAAATTATTCTCCAAAGTACCTTCGATAAGAATCGGGACTCCTCCAGCTAGCTTGATGATCTCTGCATAACTCACCCAATACGGAGAAAAAATCACGACTTCATCGCCTTCGTTGATCAGGCACATGAACACGTTGGCAATCGAATGCTTCGCACCGGTGGACACTACAATATTTTCAGCTTTTGCAGAAATGATTTCATTTTCCTCGCGAAGCTTCTTAGCGATTGCTTCTCTCAGATCTTGGTAACCTGCCACGGGCGAATAGGAAAAGTATTTTCCTTCATCAATTGCTGCTTTGGCGGCATCCTGAATATGCTGAGGAGTCTTAAAATCCGGCTCGCCCAAGCTCAGGCTGATGATGTCAATACCTTGAGATTTCAGTTCCCGGGCTTTTTTCGCCATGGCCAGGGTGGCTGACTCTTCCATATTCAAGACTCGATCTGATAGAATAGAATTCATTTTTTGTGTGATTTTTTTACAAATTCCTCAAAAATAGACAGAAGATTATAAAATCTAAACAATACTCAGGAATTGATCATGAAATCGAGCAGGAAGTGAGTGACACACAATAAAAATGATTCTTGCCAATGCGAAGATTCCACCTGCCGGCCGGCCGGCAGGTGTGACAGATAAAAAACAATTATAATCACATGAATTGTTATTTTTGGATAAAATACTCGACCAATTCTGTCGTTTTTATCGCTATGAGCAGGAGATTATCTGTTTTTCTAATTTTATTCTTCATTTCAGGCAAGTTTGCTTTCGGTCAAAAGAAAGATTCTGAGAAAAAGTCCGATCCAGATTCTACCGGCGTAGTCAATTCTGCCCTCCTTCCGACTATGGCACCCTTACTGCTTTTTAATGAAGAGAAAGAAAAAGAAGCTAAAAAAGAAAAAAAGAAGAAAGCGCGAAAAAATATCTGGTTTGGTATCAAAACACAGCGAGGTTTTACCCGCCGAGAATTGCGGGGACAATCCTACTATGAATACTTCCACTACACTGATGCAGATCGAAATCCCGATCCATATATTCGGGATGTCTATTGGTATGATTCCAAAGAAAGAGCTATCAAAACCTCAGGATACACACGTGGAACCGGATATCTGCTGCATGGTCCATATGAGCGAATAGTAAACGAGACGGTCGTGGAAAGCGGGATGTTCTACTATGGCACCAAGCACAAAACTTGGATGCTTTTTGATGACAAAAACGTCTTGCAAGACAAAAATCATTATTCTGAAGGTTGGCCCAGGGAATCGCGAATCTCCTACTATAATCAAGCTTCAAAATCGATTGAGGAGATCATTCCTATCCAGTACAGTTCAGCAGAAGGAAACTATTTTTACTTTCATGAAGATCAACAAATCGCTGTAACTGGGGAATACAAGTACGGTGAAAAAGTAGGCTTATGGACTGAATATTGGGACACAAATAATAAGAAAGCAATCCGAAAACGAGAGATTCAATATCAGGAACAGCCTTACACAAAAAATTTCCGTCCCTTCATTCGTGCCGAATGGGATAAGGACGGAAATCTCATTTACCGAAAAGATATTTAGTAAAATGCGTCTTCGAAGTGTCTGAAATTTACATTCCCACTTCGATCCCTGTAAACGCCAACAATGTCAAAACGGATGTCTTTGTGCCAATCTTTTTCATAGATGTAATTGTCCGCAGCCTTTACCAACAGCTTCTTTTTGGTAGAATCCACAAATTCTTCCGCATAGCCAAAACCTGTTCCCGATCGGAATTTGACCTCGATAAAAATCAGCAACCCATTGAATTTCATGATCAGATCAATTTCGGCGTGCTTATGTCTGTAATTGGTATCGAGTAGCTCGTAGCCTTTGCTAACCAACCAGTCTGCGGCGAGTTGTTCGGCCAGTCTACCTGTATCATTGTGTTCAGCCATGATATATTTGATTAATTTTGAAAAATCGAAGAACGCTCCAGCCTTTCCGGCTGTTAAAAGTGAGTTCCGAAAGGAAATCAGATGAACGAAAATATCAATAAAACCGTAAAATTCCGAGATCTCGGCCACATGGATTACCAAGAGGCTTGGGATTTTCAAGAGTCAATATTTGCAGAAACGGTAGCGCTCAAGATAAAAAACCGGAGTCTGCTTTCCTCCGAACAGATTCCCACACCTAATTATCTGTTTTTTGTGGAGCATCCGCATGTATATACTTTGGGAAAAAGTGGCAAACCTGAAAATCTCCTTTTAGACGAATCAGGATTGGAAAAGCATCAAGCTACCTATTACAAAATAAATCGGGGTGGTGACATCACCTATCACGGTCCGGGGCAATTGGTAGGTTATCCGATTTTGGATCTCGACAATTTCTTCACTGACATCCACAAGTATCTCAGATTGCTAGAGGAAGCTATTATTTTGACTTTGGCGGATTACGCAGTGGTAGCAGGGAGAATAGATGGATTAACTGGCGTTTGGCTCGATCATATCACAAAGGAAAATCCACGGAAGATCTGCGCTATGGGTGTAAAGTCCAGTCGATGGGTGACGATGCATGGTTTTGCTTTTAACCTAAATGTCGATCTCAGCTACTTCGGTCATATCATCCCCTGCGGAATCGACGATAAAGCAGTCACTTCGCTACATTTGGAATTGGGAAGACCAGTGGATGAAACTGAAGCAAAAGAAAGAGTGAAGAGGCATCTTGCCGATTTATTCGAAATGGAGATAATTTAAAAGCAATATGATTTGCAAAATAAATTGAGACATACTTTTCGCTAGCCTGCTGGAGGTAGGAAATAAATAGAGATATGCTGCGCGCCTGCCTACCGGAGACAGGAGACAGTCAGAGATAGAATAAGAAGGTCTCTTTTAAAAATATAAGAATGAAACAAGACATTGATTTTTCTCCGGTGACTGGAGTGAAGCTAGCCATTGCAAAAAGTGAATCATCCACAGGCATCGAGTGGAACGTCTACATTATTAATCTCAATTTAATCGAATTGACGACTATCATGATCACTTCCAAAGGTTATGGAATCCTCGATGGCGAAAAAAGACAGACTTCCACGCTCCGTCACATGATCGAGGAACTTGGGCCAGAATCAATTGCTAAAGTAGAATCCATTGATCCCGCTGTCTTTAATCTGACTAATGAATTTTGGGTGAGTTATTATATTCTGGATCAGATTTTTGACAAAAAGTTTATCTTTACTCCAGGCAGTTTTGATCCTGCGCACCTCCGGAAAATCTCTGAACTCGGATTGGAGGGAATACTTCACTCCTAAATTTTAACCGAATGGCGGACTTTTTTGATCATCTCAGCGATATTTTGTTTTTGGATATTGAAACAGCCTCTCAAACTGAAAAATTTGATGAGTTGGATTCAAGACTTCAGGAGGAATGGATAAAAAAAGAACGTCTGATCCGGCTAGAGAATCCTGCTGAAGTCGCACCGGGATCTTTGTATTTTGATCGGGCAGGAATTCATGCTGAATTTGGTCAAGTCATTTGCGTGGGAGTTGGCTTTTTCCAGACCAAAAAGAAAGATAAAAAGCTAATCTTCCGATCCAAGATATTTGGTGATTCCGATGAGCGGGAACTTCTTTTATCCCTGAATGATTTACTAAACAAGAAAAAGTGGGTGCTCTGTGCGCACAACGGAAAGGAATTTGATTTCCCTTACTTATGCAGGCGAATGCTAATCCAAGGTATACCTCTTCCCGAACCGCTGCAGATTGCTGGAAGAAAACCTTGGGAGGTCCGTCACTTGGATACCATGGAACTATGGAAATTCGGTGACTACAAGCATTACACCCGCCTGGAGCTTTTAGCGGCAGTTTTTGGAATACCGACATCGAAAGACGGAATCGATGGAAGTCAGGTCAACAGCGCATTTTATCATGAAAATGACCTCGAAAAAATCAAAAAATACTGCTTGCGCGACGTAGAAGTAACTGCCCGCATCTATATGGCAATGCATCCACAACTCGATGAATTGAACATTGAAATTGTTCATTCAGAAGAATCAAAAAAAGATCACAAAGATTAATGTCTAAGGCATCAAAATCTTTTTTACCTTATTAAAAACAACCCAAATCATGGGAAGAAAACCAGATAGAAAAAACACAACTAATAAAACTAGAAGACCATCTGACGATGCAGCAAACTTAGCTCGTCGAATTCTCCAGTTTTTAGACTCCAACTATGGAGAAGAATTCAACTCCAAACAGATCACCAAGAAACTTGAGGTTCGGGACTCCCTCCAAAAAGGGGGTGTAGACCCGATTCTTCAGCAATTGGTAGAATCAGGAGCAGTATCCAGAAATTCACGAAATTATTTCAGCTCCACCAAAGATCCTTCCTTCATAACAGGAAGGGTTGACTTCGTAAATCCTCGATTTGCCTTTATCATTCCCGACAACCCAGAAGTTGCGGAGGGAGATATTTTGGTGAAAGAAGCCGACCTCAAGCAAGCGCTTGACGGAGACAAAGTCCGAGTCATGCTTTTTCCTTTGAAGGGAAAAACAGGCAGAACCGAAGGCCGTGTCCTCGAAATCGTGGAACGAAGCCGAGATGAATTCGTAGGCCGAGTGGAAATTTCTCCTCGCTTTGCCTTCGTGGTCCCCGATTTCAAAAAAATGCACAAAGACATCTTCGTGCATCGGAACGACCTGATGGACGCAGAACACAACGAAAAGGTCATCGTCAAACTGACCGAATGGCGGGAAGATGATAAAAATCCTACCGGAAAAGTTATCCGGGTTTTGGGAAAAGCAGGACTGCACGAAGTGGAAATTCACTCCATCATGGCAGAATTCGGACTTCCATTTGAATACCCTCAGGAGCCGGAAGCCGAAGCAAATGAAATATCCGACAAGATCACTGAGAAGGAGATCAAAGCTCGTAAGGACTTCAGAGGTGTCACCACATTCACCATTGATCCTGCGGATGCTAAGGATTTTGACGATGCGATTTCTTATCGGGAATTAGAAAATGGAAACTTGGAAGTTGGTGTACACATCGCGGATGTGGCACATTATGTCAAGCCGAAGACTGCCTTGGAAAAAGAAGCCTACAATCGCGCCACGTCGGTTTACCTCGTAGATCGGACAATTCCTATGTTACCTGAGCGACTCAGCAATGGTCTTTGTTCACTTCGACCAAATGAGGACAAATTGACTTTTGCCTGTGTGTTTGAATTAGATCGAAATGCCAATGTCTTAAAACATTGGATCGGGAGAACTGTCATCAATTCAGATCGAAGATTTGCCTATGAAGATGCCCAAGAGTGCATTGATACACAATCAGGAGACTTCTATAAAGAAATAACTCTGCTGAATGACTTAGCGAAAAAGGTCAGAAAGAAGCGATTTGATCAGGGAGCGGTAAATTTTGAAACCGTAGAAGTTAAGTTCAAATTGGACGAAGCCGGTAAACCACTTGGACTTTTTGTAAAAGAACGAAAGGACATCCACAAGATGATCGAAGAGTTTATGCTCTTGGCAAATAAGTATGTGGCTGAGTTTATTTTCAAGAAAAATAATGGGATGGATACCTTTGTGTACCGAACCCACGATAGTCCGGATATAGATCGATTGGAGACCTTCTCCGGTTTTGCAAAGCGCTTTGGTCACATGATGGACGTGACAAACGTGCAAAAGATCTCCACTGCACTCAATAAACTGATGGACGAAATTCAGGGTAAACCTGAGCAAAACGTCTTGGAACAATTGGCAATCCGAAGTATGGCCAAAGCCAAATACACCACCGAACCGAAAGGTCACTTTGGGTTGGCATTTGCACATTATACCCACTTCACCTCACCGATTCGTCGCTATCCTGATATGATGGTTCACCGACTTTTGGAACATTACCTTGAGGGTGGCAAATCTCCTGAAGCTGAGTCTTGGGAGCAAAAGTGCCTTCATTCGTCAGAGCGTGAGAAACGAGCTGCCGATGCCGAACGTGCCTCCATCAAATACAAGCAGGTGGAATTCATGTCTCTTGCGGAGCAAAAGGATTACGATGGTATTGTCGCCGGCGTGACTGAGTGGGGTGTTTTCGTGGAAATCACAGAAACCAAATGCGAGGGAATGATCCGTGTCCAGGATATGGATGACGATTACTATGAATTTGACCAGAGAAATATGCGACTGGTTGGGAGCAAAAATAAAAAAATGATCACTTTGGGAGACAAAGTAATGGTTCGTGTAGTTAAGACCGACATTGACCGTAGAACAATAGATTTGGAATTTGCAGATAATGACAGAAAAAAGCCTCGCTCACGCCCTTTTAACTAAGCTTGAGGATCATATTACCTCCCACAGTTACGGAGAATCACCCCGGGAACTTTACGAACCCATCACCTACATCATGAGCCTTGGAGGGAAGCGGATCAGACCGCTTCTCTCGCTTTTGGCTTATGGTCTTTATGGCAAAAATCCTGAGGAAATTCTAAGTCAGGCAGCCGCAGTCGAAGTGTTTCACAATTTCACCCTGATGCATGATGACATCATGGATCAAGCTCCACTTCGGCGGGGAAAGGCAACTGTTCATGAAAAATGGAATGCTAACATAGCGATTCTTTCAGGTGACGTGATGCTGGTACGGGCGTATGATTTGCTTTTGGGAACAGACCCAAAGCTTCTCCCTGAAGTAATTCGACTTTTCAACAAAACTGCTGCTGAAGTTTGCGAAGGACAGCAGTTTGATATGAATTTCGAAGCCTATGACACAGTACATGAAGACGAGTACCTCAATATGATTCGTCTCAAAACGGCCGTTCTGTTAGGTTTTGCATTGCAACTCGGAGCTATTCTAGCGGGAGCAGAAAAAGGTGATTCGGATAAACTTTATGAATTCGGAGTAGATATTGGAGTCGGTTTTCAGCTCAAGGATGATTTGCTGGATGTATTTGCCGATCAGGCAAAATTCGGAAAGCAAATTGGTGGAGATATCATATCAAATAAAAAGACATTCCTCTTGATCAAAGCTTTGGAACTCGCGAAAGGAAAAGATGCTGAGGAATTGAATCATTGGCTTTCGCTCAAGGAATTTGACAAAGGAGAAAAAGTAGCTGCTGTTAGTGCACTTTATGAAAAATTGGGAATCAAATCCCTCACAGAGGCCAAAATGAAGTCCTATTTCGATGCGGGATTTGCGCAGCTGGAATCCATTCATTCCACTAATCCTGAATACTACCAAGCACTCTATTCCATCACTCAAGATCTGATACACAGGGAGAAATAAGCCATGGAATTATCGCTGACAGTAATAATTATCGCAATCACTGCGATCACGAGCATCCTTGCATTTAATCGGCCGGAAATGATGGATCGATGGATGTTTATGCCCTATCGGATTAAGAATCGTAACCAATGGGACCGCTTTGTCCTTTCGGGTTTCATCCACAAGGATTACATGCACTTGCTTTTCAATATGTTTACCTTTTACTTCTTTGGTGGCGTGGTTGAAATGTTCCTGAGATATAAGTTTGGAGTTGTCCTGGGAGGAGTATTGTTTGTGGCTTTTTACATTTTGGGTATAATAATTTCGGATTTACCCACCTACAAAAAGCATCAGGATGACAGCTACTATCGAGCTTTAGGTGCATCCGGGGGAACGGCCGCTACTGTTTTTGCAAGTATTATAATAATGCCGCTTTCAGACATTTGCTTTTTTGGAATTATTTGTCTGCCGGGGTTCATCCTTGGCGTTCTTTTCCTGATTTATTCCTATGTCAAAGGAAAGCAAGGTTCGGACAACATCAATCACGATGCCCACCTCTACGGGGCTATTTTCGGGATTATTTTCATTTTGATTCTTTCCCCTTCAAGTGCTATGATGTTTGTGGAGCAGATTAAGGGGTTCAGGCTTTTTTAGAAAAATACGATTAATCAATTTCGTATTTCCTGACCCTATTTGATTTCTAAAATAATCCTACAAAGTCTCTGAAATTATCTTTGGAAATCACCTTAAAATCAGCTGGATAAATTTCCAAAAAAACAGTTGGCTTCTTGACTTTGGCATTAGGATTCCATTTGAATTCAAATGCAGAAATCCGTCCATCTGCCTCCTCCAAATAATCAATTTCCTGCTGCTGCTTGGTTCGCCAAAAGAAGGTATTGGCATAAGCCGAATGGTAATGATTTCGCTTTAATCGCTCCGTGATCAAAAAATTTTCCCACAACGCGCCGATATCATTTCGAAATTCGAAGGGGTTGAAGTTCTGAATCAACGCGTTTCGGATTCCATTATCGTAAAAATAGATTTTCCGGTTTGTCTTTATTTCATTCCGAAGATTGCGGCTAAAGGAATATAGTGGATAAATGATGCAGGATAGCTCCAGTAGCCGGATATAGCTCGAAACGGTGTTTTTGTCCACTCCGGTCAGCTGAGCCAATTCATTGTAGCTGACCTCAGAGCCGAGTTGGAAAGCCAAAGCTTGCAGAATTTTTTCCAAGACCTCAGGCTTTTTAACAGATGCAAAAGAGAGAATATCCTTAAACAGAAAACTCTGCGTGATTTCATTCAGAATACCCCGCTCTTCTCCACGATGATTGATGACATCCGGATAAAAGCCATAAATTAGGCGATTCTCCAAATCCCGCAAAGCATCCAGATACCCGACCGACTGCTCATATTCTTCATAGGAAATAGGATAAAGAAAAAACTCAAACTTTCTTCCCGTAAGTGGCTCATGAGTAGTATTTCTGAGTTCAAATGCAGAAGAACCACTGAGAATTAATTGCACCTCTTTGAATTGATCATGGATAATCTTAGCCGTGATCCCAATATTCTCAATCCGTTGGGCTTCGTCGATAAAAACAATTTTGGCACCTCCGATCAAGGTTTCGATTTGCTTGGTATTGGGATTGGTCAATTGCTGCCTAACCAAAGGATCATCTCCATCCAGAAACAAAAACTCCCTCTCCTTCAAGATCTCCTGTACCATGGTAGTCTTCCCAACTTGTCTTGCTCCAATCAGTACGATGGTCTTTCCTTTAAATAGTTTTGCAGAAACCTTTTCTTTAAGTATTCTTTGGATCCTATTTTCATTCATTCACCAAAAATAATTCTTTTTGGTGAATCAATTCACCAAAAGTTATACTTTTTGGTGAGTTAAACTGTCATAGAACCTAAGGTGAATCGATATGAATCTAGGCACCCACTTATGCGGAGCAATTTTTGGGATTGTGTTTAATCTGATTCTTTCTCCATCGAATGCAGGGATGTTTGTGGAGCAGATTAAGGATTTTAGGTTGTTTTGAAAAAGAAAGACCTGACAGGTTTACTGAGTCATTTTTTGATCATCTTCCCGAGCATTTCTTTCAGGTGCTTTGCTTCTATTTCGACCTCAACTAGTTTTTTTTTGGAAAGGGTCAAACGACTGCTCGTTTGGCTAGTCTGCGGTGGTTTAGACTGCTGGAATCCCCGTGAAAGCCGAATATTTAGATTGTAATCAAAATTTTAGGCCTTTTTATTGGATTGTAATCGAAAAATTAAGCATTTTTGAATTCCAATTTACAGAAATGATCAAACGCAAACTATCAGAAAAGCTAATCCAAAGCTGTTTCAAAGGTAAAGTAATCATCCTTTTGGGAGCTCGGCAGGTCGGCAAGACCACCTTATTGAAAGAATTAGTAAAAGAGATCAATTCACCTTATACCTGGTTCAACGCAGATGAAGCAGATATTTTGGAAGCTTTTACTTCTGCGGTGACAAGTACCCAATTGATATACCTGATTGGTACAGATTCGAGATTAGTGATCATTGATGAAGCCCAACAAATTCCTGATATCGGGAAGAAACTAAAGCTGATTTATGATAATCGACCTGACATTCAGCTTATTGTGACAGGTTCCTCTGCATTTGATCTTCAAGATCAAACTTCAGAGCCACTTACTGGCAGGAAGAGAACCTTTCATCTCTATCCAATTAGTTATTTGGAAACAGAGAATCTCACTTCTGCTTTGGAGGCCAAACGATTGTTGCAAACTCGTCTCATTTTTGGATTTTATCCTGATGTAATCAATAACCCAGGAAACGAAAAAGAACTTCTGATCGAAATAGCCCAAAGCTATCTCTACAAAGATGTACTGAGGTTGGACGGCATCCGCAAACCAAGCCATCTGGAAAAACTATTAAAAGCTCTGGCATTTCAAGTGGGCAGTGAGGTAAGCTATAATGAATTAGCCCAAATCATCGGAAACATTGATACCGCAACCGTGGAGAAGTATCTGGATTTATTAGAGAAGGCCTTCGTCATTTTCAAACTTCCTGCCTTCAACCGGAATTTGAGAAATGAAATCAAAAAAGGGAAGAAATATTACTTCTACGACAATGGCATTCGTAACGTGCTGATCAATAATTTCATCTTTCCGGAGATGAGGATGGATAAAGGTGCCCTGTGGGAAAATTTCCTGATCTCAGAGCGGTTGAAAGCTAATTCCTATGCTGGAAGGTTTGTCAACAGCTACTTTTGGCGGACACATGATCAGGCTGAGATTGACTACCTTGAGGAAAATGATGGAATTCTCCATGCATTTGAATTGAAATGGAAAGAACAAAAGGTCAGATTTCCAGCCTCCTTCCTGGAGTCCTATCCCAATCATCTGACCGATGTGGTAAGTCGGGGTACATTTGAGGGATTTGTCAGATGAATACAGTGAAAGCCTAGGATTCCGGTTTGGTAGCACAGGATTCTTCTAACAGTTCGGATTGATTTGCAGATTTGGCTACATGATTTGAAAAAAAAAGACCTTCCAGGTTTTTGAAACCTGGAAGGTCTGAACTATCATTTTTTAATCATCTTCCCGAGCATTTCTTTCAGCTGTTGTAGTTCTTTTTTTGCTTCAGATAGGTTTCGGGGGTGGACAAATGTATCCCATTGTCGGAAAGCAATTTTAGCATATCCACCCCGTATATATCCCCCAACATAGCTAGTTGAACCACGGAAGGCTGGGTTTTTCCACTTTCCATATTGGACAAGATCTTTTGCGAAACGCCCAAAAACTCCGCTACTTCATGCTGACTCATTCTTTTGAATTCTCTTGCTTTTTTTGAGATGATGGCCAAGTTCCACGGGTTAAAAGATTAATTGGCTTAGTAAAAATTTACTGAATTTTAGTAAAAACGGTATAGTCTTTTCAGATAGTATTGTCCAATTTTATCCAATCGTTTTAGTTTACAAAATAGTAGTCCACTTTTTATTTCATGTCAATGGATAATTATTTGATGGTTTGCAAGAACTTACTCAGATCGCTGGAAGTCCCTTTTATTCAATATTTTCTGAAAGAAAAATTGCTCACGCATCCGGAGCCTGAGAGTTTACTATCTATCTCGGATATCCTGACCAAATACAAGGTGGAAAGCCTTGAGCTTCAAATCGGAGAAGACAAATTGGATCATTTGCCTTTGTTATTAGTTATTCCTTTGATGAAAACATTGCACAAACAGCTCAAGGCCGTAGAGTTAATTGAAATTAATCAATTGAGGAAATTTTCATCAAATCTTTCATTCTGAAAAAACTTGCAAAATTCAGACAATTTATCTTGACTGGCTCCCTTTGAAACATCTATTTTTTATCTTCTTGCTTTTTTCATTTGGAAGCATAACCGCTCAGACAGTCAGCGGAGTAGTGCGGGAAAAAGGCTCTGGCCTCCCGCTCCCTTTTGCTAATGTCTTTGTCAACAATACCACACAGGGGATCGCCACAGACGAGGAGGGCAGATTTACTCTATCGGGAAATTTCCCATTAGAGATCGAATTGGTGGCTTCTTTCATGGGCTTTGTGACTCAAGTAAAAACAATATCCTTTGTTGAGAATAAAGAAGTTGAGGTGTTTTTTGAGCTGGCTTTTAATGAGTCCAATCTTTCGGAAGTCGAACTGAAGGCCAAACGCGATAAATCTTGGGAGCGGAATTTTCGAAAATTTGAAAATGTTTTTTTGGCATTGCCTGATGACCCTTATAAATCCCAGATAGAAATTTTAAACCCTTGGGTAATAGAATATGAAAAAATAAATCCTGAAAAGGAGGCGAATTACATCAGAGCATATGCAAAGGAACCACTCCTAATAAAAAACGAAGTACTCGGATATGAGATTGAATATCATTTGGAAGATTTCAGAATGTTACGAACTGGATCTAGATTTTCAGGTCAGGTATTTTTTAGGTCACTTAATTCATCTGATTCACGAGAACAAATTAAGTGGGAACAAGCTCGGCAATCAAGCTATATTAGTTCGCTTAGGCATCTAAACCAATCTATTTTATTGAACATAACAGATTCGGTTTATTTTGAAATGTTTAGAGTGGTATCTGGGCAATTAGATCGTAGAAGGACTAATGTGTTTAACTTAGAATTAAACGAGACTATTATCCCCTTGGAAAACAGTTCTATCTTGAGAAGACCACTAGGAGACAAGACTTTTAGAATTTTTCTTCCTGACAAAATTGAAATTCATCATTTGGAAAAAAAATGGGGGAATGATTACTATAAAGATATCCTCACCCCAATTAGCTGGATAGAAGCTCCTGATGGTTATTACGATATTGATCGAAATGGAGTACTTATCGACCCAACTAAGTTAATGTTGTCAGGTTATTTGGCACGAGAGCGGGTGGCAAGAGCACTTCCACTTGACTTTGAAGTCAAATCTACTTTGGCATTAAGTAATGAAAAATCACAAGTTTCAAATTCAAAGGCTGAATTTCAAATCAATAAACTCCGGGAAAAAGTCTGGCTGACCACAAGTAAGCCCTATTTCTATCCCGGAGAGACAGCCTGGATTGGAGGGAGAGTACTTTACCAAGATCAATTTTTGGCGGATTCGCTGAGTCGGGTACTCTATGTGGATATCCTCAAAGCGAATAATGAGATCGTGCAGTCGGCTACTTTTCCGATTTTGCAGGGTAAAATCTCAGGTGCGCTGGTGTTGGCTCAGGATTTAGGTCCAGGAGACTTTGGACTGAGAGCTTATACCCATTGGAATCGTAATTTTCCCGAAAGTGATCAATTTATAGCTCCTTTTGTTGTGATGGAGGCTGGCTTTATACCTGAAGTGACAGAAGCAGCAAAAGAATCCTTTCCAAGGAACATAAAGGTTAAATCAGATGCTGAGCTCAGTGATTCGCTGAACTATCGTATGATGAATTTACAGTTGACCTTTATGGATGAATTTGATAACCCTATTGCCGCAGAATTTGTGCTCTCAATCTCAGATGTGGATCAGGTGACGGAATTGACTGAAGGGAGTAGCTTGGAGCAAGCGATGGACTGGTTGGACAAAGCCCTGCCAGAAAGTTTTGAGAGTGGTCTGAACTATCCTGTAGAGTATGGAATCTCCATTCGAGGTAAGTATGTGCCGGATAATCGTCGGCAACCCTTGATCACCCCAATTACAATAGTCCAAGGAGACTTGGAAGATTTTGGTCAGGTTCTTCCAGATTCGGCAGGAAACTTTTGGGCCACCGGATTAAACTTTCAGGACACTGCCCAGATTGCAATTGCGGCTGTGAATGAGAAACTTCGTCCCATTGGATCAGTGAAGCTAAATCCCATAGACAAGCCGAATTTTAATTTGACTTTCCCAAAGCTTCTCTACCGGAAAGTTACCATTCCAACTGAGGAATATTTTTTAGATACCTCAGGGGATTACATTCTT
Organism: Algoriphagus sp.; assembly: GCF_046296635.1. Taxonomy (GTDB): domain Bacteria; phylum Bacteroidota; class Bacteroidia; order Cytophagales; family Cyclobacteriaceae; genus Algoriphagus. Next base: position 17,822 of record NZ_JBKBKZ010000026.1, on the reverse strand, counting down.
TTGGAAGAGTTTGTAAAAGAGGAAACTCGAGAGAGAGAAACCATGGCCGAGCGAAATTATGGATATGGAGCACCAACCCAAGAAGTTGGTCCAAAAGAATTGGAAAAACTAACAATGGAAGAAATTTTAGGATTACTTCGATTAAATAAAAACACAGCAAAATTTGGAAACTATAATTTTGGTGAAACCGTTGGTGCTCCCCTTTTAATTTTCGACGGATCACCTAGGCCATATATGCAAAGTGGAGAATTATTGGATTTTCTACTTAATTCAATAGAGCCGTCTCAACTCTTATCCATCAAAGTTTATTCAGACAATATTAGTAAAGCTGTTTTTGGGATGGCTGGATATGCAGGGGTAATTATGATTGAGACTAAAAAGGGTTTTAGAATAAACCCTGAAATCAAAACAAAATTCAATTCCGAAGGCTTTCAGTTTTTTCCCATTCCCGGTATCACTGCATTTCCTGAATTTCCGCGAAATCCTCCCGCTGATCAATACCTTCGAAAAAAACCTACCATCTTTTGGGATCCGCTTGCGGAAACCACCGATGGAGTATTTGAGGTGAAAATCAAGGTTCCGTATGGCATCGATCGCTTTCGAATCAAAGTAGAGGGCAGAAGTTTGGATGGAGAAGTGATATTTGAAATAATTGAAATAAATAAATAGATATTTTTTGGTCAAAAAAATGTATTTTTCAAGTTTTACTTTTCTCTATTTATAGACAAATCAAATTTTGATAAAAACTTTCCCCATTACAAACAACCCGACTCCAAAGACTGTGGTCCAACCTGTCTTCGGATTATTGCCAAACACTATGGCAAGCTAATTTCCCTGAAGGAAATCCGGGAAATATCGGAGACGACACGGGAAGGAAGCAGCCTACTGAAGCTTAGTGAGGCGGCTGAAGACATGGAGTTTAAGACCATCGGCGCCAAGTTGAGTTTTGATAAGCTAAAACAAGCACCTCTGCCATTGATCGTCCATTGGGACAAGCAGCACTTTGTGGTCGTGTATCGAATCAGAAAAGATACCGTCTATATTTCTGATCCTGCTTATGGTTTGATCTCGTATTCAAAGGCAGAGTTTATCACCAGATGGATCGGTAATAATACCGATGAGCATACCAAGGAAGGAGTCACACTCCTACTGGAACCTACCCTTGCCTTCAGAAAAATGAAATGGGAGGATACCGAAAAACGTTCGCTCACTTTCCTGTTCAAATATCTCTTCAACTATAAAAACCTGATTGCTCAGTTGGCCATCGGGTTGCTGGTGGGAAGTCTGTTGCAGTTGATTTTTCCCTTCCTCACCCAAAGCATTGTAGATGTGGGGATCCAAAATCAAGATGTCAACTTTATCTACTTGGTTCTATTTGCGCAGATCATGCTGTTTTTGGGCAGAATGAGTGTGGAAATACTTCGAAGTTGGATTTTGCTGCACCTGACTACTAGGATCAATATTTCTTTGGTTTCTGACTTTTTCATCAAGCTGATGAATCTTCCCATTTCTTACTTTGATACCCGTATGACAGGGGATATCATGCAGCGAATAGGCGATCATCGCAGGATTGAGAACCTTTTGACAGGCACCACGCTCAATACTCTATTTTCTTTCTTCAATCTGATTGTTTTTGGAGCGGTTTTGGTCTATTACAGTTTGACGATTTTTTTGATCTTTCTTGGAGGAAGCGTGCTTTACCTTGTTTGGGTGCTGTTTTTTTTGAAGCGCCGTAGGGAGCTTGATTACAAACGCTTTGCGCAAATGAGCCAGGAACAGAGTACCGTGATCGAGCTGATCAATGGCATGCAGGAAATCAAAATGCACAATGCAGAAAAGCAGAAGCGTTGGAGCTGGGAATTTGTACAGGCCAGACTGTTTCAGGTATCCATTCAGTCTTTATCCCTAGAGCAGACCCAGCAGGTAGGTTCATCCGTGATCAACGAGCTCAAAAACATATTGATCACCTTCACTTCTGCTGTTCTCGTGATCGAAGGAAACCTGACCTTGGGGATGATGTTGGCTCTACAATACATCATCGGACAGTTGAATAGCCCCATCAATGAGTTGGTAGGATTTGTCCGATCTTATCAGGACGCTACAATCAGTCTGGAAAGACTCAATGAAATCCATGATAAGGAAGATGAAGAAAATTCTGAAGCGCAGTTGGTCAGGACAGTTAGACCGGGTGAAGCCCTGGAAGTCAAGAACCTGTCCTTTCGGTATGTAGGTGCTGAGGACCCAGTATTGACAGGGATCAACCTAAGTTTTGAACCTAAAAAAATCACCGCAATAGTGGGTGCAAGTGGTAGCGGAAAGACCACTTTGATAAAACTTCTGCTAAAATTTTATGAGCCGAGCTCAGGGGAAATCTGCTATGGGAAGCATGATCTCAAAACAGTCAGTGCTAAAAGTTGGCGGGACGAATGTGGGGTGGTGATGCAGGAAGGCTATGTGTTCAATGATACCATTGCAGCCAATATAGCAGTGGGTCAGGATCGAATTGATCAGAAAAGGCTATTGGAAGCTGCTCAAATCGCAAATATTCTGGACTATATACAGTCGCTTCCTCTGGGATTCAATACAAAAATTGGAAATGAAGGAGTAGGAATGAGTACAGGACAGAAGCAACGCTTGTTTATCGCCCGAGCTATTTATAAAAATCCATCTATGCTCTTTTTTGACGAAGCTACCTCCGCTCTGGATGCCAAAAATTAACGTGAGGTCATGGAAAATCTAAACAAGTTTATGCAGGGCAAAACGGTTTTTATCATTGCCCACCGATTGAGCACTGTTCGAAATGCCGATCAGATTATTGTTATTGATAAAGGAAAAATAGTAGAACAGGGACCTCATGTGGAATTGGTTAATTCAAAAGGCATCTATTATGATCTGGTAAAAAACCAGCTCGAACTTGAAAAGATAAACGTAAACTGATCATGCCCGTAACTCCTAGCCAAAACGATAACCTACATCTTCGCTCGGAGGAGGTTCAGGAGATCATTTCCAGGCCTCCTGCATGGCTGATACGGTGGGGCATTACCTTGGTTTTTATTATGGTTTCCCTTTTGATAGGATTGTCCTTTCTGATCAGGTATCCTGATTTTGTGGAGGCCAAAGTTTTGGTGACCACCGCTGACCCAACAGAACGTATATCCGCTCGTTTCTCAGGGCAAATTGAGCACTTATTTGTCAAAAATGGAGATAAGGTAAAAGTTGGGCAGCCTTTGGCAGGAATCAAGAGTACAGCTAAGCTGGATGATGTGCTGTATTTGAAAGCCAAATTAGAAGAAGAGCTCTTTGTCAAGGAGAATGACTTTTTATTTCCTGTTGAATTGCTTTCTGAATTGGTTCTTGGAGAGATGGGTTTGACGTTATTGGAATTTGAAAGAACCTATATGGAGTATCGATTGATCAGAGAACTCCAGCCCTTTGCCGGACAACTAGAAGGCACAAAAGCATCCATAGAGGAAATCAAAAAACGGATCAGCAGTCAGCAATCTTAAAAAGAATCACTTAGCAGAAGACTTTCATTAGCCAAAATCGACTACGAGCGTAACAGAAACCTCCATCAGCAAGGGGTCATTGCAGACAAGGATTTTGAATCCCGAGAAATGGAATATTTACAGATGGAAGAACAGGTCAATCAAATGGCAATATCCATTTCTCAATTGCAGGAGACACTGAATACGGCAAATCAGACGATTAAAAACACCAATATCAATAGGGAGGAAGAGGAAGCCCGATCTTTGAAAGCCTTGATCCAATCTTACCAAGGAATAAAAAGAAGTTTACGGGATTGGGAATACTTGTATCTAATGAAATCATCAATCAATGGTGTAGTCAGTTTCCAGAAGATTTGGGGAACTAACCAACAAGTCAATTCTGGTGAATTAATCTTTACGGTCTTGCCTGACAACAAAACGGAACTAATGGGAGCCATGAAAATAACGGCTCAAAATGCCGGAAAAGTGAGCATTGACCAAAAGGTATTGATCAAATTGGATAATTATCCTTTTCTCGAATATGGAGCTTTGATCGGGAAGATTTCCAGCATTTCGGTGTCTCCGGATGAAGAGTTCAACTATTTGGTATATGCCACTCTACCCGACGGGACCATGACTTCTTTCAATAGGGAAATTCCATTTACCCAAGAACTATTGGGAAATGCCGAAATCATCACCGAAGAACTGAGTGTGGCAGAGCGCTTATTTTTCAAGTTCAGGTCAATCATGGTGTACTAGATGAAGATTGTTCACACATTTTGGATTGACGAAGGGAAAAACCCCTTGAAAGATAGTTTTGGATGGTGCAGTGCTCCGTATCATTTGATGAGTTGGGCACTTAGTTGCCTACAGCTACATCAATTTTACGAAGACTTGGAATTGATTACCGATAGGAAGGGAAAAGTGTTGCTGATTGATCAATTGCAATTACCGTATAAAAAGGTAAGAATTGAACTGGATGATGTAGGCTTAGTTCAAATTCCCGGCTTATGGGTGATGAAAAAAATATATTCCTATACCCGCCATGAAGAAGCTTTCCTCAATGTGGACGGGGATGTTTTTGTTTATGCCCCATTTCCCAAGGAACTTCTTTCTGGCAAACTGATAGCCCAAAACATTGAGCAAGATTTTGATTACTACAAAGAGTTGGTCGAGCTCGTCGGCGATTCTTTTCCATTTGTCCCAAAGCCGATTAAAGAACAGATCGACAATAGAAAGGAAATTCAAGCCAGTAATGCAGGAATCTTGGGAGGAAATGAATATGGATTTTTTAAAAGATATTATCAAGTTGCAGAAGAGTTTATAAACAGAAATCACGAGCAGATCAATTCTTTAAGCTCTATGCAGATTGGAAATTTTAATCAGTTAGTAGAGCAGTATATGTTCCATTGCTTAAGTAATGGTCAAGGCCTCAAAGTGAGCTACCTTTTGGGTCCTGTTTACGACCCCTCCTATTTGGAAGCATTTGGTAATTTTCATCACTTACCAGCCAAATCCGCCTATATTCATACCCTAGGTGATTATAAGAAAAGCGGTTGGGTTTGTGACCAGCTAGCGCATCGATTACGACTGGATTATCCGGAATACTTTGCTAGGGTAATGGGTCTATTTGAAAAAGATGGAATAGCGTCTTATGAAAAAACAGTTCCAGACGCTTCAGCGGGTCTGCCAATTACTATACAAAGATTTACTTCCAACTACTTATCAGAACCTGAAACCGAACAATTTTATAGAACCAATCAAGTCCTATCTTCCATTTGTGAAAAAGAAGGCATTTCCGTGGATAGGGATAAATTCACCATTTCTGAATTGAAAGGCTATTTAGGTGGGAAATTGACTGATGAACTTACCCTCAGGGTTTTGGATGATGTTTATGAGTTTGAGCAGGAGAAGCTTAGATTAATCAGATCATTATATGAGAAAAACTCTGAGATGGAGGCTGGGTTTCCACCTATCCAATCTGCCAACCAAGTGTTGAAGAATAAATGCTGGCAAGAAATGGCCGAGCTTAAATTGGCTTCATATTGTAAATCAATCCTTTCTGAATGGGATTGGTCTCAAAATTCCGTTTTGTTTACTCGAGTCAAAATAAATAACATTGAAAATAATCTCTTACTTCCTCCTCATTTTTTTCAAACGATACTGCTTTGGGATAGGCACCATCAGGAAGTCATCGAATATCTCTTAGGGCCTATTGAATCCTACCTTTTGTCTATCCTCAAAGAAGATGACTATACCTCAATGAGTGAGTTGGTGGATAAAGTTTCTACATTTTTTGAATTGGTAGATGAAAAACAAATTCTGGAAATGATGGATGAAGAGATTCGTTTTTTAGCATACAGCGGAGTGATAATTTTAAGGGAAATAGTGGATACCTAATTCAGTAAATATTTACTGAAAATTAGTAAATATGGTATAGGTATTAACTAAATAAGCAAATAATTTAGGACCTAATGATCGGAAGTGCCGATCAAAATTCTTAAACATAAAAATATTTAACATGAAAAAGTTAAGTCTGGAAATGCTCCGACTGAGCACCAATGAGATCTTGGAAAGAAGTCAATTGAGTAAAATATTCGGTGGATCGAACGGTGATCCAGTGATGATAATGTGTGATTGTACAACATCATCAGGAGGAAGTACTTACGCTACATGCACCGAGGATCTAGTAAACCAAGGTGGGAATAAGTGTTGCTCGGCAAGTTATGAAAGTAGTTCACAACAATCCAATTGTGGACCAACTTTTGGTGGTTGAATAAAAATACAATAATTGTGGAGGGGACGGATTCTCGTCTATCCCCTCCTATAAATCTTGATCAAATGAGAATATTGCAATTTTTCCTTCTGGCTTTTGTATTTCTTTCATGTACCGAATATAAAAATAATGATAATAAAATATCTAAACAATTAAAATTAGTGAATTTTATTAAGATAGAAATCCCTTATGAATTTGGCTTCGTTTCAAAATCTCAAAGTGATGGGTATTTGCTTGCATACAGTTATGTGGATGCTTTATTTTATATTTTAAACACCGAAGGCCATGTGCTTTCAAACTTTAAGGGAAGAGGGGAAGGGCCTAAGGAATATTCAGGAATTCTTCCTTTTGCAGGTATTCATGATAAAAAAGTATTTTTTCTTGATCATCAAAACCTTTATTTATTTTCCATAAGCGGAGATTTTCAATCCGTTACTCCTTATAATGATCCTTTAGTAAGCAGCTTTGGAGGAATACCTAATTCAGAGTTGTTTTTCCTAAATGACAGTTCATTTATTATTCCAAATGTTCATATAGGTGATCTAGCTAAGCGGTCAGATAAAATTGCTATTTTAGATACTATTCCTGTTTGGATAAGATATAATTTTTCCTCGAAAAGTCAGTACTTTGAACGGGCTGAAGTTGGATTATTTGATAAAAATTCACCTTTTTTCGAGGGAATAACTTTCAATAATTATAGATCACACTTTATACTAAATGAAGGATCAATTATTCAAATACCAATAATAGGGCAGGATTTATTCAAATATGATTTAAAACTTAGCAATCAAATCGAAAAAATAAAGTTAAATATTCCCAATTTTAAATTCCAAAGTGGTTTAGAGGAAGATAGAGTTACACTAGACAATTATAAATTGTTTAACCGGATGGCAGAAGAGAGTAGTTTTATAAGCTTCGTTGTTAATTTGAACGAAAAGAATTTATTTTTATTATATTCTGTCTATGAGACTAAGAACCAAAATGGTGATAGTATTAGCTCAAAAAATTCCTTTAAAAACCAATTTTTTGGATTCTATTTTGATCTAGTGACCGGTCAAGGAACTCAGATTCCTCTGCCTCATAATGGCTCAGACTCTTTTTATAAAAGGGTAATCTACCTCGGAGAAAGTAAATTTCTTTTCGTTCTAGAAAATGAGATCGAAAGGGACTTTCACATAGGTGAAATTTACAAACTTGTGGATATTTACTAAGTTATTTTCTATTTGGGTTTAAATCTTAAAAAGGGGTTCTACCACGAATTTAATGGAGAACTAACGAATTCGCGAGACAACCCTTTAGATGAATCTCATAAATCATTGAATTTCAGGAAAAAACAAGCCTCTTAATATTGGCTATAATGTATTTAAGAAAACCAGATATATATATTCCACTAACTTAAGGGTAGAACCTAAAAAGGAAGATATTTTGAGTTGAATAAAAATCAAACCTAAAAAAATGTTTCTAATAGATTCTAATTTTTACCTTACTGCTTCTTTTGACGATGAGCCGGGTTTCCTGATTTTCAGGAATCCTTTTTAAAGGTTTTGATTCTTCTCTAAGCGATTGAAATATTCAAGAGTTTTGATCAGTATAGACCTGTCAGGTTTTCAAAACCTGACAGGTCTGATTGTCAAAAGGTCTCCCTGCTTTTCCGACTTCCCATCGACCTGTAAAGACACTGAAATTATGCTAGGGGAGGAAAAAACTTATCAATCAATAAAGTCTCTGGGATAAAGAAAACAAGGCACAAGGATATCCTCTTGTCGTTCTATTGAGGGATATGTTTTAGGAGTTCGGCCAGTTCTCTGTCTGTCAGATTTTCCTGTTCGGATTTGTCGTAAATGGAAATCAGAAAAACAGTTTCATCGGCAATCACAAAATTGGTAATGACCCTTGCCCCACCCGATTTGCCTTTTCCTTTCGAAGAAATGGCGATGCGTATTTTGTAACAGTTATTGCCAAGCTTAGTGCCTTGTTCGGGTTCTTGCGATAGACTTTCTAAAAGTTTTGCAAACTCATTTTTAAGCGAAGGGTATTTTTTTGCCAGTCGTTTAAGCTGCCTATCAAACGGCGGAATGGTAAGAACATTAAAGCTCATTCAACAAATCTTTTGCAGGACGAGCTTTTAGCTTTCCTTCTCGGACCAATGCGAGATTTTCAACAGCTTCTTTAATCTCCTCTATCAGCAAAGCCTTTTCCTCAGAAATGGTTTTCACTTTCACATACGATAGACCTTTTAATACTTCCAGTAAGTGAGTGGCTTTGTTGTCTTTTATGTCCAATAATACTTTCATTTTTAAATTCTTTAATAGGTGACACTCATTAGTTTGAAGAACACTTTCTTTTGAGATTTTTTTTAGAAAAGTGTTATCTATGGTTTACAAACGGGAATTTTTGGAACTCCGTCCACTTATTGAAACTAACGCTCCATTTGCAAAAGCGGTTCGCTCACTGCATTTAATTTAGTTCCCTTATTTTTAGATTCAAAAACTCAATCAAATATATATCCAACACATTAGTGATATGCTGTAAATTTATGTTTGTGTGGTCGCTTTTACCCATTTATAGGCGGATGTATTCATCGGGTTTATATAAGATTTTCATCAATTCTAGAACTGTCAGGTTTTTGAAACCTGACAGTTCTGAAAAAAAAAGCCTCCGAATTTCTCCTACCTCCGGCAGGCAGGACCGGAGGCCTTTTACATTACTTTTTGATTTCCAGTTTGGTTTTCATTTCCTCGATATTGAGCAATCTGGAAATTTGCTCCCGCTCAAGTTTTCGGAATCTGGCGAGTTGCACATCGATCTTTTCAGTCAACTCTTGCCTTACTTCCACCGCGCCGTCAGTTGGCTTGTAATCCCCATTTCCAACAACCGAATTGAGGTGAGCCAATTTATTGTTCAGCCTGATTGGGAAGTTGAGTGGATCCTGACCACTTCGGTTTTTAGTCTGGTAGAGCGTCTCCTCGATTTCTTGCATTTCTGCCTGTATGGTTTTGAGATTTCTTGGTTTTCTTTTCAAAGAATCCAGTTCACTACGGTAAGCTCTGATAAGTTTGATCGTTTCGTGAGTTTCCGTGAGTTTGTCTCTTACTCCCAAAAGGAAGTCATACTGTTCAGCTAATTCAGCCTGAGTCGATTCATAGCGAGGATCCGCTAGTACTTTGAAGCTTTCCTCCTGAGTTTGGCCATCAATTGTCAGTCGAACTTTGTAAGTACCTGGAATAACCTTTGGTCCACGAAGATTTCCTGACCACATGATCAAGCCTTCAAACCCGACAGCATTTTCAACTCTTAGGTTCCAGTTAAATTCATTAGATCCCTCTTTCACTTTCAGTGTATCTCCATTTATTCCTTTGGTAGAAAAAGCTCTTAGCGGCTTATTGCCGCTATCAAAGAATTCAATTTTCAGTTCTTCTTTTGGCTTTTCCTTCAGGAAATAATACATCAAAACACCGCCCGGTCGATTGGTTCCGGTGGTTGCGCTTGTTCGCTTTACTCCATCTATTCTGTAAGAATCCTGAGGTTTGAACAAGTGAAATGCTTTATTCTCAATTCCCGGTTCGGCCTGATGCAAAACCGTCAAATCATCAATGATCCAAAATGATCGACCTTGAGTCGCTGCAATTAAGTTGTTTTCTTTGATCGCTAAGTCAGTAATTGGTGTGATCGGAAGATTCAACTGCAAGGAATGCCAGCTTGAGCCATCGTCCTTGCTATAGTAGATTGCCGTTTCTGTTCCTGCATAGAGCATCCCCTTTTTTGCCGGGTCTGCTCTCACCACTCTGGTGAAATGTTCCGGATCGATTCCTGATGAGATCTTTGTCCAAGTCTTGCCATAGTCCTTTGTTTTGTACAGGTATGGTTCATAATTACCACTTTTATATCCTGTAGCTGCAAAATAAGCTTCACCGGCTGCAAATGGACTTGCTTCGATACTGTTGACCTGAAGCCACTCAGGCATGTCCTTCGGAGTTACATTCTGCCATGAGGCACCATTGTCCTGAGTTACATAGACAATACCATCATCCGAACCAGTCCAAATCACTCCTGCTTTTACCGATGATTCCGCTACAGTAAAGATGGTAGCATAGTACTCTACAGAGGTATTGTCCTTGGTGATTGGTCCACCGGAGGGTCCAAGTTTACTTTTATCATTTCTGGTCAAATCCGGAGAAAACACTTCCCAGCTTTGGCCTCCATTATTGGATCGATGCATCTGATTACTTGCAGTATAAAGCATCTTTGGATCATGTGGAGAAAAGAGTATGGGAAAATTCCACTGGAAGCGATACTTCATATCCTCAGCACCATGGCCCATCGGGTTATTAGGATAGACATTGACCGAGCGGGAAGTGCCAGTTCTGTGATTTTCTCTTGTCAAATAGCCGCCATACGAACCACCATATACGATGTCATTGTCCAAAGGATCAGGAGCGATCCATCCTGACTCACCTCCAGCAGTCGGTTCCCAATCACTTTCTGTGATGGCACCTCCATCATTTCTGTGTCGGATTCTTACCGTAGAATTATCCTGTTGTGCCCCATAAATTCGGTAAGGAAAACTGTTATCCGTAGTCACCCGGTAAAATTGAGATGTGGGTTGATTCATCATAGTAGACCAATTAGCACCACCATCATCAGAAACTTGAGCGCCACCGTCATCGGCAATTATCATGCGTTTACTGTTTTGTGGATCTATCCAGAGGTCATGATGATCACCATGTGGTGCATTTGCACCTTTGAAAGTCTTTCCTCCATCGGTGGACTTATGATAGCTTACATTCAGGACATAAAGCGTTTCCTCATCTTGTGTATCCGCATAGATTCGAGAATAATACCAAGCACGCTGACGAAGATTTCTGTCCTCATTTACTTTCTCCCAAGTTGATCCGGCATCTTTGGAGGTATAGACTCCTCCGTTTTCATTTTCAATGATTGCAAAAAGTCGATTTGGATTCACTGGGGAAACTGTCACACCCATAATTCCTAATAGACCTTTCGGGAAAGTTTCTTTTGCTGAAAGCTCATCCCATGTTTTTCCTCCATCAGAAGATTTAAACATTTTAGAACCAGGACCACCACTTTCAAGACTGTAAGGAGTTCGTTTGACTTCCCAAGTAGTGGTGTAGAGAATTTCAGGATTTTTTGGATCCAAAATCAAATCCACTGCACCAGCAACATCGTTGACAAAAAGCACTTTCTCCCAGTTCTTTCCACCATCTATTGATTTGAATACGCCACGGGTAGCATCAGGCTTGAAAATATCACCAAGTACTGCAGCATACACCACATCAGGATTTGTGGGATGAATTCGCAATCGAGAGATGAATCGGCTTTTGTCTAAACCTGCTCTTGCCCAAGTTTTACCGGCATCACTACTTTTCCAAACTCCATAACCAAAGGAAACATTGCCACGGACTGTTTTTTCACCACCGCCGGCATAGACTACAGATGTGTCACTTTCTGCCACAGCCACAGCTCCCATCGATCCACCAAAAAATCCATCTGAAACAGCTTTCCAGGTTTTTCCGGAATCTACAGTTTTCCAAATTCCCCCTCCTGTAGAGGCGAAATAATATGAACGGTCGCTTCCTTTGACACCGGTCACTCCATCAGCGCGACCACCTCGAAAGGGGCCGATTAAACGCCACTGAACAGCATCATAAATTTTAGGATCAGGGATTTCTTGGGCTTGCAGGTTGTTGCCTGTCAAAAGCAAAGTCAGGAAAATCCCTAACCAGCCGATTCGTAAATACTTCTTCATGTAAGGTAAGATTGGTGTTAATTCAATTTAAAAGTTAGAAGTAAGGAATTAACTATCCTAAAAAAAATGATTAGAGGTAATTTCCTTCATTTTATCTGTCTATAATTTGATTTTTAAAGGTCAGACCTGCCTGCCGGCCAGGCAGGTGGAATGCCCAAATTCATCTTTGCTCTTTGTGAAAAGATTTTTAATGGGCATTTCAAGGCAAAAAAAAAGCCTCTTCTTGCGAAGAGGCTCTAATTTTTTTCATACGGTTATGCTTCAGAAGGCAAAACGCTGACGTATGATCTGCCATCAGCTTTAGTTTTGAAGGTTACCACACCCTCTGCCAAAGCAAATAAAGTATGATCTTTCCCAACACCTACATTAAGGCCAGCATGATGCTTAGTGCCTCGTTGTCTGATGATGATATTACCGGCAATTACTGCCTCACCACCAAATTTCTTAACACCCAATCTTTTGGATTGAGAGTCTCTACCGTTTCTGGAACTACCTACACCTTTCTTGTGTGCCATGTTCTTATGTGTTTATGATTCCTTTTGGGGATTCTTACAGAGTAATATTTTCAATCAAAACTTTGGTGAAGTCCTGTCTGTGACCATTCTTCTTTTTGTAACCTTTTCTTCGCTTCTTTTTGAAGACGATAACTTTGTCACCTTTTACATGATCCAGGATTTTCCCGAATACCTTGGCTCCTGATAATAAAGGAGCTCCTACTGACACTGCGCCTTCAGCTTCCGCTAACAAGACCTGGTCAAATTCCACGGAAGCGCCAGCGTCGCCTTCTAGCTTGGGAGCATAGACGTACTGATCTTTTGTTACTTTGAACTGCTTTCCTGCGATGTTTACAATTGCGTACATGAGTATTTGATTCTTTTGCCGAAATCGGAGTGCAAATATAAGAAAGGTAATTAGAAGAAAAAAACATTCCTTGATAATCGATTTTACATTTCGTATCTGTGTTCGTTCTCATGAAGTCAAAAAGTTTGAAGAAACCAAAAAGCATCTTTTAATCTTCGAAATTGAATAAGTCTTTGATCAGATTTCAAGAGCAAAAAAAGTCAAGTGATTGATTATCAATTTCAATTTTATTCTACAAAAATATTGAATCTATTGACTGCGGGTCAAAAAATGAGTCAAAATAACTTGTGGAAAACTTTTTTTAAAATGTTGAAAATAATTCTAAACCCCCTAAATGGGCAAATTAATTAATTCTATACTTTATATTTATATATATATTTCATTGATTTAATGGTATTTATATATTATTTGACTTATAGTCAAAAACCTCTTTAAAGTAGTACTTTATCGATTTTTTTTTCAGTTTTTGCTTCACATATTTGTTTAAAGGCTGTTCTGAAAAGACAGCCTTTCCTTTCCCCAGCCCAGAAAGGGAAGTTAATTTGTGCCTTTTGGCAAATTAGAATAACAAAACAAAAGAGAGCAAGATGCAGCAGGAACCAATTTTAGTGTCAAACAACAACCGCTTTGTGCTATTCCCAATTCAGCACAATGACATTTGGCAGTATTACAAAAAAGCAGAAGCAAGTTTTTGGACGGCCGAAGAAATCGATTTGAGTCAAGATCTAAGTGATTGGAAGAATTTAAGTGATGGAGAACGCCATTTTATTTCTCACGTTTTGGCGTTCTTTGCCGCAAGCGACGGGATCGTCAATGAAAATCTTGCCGAGCATTTTGTTTCGGAAGTTCAGTATACGGAGGCCAAATTCTTCTATGGTTTTCAAATCGCAATGGAAAATATCCATTCTGAGACATATTCTTTACTAATCGATACTTATATAAAAGACAACGTTGAAAGAGATCGCCTTTTAAATGCGATCGAGCACATAGACTGCGTGAAAAGAAAAGCAGATTGGGCGCTACGTTGGATCGATAATGGAAATTTCCAAGAACGCCTCGTCGCTTTTGCGGCCGTTGAAGGTATATTTTTCTCAGGTTCGTTTTGTTCTATTTTCTGGATGAAAAAGCGAGGTCTGATGCCAGGCTTGACTTTCTCAAATGAATTGATCTCAAGAGACGAAGGGCTACACTGCGACTTCGCTTGTCATTTATACACAAAACACGTAATAAATCCCCTTCCGAAAGAGACTGTTCGTGATATCATCATGGATGCTGTTGCGATCGAAAAGGAATTTGTGACTGATGCACTCCCGGTCCGTCTTATTGGAATGAACTCCGATCTGATGTGTCAGTACATTGAATTCGTGGCAGACCGTCTTTTGATGGAATTAGGCTGTGAGAAAGTCTGGAACAGTACCAATCCATTCGATTTCATGGATATGATTTCCCTTCAAGGGAAAACCAACTTCTTCGAAAAGAGAGTTGGAGACTATCAAAAAGCTGGAGTTATGAAATCCACAGAGGTTGGCGAACCATCAAGTCGCTTCTCCATGGGCGAAGACTTCTAATCACCTATTTTTCCAACAATCCTAAAACCACCTCAGCATGCTTGTAGTAAAACGCGACGGAAGAAGAGAATCAGTAAGATTCGATAAAATCACAGCAAGGATCGAAAATCTTTGTTATGAGTTAGACCCAAAATTTATCCAACCTATTGAGGTTGCGAAAAAAGTAATTGATGGGTTATACGATGGAGTGACCACTTCAGAACTGGACAACCTAGCCGCTGAAGTATGCGCTTCCCTCACGGTGCGTCATCCGGATTACGCCATTCTCGCCGCCCGAATCGCAATATCAAACCTACACAAAACTACCAGTCAGTCTTTTTCTAACACCATGAAAAGACTGTACACTTATCTCAATCCTAAAACTGGGGGGAATGCCCAGTTGATCGATACAGAAGTTTATGGGATTATCAAAAAGAACGCAGCCCTCCTAGATGAAGCCGTTGATTATAAGCGAGACTTTGGCTATGATTACTTTGGATTCAAAACCCTTGAAAAAAGCTATCTAATCAGATTAGATGGCAAAGTAGTTGAAAGACCTCAGCACATGCTAATGAGAGTAGCTGTGGGCATTCACAAGGAAGATATTACTTCTGTAATCGAAACTTACAATCTCCTTTCCGAACGCTGGTTTACGCATGCGACACCAACCCTTTTCAACGCAGGTACTCCAAAACCACAACTTTCTTCCTGCTTCTTATTAACCATGAAGGATGACAGTATTGATGGAATTTATGACACTTTGAAACAGTGTGCTAAAATTTCCCAGTCTGCTGGAGGCATTGGACTTTCCATACACCATGTACGAGCTAAAGGAAGCTATATAAAAGGTACCAATGGAGTTTCCAATGGAATTGTCCCAATGTTGCGAAACTTTGATATGACGGCTCGTTATGTGGATCAAGGCGGAGGAAAAAGAAAAGGAAGCTTTGCCATCTACTTAGAACCATGGCACGCTGACATCAAGGATTTCTTGGAGCTAAAAAGAAATCACGGTAAAGAAGAAATGCGTGCTAGAGATTTATTCTATGCGCTTTGGATTCCGGATCTTTTCATGAAGCGAGTGGAGCAAAATGAAGATTGGTCACTTTTCTGCCCAAATGAGGCTCCTGGACTTTCAGATTGCCATGGTGAGGAATTCGAGCGATTGTATGAAAAATATGAGCGGGAAGGTCGCGCAAGAGAGACTATCAAGGCTCAAGAACTATGGTTTGAAGTTCTCGAATCTCAGATAGAGACTGGTACTCCTTACATGTTGTACAAAGATTCTGCAAACGGAAAGTCAAACCAGAAGAACCTCGGCACAATCAAGTCTTCAAACCTTTGCACAGAAATCATTGAATACACTGCACCTGATGAAGTGGCTGTTTGTAATCTGGCATCTTTGGCCCTTCCTAAGTTTGTCCAGGCTGGCAAAGACGGAAAGCTGTTCTTTGATCATGAGAAGCTTTATGAAATCACCAAGGTTGCAACAAAGAACCTCAACAAGGTAATTGATGTCAACTATTATCCTGTAGAAGAGGCGAGAAGATCAAACTTCAGACATCGTCCAATAGGTTTGGGGATTCAGGGTTTGGCAGATGCTTTTATCATGCTCAGGATGCCTTTCGACTCAGCTGAAGCTAGAGGATTGAATGAGGACATTTTCGAGACGATTTACTTTTCCGCTGTGGAAACTTCGATGGAGTTGGCCAGAACCCAAGGTACTTATGAAACCTATGAAGGCAGCCCTGCTTCCAAAGGAATTCTACAGTTTGACATGTGGGGAGTGACGCCGAAGTCAGGGAGATGGAATTGGAGTGAATTGAAGGAGAAAGTGAAGAAGTACGGCATGAGAAACTCTCTTCTTGTAGCGCCTATGCCAACTGCTTCAACTTCACAGATTTTGGGGAACAATGAATGCTTCGAGCCATATACCTCGAATCTTTACACTAGAAGAACACTTTCAGGAGAATTCATCATGGTCAATAAGCACTTGATGAAAGACTTGATCAATCTTGGATTATGGAATGATAACATGAGAAATAGATTGATTTCAACGAATGGATCTGTTTTGAATGTTCCTGGAATCCCTCAAAACATCAAAGACCTGTACAAAACTGTTTGGGAAATTTCTCAGAAAGTGATCATTGACATGGCTGCTGATCGAGGTGCATATATCTGTCAGTCGCAGAGCATGAATATCTTCATGCAGGATCCAAATTTTGGAAAATTGACTTCTATGCACTTCTATGCTTGGAAGAAAGGATTGAAAACTGGTATGTATTACCTTAGATCTCAAGCTGCCACTGCTGCGATTAAATTCACACTGGACAAGTCTTCCTTCGATCAGAAAGTAGAAAAGGTAAATGAAGCAGAAATTGCAAAAACACAGAAACAAGACGCCATAGCCTGCTCCTTGGATGATCCAGAGGGTTGCGAAATGTGCGGAAGTTAATAATTAAGAGTTCGTAAAATGGATAGAAAGGCGGTTGATCATATCAAACGCTTTTTTTATCTCAAAACAAAAACTAAAATGGATAGAGAATCAATAGTATCAAGATTAAAGAATCTGACGGAAGAAAGCCCAAGGGAATTCGGAATTATGACACCTCAACATATGGTAGAACATCTGATCCTGACTGTTAAACTTTCCTATGGACGAATTCAAATTCCTGAGTTTGAGCCAAACGAAAAGCAGCTGATGCAGAAACAGGCCTTGATTTATTCGGACATCTCCTTTCCAAGAGGAATAAGAGCTCCTGGTATTGGAGACCAATTGCTGGATCTTCGGTTCTCTGATTTAGATACTGCGAAATTAGAGCTTTTAAAAAGCCTGGATGATTACAGTACTTATTTTACTTCAAATCCAGAAGCCAAAACTGTCCATCCAAGATTTGGAAAATTAACCCATCAGGAATGGGAGCTTTTCCACCAGAAGCATTTTGAACATCACTTTGGACAATTTGGCATATAGAAAGTTCGACAATCTGCTCTAGTTCCCTAAATGCTTGCATGTCTTTGAGAGTATGCTATCGTTTTGACACTTTGCATGCGTTTGGAAGCAAGGGAGTTGAGAAGCATTGAATGGTAACTAGTTCATCGCTCTTGCTTCACACCTCTTGATACTTACGTCTTGATACTTGCCACTTTGAGGAAGCAGAGAAGTTAGGAAGTAGGTAGGCTGGAAGATTGTGAGCAGTAAGTGTTAGAAAGTAAGTGGTTCTTTGCTCTTGTTTCTAGCTTCTTGCTTCTTTGGTCTTGATACAAGCGTCTTGATACTTGATACTATCAAAAGCCTGGAAGTTAGGAGGTTAGGAAGTTGGTTTCGATCATCTTTGTCTCTTGTTTCTTGTTTCTAGCCTCTTGCTTCTGTCTTGATACTTACG
>NZ_JBKBKZ010000025.1:0-81114 GCF_046296635.1 Algoriphagus sp. | reverse complement strand
CGGCTGTGCCGCATATACCTCCCCTCCCTTTAATAACCTGAAATCCGGTGGCCGAGCGAAGTCGAGGCCATTTTGATTTACTGGCATAGTAGCGGATAATCATAATTCATTTCAACGCAAACTCTCTTGCCAAAATCGTAGTGTAATACTTCGTGATCATATTTGGTACTTCCCAAGCCGGCATTTTTCCATTTTGGTAATATTCCAAAAACCGCTCGGTCACTTGTGCAAAGTGCGCCTCGTGTCCATTGTGATAGGAATTTGGTACGATCACTTGATATTCACCTGACGGCATTTTCAGGAGATCAATCCCCGGATACTTTACTTGAAGGGTTTCTTTCACCGCTTTTTCCAAATTGGCCAGATCCGAACCAAGTAATTTCACATACAATGCCGGTCGGTAGTTTTCTTCTTTCCCCTGACGAATAATCAGATTTGCTTTGGTTCCACGCATCATACTGTAATGTGTATCTGCGCTTCCTTCAGGCGCTTGGAAATTCCAAATCACACTGACTTTAGCATGTTTACCTTTGAGCGTGTAATTCATTTCTCCGTTGGAAAAGACTTCCAAAACATCACCTTTCATGGATTTTTGAAGGAAATCAGGGAAGGTTGATTTTCCAGTCACATTTTGGAATTGGTCCAAAGTCATGCTCGTTGCCCATCTTTTTGCAGAAAGCATTTGAACATCAATTGTATCCAAAGTTACATCCGGAAATGCTTCCCATTGAATCAAATCGACTAAGTGAGTTGTCACATCAACGATCCCATCCCCTTCTTTTTCCACATCAAAAAACCAATCCGGACGGATCAAAGGAGCTCCGGAAACATACTTGAAGAAATGATGGATGGACTCTTTAGTGATTGCTGGATTTACTTGAGTTCCGTTTTCCAATTCACCAAAAACATCAGAAATCATCGAAAGCTCCCGCTGTAGCAACGTCGTGATTTCAAATCGCTCGGTCATGATATCATACAGTAAGAGATCTTTTTTCCCTGCGATTTGGAAAGCTTTTTTGAGCTTCTGGAAACCTTCGGGATTGATCACCAAAGGCTTGTCAGCATAGACGTGGATTCCATTTTCCACTGCTGCAAGGATGTAATCGATCTTTTGATCATTTTTACCCGCCACCATCATCACATTACCCGGCTTTTGGGAAATCATCTTTTTGAGGTAATCCACACCGGTATATACTTCAAGATTCCACGCCGTCGGATCTACTTCCCGGTTATTGTAGCTAGCAATTCGATTCAAGTGATCTTTTAATTCAGGCCCATCGGGTGCGAAAATATAAATGGTCGAATCCACCACGGGATACATGGACTTATGAATCAATCCGGCATGAAAGTGACCAGGATCGAGCGTCATGATTCTCACTTTTGAATCTGATTCAGAAGTTTCGTTTTTCATTTCTGAGGTATTACAGGAAACGAGAAAAAGGGCCACTATGGCCCCAAAAATTACTTTTGATGAATGCATATTAATTATTTTTTTTACCACAGACCTGCCTGCCGACAAGCAGGGTTCACTGAGAATAAAGTTATTCGAGGTATTAACCAATTTAGAACTTCAGAACTAAATCGACATAGTGAGTTTTTGAGAACACAGAGGTTAAAAGCTTCGCTTTTATGGACGATACAACTTACCAATCACTGTTCACCTCTTACTAATGGCCTCCTGCATCGGTCATCGGTCATCTGACATCCGACCCTCTTTACCCCTTCACAAAATCCGTTCCCCAAGGAGCTCTTTGCGGTCTGCTCAAATGTGAATTGGCTTCGGCATCATTGATAAATTCTTCTTTGACAGGATCCCAAGCTAATTTTCTACCCAGTCTCATTGCAACATGACTGACCAAACAAACTGAGCAAGATCGATGACCAATTTCTACCGGAGATAATAATTCGGCATTTCCCTGAATAGCTTCCAGCCAGTTGCCATGGTGTTCCTTGCTTCTGATCAATCGGATTTCATTTTCACCGATGACTGACTGAAGGATTTTAGGATCAGAAGCATCCAATGCTTTGGCGCTATTTCCCTGAGCAACAGGATCTGAAGCAGAGGCAACATAATTTCCTCTTGAGACCCAAATCCAACCTTCAGAACCTTCGTATCGGATGCCATTAGGATAGCCTCCGGATGTCAGCATCACGATACCATTATCATATTCAGCTTTGACCATGAAGTCGCCGTGAACATTCCAAAGACCTGACCTTGGGAATTCTGCAACAGCTTCAATGTATCGGGGACCTGTCAGTTCTGTATCCATACCCCAAGCGGCAGAGTCAAAATGATGTTGACCCCAACCTGTGATCATCCCGGCTCCATAATTTTCATGTCTCAACCATCCCGGACGACTGTAATCGTTTTGTGGGTGAACGCCAATCTCGGTGTAAGGTACTTGGGGAGTTGAACCCAGCCACATGTCAAAGTTTAAATTGGAAGGTATCGGCATGGCAGGCGCAGCAAGTCCTGCAGGATCCCCTGGAAGTCCAATTCGTACGGTATGAAGCTTTCCAATTCGGCCATTTCTTACCAATTCAGCAGCAATTCTAAATTGCTCACTGGATCTCTGCTGAGTTCCCAACTGAAGGACAACACCAGTTTTATTGACCACATTGACCAATTGTCGGCCTTCTTTAATAGTCAGTGAGGTAGGCTTTTGGACGTAAATATGTTTTCCTGCCAAAGCCGCTTCCATTGCAGGCTGAGAATGCCAATGATCTGGAGTGGAAATGATCACTGCATCGATATCCTTATTCAGGAGCATCTGACGATAATCGCCGTACTGCTTCACATCCATGTATTTCTCGCCCAGCTTTTTGGTGTAATATTCCTCTACCAGCTTTTTACCATCGGCCATCCGCTTGCTGTCTACATCGGAAACAGCTACGATACGGGCGACATCATGTCTCCAAGTTCCAGGAAGGTCATGCTCTCTCGCAATTCTACCACAACCTATTTGTCCAATGTTAATTTTATTGCTAGGCGCATTTTTTCCAAAAACTGAGGCAGGGACGATAGTCGGGAATCCGAATGCGGCAGTGGCCAATGCGGATTTTTTCATAAAATCTCTTCTTTCCATAATGTATTATCAGATTAAATCGGGTTCAAATTATTTAACAAAAGCTCTCCAGTAGGCCTCAGCCTCTTCAGCTGTGAGATCTCCATCGAAGACGATCATTCTATATTTTAAGGAATATCGCTCATTAGGCTGAATCTCCCAAGATTCATGTCGGATCGGGCAAAACTCAATAAACACATTTCCTTCGCCATTATATTGACCAAGGGGCCAAACACGTAAAGGTTCGGGATGAGATTTGTTGGTATTGTGACTGAGGAAAAGGATTCCACTTTGACCGGATTTGTCGGCAGTTTTGCCTTTCACGATAATCCATTTCGCATAGGATCCATCGGCATCTTTTCTGGTTTTCCCATCTGAGGTCAAAATGCTACTGTTGGCATCGCCCCAAAGCTCAGTGGCACGAAAACCGATTCCACCGCCATATCGGTAATCGTCCAACAGAATTCCACCGGGAATTTTTGTGAAAATCGTTGTAGTGTAATCAACCATGTATCTGCCCTTGTCGGCAGGCTTTACCTTGATGCGAAGATCTTCTTCGATAGCCAATTTTTCACTTTCCGGAGCCTTGAGATCAAGATGATTTTGTCGGACATTGAGTTCTGCGGCACCTCCGGCTACTTTTTTGGAAAGAACTTTAGCAAAATCCACTCGCCCTTTTCCATCTCCCAAATTCCAAAAATCAACCTCTCTCCCACTGATTGTTGCCCGAGTCCAAGGTCCCCAAATACCATAATGATGATAGTGGTCAGGTGGCTGCACTCGGCTAAGTACTTGACCACTTGGCGAAGTAATAGGGTGGATAAAACCGGACTTTTTGAAGTCTGCTTTTACTCCGTCAGGTACGTCCGTTGTAGCAGTTTGATAAGTCAAGACACGCTGATTGTCAATCAGGAAATCAATTCCAACAGGTGTTTCTTTTAAACTTACTTTTTGCGAAAACGATGGCGTAGAAAAAAGGGAAAATATGAAGAGGGGAAGGAATAATCTTTTGATACACATGGGAAATTCAGGTTATTGGGGCTTTGGAAGTCAAGTTATTAAAAACTATAAGAAAGAATCCACCCACTGAACCCAATAACCTATGAAGCGAATTATTTTCTACGCAATCGTTTCCATCTTTTCTCTGAATTTTGCCTGTGCACAAAGTTTACCGGAAGTCACTTTAGATCAAGCATGGAAAGACAAAATTCAGGGTTTGGCTCCTGATAAAGCCACTTTCCCAGCTAAAAAGAAAAAGGTATTAGTCTTTTCTCTCCATACAGGGTTTGATCATTGGGTGAGACCGCACACAGAAGAAATGATCAAAATCCTCGGCGAAAAAAGCGGAGCCTTTTCCGTAACAGGTAGCAAAGACATTTCTCTTATGGAACTGAAAAACTTGAAGAAATTCGATGTTCTTGTCTTGAACAATACTAATTCAAAACCAGACCACCGAAATTTGTTTTGGGATAAACTCAAAGAATCGGGGGCTGATTCTGCTGTAGTCATGAAACAGGCATTGAAATTAGAGGCCAACTTAAGAAAGTTTGTCAAAAAAGGAGGTGGCTTATTAATCCTTCATGGTGGCAATACGATGCTTAATAATTCTTGGGATTTCAGTCGCTTAATGGGTGGAAGTTTCGATTATCATCCCCCTCAGCAGACCATTCAAGTGAGATTGGAAGACCCAAATCACCCATTAGTTCAGGCATTTCCCGCAGATGGTTTCAACCATGTGGACGAACCTTATTTCTACAAAAACGCTTATTCCGAACTGGATTTCAAACCTTTGTTGTATTTCAATAATGCAGAAATCAAAAGTCAGCGCAAAGGTCAAGAATTGACCGAAGGTAAAACTTATGTCGCTTGGATCAGAACCGAAGGCAAAGGAAAGGTCATGTACGCCTCCCCTTCTCACAATGCTCAAAGTTTCGAAAATCCTAATTTGCTACGGTTCTTCTTAGATGGACTGCAGTATGTGGCAGGAGATGTGGAGTGTGACGAGTCTCCGATAAAAAAATAATTTTCACCACTGGATAGTTTTACCACGGAGACCACATAGGAAAAATGAGAGGGCACAAAGGATTTGTTTACCCTAACTCTCAGCATTTAGAACTTTAATAATTCAAGAAAAAAGCAGAAGCCTAAAACAAGCTTCTTCTTTTTTTATTACCATCTGTGCCTATCTGAGTTATCTGTGAGCCTAGAATTTAAAAGAACTTAGTGGCTTTAGTTCTTTATGGCAAAAAGAGGTGTTTGCTATCAACAAGGCTCTTCACTCCAAAAAGTAGCTACTTTAATCGGTACTGGAAATGGTGCATAGAGGGCTAAACAAATACCAGAAAAGTTTTCATCGGTATTTGGATCAAAATCTCTAATCCGAATAAATCCAGTATTTGCTTCAGGAACGGTAACCAAAGTGAAAACTCGAATTACATTTAAATATGAATTCCCGTCATAATAGGTAATGGTTTCACCAAGAGCCTTAGAATTTTTGACGGATACTAGCAATCCACCCCCACATCGATCAGGTCCGATCACCTCAATCTCATAACAATCAATAGGTTCCATATCAGACTGACATCTCGACAGCAGAATGCATGCGGTGGCAATGGCAAAAAGAAAGTTTAAGGTTTTTCGAATAAGATATTTGTTAATCATATTTTAAAACGGAAATCTGTTTATGATCGCTACAAGAGTCAAAAACTTCTATTATTCAATCTGACTGGAAAAAGGATTTACCAAGATTATCTGTGCTCATCTGAGTCATCTGTGAGCTAAAAAAATTTATAAATGGGATAAAACAAAACCCTTTTACTCTCATATTTCCTCTATTTGGTGAAAATTCTTTGCGTTCCTTTGCGTCCTTCGCAGTGAAAAGAAATATTAAATATTGTACATCGAACATTGAATGATGAATAACGAAGTTTGTGTCACCACTTCTTCAGCTGCTGATACACCAAGTGTTGCGGAAAACCCATCACCGTGAAATACGAACCTTCGATTCCCGTCACTCCTACAAATCCAATCCATTCCTGAATACCATAGGCTCCTGCTTTGTCAAAAGGCTTGAAATTTCTGACGTAATACCAGATTTCATCTTCCTCCAAAAACCGAAAAGTCACTTTCGCTTCATCTTCTACGGTGATTTGTCTTTTGGAATCTTTCAAAGTCACGGCCGTGATCACCGTGTGAGTCGTACCGGATAGACCTCTGATCATTTCAAAAGCTTCCAAATCGGAATTGGGTTTACCAAGAATTTTTCCCCTTACAATTACAATCGTATCAGCAGTAATCAGGATTTCACCCTCCTCCAAAGGAAATGGAAACCCTTCAGCTTTGAGTTTGGAAAGGTATGCCGCTGCGTATTCAGCCGGTAAATCCACTGGAACAGTCTCATCAACGGGATGAACTTTTACAGTAAAATCAACCCCAAGGGCTTTCAAAAGCTCTTGCCTTCTAGGGGAATTTGAGGCCAAAATGATTTTCTTATCTTTTAATTTGCTCAAAAAAGGCTCCATATTCAAATTCAAATTCTTCTTGTTTGATACTTCCGAAAAGCATTCCTCCCAATGCCTTGGGATAAAAGTAAGTAGATTTTTGAGGCATCACAGCACCCGATTTGCACACCTCCAACACTTGCTCCAATTCGATTTCTCTGGTGATTATCGCAAAGCTCGCCTTGTTGTTTCGAACCTCTCTCACACATCTGGAAAAATTACGTTCAAAGGCCAGCTGATCTGAATTCCGTTGTTGCTCGGCATTCAAACCCAATATTTTCTCGAATAAAATATAGTGTAAAATGACCAAATCAAGATTCCTCAACGCTTCAGGCAATTCAGGTCGAACTGCGTCAAATTTGTCTTGCTTGAATTTAATCACATAAGCTTCCTCCGAAAGGATCAAGCCGAATGACCATTTTCGCTGAAATGTATAATTAACCAATTCATCAGCATCACCAAAAATCCGGACATCAAACCATTCTTTAATTCTATCCAAAATTTCGGTTTCGGATATTTCCAATCCATAAAAAAGCCGATGGGTTGGGAGAATTTTTAGGTGATTTCCGTGCACATTGGTCAGATACATCAGGTGATAATCCGATCCTTTCCATTTAGATTCCGAAAAAGCATTTTGCTGAAGTTTCTTATATTCAATAGCACCTTCCAATCGATGATGTCCATCTGCCAAAATCACTTTTTTATCGGCCAAAACAGTCAAAAACCTCGAAATTACTTTTGCATCGTGAATCACTCCCAACACTTCTCGCACTCCTTGGTAATCCTCCAATTCATAAATGGGAGAAGCAATTGCAGCGTCCATGTAAAGTTCAAGTTCCGTGCTTTCATCTTCATACAATCCATGCGTAGGGCTCGCTTGAATCTGTGTAGCACTCAATAAATCGATCCGATCATTGACAGCGGAGACTATCGTACTCTCATGACGCAGGATTTGATTTTCTTCCCAATCATATGCTTTAATCTGTGCGATAAAGCCCTTTCTACAACGCTCCTCATGATCTCCGGGAAGCCGGAAATACTGGTAATAGATATAAATTCCTGGAATAGGATCTTGCTGCAGAACACCTGTTTCTTTCCATTTTGAGAGGATCCTTTGAGCATTTTCAGCAGGATTTTCTCCCTGAGGAACAGAAAGATGGATACTGTTGAGCGGATTTGCGTAGAGCATTTCCCGTTGTTTTGCCGAAACCACGTCAAAAAGTGGTGCTGTCAAATCTTCCAGATTTTCAGAAAGTGACTCGTTATATCTCCAAGCCTTAAGCGGTAAAATTTCTGCCATCAGACCAGTCGGTTTTTCCAGTTGGTGGTTGGGATAGCATTTAGCGGTTGAGTAGGGTTCACTATGTTTTCTTCCTTTTGAAAAAACTCCACTGCCAAGGCCGCCAGCAATTCCTTTTCCTCATCAGTGAATTCGAAAATCAACTTATCAGGAGTGAAATACTGCTCTACAAATTTTGTATCGAAGTTCCCGGAAACAAAAGCCTCATGCTGAAGCGCAAATCTGCAAAAGTCAAGTGTCGTTTGGATTCCTGTAATTCGGTAGTCATTAATAGCCCGAATCATCCGATCAATAGCATCTTGGCGATTTTCGCCATGAGTGATCAGTTTGGCGATCATCGGATCATAATAGATAGGAATGTCCATTCCCTCTTCGAAACCATCATCTACCCGTATTCCGGGACCTTGCGGCCTCCTGTAAGTGATCAACTTTCCGATATCCGGCAGGAAATTGTTTTTAGGATCTTCGGCATAAACCCGAATTTCGACGGAATGACCGTGGATTTTGAGATCTTCTTGGGCAAAAGAAAGTGGATTTCCTTCTGCTACTAGGATTTGCTCCCGCACCAAATCTTTTCCAGTGATCATTTCAGTAACTGGATGCTCCACTTGGAGACGGGTGTTCATTTCTAGGAAATAAAAATTTAATTTGTCATCGACAATGAATTCCACTGTGCCAGCACCATAATAATTACATGCCTTCGCCACTCCTACCGCAGCCTCTCCCATAGCCATTCTCATCTCAGGCGTGACCACAGCCGAAGGTGCTTCTTCGATTACTTTCTGATGACGACGCTGTATCGAACACTCCCTTTCGAAGAGATAAACCGTATTTCCATGCTGGTCTCCTAATATTTGAATCTCAATGTGTCTAGGTGAAGTGATAAATTTTTCAATGAAAACCGCTCCATCACCAAAGGAAGATTGGGCCTCGGAAACAGCCCGATTCATCTGTTCCTCAAATTCTGACTCAGATTCAACAATACGCATACCCTTACCCCCGCCACCAGCTGATGCTTTAATTAAGATGGGATAGCCGATTTCAGCTGCTCTCTTTTTAGCAACAGGAATATCAGAAATGGCTTCCTCTGTCCCTGGAACCAACGGAATATCATACTTGGCTACAGCTTGTTTTGCGGCAAGTTTCGACCCCATTACTTCAATGGAATCTGGTGATGGTCCAATGAAAATTAACTCGGCTTTAGAGACTTTTCTAGCGAACTCGGCATTCTCTGAAAGAAAACCATAACCCGGATGAATGGCATCTACCCCGAGCTCTTTGCAAACTTGGATTATTTTATCACCTAATAAATAGGATTGATTCGATGGTGGTGGACCGAGGCATACCGCCTCATCTGCAAACCTCACATGAGGGGAAAGCCGATCTGCTTCAGAATAAACGGCAACCGTAGAAATACCCATTTCCTGAGCGGTACGCATGATTCTAAGCGCTATTTCTCCCCGATTGGCGACTAAAAGTTTTTTAATTTTTGGCATTTTTCTCTTGAGAATTATTTGGGTTAGCCCAAAGGCTGAAAGCGAAATAAGTAAATTAATCTGAGCTTTTATCTGTAATTATTTGATTTGAGTTGGCAGATGACCTTTCCCGAACCTGTCTGTCACGGGAATACAGGTTTCGGGACAATCTTACATGGACACAATTATTCCTCTGTGTGACGCTCACTTCTTGCCCGATTTTAGAAGAATAGCGGGCCTTCTCTTTGGATTTTTGGTTTGCAGCGGGTAAAAGTTTATTTTTGACGAATTGGGTGAAAACCCATTTAAATAAGGAACTCTAAATTCAATACTGCTTTGGATCTATTTGCAAAATTAAAAACGAATATGGGCCCTTTGGGCAAACACTCTGAGTTTGCAGACGGCTATTTCTCATTCCCAAAACTCGAGGGTGAAATTGCCCCCAGAATGAAATTTCAGGGGAAAGAAGTACTCACATGGAGTCTTAATAATTACCTCGGATTAGCCAATCACCCGGAAGTACGCAAAGCCGATGCAGATGCCGCTGCCAAATGGGGGGCAGCCTACCCTATGGGGGCTCGAATGATGTCTGGACAGACTAATCTCCATGAGCAATTGGAGGATGAATTGGCTGAGTTCGTAGGAAAAGAAAAGTCTTATCTTCTTAACTATGGATATCAGGGAATCATGTCTGTAATCGATTCCATTTTGGATCGTAAAGATGTGGTTGTCTATGATTCCGAATGCCATGCCTGTATCATAGATGCGTTGAGGATGCATATAGGAAAACGTTATGTTTTCCCTCATAATGATATTGAAAGCTGTGAAAAACAGTTAGAACGTGCTACCAAACTTGCCGCTGAGACCGGCGGAGGGATCCTTGTGATTACCGAAGGTGTCTTTGGAATGACTGGAGATCAGGGAAAGCTAAAGGAGATAGTTGAACTGAAGAAAAAATTTGAATTCAGACTTCTGGTAGATGATGCTCACGGATTCGGTACCATGGGAGAAACCGGTGCCGGAACAGGTGAAGCACAAGGCATACAAGACCAAATTGATTTGTACTTCTCTACTTTCGCAAAATCCATGGCTTCTATCGGAGCTTTCATCGCAGGAGACGCCAATGTGATCCTTTATCTGAGATATAATATGCGTTCTCAGATTTTTGCCAAATCACTTCCAATGTTGCTTGTGGAAGGTGCCTTAAAGCGTCTGGAATTGTTGAGATCACAGCCAAAATTGAAGGATGATCTCTGGAAAATAGTAGAAGCATTAAGAAAAGGGCTTCATGATAATGGATTTAGCACCGGTAGATCAGACTCGCCTGTGACCCCAGTTGTACTCAATGGCACTGTAGGCGAAGCAGCGGCACTTACTAAAGATCTGAGAGAAAATTACGGCATCTTTTGTTCAGTGGTAATTTATCCGGTGATACCTAAAGGCATGATTATCTTGAGATTAATACCAACTGCTGTTCATACCTTGGAGGACGTCGAGGAAACGATCCAAGCTTTCGCTGCAGTAAAAGACAAGCTGACAAGTGGCTTCTACAAAAATTCAGAATTGGCACTTTCAATCCTAGAATAAAAAAAATATTAAAAAAAATGCCCTCTGGATTGAATTAGAAAGTATTTGACCTATATTGAACCATAATAAACTTATCATCAACCTTAAAAATAAACTTTTACTATGAGCAGATTTAGTGAAG
Organism: Algoriphagus sp.; assembly: GCF_046296635.1. Classification (GTDB taxonomy): domain Bacteria; phylum Bacteroidota; class Bacteroidia; order Cytophagales; family Cyclobacteriaceae; genus Algoriphagus. The sequence goes on along the minus strand of NZ_JBKBKZ010000025.1, from coordinate 70,066 downwards.
TCAAAGATCTCGTAATGGGCCTAGAAGGCGATTTTGAGAAATTCTATGAGAAAGGCAACCAAGCAGCCGGAACTCGAGTGAGAAAAGGAATGCAAGACCTTAAAAACCTAGCGCAAGAGATTCGTACTGAAGTACAGAACAAGAAAAACGAAGGTTAATTCAAAATAAAAAAGGTGGCCAAAAGCCACCTTTTTTTATTAAGGATTTTGTTAAAAAGTGGAGCCTAAAACTCCACTTTATTATTTTCTGGCTGAAGGTCCGCCATCCTTTTACTTGGGTCTATTTCTACAGATTTTATAGTGCTTAGATTTTTTGTAAGTACCAATGTCTTTGTCAAATTAGTCCATGGCCATGCTTCAGTATGAATTCTATTTGGCATTCCTTCTTCAACTGCTTTTTCACCTCTCATTATCACCAAAGGCAAATAGATTGATTCTGAAGTTCCGTCTTTATAGGTTATCACCAAGTCTACAGGCATCGGCATCAGGCCAATTCTTTCCAAAGAAATCTCGGTATTGTTCCCATTTGCCTTTACTCCCTTGATTCCATAATCGATCGTCTTGGTAGAATTCACAAAGTATTCTTTGTACCAATCCAACTCCATACCGCTTTCTTTTTCCATGATTCTGATCAAATCATTCACATTTGGATGTCGGAATTTCCAAGTGTCAAAATATCGGAGCATTGCTCGATCCCGCACATTATCACCAATTACATACCCTAACTGAGCTAAGAAAACGGCACCCTTGGAATAAGCAGCAGCACTATATGCTGAATTAGTATGATAGTGATCTGCGTGAGTGGACATCGGTTCTTCAACTCCTGACTTAGCTAGCCTATAATATCCCGAATACGATCCGCGTAAGGGCTCAGAACTCTCCTGAAAAATACTTGCCATTGCCAGACTACTTGCATAGCTCGTGAATCCTTCATCCATCCAAGGGTAAAGTGATTCGTTTGTTGCCAAAACTCCATGAAACCAGCTATGGGCCAACTCATGAACCATAACTCCAACTAAACTCCCCAAAGGTCGTTGCCCTGTGATCAAAGTGGACATCGCATATTCCATTCCTCCATCTCCTCCTTGCACGACAGAAAACTGTTTGTAAGGATACTGACCAAAGTTTTTGGACAAGTAATCAATCGCTTTTGGCGTGTATTCTTTTAGCTTCTCCCAATTCTCAGTGGTTTTTGGGCCTGGGATATAGAAATGATGTACTGTAATTCCATTCGCCATCAACACTTTGTTGTGCTTGTATTTGGGATCAGCTCCCCACATAAAGTCATGAACCCTTGGAGCTTTGAAATGCCAAGTCAGGGTCTTTCCTGCAGTTGTTGGAACCTTTACCCCTTCATCTTGATAGCCATGTCCGATCTCATTTGGGTTTTGAAGGTATCCTGTTCCACCCAAGACGTAGCTTTTATCAATCGTGATTTTCACATCAAAATCTCCCCAAATCCCATAAAACTCCCGACCGATATAAGGATTGGCATGCCATCCTTGCTCGTCATAGTTAGCCATCTTGGGATACCACTGCGCCATGGAATAGCGAACGCCCTCGTCACTGTCTCTACCCGATCTTCTCACTTGAACCGGCACCTGACCTTCAAATTCCATTTGAAAAGTCACACTGGAATTTGGAAGAATTGGCTCTGTCAGATCCACCTCAAGGATGGTTTCCACCTCCCTAAACCTCACAGGATTTCCATTCATTGTCAAGCTTTTGGTGTGCAGATAGCCAATTTCATTAGGCTTTAACTTAGAGATTCGTGCCGCCACTCTTCTGTCCGGATCGGCGATAGTTCTAGATCGCACATCCATCATCGAACCTGGTTGAAACGCATTGAAATACAAGTGATAAAACACCCGAGTCAAGGTATCAGTTGAGTTATTCGTGTAAGTCAACTCTTGCTCACCTGTAAATTGATTGGTTTGGACATCCATGTTCACGTCCATTTTGTATTGTACTGCTTGTTGGAATCTGCCAGTTTGCCCTTGAGCTACCGAGATTCCCACAAAAAGAAAAAGCCCGATAAGAGGCTTCGTGAAACTTGTAATCATATCGATTTAATTTTTCCTAAAGAAAAAGAAATCTCCTGCATTGCCCAAACCAGCCGTAAAAAATTGAATTTGAATATTCATGCTTCCTACTTTTCCATTCGAATAAAAAGCAAACCTTGAATCCTTGTTTTTGACTTATTTACCAGAGTAAAAGAAAACCACTAAATCAAATATAACAGATGAAAAAAATCTACTTATTGATTTTGGCGGTCTTGTTCAGTTTCGGAATTGAAGCACAACAAGTCAACATGGACATGTTTAAGTCCATGAAAGCCAGAAGTATCGGACCAGGAGCAATGAGCGGCAGAATTACAGCCATCGATGCGATCCATGACAACCCCAATATAATGTATGCAGGATCCGCTTCAGGTGGACTCTGGAAATCTACCTCAGGAGGTATCACTTGGGAGCCGATTTTTGATAATGAAAAAGTCCATTCTATTGGTGCTATTTCCATCTATCAGAAAAACCCAAATATTATATGGGTTGGTACGGGTGAGGGAAATCCCCGCAACTCTCTAAACATGGGTTATGGAGTTTACAGATCCATGGATGCCGGTAAGACCTGGCAAATGATGGGTTTGGAAAAAACTCGAGCAATCCACCGAATCATTGTTCATCCTGACGATCCAAATACAGTATTCGTAGGAGCGATAGGTTCGCCATGGGGTGAGCAGGAAGATCGTGGCGTCTACAAGACCACTGACGGAGGAAAAACATGGAAAAAAATTCTGTACATCGACACTAAAACCGGTGTAGGGGAAATGATCATGGATCCAAATAATCCAAATAAAATATTCGTCAACATGTGGCAGCACAGACGCTATCCATGGTTTTTTGAGTCAGGTGGAGAATCATCAGGACTATATGTTACTCATAACGGCGGAGATGATTGGAAAAAACTTAATGCTACTGACAACGGGCTTCCAAAAGGAAACTTGGGAAGAATGGGCCTGGCAATTTCCAAGGCAAACAGCAGCAAAGTCTATGCATTAATTGAGTCCTCTAAAAATGCACTATACGTATCTGAAGATGGTGGAGAAAAGTTTACCATGATTAATGATAAAGGAGAAATTGGGGACAGACCGTTCTATTATTTTGAAATTCACGCAGATCCAAAAAATGAAAACCGCCTCTACACGCTCTATTCTCGGGTAGGCATCACGGAAGATGGTGGGAAAAGCTTCAGAGAACTCCTTTCCTATGAAGGTGTACACCCTGATCATCATGCCTGGTACATTAATCCTAATGATCCCAATCTTCTGATTGAAGGAAATGATGGAGGTTTGAACATCTCCCGTGATATGGGTAAAACTTGGTACTTTGCTGAAGGCATTCCGGTGGGACAATTTTATCACGTCAATGTAGATAATGAAATTCCCTACAATATCTATGGTGGAATGCAGGATAACGGGTCTTGGACCGGTCCAGCCTATCATTGGAGAGTGGATGGAATCAGAAATTCCTATTGGCAAGAAATCTCTTTCGGAGACGGCTTCGATGTAGTATCGCATCCGGCAAACTCACGCTACGGATATACTATGTCTCAAGGAGGAAATGTATCCCGATTTGACAAGCTGACTGGTCACAACAGAACCATCCGACCGACTCATCCTGACAAAGATGTGTTTCTGAGATTCAACTGGAATGCAGCCATCGCTCAGGATCCTCATGATGTTAACACCGTTTATTATGCATCTCAATTCCTACATAAGTCAACAGATTCAGGCGAAACTTGGGAGATCATTTCTCCAGATTTGACGACTAACGATTCCACCAAGCAGCGTCAGCAGATGACGGGAGGTTTGACCTTTGATATCACAGGTGCGGAAAATCATACTACAATAATTGCAATTGCACCTAGTCCAGTTGACAAAAATATGATCTGGGTGGGAACTGATGACGGAAATCTTCAAGTCACTCAGGATGGAGGAAAAACATGGACCAACACAGCAGCCAAACTTACAGGTTTGCCTAAGGCTTCATGGATTCCACAGGTTCAGGCTTCCCAATACAATGCAGGCGAAGTTTGGGTAGTGGCCAATAACTACCGAAACAACGATTTCGCTGCCTACGCATATCATAGCGCAGATTACGGAAAGACCTTCACAAGAATTGCGGATGACAGCAAAGTTTGGGGTTATACCCTTTCGATCAAGCAAGATACTGAAGAGCCAAACTTGGTTTTCTTGGGAACTGAATTCGGACTTTATGTTTCTTTTGACAAAGCAAAAACTTGGAATAAGTGGGAACATGGCTATCCGAAGGCTGTTTCTACCTATGACATGACAATACAGGAAAGAGAAGCAGATTTGGTCATCGGTACATTCGGACGTGCGATTTATGTCTTGGACGACATCAGACCATTACGAGCTTTTGCTAAGAATGGAGGGAAAATTCCTTCAGGCAAAATCACTGCTTTCCCTGCTCCTGAAGCGTATCAGGCGGTAACTCAAAGAGCACACGGAGAGCGATTCATGGCTGATGCAAAATATGCCGGTGAAAACCGCGCAACTGGTGGAAGAATGAGCTACCTAATCAATGACAATAAGGAAAAACTCGATTCTGTTACAGTAAAAATTTATAATGCTTCCGGTGAGCAAATCAGAACCTTGAAAACACTTCCTGAAAAAGGTGTAAATCGAATCATTTGGAATCTTGACCGCAAATCTACGGCAGAAATGACCGGTGGATTTGGTGGTGGCCAAGGAGGCGGACGTCGTGCTGGCTTCAATGAACCAAGTGGAGGAAGTGCACTTCCAGGCACTTATAAGGCAGTCTTTATTTATGGTGCTGATTCTTCGGAGACTTCAATCAAGGTAAATATGGACCCTAGAATTGATGTGAAACTTGCGGATCTTCAGGCGAAGGAAGCTTTCCTTAAGAAGAATGAAGCCCTTTCATCAGAAGTCACAGCTGCAACGACCAGGTTGAACGATGCTCAGAAGACCATCGACAAGGTCAATGCAATGATCAAGGATATCACAACTCCAGAGGCAAAAGCGTTGGCGGAAGCGACCAAAGACATCAAGAAGAAACTGGACAAGACCAGAGAAGCTTTCTACGGACCAACAAGAGAAGGTCAAGGAATTGTGCGGAACCTCTATCCTACTACAATGACCCGTCAGTTTGTGCCACGTAGCTACGCTAATTCAAGTTTTGGTGCTCCGGGTGCAACTGAAGAGCGACTTTTTACCCAAGCCAAGGAATCCGCTGATGAGGCGATTACTGAGGTCAATAAATTCATGAATGGGGATTGGAAAGCTTTTGAAGAGAAAGTAAAAGCCACTCCGATTGATTTGTTTGAAACGGTGAAGAAGTAGTGGAAAAAGGTCATCTAACTGATACCATTTAATGATCTAGTAATGGCTTCGACTTCGCTCAGCCACCGAGTTTAATTTTTGAGGAGAGGGGTAAAATTCGGCTGCGCCGCATTTTACCCCTCTCTATTTTAAGCTACCACGGTCACCGAGCGAAGTCGAGGTGAAGTAGAAAAAATCTAAGTTTAAATATTGCCTCAGACTAAAAGCATCCTGAATTTTCGGGGTGCTTTTTTCGTTTATAACCAAATCATTCCAAGGAATAATTTTTAACTTATATCAAAATTATAAAAGTCATGATTACAGCAGGAGAAAAACAGGATTTAATTGATTGGATCACAAATCTTGAAAATCAATCAGTTCTTAATTATTTAATGGAACTGAAAAATTCCAATGATTCAGACAAAATCTACATTGTTTCAGATCAAGAAAGAATAGCTATTAAAGAAGGCATTGAATCACTTGAAAATGAAGGGGGTGTTTCTCATGAGGATGTTATGAAAATGACTAGAGAAAAATATCCCAACCTTTTTAAAGATTAGAATGAAAGTCATCTGGTCAAAAAAAGCCATCGGGGATTATTATTCTATTATTGACTATTTAATAGTGAAATGGTCTGCGAGTTCCGCTGAAAAGTTTATTGACCAAGTTTATTCTAAAATTCATTTTATTAAAACTCACCCAGAGGCATTTGAAAAGACTAATTTTGAAGGCTCAAGTAGAGTGGTAATTACAAAACAAGTCACACTTTTTTTTAGAGTTTATAAAACCAAAATTTACCTTCTCCGATTCTGGAACAACTCTCGAAACCCCGAAAAATTAAGGCTTTGAGCCTTAAACCAAGTACTATTCCTTATTTAGCCTAACTCATCATAGAGATTTCCCCCAGCCCTATGAACCACTCCGGAACACAAATAGAAAGGGTTAGTCAATGGATAGAAAAAGTCACTTTTAATGACCTTCCAAAGGAAGTAGTAGCAAAGAAATCTAATGATTCCCAGAGATGTACCAGCAAACCTATGCTTCCAAGTCATTAAAAATCCCGAACTCAGCAAAAAGATTCAATTTGAAGATCGTTCTTTTGTTTATGGAAAAGTCGCTGCTTATTCGATAAATAAATAAAAATCTAATCTAGAATCTGAATAAAAACTGTTTGTTTTACCAAACAAAATCCAAGGGTAAACATACTTTTCTTTGATGGCGCTTGACAATAAAATCTCTTGGAAAACTGCCGCAGGACTGGTCATCGCTAATATGATCGGAACTGGGGTATTTACAAGTTTGGGATTTCAGTTGGCGGAAGTTCAAAACACCTGGTCCATCCTTTTACTTTGGATAATTGGAGGAATAATGGCTTTGATCGGTGCCTTCGTATATGCGGAATTGGGCACCCATTTCAGGAAAACAGGCGGAGATTACATCTTTCTTTCCGAAGCTATCCATCCATCAATTGGGTATTTGTATGCTTGGGTTTCACTTACAGTTGGTTTTTCTGCACCGATAGCAATCGCTGCAATGGCGATGAACGGGTATTTAGTTCCACTTTTTGGAAATACCATTTATCCCGGTTTGTTCTTTCTTTTGGCTGTGCCTATTGCGCATATATTCTCAGTCAGCCGATCTGCCCAGTTTCAGGATACCCTGACTTTGATCAAAATCATCTTTGTTTTTGTCCTCATCTTTTTGGGATTTGCTTTTGCTTCTACCTTGGAAAATGCCTCCTTTGACTTCTCCAATACTTGGCAAAAAGAGGTCATCATGCCTGGATTTGCCGTGTCTTTGATCTATGTTTTTTATGCCTACACGGGTTGGAATTCTGCCGCTTACATTATCGAGGAGGTAGATCAACCCGGGAAAAATCTACCTAAAGCCCTGATTTGGGCTACATTTTCGGTCATGGTGGTGTATGTACTACTTCAGTTGGTCTTTTTGAAGCATGCATCGATTGCCCAACTTTCAGGAAAAGTGGAAGTAGCCGACATTGCATTTGCCAACCTCTTGGGGAAGACGGGAGCGCTTTGGGTGAGCGTATTTATCGGAGTCCAATTGATAGCCACCATCTCAGGATATTCTTGGATCGGACCACGGGTAACCTATGCAATGGCTAAGGATTTCAAACTCTGGAAGCCCCTTTCCAAAGTCAATTCAAATGGTATTCCAGTTCGGGCAATCTTTTTAAATACCGGGATTAGCTTGATCTTATTCCTTTCCGGTTCTTTTGAGCAGATCATGCTTTATGCAGGTTTTGTCTTGCAACTGATGGGTACGATTACGGTTTTTTCTTCGCTAAAAATCAAAAAGCAGATCGGGTTCAAAAGTCCTTTAAAACCTTGGATTCAGTATATCTACATCACATTTAGTTCAGGAGTAATGGTTTACCTTTTTTGGGATCGACCTTGGGAAAGCATTGCTGGATTGGGAATTGTCGGACTTGGTTTACTTATTTTTCTTTTTGATAAAAAGTCAAATGAATCTAAGCCCTAGCTAAACGAAGTTGACCGAGAATAATCATCGTAGCATAAAAGGTCCAAGCCACGATAGGGAAAACCAGGTAGGAAAGGTTGATTGAAAATTCAGAAACAGTGACTCCTACCCATAGCGCCACAAAAATAACGAGCACATTCCCAAAAAGTCCAAATTTCAGAGCTGAGATTCCGGTAAGTTTTTCCAAACCAAGCGTATAGTAGGCATAACTGGCACAAACTACGGCCAATACAATGGTCAAATTGGCGAGGGAGTTGGCTTCGATAGATACCAGTTTATACCTAAGAATTGCCAATAAAAGAAATAAAAAAACCCAAACAATCGGAATCACAAATCCAGGAGGTTCAAACCAAAGTCGCTTCTTAGGTACATTACCTACAAACCTCAACCCGAAAAAATATGCGGGCACATTAGTTAGAAAAAGAATTCCATAAAAAAGAAGAATATTGCCTGATAGCGTGCCCATGCTCTAAAATTAGGCTAAAAAGCTGATTTTTTTGATTTTTTGAATTTAAAAATAGACAATGATTTTTTTAGTGAAAAAAGATTTCCCGCAGATAGCCGCTGAAAAATTGCGCAGAGGTGCGCGGATTTTTTTGAATATATGTCCGAAATATAGAGTAATAAATCAGCAAAAACCTGCGGAAAGCAGGTCAATGAAAGCCTCAGCGACCATCAGCGCGAAAAAAATCCGAAATCCGAAATCCGAAATCAAATCCCCCTACCCCCTTTGATTCACATTTTCGTCCAATTTATCATTCTGGTCCAAGGGGGAGTTACGTCAAATCAAACCTCAAAAATCAATTCCAAAAATCAGCGCATATCTGCGTCAGCAATCAGCGATCATCAGCGGGAAATTAATTTAACATCCGTCCAGCTTCTGGAGAAGCAGGACAACGGACTGGGATTCGCATCACTTTCACTTTATTCAGTCTCTTGCTTCTTATCTTCTGTCTCCGGTCCTCCGTCTTCCAGCTTTTCAGCCTAACAATCGTCTATGATAATTCACTTGCCCGATATGGTAATTCATATGACCATAAAGGTGAATCAGAAAAAAACCAATTGACATCTGATGCCCAAACATCGCATGAAGAGACTTATCACCCATCCGAATCGGATTTAAACCTAAAAGAGAAGTCGAGACAACTTTCTTTACTTCTTCTAATTCCTCAAGCATAGCAAACTTAGGCACACCCTTCCCGGAAAATTCAAAATCTCTATTTCTTTGATAAGCAATCCCTCCGAAATCCAGCCCGATAAAAAGTCTGAGATTTCCAAAAATATGAAGTGTAAGATTCCCCGCTGAATTAGAAATTTCCTTATCAACTATCCAGAGATTTTCCTCATTTGTATAAGCTTGTAATTCCTGACCTAGCTTTTCTAAATCTCTCTGAAATAGCTGATTAAGTTCCTTTAGATTCATGGATGGTTTAAATACTTTTGATAGGCCTGAGCCATTTTAATGTCATACTTATTTTGGGCGTAGGCAGGGCCATTGTAACACTTGGCAAAAGATGCCCAATTGAGTGATCTGAGGTGATTGATACATCCAAATGCTGTGATGTACCTTCCAAAAGCTTCCAGCTGGTTTCGCTCATGAATGTACATCTGATCAACGAAAGCACCGACTGAATCGTATCCCAATTTTTTGGCGTGAAATCCCATAATTTGATAACTACCCCAAGAAGCAGAAGCCAACGCTGCTTCTTTTACGAGGGGATTGGACAATAGTTTTGAGGCTTTTTCCAACCGCACATATTCTCTAGTTCCTCCCACATAGTGGGATTTTGTCCAGCTGGAATACAGCACATCAGCATTGGAAGCATTGGAGATTGAACTAGGCTCGATTCCCCTTTCCTTCAGTTGCCTCCAGAAAATATGTCCTTCAAACAGAATTTTTGGTCGACCATCCACAAAGAAACCCTTCCCACTGCTTTCAACTTCATTCACAGCCTTCACTGCTGCTAATTCCAACTTGTGCTTTTGAGCAAAATTCTTCAAATCCTGCTCACCCAAAAACTTATCGCTCATTGATGGGGCAGGTCGGCTTTTATCTACCAACACAGTCCAAGTTTTGAGTCCGACCTCCCCGTCCTCTACCAAGTCATTTTTCTTTTGAAAATCCCGGACAGCCTCATCCGTCATATTTCCAAAATAGCCAGTGGCTGGAATTTGGTAACCTAGTTTTCCAAGAAGTTCCTGAAGATAAGAGACATAAGTGCCCCTTGATTTTAATTTGATCGTTTGCATAGCGCTGTGGTTTAAAAATGAAAAGTATTTCAAGATACTTGAAGTACTTCAAAAAAACCAACTCAAAGCGCTGAAAATCAGGAGTCGATTACGTTCTTACGTTGACCGTATTTACTTGGGGCTTCAGAGCTGGGAGTCACGGATTTTTCCGGTTTTGGACTCTGCGGCTTGGGAGCTTCTTGTGCTTGAGCAGTGGGAGCTTTATTGAAATCAGACCGAGGTTTGAACCCTCCTGAAGGTTGATTCGATCTTTCTCCTGAAGGCTGATTCGATCTTTCTCCGGATGGTTTATTCCCTGGCTTTTTCTTCTTTTTGTTTTTCGACTTGCCATCTCCTCCTGATGAAAATCCTGAGGATTTCGCCTTTTCTCCCAAGTATTCTGGACCTCTTTCAAAGCCTTCTGGCATTGGATTTCTGGTGATCTCCATTCCGATTAGGCTTTCAATTCGCACAAACTTGTGCTGATCTTTTGGATTGACAAACGTGATTGCTTCACCTTCTTTGTCCGCTCGGGCCGTCCGGCCTACACGGTGCACGTAATCTTCCGGATCACCCGGAGTATCAAAGTTGATTATTAACTCAATCCCCACCACATCAATGCCTCTTGAAATGATATCCGTACCGATCAGGATCTTCACTGCCTTATTTTTGAAGTTTGACATGATCTTCTCCCGCTCTACCTGCTCCAGGTCCGAGTGGAAAGCCTCAATGTCAAATTCCTTTCTAAGCACTTTGAATAGCGCTTTTACTTTGTCTTTGGTAGATGCGAAAATTATTACCGCTTCATAGGGTTTCTGCGCAAGAATATAGCGAACCAATTCTTCCTTCTGCCCGTCGTAAACTGAATACATTGATTGGGTCACTCCTTCGGCAGTTTTTCCGATAGAAAGCGAAATCTCCTCAGGATTGTGAAGGAATTTCATACTAAACTGTCGGATTTTCGGAGGCATAGTAGCCGAGAAAAGAACGGTTTGTCGATCCTGCGGTAGGTAATTGACGATTTTCAGAATATCATCCGAAAAGCCCATATCCATCATTCGGTCGGCCTCGTCAAGAATCAAATGCTCCAGCGTACTCAAATCCATTTTTCCGCCTGCCAGCAAAGCAATCAGACGACCCGGAGTAGCCACGACGATTTCAGCACCGGTTTCCAGCGCTTTTTTCTGTTGTTCCCAGACAATCCCATCTCCACCTCCATAAATTGGCACCGAACTCACTCCCAAAAAATAAGAGAAACCCTGAATCTGCTGATCAATTTGAATCGCAAGTTCACGGGTTGGAGCCAAAATCAAAGTGTTCAGTTTACCTAAACTGGATTTCGATATTTTATTTAAGATAGGAAGTACAAACGCTGCGGTTTTACCTGTCCCGGTTTGGGCACAGGCGATCAAGTCTTTTCCTTGCATGATCACAGGAATTGCCAGTTCCTGAATAGGTGTAGGGCGATCAAAGCCCATGGCATCGAGACCTTCTTGTAGCGAGGGCTCGAAATTGAAATTAATAAAACTCAAGTTATTGATGATTTAATGAAATATACGGTGTTCTTAAAAAGCTGAACTCTTTCAAATATACGGTCTTAAAACTTACAAAGCCAACTAACGGCCTTCTGTTCAGGATTCAAACCGACAGATCTAAATCATTTAGCATCAATTCTAAGTTTGGACTATATTACCCTATCATTCAATCAATTTGAGCAAATGAGCCTACATAGAAATATCTGTCTGCTACTCTTTATTCTGGTCATACCCAACTTGAGTGTAGCACAAAACTTCAGTCTAAGCGGTAGAGTAATAGATTATGACACCAAAGAATATGTGGATGGTGCCACAGTTACTCTTAGAAATACCGCATTTGGAGACTTCAGCAATGGTGCTGGTAATTTTTCCATAAAAAATATTTTAGCAAATAAATACACACTTGCCATCAACTTTCCCGGATACAACACCTACGAGCAAGTAGTTAACCTGAAGGCAGATTTGAATCTGGGGAACATTTATTTGGTAAGGTTCGGAAGTGAAGGAACAGGAGCCGCATTGCAAAAAACTATTCGAGCAACCAATGTTAGTAGGCTACTCGTTGAGCGACCCAATTTCATCGGAAACACCATCTATGGAATTGCTCCGGAACCCAAAAAGCTGGAGGGGAATTTCTACCTCGATACCAAGTGGAATGTCGCCTCTATCCTACTCTATCGCGAGCAAACTGTCTTGGAAGGTTTCAGAGTGAGATACAATATCAATTCCAATACGTTTGAACTCATGGAGCCGGAAAATAACCTTGTTACTACTATGGCTGGACTTCGAATCCAGAATATTGTCTGGATGGATAGTAGCTATAAGGTGCCTCGCTATTTTGTAAATGGAATGGACTTCAAAGAAGATGGAGTGCCAATTTCCGGATTTTTCGAAGTAATAGTCGAAGGTGATCTACCGCTGATGCGAAGGACAAAGGCCATTTTCAAAGAATCCAATTACAATACTGCATTGATGGTTGGCAATCGGAATGATCAGATCATCAAGCGAAATGTGTATTACTACCTAAAAGGAAAAGACCTTTTTGAAGTGCCTAAAAAGCGAAAGGACCTGTACAAGATATTCGGAGAAAAAGCTGCGGAAATCGAAGCCTTTGTCGAGCAAAATGAGATGGACTTGAAAAAGAACGGCTCCATTTTCCAGCTATTTACTTATTACAATTCCCGCTTCCCCGGCTTTGTCCCCATCATGGAGCAGCTGTTGGATGAGGGGGATTGAGAGGAATTTTGAATGTCCAAAAAGTAGTTTCAAGCTTTATTCCGCTTATATATTATGTCCGATGACCGATGACCGATGACCGATGAATCCCAAATCGAATCTCAATCTGGTATTTAAAATGGATATTTTGATTTACCGAAATGATACCAGTGGCCGAATTTCCTTTTGATTACACCTCGACTCCACTCGGTGACCGATTTTGGTTGGATATTAGTAGGGGGAGGAAAAATGCGGCGGAGCCGCATTTTTCCTCCCCCTAACAAAACGAAAACCCGGTGGCCGAGCGAAGTCGAGGCCAAAGTTTAAACCTTCCTTTATAATCTTTAATTTAAAGTCTTGAGAACGACCTCTTGTGTCTAGCTTCTTGTATCTTATTTTCATCGGTCACCCGACATCCGACATCGGTCATCCAGTCAAGTTATAGAGAAAAATTCACACCCATTATTCCCGATTAAATAAATAGCCACCAAAAATATGAAAAACCTTTACCTCCTAATCCTCCTCCTCCTCACCCACTTCTCCTTCTCACAAAGCCTTCCAGGACATGGAGCGGGGACCACACCCAACCAACGCCCAATCCTTCACGGCAAAAACTGGGTTGCAATCACGGGTAAACCCCTTGGAGCAACTGCCGGAGCAGCGATCTTCCAACAAGGCGGAAATGCCGTTGATGCAGCCTGCGCGATGATTGCCGCAACTTCCACCATGTGGGACGTACTTTCTTGGGGAGGCGAAACGCAAGCCCTGATCTATAATCCCAAGACCAAAAAAGTCATCGCCATCAATGCCATGGGTGTCGCTCCCACTGGAGCTACAGTGGAATTCTACAAATCTCAGGGCATGGACTATCCACCACAGTTTGGACCCTTGGCAGCCACTACGCCGGGAACCCCGGGTGGAATCATGACCATGCTGGCAGAGTACGGCACGATGAGTTTGGAGCAAATCCTCAAACCTTCCATGGAGCTGGCCAAAGGATACCCGATCGAAGAGCAGACAGCGGATAATATTGAAAAGGGTAAAGCCAGAATTAAAGAATGGCCTTATTCTAAGAAGGTTTTCCTTACACACTTAGGCGAAGAAAGAGAAGCACCAACACCTGGAGAAATATTCATTCAGGAGGACCTGTACCAAATGCTATCCAAACTGGTGGAAGCTGAGAAATCTGCTTTGGCAGCTGGAAAAAGTCGAAAGGATGCCATTTACGCGGCTTACGAGCGATTTTACAAAGGTGACATCGCCAAGGAAATCGTCCGAGGAACACGAGAACAAGGCGGACTTTTCACCGAAGCTGACTTAGCCAACTGGAAAGTAAAAATCGAGGAACCGCTGCATGTCAACTACCGTGGCATAGACGTCTACAAGCTTCAGGAATGGACACAAGGCCCGGCTTTGCTCCAGTCGTTGAATATTCTGGAGAACTTTGACCTCAAATCAATGGGATACAATTCCGCCAACTACATCAATACCGTTTATCAGGCGATGAGTTTGGCTTTCGCAGATCGGGACTTCTACTATGGAGATCCGGCATTTGTCAAGTCGCCGATGAAAGGTTTGCTCTCCAAGGAATATGCAAAAGAGCGCGCAAAGCTAATCGGAGCGACCAACGATCCCAAAATCACCGCAGGTGATCCCTACCCTTTCCAGAATGAGAAAAATCCTCATCTGGAACTACTAAAAAAGAGTCAAAATGCCGTAGCAGCACTGAATCCTTCCGAAATCAACTCCACCCTAGATGCCAAATTCTTAGAGGACTTCCAGAGTGGAACCACTTCCGTGGAAACTGCCGATGCAGAAGGCTGGGTCGTGTCAGTGACGCCAAGTGGAGGCTGGATTCCTGCTGTGATCGCCGGAAATACAGGCGTGGGACTCTCCCAGCGCATGCAGAGTTTTGTCTTGGATGAAAACCTGAATCCCTACAACCTTCCCGAACCGGGAAAAAGACCTCGTGTCACCCTTACTCCAAGCATGGCCTTGAAGGATGGCAAACCCCTACTGGCTTTTGCCGTGCAGGGTGGAGATTCTCAGGATCAAAACCTGCTTCAGTTTTTCCTCAACGTGGTCGAGTTTGATATGAATGTGCAGGAAGCCGTAGAAGCCGCCAACTTCAACAGCTATCAGATGCAGAGCAGCTTTGGAGATCATGAGATCAAGCCCGGTGCGATCACGCTGCGGGACGACACACCCGACTGGGTTCGCAAGAACCTGCTTAAGCGAGGCTATGTGATGGATTTCTGGACCAAAACCTCTGGCCCAATCACTGCCATCTGGCTAGACTGGAAGTACGGCACCCTCTGGGGCGGCGCTAGTAACTATGGAGATGATTACGGGATTGCTTGGTAAAGAGGCGAGGCATATGGTTCAAGTTTTCAAACTTGGACCTTTTATAATGCAGTCTTCGGACTGCTTTTTTTTATTCTACCTGAAAGATTTTCACCACAGAGAAAAAGGAGAGAAAGGAGTTCAGGTTTTGGGCTCCTTTTAATTTTTTGACCTCTATCCCCCTTCACTCTTTTTTGAGAGCACAGAGAAAAGCTAAAGCTTTTTCCTGAGAACCTTTGAGGTTTTGCATACCTCGAAGGTTTTTTCATAACCGCAAAGGCCACGAAGGAACGCAAAGATATTTCACCACGGGGAAAAGGGAGTGAAAGAAGTTTAGGTTTTGGACTCCATTTAATTTTTTGACCTTTACCCCCCTTCAATCAGTGTAAGGATTTATACGCTTACCTTTAAACTGTTTAAGGACGAGTCAAGCGACCCCGCAAGGGGTCAAACCTTTCAATAACCGCGGGTGAAACCCGTGGAGAGCAGGACCTCACTTATTATCGGAAACGACCCCGAAGGGTGTCGAACTTAAATTATATTTTTGAATTCATAATTTCAATTTGCGCATTTTCCAAACTTTCCCCACCCAATCCAGTAAAAACAAACTATGAAGACTTTCCTAATTCTATGTTTTGCCCTGCTTAGTTCTGGCTTGTATGCTCAGACAATAATTGTCAAACCAGATGGAACCCACGCTGTGGTTCATGATCATGGTCTCCACAAGGTGGTGGTTAATGCCGATGGAACTCACTCGATAATGGTGGGTTCGGATATAAACAAAACCATAATCAATCCTGACGGCACCCATTCTCAAGTAATTGACCATGGAAATACCAAGGTGATTGTCAATCCAAATGGTACCCACACTGTCCTGATCCGTCAGGGCAAAACCCATCAAGTATTTGTCAATCCAAGTTCCGGAACCCACACCCTCACCATCAAAAATCGAGGAAACCGGACCATCATCCATCCCGACGGTTCAGTGACCCAAATCAACAAAAGTAAGAAAAGGGTGAGGTCGTAAACGGTTGCTCCTCGATCCGCGATAGCAATCGGGAGCAATTTCGAGGTCCTTTCATAGGATTTATATTCCGTCGCAAAATTCAAATAATACAAAATCCTCTTGAGTTCAACCCTCCCGAAATCGTTGCACTCATCGGGACTGGCGCTTCAGGGTTGTTAACCAATTCCATAACTTTCATTTTCCCTAGGTTTTACCTAGGGCTCCGCCACGGCGGACAAGTTATTGAAAGGTTCGATCCTCCCGAAATCGCTGCGCTCATCGGGACTGTCGTTTCAGGATCAGTGGAATATTATACCTTGATATTATTCCCGACCACGAAGTGGTCAAACTTCTCAATAGCCGCGGGTGAAACCCGTGGATTAAATAGAATTATTTAGAAGTGAAAACGACCCCGAAGGGTGTCGAACTAATCTAGTCCCATTATCCAACAGGAGCAATTCCGAAATCCTATCCTAGGATTTGTAATCCGAAAAAACCATTTCATTACGCTGGCAGGAGTATTATTTTTCAAATCAACTTCAAGAGCCATCGCTGGATCTGCTCGGCAATTCTTTAACCCAGCTTTAAAAAGCTGGGCTATTGATAGGCGTGCAACCCTCACCTCCTCCCACTCCTCAACAAATCCTCAATCCTCTTCCAATCTCCGGCTAAGGCTTCATCGATCAATTGATTCCACTTTTCCTGTTCGGTGGTGTTGATGCCGTTTTGGGTTTGTTTGTCATAGAATTCCTGCAGGCGGTTCATCTCCCGATAAGCATCGAGATAGGCTTCGCTGATTCGTGCCTGATAAAAATCCAGATCGAAGTCCTGATTTTTCAGCTTATGAATCAGTCGGTCTGCCACAATCCTCACCACATCAAAATGCCGTTGTTCGTGGTTGAGGCCATACGCACTTGGATTTTTGACCCAAGACTGATATGGTAGCATGTAGACGCTGATTTCGAGGGTTTGCACCACCGAACCGGCATCCATCAAAGAAATTCCCTGCACAGAAAAGCTGGTGAAAATCGTTGCGTTGTTCTTGCTTAATGAGCTGGGCCTCGCTTTGAAATCCTCCCAAGTCAAAGGTCTTTCAGGATCATAATAGACTTTGTCGTCTGTAGATTTCTGGTTTGGCTCGATGATATCCAAGCGGATGGTTTTGGCCAAAGCCCGGGTTTGAAGGTTTTGAGATTTGTACCAGTTGTCAAAGTATTCTTGGCTGTTTTGAAATAATTTGATAACAATCTCCTCTACCCGATCCATGCGGAAGTCAGATCGACGATATTGAGTCGTTCCCAAATAGTCCAGCAAGTGTTCAGGTTCGCCGCTTCCCTTCACATAGAACCCCAAGGCCAACTGCACTTCCCCTTGATACAATCGCTGCTCCCGATCAAAACTCTCCTTCAATTCCAACTCAAAAATCCTGATTTGAATCAGCTGTGCAGAGTCTTTTGGAATGGTGATTTCCCTGTAAAATCGGGTGGCTACTTGTTCCAGATTCCCATTAATCGATACCGGTGATTTTTGTGCCGTCTGATTAAAAACCTCACCAATT
Organism: Algoriphagus sp.; assembly: GCF_046296635.1. Lineage (GTDB taxonomy): Bacteria > Bacteroidota > Bacteroidia > Cytophagales > Cyclobacteriaceae > Algoriphagus. The sequence goes on along the minus strand of NZ_JBKBKZ010000025.1, from coordinate 52,314 downwards.
GCACCTTTCTGAACCCGATGATCCAAGACTTCTAGAACTCGGTATTCGGTATCTTTTGGACTTATTCCTTTGGAATCGAGGTTGATGACTACTTTTTGGGCAAAAGCATTTCCGGCAAAAAAGAGGATAAGGAAACAATTGATGAACAGGGTTTTCACAAGAGGAATATACAGGAAATTGGGGGAAGGGGTTTTCGTCTTTTAAAAATCCCCCTAACCCCCTTTGGGAAAGGGGGAGTTGCCTCAACAGGTCTTTAGGGACTAAAACTCTTCTAGTCAAACGCCAAATTTTATTACATAAGGATTGAAACACTTTAGACGCCACTCCCCCTTGACAAGGGGGTTGGGGGGATTCCTTTTTTTTACCTAAATTATTCCATGCATTTTTTACCATATAATCGTTTTTTAAAAGAATTTTCCAGAGAGTTAAGATCTCATTCGACTCTATCGGAAATTCTTCTTTGGCAGAAACTAAGGGCAAGTCAATTTCGGGGATATGCATTCAACAGACAAAAGCCATTAGACAATTACATCGTTGACTTTTACTGCAAAAAATTAAACCTAGTAATTGAAATTGATGGTGATTCTCATTTCGATCATTTATCCATGATGGAAGATCAGGAAAGACAAAAATTACTTGAAGAATTTGGGCTGGTATTTTTGAGATTTACCGATCTGGAAGTAAAAAAATCTATGCCTTGGGTACTTGCTGAAATCAATGAGTTTATTGATGTATTTGAGGATAACAATGGGTTGGAGAGGACAAAATTTTAATTGAAAAATCCCCCTAACCCCCTTTGGGAAAGGGGGAGTGGCCACAAAAGATCCTTCGAACTCCACTTTTGCTACTTAAAAGTATAAGTCAAGGAATAGAGATTGAGGTTCTTTTAACGCGACTCCCCCTTGACAAGGGGGTTGGGGGGATTATTTTTCAAATCCCTACACCCTCTTCGAATACACATTCCCAAATCTATCCTTGGCTTCGACGACCAAATTGTCTTTTGACTCGGGTTTAAAAAAGAACATGTGATCGTTCAGCTGTGGTTCTACCCAACCACGACGGGCTGGAAGACTTGGACCAGTGTGCAGTTCCACACTCCAAGGATCTACAGCCAAGCGCTTTTCAGGTGCTCCTTTTTTGATTCCATTCTCAAACCAGCTTATTTCCCAAGCCGGATCGTAATTCCAGCAGTTGAGCGACATTTGATCCGGGAAATCTTTGTGATAACCAGTCTGATAAACCCGGAATTGCTCGTTGACATCCAAGCCGGTGCCTTTGTATTTCCACTTCAGTTCGGAACCTTTGGACTCATAAATGGCATAGCCGCTTGGTGTTCCATCGTAGCAGATTGGCCCGGACCACCATGCCCCACAAACCGTACCATGACAATGCTCATAGACATGTCTACTGATCATATTATCATTGAAATGAGTGTGGCCTGACATCAGGTGTGCATTATAGCCTTCCAGCATGCGATATAAATGTTCACGGTTGCTGACAGTTCCCCCAAGGGTATCACGATCAGGATAGCGCAATACCGCGCCGGTATAACTTGGAATATGCAGAGAAACGACGACTGTCTTTCCTTTTTCCACCAATTTCAAATCTTGCTCCAACCAAGCCAACTGCTCCTCGGGAATATGGCCAATGTATTTGGTACCTACTCCGAGATAGAACACATCATCCAACACCACATAGTGAACCTCTCCCCGATTCCAGGAATAAAATGTCGGTCCAAAATGACCTTTGAAAGTTCCCGACGTGGTAATATCCGATCGACCTCCGAAGTCCAAATCATGATTTCCAATCACCTGAAAAAATGGAATATCATACATCTGTATTGACTGATTATATTCCTTGAAAAGTTCCAGTTTGTCAAAGACCAAGTCTCCACATCCGATTCCAAAAATATTGGGATCGTTGAGCGAGGCAATGGTTTTCTGCACATCAGGAGCAGCAACTGTCAGTAATTGGTCCGCTTCGTAAGCATCTTGAATTTGGGTGTCAGCCAAAACTAAAAAGTGGTGATTTTCATCTGAATTTGCAGATTTTTTCAGATCGAAAGTGAGATTTTGTTCAGACTTGGATGGATCAATCTTTTGAAAAAATGAAGCTGAACCGTTCGCCTGTTTTTGGATTTCATAGCCAGCAGGCAGTGAAACGAAAACAAAATCACGATCAGTACCTGAGATCAACTCAAATTCCCCTGAAGAATTTGTTTGGGCAACTATCCTTCCATCAGAAACTGCCACCCCTCCGATCCCTTGACCGTTAGTCAAAACACTGCCTTTTACTCGGATTGGTTTAAAAATAGAAGGTAAATTCTGAATCGGTAATTCTTTTTGGAGTTGGGCGAAAACTGAATCTCCAAAGCCCATCCATCCTACTGAGGTGAGGCCTAATCCTTTGATAAAATCTCTTCTGTTGAACATGGGGTTGGGGGGTAATGAAGTTTGGAAGTTTGGATGTTAAGAAGTGTGGAGGTCAGGAAGTTAGGAAGTTTTGATTTCCGATGTTTCTTGCTTTTTTGAAAATTGATCATTGATCATTGAATATTGATAACCTGCGTCGCATACACAGCACCTTCTTCGCCTTTTACCTGGAAGGTCATTTCGCCTTTTTTCCAGTCAAATGTGGCCAATCCATAATTGAGTTTGGCAATCAGGTCACTCACCCGAAACTGATTGGCTTCCTCAGCAGCCCCATTCCAAGTATGGGTAAGTCCACTGGAAGTGACTTCATAGATTCCTTTTGGAAATCTCGCATCTGTCAGTTTCATCACTTCGGCGATATGTCGGTCTCCGCTAATTAGAACCGGGTTTTTCACTCCCGATTCGGCAATTAAATCCAGTAATTTTTCTCGTTCTTTGGGGAAATTAGCCCATTTTTCATAGGGATGTTCGATAGGCAAAAACTGAATTCCCGAGGCAATCAAATTGACTTTTGCTTTGCTCTCTTTTAGTTCTTTTTCAAGCCAAGTCCATTGCTCCGCTCCCAGGATTTGTCCCGTCTCATTTGGCACATAAATATTGTCAATCTTATCCAGCGTATCGCGGAAATATCTTCCGTCAAGAAGAAAGATCTTTACCTGATTTTCTCCGCTACCAAAAAGGTGAGACGAATAAGCCCCTTCTCTTTTTCGCTCTGGTGCATTTGCTGGAACTCCCAAAAAGTCGAACATCAGGTCTCTGGATTCTCTCTTCTGGGCATAGAACTTACCCGCATCATTTCTTCCATAATCGTGGTCATCCCACACTCCGATAATCGGCATGGCAGCTTTTAGCGCTATATAGTCGGGTTTCATGTCCTGTCTGGCATATTTAGCCCGAAGCGTATCCATAATTGGAGAATCCCCATAGATATTATCCCCTGTCCAAACCCATAGATCTGGCTGATCTGCCAAGATAGGTTTCCAAAGTGGCTGTGGCGCATCTTGGCGATTGCAGGAACCAAAAGCAATTCTGGTGATCTCTGATTTGGATACCAATTGAGCTTTCGGCTTGCAGGAAATGCTTAAGGCGAAAAAAGTGATTGCGATTAGAATATGCTTCATGATTTTTTTATTTGCATCAAAATTGCAAAAACTTGAATTTGATTTTCACCCATCACTAAAACTTATCAATTTCTTAACGTTGGAGCTTCTCAGTGGGAAAGTCCAATTGTCTAATTGAGGCCTCCAATTTCATTAGTACCATGTTTAATTTTGCGAAAAAAATTTGAATTGTCATTGTTGGCGGCAATCTATCAGCTTAAAAGGTTTTTTAAAAATACAGATATACGCTTTTCTGCCAGTAGGCGAATTTCTTTCCGGAAAGGGCTGGAAGACCGAAGACAGAAGAGGGCTGAAATATTTGAATTTGAACCAATTTCTACAAATGATTTTGATCTACTGGCAAGGAAGCAGATAATCAGATTTAAAAAACAGTTTTTTACTCTACTCTTTGATTTTGCAACAAAATTGCTTTTATATTTATGCAACAAAATTGCATAAACCATATGATATCCCTCAACTCAGTCAGCAAACAGTTTAACAAGCACTTAGCGCTTGATAATTTTTCATTAGAAATACCCGAAGGAGAAATTTTTGCGCTACTTGGCCCAAACGGAGCCGGAAAAACGACTACTATAAATCTCCTCTTGGGATTTATAAGCCCGGACAGTGGAACCGTTGCTGTTGGAGGAATAGAACCTTTCCTACATCCTACGGAGGCTCGGAAAATCATTGGATATATTCCTGAAAACGTCAATCTATATTCCCAGTTGACAGGATTGGAAAATCTGAAGTATTTCACACAGCTCGCCAATTCAAAGTATTCCAATGATGATTTGAGGCATTTTTTAGCAACCTGCGGACTTCAAAAAAGTGCCATGGACCGACCATTGGGTACCTATTCAAAGGGAATGCGGCAAAAAGTAGGGATCGCAATCGCCTACGCTAAAAAATCCAAAATCCTCCTGATGGACGAACCTGCTAGTGGTTTGGATCCCCTAGCAAGCAAGGAACTCTCTGATCTGATTCGCAAGCTTGCAAAAATGGGAACAACTATTCTAATGGCTTCTCATGACCTTTTTCGAGTCAAAGAAACGGCAGACAGGATAGGCATCATACACCAAGGCAAACTTTTGAAATCATTGCAAGCGGCTGAAGTCACGGCCAATGATCTTGAAGAAATTTATTTAGGAACTATAGTCTGAGAAAATTATGCAAACCATCATTTGGAATGAATGGATACTTCTGAAAAGAAATCCTTGGTTTATGGGGCTGACCGCAGTTTTGACCTTTATCGTAGGACTCACAAGCTATTTTGGTGTAGCCGAGGCTATAAAATTGAAAGAAATGGAAGCAGAAGCAGCTTCTCACATTCGATCACAGTGGGACAACCAAGAGGCAGGAAATCCACATAGCGCAGCACATTATGGTACTTATTTATTTAAGCCATCAAGTGCCCTGACAGGATTTGATGAAGGAGTTAATGGTGTAGTGGGAAAAACCCTTTATCTGGAAGGTCACCGACAAAATGAAATCCAATACAGCGAGGCTTCACAATCTCTTCAAATCTCACGATTTGGAAAACTTCGGCCATCACTTTTACTACAACTGATCATTCCGCTTCTTTTGATCTTTCTGGTTTTTTCAGCGATCCGTACGGAACGTGAGTCAGATCGAGTTCGGATCCTTTTGGTGCAGGGTGGAGACTTCAGACAATTATTATTTGGTAAAATCATAGCTTACTGGCTGTTGAGTGTCCTGTTTTTGATCATAACACTTTCCCTCCAGTTAATTCTTCAAATGGAACAATTAACTGGCGAAGTAATCCTGAGAACTAGCTTGATTGGCTTGGGATACGCAGCGTTTTACTGGGTTATCAGCAGTTTAACCGCCTATTTAAGTGCAAATCTTAGACAGGCAGGCACAGCATTGAGTGTGATGTTGGCTTGCTGGATCATCTGGGGAGTTTTTTTACCTAAAATCTCCGGCACTCTTGCTGAACAACTTTATCAACTTCCGTCAAGGCAGGAATTTTCCGAAAGAATGAAAGCTGACCGAGCTGTTGGACTGGATGGACACAACCCTGAGAAGGAAAAACTAGCCATATTGAAAGATTCTGTTCTACGCAAGTACCAAGTAGAAACTGTGGAAGAATTACCGATCAATTTCGATGGAATCCTAATGCAGGCTGATGAAGAAATCGGCAATGTCGTCTGGGATAAGCATTTCGGTGACCTCTATGAAGTGCTGCGAAAGCAAAAGACTTTTACTCAGGTAAGCTCTATTCCAAACCCACTTCAAAGCTTGCAAAGTTTGAGTATGGGATTAAGCGGCACTGATTATTTCCACCATGCAGATTTTATGCTGAAAGCTGAAGAGTACCGCAGAGGTTTTATCAAAGAACTGAATGACAAACATGCCTTTGGAGGCAGTAAAACAGGAGATTGGAAATGGGCAGCCGATCAGGAGTTCTATCGGTCGTTGGAGGATTTCACCTACTCATCTATTCCACTCAATCAGATTTTCGGTATACTCTGGTCCGATATTTTAATCCTATTGAGTTGGGTGATAGGAGGTTTTTTATTGGTCACCGCTAGCAAGTTTCGTTTATGAGCCTAATTAATTATCTAAAATGGGAATGGGTCAATTTTGTCCGAAGCCCATATAAAATTATAGCAGTTGTCTTGTTTTTGGTGGCTGCGGGGTTTTCCATCTATAATGGAAATGCCCTTAGAAAAAAACAACTGGACACGATCGAAAAAGTCCAGCTCAATGCGGTAAAACAAATAGAAACTACGAAAGAATGGATCAAAACTAATCAGAAAGGTCCTGAAGACAGGCCTTGGGTCGATGTTCAAGCACCCTTTTGGGCTATGTGGCATGCCAACCACTTTGCTAACAAAGTTCCCTCTCCGATGATGGTTTTTGCTGTGGGTCAAGCCGAACAGTTTGGTTTCTATAAGCGAGTCAATGTCTGGTCCACGGCATATGATGGTGATCTTGCGGCCGAAATCAGCAATCCAGAGCGAATCGCCTTAGGGGCTTTGGACTTCACATTTGTGGTGTTATTTCTACTTCCACTATTGTTGATTGTCCTGTGCTTTACTATCGGTGGATACGAATTTGATAAGCAAGTTTCTAAACTGATCAAAATCCAACTTGGGAGTCAATCTCCCTGGATTTTTGGAAGAATTATTTCCATAGGAATCTATGTCACCGGGCTCCTGATCGTACTTATCCTATTATCTGCAATGAGCACAGGCGTATTTTCAGAGGCGGGAAGTACTCTAATACAATTTTCAGGATTGGTCCTGCTTTACACTTGGATTTGGCTTTTTCTGATAATTGGCTTGATTCATCTCCAAATGGGACAAACTGCACAGGCAATGGCTCTGACTTTGATTTGGGTGATTTTTACCATTGTCATTCCAGGTGCAGTCCATCAGGCAGCCAGTCTGAAGTTTCCAAATAATCTGATGGTTGATTTTCTTGATGCCAAAAGGGAAGATTCGGAATCAATTTATGCCATTGAGTTTCCGGAGGTATTCCAGCAGGTCGCTCAAAGCCTGCCTGAACTTACCACAACAAAAGCAGCTTCCTTGCCTGATAGTTTAATTAATTCCGTGGCAAAGGGAGGTCTCTACAGAACTGAATTAGCTTTTCACATGATGGAAGTCAGTGAGAAAATCGAAAAAGGATTTGAGGAGAAAAACAGCTTCATCAAAGCTTCTTACTGGTTTAATCCCATTATTGGTATTCAAAATTACCTGTTTGGACTTGCTGAAACGGACTATATCGCTTATCAAAACTACCGAAAGCAAATTCAGGGTTCAAACCTCGATCTCTGCAAAACCCTAATTCTAGACGAGTGGAATGAAGTAAAAGTGGATCTTGAAAAATTCACTGTATATGAAGGGCTCCTCGGAAAATGAGACATTGGATTTTAATCGGGCTTATTGTTTTCCTTCCGAAAATTCTAATTGCCCAAACCGCGGAGAATTTTGATCCTCCTTTGATTTCTCCTGAAGTGTTTGCAACAAAGGCTAATGGGAAAATCATTGTTGATGGCACCTTGGACGAAGAAGATTGGAAGTCAGCCATTCCGATCTCTGATTTCTTTGCCATGGAGCCTCGGCAGGGAGCTCCTGTAATTCATCCTACAACAGTTAGGATTTTGTTTGATGATCAGAATCTATATATCGGAGCGTTTTGTGCGGATAGTTTAGGGAAAAAAGGCGTTCGCGTACAGGATCTTCGGAGGGATTTTTTGTATGGTGAAAACGATATCCTATACATTCAGCTTGATCCACAAAACCTGAAACGGTTCAATGTGAGCTTTCAGACCACACCATATGGAAATCAACGGGATCTTCAAGTTTTTGATGATTCCTTTCGTGACAATGACTGGGATGCACTTTGGAAAGTTCGGACTACGATATTGGATTCGGGCTATGTAGTGGAAATGGCGATTCCCTTCAAATCCATTAGGTATACCAAGACAGAGGATAAAAACGAGCCTGTTTCCTGGGGAATTACGCTAGCCAGATTGGCCAGAAGAGATTATGAGCAGACTGTCTTTCCGGAGATTCCCCAAGCTTTTTCACCCTATCGGATGACTTATGCTGCCCAACTTAAAGGGCTGGAACTACCTCCTCCATCTGTAAACTTCAGAGTTCAGCCTTATGGGTTGGCACAAACCAGTCAATCAACCAATTCCGTAGGAGAAACAACAAGCAAAACAGAATGGAAAGCCGGTGGTGAAATGAAATGGGCAGTCACTCCGAGTTCGGTTTTGGATCTTACATTTAATACTGACTTTGCTCAAGCTGATGTGGATCGAGCGGTAAATAACCTAACACGGTTTAATGTATTCTTTCCGGAACGGAGGCAATTTTTTCTCGAAAACAGTGGGATTTACTCCGGAGCTGATAACACCGGCCTGAAACCTTTTTTCAGTCGAACTATCGGTCTTTCCAGTTCTCAATTTAACTCAGATCCTATTCCAATAAATGCCGGAGCACGATTTACGGACCGGAATCAAAAAAGAACCTTAGCCGGTTTGTATGTTCACCAGCGGGGAACAGATTTTCAGGCTCCTGTAAGTTTTTCGTTAATGCGGTATTTGAAAAATTATGGAAAGCAAAACAATATCGGCGTCATGCTTACCCAACGGAACGATGAAGGTCAACCTGAAAAAGGATTTGAAAAGCAGTCAAATACCACGGTCACGTTGGATGGTTTGATTCGCCCCAATGACACCTGGACTATCACTTACCTGGCAAGTGCTTCGCGACAAAACTCTAATGATAGCATCGGTTTTGCGGGTTCCTTCTTTGTAGGGTGGTTCCCAAACAATTGGTATGGAGGCTGGGTAACGCGTGTTGTAGATGAGAAATATTTACCGGGAATGGGCTTTGTGTTTGCTAATAACACCATATTTCATAACCCAGGTGGCTATTACATCTGGAGACCTGAGAACGGTTGGCTTTCAAAATGGATCAGAAGATGGGATCCCGGCTTTTTTGTCAACTGGTTTCAAACCACAAACACTTTAATAACACAGGAACTTAGTGTGGATATTTTTCCAATCTATATCTTGACACGCTCCAATGGCTTGATTTCCTACACCATCTCTCCTACCACTCAGAATTACGACTTTTCATTTCCTATCCTAGGTCAAAATATGCTACCTGGCAGGTATGACTTCATCAGACATGCACTACGCTACCGACTTGACCAATCCAAAAAAATAAGTTTAGACGCTAAGTTCTCCTTTGGAGGTTATTTCAACGGAAACCTGAATAGTTTGTCCCTGACTAGCCGAATAGCTCCCATACCGCATATTGCGGCAGAATTTGGCTATGAACACAATTCATTTACTGGATTTGGGGCGGAAAAGGCTGATTTCACCACAGATTTATTTACAGCCGGAATACGGCTGGCTGCCAATCCTCGGATTCAGCTTTCGGGATTTTATCAATACAACACCTTCGACAAACAAGCTCGGATCAACCTCAGAGGAAGTTGGGAATTTGCCCCGCTGAGTTTTCTTTATCTGGTCTATAATGAAAGCAGCTTTCAAAATACACCGGTCCAAAATCAATCCGGAATTGCCAAGGTGAGTTATTTGAGGCAGTTTTAAAAAAGAAAAGTCCTCGAAAATCAAGGACTCTCTCTATTAACCAAACCAACCTTATTTGATTTCAATCGGGATGGACTCCCGTGTTACATTACCTGCAGTATCTTCAGCCCAAATGACCAGACTTAATTTTGATTGACCCATAGGAATAGTCAATGGATTCTGTGATACAAAAGACTCCAGGTCAAATATCTGATTGACTGAAAGCGTTGGACCCGCCAAATTCCTCCAAAAGGAAGATCCGATCATTGCCTGAGCAACTGTGCTTTCAGTGAGATTTTTTTGTTCATCCAGGTTCGCTTCATTGGTCAGTCTCAACCAAATGAACTTTAGTGGGGTAGACAAAGGATGATCAGTCACTTTAATTTCACCTACCAAGTTCAATTTCTGACCTGCTTTTGCTTCTAGTTTCCCATTAGGCATTTTATTCAAAGAAATGGCAGGTGAATAAGGTCGTTGGATATAAAAAGTTGTGTGATAATTTGACCCATCTGCAAAACTAGTCTGGTTTCCCTCCATATCTGTCGCTGAAATAGTGATGTGGTATGGGCCTGCCAACAGGTTTCCGACCACAGCTGAATTCGCACCTTCCCAAGCGATCTGATGCGCTTCTATGTTCACTTCTTTCTCACCTGAGGGGATGACCAAGTTGGAATTGGAAGCAGTGCTGCTAAAAATTCGCTTAATATTCAGCCGCTCAAATGAATTGCTCAGTCTGGCATGAGAGTGACCGTCAAACCCTCCGTGTACATCCAACAAAATTTCCTTTACTCCAGCTGGGTCTGACACTTTAAATTGAACTACCAGAGATTTATTGGTTGGCGATATAAGCATACCAGGATAAGGCTGAATTTCCAATCCTGCCATTAAGGATGAAATCGTTGGAGGATCAAGATCGGTTGGATTTTCGGAGTCACCACAAGAAGTCAAAACCAATCCGATCAGGAACAATGGCAAGAAATACGAGTTATTTTTCATAAGATTCGAATGATTTATTTTGTTTAAGAGGAATTGAAAGCCCCATAATTATATTCCTTCCAGGTTCTGGTATATTAATTAGCCGATATCGACTCAAATGATTAAAATAGAATTGATTCGTGAGATTTTTCACTCCAAAATTCAATGCTAAATTTCTTCGTACCATTGTAAATTCAGTCCTGAAATTCAAGTTAAATAGCTGGTATCCAAGGGTAATTCGCTCATTTCTTGCTACCCTATTTTGCGCTGCAACTTTTCTGAAATCAATGCCAAAAGACAGATTTCTTATCCAGGAATTTTGAAGCTCATATCGGTAGACAAGTCCTGTAAGCAATGAAAATGGGGGAGTCAGGGGTAGTGGTAGTTCAGACTCAAAGTTATAATTCCAGACATAATCCATCCCTAGATTGAAGTCCAGATTGAAGTCGGACTTATAAGTCGCCGATATTTCCCCCCCAAAAAATATCGCATCGTCTTGCTTGTATTCCCAAAGTGTGCTGGACCCTGGCAAAGGGGAAAAACTACCGCTTGGTGCGAGGTAAATGAATCCCTGATACACTGATGCAAATGGAGTTACACCAAAGGAAAGTTTCTTTCTGGCCAAGCTGTAAGCCAAATCTAACTGATAGCTCCGCTCTGGTATAAGCTCAGCATTACCTCTTTCGTGTCTAAAATTGCCGTGGTGAATGCCGTTTGATGCCAATTCTATTGGCGTTGGAAAGCGAAGTCCTGAGCCGATGTTAGCTTTAAGGATTTGATACTGATCAATCTCCCAAGAAATTCCTCCAGAAAAACTAGGCCTCAGAACCCTTCTTTCTATATCCGGATTTCGCTGATCAAATTCGCCTGTTGGCTGAAGTCTATCATAAATTGGCTGAAGATGCTCATCGATAGAAAGAATATTTCCATCCAGACGAATACCTGCATTCCAATGAAAACGTTCTTGTATGGTTTGATTTAGGATAAGATATCCTCCGGCTAAAAAACTTCGATACGCAGGAAGAAGAAACTCAAACCCATCATATTCATTTATCATGGCCTGAACCATCAAACCATAGCTTAGTCGGGTTTCAGAATTGATGGTTAAGACCTCTCGATAGTTTCCGGTAAATGTGCGGAGATCCAACCCTAATGCAAGATTTCCTGAAGGTGTTGGGCCTACCCCATGGACATGAGGAAGTGATTCTTCTTGACGAATATTTCTTTGGTAACCCAGATCCAGCTCAATAGATCGGCTTCCTAAAGTCCAATTTGAATTAGAAATTACCTTCCAGTGCGTGTTAATTTGTCGTGGAAAACCAATATCACGAGAATTCCCATCATCTTCCAAGCTGTAAGCCGTTGGGATTCCCACCGCCCCAATAAAAATACCTGCCTCCTGTCCAAACCGTGAGATGGTTAGTTGAGACTTACCTCGATTTAGAATTTTTCCCGCAGTAGCTGAAAAGTGTAGCGCATTACCGGCAGTATTTTTAAGTCGCTCGTTGAAAATCGGTAAGACATAGCCGGCATAGACATAAGAATCAGCGGGTATTTGGTAGTCTCCATGTGAATTAATAGTAAGGCGACCCATGAAATAAAAATCATCCTTACGGCCTTTAAGATGGACAGACTGTCCAAAATATTGACTGTTTGACTGGTAATCCAAGGAAATTCCACCTTCTAATCCGTCAGTTTGAAGTGGCGGTTCTGGTAGAATATTGAGCACGCCAGCCATCGCATCTGGACCATGAATCAAAGAGTTTGGACCTTTAATTATCTCCAACCGATCCACATCGTGCGAATCAATTTCCAGTCCGTGATCCGCACCCCATTGTTGTCCTTCTTGCTTGATTCCCTTGTCATTGACCAAAATTCGGTTAAAACTCAGTCCCCTGATCACCGGTTTGGAAACACCTACACCTAGGTTCATTGTCGAGATTCCTGGGATATTTTCCAGTGAACCAGCAAAAGTTATGTTTTGGGCATTTCTGATTTCATTACCGGAAATTATCAAATCTGACATTGAGCTTTCTCTGCTACCTACTCCTACCCTAGTTCCAGAGACGATAGCCGCATCAAGTTCTGTAATGGAGTCGACCAACACTACCTGAATTGGATTATCCGAGAAAGTAGACATTACAATCGTTTGGTATCCCAAATGGGAAAAAACAAGGTGGTCATCACGATTCACCGCCACTTCAAATTCTCCTTTTGGATTAGCGAGAAGTTTAAGCCTAACGGAATTGGTTTTTGATTTTTTTACTTCAATCAAAGCTTCAAGCCCTTTTCCATTATTGTCGACAACTTGACCCTTGGCTATAAAATCTTGGGAAAATCCCGATTTGGATAAAAATAGAATGATTGAGAATGCTATAATAAAAATTGAAAATCGCCTCACGATATTTTTTGCAACATTGTTTCAAATGCAATATTACAGGGCAAAATTCTAGCTTCAAAGCTAATTTTACTTTTTTGCAACATTATTGCATTATTTTATGCAACTATATTGCAAAAAAGAAATTCATGTTGTTGTTTTGTAGTGTACTAATCAAACACCACACATGAAAAAATTAAATACAGCATTAATCGGGATAGCTCTTTTGGCCTATTCCTGCCAAGAAAAAGAGGACCCAATCATTGAACAGCCCACTTTTGAAAATCAGGAAAGTGAGTGGATTCGTATGATAACCTGGAATTCTTCTGGAAATATTTCCATGATGAATCCGATTACAGGAGAGGTGAAAACACCATCAGTAAATCCTTTTGCACAAGGAAGCGCTAATTATCTAAGTTCAAGTGGTCAATACATTACTTCCGTCGAAAGAGTAAATGGCATTGTGAAATTTTTTGATACCGGCATTGTAAATCATGTTGACCATGGTCATGAATATGAAATGAGATGGCTTGGTTCTACAGCTGTTGCACCTCTGCCAACGCACTTCTCTGCTACAAATGGGAACATTGTGATCTTCAATGATGGTGATGGATCAATAACGTGGGCTCGAGAAAGCACAATGGAAACTCCTTCGTTTAATCCCACAGTGATCAAGGATTTGAAAAATGGAGTTCACCATGGTGCAGCTACCTGGCTTACAGGTAACAAGTTTGCTGTCACCTTTAAAAACCCGGAGATTCCCGGTGCTCTACCGCAGACAATCAAAATATTGTCTTCAAATGGTGCAGTTGTAGCGGAATCAGCTGAAGTTAAAGTGACAGGCATTCATGGAGATGCTTCAAATGGAAGTTATGCAGTATTTGGGGGAACTGAGGCAGTCTTAGTCGCCGGATCGAACAATCAATTATTTAAGATCGAAAATATCTCTCCTTTGGAGCCAACTTCCGGAAACTGGATGGGGACAATAAAAGCAAATGATAAATCTTCGATTTTGTACGGATGGGCCAGAAACAAGGGAGTTTTTGCTATCGATCCTTTAGCAAAATCTATGAGAAATATCTATACCGGAGATGATGTAAGTACCTATTTCTTCAGTGCTGATGGATCAAAATTAATCATTCAAACCAAAAGCAATTCTGTTAAAATTATTGATAGCAAAACAGGTAATACGGTCGCTCAAGGTCCAATTGCTGTAGCTTCAATTGAAGGTGGAGAATCAGCACGAAAAATTCAAGACGATGCTACTTTCTACCGATTGATGAATGAGTTACCTCCGGTATTGACTAGTTCAGAGAAGTATTTATATGTTTTGTCCCCTTCACGAACAGAAATCGAAGTACTGGACTTGGAAAACCTAAAGTCGGTAAAGAAAATGTCTTTAACTTCTCCTGTGACAAGCTTTATGCGAGTTGGATTTCAGACCAATTAATTTTTAATGAATATTTTTCAAAGAGAGGCTGTCTCAAAAGGACCGATGGTGTCAGCCTGAGCAAAGTCGAAGGCCATTTGCAGCGAATGCGACCGCATTTCGACTACGCTCAATATGACAAATAGCACTTATGAGACAGCCTCTCTTTTTTTTGACCTATTGAAATTGAATTTATCTTATCCAACACATAGTGGCTCCTCTCCAATAAAAACAGGGACTATCGAGCCATATGTGAGATTTAACGGATTCTCCGCGACGGACGGAACGGGCAGGTGTCATCGCTAAAAAAATCATATACAGTGTGGAATGGTATAAAGATCTTCACTGTCATACTTTTTGTCTATAATCTAGCGTATTTATACTTACGTCTTTAATGATTACATCTTGATACTTGATTCTAATCACCCTAAATTTCCTCTCCAAAGATTTCCTTCACCACCCAACCTTTGCCCCACTCTTCCTGCTCATTTTCAGTCCAGAGTTCGGGGAAAAAGATTACCTTCTGAAAACGCGGAGGAAGGTATTTTTGCCAGTTGGTACCACCTGTTGCAGCGATATCGACCGGATCTCTTTGGAGGTAACGCACAGCAGACTTGTAATGAGCTAATGGCCAAAACACATTGGCTTTCAAATCAAACTGCTTCATCATCTCAGTCATCGATTGAGATGGATCTTCCAGTTCCATGTACTTTTGCCAGAGGTTTTTCCGACGATAAGTCTCGATCAAATGGATAAGCTTTTTGCCATATTTCAACTCAAAATTCTTCAAAGTCAGCGTTTTCTGACCAGTGGCTAATTCGATCGCTCCCTGCTGCCAATACAGATTTTCAAACAAGTCATCCGCAGGACTGTGGTAATCGTATTCAGACCTTTTTCCCAACACAATCAGGTGAAAAGCATCGGTTGACATCAATTCGATTTCCCGGTATTGGGCACTTTGAAAACCCGAAGAAGGTAAAAGCGACATGCGGAATTTCAGGAATTGTTCGCGCTCCATTCCTTTCCACATCATCGCAAAGGAACTGATCAAATGGTCGAAGTACATCAGAATCCTATCCAATCGAGCTTTGAAAAAGACTTCTGAAATATCTTGCTGATCAGCGATTTGCTCCATTTCGGAGATGATCAATTTGAAATAGAGCTCCGTGATCTGATGGTAGATGATAAAAATCTTCTCGTCCTTAAAGCTGGTTTTCGGTTGCTGTAAAGACAGCAAAACGTCCAAATTGATGTATTCCCAATAGGTCAGGTAGTCTGCATAGAGCAATCCTTCGAGGTAAGAAAGCATATCCTGACCGGAAGCTTTAAACTTTTCCTGGAGTTGATGTATTTTATCTAAAATATTAGGATCGAATTGGGATTCGTGCATGGGAATTTTAGTCAAAAATGTAGTTTTTTCAGCACCTTTCTCCTTAATTTCGGGCTGCTGTTGGCTTTTGTTCGTAGCAAAAATGACTGATTCCCAAAAATAAACCAAATATACCATGGAGGCTGTTGAAATTCAGAAATCTCTCAAGCAGGATCTTTTTGAAGGTGTGGATTTTCTAGATCTGGACGATCTGCTCACCGAAGAGCAGAAGTTGATCAGATCATCGATTCGGGATTTTGTAAAAAAAGAAATCTCTCCTTACATCGAGGATTGGGCTCAAAAAAATCATTTTCCATATGAAATCGTCAAAAAATTTGGAGATGTGGGGGCTTTCGGTCCGCAACTACCGGAGGAATATGGAGGAGGCGGACTGGATTACATCTCCTACGGACTGATTATGCAGGAAATCGAGCGTGGCGATTCCGGAATGCGTTCCACAGCTTCTGTTCAAGGTTCGCTCGTCATGTATCCGATCTACAAATTTGGATCTGAGGCCCAGCGAAAAAAGTTTCTTCCAAAATTAGCTTCAGGTGAATTTCTAGGTTGCTTCGGCCTGACCGAACCTGACCACGGTTCCAATCCAAGCGGCATGGTCACCAACTTCAAGGATATGGGAGACCACTACCTGCTTAATGGCGCTAAAATGTGGATTTCCAATTCCCCAAAGGCTGATGTTGCAGTTGTTTGGGCGAAAAACGAAGAAGGACGAATTCACGGATTGATCGTCGAGCGTGGAATGGAAGGTTTCACTACTCCTGAAACTCATGGAAAATGGTCGCTTCGAGCATCCTGTACCGGAGAATTGGTTTTTGACAATGTCAAAGTACCAAAGGAAAACCTACTTCCCGGCAAATCAGGTTTGGGTGCTCCGATGATGTGTTTGGACTCTGCCAGATTTGGAATCGCTTGGGGCGCTATCGGTGCTGCTATGGATTGCTATGAATCCGCGAGAAGATATGCTGCAGAACGCATTCAGTTTGGAAAGCCTATCGGAGGATTTCAACTGACTCAAAAGAAACTCGCAGAAATGCTCACTGAAATCACCAAAGCGCAACTTTTGGCTTGGAAAGTTGGCAAGATGATGAATGAAGGTACTGCTAAAACTGTCCACATATCCATGGCAAAACGGAACAATGTGGAAATGGCTCTGAACATTGCACGAGAAGCCCGTCAGATTCACGGAGGAATGGGAATCACCGGTGAATATCCAATCATGCGACACATGATGAATCTTGAGTCTGTGTTGACTTACGAAGGAACACATGATATCCATCTGTTGATCCTAGGGCAGGAGATTACGGGGTTGCAGGCTTTTAAGTGATTGGGAGTTTGTGTCAGGTTGAGCAGCTTGGCCGTGGCGGGGAGTCGAAACCCGGACTTAATTGGAAGATTGGAAGATTTTGGTCACACTAAATTTTCGCCCCAGTGAGTGACTCTTCACTCACCGGAATTGAATATTTCTCCTCCTAAGTAAGTGCCTGCCCTCTCCGCCCCGTTGAATGCCTGTCATCCGTAGGCTGGACTTCAATCACCGGAATCGGAAATAGTGAAATTAAAAGTGAGTGCGGACACTCACCATGGCGAGCAGATTGGAACTCCATGAAAAATTTAACTTTTGCCGATTAAAACTTCCACCCTATTCTAAAATCCATATACTCTGCCACATGTCCGTGGGCTTTAAGTCCTGCACCAATTCGGAAGTTTTTCCCAATCAAATAATTGAGCGTATATCTTTGGTAAAAATCTTGGTCTTCCTGATATCTTTCAGGCTTGGATAGGTACCTGACCATGCGCTGGCTAAAATCAAATCTTCCAAACAGGAAATGATTTTCCAAAAAAATCCCTGGAATCAAGGCCTCTGTTCTGCTTTCTTGGATTGGTAGAGAGAAATCCTTTGCCAACTCCAATCCTCCTCCGGCTCCAATGATCCCACTTAATTGACGATACCCACCTCCAGCAAGTGTGAAGTTTGGATTCCTTGAACCATCACCACCATCACGGGTATTGAAGCCCAAATCAGTATAAAAGGACCAATTTCTTGAAAGCTGACTTTTCTGAAAACTGGGGAATTCGACGCTTTTGGTGGAATGAAGAATTCCCAAACCCCACATCGGAAAGTTCATCCCACGATTGGGTTGCCGTTGACCTCCATTGGAAATGTGGTTGTAGGTAAAGGAAGTTTGAATAGCCCAATTTGGTGAAAGCTCATAAGTGAGCTTTGGTGCTACAAAAAGCAAAAAGCTCATCGGTGCACTAAAAAAGGTATTTCGAGGATTCTCAATCGGATCATAAACCCTAGTGAGATAACTGACTCCAATACCCGTTGCAAGACTGCCGGCCCATTTTCCAGAACGAAAAAGAAAAGGTTCAAAACTCCCACTTAGGTTCCAAGCTTGTCCAAGCTCTTTCTGATTTTGAAAATCAATGACTGATAGATTCAATCCCAAATAATGAAAACAGTTGCATGCTTCCCAGTTTTTTCGGGAGGTTTTCATCCATTGAGAAGAGATTCCAAGGGAAAATGGACGAGTGGATGCAATATCCCGAAGCTCAGAATTGTGAGGAATGATCCAACCGGTTTGAGCCTCCAATCCAAACTTACGAACCGTCTCTTGCCCCATAGTTGGAACTACTAAAAGGCTTAAACATAAAAAAATCACCAAAATTCTCCTCACTCTTTCCATTTCTAAATTCTTACGGAAAACAAAAAAAGGAGACTTTGGGTCCTCGGAAGCGATGTATAAATTCCTCCAGTTGTAGTAAGGTTCTATGGTATGCATTGCGGATAAACACAAAGGAATAAAGCAAGGTTGCAAAAGACGTATTGCTTTTTAAATAATTCCATTCGAACATAGCAGCATCCCTAATAGTTTCTATGCTAAAGTTTTAATTTTCAGCATAAAACCCTTTTCCCAAAAATTTAAACCGCCTTTCATAAATACCTTCAACTATGCGTTCCAGCAAATCTGCGTTACTTTTTATTTTTGTTACCATCTTGGTGGATGTAATTGGAATAGGAATCATCATTCCCATCATCCCAGAATTGATCATGGAACTGACAGGTGAAGGAACTCACCTTGCGGTCATTTACGGCATGTGGCTGACTACTTCTTTTGCGGTGATGCAATTTCTGTTTTCTCCGGTGTTGGGCGAGATTTCAGATCAATATGGAAGAAGACCTATTTTATTGATGGCCTTATTTGGGTTGAGTATTGATTATTTGATCCACGCGTGGGCACCGAGTATCGCTTGGCTGTTTGTTGGAAGATTTTTGGCTGGAATTACCGGAGCGAGCTTTACCGTAGCTTCAGCATACATTGCAGATATCAGCACCAAGGAAAATAAGGCAAAAAACTTTGGCATTATCGGCGCAGCCTTTGGTTTGGGTTTTATTATCGGCCCCGGTATTGGAGGCTTTTTCGGGAATATTGACATCCGCCTACCCTTTTATATGGCAGCAGGTCTGACATTTTTGAATTTTCTATTTGGTTGGTTTTTTGTGCCGGAATCTTTGGCTGTTGAAAACAGAAGAAAGATCAATTTTTCAAAAATGATTCCGGGAGTTTCGCTGTTAAGTCTCAGGAATTACAAAGGTGTTTTACTGCTCATTCTAGCCTTTTTCCTGTCAAATCTCGCTGGTCAAGTGTTGCCGTCTATTTGGTCTTATCATGGAATTGAGCGATATCAATGGAGCCCAAGGGACATTGGAATATCGCTAATGGTGGTTGGCTTAGCCGTGTCTATTGTCCAAGGTTTTTTAATTGGTTTCTTGGTCCAAAAATTGGGAAAGCGGAAGGTAATCACCATCGGGTTTCTGTTTTGGACTCTTGGAATGTTTTTATTCTCCCTAGCTTCCGAACCTTGGATGCTCTATGTTTTCCTATTCGCCTATTCATTTGGGGGAATAGCAGGACCTACGGTTCAAAGCATCATTTCCGATGAAGTTTCTGAAAAAGAGCAGGGAAATTTACAGGGTGCCATCACAGGCCTAGTTAGTCTTACATCCATAATAGGCTTACTGATTTTTTCACCTACCTTTTACTATTTCACGCAACCCGAGGGTTCTATATATCTTCCGGGAGCACCCTTTATTTTAGCAGCCCTACTACTCTTGATAGCTTTTCTGTTGACACTTTTCGCCATGCAAAAGATATTTGGGAAAAATAAGGTAATGACCACTAATACAGATTTAAAAGTGGGAAGATTTGAGTCAGCCTGAACGGAGTCGATGGGTCCTCGTACTTCCCGACTCTCGACGGTCTGGTGCTCGGACTGACACAACCTTCCGCCATTGAGAAAGTCTTCAATCACCGGAATTGGCATTCCTCAAAATAAAAAAAGTGAGTGGTGACACTCACTTTGGCAATAACGTTTTCAATCTTCCGTCTCCCAACTCTACTTCATCTTCCCCGGATTCTCCAAAATCTCTCTCAAGTCTTCCGGACTGGTTTTTTGCTTTCCAGTCAACAAATAAATAATCATTCCAGCGTCTGAGGGATCAAACTCCTCCCCTTTTTGCGAAGCAACCAATCTACTATATAACCAATCCCAAGCCCCTTTTTCATACGGCTTTTGGTCTTTTTTTACTGATGTTTTGATCCAATCATATTTGCTCAGATCGGTCTTCAAGCCTTCGTAATCAGACCCCCCATTTTGATCAACAATATGATCCATTTGTAAGCCTTTGGGTCCGAATTTTTCTTCCAATTCTGCCCATGTCCAGCCTTCATGAGTTTCCCATTCGTAGGGCTTGTCGGCATGTTCATCATTCCAAGTGGAGTGCGAAATCAATCTCACATATTTTAATTTGACTGAATCAGCTTCATTCAATGCGTCTCCAATGATATTCATCGGGCCCGCAGCAATGATCGTCAGAGGATCTTTGGCTGAGCTTTTATTGATTTGCTTGGTTAGTTCGATCACTGCAAAATTGGGTGCCGCTATAGCTTCAATAAATTTAGTTTTTTTAAACCCAAATTTTCTAGCTCCGAGAAATGCACTTTCACGCATTTGTGCATCAGCATCGGGCTTTTCCTTGTTGGAACCCCAGGTATGATCACTGAAGGTATAAACCACCAACTGATTCTGAAGACTACGAGCGGCAAGAAGCGCAAGACTCATCGGTGTGGCAGCCCAATCGTCTTCATCGTGTTCATTTCCATCGGAGCTGATGGCTATTCTTCCCTTAGAATACGGGATTGTTTGAGCGTACGAAGTATGAAAAATAGTCAAGAAAAGGATACTACAAATTGTGAATAGTTTCATTCGTGTTTGTTCAATTAAGGATGACTAGTTTACCAAAGTAGGTTTTCTGATCTTGAGCAATAACCCAAATCAGGTACGTGCCATTTGCTAATCGGTTTAAAATAATTTCGACTTTAGAATCATTTAGGATAGATATCTGAACTTTATCGGTGACATTTTTTCCCTCTGATGAATATAGGGAAAGTGACGGAATGGAGACTAATGCTCCATCAGGAAACTCCAAGACGACTCGATCAGATGCTGGGTTTGGATAGATCTTTAGAGTTCGAGCTTCATTTATTACTTTTCCAAAAAGGCCTGAAATCGTCAAAGTCACCACCTTCAATTTAGCTTTACAGCCCGCAGTTGAAGTCAATTCCACACTATATTCTCCCATTAGCTGGGCTGTGAAAGTTCTTGAAGTCGAACCTTCCAGTTTCTCTCCATTTCTAAACCATTGATAGGTAAAATCACCCTCAGGAGCTAGAAGAATATTTCCATCAACAGCGATTTCACCCTTCGGAAGCGGATTAACTTTGACTTCAAAATCTTTTGATTCGGCCAAGCATCCTCCTTGATAGCGTATAATCGCATGGTAAACACCGGATTGTGTAACTTCCAAGGATTTACCTGTTTGTCCAGGGATCTCTACACCGTTTCTTCTCCAACGGACGACCTCAAAAGGATGTGCTGAACTAAGTTCTAACTTCCCGTTTTCCCCTTCACAGAAAGTATTGGGACCCGAGAGACTGACTATTTCCGGTGCAAACCTTTTGATCGTCACCACCACAACTGCCTCTTTCACATTTCCGGAATTATCCACTGCTCTGATTGCAACAGAGACTTCTTTCCCAATATCCTCACAGGTGAATCGATTTTTATTTATTGTGAGAGATTTAATTCCGCAATTATCACCAAACTCTGCCAAAACCATTTCAGGTGTGATTTCAACGACTCCCTTGGTCACATCCAAGTCAATGCTGATGTTCTTAGGTACCAAGGTGGGAGGAGATTGATCTTTGACTTTCACAAGGACAACTTCTGTCCAAGTATTTCCCTTATTATCGGTGATTTTTATTTGATTCTCACTTCCTTCCAAATCTGAACAAGTGTATTCTGGACTTCTTGAAAACTCCACCTTCCAGTCTTCTTTAGGTTCATTTTGGAGGTAATCTTTGATCGTGGTGATTACTTTTCCAGCCTCATCCAATTCTACCGTGATTTCCTTTTTGAAAATCGGTTCGATTGTAACGTCCTCCAACTCTACCAAAATCCTCAATGGATCATTATACACTCTTCGCTCGATTCGCTGCAAATCGTAATTTTGATCCATTACTGGAAAAGCATAAACCGGCTCAAAATCAATTTGAGCAAAGGTTTTTCCTCCATCCTGAATTTTTTTCAGATTCACCTCAAGGTGACCATAGTGTTTGCCTCCATCTGTCAAAACAGGATTGGCACCGGAGGTATTCCACTGCTCTATAGATTTTTGATCCGCGGTCCACTTGGAAAATTCATTATAATCTAAGGTAGCCAATGGATTAGAAAGCCAATTTCGCTTCACTCCTCTTAAGCCATCTCCTGCTACACCTACATCGTAATAATGCACGCCTTTGCCATCTCCATCTATATCCACAAAAGATCGCTCAAAAAGTTCATCATGGCCTGCAAGTACTGCAATCACTCCATACTCCTCAAAAAGAGGATGGAGAATCCGCATCGGAGTTCCACCTTGGCCAGTTGATAATTCATGATTCATCGGAACACCATGTTCACCGGAGCCATAAGGAACATGATGAAATTGGACAAAAATCAATTGCTTCTGCTCTTTTGCCTGCTTCAAGTTTGCTTCCAGCCAAGTGTATTGATCTGTACCAAGACCAAATCCAGATAGGTCTGTGCCACCTGCTGCATTGTATTCGGATTGAGTAAAATTTTCCTGAGTATCCGTGCCAGGTCCGGTGTACTCCTTATTTTTTAGCCTTTGTTCAATAGGAGTATCAGATCTTTTTTCTTCAGGAGTTCCATTAGAGGAGTCAAGAGTTAAGATAGTAATCGGACCATAATCTGTTCGATAATAGCTTTGACGATGCTTCTGAAGGGGATCTTCAATATCTATTTCAAAAAATGAATGAAATCTTTTTCTACCAACTACAGGATTGAATTGTCCTTTTTCATTTATCCCATAGCCATTATTGAGTCCACCGAAGCTTTCCCAATTCCCTAATGCGGGAATTATTGGATAAGAGGACAAACCATTGCCAAATTCGCCGGAATTGTGCCGCCAAAACTCATCCCAAGCAGGCATATATCCACCACCTTGAACCAAATCTCCAGGCATCACCATAAAATCAGGTTTTCGGCTATTAATGATTTCAAGATTAGCTGAATAACCATCTTTCTCAGTTAAAAAATAATTAGGCAGTTCGAAACCTCCCTCTAGAGTAGTACCGAACTTTTGTTTCCACAAGGCTGGAACTGTGAAAAACCTGATCAACGGTTGACCTGGGTACCAAGCTCGATTAGTGACTCTACCAAGAGGTTCGGTCTCGGAGTCTGAAAGTGCAATGAAACGGATATTTTCCCAATCTCTAGAGTCTGGAGCAGACTTGAAACCATTGGTAAATTGCTGTCCATTGAGTTGGACTTCATAGGTTACATTTTCTCCAAAAGGTACCCGAATGGAATATTCATACCTGAAATACTTATCGCCACCTATCCAATTTTGTCCGTCAAGTCCAGCAATGGTTTGTGACTTTTCGATAGTGGTGTAATAAAGGTCCGGTATTTCTACTCCTTGCACATTCCCGGAACTGAGCAAATTACCCTTACTGTCTTTTATTAAAATACTTGAGGAATAATTTTGATCCGCAAACCATCTGATCTGAATCAGATTTTTGTCAGCTACTTGGAGATAGGGTAGAATTCTAAAATTGGATTGCGCAAACGAAAAAATGGGGCATAAGAACAATCCTATAAAAACCAGATAACGTAGTTTTTGTGAAGCTTTCATGGAAAGATCAATTACTATAAAAGTTAAATATATTTCAATTCTAGTATAGACTTACTCAATTCTACTTTTCATTACAATCAATTGAACTGGGTTTAAGGGATCATTTGAAAAGATATAAATATTCCGCTGGTCAATCCCTTTTCTTCCTATAGGATCAAGTGTAAGTGAAAGCTCCATACTTTCGCCTGGCTCGAGTCTGTCTTTTGGGGCCTCGATTTTCAAGCATTCGCAGTTTCCCTGGATTTTTCTTATTTCAAGTATTTGGCGACCTTTATTTACCAAGGTGACAGTTCTTCGCACCAATGTTCTGGAACTTATTTCTCTGAGGTCAATTTCTTTTTGAGCTATGAAAAGCTGAGGAACTTCATTCAAATTACTTCTTGGCACAGGGGGAAAGTATTCGAATAAATTCGCAATAAGTTCCAGTCTGATTTCAGAGCCAGGGATATTTTCCCAACTAACCGGAACAGCATCTTCAAAATACCCTAAATCATTTCGAGATTTTCCATCGTACCGAATCATTAGCAAACCCCTTTCTTGCGGCCTTACAAATGGCTGAACTTGAGAAACTTGAATGTATTTGGGTACTAAAGCAAGAAATTCCTCCTGATCAAGTAGTTGTTCTCCTTGGTTGAAAAATTCAACGTACTTAATTCTTGGCTCATTATCGAAGACCTCACCCATGTTGATTTTCTTCAGACGAAACCTCAAAGCGCCTTGCGAAATTGGATAGGCCCTTTTTATATCACTTGGATAGGGAATGGATATTCCCTCCAAAAACAGGGAATCAGTTACTCCACTAAGATTCCCATTTATTACAATCAATTTTGAGAAAAAACCGGCTGCGGAAGTCGGATCAAAGGAGATTTTCAGCTTCCCGGATTCTCCCAAGCTAATACTGTCCCTAGAGAATTCTACGATAGTACAGCCACACTCCAACCAAACATCTTTAATGAAGAAAAGCGAATCCTGGGTATTGGTATATTCGAACTCGGCAGTTTGAAAGCCTTGCTCTTCCAATATTGTACCCAAATCAATTCTGTTGACTTTCCAAATCACTTTTGGAACTGTACTCTCCTGAGCTTGAGAGCACAATGGAGAGAAGATGAGAAAAGAGAAAAAGAAAAGGGGAAATGCAAAACGAATCATAGCTGCAATTAACGCATAATTTAGCCTCGATTGTAGGCTGATTTGCTTAATTTGCGACAAATTAAAGAAAATGGCAAGAGTACTAACGGGCATTCAAAGCTCAGGTCGACCACACTTTGGGAACATTTTGGGAGCGATTGTTCCCGCAATTGATCTGATCAATCAGAATAAGGAAGAGGCCTTTATTTTTATCGCTGATTTCCACTCCCTTACTTCAATCAAAGACGGTGCGCTTCGCAAAGAAAACACCCTCGCAGTGGCTGCTGCGTGGTTGGCTTTTGGATTGGATATTGAAAAGACCACCTTTTACCGTCAGTCTCATATTCCGGAAGTCGCAGAGCTCACCTGGTATCTCAATTGCTTCAGTCCCTACCCTATGCTGGCCAATGCGCATAGCTTCAAGGATAAAGCTTCCAGACTTGCTGATGTAAATGCCGGGCTTTTCACTTATCCGGTTTTGATGGCAGCAGATATCCTGCTTTACTCGGCCAATCTTGTTCCCGTGGGAAAAGATCAACTTCAGCATCTGGAGATGACTCGCGACATTGCTACGACTTTCAATAGAATAATGGAGGAAGAAATTCTGACCATCCCCGAAGCAAGAATTAGTGAGGAGGTGAAGATCATTCCGGGAACTGACGGGCTTAAGATGAGTAAAACTTATAATAATTATATCGATATTTTTTTGCCTGAGAAGGAACTAAAAAAGAATGTAAACAGCATCATTACCGATAGCACAGCTTTGGAAGATCCAAAAAATCCAGAAACTTGTAATGTCTTTGCATTATATAGGTTGTTGGCTTCTCAGGAGCAAATAGAAAAAATGCGTGCTAATTATTTAGGAGGAAATTATGGCTACGGCCATGCCAAAAAGGAATTAATGGAATTAATCCTTAGCAAATATGCTAAAGAGCGAGAGACCTTTAATTTCTTCATGGACAACCGGGAGGAAATCGAGAAAAGGCTTGCAGCAGGAGAAGAAAAGGCACGAGGCGTGGCTTACCCTCTTTTAAATCGTGTGAGAACAAAATTGGGATTTAGGTAAAATCTATTAAGTACTAACAAACCTTGCCATTTGACCAAAAGCCCGAATTACCTTACGGGCTTTTTTTTAAAGCTTTACCTAGGCAGTTTAAATACAAATCTTTACAGATAACTAAGCAAAGTAATTAACAAAATACTTGTGTTTAAATAACAATGCCAGAATTACTATATAGGTCACAAGTTCTATTACCATAGCTAAATACCTTGTTTGACTTGTCATAAATCCAAAAGTCTCAATGACGCAGATTGTGAACAGCATCGTATATGCTGCAAGCATAAATTCCGGAGTTTTACTCCATCCGGTAAAGTAGCCAATCAAGAATCCTATCGAGGTAATCATCACAGAACCAAAATGAATGGGTAGTAACCATTTTGGAAAATCAATGTTCGTATAGGGAGTCCAGAGCACCTTAGTAGACACCAACTCTATTATTCCACCTGTCGACCACAGGAGTAAAAAAAAGTGAATGAGCACTAAACCGTATCCAACGTATTGCATATTCAGTTATTACTGTTTTGGATTTTTTACCTATTTACGCCCGAGTTTGACTATAAATTCAAATTGAGTTAAGGAATTCAAAATAAATCTTAGCCCTCGACTCAGCAAAATGATCAAATCCAAACAACATAACTCCTTGTATAATTAGCCCAATCCCAATGCCTTTTAGCAGGTCATTTTTCATAAATACCAGCACTAAGAAAATGCCCACAATGATAAAACCAATCTCTACCATTTTAGCAACTGGAAAGATTTTCATTACTTTTTCCATTCGGGGTAATTCTTCTGTTTGCATTTTGCTTGGCTCAATTTCGTAATAAGTGCCTACTCTTTTAACGTCTTTTGGCGTTCGGATTACGATACCAACACAAATTACTAAAAGCAAGATGGAAAGCGGAATGAAGGCAAAAGCAACACCCTTAAAGACAACTTTATTTAAGTAAATGAAATAGACAGAAAGACCTAGGCCCATAAGCCCAATTAGGATTCCGATACTACATTGTAGTTTTTCCCCTGAAAAATACTTTATGATATTATCCATTTTTACCTGCTTTGTTTATACCAATTAATAGTAGAATCCCCAAAAAATAATGCGAAGCAATCGCCACAATCACGCTTATTTGTGCAAAAGTATTGTCAAAAATTCCCTCATCCTTCAACACCAACCACATCACCCAATCCATAGTTGCACTGCCTATTTGGTAAGCCGCAAGCCCTTTTGCAATACCCAAATGAGGCTTTTTTCTAAATATCCAGGCGATATAGCCCATCACTCCGAGGGATAAACCTAGGATTTTGACAATCCAGTGACCATCTGCATTTAGGTTCCATCCAGTAACCAATGGAATAATTGAAGGAGGAAGCATTGCCGTTACGAAATAGAAAAATTCTAGAATCGCGACCGCAACAAAGAGAAATTTCAAATCTGTTAATTTTTTCATACTTCTATTTATTTGCCAGTAAGTGGATTATTGATTTGTTCAAAGCCCTTTTAACAAGAGTAATCGTCAGGATGCCAATGAGTAGATCTCCCACGGCCAATAAGAGTATAAAAGCGCCCATGATTTGATGATAGCCTGCTGCAAGGGCAATGGTTGCAAAAACAATTCTAATGATACCGTTCCATACAGGAAAGGCAGCAAACTGCACGATGTTATTGGATGATATCCAAAGTGTTACTGCACCAAAACTTGCCAACAAGGCAGGTAAAACCCGCCAAAAGGAAGAATAGGGCTCTTCTACTCCAAAAAGAGTCAATGCGCCTGGTACCAAAAAAATAGCAAGTGCACTGGCGTTGTACAATGATGCAAACCTTATGATCAATTTTGCTGCTGAAATTTTGCCTTCCATAACCTGAAATTTTAAGTGATATGTAAAGGAAAGTCATATATTTGTAACCTACAAGTATAGAGTATAGTCTATACATCATATTTATTTTTCAATAATAATTGCTTCAAATGTTAATCAACGAATTATCAAAACGAACAGGACTATCCATACACACTTTGAGATATTATGAAAACTATGGTCTATTCAATGGAATCACCGATGAAAAGGTAAAGACCAACAACTATAAGCAGTATGATGAGGTTCTCGTGGAAAAAATAGAACTTATCAAAGAGGCGAAAGAAATTGGGTTCACCCTGTCAGAAATCAAAACTCTACTTGAAAGTTGGTACAGTAAAAAGCTGTCTGTTGAGAAAAAAGTCGAAGTCTTGGAATTGAAAATAAAGGAAATTGACGGTAAAATAAAGCAATTAAAGCAAGTTCGTAAATTTCTTGTTGAGGGAATTGCAGATGTTAAAAATGGCGATTGTTAGTATTTTTTGTCTGAACGGTAACCAACCTGCGCTTTATCGTCTAGTTGCTTTAAATCTCATTGTCAACAAGTTGTGGACTGATCATTGAGGATAGGTACTTACTTCACTTCCCTAAAATATTCCCGATCAAAAACCCTGGAGTAAATCCAGACGGGAACCTTATCGTGAAATGGCATCAGGTCTTTTAGGACGGATTGTTGTGTCTGATGAGCTTTCATCACCTCTAGTGTTCTTGGGAAATATTCCTGTGTTTCAACCGAAAAATCAGGTCTAGGTAATCCCATTGAAGGGTCTTCTGGATAGTTTTTCTGAAAACTTGATGAAAGTCTCAAGGCAAGTTTCACCTGTTTTTTACATAGGGTAACTTGATACATTTCTTGAGGAGTAAACTCAAAAAGTCCTCTTTTCTCCAAAAAAACCTCCTCTACTGCCAATCCGGTAAGGCGATGATCTGGATGCCCATACAACCCAACCTTGGAATCATAGCTGATTAAGACATCTGGATTGATTTCATTGATCAATCGGTCAACAATTTCTTTCAGGGAATCCAAACCGAGTTTTTCCAAACCGCTGTCCGGGTAGTCTTTTAGATGTAGCTGATCAGCACCTATTAAATCTGCTGCCTCTTGCATCTCCACAGTTCTGAGATTCGCCAGTTCAATTTCATCTTCAACTCCGGATGATTTACCTTTTTCACCACGTGTCAGACAGACCATCTGAATCTCATGACCTTCATCTTTCAGTTTCATCAAAGTACCTGCGACGGTTACTTCATCATCCGGATGCGGAAAAATAACCAATATGCGTTTCTTTTGCCCATTTTCTACTAATTGTTCCTGCTTGGGAATATCAAAATCATGCAGCTGATTTCTTCCAAATAGGATTAAAAACCATGGTGAAAGCAACAATATGAAGCCAATAATCCCAAGCGAAACAATCAATAGCTTCTTCATTCGAACCTCCTTCTCAAAGTTCCAAGGTAAGTGACCAAATCCCTAATATCGCGCTTACTCAAAATGTCTCCCATGGCAGGCATACTGGATGGTGCTACTTTGGTGGATTTAATGTCTTTTCGAGGGATTAGTTTTTCGTCTGTCCCAATCTTTACTGTCACACCCTCAGGCAGATCCGCCATCAAGGTACCAGAAATGGTTTCTCCAGAGTTCAACTCCAAAGTGACAAAACCAAATCCTGGAGCCAACCTTTTGCTGGGCTCAACCAATGCGATCAGAAGCTCTTCTTTTGAGAGCACATTTCCAATGTCATTCAAGGCTGGACCTGCATTTCCACCCATGTCATTGAAAGCATGGCAACGAATACATTGTGCTGTCTGATTTTCGAAGAAAATGTTTCTACCTCTTCTGCTGTTCCCATCTGCCAATGCACCTGCGAATTTTTTCCAAGGTTCATCACCTGCTTTTTTGTCCAAAAGCGAAGTAAACTGAGCTTGCAATTCTGGTGATTTGGTTTCTGCAATCGCTTCTTCTAATTCTATCCAAGTTCCTTCTGCAAGTTTACCTGCATCGAAATCTGCAAGAACCTGTTTCCATACTGGAAAATCTTTACTTCCTTCCAACGACGCCAACGTAAGCAATGCTGTCTGCTTCTCCGGAACTGTTCTCTTCTGAATAATATCGGATAAGAGGGCGACTTTTTGATCTTGTGGCAAGCTAGTTTGCGCCAACAAAGCCAATCCAGCCACTCTGACAGACTGGGAATTGTCACTCATAGCCATAGAAATCGCCTCCCCTAGGTTTGGTGCATTCAAGGTCATTAATGAGTTTAAAGATTGAACTTTTACAAGATCAGAGGGGTCTGATTTTAATTTTGTAAGCAGAAGATCAGAAACGTCAGTCATACCTAATTTACCAACTGCTTTAACAGATTCTAATCTAAGGGCCTCTTGGTTGTTTCCAATCTGGGCCACCAAAACGGGTTTAACCCGATCCCGAATCAATACCGGGTCTCTTGTCACTTCGCCTCTATGTCTTCCATCCACACGATCAAGAAGCGATGGCTTTGACCAAGTTCCAATTGCGGCTAAAGCTTCAGTTCGTAAGACTTCGGGTGTATTGGATTTACCCAAATAAGCCAACAAGTGATTAAGATTTTCTTCCTTTCCCACACGTTGATTGGCACTGATGGCTCTACGAATAAGTGGCTCATTCTGAAATGAAGTTGTACTCAACAAAGCACCCAAAGCCGGTAAAGATGCAGGAACTGAAAAATCATCGTGTATCGCTCTTGCAGCTTCAGTCACGATCAATTCCTCAGAATCAGTGAGGAATCGAGCCAGTTCAGGAGATTCTAGTCTTCTCAAGGCCAATACCGCACCCATTCTAACTGCTTTAGAGGCATGAGTCGAAAGTGAAGCGATAACATCTACTTTGCCGATTCTGGAAAGCGCCAAACTTGCTGCATGACGTAGATAGGCATCTTCGTCATTATTTTCTTCCAAAAGTGTTATCAATTGTTGAACAGCATCTGCATTTGCATTTCTTCCCAAGGCCTCAGCACTGAAAAATCTCACCCTTGGGTTTTCGTCTTTCAGACCGGCAATCAGTTCAGCTCCTGCCTTTTTGTATTTGATATCCCCAATCCATTTCGCAGCTTGGGCTTTGATTTCAGGATCAGAATCTTTCAATAATGGAACCAGCGCGTCAGCGAAAGACATATCATCCATTCTTGCCAATTGGCTGAGTCCAACGATGGCATGTACTCTTGCCAATTGACTGCTTTTGTCTTGAACTACCTCCTGGAAAATAGCTGCTCCTTTTTTTCCTCGCTTGGCTAATTCAAATTGTGCTTTTCTACGAACTCGCTGATCTTCGAAATACAATTTTGACTTGAGGTCATTTTCTGCCAGCTTTTTGTAATCAGTTTGCAATTCCGTTTCGGTCTGCTTTTGAAGATCCCAACCTGCAGCAGTTTCATCCTTCAAAGTCCAAACGCGACCATAGTTTTTATCATCCCAACCTGTGATAAAATCCGCCATATACAGCGTGCCATCTGGTCCAAAATCCAATCCGGTGGCCAGAAGACCCCCGAGGATTTTTTCAGTTTTGGTCATTTCAAATGAAGCACCTTTGGGCTGAAGCTGAAATGCATGAACACCGGAGTTGGCCGGATTTCCAACAAATTCGGCTACGAAAAAGTGATCTTTCCAACGCTGTCCCAAACCTGAACCTGGATTGAAAACCATTCCAGTTGGGCCATTCACATAATTCTGAATGCATGGAGTGATGTAGGCTGCCTGCCCATCCCAACGAGGAAGGTAAAGCTTCTCATCCATCCACACTTTATACGTATTGTTGTCAGGATCTCTGTATTTTCCAAATTGCCAGTTGATTCTCCAACCCGTGTCGGAGCCATTAACTAGATAAACCAGGCGTTCTCTTTCGCCTGCATGATCTCCATCATTATCCACAGAGATCAGGTTATTGAACTGGTCAAATGTAAACTCATGGGTATTTCTGACGCCCATGGCAAAAATCTCAAAGTCGCTTCCGTCTGGATTTGCCCGAGCGATTACCCCGCGATTTGGATATTTATATTCAGTGTCGTCAGATCCTTTTCCATTAAACCCAATATCACCGATTCCCCAATAGACTCTGCCATCAGGGCCCATTTTGATTCCGGACATTCCATGTCCTCCAAAACCAATGTGAATGCCATAGCCGTGAGAAAGGGATGTTTTTTCATCCATAATGCCATCTCCGTTGGTATCTAAAAACTTCCAAAGATCAGGTCCAGCAGCTACGAAAAGGGCATCATCCGTTTTCATCAATCCTCCTGCGACATCAGTTACTTCATCATTCAGGTCTTGCATCATGATCTGAGACCAATCCGCGTAACCATCACCATCGGTATCTTTGAGCTTGATGACCTCATTTTGCTCCAGGGTCATATCTCTCCAATCATGAGAACCGTCACCGTTCAGGTCAGCAAGCCAAGTATTTTCTGAAGATCGCTCCGGTGATAACTCAGCTCGGAGAAAAGCTCGCTTATCAGCAATCGTCTGCAATCCGATGGATCGGATTTCCCAACTCTGATGACCACGTATATCAAATTCAGAATTGTTCCGACGGGGAGATCGCGCATAAAAAACTTCCCCCCACTCATTTACCTGAATGGAAATGGGATCTTTCACCAAGGAATCCACAGCCCAAACGGACAGTTTGAGCCCATCGACCAAGACCGGATTGATGGATTTGATTGCGGCCTCTGCCAAGGGTGTGATTTCTTCCTTCGTGAGTGTTTTGATCCTAAGATCAACAGGCTCAGACTTTTTACAGGAGGTTACAAGCGTCGTAGCTCCTAGCAGTATTGCAAGGTATAAAGCGGGGCTGTTTTTGGGTTTGAACATAGAATAGGTTGATTCGAGACTCCAAAATAGAAAAAATGAAAGTTTGATGCTCGCCGTTGATATAAATGGTAGTAAAAACAAAAATCCCGATCACAGATCGGGATTTTGTACACTTTAACCACTAACAACCATAAAACAAAAATTGAATAGATTTTCCAGAATTTATTCTTCTAATCTAGTAGTCGGTACGGGAATCGAACCCGTGTTTTATCCGTGAAAGGGATACGTCCTAACCCCTAGACGAACCGACCATAATAATGCAAAAATTTAAAAAAAACACTGAAGTATCTTATTGATAATCAACGTAATAGTAGTCGGTACGGGAATCGAACCCGTGTTTTATCCGTGAAAGGGATACGTCCTAACCCCTAGACGAACCGACCATTAAACACCTCGAAAAACGTCCTTTTCCGAAAGGTTGTGCAAATATAGCTGGTCAGATCAACAAAGCCAAAATCGCTACAAAAATATCTTTGGAAATTGCGGTAAAAACCTGAACCAAAGCCCTAAAATTTTACTTAAAAAAGTCTCGGGCGTTTAATTAATTTCGCCCTCCAGTAAACTGCATATGCTAAATCAAACTCCTATTACAAAAATTGCGATCAATGGTTTTGGGCGAATCGGAAGATATACTGCTAAGCTTCTATTTCTAAATCCTAGACTACAATTAGTTGCGATAAATGATCTCGCAGACCCTACAGCAATCGCGCATTTATTGAAATACGATTCAGTTCATGGGAAATTTGATGGAAAAGTCACTTTAGAAGAAAGCCTCCTTTTCTTAAATGATCAACCCATCCAGCTTTTTTCAAAATCAAATCCTGAGGAATTACCCTGGAAAGAACTTGGTATTGATATCGTGATTGAATGTACTGGTAGATTTACAACCCGAGAAGGTGCTGAAAAACATTTGAAAGCAGGTGCCAAAAAAGTAATCATTTCCGCTCCTGTTCAGGATGAAAGTATTCCTATGGTAGTACTTGGCGTCAATGATTCCATCCTTAATGGAACCGAAACAATCATTTCCAATGCTTCCTGCACTACAAATTGCCTCGCACCGATGATTCAGGTGTTGGAGGAAAATTTTGGTGTTGTGAAAGGCTATGCTTCCACTGTTCATTCTTATACCAACGATCAAAATCTACATGATGCACCGCACAGAGATTTGCGACGTGCTAGAGCTGCTGCTTACTCCATCATCCCAACCACAACGAACGCTGGCAAAGCCCTAGACAGGATTCTGCCGAAGCTGACTGGGAAAATCGAAGCTTCCGCAATGCGCGTACCTGTTCCGGATGGATCATTAACTGATTTGATTGTGGAGTTAAAGCAAGAGGTTACTGCTGAACAAATTAACGCTGCATACCAAACCGCTGAGTCGGGAAAACTGAAAGGCTTTTTGCAAGTAGAATCTGATCCTATCGTATCTATGGACATTCTAGGAAATATACATTCGTGCATCATTGATGAAGCACTTACCTCAGCAAAAGGAAATTTAGTAAAGGTCGTAGGCTGGTATGACAACGAATCTGGCTATGCCAATAGATTGGTTGATTTGGTTGAAAAGATTTCTGGAATTAAGGCTTGACCCTGTTTAGTGCCAAAAGCTTCACCAAAAACCGTGGCAAATTCTTTTTTGGGTCCCGGTTTTTTAAGTTTAAGTAAAGATTCCACTTCTGAAGAATCGGTACTCGGTGGGTCTCTACGAATTCGATCAGCGTCTGATCCAAGTCCTCGAGATATCCGAAATGGCCTGAAGCACTGCCCATATCAAAGCTGTCTTCACTATCTACAGTAAATGGAAAACCTGCCTCCCCTGCTTTTTTCTTTAGGTTTTGCATACCATTGACATCAAGGCAGCAATGGATAAATCCTAAATCTCCCCAGAGTCTATCTTTAAATATGTGTCTGCCTTCCCGCTCCTTCACTTCAATCAATTCAATCTGTGCCGGACAAAGCAACGCGCCAAAAGCTCCTGTGTTACATCCGTCAGGCATAGAGAGAAGCGCCCGTTTATAGGTTAATTCTTCTCCTGGAATTTCAGGGTAAATTCCCTCCTCTTTATAATTCAACACTGAGAAACCTAAAATATCTCTGTAGAGTGGAATGGATTTTTCCAAATCAGAAACACCGATTACCACACCCAAAACGCCTCCTGTTGGAGAAGAATTCTCGGAAAACCAATTCGTGGCTTCTACTACTTGAAAAACATTGTTGAATGGATCTTTGAGAAAAAAAGTACCTGCTCCGTTTGGGGTTTTGGATACAGGAGAAAGAATCTCGGAACTTAGACTTTTTAAATGTTCAAAAGCCTGATTGATATCTCTAACACGAATTTTTACAGCGTAGATACCTAAATCACCTGGTAAAATCTCAAAATCCGTGGAATTAGGTGTTCTACTTGTGAATTGCCAAATTTCAAAGCCACCGCCACCTTGCATATTCAAGGCCAGGACAGCATGTCTACTTTCAGCTATGCCATCCGTGTATCGAGTCATCAGATTGGCAGTAGCCTCATCTTCAAAAACAGGAACATCCATAGAGAAAGCCTTTCGGTACCATGCCCATGCTTCATGGACGTTTTTTACTCCTATTCCTATTTGTTGAATTCCATTGATTTGGTAAGACTTATCAAGAATTTGACCCATGGTAAAGAAGTATTGAATATGATTTTTTTAGCTTCTCCGGCGCCACACCAATATGAAAAAGCGTGAATACATACAAATTAACAAGTTGTACCCTAATCCAGGAATTATCCCTGTATTTTCTCGCTGATACGGTAATGGTCTTCGGAATGATATAAAATTTTGTCCGTTTTTTGATTCTTTTGACTAATTCAAAATCCTCCATGAAACAAAACTTAGTATCATATCCACCTAATGTATTGAAAAAATCACGGGTAATAAACAAAGTTTGATCCCCTCCCCCTGAAAAAAGCCCGTTGAAGCGTGTAAACCAAGAATTTAACCTCAACAAAAAATTATTCGAATCAAATTCGTATCGGAAACACCCAGATTTGTAGCCTTTGATTAAGGCACTTTGAAGATCGGTGGCAAAAGATTTTAATGGTCTTGTATCTGCATGTACAAAGTAAAGCGTGTTAGCAGTGGCGAAACCCGCTCCCAAATTCAGCTGAACTGCTCTTGACCTTATTTCGGTTTTCAAAACCTTAGCACCCAAATATTCCGCAATGTCGCAAGTATCATCTCGGCTACCTCCATCCACTACAATAATCTCAGAAATAAAATCGCCCCCAAACTTTTGTAATAAAGGAATCAGCTCTTTGATATTTTCAGCTTCATTCAGCGTAGGAATGATAACTGACAACTTCATAAACTCCACTACTTCACTAATTTAATTACATAATTTTTTATTGGACTTTGCATTTCGGCTTTTACCATCACACCATTTTCGTAATAGTAGCGATTAGTATTGCCATTGATGGTTACTTCATAGCTAGTTGCACTGAGCTTTTTTACCCTTGAAACTAGTCCAAAAGCTTCCCCTAATAAAGCTTGATTATCTTTAGGTTCGTTAAAAAAAAGCATAGCGCTGCTGAGAGCCACAGGCTCATTAATTGATTTTTTATTTTCAAACTTGTAAGTGGACGCGTCCACGTCGTAGAACTTTCCGTTCCACTTTATCTCAGAGTTGAAATCACCTTTATTGCTGGAGGAATTACTTTTTGCCCAAACGATCTGATTTCCTGCCAGTCGGGTATCTACTCTAAAATCCACATTCACTTTACCCAGAAACCAAAAGCTGACATTACTCTTCACTTTGTATACAGTACTGTCCGCTATCTTGGATCTGTTAGCAGTCATTTCTCCAATGTTAAAGCCTAATACTGAGATCTCATAATGGCGCTCATTAACCACACCCTGACCAAATCCAGTTTGATGGGCTAAAACAAACAACACAAATAGTAACGCGAGTCTTTGGCTAGCAGCAGCCACCCCCATCGTAGAAGTAAGTAGATTCTGAGACATAAATATCATTTCTACCCAAGTTAGAAATTGCAGCGGCAGTTTTATCACAAACTGACAAAGGTTGATTATTCATCAGCACATGTCCTTTGTGATCGTCAAAATATTCTTCGCTACCGTAATAAATGGCTGTTTTTCCGGTAAAAATACACGGGCCGTCAGATGGCATTGGATCTTTGATGGCACAAACTTCTACAGAATCAAGAAATATCAAATCTTTAGTATCATAATGTCCCGGATCCAAAATCCTATAAGGACGCTTGGCACGAATCTCTACTGTACCAAATCCCGCATCTGTGATCATCTGAAGATAATCTTTGAGGGAAAGAGAACCACTTAAGCAAAGTGCTCGAAGTCTAGAATCATTTCGAAGCGATTCGGGCATATGGTTTTCTGTGATTGGATCACTCAAAACCAATCGACCGTAAGGTTTTAAAACTCGGAACATTTCCGCTAAAGCCTGTTTCAAATCTTCATGAGTGAAGATATTGAATAGACAATTTTGAGCAGCTACGTCAATACTATTATCTTCTACAGGAAGAAGAAGAGCCGTCCCTTTCCTTAATTCCACAAAATCTTTTTGAAACCAATCGTTTTCCTGCTCGGCAACTTTAAGGTTTTCAGCACAAGCTATTAGCATTTCATCAACAATATCAATACCGATGACTCCGGCTTTTTGTCTCGAGAAATATGCAAACTGAAGCACCTCCATACCACCCCCTACTCCAACATAAAGGATTTTTGGGTTATTTACCAGATCGCGTGGATGCACCGTGCTTCCGCAGCCGTAATTCATTTCCTGCATAATTTTCGGAATCTGCAGATCTGGTAATTGCCAAATAGGTGTGGTTGTACAGCATAGCCCTACGTCTGGCGTAAGGGCTGCTTGTTTGTAAACGTCAACTGTCGTGTCTAAGTAATTATTCATGTATGATTTTATTTGAAGTTTTGAAGATTTCCCAATCTTCCAGGGTGTCTATATCAGAGAGTATTTTCAGAAATTCGTAATCTAATTTCAATTTATCGGCGTAGTCTAATGTGATTTCGAGGACTTTGGAGGTGCTCCACGGAATTTCATTGAAAACTTCCGGGAAAAACCCACTCATTCCTAAAAGATAGTAGCCACCATCCTTAGCAGGGCCTACCACCATATCGGCTTCACTGAGGTTTAGAAAAGCCTTATTTAATTCCTTGCAGGTTAGGTATGGACAGTCAGTGCCTATGATCGCAACGCTTGAATACCCTCTTGCAAATAGATGAGCAAAAGCATTTTTCATTCTTTCGCCAAGATTCCCGCCAGATTGAACTTCAAATTGATACCCTTTTAGGTTTTCGTCTAAATGTTCAGGAATATAATCTGAAAAGAAAAGAAATTTATCGACACTGACCTCCTTCACAATTTCATGTGTATAGGTAGTCAACCAATGGTAAACTTCGAGTGCTTCCTGATCACCAACGGATGCAGCAAGACGGGTTTTTACTTTGCCCAAGACAGCATTTTTTTGAAATATAATTAACGCGGCCTTGTTCATGCTGTAGCACCTCCACAGCTAGAACCTGCTCCCGCAGTGCAACCAAAACAATGATTATTCACCTTTATTGACCGATCTATCAATGCAGAGGAATCCCAATCTGCCAAATGCATAGAAGTGGGTACATTTACTTTAAGGTTAAGCATTTGATTGAAATCACAATCATATAAAAATCCATCCCATCCAATTGATATTGTGTTTCGGCACATCACTCCGTGTGCCGCCGCAGGATTAAAAGCAGACAACAGTTTTTCCATATAATTCTCAAAATTGTCTGATCGTAGTAGATATTCCAAAAATCTTGAAATAGGAATATTGGTGATGGTGAAAAGCGAATTGAATTCAACCTCAAATTTGTCTCGAAGTTTCTTTTTAAACTCCGCTTCCAATTCAATTTGCGAACCAGGGAGAAATGCACCTGAAGGATTATAAACTAAATCCAAGACCAAATTGGATCCAGCTATGCCGTATCCTACCTGATTCAAAAGTCTCAATGCTCGAATGGACTTTTCAAAAACTCCATCTCCACGCTGTGCATCCGTCTTCATAGCTGAAAAGTAGGGCAAAGAGGACACCACATTTACCCTGTTTTCCTTAAAGAACTCAGGAAGATCATGGTATTTCGGATTGGCCAAAATGATGGTCAGATTGCAACGAACGATGATTTTGATAGTTGGTCTTATCGATCGGATAGAGGCAACAAACCATCTAAAGTCCGGATTCATCTCTGGAGCTCCTCCTGTCAGATCTACACAATTTAGATTCGGTTCTTTGGCTATGACATCCAGGCATAGTTGCATCGTCTCCCGAGTCATAATTTCTTTACGGTCCGGACCCGCATCTACATGGCAATGCTTGCAAACTTGGTTGCACATCTTGCCCATGTTGATCTGAAATATTTCGAGTTGGGTAGGGATTAAAGGAAATAAGCCAATCCGTTTCAGGTGATTTTTAAAGCTGTTATCGCTACCTCCAGGGTGTTTTTCTTCTAAAATTACAAGTTCCTCTTCAGGATCTGCCAGAGTATGGAGTTGCGCTTTGAGTGATTTCATTTGATTAATATTGTTTCATACATCCCATATGGAGTCTCGCACCTGCCTATCGGTGTGCAGGTGTTTAAGGTAAACCTTAGTGAGAAACACCAATATAGGCTTGATTACATGGATATTTCTTTGATTTTATTCATCATTTGAGTACTGTGTACTAAGGAGGCTCCACCGCGGATGGCCGCAGCCACATGGACAGCTTCCATCATTTGCTCTTCATCACAGCCTTTTTCGAGCGTATCAGTAGTATAAGCATCTATGCAGTAAGGACATTGCAATGCATGTGCAACCCCAAGGGCAATCAATGATTTTTCACGGGCTGTCAGTGCTCCTTCTTTAAATACCTCGGCATAATAAGCAAAGAATTTATCTGCCATGGATTTTTGAAGCTCTCCAATAGAACCGAATTGTTTAAGGTCTTCAGAATTGTAATAAGTCTTCATTTTGTGGATTTGGTTGATTTACGAATTAGGGGTAAAGAACGGATTGTAAATCTCTAAATAATATCATTTAGCCGACATTGTTCAAATTTTTTATCTGGTTATCAACTTTCTTACCCGCAGTTTGATTTTAAAAATTAAAACCATCTGAAAAGCTGGAAATTATATTCTTGGAGCATCTGATCGCTCAATGGTGTCTACACTAATAAAGACTGAGGATATTCCGGCAAAATTTCAAAGGTGCACAAAGTGATCAAAGCTTATTTGCGATTGACACCTCAGCCAGATTTATAAATGAGAAGGGAGACGGAAGTCGAGAGACAGAAGATGGCATGACTCCAAATGCCCTCGAAAAGTTAAAAACACTTTTTGGGGGCATTTTTTTGTATAACTTTTTACAAGTTCAGGATTTGCTGGATCGAATCGATTCAATTATACCCATCGCCAGGTGAACGGATTCTTTTATTTCATTAAAAGCTCCTTTTGCAATTAGATCCTTACGGAAAAGTTGAGATCCCATACCAACACATAGTACACCTACATCAAACCATTTTTTAAGACTTTCTGCTGTTGGCTCTACGCCACCTGTCGGGATGATTTCCATTTTCGGCAAAACAGCATGAACAGCGGGCACGAAATCCGGAGTCAGCACATTTGCAGGGTAAATCTTGGCCAGCTCTGCTCCAAGTTCTTGTGCAAAGAAGATCTCTGAAACTGTACCACAGCCAGGTATCCAAGGCACATCAACTTTCGCACAATATTCACCAAGTTTTGAATTCATCACAGGGGCCACTATAAATTCAGCTCCCATGTCAATATATTCCTCCGCCTCAAAGGGATGATAAATAGTTCCGGCACCAAGAAAAATTCCGGGCAACTTATCGGCTGCTGCTCGAATTTTTGGAAAAATAGATTTGGCCTCCTTTCCTCGGTTGACCATTTCAATTACTCGTACCCCACCCTCATAAGCTGCATGAAGCAAGTCCAAACAAACTTGCTCATCAGGATGGAAAAAGATGGGCATCATGCCACCGGCATGCATTTTTTTGATAAAAGGGGTTGGATTTCTCATTAACGTTTGATTTTACCGACAGCTTCACCGCTTGCTAATTCTTGAATTTCTTGAAGGGAACACAGCAACACATCACCTGGAACACTATGCTTGATCGCACCGGCGGCCATAGCAAATTCAATTGCTTCCTTGGGTTTGAAATGTAGCAATCCATAAATCAACCCACCTGCAAATGCATCACCCGTACCGACACGGTCAACGATATGAGTCAACTCATAAGATTTGGATGAGTAAGTTTTCTTATTGGAAAAAAGCGTTGCCGAAATGGTGTTGTTCGATGAGCTGTGGGATACCCGATCGGTTTTTACAATATATTCCAAATCAGAGAATCGATCAAAAGCCATATTTCGCACTTCTGTGAAACTCTTAAACTCCTCATTCAAGCATTGCTTAAAATCTCGCGAACCTGCAATTATCACGTTGGTCAGTTTCATCAATTCGGGCATCACCTCGTGAGGTTCCTTTCCAAACTGCCAGAGATTACTTCTGTAATTCAAATCCCCGCTCACCGTAATGCCCCTTTTTCTTGCTTCTTGAAGTGATCGAAGTGTAAGTTCAGCACACTTACTGGATAATGCCGGTGTGATACCTGACCAATGAAACCAACTCACTCCATCAAAAATCTCATCCCAACTATAATCTTTCCCATCAAAATTAGAAAAGGCAGAATTCACCCGATCGTAGATCACTTGTGAACTTCGCTGCATGGAGCCTTGCTCAAGGTAATAAACCCCCATTCTACCTGGTAGAAATGGGATAAACTTCGTGTTAATTCCATTCTTGCGCATTTGACCTGCGGCACTCCAACCGATCTCATTATTCGGAAATGAAGTTAAGTGTGCAACCTGCATTCCCCAATAGGCCAAAGCGGCACCTACATTTGCCTCCGAGCCACCAAATTCCACATCGAAGGAATGGGTTTGGAAAAAACGTTGATTTCCTGGGGGCGATAGTCGTAGCATCACCTCCCCGAGTGTGACAATTTTCTTCATGGAAGAATTTATTTTTTTCTAATTTGAACAAATTAAGAATAAAAATCATGAACAATACCACCCTACTTCTCGACCCAATTGACAATGTTGGAGTAGCACTATCTGATCTTAATCGCGGGCAAAGAGTAGTCCTGAATAATTTAGAGCTTGAAATTCAGGATTTTGTGGCTGCAAAACATAAGTTTGCTATTCAGGATTT
Source organism: Algoriphagus sp. (assembly GCF_046296635.1). Taxonomy (GTDB): domain Bacteria; phylum Bacteroidota; class Bacteroidia; order Cytophagales; family Cyclobacteriaceae; genus Algoriphagus. The sequence goes on along the minus strand of NZ_JBKBKZ010000025.1, from coordinate 10,130 downwards.
CAATCCTGGAGATGATATTTTGATGTATGGGACCATCGTAGGAGAGGCAACTCAGGTTATTCCCAAAGGCTATCCCATCACCCTTCAAAACATTCATCATAAAACAAGGGATTACACCATAAATTCAAGCCAATTCAACTGGACAGTACCCGATACTTCTTCATGGCAAGAAAAGACTTTTCAGGGTTATCTAAGATCTGATAATCAGGCAGGTACAGCTAATTATTGGCTTGTTCTTCCTTTGGTTTTTTGCGAAAATACGAATGTAAAATTACTTCAGGAAGCCTTTGAAAATGCCTTGGGATTTTCCACTCCCAACCCATATGAACTTCAAATCAGAAACTTGATTTCAGGACTGACCAATCAAAAAAATACGGAAACGGTTGCGGAGAAATCTGTAAAAACAGGCTCTAAAATTTTTGAAAATCTGGACGGAATCCGATTTCTCACGCATGACTTAGGTTGTGGAGGCACTCGTCAAGATTCCGAAACCCTCTGCGCATTACTTGCAGGCTACATCAATCACCCCAATGTAGCTGGCGCAACCGTGCTAAGTCTAGGCTGCCAAAATGCTCAGGCAAGTATTCTGATGGAAAAGCTTGCCAATATCCAAAAAGGTCAACCTAAAACTGTGATCATCTGTGATCAACAGCAAGAAGGAACGACAGATCAGTTAATTCAAAAAGCCATCCATCAGACATTTGAAGGACTTGTGGAGGCAAATAAAACTACACGTCAGCCGGTTCCCTTGAATAAATTGGTCATTGGATTGGAATGTGGAGGTTCGGATGGGTTTTCAGGAATTTCGGCAAATCCTACTTTGGGGAGAGTCTCAGATTTAATCGTAGCGCTTGGGGGATCAGCCATACTTTCAGAGTTTCCCGAGCTTTGCGGTGCGGAGCAAAACCTGATCAATCGCTGCAAAACATCTGAATTGGCAGACAAATTTATCCACCTGATGGAAACCTACAACGCTGCCGCCAAGCGGGTCGGGAGTGGTTTTGACATGAACCCCAGTCCCGGCAATATCAAAGATGGACTTCTCACTGATGCGATCAAGTCTTGTGGAGCCGCAAAAAAAGGAGGAACAGCTCCGATTTCAGATATTTTGGACTACACAGAATATGCGAAAACTCCGGGATTAAATTTGCTCTGTACCCCTGGAAACGATGTAGAAAGCACGACAGGATTGGCTGGAAGCGGTGCTAATATCATTCTATTCACCACAGGACTAGGCACCCCAACTGGTAATCCAATCTGTCCTGTCATTAAAGTCTCGACAAATCATAAGCTTACCAATAAAATGCCAGATATCATTGATTTCAATGCTGGAACGGTAATTTCGGGAGAAGATACCATCGAAACCTGTGGGGACAAACTTCTGGAAATGATAATTAAGGTAGCAAGTGGTGAAGTCAAAACTAAAGCTGAGCAAAATAAAAACTTTGATTTTATTCCATGGAAACGTGGAGTATCCTTATAAAATCCATGAAATGAAAAAAGCCGGAAAACCGGCTTTTTTCTGATTAGCTTAACAAGTTATTTTTCGTGTTTAAGATTGCCTAATGTCACCGAAGTTCCCTCTCCATTCATTGGATTAAAATTCCCTCTAACTACTCCCGTACCTTTGAATTTGGCAAACTTACCAGTCCCTCCGACAAATTCAACTTCTGCAATGAAGGAAGAGAGATTATTGCTAATTGGAGTTACAGTATTTGAAATGTTTTTAATCCAAATCGAATCTTTTTTCTTTCCAACAGTGATAGAACTTACTTCGTTGGGGATATTTTTAATTCCTAATGCATCCAACTCGTCTCCAAAAAACATTGTGACAGGGGCACCAATAGTTTTCAGTCCGGTCTCATCAAAAAATGCGAATTGATTTACGAAACTTTTCGCCTTTCCCATTCTCGTAGCAGTGCCTGTACCTGTTCCTGGATAGAATCCTGGAGCTGGACCTTCTTCATAATTTTCACCGGGTACAAAAAACAAATTATTCTGAAAATCTTCAAAATAATTGTAATCTGATTTCATCCGATAACCAAACGAGTGACCTGCCTCACGATCAAGGTCTTGCCACAGACTGATGGCTTGTTCATAAGTTAAATCCGGAGATTCAAACTCAGTGGTTTCCAAGTCATGGTCAATTAAATCAGAACAGGACCACAACATAACTGATAGCAACGCTAACGAGGCTAAGGATTGATAGAATTTAATTTTCATTGGGTTTTTAATTTAGGTGATTAAATTTTTTTGATATTTATTTCACTTTTTTAATTTATTGAGATTTTCGTTGTTTATCTATTTTTCAATAAAATACCATTCAATTTGCATTTCACACCAATAAAAATGCCAAAAAAATTATCCGACAATAAAAAAATTGGCCGAAGCAGCATTTTCTCGAATTTTCTTAGCTTGTTGATATTCCTTAGAATTGTACCATTCCAGTGCAATTTCTTTTGTGGGAAACTCAATCATAACCAAGCGATCATACTTCCACTCCCCTTCCATCACTTGCACAGGACTGCCTCGACTTACAAACTTACCTCCATACGCTTCGACACTGCTGGGTGTTAATTTTTTGTATTCTTCGTAAACTAGAGGATCTTGGATATTTACTTCTACTAAAACAAAAGCGGACATAAAGGTGAATGTTATTTTCTCCTAAATAATTAAAAACTTCTAACATGACCAACACCAACATACAAATACTTCAATTCGGGACCGGAAATTTTCTCAGAGCATTTTTTGGCTCAATGGTGCAGGACTTAAATGAAAATGGCAATAACCTGAATATCTGTATCATACAATCCACCTCAAGCAATAGCTTGCAGCAACTGGCCGCTCAGGATTATAAATACAATCTCTTAGTGGCTGGATTCAAGGATGGACAAAAAATTGAGCAAATCCGTGAAATCACCTGTGTCAAGGACGGGATTAGGCTTCCGGATGAAGAGGAAAAGTTTTTGAATTTTGCTGCATCTTCCCAGCTGAAATGGATCATTTCCAATGTCACAGAAGCAGGAATGGTGATGAAAGAAGAGGGGCCATTTGAAAAATTTGCGGAATCCTTTGCGGGCAGATTGACACAGTGGCTCTACAAAAGATTTCAGACGATTCCCCAATCTGAAACGGTAGTTCTTCCCTGCGAATTACTACCTGATAATGGAAAACTTTTACGAAATTTTATCTTGGCTCATTCAATAAATTGGAACCTCTCATCGGAATTCCTTTTATGGATTGAAGAGAAAGTGCTATTCCTTAATTCATTGGTAGACAGAATTGTACCTGGTTTTCCTTCTCATCTTGATTTAAAGCTTAAAGAGTCAGATCCTTTCTTGGTTCAGGCAGAGCCTTATGCACTTTGGGCTATCGAAGGTCCTGAGTCGGTTTGTTCACATTTACCCTTTTTATCCAGTGATTCGGAGGTGATTCTGGCAGGAGATATTTCAGGCTTTGCCTTGCGAAAAGTCAGAATTCTCAATGCTTCGCACACCGCAATGACAGGCCATGGATTACTATTAGGAATTCAAACTGTAGGCGAATGGATTAATTCTTCCGATCGGGAAAAATTTCTCCTTGATATCATTGATAATGAAATCATCCCAACCATTAATCTGGATCGGGATGAGTTAAAGAAATACGCAAATGATGTTTTGGATAGGTTTCGTAACCCTTTTGTCTCGCACAAATTGAGTGATATCTCGCTGAATAGCATTGCGAAATTGAAGAGCCGACTCCTCCCGATTTTTATGGATTATAAAGTGCTTATCGGTTATTATCCACCGAATTTAAGTTTATGCCTAATTTCGATGCTGTTGTTTTACTTGAGAACTCCCGAAAAAATCAGAGACGAGCAGGAAATAAAACTATGGTTTAAGAATGTTTCAAAAAGTCAATCAGAGATTGATGTTCTGAAAACCGCTTTAGCTACTTGGCTAGATCTAGAATGGAATTCAAGCTTCGAAAATGCTTTTAACAAAGTGAGGCAATAAATTAATTTTCAGCATATTATTCAAATCCTAAACCCGCAGCATATCTTGATCTTGCGTAAGAAATACGAAGTCTGGATGCGAGCTCATTGAGGGTGACTCGAGAGTCAAAAACCGAAACTTCACGAGCATTCACGAGAAACAAGCTTGATTCACCCATTTGAAATCTTCGCATTTCACCGGTCAATAATGCTTCAAGACTGGCGACATTTGCCGTGAAAGTGGTCACCTGCTGATTAATTATGGTCCAGTTATTTAATTCGGTCTCCAGTTTATTTTTCAGTTGAAGTTCTTTGAGATCTCTGAAGTTTTGTTTGAAATCAATTTTAGTCCTGGCCAAGCCAATGGCTCCACGGGTTTTTCTCAAAAATAAAGGAGTATAAACTGTAACGCCCCATTTGTAATTGTTTTGATAGAAAGGAGACTCATCAAATTGGGACAGTGTTTCACTGAGAAAATTGTATTTCAGTTTAACAGTGGGAAGTAACTGTTGTTCTTTCAGTCTTCGCTCTACATCCAAGCTAGCCAGTTCAAAATCTGTGATCAACAAATCAGGATGCCGCCCGATAATCGCTCGAAATTCTTCAAAATCAGGTATCAATGTGAACTCCTCAAACAATCCCTGAGGAATAATCGCTTCCTCCAGAAACATAGGATTTCCGCTTTCATCCCAAAGGAAGGTATTTATCTCTTGGGTAGTGGCGAAAAAGGCATTTTCTGCTGATTGAAGTCGGTATTGCCGATTGAGCAATTGAGAAAAGGCCTCTACTGTATCAATTGCTGCGAGATCTCCTTGGAGAAAACTACTTTTGACATAATTGAATCTGGATGTCGCAAGATCTACACCTTCTTTGAGTACTTTTAAATTTTCAAAAGCTAAAGCCCATCTCCAATACATATCTGTAGCACTGAGATTTAACTCATTCAGAAACCTAGAGCGTTCGACTTCACTCGCCTGTTGGAATAGCTGTGCTTGCCGAAGCGCTGCTCTCCTATCGTCTAGTATCAAGCCTTGGCCTAAGTTTACTGCAGCTCCGGCCGAGATCAAACCACCGGCAGGAACTGTGCCTTCAGAATTCAGAAAACTACCTGTATTTTGTTCAAAGGCACTATTCAACTCAACTCCCATCCAGGTTGGAATACTCAAGCCAGCTTCTCGTTTATCATAATAATTGGTTGATTTGTATTCCTTTTTATCAAGATTACCATAGATCAGCGGGTCAAATGCTCCTCTAGCCTGACGCACTTCCATCTGTCCTAACCGTAGATTTAATTCAGCTTGAGCAGAAATGGGATGATAAAGTCGTACCCATTCCATATACATCTCATAGCTGAGTTGGAGTGAATCTTGTGCTTTTGCTAAAGATGACCAAAAAATCAAAAGTAAAATCAGCGTTCTTTTTTTCATTTCTTGGTTGAGCCAGCTTGATCTTTTTGTTCTTGGGTGTAATAATCAGCAGGGAAACCATTGAGCTGACGCCAGATCTCATACCAGACTGGCACATCATTCAGCAAGGCGATACCATCTGCACCAGATCCCATTCTTAATAATTCCGGCCATGCTTCTTCCTCCGGATCTTGAATGACCAACACGCGATATTGATTATTTGCTCCGGCAAATTGGTCAATAGCTACCACCACACCACCAAATGTACCATTGGAGATTTGTGGCCAACCTGAAAAGACAATGGCAGGCCAACCATCAAATATGAATCGGACTTTGTTTCCGATCTTGAGAAGAGGAAGATCAACTGGTTGCACATACATTTCCACGGCCAATTCAGCATTTGCAGGGACGATATAGACAATTTCATCACCTTCTTTGATCGTCTCCCCAATACCGACCTGAATAGCCTTAGCAATATAACCATCCTGAGGGGCTAGCACATGCCTAAGTCCCGTTCTCCGTTCGTAATTGCTGTATTGGTTTTCAAGTTTGGTGGTATTCGCTTCTGCATCAAACTGCGAAGACATTGCTTCGTACATTTCTGATTCAGCTTTGAATAATTTATCCTGAAAATCATTATCTATAGCACCCAAATCGATCTTTGCCGAAATCAACTCATTCTTGCTGCTAAGTAATTTGTTTTCGGCGGATATCAACTGGGCTTGCACTTCCTGAAATTTCAACTTCCTAGTTTCAAAATCAGTGAGAGATCTTAATCCTTCTTCATAGAGGTTCTTTGATCGCTCTAGCTGATATTCTCCAATTTCAAAGTTCACTTTGGCCTGAACCAATTCAATACTGTCAGATTGGACCCTCAATTCCGCCATCCTCAACTTGTTTTCAGCTTGTTGGATTCTGAGTATAGTGTTTCTTTTCAGCGCATTCATTTGAGCGGAGAGGGCACCTACTTTGTCACCGTATGATCTCGCAGAAGAGGCTTTGGCATCGACTTGCATTTGCGTTCTTGGTAGAAGCAAAGAGTCAAAGTATTCATCCTTAATTTCGGATATTCTCAAGATAGTATCCCCTTTGGCTACAAAGTCTCCTTCGGCCACATACCAATTCTCGATTCGCCCGGCCAGTATTGAGTGGATAGTTTGTGGTCTTTGATCAGGTCTCAAAGCCGTCACAAAACCCTTTGACCGGATATTCTGGGTCCAAGGAAGAAAAAGCATGATAAAGGCTGATATTACAATTCCAGTGAGTAGTCTCAATCTCCGTTGATTTTCCTTCTGAGGTAAGGTCATCACCAAGCTTTTAGATCCGCTAAAAGGAATGGATTCCTGAATTTTAGTCCTAGAAATATTCAACATTGCCTTAACTATTTAAATTTATATAACCTTCATAATTCCCCTGGTAAATTACTTGTCCTGAAGCCATCAAAATCACCTCGTCTGCTCGCTTCAGGATTTCATCATCATAAGAGACCATAAGTAGTGTCCAGTTTCCTTTAAACAAGTAGTCTACGATATCATCGAGGACTTTTTTATCCAAATCTACTAAGACATTCTCCATTATTAAGGCCTTTGGCTTACCGACGAAACCTCTCGAAAGCAAAATTTTCTGAGCAAGTGATTTGGAGAGACCTTTCCCACCTGGTTGAAGGATTGCATCAAGGCCTTGAGGTAGCTTGTATAGATAATCTTTGAGGCCCACCAGATTTAAAATGTATTCTAAATGAGACTGATCAAAGTCTCTTCCCATTAAAATATTCTCACGTATAGAACCATGGAATATTTCCTGTAGCTCTAGAAAATCTCCAACCATACCCCGATATTTTTCCAGATTGATGTATTCCAGAGAAAGATCATTCACTAACACGGTACCTTCAAACTCTTCGTATAAACCCGAAAAAAGAGCCATAAGAGCACTTTTTCCACTTCCGCTTCGTCCAGTCACTACAATTTTCTTTCCTGGCTGGACAGTAAGTGTTACTCCTTTCAAAATTGGTTCTTCTGCGTCTTGAGGATGGAATACCACATCTTTCATGCTGAGTTTTAAGCCTTCAGGATGTGCTGCAACAATTTTTTCTGAAGGACTGTGATGCTCAAGTTCCAGATCCATCACCTGACCGAGCTTCTCTACAGCAACCAAAGTATCGTAGACAGTCTCAAGGGACAGAATCAATTTTTCGACAGAATTGACCACCAAAATGATGATTACTTCGGCTGCTACAAATTGACCAATTGAAATCTGATCATTAATTAAAAGTAAACTACCGGCAACAAGCAAACTGGTTACAATTAGAACTTTAAAAATCACCATCATCTTGTATTGGAAAATCAATACAGAAAAATGCTTATTTCGGAAGTCGACATAGCGCTGTAATAATTTATCCACTCTCAGAATCGGTAATCTCGTACTTCCCACCAGCTTGAATGAATTCAAGGTTCTACCCACCTCTTCCAACCAATAGGCTGTCTGGTATTTGGCGACTGATTCTTTAAGAGCTGTATCCATCCCCCGAGGTCCTGAGAAATAAAATATCAAACTCAAAATACCAATAAGTATTGCCCCAAAAAGAATGAAAGAAGGATGGTAAATTGAAAGTAAAAGCAATCCAAATACAACCTGAAGTAGGGCAGTCGAAAAATCAATCAGGATTTTTGAAAGTCCTTTTTGAAGGTTGACCGTATCAAAAAAACGATTGACAATTTCTGGTCCATATTGCCCATGCATTATTTCTGTTTTTATTTTTGGCAGTCGGTAAGCAATAGAAAGTCCCGCTTTGGAGAAAATTCGCTGCTGCAACTTCTCCATGATTTGCAACTGGGATATTTGTAAAAAACCACTAAATGCTACCCCAACAGAAACAATAACAACTAAGATCACCCAAGAAGTGCTAATTCTTCCCCCCAAGATGAAATTCAAAATTGCCTGAATTCCCAAAGGCAATGAAAGGGTGATGAATCCATTGAGGATTGCATAGAAATAGATGGCATATATCTGGCTTTTTTCTTCCCGGAGCAATCCAAAAAACCGCTTCAAAGGAGTTATATCTGAATTACTATGCATTGGAGATTGCTTTTAGTACAAGTTGGTGAAAAAACTGAAAACGCTCAGTTCCTTCATGTCCCGCATCTGTCATTCCAGGTAGGTGAAGTGAATTAAAAGATTGAAGAAGACTGGATTCCATCACTGTGGAAACCAATGTTTTTGGAAATTCATACGAAGGATTGATTTCTCTTATAATTGAAGAAATCCGCTCGCCAAAACGATATACCTGAGCAAAAATACCTGATTCATGCTCGGCATCTACTGATTTGGTCAGGTATCCTTTGATTGATTCATTTACCACCAATTTTCGAAGAAGTTTGGGATCTAAATATTCATTCTCCAAACAACTAGGTCCATAAACCATGAGTTGAACAGCAACTCCCAAACGCACATATGGATCTTTAATATTGGATGTGGCAAAGACAAGATTATGCTCCATCCATGCCCAATACCACGCACTAAGATAGAGCAAAAGCATGTGCTTGTTTTCAAAATACCGGTAAATCGCTGCTTCTGTACTACCGATCTGTTGAGCCAGCTTTTTAAACGTGAATATCTCTATCCCCATATCTTGGATCATTTGAGTCCCTTCACTTACGATCAAGGATCCCAAATCCGAGCTGAAAGGTTCCTTTAAATACAGGTTAGAATTGACTTCAACCCGCATCTTTTTTAAAATTGATTCCATCCCAAAAATAATTGTCTGAATGCTAAACGGAGGACCGTTCAAAAAAGTTTGTACTTCTTTCAATTTTGTTAGTAAAGTTAACAAATTGATAACCTTACTTCTCGGATTTCAGGGCTTTGGAAATCAAAATTTCTAGTGGAATCAGGTCAAGGGTTTTTTCATTGGTTGCTTCCAAAAAGACATAAGGAGCACAGTTTGAACGATAGGCCTCTAACCAACGGAGGGCGCAGAGACACCACTTATCACCTGGTTTTAAGCCGGGAAACTGATATTCAGGCATAGGAGAAATCAGGTCATTTCCTCGACTTTTGGAAAAAAGCAAAAACTCCTCTGTCATAATTGCACAAACCGTATGAGTACCTGAATCCTCCGGTCCGGTTTCACAACATCCGTTTCTATAAAACCCAGTCAATGGATCCAAACTACATGGTACCAAGGCCTCCCCAAACACATTTCTAGACATAGATTTTCGGATTTTTAGCAACCCAATAAGCCCAATAAATGAGAATGGGTTGAATTAAAATTAGTCTAACCCAGCCTATCCATGCAGGAACACACAGGCCACCATCTACACAAGTATTGATCTGAATAAAATACCAATGAGCAGGTATGAAGGCGATTAGCATTAATACAATTCCCCATGCAGCTCGCGATCTCGTGGGAAAATATATAACCCCTAAACCCAGCAATACTTCTGCAATACCAGCTAGAATGTTGATTAATTCCGGGTTGGAGAAAAACGGAGGAATCAATGGATGATAAAATTCAGGTGCTATGAAATGATTAATTCCCGCTACCAAGTAGAAATATCCCATTCCTTGAATGATGACTTTTTTCAGCATAGGTTTCATGTGTTTATAATTTGATTTTTATAGGCCACACCTGCCTGCCGGCAGGCAGGTGGAATCTTCGCATGCATTATAAACATCCCTCTGTGTGTCGCTTCGGGTCATGCTCGATTTCATATGATTATAATTTGATTTTATCGGTCACACCTGCCTGCCGG